>UBUL01000034.1 GCA_900468625.1 Hyphomicrobiales bacterium
GCAACAAGGCCAAAAATGAGTGCCATGGCGATCCTCCATGCGCCTGCGTCGCTCAACGGGACGCCGGGCGACATACGGCAATTAGCGGGAAATTAATTAGCCGACTATCTTTCTTCGTTTTCCTGCCTTTTGCAAGACCAGCTTGTCACAAAACTGTTATAATATTCTCTTTTTGATTTAGAATCAGAAAGATGCCAGAAAACCACCCCCGTCATTATACGCTACGAATACTCGTTTCGTTTGGAAACGCCGGCCTGAAAACGACGATTTTCTGTCCGAAACGATATTGCCGATGGGCGTTGCTTCGCCTTTTCGCTTTGATCCATGCGACATCAGGCCAATATAGCACAAACCCCCTACTTTGCCGCAAAGCGGGTCTGGCGCCTGCGAGCCGGGGAGACAGGCCAGCGAGGATTTCGAGATGACGCACTTCATCTGCATCACATGCGGCACGCAATTCCGCGAAGGCGATCGGCCGCCGCCAACCTGCCCGATCTGCGACGACGACCGCCAGTTCGTGCCTCGATCGGGGCAGGAATGGACAGAGATGGCGATCCTCGGCCAAACGCATGCCGTCGTCTGGAATGAGGAAGCGGAGGGCATTCACAGCCTGCAGATCTCACCCCATTTCGGCATCGGCCAGCGCGCCTTTTTGATCGAAGGGCCGGATGGCAATATCCTCTGGGATTGCCTCAGCCTCGTCGATGAAGCCAGCAAAGCCCGGATCGCCGCCATGGGCGGCTTAAACGCGATTGCGATCTCCCATCCGCATTTCTACGCGTCGATGGCCGAATGGAGCATGGCCTTCGGCGAGGTACCGATCCATGTCCATGCCGATGACGATCAATGGGTGCAGAGAACGATTGCAGCCCTGCGTCCCTGGACAGGCGAGACGCTGCAGATCGGCCGGGCGACCATGATCCGTTGCGGCGGGCATTTCGACGGCAGCTCAGTGCTTCATTGCCCGTGGCTCGACGGCGGGCGCGGCGCCCTTTTCGTCGGCGACACCATGCAGGTGACCATGGACCGCAAGTTCGTCAGCTTCATGCGTAGCTACCCGAACCTCGTTCCCCTTAATGCCA
Organism: Hyphomicrobiales bacterium; assembly: GCA_900468625.1. GTDB lineage: Bacteria > Pseudomonadota > Alphaproteobacteria > Rhizobiales > Rhizobiaceae > Rhizobium. The sequence continues at coordinate 1,083 of UBUL01000034.1, forward strand.
GCATCGTAAAGGCGATATCGGAGACGGTTCGGCCCTACCGGTTCCAAACGATCCATGGCGCCTTCCCCGGCCGAACGATCGAGCGCGACGGCAACCGCGTGGTGGAACGCTCGGCGGAACGATACGTAAAGGCGATCACCGGTTAAGGCGTCGGGGCGTGCCGGACAATGCTCCAGGCGGGTTCCCCAGTCGAGCCCGCAGGCATCAGGCGCAATTTCCGACCTGCCGCGAGGACGCATGATGATTAAAGGCACGTTAACGCTTCTGCATCATATCTGAATGCGTGTCTCTTCATGACATGCGCGGCGCCATGACGGCATTGTTTGAAATGATTATGTCATTTGGCTCATTTCGGCGCGCTGGCCCTTTCAGCAAGACGCCGGATCATTTCAAAGGACCGATCCCGTGCAGGCCCGTTTTAATCTGATGACGAAGATCTTGGTGGTGGCATCGCTGGTCGTCATTGCCGCCCTTTGCGGCTTTTCAATTTATATCGACAGCCTTCAGCGCACTGCAACTCGCGACGCGGTCAAAGGAGAGATCGAATCCTCCGGCCTTCAATCGTCCCAGAGCATTTCCAACTGGCTGGGCGCCCGTGTCATGCTGACCGAGCTTGCCGCCAATGCCGCTGCCAAAGCCGGAAATCCGGCGGCGATCACCAGTGCTTTCGACAATCCCGTCCTGTTGCGGGAGTTCATGTCGACCTATGTGGGTGACGAGCAAGGCGTCTTCACCAGCGTTCCCAATCAGCCGCTTCCGGCAGGCTACGATCCCCGCAAGCGTCCCTGGTACAAGGGTGCCGTTCAAGCCGACAGGCTGGTGCTGACCGATCCCTACAATGATGCCTCGACGGGCAATCTCATCATCAGCGCAGCCATGCCGGTCAAGCGCGACGGCAAGCTCTTCGGTGTCGCGGCAAGCGATTTTTCGCTCGGCTCGCTAGTCTCCATGATCAAGTCGGTCACGATGGGCGGCAAGGGTTCGGCATTCTTGGTGAAGAGCGATGGGACCATTCTCGTCCATCAGGATCAGCAACTGGTGACCAAGAAACTCGCCGACGCCTTCCCGCAAGCGACGCCCGCCGTTGGCTCCGGCATTTTCGAGACGACCTTTAACGGCAGGTCGGTTCTTGTCAGTTTCCTGCCCATTCAGGGCCTGCCCCGCGCCGATTGGTATCTCGGAGTTCAGATCGATCGTGATCAGGCCTTTGCCGGCGTTGCCAAGTTCAGGATTGCGGCCGCGGCTGCGACACTTATCGGCGTTGTCGCCCTGATCGCCGTATTGGCAGCCCTGCTGTCGCGATTGGTCGTCCGCCCGGTGCTTGAAATGACGAGCGTCATGGGCAGGCTCGCAGGCGGCGACGTCTCCGCCGCGATTCCTGGAACCGATCGCAAGGACGAACTCGGCCGCATGGCAGCCGCGGTCGCCGTTTTCCGGGACAACATGATCCAGCGAGGCCGCCTTGCGAAAGAGGCCGAAGATACCAGGATGTCCAGCGAACAGGAGCGGCGCGAACGCGAAGCTCTCAAGGCCAGCGAAGAAGAGCAGATCGCTGCGGCCGTGCAATCGCTTGCCGATGGGCTTGGCCGTCTTGCAGATGGCGATCTCGTCCATCGCATCACGGTTCCCTTTGCCGGCGATCTCGATCGTCTGCGCAACGACTTCAATACCTCGGTTGCAAGGCTGCATGAAGCCATGGCGACCGTCGGACGCAATGCCCGGGCAATCGACACGGGTGCCGGAGAAATCCGCGCCGCTGCCGATAACCTCGCCCGGCGCACCGAGCAGCAGGCAGCCTCTGTCGAGGAGACAGCGGCTGCCCTCGAGGAAATCACCACCACCGTCAGGGACAGCGCCCGCCGGGCGGAGGAAGTCGGCCAGCTTGTCACCCGGGCTCGCGGCGGTGCGGAAAAATCCGGGCAGATCGTCGAAAAGGCCGTCGGCGCGATGAACATGATCGAAAAATCCTCCGGCGAGATTTCCAACATCATCGGTGTCATTGACGATATCGCCTTTCAGACGAACCTGCTTGCGCTCAATGCCGGTGTCGAAGCGGCGCGCGCTGGCGAAGCCGGCAAGGGCTTTGCCGTGGTTGCCCAGGAAGTCCGCGAGCTCGCCCAACGCTCCGCGCAGGCGGCCAAGGAAATCAAGTCCCTGATCACCGCCTCGGGCGAGCAGGTCAAGAACGGCGTCACCCTGGTCAACCAGACGGGCGAAGCGCTCGAGGTGATCGTCCGCGATGTCCAGGAGATCAATCGCAATATAGAGGCGATCGTGCGAGCTTCACGCGAACAATCGACCGGCCTGCAGGAGATCAACACGGCCGTCAACACCATGGATCAGGGCACCCAGCAGAACGCGGCCATGGTGGAGGAACAGACCGCCGCAAGCCATGGCCTGGCATCGGAAGCCGCGACGCTGAATGAGCTGCTGGCTCAATTCCGCATTGCCGAGCAGACGGTCCATGAGACACGCCCCCGCCGCGCCGCCTGAGGGATACGGTTCTGGTTCAGGCGTTTGATCCCGATCGGCCAGGCACGGCACCATTCAAATCTGTCAACCAGGATCGCGCGCTTGCGCGATCCGTTGGAAACAAAGATAGCTCGTCCCGCAAGTCGATGGCGCGGCAGCGAAAAACCTGGCCCGATCAGCCCTCCAGTACCGACTGCTTGTCCTTGATCAGCCGTGCCGGCAGGTTGACTGTGACCGACAATCCGCCGAGATCGGAGCGGGCAAGCGTCAGCTTGCCGTCATAGGCTTCCACCAGATCCTTCACGATCGCCAGGCCGAAGCCGGTCCCGGCGATGCTTTCGTCCAGCCGCCGGCCGCGGCGGATGAAGGCCATCTCCGCATCCTCGGGCAGGCCTGGACCATCGTCTTCGATGCGCAGCTCCACGCCCCTTTGCTCGGGCAGCTGCGATAGGCGGACCTTGACCTTGCCTGCTGTCCATTTCCGCGCATTGTCGATCAGATTGCCGGTAATGTCGGCAAAATCCGCCTCATCGATCGCCAGCCACATCTCGGGCGGCGCCGCAAGTTCGAAATCGATCTCCCGCTCGCTCGACAGGCGCCGCATGACGGAGATGATCTTCTGCAGGTCCGCGCCGGCGTTCATGACGCCGACCGTATGGGCGGCTGCCAGGCTTGCGCGCGTTTGCGCCAGCGTCCGCTTGATCTGTGCCTCCATCCGGCTGACCTCCGTCTGGATCGCCGCCGCCCTCTCCGACATACCCTCTTCCGAAAGCGTACGCGCGGTCGCCTCGAGTGCGGCGAGCGGCGTCTTGAGACCATGGGCAAGATCGCCGGCGCGGGCGCGCGCCTGCGTCAACTGCGTCTCGCGGGATGCCAGCAGGCCGTTGAGATCGTCGACGAGCGGCTGGACCTCCCGCGGAAACTGGCCTGTAATCTTGCGCGCGGATCGCTCCTGCACCGCCATCAAGGCCGCGCGCAGATCGTTCAGCGGCCGCAGCCCATATCGCAGAAAGGCCACCACCGCCACGATCAGGGCACCCGAAAGCACGCCGAGCGAGGGCGCCATGGCATAGAAGAAGCGCCAGCGTGCCGGCGCGAGTTCGCGATTGTCGAGCGCCATCAGAATATCGACGGTCTGATCGCCGCTGGCCGAGGGAATCGAGATGGATCGTTCGACAGCGAGAAGATGCCCGCCATTCGGCCCCTTCATGTCCGTTGCCCGGCCGGCATCGCGCGGGCGGGAGCGAAGCCAGGACAGATTCTGCTCCCAGAGCGATTGCGAGCGCAGCTCGACAGTGCCGTTGCGCCCGATCTGCCAATAGAAACCGCCGTTCGGGATGCCGAAGCGGGAATCCGTCGGCGTGTCGTCAAGAAAAAGTTGGTTTGATGAGTTGATATCGACCGCGGCCAGCAGGACACGCAATTCCTCATCTATCTCGGACAGCGCGAGCGCCCTCACCGCCAGCCCGGAAATGGCGTTGATGCCGACGCCCGCCAGAAATGTTGCAACGATGATCGCCACAGCCGAACCGAGCAGCAACCGTCCCCGCAGCGAGAACGGGGTCATGACGGCGGCGCCTCGCGTGGAATGACGTAGCCCTGTCCGCGGCGGGTCTCTATGACCGTTCCATCGAACTTGCGCCTGAGGCGTGCGACGACGACTTCAAGCGCATTCGACAAAAGCTCCGTCTCCTCGTCATAGATGCTGTCGGCGATCTGCGACCGGGAAAGCACGGTGCCGACATTGTGCATCAGATAGGCAAGAAGCCGATATTCGAGGGCGGTGACCTGCACCGGCTGCCCGCGAAACGAAACGGTGCGCTGGCGCGTATCGAGTTCCAGCACGCCATTGGAAAGGATGGGAGACGATTGCCCGGCCGCGCGGCGCATCAGCGCACGCACGCGCGCCAGAAGCTCTTCCATGCGAAACGGCTTGGTCAAATAGTCGTCGGCGCCGGCGTCCATGCCGTCGACTTTGTCGCGCCAACCGTCACGGGCCGTCAATATGATCACTGGCATGCCGCGGCGCTCGGCACGCCAGCGCCGCAATACCGTCAGGCCATCCAGCTTCGGAAGCCCGAGATCGAGGATGACGAGATCGAAATGCTCGACATCGCCGCGATACCACGCCTCCTCGCCGTTGCTTACGGTCGAGACGACATAATGCTGATCCTCCAGACAGCGGCGCATGTCCGCCACGATGCTGGGCTCATCTTCAGCAATCAGAATGCGCATTGTCAGCGTCTCTCGATCACGGCGAGCGTTGCGCCGTCGAGGACTATGTCACCACGTTTGCCGTCAGGCTTCAAGACACGCACGGCATAGGCCTGGCGCCCCGCGCGGCGAACCCGCTTGATTCGCAGGACCTTGCCCGGCATTTCCCGTGCGACTACCGCATAGATCTCGCGCAGCGGCCGCAATGCGCCGCCATCCTCGACCAAAACGCTACTATGCAAACGAGCAGATGCGTCCGTGCCTAAAGAACTCAGCAAAGCCGCCACCAAGAGAACGGACAGCCGGCGGGGCCAGCCGGCTCTTCGCCCGAATATGCGCAACGATATTCATCCTTCTTAAAAAAACTGCACGCAGGCCGTGTCTCACGCTGTTCTAATTATAGCTGGCTCAACATTACAATTCACTGACAACGCGCGTAAGAGAGCTGCAAATTGGAAGGTGTATAAGCATTGACAAATGGCACGCTGATTGTGCCGAGTTTCGTTCCGTAGAAGTTACCATGACTATCCAGATTTCGTCGATTACCCCAAATGCCAGCCTCTCGGTTTTCTCAGGCGGCATGCGGCCTGAATTCATCCGCAATGAAACCCTGGTGGACATATTCAAGGCAACGGTCGCCCGCAGCCCCGACAAAACGGCGCTGACCCTGATCGGAACCGCCGAGGCGATGACCTATGCCGAACTCGATCAGCTGTCGGATGAGGCCGCGCGTGCACTCAGCCGCCGCGGCATCGGCCCGGGTGATTTCGTCGGCCTGTGGTTCCAGCGCTCTCTTGAGCTTCATGTCGCGCTTCTTGCTATCCTGAAGGCAGGCGCCGCCTACATTCCCTTCGATGCCGCTGCCCCTGCCGACCGCATCGCGGTGAGCCTTGCCGATTGTGGCGCGAAATGGCTGTTGACGCATGACGAGAAGGCGGCCGTGGCGCCTGCCTTCGACGGTCGGACGCTTGTTCTCAAGGAGCTGCTTGCCGAGCATGGCAATGGCGTCGCTCCGCGCGCCGCGACGAACCGTGATCCCGCTTACGCCATCTATACTTCCGGCTCCACCGGCAAGCCAAAAGGGATCGTCGTTACGCATGGAAACATCTGCCATTATCTGAGGGCGGGCAACGACGTTCTCGGCATGGTCGAATCGGATGTCGTCCTTCAGCAGGCTTCAGTCGCCTTCGATCTTTCGCTTGAGGAAATATTCGTTCCCTATCTGGTCGGCGCGACCCTGAAGGTGGCGACATCGGCTGTCATGGCGGAGCTCGACAGGCTCGCCGACGTGCTGGAAGCGGAAAAGATTACGGTCATCGACACCGTGCCGACCCTGCTCACCATGCTGGAGCGTGATGTCAAAAGCCTACGCGTCATCATCGTCGGCGGTGAAGCGTGCCCTCCGGCGATCGTCAGCCGCTTCTCCAAACCCGGCCGACGCCTGATCAATACCTACGGACCCACCGAGACGACTGTCGTGGCGACCTATGCCGAACTCGACGCCTCGCGGCCGATCACGATCGGCTGCCCGATCGCGAACACGACCGCCTACGTCGTTGACGACAACCTGCAGCTCGTTGCGCGCGGAGATACCGGCGAGCTGCTGATCGGCGGGCCGGGTGTTGCCGCAGGATACAGAAACCTGCCGCAGCTGACCGATGCCAAGTTCATCGCCAACCCCTTCGCGGCCAATGGCGATCCGGTGCTCTATCGCAGCGGCGACGCCGTGCTGATGGACGAGGAAGGCGAGCTCCACTTCCTCGGCCGCATCGATGATCAGGTGAAGATACGCGGCTACCGCATCGAACTCGGCGAGATCGAGACCGTGGTCGGCGAACTTGCGGACGTGAAAGCTGCCTCCGTGGTCGTGCACCGGCCGCCGGACGGAGAGGAAATGCTCGTTGCGCATGTCGTGACGACCGGCAACGATTTCGATCGCGACAAGGCGCGCGCCGTGCTTGCCGCCAAGCTGCCGCCTTATATGGTACCTGCAGCCTGGCACAGCCATGTATCGCTGCCGCGGCTCCCTTCCGGCAAGATCGACAGGAAAACGCTCGCTGCGATCCCGCTGGTGGCCGATCAATCGGCCCAGGCGCAGGAACCGCCGCGTACATGGACCGAAGCACAATTGCTGAAGGCTGCCACCGAAGCGCTTCGCCTGCGTTCCATCAATTTCGAAGCTGATTTCTTCACCGAGCTCGGCGGCCATTCCATGCTCGCTGCCCGGTTTGTTTCCGAAGTCCGCAAGATCCCGCAGCTTGCGGGTATTGCCCTGCGCGACGTCTACGCCGGCCGTACCCTGCGGGGCATCGCGGCCATCCTGGAACAGCGCATGGAGCGCGCCTCCGGGCAGCAGGAGCGGAAGAATTTCGAACCGGCTCCCTGGCGCCGGCGCTTCCTCTGCGGCTTGGCCCAGGCCGTGGTGTTGCCTTTCATCGTCGCGATCGCGACGCTGCAATGGATCGGCCTGCTGCTCGCCTCGATCCTGCTGATCGATGACGGCGCCTCGCTCTGGAACGAGATTCTCGTTCTCGGCAGCGTCTATCTCGGCCTCAATCTTGGCGAGAAGCTGCTCGTCGTCGCCCTCAAATGGCTCGTCATCGGCCGCACGCGCCCCGGCGTCTATCCGCTGTGGGGTACATATTATTTCCGCATCTGGCTGATGCAGCGCATCGTTCAGCTCACCGCACCAAAATTCCTTAAAGGCTCGCCGCTCATGCGTGTCTATATGCGTGCCCTTGGTGCCAAGGTCGGCAAGGATGCGATGATCGACGAATTCGAGGAAGGCGCGATCGACCTGGTGCGCGTCGGCGCCCGGTCCAGCCTCGGCGTCAAGCTGAAGCTTGCCAATGTCGAAGTCATCGGCAACCAGATCCATGTCGGTACGATCGACATCGGCGAAGGCGTACAGATCGGCAACGGCTCCGTCATCGGCCACAACGTCAAGATCGGCGACGGTGCCGTCATCGGTGATCTGACCGCGATCGCCGCCGGTACGCATGTCGAAGCCCACACCCGCTGGGACGGCTCGCCGGCACACAAGACGGGTCATGTGGAACACGAGGATATGCCCGCTCATCCGGAGCTTGGAACTGTCGGGCGCGTATTCCAGTTCGCCGCCTATTTCGTCGCCTACAATCTCAGCCTCGTCGTCGGTCTTCTGCCGATCTTCCCGGCTTTCTATCTTTTCACTGCCGTCCAGCAGATGTACGCGCCGGGCACCGACGAGCCTTTGTCCTGGGGAATGATCGCCGCGCTCTCTTGGCCGGCCGCTTTCCTGCTCATCGTCGTGTCCATGGCTGTCGTCGTGGCGCTCAGATGGGTGCTGCTGCCTCGTGTCGTGCCGGGCCGCTATTCCATTTTCGGCAATCTCTATTTCCGCAAATGGGTCGTCGGCCTGACCACCGAGGCGATGCTTGAAACCCTGAATTCGCTCTATGCCACCGTCTTCATGCGCAATTGGTACCGCCTGATGGGTGCCAAGATCGGCAAGGGTACGGAAATCTCGGCAAACTTCGCCGGTCGCTACGATCTCATCGAAATGGGCCGCGACAACTTCATCGGCGACGAGACGATTTTCGGCGACGAGGAAATCCAGAACGGCTGGATGGTGCTCAAGCGCTTGAAGACCGGGGATCGCTGCTTCTTCGGCAATTCCTCCGTCATCTCGCAGGGCGCTGTGATCGAGAGCGATTCGCTCATCGGCATCAAGACGCGCCTGCCGGATTCCCTGCACGTCAAGGCAGGCGAAACCTGGTGCGGCAGCCCTGCCTTCGAGTTTCCGACGCGCGAAAGACTGCAGGCTGCGGCGACCGCCACCTATGCGCCGCCGCTGCGCATGCGCCTTGTGCGCATCGTGTTCGAGGCCATGCATACGTCACTGCCCACCGCCATCCTGATCGTCATGGCGCTTGCGATGTCCGACATGCTGGCCGGCGAAATCGACAATGGTGCCTGGGGCAGCCTTTTCTGGACACTGATGGCTGCCGGCCTGGCGACCTCGGGTATCCTTTATCTCGTATCCGTCGCCTTCAAATGGACGCTGATCGGCACCTACAAGCCGATGAACCGGCCGATGTGGTCCTGGTGGGCGATGCGTACCGAGGCCGTCGCGGTCTTCTACGGCGGGCTTGCGAGCAAGATGCTGCTCGATTATCTACGCGGCACGCCCTTCCTGCCCTGGCTGCTGCGTCCCTTCGGCACCAAGGTCGGCCAGGGCGCATGGATCAACAGCACCGACATCTGCGAGTTCGACTGCACCAGCATCGGCGACCATGCCGTCCTCAACATGGGCTCCTGCCCGCAGACCCATCTCTACGAAGACCGCATCATGAAGGTGGGCCTCATCAAGATCGGCAGCGGTGTGTCCATCGGTTCGGGCAGCACGGTGCTCTACGAGGCCAATGTCGGTGATTTCGCGGAAATCGGACAGCTGACCCTGGTCATGAAGGGCGAAGCCATCCCGGCAGGCACCTCCTGGGTCGGCACACCTGCCCAGGCCGTTCAAGCCGAACAGGAAGCCGCTCCCGTTGCTCAAAAAGAGGCCCTGCCCTCCGCGGCGGCATGACGGCCGCTCGATCCGAGGTCGTCCTGGCGGTCGCGGATGCGATCGCCGTCCTGGTCCGCCCGGTACCGGGCGGACGGGAAGAGCGTGACGAAGCGGCGCAAGCCGCCTTGAGAAGCGCCGCACAGCGGGACGATCTTTCCATCTATCGCCGGCCGAGCGACCGGCCGGCACTAGGCCCGCCTTATCACGAATTGGGTGTTTCGCTTTCACATCGCAGCGACTTGCTATTGGCGGGTTTTTCGCCCGATGCCGCAGTTGGCGTCGATATCGAGGCCGAAGATGCCAACGGCTTCGACCCGATTGCCTTTGCCGCCGACCATTTCTCGAAAAAGGAAGCCGCCGCGCTCGCCCCGCTCGATAGCGCGACAGCGCTGGAGCTCTGCTATCGCCTCTGGGTCGCCAAGGAGGCTGCATTGAAGATCAGCGGCCGCGGTATTTTCGACGGGCTGGACGAGCCGGATCTGGCGAAACATCTGAACCTCATCCAGATCGACGGAGCAACCATGCGTCTGGAAGCCGGCTCGCGGCTGCCGCCGATCGCGCTCACCGTAACCCGGTTTGCCGCGCCGGCCGAGAAGCCGGTCTATTGCGCCCTTGCCAGGGAGCTGAGCTGAAGCGCGTCGCTCGTAGCGAGCATTCCGGCGCGACTGCCATCATGGAGACGTGTCAAGCGTCGGATTGCGCAATCTGCCGATAGCACCATCTATACGGTATGAATGCATCGAAAGGTGCCGAAAGTTTGCCTGGCACGGAGCAAACACATGACCGTTACCGATCCCGAACCCATGTCACGCGCGAAGGCCATATCCTATGCAATCTGCCTGCCGCTGGCGCTGCTCATGCTCGTCTTCTTGCCTGCCGGCAGCCTCGGCTGGCGGCCCGGCTGGATCTTCATTGCCTTCCTCGCGATCAGCTATGGGATAGCGATCCTGATCATGCGTCGGGTGAACCCCGCGATCTTCAGGGCGCGCAGCCGCTTCCAGACCGGGACCAAACGCTGGGATCTCATTCTGGTCTCGCTCATCTTGCTTGGGATGATCGCCGAAATACCTCTCGCAGCCTTGGATGCCGGAAGGATGGCGTGGTCGGCGATGCCGGTCTCCGTCATGATCCTGGGTTATATCCTGCTTGCGGCCGGCATTGCGCTCGGCACTTGGGCACAAGCCGTCAATCGCTTTTTCGAGCCCGGTGTCCGCCTCCAGCGCGAACGCGGCCAGCACGTCATCAGCAACGGTCCCTACGCATTCGTGCGCCATCCCGGCTATGTCAGTGCGATCCTGGTGTTTGCCGGCCTGGCATTGGCGCTCGGCTCCTGGTGGGCCTTGCTTCCTGCCGCCTGGGCAAGCGGTTTACTGATCCTGCGCACGAGCTGGGAAGATGCGCTGCTGCACGCCGAGCTGGAAGGTTATGCCGACTACGCCCGTCGCGTGCGGTTCAGGCTGATGCCCGGTCTCTGGTAAGGATTTGCCTCTCGCCCGTGACATAAGGAACTGTGCTGCCGATCGCGTATTGACTGGCACGGCCTGCTTTGATCTGTTGATCATATGACAATGCCTGCTCGGCCGATGATATGGGGCGATTGCGCTCCGGGCCAAACGGCGATTTCCCTTCAAATGAAAATCGATCCACGCGGAAATAGCCTGAAAAACTAGAATGACTTTCGCGAATTGCAGGGAAATCCGGCTCTAGCGCGCAAAGCGATTAAAAGCGCACAATCCGCCCTCGCCACGAAGCGTTTAAAGCCGCTTCTCGCGGTCCGCATCCGGAGGAGATGCAGGCAAGCCCCATGGTTTTACGAGCGTCTGGAACGCTTAGGGAGGAACAATGCTTGAACGAATTTTCAAATTGAGTGAGCACGGTACATCCGCGCGCACCGAATTCATCGCAGGCGTGACGACGTTTCTGACGATGTCCTATATCATCTTCGTCAATCCCGACATTCTCTCGACGACCGGCATGGATCGCAATGCCGTCTTCGTCGCCACCTGTCTTGCGGCAGCCCTGGGCTCCATCGTCATGGGCCTTGTTGCCAATTGGCCGATCGGGATGGCGCCCGGCATGGGGCTCAATGCCTTCTTCGCCTTTACCGTGGTCGCAACACTCGGCTTTACCTGGCAACAAGCGCTCGGTGCCGTCTTCATTTCCGGTTCCATCTTCGTGCTGCTGACGGTTACCGGCGTCCGAAGCTGGCTGATCGCCGGAATTCCGCACTCGCTCAGAAGCGCAATCGCCGCAGGTATCGGCCTTTTCCTCGCGATCATCGCACTCAAGGGTGCCGGCATCGTCGTCGCCAACAAGGCAACGCTCGTTGGCCTTGGAGACCTGAAGCAGACCGGCCCTCTCCTGGCAATCTTCGGCTTCTTCGTCATCGCGGTTCTCGATGCCCTGAGAGTAAGGGGATCGATCCTGATCGGCATTCTCGCCGTCACCGTCCTCTCCTGGATCCTGGGCGTCAGCCAGTTTCACGGCATCCTCTCGGCGCCACCGTCGATCATGCCGACCTTTCTGCAGCTCGATATCGTCGGCGCTCTTCATGGAGGGCTGATACACATCATCCTCGTCTTCGTGCTCGTCGAAGTCTTCGACGCCACCGGGACGCTGATCGGTATTGCCAAGCGGGCAAACCTTATCCAGGAAGGAAAACCGAACCGGTTGAGCAGAGCTTTGCTTGCCGACAGTGCCGCCATCGTCGCCGGCTCGCTGATGGGCACCAGCAGCACGACAGCGTTCGTCGAGAGTGCATCGGGCGTTCAGGCCGGAGGCCGTACGGGCCTGACGGCTCTCACCATCGCCGTGTTCTTCATCGCCGCGCTCTTCTTTTCGCCGCTCGCAGCTTCCGTTCCTGCCTATGCGACGGCTCCGGCGCTGCTCTACGTTGCCGGCCTAATGATGCGCGAGCTGACCGAGATCGAATGGGACGACCTCACCGAGGCTGCACCGGCTGCCATCACCGCGCTTGCAATGCCTTTCACCTACTCGATCGCCAACGGCCTTGCCTTCGGTTTCGTGAGCTACGTGATCATCAAGATCTGCACCGGCCGCTGGTCGATGCTGCATCCCGCAACGCAGATCGTCGCAGCCCTGTTCGTGGTGCGCTTCGCCTTCTTTGCGGATTAACGGCAGGTATCAGATGCAAGACCGGGTCATTCACTGGAATGACCCGGTCTTTTGCATTTGCGGACTGTTGAAAATGGGAACTTAACCCAGCAAATAAGGGACGCTGCGATGGCAGCACCCCTTCCAGTATGCGAACCAGTCCGGCTCCTTTCAGCGGATCAGGAACGTCTCTCCATAGAAATGCTCCTCGAGATTGACGCCCTTGCCGCCGCGATCGACAACGATGAAGTCGGAGATGCCGTCGAGGGGAGTCAGAATCCCGTGCCAGACATTGCGCCAGATGTTGACGCCCTGCCCTGGTTTGGTGCGGAAAGCAACCGGCTCGCTTGGCCCATTATCCGTTTGCCGCGCCGCAACGACGAGGAACGGATGGCTGGACAGCGGAACGAAAGCCTGGCTGCCTAGGGGATGCCGCTCCACCATCCGCAGCTCCAGCGGCAGCGTATAGGGTTCGCCGCGCAGCCAGCTGATCATCGTTCTTGCCTCCTCGCCGATCGCTTCGATTTTCGCGAGGTCGTGATAACGAACGCATTTCCCGGCATTGATGGGATAGCTGCGTGCGCCCTCCATTTCGATCACATCGCCGTAGGGGGCAAATGCGGCTCTGGTCAGCGGCTGAATTTCGATCACTTTCATCCATGGTCTCCCGTTTTCATTCCTCGAAGTCTCCTCGGCGTCGATCGGTGATAGATCTTGTGAAGTTCGATGTATGGCCTGCGGTAGGACGGCCGGGTTCGCCCGGAGCGCAGATCGCATTCCATACGACCAGCGTAGCTCTGTCATTTTCCGTAAGAATTTACTTACGAATACCCCCCAGGGATCGTAGAGTCTGTTCCTGGCTACCCTTGCCAGCGCATGGTCGGCGGCCGAATCGAATGTTGTGGACCAATGCCTGCAAGGCTCGCCAAAACAGGCGCGTAATTCGGCCGACTGCCCTCACCGCCTTCTTTATTTAAGACAGATTTCTATGCCGAAGCCTGTTGCATCTTGTGGGTGACCCGCAAAAGGGGTCGGCCATATCCAGGCATATTGCGTCGATACCGCATGAAACGTTCCTCCAAACGTTTTCGCTTGCCAATCTCTAACCGCAAATCGCAAGCGCCATTCCCCTTGGAAAATTTGAAAGTCTCGAACGTTACAGCTGCTTTTCAGAGGTATGGGTCTGGCGGATAGTGGAGACAGAAGTGCTAGGCTCGGGAGAAAAGCATGCAGTCTCATTCGCCAGGAGCCGGTCGGCTCACGACCCATGTGCTGGACACCGCGCTCGGCAAGCCCGCCGAGGGTCTGCGCATCGACCTATACCGGATCGACGACGATAAAGCGCATCTCCTGAAATCCGCCAAAACCAACGATGATGGCCGCTGCGACGCGCCGCTGCTATCAGGCGAAACCATGCAGATCGGCACTTACGAGCTGCGCTTCCATGCGGGAGACTATCTCGGGCGCCCGACCGTTGGCCCGATGTTTCTGGATATCATTCCTATCCGCTTCGGCCTTGCCGATGAGAACGCGCATTACCATGTACCGCTGCTCCTCTCGCCCTACAGCTATTCCACCTATCGCGGGAGCTGAATGATGACCGCCGCAAAAATCCGCTCCGAACTGCGCTTCATCCTGAACGGTGAGGACGTTGCGCTCCGGGACATCGCACCGGACCAGACCCTGCTCGACTGGCTGCGGCTCTCCCGCTCGCTGAAAGGCACCAAGGAAGGCTGCGCCGAGGGCGACTGCGGCGCCTGCACGGTATTGGTCGGCCGCCTGACGCCGGCGGGCACCCTCGTCTATGAAGGCATCAATGCCTGCATCCGCTTCCTCGGTTCGCTCGAGGGCTGCCATGTCGTCACCGTCGAGCATCTGGCAGCCAGCGGCGATCATCTCCATCCGGTGCAGCAGGCCATGGTCGATTTCCACGGTTCGCAATGCGGCTTCTGCACGCCGGGCTTCGTCATGTCGCTCTACGGGCTCTGGATGCAGACGTCCAATCCGACGGATCAGCAGATCGAAACGGCGCTGCAGGGCAATCTCTGTCGCTGCACCGGCTACGAGCCGATCCTGCGCGCGGCCCGCGCTATCTCCAGTTACGGCGGCACGCAGAACGATCCCCTGCTTGTCGAGCGCGAGAACATGTTCGCGCGGCTGAAGGCCCTTGCCGATGGCGCGCGCGTCGAAATCGGCGAGGGACGCAATCGGCTGATCGTGCCGGCCGGCCTCGATGATTTCGCTGATGTCCTCGAAGCCTCGCCGACCGCGACCGTGGTTGCCGGCTCCACCGATGTCGGCCTCTGGGTCACCAAGCATATGCGCGACATCACGCCCGTCGTCTTCATTGCCGGGCTGCAGGAATTGAAGTCGATCGCCGTCAGAGACAATGTCGTAACCATCGGCGCCGGCGTCACCTATTCGGAAGCGCTCGCCATGCTTTCGCAGCACGTTGCGGCACTCGGCCCGCTCATTGCCCGCATCGGCGGTCAGCAGGTGCGCAACATGGGCACGATCGGCGGCAACATCGCCAACGGCTCGCCGATCGGCGACACGCCGCCGGCCCTGATCGCGCTTGGCGCATCGCTCACCTTGCGCAAGGGCGCCGCCCGGCGCACCATTGCGCTCGAAGACTTCTTCATCGCGTACGGCAAGCAGGATCGCCAGCCTGGCGAATTCGTCGAGGCCGTGCATATTCCGGTTCCGGCAGCAGATGACAAATTCGCCGTCTACAAGGTGACGAAACGCCGGGACGAGGATATTACGGCAACGCTCGGCGCTTTCCGCCTCGCACTTGCAGCCGATGGCACGGTCGCAGAAATCCGGATCGCCTATGGTGGCATGGCCGCAACGCCGAAACGGGCTTTCGCTGTCGAAAAATTCCTGCTCGGTCAGCCCTGGAACGAGAAGACGGTGGAGACGGCGATGGAGAAATATGCCGAGGATTACACGCCGCTGACCGATATGCGCGCCACAGCGGAATATCGGGGGTTGGCTGCAAAGAATCTTCTGTTGCGTTTTTGCCTGGAAACGACATCCAGTGCGGCACCGGTGCAGGTGTCCAGATACAAGGCGGCATAGGCCATGAACAAACATGCTTCAGACATCAAGGCCGAAACCATCATCGGCGGGGTTCATGCCAGTCCCCATCATGATTCCGCGCACAAGCATGTCTCCGGCACGGCCGTCTATATCGATGACATCACCGAACCCACTGGCACGCTTCACGCCGGTCTTGGCCTGTCGACCGTCGCCCACGGCATCCTGAAATCCGTCGATCTGTCGGCCGTGCGCGCAGCTTCCGGCGTCGTTGCCGTGCTGACCCATCAGGATGTGCCTGGCGTCAACGATATCTCACCCTCCTACATGAACGACGACCCGGTGCTTGCCGCCGGCAAGGTCGAGTTTCACGGCCAGCCGATCTTCTGCGTGATCGCCGAGACGCGCGAACAGGCACGACGCGCCGCGCGGCTGGCAAAGATCGATTATGAGGAACTGCCAGCTGATATCGACATCTGGGATCTCGACGTTTCGACCCATCGCCAGGTGGTCACGCCGCTGACGCTGAAGCGCGGCGATGCGACGGAAAACCTTGAGCGCGCGCCGCGTCGCGTGAAGGGTCGCATGCGGCTAGGCGGCCAGGATCATTTCTATCTCGAAGGCCAGGTCTCACTGGCGGTGCCCGGCGAAGACGACGAGGTCGTCGTCTATTGTTCGACGCAGGGTCCGAGCGAGACGCAGCATATGGTCGCCCATGCGCTCGGCGTGCCGAGCAATGCTGTTACGATCGAGGTGCGCCGCATGGGCGGCGGCTTCGGCGGCAAGGAAACCCAGGCAAACCAATGCGCCGCGATCGCGGCCATCGCGGCCAAGAAGCTGAAGCGCGCCGTCAAGATCCGGCTCGACCGCGACGAAGACATGGTGGCGACAGGCAAGCGGCATGATTTCGCCATCGACTATGAAGTCGGTTTCGACGATGAGGGTCGTATCCTCGCTGTTGACTATACCTTCGCGCTTCGCGCAGGCTTCTCGGCCGACCTTTCCGGCCCGGTCGGCGACCGCGCGCTGTTTCACTGCGACAATGCCTATTTCTTTCCGCATGTGCATGCAAAATCGGCGCCGCTCTACACCAATACTGTTTCCAACACCGCCTTCCGCGGCTTCGGCGGGCCGCAAGGCATGGTCGGCGCCGAGCGCGTCATCGACGAGGTGGCCTTCGCCGTCGGCAAGGACCCGCTCGAGATCCGCAAGCTGAATTTCTACGACGCAATGGGCGTTCAAGGCGAGCGCAACCTCACGCCTTATCACCAGAAGGTCGAGGATTGCATCATCCAGCGCATCGTTGCGGAGCTGGAGGAAAGCGCCGATTATGCCGGGCGCCGCAAGGCGATTGCCGAATCCAATGCGAAGAGCCGTATCGTCAAGCGCGGCATCGCGCTGACACCGGTCAAATTCGGCATCTCCTTCACCAAGACGGAGGCGAACCAGGCCGGTGCACTAGTCCATGTCTACAGCGACGGCTCCGTGCATATGAACCATGGCGGCACCGAAATGGGGCAAGGCCTGCATCTGAAGGTGGCGCAGGTGGTGGCGGAGGAATTCCAGATCGATCTCGACCGGGTGAAGATCACCGCGACGACGACAGCCAAGGTCCCGAACACCTCGCCGACCGCCGCCTCCTCAGGCGCGGACCTGAACGGCATGGCGGCGCAGAACGCCGCGCGCCAGATCAAGGAGCGGCTGATCGCCTTTGCGGCGGAAAGCCATCAGGTGCCCCGTGAGCAGGTGGTGTTCCTGCCGAACCGCGTACGGATCGGCGATATCGAGATGTCCTTCCCCGATCTCATCAAGAAGGCCTATATGGCGCGCGTCCAGCTTGCGGCCGCCGGTTTCTACAAGACACCGAAGATCCATTGGGATCGCAAGGCCGGCCGTGGCCACGCCTTCTATTACTACGCTTACGGTGCGGCCTGCTCGGAAGTATCGATCGACACGCTGACCGGCGAATATGTCGTCGAGCGCACGGATATCCTGCACGATACCGGCCGCTCGCTGAACAAGGCGATCGATATCGGCCAGGTCGAGGGCGGCTTCATCCAGGGCATGGGCTGGCTGACGACGGAAGAACTCTGGTGGGACGGCAAGGGACGCCTGAGAACACATGCACCCTCCACCTACAAGATCCCGCTTGCATCCGACCGCCCGAAGATTTTCAATGTAGCGCTGACCGACTGGTCGGAGGCCTACGAGCCGACGATCCATCGCTCGAAGGCCGTGGGTGAGCCGCCGCTGCCGCTCGGCCTGTCCGTTTTGCACGCCCTATCGGACGCGGTGGCAAGCGTGGCCGACCACAGGATCTGTCCGCGCCTCGACGCGCCGGCAACGCCCGAACGGGTACTGATGGCCATCGAGCGTTTGAAGGCCGCACAAAAGGAGTGAAACAATGCCTGCCGCCCGTGAAGATATCCGGGATTTTCTGCGCCGCGAACCGGCGCCGATCCTTGTGGAGGTGACGGGCGTCGCGGGTTCGGCGCCACGCGACACCGATGCCTGGATGCTGGTGTCGGAACGGGCGATTTTTGCAACGATCGGCGGCGGGCAGCTCGAATATATGGCGATCGATCAGGCGCGCCGCGCCTTGCGCTCCGGCCTTGCCGCCGCGCCGATGAACGTGCCGCTCGGGCCGGAGATCGGCCAATGTTGCGGCGGCCGGGTGGGACTTGCCTTCAGTGCAGTCGATCCCGAACTTGCGAAGGAGCTTGTCGCCCGTAGCGACCGAGAAATGGCCGCGCGCCCACATGTCTATGTATTCGGGGCAGGGCATGTCGGCGATGCGCTTGCCCTGGCGCTCTCGCTTGGGCCTCTACGAGTCGTTCTGGTGGACACACGGGAAGAAGAGCTGATCGCCTCCAATCTGCCGCGCATCGAAACCTGCCTCACGGCCATGCCCGAGGCTGTGGTGCGCGATGCGCCGCCCGGCAGCAGCTTCGTCATCCTCACCCATGATCATGCGCTCGATTTCTTGATCGCTGCAGAAGCGCTCAAGCGTTCGGATGCCGCCTATGTCGGGATGATCGGCTCGAAAACGAAACGCGCCACCTTCCGTAACTGGCTGTCGCGCGAAACCGGCCATACGGAGCTTTTCGATCGCCTCACCTGCCCGATCGGCGGAGCGGCGGTCAAGGACAAGCGTCCGACGGTCATCGCGACCCTGGCCGCCGCCGAGATCATGACGGCGGCGCTGACCTGGACGGCGGCGGCAAGGCAGCCAGCGCCGACAAAATCCGTTATCGGATAACGGGCAACTGCTTAAATGGGTTGGCAAACGGCACACCGAGCGGTGCGAAATGGCGCTCATTGGCCGTCAAAACAGTGAGGTCGTGCGCGGCGGCAGTCGCGGCAATGGCGATGTCCTCAAAGCCGGGGTCATGAGCGCGCGCTCGGTCAAGCATCAAGCCAGCATATCTCGCCTCTTCAATTCCGAACGGCAGGATGCGGCCGGCATAGAAATGTTCCACCGCTGCGAGCCAGCGGCGCAGGTGCTCCGCTTTCGTCGCCGCCTCGATTCTGACAGCGCGGGCGATGCCTGCCTCGATCTCGGCGATGGTGATTGCCGAAACATAGAGTCGGTCACTATTGGCGCGTAGCCAAGCCGCGAATGCGTCAAAGCCGACATGGCGTTTGGTCGGCGCATTAGCCGATACAATATTGGTATCCAGAAGATACAAGATCAGAAGCCGTTTTCACGCAATGAACGTGCGGGCTTTCGCGATCGCTCGGGAATATCGGCCGGCTCGCCAGGAAAGGCCAAAAGCAGATCGGCGAAATCCGGTACTCTGGAAACCCGTTGCCATTCCTCGAAGGAAACGAGTACGGCTTCCTTCCGGCCATGGCGGGTAATAACGGTCGGCTCACCGGCAACGGCCTGATCGACCACGGCCGAAAGCGTCGCCTTTGCATCTTTGAGCTGGATTTCCTTCATGGCACTCCTCCATATGACCATCGGTAGTCATATATGATCTCGCTGATTTGAATCAAGAGTGGCTTAACCTGCAACCCTCAGATCACGAGGCCGCGACCGCAGACTCGTCCTCGAGCAGCTTGCCGATGAGCCTCTGGCAGCGCTCGGCCATGAAATCGATCATCAGCCGCACCTTCGGGTCCTGGAAACGCTTGTGCGGGTAAATGGCGGCGAGCTGAACCGGCGCCGGCGGACTGTCCTTCAGGATCTCCACCAGCCGCCCGTCCCTCAGATAGGCCTTCACCTCGAACAGCGGCTTATTGATGATGCCGCGGTCTTCCAGCGCCCATTGGGTGAGCACGTCGCCGTCGTCGCTGTCATAGGGGCCGGCAACCTCGAACTTGCGCGGGCCGTCCGCCGTCATCAGCGTCCAGTAATATTCCTTCGAGCCGGGATAGCGCAGCAGCAGACAGTCATGCTTGTCGGCAATCAAGGCATCGGCGTCGGAAGGGGCGCCACGCCGTGCAAGATAGGCCGGCGATGCGCACAGCACCCGCTCGCAGTTGAGGATGCCGCGCATGCGCAGATTGGAATCCTCCAGCACGCCAAGCTTGAAGGCGACATCGACGCCTTCGGCCAGGATATCGACATTGTGGTCGGATAGGCGCAGGCGCACCTCGATATCCGGATACTTGTCGTGAAATTCCGGAATGCCCGAGGCGATCAGCCGCCGGCCGATGCCGAGCGGCGCTGTTATTCTGAGCGACCCCTTCGGATTGCGTGAGAGATCGGCGATCGCCGCTTCCGCCTCGTTCACGGCCTCGATGATCTTTACTGCCTTTTCATAGAAGACGCGGCCATGTTCGGTCGGCGAGAGCTTACGCGTCGTACGGTTGAAGAGGCGCACGCCGAGATGACGCTCGAGCTCCTTGATGCGGTTGCTCGCGACCGCAGGCGTGACGCGTTGGTCGCGCCCTGCCGCCGAAAGAGTACCAAGTTCGACCACGCGAACGAAGACGCGGACATTATCAAGATAGGACATGGTCTCTTTCTACCACATCGGCGTGCGGAACAAAGCAGGGGCCATCTTATAGATTTTTTTGAAAGTGTTGGCGGATTAACCGGGATTTTCGAGAAAATCCGGCAATGGCAAACACTCCCATAAAGATCGGGAGGAGTTCCCATGTATGAATATGCCATCGCCTGGGACTGGCTGACTTTTGCCGTCCGCTGGCTGCACGTCATTACCGCCATCGCCTGGATCGGTTCGTCATTTTATTTCGTCGCGCTCGACCTCGGCCTGAAAAAGCACCCCGCACTGCCGCCCGGCGCCTATGGCGAGGAGTGGCAGGTCCATGGCGGCGGCTTCTACCATATCCAGAAATATCTAGTGGCGCCGGCCAACATGCCAGAGCACCTCGTCTGGTTCAAATGGGAGAGCTACGTCACCTGGCTTTCTGGCTTCGGCATGCTCTGCCTCGTCTACTATGCCGGCGCCGACCTCTACATGATCGATCCGGCCGTGCTCGACGTTTCCAAGCCGATGGCGATCGCCATTTCGCTCTGCTCGATCGCCGGCGGCTGGCTCCTGTATGACCTGATCTGCAAGTCGCCCTTCGGCAACGACAATACGCGGCTGATGGTGGCGCTCTATTTCATTCTCGTGGGGGTCGCTTGGGGGTATTCGCACCTGTTCACCGGTCGCGCCGCCTTCCTGCATCTCGGTGCCTTCACCGCAACGATCATGTCGGCCAACGTGTTCTTCATCATCATTCCGAACCAGAAGATCGTGGTTGCCGACCTGATCGCCGGCCGCAAGCCCGATCCGAAATATGGCCGCATCGCCAAGCAGCGCTCCACCCACAACAACTACCTGACGCTGCCCGTGCTGTTCCTGATGCTGTCGAACCACTATCCGCTGGCGTTCGGCACGCAGTTCAACTGGATCATTGCCTCGCTCGTCTTCCTGATGGGCGTTACCATCCGCCACTGGTTCAACACCCGCCACGCCAATGCCGGGAACCCGACCTGGACTTGGCTGATCACCGTCATCCTGTTCATCATCATCATGTGGCTTTCCACGGTGCCGAAGATCCTGACGGGCGAGCCCACAACGAAAATTTCCGCAATCCAGCAGCCCTTCGTCGCGGCTGAAGCCTTCCCGAAGGTTCGCGACACGATCATGGGGCGCTGTTCCATGTGCCATGCGAAGGAACCAAGCTGGGAGGGCATTATCGCTCCTCCCAAGGGCGTCGTCTTCGAGACCGACCGCGATATTGCCGCCCATGCCCGCGAAATCTATCTGCAGGCCGGCCGCAGCCACGCCATGCCGCCGGCCAATGCCTCGCACATTACCGACGAGGAGCGCCGCCTGCTCGTCTCCTGGTACGAAAGTGCCATCAATGGGGAGAAGACCCAATGAACGAAGTCCTGATCCGTGGCCGCGTGCTGACCTTTCTTGCCGAACCGCAGGGGATCGATGATGCCGCATCCTATCGCTATATCGAGGACGGCGCGGTCTTCGTTCGCGATGGCAAGATCGTGGAGGTCGGCTCCTATGGCGATATTCGCAAGCTCGCCGACGCCGGTGTCAGGATCGCGGACCATCGCCCGAACCTCATCCTGCCGGGCTTTATCGACACACACCTGCATTTCCCGCAGACGCAGGCGATCGCTTCCTATGGTGCCCAGCTGCTCGAATGGCTGAACACCTATATTTTCGTCGAGGAGCAAAAATTCGCGCGCGCCGCACACGCGGCAGAGGTGGCGGACCGCTTCATGGACGAACTCCTGTCGAACGGTACGACGACGGCGGTTGCCTATTGCTCCGTGCATCCGGAAAGCGTCGATGCATACTTTACCGCTGCCGAAGCGCGCGGCATGCGCATGATCGGCGGCAAGGTCATGATGGATCGCAATGCGCCAGACGCGCTGCGCGATACGCCGCAGCGCGGCTATGACGAGACGAAGCGGCTGATTGCGAAATGGCACGGCCGCGGCCGCGCGCACTATGCCATCAGCCCGCGCTTTGCCATCACCTCGACGCCGGAGCAGATGGAGATGAGCAAGACGCTCGTCGCCGAACATCCGGGTTGCTACGTCCAGACGCATCTCTCGGAAAATCGGGACGAGATCGCCTTTGCGACTTCGCTTTATCCCGAGGCGAAAGACTATACGGATATCTATGCCCGCTATGGTCTGCTCAACGAGCGCATGCTGCTTGGCCATTGCATCCATATGAGCGAACGCGAAGTCGCAGTACTCGCCGAAACGGGCGCTGTCGGCGTCTTCTGCCCCACCTCCAACCTCTTCCTCGGCTCCGGGCTCTTCAATGCCGCTCAGTTCGACAGGCTCGGCGCGCGATGGTCGGTCGCAACCGATGTCGGCGCCGGCACCAGCTTCTCCATGCTCGAAACCATGGACGAGGCCTACAAGGTCCTGCATCTGCAAGGACAGCGGCTGACGCCGTTCAACTCCTTCTATCGCATGACGCGCGGCAATGCGCACGCACTCGGCCTCGAAAGCCGCATCGGCTCGCTGCAGGCGGGTGCGGATGCCGATATCGTCGTGCTTGATTCCAGCGCCAAGTCGGCGATGGAATTCCGCATGCGCACCGCGACCTCATTGGCAGAAGAACTCTTTATCCTCCAGACCATGGGCGACGATCGCTGCATTGCTGAAGTTTATGTCGCCGGCAAGCCGATGAAGAGCAAGGGTAAGAAGGCGGACACGATCGCACGCGAGCAATTGCAGCTCGCCTGACCAGTCAAGTGGCGGACCGAAAACGCCGTCGTCTCCCGACAGGAGACGGCGTCAAAGGCATTCAGGCCCGCTTCGAGCGTCCGCCCATCGCCTTCGTCAATTCTTCCGCTGCCGCCCGCACAACCGGGCCAAGCGCCGCGATCCTTTGATCCGGCAGCCGCACGGCCGGTCCTGAAATCGAGATGCCGGCAATAGCCTCGCCATATTCGTCGAAGATCGGCGCCGCCACGCATCGCATGCCCAGCGTATGCTCCTCATCGTCGACCGACCAGCCGCGTGAGCGGATCTCGGCCATATCCGCAAGTAGCATGGGTACCGTGTCGCGGGTCTTATCGGTGAAATGCTCCAATGACCGCCCTTTGAGCAACACTTCGATCTGGCTGTCCGCCCAGGTGGAAAGGATCGCCTTGCCGATGCCCGAAGCGTGGATCGGTCCACGGCGGCCTGGACGGAAAAAGGCGCGCATCGGCGCATGGCTTTCGGCCTGCGAGATGAAAACGACATCGCCGTCTTCCTCGATGGCGATATTGGCGGTCTCGCCTGATACCTCCATCAATTGCTTGAGGAACGGCCGGCTGATCGTGCCGAGCTTGCGGAAGCGTAAGTAGGCTGTTCCGATCTCGAAGGCTTTCACCCCGATCGTCCAGGCGCCGGTTTCGCCGTCATGCGCCACCATGCCATGCTGGGCGAGAGACGTCAGCAACCGGTGCGCGGTGGAAGGCGCCATGGCTGATTGATCGGCAAGGTCGGTCAAGACAGCGCCATCGGCCTCGGCCACCAGTTCCAGCAGTTTCAAACTGCGATCGAGTACCTGCACAGACGAGGCGACCGCATTCTCGGCCGGCTTCCGGCCCGGCCTGCCCCTCGCCTTTTCCCGATTTTCCGCCATGACGCTCACTTTTGACTGAAGGCGCGCCGCGCGTCGACGCCGCCTGCTTCGGCTTCATGACATAGCCGCTTCGCTTCGATTGTTCCAGATTCGTTGAAAATGTTTATTTCCATATGATGGGATTTATTTCCATTTCATGATTGCACTTGTCCGCCCATGCGGTACCTTCGAAGCAGAAACGGAGGAAATCCCCATGGCAAAGATGCGAGCAGTCGATGCCGCAGTGCTGGTTCTGGAAAAGGAAGGCGTCAATTGCGCCTTCGGTGTTCCAGGCGCTGCGATCAACCCCTTCTATTCGGCAATGAAGGCGCGCGGCTTGATCCGCCATGTGCTCGCCCGCCACGTCGAGGGCGCGAGCCATATGGCCGAGGGCTATACCCGGGCGCGTGCCGGCAATATCGGCGTCTGCATCGGGACGTCAGGCCCGGCCGGCACCGACATGATCACCGGCCTTTATTCAGCTTCTGGCGATTCGATCCCGATCCTCTGCATTACCGGCCAGGCGCCGCGCGCGCGCCTCGACAAGGAGGATTTCCAGGCCGTCGATATCGCCAAGATCGCAGCCCCCGTCACCAAGTGGGCCGTCACCGTCATGGAACCGGCGCTCGTCCCTTATGTCTTTCAGAAGGCTTTCCATACGATGCGCTCTGGTCGGCCCGGCCCGGTCCTCATCGATCTGCCTGTCGATGTTCAGGTCGCCGAAATCGAATTCGACATCGAAACCTACGCCTCGCTCGAACCCTACAGGCCTTCCGCCACGCGGGCACAGGCGGAAAAGGCGCTTGCCATGCTGAATGCGGCCAAGCGGCCGCTGATCGTCGCCGGCGGCGGCATCATCAATGCCGATGCGTCCGATCTGCTCGTCGAATTTGCCGAAATCACCGGCGTTCCGGTCATCCCGACACTGATGGGCTGGGGCACGATCCCGGACGACCATCCGCTGATGGCCGGCATGTGCGGGCTGCAGACCTCACATCGCTACGGCAATGCCACGCTGCTCGCCTCCGACTTCGTTCTCGGCATCGGCAATCGCTGGGCCAATCGCCACACCGGCAACGTCTCGACCTATACCGAAGGCCGGACTTTCGTGCATGTCGATATCGAACCGACCCAGATCGGGCGCGTGTTCGCCCCGGATTTCGGCATCGTCTCCGACGCGGGTGCCGCACTGAAGCTTTTCCTCGACGTCGCTACAGAATGGAAGACAGAAGGCAGACTGCGCGACTGGTCGGCCTGGGCGGAGGAATGCCGCGAGCGCAAGCGCACCATGCTGCGCAAGACGCATTTCGACCAGACGCCGCTGAAGCCTCAGCGCGTCTACGAGGAGATGAACAAGGCCTTCGGTCGCGACACCTGCTATGTCTCGACCATCGGGCTCAGCCAGATCGCCGGCGCGCAGTTCCTGCATGTCTACAAGCCGCGCAGCTGGATCAATTGCGGCCAGGCAGGCCCGCTCGGCTGGACGCTGCCGGCAGCCCTTGGCGTGCGCGCCGCCGATCCGGATCGTCCGATCGTCGCCCTGTCCGGAGACTACGATTTCCAGTTCCTCATCGAGGAGCTGGCCGTCGGTGCGCAGCACAAGCTTCCCTACCTGCATGTGGTCGTGAACAATTCCTATCTCGGCCTCATCCGCCAGGCGCAGCGCGGCTTCGACATGGATTTCGAGGTCAGCCTCGCCTTCGACAATATCAATGCCAGGGACGATGCCGAGCCGGGCTATGGCGTCGATCATGTTGCCGTCGCCGAAGGCCTCGGCTGCAAGGCGATCCGCGTGCGCAGCCCGAACGAGGTCCAGGAGGCCTTCACGACGGCGCAGCAGCTCATGACGGAATACCAGGTTCCCGTCGTCATCGAGTTCATTCTGGAGCGCGTCACCAATATCGCCATGGGTGCCGACATCAATGCGGTCGTCGAATTCGAAGAGCTTGCCGAACGCGGCGAGGATGCGCCGACCGCGATCCTCGCGCTGCTGGACTAGAGCGGTTCAGCTTTTCACGGAATCTCTGAACCGCTCCAGCTCTTTGTTTTTCACGCAATTCCGGACGGAAAACCGCTCACGCACTTTTCCTGGAATTGCTCTAAAGGAGAAATCAAATGCCGAAATTTGCGGCCAATCTGACCATGCTCTTCAGCGAGGCGCCGTTTCTGGATCGCTTCGCACTGGCCGCCAAGGCCGGCTTCGAGGGTGTCGAATATCTTTTTCCCTATGATTTTGCGAAGGAGGTACTGCGTACCGAACTCCATCGCCATGGCCTGACGCAGGTGCTGCACAATCTGCCCGCCGGCGATTGGGCCGGCGGCGAGCGCGGCATCGCGATCCTGCCGGATCGTATCGATGAATTCCGCCGCGGGGTCGCCTCGGCGATCGACTATGCAACGACGCTCGGTTGCAGCCAGATCAATTGCCTCTCAGGCATTATTCCGGCTGGCGTGCCCGATGAGGTGCTGCGGACCACCTTCGTCGTCAACCTCGAATATGCATCGGAAGAGCTTGGCAAGCACGGGATTCGCTTGCTGATCGAGCCCATCAACCACTTCGACATTCCGGGCTTCTATCTCAACACGCCGGATCAGGCGGCAGCGATCATTGCCGAAGTCGGCAGCGACAACCTGTTCATTCAGTACGACCTCTATCACCAGCAGCGCACCGAGGGAGAGCTGATCGGCACGTTCAAGAAGCATCAGGCGCAGATTGCCCATGTGCAGCTTGCCGACAATCCCGGACGCAACGAACCTGGCACCGGCGAGATCGCCTATCCCTTTATCTTCGAAGCGCTCGACGCACTCGGCTACGACGGCTGGATCGGCTGCGAATACAAACCGCGCACCACCACTGCGGCGGGGCTCGGCTGGTTTGCTGCAGCCGGCCGCCACGCCGAAAGCGCCGCCATTCTCAATATCAGGAGCTAAACAGCATGGCACATATCGGATTCATCGGCCTCGGCATTATGGGAACCCCCATGGCGCGCCACCTGCAAAATGCCGGCCACATCGTCGTTACCTCCAGATTCTCCATCCCGCCGCGCCAGGAGCTGCTCGATAACGGCCTGCAATTCGTCGAAACGCCGAAGGCGCTCGCCGAAACAGTCGACACGATGATCCTGATGCTGCCGGATACGCCCGAGGTCAAGGACGTGCTCTTCGGCGACAACGGCGTTGCCTACGGCCTTTCGAAGGGCAAGCTCGTCATCGACATGAGTTCGATCTCGCCGATCGAAACCAAGGAGTTCGCCAGCAGAGTTCGCGAGACCGGCGCCGAATATATCGACGCGCCGGTTTCCGGCGGCGAAGTCGGCGCGAAGAACGCCTCGCTCTCCATCATGGCCGGCGGCTCCGAGGCAAGCTTCGAACGGGCGCTGCCGCTTTTCCAGCTGATGGGCAAGAACATCACGCTCGTCGGCGATTGCGGCGATGGTCAGGTCACCAAGGTCGCCAATCAGATCATCGTCGCGCTGACGATCGAGGCGGTGTCCGAGGCCCTCGTCTTCGCGTCCAAGGCGGGAGCAGACCCCGCTCGCGTGCGCTTGGCCCTGATGGGCGGCTTTGCTTCCTCGCGTATCCTTGAAGTGCATGGTGAGCGCATGGTCAAGCGCACGTTTGAGCCCGGCTTCCGCATCTCGCTGCATCAAAAGGATCTGAACCTCGCGCTGCAAGGCGCCAAGGCGCTCGGCATCTCGCTGCCGAACACGGCTTCGACGCAGGAACTCTTCAACCAATGCGCCGCCAATGGCGACAGCGGGCTCGATCATTCCGGCCTCGTCAAGGCGCTCGAGCGCATGGCGAACCATCCTGTCGCGTAACATGTGAGCAACCAGATGCCGAGCATTGCCGATCCCCGCGCCTTCCTGGAAAAGCTCTTCTATGCAGCCGTCGCTGCTGCCGATCCGGACAAGGCGCTCGTAGCCCACCTGCCGGAAAAGCCGAAGGGCCGGACGGTGGTGGTCGGCGCCGGCAAGGGAGCCGCACAGATGGCGCGCGCTTTCGAGCGCCTGTGGGACGCGCCGCTCTCCGGCGTGGTCGTCACGCGCTACGGCTATGCCGTTCCCTGCGAGCGCATCGAGGTTCTCGAGGCCGCCCATCCCGTGCCCGACGAAAGCGGATTGCTCGCGGCGGAAAGGCTGATGGCTGCGGTAAGCGGTCTCATGGAAGACGATCTGGTCGTCGCCCTCATCTGCGGAGGCGGCTCGGCTTTATTGCCGGCGCCCGCCGGCGATCTCACGCTTGCCGACGAAATCGCCGTCAATCGGGCCTTGCTTGCCTCCGGCGCGCCGATCAGCGCCATGAATGCTGTGCGCAAACAGGTCTCGCGCATCAAGGGAGGACGGCTGGCGGCCCTTGCCCATCCGGCAAAGGTGGTTTCCCTCGTCGTTTCCGATATTCCCGGCGACAATCCCGCGCTGGTCGCCTCCGGCCCGACCATCGCCGATGCGGCCACGCGCGCCGAGGCGCTTGAAATCATAGGCCGTTATGCGCTCGATTTACCGGAAGCCGTAATGCGTCATCTCAAGGATGGCAAGGACGAGCCGCCGCTGCCGTCAGATCCCGGTTTTGCCCGCAACGACGTGAAGCTCGTCGCCTCGGCCGCCATTGCGCTGGATGCCGCCGCCAATGTCGCGCGCAAGGCGGGGGTCGAGGCGATCGTGCTGTCCGATGCCATCGAGGGCGAAGCATCGGAAGTCGGTCGCCAGCACGCAGCCGTTGTAGCCAAGATCCAGCAGCGGGGTCGGGCGTCGCAAAACTCCATGCTCCTTCTGTCCGGCGGAGAAACGACGGTCACGATGAAGGGCAAGGGCAAGGGTGGCCGCAACAGCGAGTTCCTTCTATCCTTTGCCTGCGCCATTTCCGGCCAAAAGGGCATTTCGGCACTTGCCGCCGATACGGACGGCATCGACGGCTCCGAAGACAATGCCGGCGCATTTGCCGACGGCACCACTGTCTCGCGCCTTGCCGATCGGGAAAAGGATGCCGCCGAATTCCTCGAACGCAACGACAGCTGGTCGGCCTTCGCCGCGCTCGACGATCTCTTCGTGAGCGGCCCGACCGGCACGAACGTCAACGACTTCCGTGCGATCCTTTTGCACTGCTGACGAACCACGGCCAGCTCGCCCGGAGATTATCCAGGCTCGCCTGGCCGCTGGCCCAGCCGTAACGGGCAATGCCTCCCGGCAATCGTCGCCATAAACCGGTCACTTTCCCGATATGCCGCTGCCCGCAGCGCGTCGGAACAGTCTCTGATATCGAGACCACTCCATACGATGGCATCCGAATGACGGATGATTCCGCCGTTGCCGGCGAGAATATTATTCTAAAATCGTTTCGGAGATTAGCAAATCACTATAGGCTCGATACCGACTCGGCGGTACTCGCGCTTTGAACGAGTTCGCTGCGCCCGTCGGGCAAGACAATCCTGTGAAGAAAAGCCGACATGCCAAAAAGAACCTCTCCGCTCGTCGCGTTTCAATCCAAGACTTTCCGCTCGCTCTGGTCGGCAACGCTCATCTCCAATCTCGGCGGATTGGTCGAAGGCGTCGGTGCTGCCTGGCTCATGACCAGCCTTGCAACGTCCCATGGCATGGTGGCACTGGTGCAGTCCTCTACCACCCTGCCCGTCATGATCTTCTCGCTCGCCGCAGGCGCGCTTGCCGACAATTACGACCGAAGGCGGATCATGCTGATCGCGCAGACGCTGATGCTCAGCGTATCCGCAACGCTGGCCGTACTGTCCTACAGCAACGCCTTGACGCCCTGGCTGCTGCTTTGCTTCACCTTCCTGATCGGCTGTGGCGGTGCCCTGCACAATCCGTCCTGGCAGGCATCCATGGGCGATGTCGTGCCGCGTGACCATCTGCCGGGTGCGGTCGCGCTCAACAGTATGAGCTATAACCTCATGCGCAGCATCGGGCCGGCGATCGGCGGCGTCATCGTCGCGGCCGCGGGGGCGGCCTTTGCCTTTCTCTTCAACGTGTTCTGTTATTTCGCCCTGATTTTCACCTTATGGCGCTGGAAGAAGGCTCCCGTGCGCAATGCGCTGCCGCGCGAGTCTTTCGGCAGCGCGATGTCGGCCGGATTTCGTTATGTCCAGATGTCGCCGAACCTGCTCAAGGTGATGTGCCGCAGCTTCGTCTTCGGCCTGACGGCGATCGTCATTCTGGCGCTGCTGCCCCTCGTTGCGCGCGATCATGTGCACGGCACGGCGATTACCTATGGCATCATGCTCGGCTTCTTCGGCTTCGGCGCGATCTGCGGCGCGCTGATGATCGGCCGCATCCGCGATCTCCTGAGCAATGAATGGGTGATCCGCGGCGCCTTCTTCACGCTGGCGGTCAGTTGCTTCTTCCTGGCGCTCAGCAATCAGGTCTGGCTGAGCTGTCTTCTCCTCATGCCGGCCGGCGTCGCCTGGGTGCAGGCCTTCTCTCTCTTCAACGTTACGGTTCAGCTTTCGACGCCGCGCTGGGTCGTCGGCCGCGCCTTGTCGCTCTATCAGACCGCCACGTTCGGCGGCATGGCTGTCGGAAGCTGGCTGTGGGGCGAGCTGGCCGACGCCCATGGCGTCACCGGCGCCCTCGTCATCGCAAGCGCTGCTCTTGGCATAGGCGGTCTGCTTGGTCTCGCGTTGCGCCAGCCGGACTTCGAATCCCTCAATCTCGATCCGACGAACACCTTCAGCGAACCGCAATTGCAGCTCGACCTGCGCCCCAGAAGCGGCCCGATCCTGGTCATGGTGGATTATGATATCGAGCAGGAGGACGTACAGGAGTTTCTGGCCGTCATGGCAAAACGCCGCCGGATGAGAATCCGCGACGGCGCGAAGCAATGGTCGCTGCTGCGCGATCTGGAAAAGCCGAACACATGGACGGAAAGCTACCATCTGCCGACCTGGATCGACTATATCCGCCACAGCCAGCGCCAGACGCATGCCGATGTGGAGGTCGCCGAACACCTCGACAGATTGCATCGCGGCGACCGGCCGCCGGTCATCCACCACATGATCGAGCGGCAGACGGTGCCCAGGCACGACGATATGCCGCTGAAACCCTATCTCGACGCGACATGACTGGGCCGTGCCGGCGTGCCCGGCAGGCCGTACCGGCATCGAGTTCCTCTTCGAGCTTTACGCCTTCCTGCCGCTGATCGGCTTTCTGACGATCCTGCTGCCGAAGGTGGAAGTGTGAGATCCGTGCCACTCTCGCTGGCAGAAAGGCTCGAGCGGCTGAATGCAGGGTCTGTTCCGATCCCGAAAAACCATCAATTCCCGGCTACTGTTTGGCTCCAAGCGAGCGAAGCGGGCGGACAGCACGGTCTGAAGACAGCTCGACCGGGGACGCCGGCCTGCCTATAATCCTCCGATCGAGATCGCCTCCAATTCGGAACGGTGGATTTGGCGGAGGATAGGCAATCATGGACCAGCTCAAGAGTGCCGCCACTACGCTCCTCTCCAGCAGGGATCGCGGCTGGAAAGATCTGGAGGCGAATTTCCTTCATATTCAAGCTGGCCGTACCCATGTACCGGGAACGCAGACGCATCGGCTCGGCATTCATTTCGGACGGGCCGTGAACGCTTTTTGCGAGTGCGATGGCCGGCGTCATCGGCGCCGGCAGAAGCATGGTGACATCGATATCGTTCCCGCCGGACTGGACGGCTGGTGGCAGGATGATCGTGATTGCACCATTCTGCGCCTGAATATCGGGACCGAGCTTCTTCAATCCGCCGCTGAAGCCCTCGGACGAAATCCGGACACCGTCTCTCTGGCACCCAAATTCCAGCTTCGCGATCCCCGGATGGAATCGCTCGCCTGGGCGATCAAGGCGGAAATCGAGTCGCCCGTTCCGTCCGACAAGACCTATGCGGAAGCGCTGGGATTGGCGCTGGCAATCCGCCTGGTGGAAGGCGATGCACAGGCAACGGCAGGGACCACGCCGGCGGGCGCCACCTTGACGAACCGCCACCAAAGACAGCTTGCGGACTTCATCGAAACCCATATCGATCAGTCGCTGTCTCTTGCCGATCTCGCCGCAACCGTCGGCTTGAGCGTATCGCATTTGAAGCCGCTCTTTCGCGCCACTTTCGGGATGCCGGTCCATCAATATGTTCTGACGCGCCGGGTCGAGCGTGCCAGATTGCTCATCCTGTCCAGCGAAATGCCGCTGGCCCAAATCGCATCGGCCGCCGGTTTTGCCCATCAGAGCCACATGGCACACTGGATGCGGCGCATTCTCGGCCTCACCCCCGGCATGCTGAGCCGAATGCATTCGTGACTTCGATTGTCGTCCAAACCTGCGATCGGCCATCCGAACCTGTGCGATCCGACGGGCACAGATCGATAGGCTGCCGGAAAGACCGACAGGAGAAGATGCAATGTACGCAATTCTGGGCGCCGCCGGCAAGGTTGGACGCACGACTGCCGCCTCACTGCGCAAGGCCGGTGCTCCGGTTCGAGCAATTCTGCGCGACGCCTCGAAAGCGCAGGCTTTTTCGGATCTCGGCTGCGAGATCGCCATCGCCGACGTGCGTGACCGTCAGGCTCTGACGACGGCGTTCGAAGGAGCCAGTGCCGTTCAAATCATCTGCCCGGTCGATGCCCGCGCACCCCAGGCGCATGCCAGCATGATGCGATCGATCGATACGCTTGGCGAGGCCTTGGCTGCAGCCGGGCCTCGAACCGTTCTCGCCATTTCCGATTATGGCGCCCAGCATGATTCCGGAACCGGCGTCACCTTGATCTTCCATGCCCTCGAGGCGCGCCTGCGAAAGCTCGATACCGGGCTTACCTTGCTGCGATCGGCCGAACATATGGAAAACTGGACGCGCGTTGCAAAGGTCGCGGCAGAGAGCGGCCGGTTGCCGAGCTTCCATCATCCGCTGACCAAATCTTTTCCCACCATCTCGGCCTTCGATCTGGGCTCGATCGCCGCAGAGCTGCTTTTGGACAAAAGGGATGCCGCATCAAGGCTCGTTCACGCCGAAGGACCAAGGCGCTACACGCCGAATGACGTCGCAGCCGCGATCGGGTCGCTGACCGGCCGGACCGTCATTGCCGAGCTGCTTCCCGAGACCGAATGGCGAGCCGCACTGGTCCGGGCGGGCTTATCCGAGGACTATGCGCGGCTGGTGATCGAACTCTTTGCCGCTCACAATGCCGGGCGGATAGACGCGGAAAACGGCGAGGTCCTTCGCGGCAAGACCGAGCTGATCGACGTGTTGAGGCGGCTTCTCGGCGAATGAGACGAATATCCGCTCTCGAAGCATTCATCACACTGCATGCCCCATATCGGGCATGACACTTCAACAGCGCGGAATCGTAAGAACGACCGTCGTGCCGGCGCCCTTGCGGCTATCGATCGTTGCCTGGCCGCCATGGGCCTCGGCAATGGCCTTGACGACGGAAAGACCAAGGCCGGACCCGCCGCCGCGCCGCGTGCGCGCATCGTCGGCCCTCCAGAAGCGCTCGAATGCCCGTTCGCTTTCCTCGGCCGTCATGCCCGGACCGTTGTCAGAAACCGTGATCGTGCAGAGATCGCCGATGCCTTGCGAAGCCACGCGCAGCTTCGAGCCCGGGGCATAGCGCGCGACATTGTCGACAAGCGCGAGCACAGCCTGCCGGATGCGTGCCCGGTCAGCCATGACAGCCATCTTCTGCAGATCGGTTCCGATTTCGATATCGAGACTGGCAAGCGTCGGCATCACCGAATCGATGATATCTCCGATCTCCTCGCTTATATCGAAGCGCGACTGCTGCAATTCCATGCGTCCGGCATTCATCAGTGAAAGCGTCCTGAGATCGTCGACAATACGGGTCAGGGCATCGATATGTCCGATCAAACCGCGGAACACCTCCTGGCTGGGTTCGAATACGCCATCCGCCAAGCCCTGCATGCGCCCGCGCAGGATCGTCAAGGGCGTGCGTAATTCGTGCGCAATCGCAGAATTCGAATATTGAAGCTCTTTTTCCGCCCTCTGCAGCTCCTCTGCCATGCGATTGAAGTCGCTGATCAGGCGATCCGCTTCGCCGAAAATGCCCCCGCCGGTCGCCCGGCCGGCAAAGTCTCCATCCGCAATAAGGCGGGCAGCCTCCGTCACGGCCGTCAAGGGCTTGACGAGGCGCCTGGCGAGCCGCCAGCCGACATAGGCGCCGACGGCCTGGCCGATTGCCACGTTGATGCCGAGCACGACGAAATCGCTGACTGCCCAGTCGTCCGGCGGCGCGGAGTTCTTGAACAGCCATTCGTAGACATAGCCATAGATCACGAACCCGAAGAACATGACGGACAGGGCGACGAAGGCGACGATCGTCGTCGACCAGATGATTTGCCGATTGAGGCTGTTGCTAACCGAAATCGCCAAGGCGGTAACCCACTCCCCTGACCCCGTTAAGGAGGTCGCCGACGCCAGCGGCTTCCAACTTCCTGCGAAGCTTGCTCATGTGGCTGTCTACGGTGCGGTCGAGCGCATCACCCTCGGGAAGGCAGGCATCGACGATCTCCCCTCGCTCGAAGGCCCTGTTCGGAAAACCCGCCATATATTCGAGAATGCGGAACTCGGTCCGCGTCAGGTTCAGAAGAACGCGGTTTTCTTCGCTCTCGACCACGGCCATATGCGCGACCGGATCTATGGCAAGCCTGCCGACCCTCAGCATCTTGTTGGCCGCGTTTCCCGTGGCTCGCCTCAGAACGGCCCGCGCCCGCGCGACCACTTCGACAGGATTGAACGGCTTGACCACGTAGTCGTCTGCACCGGAGCGCAGCCCATGCAGCTTGTCGAGGTCGTCGGCCAGCGCCGTGACCATGATGACGGGCGTGTTCCCTCTTTGGCGAATAGTGGCAAGCACCGTGTGGCCGTCGAGTTTCGGCAGCTTGACATCGAGGACCACAAGGTCGGGTCTCAGCCGCTGATGATGGGAAAGCCCGATCTCTCCGTCCGCCGCCGTCAGCACGCGGAATCCCTCACGCTCGAAATAGCGTTCGAGAATATCGGATATCTCCGGCTCGTCCTCGACGATCAATATCAGTGCATTTTCCATCCGCAGCTCCTTCGGGAGAAAGAAACGTCAGACAAGGTCGGCGCGTCAACGTTCCTTTACCCTCGTCCACGAAACCTCCACAAAACGCCGACGAAAGTCCAACATTCGCAATGTTTGCTCACGCTCGGACGAAAGTGCCGTTCGCACCCGGCGTTGAGGCGACCCCTTTCGAACACGTTCATGCCATCGGGACGCGGAGCGACGACTCAGCGTCCCGGTCAATTGGGAATATATCTATGCGATTTGTATTCGAACTGCCTTGCTGGAAGGCAATGCTGGCGGCGACGGCCATGTTCGCGCTGGCCCCGATCCACGCCTACGCCCAGGAAAGCGGCGAAACGCCTCCTCCGGTCGTCGGCGTCCTGAAAATCAGGGCGCAGCCGGTGCCGGTCATGAACGAACTTCCGGGTCGCGTCGCCGCGACCAGGATTTCCGAGGTGCGCGCCCGCGTCTCGGGTATCCTCCAGGAGCGCATCTTCGAACAGGGCAGCCTCGTCCGTCAGGGCGACGTCCTTTACCGGATCGATCCGAAACTGTTCCAGGTGCGGGTAGCGAGCGCCAAAGCGGCCTTGCAGAAGGCAAAGGCCGTCCAGGCTAACGCCAAGCAGCAGCTCGAGCGCCAGCGCTTGCTGCGCGCGCGCCATGTCGCAAGCGCCGTTGATTTCGATACCGCCTCCGTCAATCTCGCGCAGGCCGACGCGGATGTCGCGACACAGCAAGCCGCTCTCGACGAGGCGCAGATCAATCTGGATTATACGCAAATAAGGGCGCCCATCACCGGTATCATCGGCGGCGCGCTTGCGACCGAGGGAACGCTCGTAACAGCCGAAGGCGCCTCCAATCTCGCGCTCATCCAGCAGATCGATCCGGTCTATGCCGACTTCACGCAATCCGCGCAGGACCTGCTGGCGCTGAAGCGGGCCGTCAGCGAAGGTAAGCTTCAGGACCCCGCGCCCGGGCAAGCATCCGTCGAACTCGTGTTCGATGGTGGAAAGACCTATTCCAGGCGGGGCAAACTCCTGTTTTCGAACGCGAATGTGGACCCCAATACGGGGCAGGTCACGCTGCGTGCCGAATTCCCCAATCCCGACGGCGATCTTCTGCCGGGCATGTATGTCCGCATACGCATCGAGCAGGCTGTCCAGAAGAGCGGCATCACCATTCCGCAAAGGGCGGTGACAAGGGATACGGACGGCAACGCCCAGATCTTCGCAGTCGCGTCCGATCAAACGGCGCAAGTGCGCAAGATCACTCTCGGTGCGTCTATCGGTTCCGAATGGATCGTGCTTTCCGGGCTGAAGGACGGCGAAACCATCGTGGTCGACGGCATCCAGAAGGTCACGCCGGGCGGCAAATTGGTTTCAGAACCCTGGACGCCTCGAACCGCCGACCCGCACACCTCGGATCAGGCCGCGAAGTAACCACCCTATGGCACATTTCTTTATCAAGCGACCCGTCCTCGCATGGGTCTTCGCATTCTTCATCATGATCGCGGGGATCATTACGATCCCTCTGTTGCCGGTCGCGCAATATCCCGCAGTCGCTCCTCCGCAGCTCTCGATCTCCGCATCCTATCCCGGCGCCTCGCCGCAGGAAATCTATCAGGGGGTGACCCGGCTCATCGAAGAGGAGCTGAACGGCGTCCATGGCATCGCCTATTTCGAATCGACCTCGGACAATTCCGGCTCGGTCGGCATCAACGCCACCTTCGCTTCCGGAACGGATATCGGAAAGGCGACGGTCGATGTCCAGAACGCTGTACGGCGCGTCGAGGCACGGCTGCCGCAGACGGTCCGCACGCAAGGCATCCAGGTCGAGGAAGCCAGCGCCGGCTTCCTGCTGATCGCGGCCCTGACCTCGACCGACGGCAAGATGGACGAAATCGCGCTCGGTGACTACATCAACCGCAACATCCTCGGAGAACTGCGTCGCCTGCCGGGCGTGGGCCGGGCGCAGCTCTTCGCTTCGCAGAGAGCCCTTCGCGTCTGGATCGATCCGGACAAGATGGTCGGCCTCCATCTGACCGCCGCCGACATCAGTGCGGCGATTGCCGCCCAGAACGCGCAGGTCGCAGCCGGCCAGATCGGAGCTGCTCCCAACCCCGTCAGCCAGGATTTGACGGCGACCGTGATCGTCGAAGGCCAGCTCAACAGCGCAAGGCAGTTCGGCGACATTATCCTTCGCGCCAATCCCGACGGTTCGACCGTGCGCCTGCGCGATATCGCACGCGTTGAGGACGGTGCGGAAAACTATTCCACGGCAAGCCGGCTCAACGGCAATCCGAGCGCCGGCCTTGCCATCCAGCTTTCCTCGGCGGGCAATGCCGTCGCGGTCTCGGCGGCGGTCAAGGCGAAGATGGATGAGCTGTCGAAGTTCTTCCCGAAGGGCATTGAATATTCGATACCTTACGATACCAGCCCGTTCGTCAATGCCTCGATCGAGAAGGTCGTGCACACGCTCATCGAGGCGATCGCGCTGGTCTTCATCGTGATGTTCGTCTTCCTGC
This sequence comes from Hyphomicrobiales bacterium, assembly GCA_900468625.1. GTDB lineage: Bacteria > Pseudomonadota > Alphaproteobacteria > Rhizobiales > Rhizobiaceae > Rhizobium. The sequence continues at coordinate 38,568 of UBUL01000034.1, forward strand.
AGAATTTCCGCTACACGCTCATCCCGACACTCGTCGTTCCGGTGGCGCTGCTCGGAACCTGCGCCGTCATGTATGCGACGGGGTTCTCCATCAATGTCCTGACCATGTTTGCCATGGTTCTGGCGATCGGCATCCTCGTCGACGACGCGATCGTCGTGGTCGAGAACGTCGAGCGCATCATGGCCGAGGAAGGCTTGCCCCCGAAAGCCGCTACACAGAAGGCGATGAAGCAGATCACCGGCGCCATCCTCGGCATTACGCTGGTGCTTTCCTGCGTCTTCATCCCGATGGCATTCTTCCCGGGCGCTTCCGGAATCATCTACCGCCAGTTCTCGCTGACCATGGTCGTCTCGATCATGTTTTCGGCCTTCCTGGCACTGTCGCTGACGCCGGCGCTCTGCGCCACCTTCCTGAAACCGATCAAGGCAGGCCATCATGCTAAGAAGGGGCTCGGCGGCTGGTTCAATCGCAAGTTCGACGGGATGACCGCCGGCTATACGAAGACCGCCGCCGGCCTCGCACGCCGGTCGGGACGAATGATGGCCGTCTATCTCGCGCTCGTCGCCGGCCTCGGCTACCTCTTCGTCAACCTGCCCGGCTCCTTCGTGCCGGAGGAAGACCAGGGCATCCTGATTGCCGACATTCAGGGACCGCCGGAAGCGAGCGCCAACCGCACCATTGCATCGCTCAAGCAGATCGAGGCCATCTTCAAGGCCGAACCCGCGGTCGAAAATATCTTCGGTGTCCAGGGCTTCAGCTTTTCAGGAAACGGCCCAAACTCGGCTATCGCCTTCGTCACGCTCAAGGATTGGAACGAACGACCTGCGGGCAGTTCGGTCGCGGAAATCGCCGAACGCGTCAACATTCGACTGGCCGGATTGAAGGACGCCACGGCCTATGCGCTCTCGCCGCCGCCGATCGACGGCTTCGGGACCACGAGCGGCTTCTCCTTCAGGCTCCAGGATCGCGCCGGACGCGGACAGAAGGCGCTCAAGCAGGCCGCGGATGAGCTGATGGCAAAAGCTGCCAAGAGCAGCATGGTGACGAACGTCCGCGTGGAAGGCATGCAGGAGGCCGCACAGATCGTGCTTGCGATCGACCGCGAAAAAGCAAACACCTTCGGCGTCGGCTTTACCGACATCAACGAGGCCATCACGGCAAACCTCGGCTCCTCCTATATCAACGACTATCCGAACGCAGGCCGCATGCAGCAGGTCATCGTGCAGGCGGACGGCCGCAGCCGCATGCAGGTCGAAGACATGATGAAGCTGAACGTCCGCAACGCCAGCGGCGGAATGGTGCCGCTCTCGTCGTTTGCGGCGGCCGACTGGCGCAAGGGCGATCCGCAGATTGTCGGCTATAACGGCTATCCGACGATCCGCATCACCGGCGAGGCAGCGGCCGGCAAGTCTTCAGGTGCTGCGATTGCCGAGATGGAACGTCTCGCATCCGAACTTCCGCAAGGCTTCGGCTATGAATGGTCCGGCCAATCGCGCGAGGAAATCGCCTCCGGCAACCAGGCGCCGATCCTCTTCGCCTTCAGCATCCTTTTCGTCTTCCTGCTGCTGGCGGGCCTCTACGAAAGCTGGTCGATACCGCTGTCGGTCATGCTCGTCGTGCCGCTCGGCATTATCGGCTGCGTGCTGGCGGCGATCCTGCGCGAGATGCCGAACGACCTCTATTTCAAGGTGGGGCTCATCGCGATCATCGGTCTGTCGGCGAAGAACGCCATTCTCATCGTCGAGTTCGCAAGGGACTATTACGCCCGGGGCAAGTCCCTGCTGGAGTCGGCGGCCGAGGCGGCCCGCGTCCGCTTCCGTCCGATCGTGATGACATCGCTTGCCTTCACGCTCGGCGTCGTGCCGCTGGCGATCGCAACGGGTCCCAGTGCCGCCAGCCAGAACGCGATCGGCACCGGCGTCCTCGGCGGCATGATCTCGGCGACAATACTTGCCGTCTTCTTCGTCCCGGTCTTTTTCGTCTTCGTACTGTCCCTCCTCCGGACCAAAAGACCGGTCGAAGAGAAAGGTGCGGGCGCCGACGTCCCACCCGCACCGGCCGCCCATCCCTGATCCGGATGGGCGGCTCATCCGCCGGCGAAAAGCAGCTTCCAAGCGGTCCGCCACGGCAAGTGAGACAGGCGCCTCGAAATAAGGTGCTCTATACAACCTAGAACGTGATGCCGCCCGAAATCTCCGGCACCTTTCGGCATCTTGCTCTAGCAGAAGACATGTGCGGCGTCCGGATCGAACTCCAGATGCACATTGTCGCCACGGCTCAGGCCCGAGATTGCTTCGTGTCCGAAGGGCAGCCGCACGGACAGGGTTTCGCCGGCGGCGATCCGCGTCGTCACATGCACATTGTTGCCGAGGAAGGTGATGTCGTTGACGGTGGCGCTGAGGCCGTTGCCTGCACCCGCGTTGCGCCCGAGGCGTATGCGCTCCGGACGCAGCATCAATGCCGCTTTGCTGCCCGATGTCGGCCGGCCGTGAACCGGGATGCTGTCGAAGACGGTCTTGCCACCGAGCGAGATCGTTGCCTGCCCATTGCTGGAAGAGAGCAGATGACAGGAGATGAAATCGCTGTCGCCGATGAACTCGGCAACGAAGCGCGTTCGCGGATTTGCATAGAGTTCCGGGCCGGTTCCGATCTGGTCGATGACGCCCTTGGAGAAAACGGCGATGCGATCCGACAGCCGCAGCGCCTCCTCCTGATCGTGGGTCACGTAGAGGATCGTCACTTCCGTCTGCTGATGGATGCGGCGGATCTCGTGCTGGATCTCCTCGCGCAATTTCTTATCGAGCGCCGACAGCGGCTCATCCATCAAAAGCACCGGCGGATCATAGGCAAGCGCCCTTGCAAGGGCGACGCGCTGCTGCTGGCCTCCAGACATCTGAGCGGGCTTGCGATCCTCGAAGCCTTCGAGGCGGACGAGGCGCAGCATTTCCCTGACCCGGCTATCGATCTCCGCCTTGGACTGGCGACGGACCTTGAGCGGAAAGGCGATATTCTCGCCGACCGTCAAATGCGGAAACAGCGTGTAGCGCTGGAACACCATGCCGATATTTCGCTTGTGCGACGGCGTCGACAGCAGCGTCTCGCCGTTCAGCAGAATATCGCCCTTGGTCGGGTTCTCAAAGCCGGCCAGGATATAGAGCGTCGTGCTCTTACCCGAGCCGGAGGGACCGAGAAAGGTCAGGAACTCGCCGCGTCTGACCTCGAGATTGACGTCGTGAACCGCGACGACGGGGCCATATTCCTTGCGGATACCTTGGATCTTCAGGAAAGATTCGCTCATGATTTCAGAACCTTGCGTACGATCGCGGCCAGCGTCATCAACATGACCGTCAACAGAATGAGAAGTGTGGAGGCGGCAGCGACCACCGGGGTCAGGTCCTGCCGGAGCGTCGCCCAGACTTTGACGGGCAGCGTCTGCAATGTCGGGCTTGCCATGAAGATTGCAACGACCACCTCGTCCCAGGATGTCAGGAACGAGAAGACCGCCGCCGAGAACAGTCCATGGCTGATGGCAGGCAACGTTACCCTGATCTTCGCCTCGATCGGGGAGGCGCCGCAAAGCACGGCCGCATCCTCGATCGACTTGTCAAAGCCTTCGAGCGCGCCGGCGATCGACAGAATGGAAAAAGGCAGCGCCAGGACGAGATGCGAGAGGACAAAACCGATCAGGGTGCCCCCCAGCCCGACCCTGAGGAAGAAGGCATAGAGAGCAACGGCGAAGACGACGACGGGTAGGATCATCGGCGTCAGGAACAGCGCCTTCAGCGCATCGCGAAACAGGAATTTCCCGCGCACGAGGCCGAAGGAGGTCACGAGACCCAGCAGCACCGAAAGCACGGTGACGATCGAGGCGATCTTGAAACTCGTCCAGGCGGAAGCCAGCCATTGCGGATCGGAAAGCAACTCCGCGTACCAGCGCCAGGTCCAGCCAGGCGGCGGAAAAATCAGCCATTGCGACGAGCCGAACGACAAGGCCGCAATGAACAGGATCGGCATCAAGAGGAAGGCGGCCGTCAGGACCGTGATGACGAGCAGCACATATTTCCACCAGCCGAGACGATCGAAATTCAACAGCATCTCAGCGCCCTCCCGTGTTCTGAACACCGAAGAGCTTCAGCTGCACGGCATAGAGTGTCAGCGTGACGACAAGCAGGACGAAGGCAGCCGCCCCGCCCATGCCCCAATTGACGAGCGACTGCACGAATTGCGCGATGAGCTCGGCCAGCATCATGTTCGCCGTCCCGCCCAAGAGCGATGGCGTGACGTAATAGCCGAGCGACATGACGAAGACCATCAAGGCGCCTGCCATCATGCCGGGAGCGGCAAGGGGCAACAGGACACGCGTCAGGCACTGCAATCGGTTCGCTCCGCAGAGTGATGCCGCCTGCAGCACGGCCGGATCGATCTTCCTGATGACGCCGTAGAGCGGCAGGATGATAAAAGGCAGCATGATATAGGTCATGCCGATGGTCACGCCCGTCAGGTTGTTGACCAGCGCGAGCGGCTTGTCGATAAGCCCCGCACCGACAAGCATTTTGTTGATCAGTCCCGTGCGCTGCAAAAGCACCATCCAGGCATAGGTTCGAGCCAGCAGATTGGTCCACATCGACAATAGCAGGATCGCAAAGACCACCGAGGCCCATCGCGAGGGCATGATCGCCAGTGTCCATGCGACGGGAAAGCCGATCAAAAGCGATATGACGGTGACGAGGCCCGACACGATGAAGGTGTTGGCAAAGATCTTGATATAGGTCGCGGAGCCCAACAACTCCGCATAGTTGCCAAGACCGAACGCCGGTTCCATGACGCTGCGCAGGAGCAGCGCGATAACCGGAAAGACGAAGAAAATCGCAATGAATATCAGCGCCGGCGCCACCTGCGCAAATCCGGTGGGCCTTGCCGCCTTGCGCGCCGGTGCAGCCTCGTCCGCAACGTCAATATATGTCGACATGGCAATTCCTTCCCACCAGGGGCGCCAATGCGCAGCCTTGGCTGCGAAACCGGCCCGTTCCTCGCATTGCCGCACCGCGGATTTGAGCCCGCGGTGCTGTTGTCATCTCCCGAACTTACTTTGCCTGCCAGGCGTACCACCTCTTGCCGATGGCATCACGATTTTCAGCCCAGTAGCTCATATTAGCATTGACCTGACTTGCGGTTTGCTGGTCCGGCAAGGTCTTGGCGATCGCCGGGTCCATCAGCTTCGCCGAGTCAACATTGATCGGCGCGTATCCAGTCGTCTTCGCCATGTCTGCCTGCGCCTGCGCCGAGGTCGCCAGCGCGATGAACTTCATCGCCGTTTCCATGTTCGGAGCACCCTTCGGAATGACGAGGGAATCCGCCGCTGTAATGTTCTGGCTCCAGGACGTCTCCGTCTTGACGCCGCTGTTGGCGAGCGCTGTCATACGGCCATTCCAGAGACTGCCGAAGGGAGCCTCGGCCGATGCCAGAAGCTGCTGCGACTGCGCGCCGCTCGACCACCAGACGATGTCCGATTTGATCGTATCGAGCTTCTTGAAGGCGCGGTCGAGATCGAGCGGATAGAGCTTGTCGGCGGGAACGCCGTCGGCCAAGAGCGCCGCTTCGATCACGCCCGGGGCAGACCATTTATAGAAGGTGCGCTTACCCGGAAATTTCTTCGTGTCGAAAAGATCGGCCCAGGTCTTCGGGCAGGCGCTGACGGCATCGGCATTGCATCCAATGACGAAGGAATAATAGAAGCTGCCGACCGAATAGTCGCTGACGAAGCGCGGATCGAGCTTGGACTTGTCGATGACGGAAAAGTCGAGCTTCTCGAGCAGACCGGCTTTGCCGGCCTGCGCGGCATAATCGCCCTCGACGTCGACCACGTCCCAGCTGACCTGGCCTGCTTCGACCATAGCCTTTAGCTTGCCGTAATCCGTCGGGCCGTCCTGCATGACGCCGATACCGGTCTTTTCGGTGAACTGGTTGGCCCAGGCGACCTTCTGCGCATCCTGTGTCGTTCCTCCCCAGCTCGTGAAGACCATGGTATCGGCCTTGGCCGGTATGGATGCGGCCATCATTGCGGCAAAGGCCGCGAGTGCAATTTTCGCTTTCATGTTCCCTTGTCCTTGTTTTTCAGTTTTTGGAGGCATGCCTTATGCGGCCGCCCGTTCACCCCAATGGGGAGAAACCGGCAGGCTTCATAATCTTGTTTTCCGCTTGTTCGATCAGGTCGCGGATTTTTGGCAGGAAAGCCTGCCACTGAGGGTCCGCCGCCAGCCGCCCGCGCCGCGCTTCGCGGTCGTCGAGGCTTACATAGGCCCAGATGTGCACGATCTCGTTGACCACGCCGATTTCCGAATGGAAGTAGCCGACGAGATTGCCGAGATGCGCCTTCTGAATAGCGATCCCCTCCTCTTCCACGACCTTCAGATATTGCGGAATGGTGCCGTTCTTCAGCCTGTAGGTGCGGATCTCGTAAAACATCGCTCTCACCTCATGACGAAGGGATCGGGGATCGGGTCATCCGACGTCCGCAACCAGATGGTCTTGGTGCGGGTGTAGTCGAGCGCGGCTGCAAGACCGCCTTCCCGGCCATGACCGGAAAGGCCGAAGCCGCCAAATGGCGCGATCGGCGATACCGCGCGGTAGGTGTTGACCCAGACGACACCGGCGCGGATGCCCTTCATCAGGCGATGGGCGCGCGTGAGGTTTTGGGTAAAGACACCGGATGCCAAGCCATAGCGTGTATCGTTTGCAAGCCTCAGGGCTTCGGCTTCCGTCTCGAAAGAGACGACCGACAGAACCGGTCCGAAGAATTCTTCGGTAAGCGAAGGCGAGGACACAAAATCGCAATCGAGGATCGTCGGCGGGAAGTAATAGCCCGCACCTTCTGGCCTTTGGCCACCCGTCACAAGCCGAGCACCCCTTTCAATGGATTTCTCAACGAGCGCGGCCACATGGTCCTGCTGCCGCTTCGTGGCAAGGGGGCCGACCTCGGTCGCCATGTCGAGCGGCGAGCCGATGCGGACCGCCTCGGCCTTGCGCTTGAGGATCGACAGGAATTTCTCCTTGACGCTGGCCTCGACGATCAGGCGGGAACCGGCAACGCAGCTCTGGCCGGTTGCCGCGAAAATGCCGGCAACCTGCGCATTGGCCGCACTTTCAAGATCGGCATCGGCAAAGACGATGAAGGGCGATTTGCCGCCCAGTTCCAGCGATGTGGAGGCAAGGTTTTCGGCCGAGTTGCGCACAATATGGCGTGCGGTCTCCGGCCCGCCGGTAAAGGCGATATGCGCGACCTTGGGATGGCGTCCGAGGGTTGCGCCGCAGGAGGGACCGAAACCGGTGATGATGTTGACGACGCCGGCCGGGAAACCCGCCTCATGAACGAGGCGTGCGAATTCCAGCAGCGGCGCCGGCCCGTCTTCCGAAGCCTTGACGACCATGGTGCAGCCGGCCGCCAGCGCCGGTCCGATCTTGACAGCAGACAGAAAGAGCTGGCTGTTCCAGGGCACGACCATGGCAACGACGCCGATCGGCTCGCGGCGCAGCCAGACATCCATGTCCGGCTTGTCGATCGGCAGGTAGGAGCCCTCGATCTTGTCGGCAATGCCGGCATAATAGCGATAATAATCGGCGACATAAGCGATCTGCGCCGAGGTCTCGCGAATGATCTTGCCGGTATCGCGCGTTTCCAGTTCGGCGAGCTTCTGCGCATTGGCAGCAACCAGATCAGCGAGCTTATAGAGAAGCTTGCCGCGCTGCGTCGCCGTCAGTTTCGCCCATGGGCCTTCGTAGAGAGCTTTCTCGGCGGCATTGACGGCACGGTCGACATCGGCCTCGCGCGCTTCCGGCATCTCGGCCCAGACATCACCGGTCGCCGGATCGATGCTCTGGAAGCGGGCCTCGCCGTCCAGAAATTCGCCATCGATGTAATACTGGAAGGTCTGCATGGCGTTTACTCCGCAAATGCCGGCATGACCTCGGCGATGAAGCGTTCGAGCGAGGCCTTCTTGCGCTCGAACGGCATGCCGGTGTCGATCCAGAAGGAATACTCGTCGTAGCCCATCGCCTGATAGCTCTTCAGCCGGGCGATCACGGTCGATGCATTGCCGACGACATTGTTGCCGCGCATGACCGCATCCGACAGCATGGCGTTGGCGCGAATGTCTTCCTCAGGAATGCGTTCGATCAGGCCTTGGTGAATGGGCTTTTCGTTCTTGAACCAGGCGAAGAAGTAGTTGTAGTAGACGCTGAGCTCATGAGCGGCCTGCGCGATGTCGTCTTCCGACGAGCCGACATAAGTATGGCGCAACAGCATGATCTTCGGCCGCTCGATATGCGGGTTCTTGGCGCAGGCATCGTTGAAGCGCCCCATCAGCGCCGCCACCTCGTCATCGCCCTGCCAAAGCGGCGTCACCTGGACATTGCAGCCGTTGGCGACGGCGAATTCATGCGAATTCGGGTCGCGCGCAGCAACCCAGATCGGTGGGTTCGGCTGCTGCAGCGGCTTCGGCGCCGAGGAGGTCGACGGGAATTTGAAGAACTCGCCTTCATGGGCGTAGTCCCCCTGCCAGATGCCTTTGACGGCGGGGATCAGCTCGCGCATGCGCTGGCCGGCACCCCAGGCGTCGAGACCCGGCAGCAAGCGTTCGTATTCGAAGGAATAAGCGCCGCGGGCGATGCCGATATCGAGCCTCCCGTCGCAGATGATGTCTGCCATGGCGGCCTCGCCGGCAAGCTTGATCGGATGCCAGAACGGCGCGATCACCGTTCCCGTTCCAAGCCTTGCCCGGGACGTGCGCCGTGCCAGATCGGCGATCGTTACGAAGGGATTGGGCGCGATGGTGAAATCCATCCCGTGATGCTCGCCCGTCCAGATCGCATGCATGCCGCCCTTGTCGGCAATCTCGCAGAGCGCGACGAACTCCTCATAGAGGCTCTTGTGGGTCTGGCTCGCATCGAGGCGTTCCATGTGGACAAAGAGAGAGAATTTCATGCCTGCACCGCCTTCCCGGAAACCGGCCGTACCATGCCGGAGGTCTCGTCGCCAAAATAGACACCGAAATTGCCGATTTGACTTTCCAGCGCGAAGCGGGCGACGATATCGGCCGTCGAGCTGGTCTTGAAATGCGCCGCCTTCAACGCATCCGGCTTCAGGAACCGGCCCTCGCGCGGCTCGCCTTGCGAGGCGAAGGCGCGATAGACGATGTGATGCTTGCCGTCGCTCTTGCCCTCGTAGACCGAATAGAGAAATCCGACCGTGATCGTAAGACCGGTGAGCGCCTGCAGGTACTGGCCGAGAATGTCGGCGGGACTTCCTTCGCTGCCCTCACAATTCGGAAGAGCAAGCACTTCTTCCCCAAGCAGCAGGATTTCGCCATCGCGCTCGACGACTGCTCCAAGCTCGATATTGCCTTCCGCAGCCGCAGAGACCGCCTTGCTTGCCAGGATCGGCGTGAAATAGCCGCCGCGCGCATAGCCAAGTCCGTTGCGGCCGCTATTGTCGAAGGAGACGATGCGACCTAGCAAGACAACATGGTCGCCGGCTTCGATCACCCGCTCCATGGCGCATTCGAACCAGGCGGCGACATCGGCAAGGATCGGACAGCCATCCGCACCCGAATTCCACTCGACGGCGGCAAATCTGTCTTCGACAGGCCGCGCGAAGGTGTTGGAGACAGCTTTCTGCGTTTCCGACAGCACGTTGATCGCAAAATGCTTAGTGCCCGTCATGGCCTCGAAATTGCGCGAGGTCTTTGCCAGGCAAACAAGAAGAAGCGGCGGATCGAGCGAGACCGACGTAAAGGAATTTGCCGTAAAGCCGAGCGGCAGGCCCGCCCGATCGCGCGCGGTCACGACCGTGACACCGGTCGGAAATGCGCCAAAGGCATCGCGCAGCGCCCTTGGGTCGAAATCGTGCGTCGTCATCTTGCGTCCTCCCCGCATGAAAGCCACTCGGCGAGCAGCTCGTTGACGATGTCTGGTGCCGTCAGGTTCACCATATGGCGGTGGCCCTCGACGATACGCACCCAGCCGTTGGGTGCCGCCGCCGCCATCTGCTCGGCCATCAGCGGCGTCGAATTCGGATCGCCGGAGCCCGTCAGGAACAAAGCCGGCGCCTGCACTTGCGGCCAGCGATCGGCATAGGTTTCGTCGCCGCCGGCGAAAGCGGCGTAAGCCGTCGCGTATCCCTGGGGATCGACGAGGTTTAGCCAGTTGCGCGTCAGTTCGCGTGCGACCGTGCTTTGGGCATCATCGCCGAACCAGCGGCGCAGCGGCCCTTCCCTGTCGATGCCGACAAGCGGTATCGCCGCCGCGCGCGAAAGCACCGCCGCCTTGGCCTCGGGATCGCGGCGATAGACGCCATTGAGGTAGGCGATCCGCTTGATCCGTTCGCCGAAGACGGCGGCAGCCCCACCGGCAACAAGAGCACCCATCGAATGGCCGGCAACATTGACCTCATCAAGCGCCATCTCGTCAAGGAAACCACCGAACCAGGCGACGAAGGCTTCCAATTTGCTGCCGGCAGGCAGGGCTGCGCTTTCGCCGTGCCCCGGCATATCCACGGCAATCACCCGATGGCTGCGGGAGAAGGCTGCGATCTGTGGCGACCAGGCTTCAAGCCGCATGCCGACACCATGGATGAGAACCAGTGGCTCGCCTTTGCCCACGTCATGATAGGCAGTGCCGCGCGCCGTATGGTTACGGAGCAAATCTCCGGTATTCAGATGATCGGCTTTGCTCTCGTCCACGGTTTCCATCGCCGGCATCCTGAATCCGATCCCTCACACGCCCGCCGGATTGGAGACGTCCTGTCCCAGATCCTTGAGGTCCTGATAACGGTCGCCGATGCGATGATGCGGCCGCCCGCCGACCGAAGCGCCGAGTGCGATGACGATCTCATCGGCAGCAGGCGCATCCGGAACCGACGTCTGGATCGTCAGATAATGCGAGCGACGGCCCTCATCGTTCTTATCCATGAGCGGGATCATGATCGGCGCATTGGCCGGTCCGCGGGTATTGCAGAAGGCGAGATAGGATTTGGCGCCGACGGCATGGCGATAATGATTGCCGAAGCGAAGGGTGTGGATCAGCGCGGATGCATGCTCGATCTCGCCATCAAGACCGACGACGGCCGATTTGCCATAGGCTTCGACTGCCTCGCCGGATCCGACCGCATCGATGATCATCTTGGTGAGCAACTCGCCGAGAATGGGTGCTGCTGCATGAATCTCGGGCTTCAGATCCGCGACAAAGCCGCGGCCGGCCCAGGGGTTTTTGACGACCGCGCATGCCGAGAACAGCTTTAGCGGCGTGGCCGCTGCCTTGCCCCCTTCAATAAGCGTCGTTTCGATCTGCAGGACGGTTTTTCGGATCTGAAGGCTCATGGCTCGCTCTCTTCTAAGATTATGTATGATGGTATGCCATAATACAGAACTGTCAAGCGCCTTTGAGCGACCGGATAAAAAAGCCCTGCCGCACGTCAGAAATCATCGGAATAACAAAAGCTTATAGATCATTAGCGGGAAGCAATCACCAAGCGATGCTTGGCGAACGACCATCGTCAGCTGCAGATGCTCCACTTTGTATTAGTTATTATGGTATACCGTCACACCGATGACAGAAGCGAGTCAACTCGCATCGTCGACCCAACGACAATTTGAGGAGGCATGACGCCCATCGACATTGTCCGGCATCATGAGCCTGCCGCCATTCCTGCAGGGAAAATCCGCCGGTTTCATCTTTGGTGAACGATGGCGCCTATCGCGTTGACGACAATGCGTGCGCCGGTCAGGGCCGAAAGGCCGTCGATATCAGCGGGAGGATAGAGCTCCACCAGATCGAAGCCTGCGATATCAGCCCGGCGGCCAAGGCCGCCGATCAGGTCAATGATCTGGATATAGGTGAGACCACCGGGTGTCCGCGCTGCCACACCCGGCATGATGCTGGGATCGATGCTGTCGCAATCCAGCGTGACGACGACCCGAACACCCTCCGGAATATGACGAAGAGCGGCCTCGACCCCTCGAGAATGGATTTCGCGGGCAGTGACGAAGCGGCTGCCATAGCGCTGCGCTGCCTCGACATCGGCAGGTCTTGCACTGCCGACACTTCGCAGGCCCACCTGCACCATTCCGGCGACATGCGGCATTTCGCATGCCCGGCGCATCGGGCTCGAATAGCCGTAGCGCTCGCCATGCAGTTCGTCGCGCCAGTCGATGTGCGCGTCGATCTGCAAGATTCAGACTGGCTCCTTATCCGCAAAACCGGCAATGAAGGGGATCGTCACGGAACAGTCGCCGCCAAGCAGGATCGGCACGGCCGGCAATGCCAGGATCTCGCGCGTCTTCGCCTCGATCCGATCCCGCTTACCGGCATTGTCATGCATGACGGTCTCGATGTTTCCACCGTCGATGCAGCAGGCGGGGTTGCCATCAAAGAGCGGGCCGCCGAGATCGAAATCCCAATGTTCGACAAGCGCCGCATCACCCTGGCTGGCGGTGCGGATCGCTCCGGCTGACAAGGCATAACCGCCGCTGTCCTTACCCGGATAGGTACTTCCATGGCCGGCTCCGAAGAGCACGACGCGCGGCAGGCGACCATCGCCAAGGCGGTCCGGAAAGCCGAGGAAGGAAGGAGAAGCCGTCATCTTCGTGGCCATGGCGAGGAATCAATCGATCGGCTGCCGCCCGGAAAGCACGGTCTGGGCGATCGCACTGGCGCTGGTGACATGGTCCATCGCCGCCTGATAGGCACCATCGCCGTCACCACGCCGGATGGCATCGACGATGCGAGCCATCTGCGCCGGCCCCTGGACATCGCGATTTTGCGTCTTGATCGTCATGGAGCGCAGATGATTGATGCGCACCGTCAGAAGATTGACGACACCCCAGGCCACATGACGGTCGACCATGCTGAACAGCGTCTGATAAAAAGACGATGTATGGGCGAGCACGCCGGCCATATCCTTCTCGCGATAGCTGCGCTTTATATCTTCGAGCGACCTGTCCAGGGCATCGGCGATTGCGGGATTGTTCTGTTCGGCGCAAAGCCGTGCCGCCATGCCTTCGAGCGCAGCGCGGATCTCATAGATCTGCTTGGCTTCGTCATGATTGAGCTGGGCAACGATCGGCCCCTTGTTGGGAAGATTGGCGACAAGACCTTCGGATTCGAGGTGACGCAGCACCTCGCGCACGATCGTGCGGCTGACGCCGAGCTGGGCGCAGAGATCGCGCTCCACCAGGCGGTCACCCGGGCGGAAATAGCCGTTGACGATTGCCTCACGCACCTTGTCGAGGGCAAGCTCACGCAACGTCTTGGCCGGACGCTCCACGCGAATTGCGGCGCCATGCGCATCATCATTCATTTCCGCACCCTCGATCTTCGGATACCATAATATGGCCTACCAAAATCATCCATTGTCGGAATGAAGTCAATGCAGCAGAGCGCCCCCTCAGAGCAAGGCCTGCGCATGGATATCGAAATGCTCCCTTAGTACCTTCCAGCCTTTCGGTGTCACGTCAACGGCGCGGGACACAGCCGACCGTCGCAGACACCTTTCGGCAAAGAGGATATTGGCAAGATGAACGCCAAGCGGGCCGGCAAGATGATGTTGCCGCTCGGTCCAGTCGAGGCACTGCCGCGCGAGCCCGTAACGCGCAGGTCTGATCGCGACCATGTTCACGCCGATGCGATCGAACCACTTGGCACCGGCGGGCGTCAGTTCGAACCGCTTGTTTTCGGCCGCAACAAGGAAGCCTTTCTCCAGCAGTCCGTGGGTTATGGCGATGCCGACGCGACCGGCCAGATGATCGTAACAGCAGCGAGCGAACCGAAGCTTCTGCGCTTCGCGGGTCAGCGGCTTTCTTCGCACAGGCTCGGCCGGACCGATCGAGGCAAGGGTTTCAAGCGCCAGCGCGACATGCGGACCGGCCAGGCGATAGTATCGGTGCCGGCCTTCGGTTTCGACGCAGAGCAGTCCGCCGGCCAACAGCTTTCCCAGATGGGAGCTTGCTGTCTGCGCCGTCACGCCGGCGGCATAGGCAAGTTCGCCCGCCGGCCGCGCTCGGCCGTCGAGCAGCGCAGACAGCATGACGACGCGCGCGGGATCGGCGATCAAAAAGGCAACGGCGGCTATATTCGGCTCCAGCGTCATGTTTCGGGGCTCCTGCGATCTGCCAGCATCATAGCACTGAAACAGTCGGCATGTTTCGACGCGCATCGAAACATTTCAGCGTGCTATCGCCATAAGTTCCAAACGTAAGCAATTGCCATGGAACCGGGCTATGACGAAGATGACCCTTGCATTTTTCACCGACGCTCACCTCGGCCAGCGGCTGGTCGCCACAAGCGAACTCGCCGGCGACAAGATGGGCTATGAGGAAGCACCCGGAGAGCACGAACACCATCTGTGCGTGATCCTCGACGACATCGCCCGCAAAGGCATTTCCAAAGTCGTCTTCGGCGGCGATATCGGCACCGAGCGATCGGTCGGCCGGTTTTTCGAGCTTGTGCGCAGCCATGGCTTCGAGATGTCGCTCATCCTCGGCAATCACGATAGCTACGGCAACGTCACGCAATATTACGATCCGGGCGAGAGTGTCGTGGCGGGGAAACTCTGTTTCTCGCAGCATGACCCGCATCTGAAGCGCATTTTTCTCGATACGTCCGACAATGTCGTCGATGACTGCCAGCGCGAATGGCTCGCACGAGAACTCGAAGGCGTGAAGAAGGCCGCGATCTTCCTGCATCACCCGATCCTGCCGCTCGACACGCCGGTAGATCGAACCGGAGCCGCCCTGCGCGACAGGGATGAGCTCAGATCGCTTCTGACCGGCATGGATTGCCAGATATCGCTTTTCTGCGGCCACTATCACATGATCGACGAAGCCCGGGAAGCAAACATCAGGCAATATGTATCACCGGCGGTCTCCTATCAGATCGCCAAGCAATCCGAGCGCCTCAAGGCCGACACCAGGACATTCGGCTATCGTATTCTGGAATTCGACAAAGACGTGATCAGAACGCAGATCGTCTTGTTTTCAAAGCCGTAGATTGGCACACGTATCTTGTCGAGCCAGCTGGCGACGGAAAGGAGCAAAAGCCTTTCACTTCGGTGCAGTGGAACTATATCGTGCTGATGCGCCGCGCAATCGCGAATCGATCTGAAGGATATGACAATGGGCACGCTGCTTTCTCCCAAACTCACTGTCTGCGGGATAGAGGAGTTGCCCGATCAGAGCGCTCGAAACGTCACCCATGTCCTTTCCCTCCTCGATCCGGAATATCCCGAGCTCGATGTCTTCGGCTCCTACGCCAGGCATCATCGCACGACATTGCGCTTTCACGATATCATTGCGACGGCTCCCGGCCGGGTGATGCCGCAGCCGGAACATGTCGAGGCAATCCTGAGATTCGGCTCCGAATTTCAGGCGCAACAGGACCCCGAAGCGCCGCGCCATCTGCTGGTGCATTGCCATATGGGCGTATCGCGCTCGACGGCTGCCATGCTCTCGCTGATGGCGCAGGCCAATCCGGACGAGCCTGGCGAAAGCCTGTTTTCCCGTCTGGTTGCCATCCGCCCACAGGCCTGGCCAAACTCTCAAATGATCGGCTTTGCCGACGAACAACTCGGCAGGAAGGGCGATTTGAAGACCGCACTTGCGCGTCACTACGGCCGGCAGATCAAGAGGCAGCCTGACTTCGTCGAGTGGATGACAAGCCTCGGACGCCAGGCGGAGCTAAACATGGCGATCCAAGCGTGACGAACGCATCTCTGGCCCGAAGACGACCCGCCGACCCTCGGCGAGTTGGGCTTCGTCCAGCCGATCCGCGTAGCTTCCGAAGCCTGTCGCACAGGATGAGGCGCAACATGGACGACGGGAACTCACTCCATGCTGAGCAGTCCCACCTCATCCTCGGCTAGCTCGAAAAGCCATAACAGGCAGATCGGTTACGTTGTCCGGACCGGACGGATACCGCCCGGTCCTGCAGAGCATGCCGGGTAATGACCCGCGCCGCTTTGCTACTTTACGGGGCTCACTTTCGACGCGAGAGCAGCGCCGGATTTCCGGACACTGTAATGGACGGCGACGCGCTCGCCGACCTTGAAGGACTCGACTTCGATGTTTTCAGGCAGTTTGATCGTTGTTCCCGAGGACAGCGTGATCTGGTCCGCCTTCGCATCGATATTGGTGATGGTCCCGGTCTCATCACGGGCAAGCGCCATTCCCGCCGCCAGGGTCGAGGTCGCCAGAACACCGATCGCCAAATATCTCTTCAGCATAATTCACTCCTTTGATTTACAAGCGTTTTGTGGCCTGATCGGCCACCGGCCGGCATCGCCAGCCATCCAAAAACTAGCCAGCGATCCTTCCCTGCGCTTTGCCGGATTCTTACAAATCGGACAGCGACAGCGATTTTGCCGGTGTTGGAAGAGATATGAGAGAAAACAAGCGATATCACTCGCTCGAGAAAGGCAAAATCTCGACTGGAAAAGATGCAAGCCGCACTCTCTTTCGACGATGCGGCTTGTGAGCTCGTCTTAAAATTGATCTCGCTCTGCCTGCGAGGCGGTTTCAGGTTCGTAGGTCACCGTCATGTAAATCACAGTCACTATGATGGCCCCCAGAAACAGGGCGCTCGTATAGATCGTACCGAATCCCAGGCCGCCATATTCCAGCGGCTGCGAAAGAAGATCTCCGAAAGACGCCCCGAGCGGCCGCGTGAAGATGTAAGCCAGCCAGAAGGCCAGAATACCATTCAAGCCAAGGTTAAAATGCCCGATCGCTATGACGGCAATGATGCCGAGGAAGATCAGCCCGGTCATGACGTAGCCTAGACCGAAGACCTCCGCGATCAGATCGCCGACCGCTGTGCCCAATGCAAAGGTGAAGAGGATCGCCAGCCAGTAGAACCCCTCGCGTCTTGCCGTGAAGATCGAGTGGATGGACAGCGTGCCTTCCTTCTTCCACCAGATGAAGAAAGTGAGCGCGAGAGCAATGGTAAAGCCGACGGTCGATGCCTGCAAAGGCACGCCCAGATTGTCGGTCAGGTTGTCGGTCAAAAGTGTTCCGACGACACTGATCATGACGACGGCGGTCCAGTACGCCCAGGGCACGTAGCGTCCCTGCAGAAATTGCAGGGAAAGCGCGCCGATCAGCACCAGAGTCATGATCGCGGATGTTGCGGTCAAGCCGAGACCCATGTTGACCGCGAGATAATCGGCCGCCGTTTCTCCCATCGTGACGGCCAGCAGCTTGATCAGCCAGAAGTCGACGGTGACCCGCGGAACCCGATTGAGGACATTGTCTGCGACGACATATGATAGCGAGCTCATGACATACTCCCGCTTTACTTGCCCATCAGCGCCATTGCCTCTTGAAGAAAGGCATCGGAGCGTTTGTCATCATCTGCATTGCAGCGCTCGACGGCCTTCGCCTCCAGCGTATCGACCTTCGATTTGGCGTCGGGCGTCAAATTTGCGGAGGCTTTCGCCGTGCGCATCTCCTTAAGCACATCTTCGCACGGGCGGACAGCAGCCGCGTGACTGCTAACGGGAAGCGCGACCAGCCAGGAAAAAAGGGCGACGTTCAGGAGGCGGACATAATTGTGCTTGGTCATGGGGAGACTCCGATAGGCGGCCGGACTGCGGCGTGGTTGATCGTCGGCCACACGCAGATGCGGCCACGCCCCGTGTTCTATGCGGCCGCCTTTACGCGGCCTTTGCTCGAACAATACCGTTTCGTAAGAAATGCCGATGCGCGACAGCCGCCCATCCTTACGCATTTGTAAGAAGCCGTTCAGGTTGCAGACACCTTCTTGAGGCATGTCTACGGCGCTACGCGTCATATATGGCGCGCAAAAGTCGCTGCAGCACTTTGAAACTGCTGCAGTCGTATCGTGCATTGACGGAGCCTGGACGGGCATGAAGATCCTCGTGGTGGAAGATGATCAAAAGACGGCGGAATACATCTCTCGCGGGCTTAACGAGGCCGGTCATATCTGCGACATCCTCTCGGACGGCACGGATGCGCTTTTTCAGGTCACCAGGGAACGATATGACGTGCTCGTCGTCGACCGGATGCTGCCGGGGCTCGATGGCCTGTCCCTGGTGAAAGCTGCGAGGGCGGCAAAGATCAAAACGCCGGCAATGTTCCTGACTTCGGTCAGCGGCGTAGACGATCGGGTCGAGGGGCTTGAAGCCGGCGGAGACGACTATCTGACCAAGCCTTTTGCCTTTTCCGAGCTTCTGGCGCGCGTCAATGCTCTGGCGCGCCGGCCGCCGGTCCAGGACCGGAAAACGATCCTTAAAATTGCCGATCTCGAACTCGATATTATAAAGCGGCAGGTGCATAGACGCGGAATTGCCATTGATCTGCAACCACGGGAATTCACCTTGCTGGAGACACTCATGCGCGGCGAAGGGCGCGTGCTGACGCGCACCATGCTTTTGGAGAGCGTGTGGGATTTTCACTTCGATCCGAAGACGAGCGTGGTGGAGACCCATATCAGCCGGCTCCGCGCAAAGATCGACAAACCGTTCGATGTTCCCCTCCTCCACACAGTCCGCAACACCGGCTATTGCATACATGCGCCACGATAGATTGCTGCGCAGCACGCCGTTCAGGCTGGCGACATCTTTCGGACTCTTCTTCATCGTCGCCTTCCTCGTCGCGGGCTTTGTCGGCTATGGCCTGATGACGCGCGAACTTTCGAGATCACTCGACGTGTCCGTCAAGGACACCTATTCGGTCGTGGCCTCGACCTATTCCTCGAACGACCTGGAGGATCTCATCGCGGCGGTAGACACCTATTCGATCCTCAAGCGCCCGGAAGACCAGATCTTCCTTTTGCTCGACGGCAAGGGAGAAAAGCTTGCCGGAAACGTTCGCGCGGCAAGCGTCAAACCCGGACTTTCGACCGTTCCTGCGACCCTGTTCGGACTTGGCGATGACGATCCGATGCGCCTTGTCGCCGGGAATGTCGGCGGCAACAGCCTGGTCGTCGGCCAGAGCTACCGTGAAATCGACCAGATCGAGCAGATTGCATTGATGAGCTTCGCCTGGGCCTCGGTCATTATCGTCGCGGCGATCGTCCTGGGGGGTACCATGCTTGCGACGCGCACGCAGCGCCGACTGGAAGCGATCGAGCGAACTCTGATCGATGTTTCGGCGGGGAATCTGGCCCGGCGAATTCCGATCCGCGGCAACGGCGACGATATCGACGTCGTTTCAGCGCACATGAACCACGCTCTTGCCCGGCTCTCTGCGCTCGTCGAAGGCATGCGCCAGGTCAGTACCGATATCGCACACGATTTGAAGACCCCCCTCAATCGGCTCGGATTGACCATCGAGCGAGCGCTCCAGCGTCTGGAGCGCTCGGAAAACGTGGAAGACCTGCTTCTTGACGCCAGCGACGAAACAGCCAGAATCAACGCAACATTCGAAGCCCTGCTCCGCATCTCGCAGATCGAAGCCGGCGCACGAAAGACACGCTTCAAACCGGTCGACCTCTGGGCTGTCGTGACCGCGGTCGCAGAAATCTACGCCGATGTCGCGGAAGACAGCGGACAAAACCTGACATTGAAGCCGCTGTCGTCCGGCTCCTGCTTGGTGAGCGGCGACGGGGAATTGCTCACGCAGCTTTTCGTCAATCTTGTCGAAAACGCAATCACCCACTGTCCGCCCGGCACGACGATTACCCTATCGCTGGTACCTGAAGAGCAGCATTGTCGCGCCTGCGTGGCCGATAACGGCGGCGGTATCCCCGAAGAAGAGCGCGAACTGGTGTTCCGGCGGCTTTATCGGCTGGATAAAAGCCGGACGACACCAGGCAACGGGTTGGGGCTCGGTCTGGTAAAGGCAATCGCCGATCTTCATGGCGCACCCATCACGCTTGAAGACAACAAGCCGGGTCTGCGCGCCTGCCTGCACTTTCCGAGAGCGCCGCTCTCCCCTCGCCCCGGCTGAAGCCGATCAAATCGCGCCGAGTACGACCGCGGTCGATAGCCGCAAGAGCCTTTGAAGCGCCTCAATCCCTCGGCATCATCCCAATCAGCAGCCTATTGCCTTGCCTGTTGCCACACCTCCGACACACCAGCCTGCTGGCCAACGAGCCCACCTTCCTGCCGCCGCCAAAGCGCCCCGCCATCTCGTAGCGGTCCACGCGGGCAATCCTCTCGCAAGCCGCGCAGACGGCGCTTAGCTCATACCATTGCGGCAGATCCGCAAGCGTTCGCTTGTAGTCGTCATGCCCCGCCGGCAGCAGTGCTATTCCTTTTCCGTGTCTCATTCCGGGCGGCCTTATGTGCAGCGCTGCGGCTCATTGACTTCCGTCACCATCAGAACATAAAGGGAACAAAAAGGAGTAACAAGACAATGATTCGATTTGCCCCCTCAATAGCTCCGACGAGCTTGCAGCAGAGCACCAAAGCAGCCGGCCATGCCGCCTCATCGAAAGCCAAGGCGGAAACCCCGGTAATCGGGCCTGCGAAGGCTGCCGATGAGAGCAAGGAGATTGCCGGAAGCGGGATGCTGCTTGCCGACCTTCCAGAGATTTCCGCCCCGAATCCAACTAAAACCATCAGGGCTCGCCAACCAAGAAAGCCAAGGACCAAGCCAGAGGCTGCTGTCATACAGCTCGACCTCAACGCCTAGACGGCATGGTTCGCGATGGCACGCCTCCCTGAAGTTGTAATTCCTAGGTGTCCCGTGGGCTTATGCCCCGAGGCGCGACACTCTTCTGGGGATATTGACGATCGCTTTACCTTGAGAGCCCGCAAAGCTTCCCATCCCAGGCAGCCGGCACTACCTCCACTCATGCCATAGAGGAGGAGGGAGACATGAAGTCTACCGCGGAAGCCCTTGCGCAGAACGATGATGTCCGCACTGAAGACATCGCCGACGCCGTCGATTTTCTTCAAAGAAAGATCAATGCCGCTATCATATCGGGCCGCCCCGTATCGTTCGCGGCATACAGATCGAAGGTGGTCATGGAGATGGCCCTAAGCATCCGCACGCAGCACCCGCAGACTCCGGCGCCATCGCAAGGGCACGCTAAGAGGCTGTAAGACCCTTAGATGAAACTGTGCAATAATACTGGAAGGCTCATGCGGAGGTCTATCACTTCCACCCAACCATCCTCTCGCAGCGCCTCTTGTTGTTTGGCTGCCCGCAGAGCCACCTTGCGATCGTCGGTTGCCATGACAAAATCAGACCAACCACCCTCCGAATGGTGGGTATCCCCCGCAAAAACCAGATAGCGTTTCCCTCGAATATCCATATGCCCGCTCCCGCAAGCGCATAACCACAGCGCTCATTTTTAAATTATTCCCCTAGCGTAGTGGTAGCAATAGGTGCTTAGCTATCTATGGTAGATCACCATTGTTACTTGCTCCTAGCAGTGTGGCTGGTGAGCTACAGCGCATATTTTATTCGCCCGGGTGTTGTACCGGACATCGATCTCTGCAAATTTCTGGTGTTCCCCATGCTGTTGGCAGGGCAGTTGCGTCTTGAATGACTTCGAGCAGGGGATATCTTGAATCATGGAACCGATAGCTTGACGATGAGTAGAAAGCACCGGGGTTGACCATGACGCTGCAGATCAAGAGAATCTACGAGCCGCCGTCCAAGGAAGACGGCGTGCGTATCCTTGTCGACAGGCTATGGCCGCGTGGGGTCAGCAAAGACGAGGCCCATGTGGATGCCTGGCTCAAGGACATCGCACCGAGCGCGGATCTGCGGCGCTGGTTCGGTCACGATACGGACAAATGGAACGAGTTTCGCCGGCGCTACAAAGCCGAACTCGAGCACAATCCGGCCGCTGTCGATGAGCTGAAAAGACAGATAGGCCAGTCACCCGTGACGCTTCTTTATGGCGCCAAGGACACCGAACACAACAATGCGGTGGTGCTTCGGGACTTCGTCAGCAGGCAATAGCCTGAAGTGCCGAGCGAACTATGCCGCCGCGACACCATAAGCCCCAGGATACACTTCCCTTTGCATGGGTCAGATCATGACCGGCCACACGGGCAGATTCCTTCACGTATTGCCCCTGCCCTCATGCATCCGCCCGCTCCAGCTTCCGGCCGCTCGGAAGCAGCCGCGCGACGGCGCTCAGAAGATCCGTCTGCGATATCAGGCCGAGAATGCGATGCCCGTCATCCACGATGATGACGGCATGTGTGCGGCCGTCTGTGAGAACCGGCAGGAGCGACAGAGCCGGATCGGAAGCCCGTGCGATCGCCGGCATCGAGATCGCTCGGGCGACGCTATCGGCATTTTCGGACAATTCTCTCAGACCGACCGTTCCGACCAGGCGGCCTTCGGGATCCTTCACCGGCAAAGTGCGAATATTGTGCTTCAACAGAAGCTGCCTCGCATGATGGGGCTCAGCATCCTCGCTGACGGCAATGACATCGCGCGACATGATATCGGAACAGCTGATATCTCCATGTGTCCGGACCACGGCCTGCAACTCGACCTGCCGCAAAAGACGGCCAAGGTCAGCCCGATCGATGTCGAAGGTCTCATCAAGGGCCACGAGAGCCGCATCGACGTCCTCTTCCTGAAACCCCGCCCGCAAGCTCGAAGGCGGGTCTTGTGTCTGGTGCGTATTCTCGGCGGGTTTTGCGACGACATGCGGATAGTTGCGCCTGGAAAGCTTATGGAACACCAGGCCCAGGCCGACAAGGATACAGGAATTCATGGCTACGGGGACAAAGGGAAACAAGACCCCCCAGTTTGCAACGACCGGCCCACCCAGAACGGCCGTAAGCGCCGCAGCGCCGCCGGGCGGATGTAGGCAGCGGGCGAACGACATCGCGCCGATCGCAAGCGAGACGCCGACCCCGATCGCAATGATCGGATCACGGATGAAATAGGCTGCTATGATCCCCATCATGGCGGAAATCGTGTTGCCGCCGATGATCGACCAGGGCTGGGCCAGCGGACTTGCCGGCACGGCAAACAGAAGCACCGCCGACGCTCCCATGGGCGCGACGATCAGCGGAAGATGCGGCCCCTGACCGAAGAAATAGCCGCTGATGACGCCGGTGAGGCCGATGCCGATCAAGGCTCCGAGACAGGCAAACAGCCTTTCCCGAAGGGTTGCGCCTGCAAGGATCGGAGAAAACAAGTGGAAGCGACTGGTTCCCGTCTTCTGGGAATCTGGGTGCTGCATGATCGAACCGGTTGTATGATTGAGGTGTACGGGGGAGGGGGCGTGGTCGTTTCAGAATTCGCTTTTCATCAGCCGCTGATCGGTGCGCCTGGCGCCATTCAAAACGTCTTGAAAAGCCTCCAGCGCACTCGGGCGTTTATCCTTGCGGTAGACCAGGATCGTATCGACCGTTGCGAGCCGGTGCGTTGCGGAAGCCATCGGCCAGTGCATGAGATCCAGCACCGATTTGGGCATGACGCCAACCGCGTTTCCGGTCGCAACACTTGCCAGGATGGCGTGATAGGAACCGAGCTCCGTCGTCTGCAGATCGCTCGATTGGCGCGCCCAATGTTCGGCAATCCTTCGGTACGTACAGCCGGGCTCCAGGGCGGCGATGGACCCGACGCGGAGATCCGCCGCCGAACGGATCGATGGATGCGCTGACGGCAGGACAAGCAGCAGATCCTCGACGAATGCCGGCTCGGATTCGAGCGTTTCCAGATCGGCCTGAAAATCGGTATCCTCTTCGAGCATCGCTTCCGGCGGAAGCGCGATCAGTGCGCAATCCAGCCTGTCGCACAAGACATCGCGGGTGAGGTCGCGCGATGCGCCCAGCGTCAGATGAACGGGCACGTCCGGCCACATGTGATTGAACCGGCTGAGCGCTGCCGGCAGCCGGCTTGCGGCCGTGCTCTCCATCGTGCCGACCCGCAACGGGCCTGAGGGGCGCATCGGCCTCACGGCCTGACGCGCCTCCAGGGCCAGCGCCGCAAGACGATTGGCATAGACGAGAAAGGTTTCGCCTTCGCGCGTCAAAGTCATCTTCTTGCCGTCGCGGCTGAAGAGCAAGACGCCAAGATCGTCTTCCAGCTGCTGTACCCGCGTCGTCACGTTGGACGGCGCGCGTCCGACTGCTTTCGCCGCCCTGGTGACGCTGCGCTCATTGGCGACCGCAAGAAATATCTCGACCGATGAAAGATCCAACGAAAAAATCTCGATTCAGGAATTAAACTGCCATATCGTTCGCTATATCGAAATCATTCTCAAGGCTCAAGCCGCTTTCGACAGCAAGGCAGCAGTCAGGAGGAAAAGAACGGAATGGCAGAACCGGAGCGACATAAAACGAACGAGGATGAAACCCGCGAATATGCTTCGCCCGCATGCTCGCTGCGTGAAATCGATCCCGCTTATAGCGGCATTCCGGCCGTCACGGCAGAGGACGCCGTTTATGCCTGGCGAAAGGTACAGCGACAGAAGCTGATCGAAGAGCGCATGGCATTGCCGCAGGCGCAACGCGAGGAATATACCCGCTCGATCGCAGCTCATCTCGACCAGCTCGTCGGCGATGTCGCCGGCAAACATGTCAGCTTGTTCTGGCCGTTTCGAGGGGAGCCGGACCTCAGGGGATGGCTGAACGGCCTCGCGGCGCGAGGTGCCATATGCTTGCTGCCCGTGGTCGTCGCCAAAGCCACCCCCTTGATTTTCCGATCCTGGAAAATGGGCGAGCCGCTCGAACGCGGCGTCTGGAATATCCCGGTGCCTGCGGAGGGAAAACCGGCAGCTCCCGATATCCTGATAGCGCCCGTGGTCGGCTTCGATCGGGGCTGCTTCCGGCTTGGCTATGGCGGCGGCTTTTTCGACAGAACACTCGCCAGCCTTGCGCGGAAACCTCTGGCCATAGGCGTCGGCTACCAGTCGCAAGAGATCGACACCATCTATCCGCTTTCCCACGACATTCCGATGGACGTTATCGTCACGCAATCAGAACAGCGATACCGATGAGGCATTGGACATTGACGCCGGGCTTACCGCACAGCCCGGTGCCGAACAGAACGGCACTTCGCCTGTCATTTCGGCAACACGTGCTCTTCTTGCCGCATCTCAACCCCGGCGAACCGCCTTCTTCTCCTGGCATGCGAATTGCTTATCCGAAGCAGATCCTCGAAGAGAACAATGCTCATGT
This sequence comes from Hyphomicrobiales bacterium, assembly GCA_900468625.1. Lineage (GTDB taxonomy): Bacteria > Pseudomonadota > Alphaproteobacteria > Rhizobiales > Rhizobiaceae > Rhizobium. Next base: position 63,676 of record UBUL01000034.1, read on the forward strand.
TGCACTTTCTGCCCTCCCTGCTTTTGAGCATTTCCCTCGGTTTGAGTTGGAACAGGTTCATCCTCACCTTCTCGAGCAGGGGCGATTGCCTTCAAGATCAGATGCCGACGACCATGGTTGCGGCTGCTGTCAGCGTTTCGGCCCTCGCGCTGTGCGTCGCCGACAAGGGGGTTCTGTTGGGCGGGACGATCGCCCTGCTTGGGCTTGCGCTTGCGGCCATCAGCAAGGGCCTTCCGCACCCCGCCATCATCGTGGGGATCTCGGTTGCAAGCCTTGTCGCCTATCTCCAGTTCACGGGGCATGTGTTGCAATAGGTCCGCGTGCGAATGCCCGGGACGGCTCGGGACACCACCGCGCCGAGAGCCGGCTCCCCTCAATGGGCGGGTGCCGGCTCCGCTTCTGACGCATCCTGCTTGTGATGATCGGCCGCGAGCAACATATATACGGCAGGCACGACGAAGAGCGTGAACAGCGTCCCGATGGCGAGACCCGCGGCGATCACCAGCCCCATGTTGAAACGGGCGACAGCGCCCGCGCCGGTTGCCAGGATTAGCGGCACGACGCCCAGAACCATGGCTCCGGTCGTCATCAGGATCGGCCGCAAGCGGATGCCGCAGGCACCCTCGATCGCCTCGCGCTTCGATTTCCCCGATAGCTGCAGTGTATTTGCCACCTCGACGATCAGGATGCCGTGCTTGCTGATCAATCCCATCAGCGTCACCAAGCCGACCTGCGTATAGATGTTCATCGTCGCGCCGCCGACACCGAGGCTGATGAAGGCCAGAGCGCCCGCAATCGACATCGGCACCGATACCAGGATGATCAGCGGATCGCGGAAGCTATTGAATTGGGCCGATAGCGCCAGGAAGACGATGATCAAGGCGAGCGCGAAAGTGGTCGCCATGCCGCTCGATTCCTGCACGAACTGCCGCGACTGGCCGCCATAATCGACCGAATAGCCCTGCGGCAGTGAGCGCGCCGCGATCGACTTCAAGGTATTCAGCGCATCGCCGACGGCAACGCCGGGCGCCGGCACCCCGGCAATGGTGGCCGAGTTCAATTGCTGGAAATGCGCGACCGAACGCGGAGTCGCCTCAAGTTTCGCCGTCGCGATCGCCGAAAGCGGTATCTTCGATCCGTTCACGTTTGCGATCGGATAGTTCATGATCTGATCGATAGTCTGGCGCGCGCGTTGCTCCACCTGGGGGATGACCTGGTAAGAGCGGTTGTCGATGCTGAAATAATTGACGTAACCGCCGCCCAGCATGGCAGCGAGCGCCGACCCCACATTGTTCATGGACAGCCCGAGAGCCGAGGCCTTGCTGCGGTCGATCTGGATCGAATATTGTGGATTGTCGACATAAAGATCCTTCATCAGAAAGATGAACTGGCCGGACCTCTGCGCTTCCTGCAAAAAGGAACTGGACACTTCGTTGAGCTGCTCGAAGCCTCCGGTACTGCCGATGGCAAATTGCACCGGCAGGCCGCTGGCGCCGGGCAGCGGTGGAATCTGGAAGACCACGGCCTGCCCGCCGGCGACCTTGCCGAGATCTGCCTGCACCAGCGGCTGCAGCTGGTCCGCCGTTCGCTTGCGATCGGCCCAGGGCTTCAGCACCATACCCTCGAACGACGTGCCCGGCACCTCGACCTGCAGGGTTTTGTCGGTTTCCGGGAAACTGCGAAAGATCTTGGTGACCTGATTTGAATTGAGCAACTTCTGCTGAAGCGTCGCATTGGGAGGATTGGTCACCTGTGCTGCGAGAAATCCCTGGTCCTCATTGGGAGCCAGCTCGTTCTTGGCGCTGGTGTAAAGGAAATAGATGCTGCCGAGAACGATTACGGCAAACACCAGGGTCACCGGTATGGTGTTCAGACTGCCGTGCAGCATGCGCATATAGGGGCGATGGATCTCCGAGAAACGACGATCGATGAAATCCGAAATGCGCTCCTCCCAGCCGCTACGGTCGGTCAGATGCGGCTTCAGGATGCGCGAGCACATCATCGGCGTCAGCGTCAGCGCGATGATCATGGAAACTGTAACGGCGCCCACCAGCGTAAAGGCGAACTCCGTGAACAAGGCGCCGGTCAGGCCGCCCTGGAAGCCGATCGGCACATAAACGGCGATCAGCACGACGGTCATGGCCAGGATCGGTCCGACCAGCTCGTGGGCGGCCGCCAGCGCCGCCGGCATCGGTGCGGCCCCTTCCTCAATATGGCGGTTGACGTTCTCCACGACGATGATGGCGTCATCGACCACGAGGCCGATGGCTAGCACCAGGGCCAGCAAAGTCAAAAGATTGATGGAGAAACCGAGGATCAGCATCATCGCGAAGGTGCCGACCAGAGACAGCGGTATGGCGACGATGGGAATGGCGACCGATCGCGGCGAGCCGAGAAATGCGAACACGACGAAGATGACGATCACCAGAGCCTCGACCAGACTCTTGACCACCTCGTCGATCGACTGGGTAACGAAGGTGCTGGAATCATAGACGATATAGCCTTCGAGCCCCTGCGGCAGCTGCGCCTGAATGTCTGGAAACACCGCGCGCACGCCCTTGATCACGTCGAGCAAATTGGCCGTCGGCGCGATCTGGATACCCATGAATACGCCGGTCTGCGCATCGAATCCGATCTGGACATCGGGGTTCTGCGATCCGAGCGCGACGGTCGCCACATCCTTCAGGCGAACGATCGTATCGCCGATCTGCTTGACAACCATCTCCCTGAACTCGTCGGCCGAATGCAGATCCGTCCGCGCCGTCAGCACCGTCTGCGTCATCTGGCCGCGCGTCGTGCCGATGCCGGAAATAAAATTATTGTTTCCAAGCGCGGTCCTGACATCGCCGGCCGTCAGCCCATAGGCAGCGAGCTTGTCCGGTTCCAGCCAGGCTCTCAGCGCGAATGTTCTGCCGCCGAGGATTTCGGCCGTCTGAACGCCGTTGACCGCCTGCAGCTTCGGCTGGACGACGCGCGTCAGATAATCGGTAATCTGGTTGCTGGCCAGAACATCACTGCGGAAACCGATATACATCGCATCGATCGACTGGCCGACGGAAACCGACATGATGGGCTGCTGTGTGCCCGTGGGCAGCTGATTGAGAACGGATGACACCTTGGCGTTGATTTCCGTCATCGCAGCATCGGCATTGTAATTGAGGCGCAGGTTGACCGTGATCGTCGAAGTGCCGCTGGTGCTGGACGAGGTCATGTAGTCGATGCCGTTGGCCTGAGCGATGGCGTTTTCGAGCGGCGTCGTGATGAAGCCGGCGATGACGTCGGGCGCAGCACCCGGATAAGTAGTTGTCACCGTGACGACTGCATTCTGCGTCTGCGGATATTGGCGCACGGTCAGCGTGCGAAACGACTGATAGCCGATCACGATAATCAAAGCGCTGACGACAAGGGCAAGCACGGGGCGCCGGATGAAGATATCGGTGATATTCATTCGCCACACCTCAGTTGGGGTTCGCCGGAGCTGCATTGGGATCATTCGACGGCTGCACGTCATTGTTGATGATGACAGGCGAGCCGTTGTTCAATTTCAGCTGGCCCGAAGTCACCACGACCTCGCCGACGTTCAACCCCTTGGTGACCGCGATCTGATCGCCGCGCGCCTGTCCGGTGCTGACGAATTTCTGATGGGCGACGCGCTGCGGCTTCCCGTCCGGACCGTTGCCCTTATCGGTCACAACATAGACGACATTGCCATAGGGATTGATGGTGACGGCGGTCTGCGGCAGCGAGATATAGTCTTTCGGCTCGCCGACCACCACCGATATATTGCCGAACATGCCAGGCAGCAGCCTGCGATCGGGATTGGCGAAAGTCGCCCTCAGGGTGATGTTGCGGCTCTGGGTGTCCACCAATGGGCTGATTGCCGTGATCTTGCCATCGAAAGTCTGGTTGCCATATGCATCGACCGTTGCGGTTACGGCTTGGCCGACCTTGACCTGCGACAGAACCTGCTGCGGCATCGAGAAATCGAACTGAATGGGATCGAGCGACTGCAGGGTCACGACGGCAGTTCCCGCGGGTAGATATTGGCCGAGGCTGACCAGCTTGATGCCGAGATGGCCATCGAAGGGCGCGCGGATCGAATATTGATCGATCAATGCCTGTTGCGAGGCGACCTGCGCCTGCGCCGCCTTCCAGTTCGCCAGATCGCTGTCGACCTGGCTCTGTGCAATGGTGTTCGCCTTGATCAGCTTGGAATCGCGGTCATAGGCGATTTGCGCATTCGCCATTGTCGCCTTGTACTGTTCCAACGTCGCGATCTGCTGATCGGCAAGCAGCTGCACGATCAGATCGCCCTTCTTGACGTCCTGACCATCCTGAAAGGCGATCTTCTGGACAATGCCCTGCACCTGCGCCGAAAGATTTGCGCCCTCGACGGCATTGAAGCTGCCGATGGATTGCAGCGTCGTCTGCCATGGGCTGCTCGCGGCAGTGATTGTCGAGACCGTCTGCGGCGGCGACTTGAGATTAGCCAGATAGGCCGCGATCATGCGGTTCTTGAATGCCTGAAAGCCGAAAATACCGCCCAGGATCAAGCCTATGACGATCAGCATGATGATCATGCGTTTTATCATGACTGGTAACTCTACTCTTCGGGAATAGGTCGGTATGAATTCCGATGATGTCGGCCTTGGCGGATTTCACGAAAATCCCCTTGCACTCAAACGGATGCAGGCACACTGCCTGCAACCGGCGCCTGAATGAAAATCGATGGAGACAACGATCGCCAGGCTCGAACGGTCGGACATTCTTGCAAGGAAGTCTATCGTCGGGCAGCATTGTCCGTCCAACGAAGACGGCGCCGACTTTGTCATGATCGAGGCGGGTGGCGTTTCGCGCGGCCGTCCTGTGCAAACCTGACCAGTCAAATGCCATCGCCTGCCTCTGCTTCTGATTAAGCACGAGTTTTTACGATCCGGCCCGCCTTGGCCGGCTTGCCATGCCCGACCATATTTAATGGAGTCCTCAACAAAAGCAATAATAGGCCAATATTCCAAATTGGCGCACCCATGGCATCGCCTGCCCTGGCGCACAGGGTTTCTTGGCGATTCATCGCCGAGCCGGCTATCTTTCCACCGTCTCGGCGACTTCAATCTTAGGTTCCAGCGATTTCACCGTCACGCCCGATAGCGAGCGATAAACGCGTCGTCATCACGCTGTATGCGTCCCCTTCAGCCACGCCGTGCGGCTTCGATCGCCGCGACGTCGATCTTCTTCATGGTCATCATCGCATCGAAGGCGCGCTTTGCCTCATCGCCGCCTGCGCGCAGCGCCTCCATCAGAATGCGTGGCGTGATCTGCCAGGACACGCCCCATTTGTCCTTGCACCAGCCGCACTCGCTCTCCTGACCGCCATTGCCGACAATGGCGTTCCAGTAACGATCGGTTTCTTGCTGATCCTCAGTCGATATCTGAAATGAAAAGGCTTCGTTGTGCTTGAAGACCGGCCCACCATTCAGGCCGACGCAGGAAATGCCGGCAACGGTGAATTCGACTACCAGCACGTCTCCCTGCTTGCCCTCCGGATAGTTTCCGGGCGCGCGGATGACGGCGCCCATCCTGCTGTCGGGAAAGGTTTCGACATAGAATCTGGCGGCTGCTTCAGCATCCTTGTCGTACCAGAGGCAGATCGTATTCTTCGCCATTATATTCCTCCGATCGCGTGTCGCGTCCCACTTTTTCGTGAAATAGGAAGCAAAGAACCTTTCTCCACCCCATGGACATAATTCCACGCGAGCAAGGACCGGGCATCTTTGCAGGCCCTTCTCTCTTCGGCGGATTGCGCCGGAAGACGCTTGACCGACGGCTCCTATACGGCCCCGCAGCCAGGCAGCATGACGAGCGACAGCCGCTACCTGCTCGATTAAAGCTGGACTAGTGACCCAAAGAAATACTATCAATCTTATGTCACCGAACAATCCTGCAGGCGGTGACGACCTACGGTTCTTATCTACCCGCCTGCAAGGATAAGAGGAGTGAGCGTGCCCCTTCCAAATTCCCCGGACATGCCACAGGATTCGCAACTTCGTGCGATTCTTCGCCACTGGGCCAGGAAATTCGTCGATTCCGACGCGGCTGCGGATCGTGTCGTTCAGCGGACCATCAACGTTATTTGCGACAGTCCCGAACTCTTGGATGGCGCCCGGATGAATGAAGCGCTCTTTTCCCTCCTGCGCCGATACGCCTTTGACGAAAACGATCTGAGAGCGAGCCGGCAGGCAACAGGTGCAGTTCGGGATTTCGGCAGAGCATTGGACAAACAGAGCACCGAACCCAAATAGCGTTCGATGATTATCAGCGATGAGGCCACTTTGGAGCTTTTCACCGTCCATCTCGATTAGGGGAACGGCCGGATTTGCATGTTTGCTTGACTTCGGACCACCCGTCGGCACCGTGGTCTGTCTTCAGAAATTGGAGGATCCATGACCCCAGAACGCTTTTCCGAATGCCTTTTGCATATCCGGTGGACGCCGATCAATCTGGCGAGCGCCCTGCAATGTGACCTGTCATGGGTGGAGGCGCTGGAAGCAGGGAATGCCGAAGTGCCGGCCGGATTGGCTACGTGGCTGGAAACCCTCGCGCAATGCCACGAAGCGGCCGGTGTTCCAACGACCTATCGCGGCCGCGGACACGATTGATATGGACCGGACCTGCCGGCACCTTCTCGCGCGCCTCGACCCACGCGGTCGGTTCGGCTCATTGCGGCAATCCGCAAATCTTGCGTACGGCATGATGAACGATGCCGGCGCAAAGTCTGCGCCGGCACAATAAGCAAAGTCGCACGCTTCGTCTGCCTTGCCGATGCAAGCCAGAGGAAACGTCGCCGCGATGCATCAGAACGGAGTGCCGGGCAGTGCCTGCGTCGCCTCTTTCTGAACCGCCTGCAATTCCTTCGGATCGTAACCGAGTGCCTGCAGAATCGTCGGCGCCACCTGTGTCGTCTGCACCAGCGCCGTGATCGAGCGCGGCGAGATCGACGGATTGCTCAGAAGCAGCGCCACATTGCGGTCATTGGCATTGCTGCCCCCATGTTCGGCGATTTTCTTGCCACCCGTATAGACCACGCCAGGATTGACGGTCACAATAAAATCGGGTGCGCGCGTATCGCTGGCCGGGTCCTGGTAGGCCAACGCCACCTGATTGCTGGTCAGCAACTGGCCGATGCCGAGCGCCTTGCCTTGATCCTTCAGGTACTCGGTTGCCGCGGCCAGCGATGTTGCCCGCTCGTCCGGCTTCAGCCAGATCAACGATGCATCGTCGGCGATGTGGAAGGCGTAGCTCGGCATTTTCGTGTATGGATCTTCGTCGGTCGGCTGGAACTTCGACGGATCGATCGGTGACTGGCCGTGTTTCGACGCAATGACAACGAGCGTGGAGTCGTCGAGCTTATTGTCATGCAGGGCGCCGACCAATTCACCCAGAGCATGATCGACATAATCGAGTTGCACTGCCAGCCCGCTGTTCGGCGTGCCGTTGGCATCTGCATAGCCGCCGATCAGGCCGGCCTCGTCGCCAGGCCCAGCTTTCGGCAATTTCTGCCCAACGCTCACGGCCTGCAGATTCAAACCAAACAGTGCCGGAACCGGCTGCTTGTTCACACCCGTGCTGTCAAGCCCCTTGATTTCATTGATCACGGCCTTCACATGCGCCTCGTCGAATTCCCGCTCAGCCTTGAAGCTGCCGGTGGTTTTCACCTTGCTGCCCGGAATGAGCGAATCCTGTTCGAGCGCATATAGATCATCGACGCCCTTGCCGGACGGGCCGTTGAGCCATTCATAGGCCGGATGCTTGTCGCTCCAGGCCGTGCGGCCGCCATGCTGATGCACGATCTCGAACACATTGTTCACACGGACGAAATCATGGGGGAATACCGGCTTGCATTCGCCGTTGACCAGCATGCGCGGCAACTTGGCCGGATCAATCTGCGTTGTCGGTTTACCGGGCGTGCCGCCGCCATCGAGGCGGGTATCGTCGATGTCGATTGTCTCGGCAAAATTGACCTCGATACCGGGCTTGCCCTGGCATTTCGAGTCTGCGGCAAAATAGCTGCGATCGAAGGAATCGTCATAATAAACGCCCGTCACGGCGGTGCCGCCGGTTACTTGCGCAACCAGGCCAGGAAATGAATCCGAGGGATTGGTGGTGACGGCGTTCGGATAAAACACGCCGGTCTTCTGAAGGGAAGCCATCGTGCTTTGCGGATGGGCCGCAACGTAATTCGCCAAATCCACCGCGTGCAGACCATCCACCGAAATCAACAGCACATGTTCATAGGGCCTGGCTTTCGCCGGAGCTGCGGCGGCCACATAGGTCAACGACGTGCCGAGCAAAAGACCGGCCATAAATTTGTACATCCACGCCTCCTTGATGGAAATAAGCCCCCGGAGGGACGCTAGTGCCGAGGTGTGACAGCGTCATGAACTACAGCCGCCTTCCAATTCACGTCGGCGGATGCCGGACGGGGAAGCAATACGGGCATGCATGGCTGCGTCGGCGGTGCAGACGGCCGGTTTTGCGGGCAGTGAAATTTGGTCTTCAGGAATTACGTCGGCCTGACCGATCTCGCCTCCGCCTGTCAGCTCTTGAAAGCTGATCAATAGCTTTCCTGGGGAACAAGCACCTTGCGCGCCCGCAAAATTGCGTTCAGGGCGATGGCAACCAGGGTGGCCGCAGCCAGCAGGAGAAGATAGCCACCGATGGCGCGATAAACGAGCACGCCTAAAATGCCGCCGACGAGGAACGAAAGGATCGTATAAAGATGCAATCTGAGTTTGCCCAGATTGTGCCGCGCCTCCGAAGCCTGCTCACGGCCGCGCAGAGCATCCAGGGCAATGGCCAGCTCGATGCCGATATCCGTTGCCATGCCGGAAACATGCGTGGTGCGAACCCTGGCGTCGGAGATGCGGGTGACGACCGCGTTTTGAAGCCCCATCAGGAATGCAAGCCCGAGAACGAGAACCGGAGCGCGCCAAGCAGCAAGCAGCCAGAGATCCGCGCATCCGAGCGCGGCGAGTAACACGGCCTCGGTCAGAATGCTGTAAGCGTAGATCGCATGCATATTGCGGCGGCGGCCTGCATTGATAATCAGCGTCGATGCCGTCGCACCCAGGATGAAGGCGACGACGATCCCTCCATAAAACAGGCTCGACAGCCATTGGCCCACGGCAAGATGATCGGACAGCGTCGATACATTGCCCGTCATGTTGGCCGAGAAGAAGCCGACGGCATAGAAGGCCGACGCATTCAATGTGCCGGCGATCGCCGCCAAGCAGGCCGCCAACCGGCGGTCAATTTTCTCGTTGCGATGGGTGCCTTGTCTTACAAGCATGGGAACCACTGTCGGCGGATGGGTATCGGAAGCATCGGAAGTCTCTGCTCCTTCCCGGATTCAGGTTGAACATCTTTCCGAGGCCGGATCAGGAACCGTCAAGCCTTCTTTCCCTTTCGGTATTTCGGGATCGGGTCGCGACGATTCCCGCGCAGGCCGGAAGCCCGAAATGATGATGATTTGTCTTACTACTCGACGTGGCGTTCTCACAAGTGAGCTTTTGGCAGTCTGCGAAGATGCCGCATCAAAATTGCGATTTGATACATCAGTAAGCATGCGCTAAACTGCTAACATCAGAGCTTGTGAAGCATAAGTGATGGTTCCGCCATGATCACCGCCGCTCAGATGCGTGCCGCCAGAGCCCTTCTTGGTATAGATCAGCGCCAACTCGCCGAATTGGCGGGTGTATCCGTTCCGACGATCCAACGCATGGAGGCGAGCCCCGATGTGGTGCGCGGCAACGTCGATTCCCTGATGCGGCTGCTGGCAGCTCTAAGCGAAGCCGGCGTAGAGGTGATCAACGAGGGCGCCGTCAGCCAGGATGGAGGGCGCGGCGTCAGGCTGAAGGCCAAGCGGGCGGAGAGTGGAGTACCTGGCATGTCCGGGCGAGCAAAGGGATCTCGTTCATGACCGCCCTATCCGTGCTCCTGTCATGTTCGGCCATGATGCTTGCAATCGCAATCCTTGCCGTCTTCATCGCCCGGTCGAAACAGGCGACGAAGTTCATTTACAGTTTGAGCTTCGCTCTATCGGCAATCGCATTTGCCGCAGCGGCCGACGCACTCGCCACGATGGCTGCCCCCGACGCCGCGTCCACGCTCGTGCTTCCCATCGGTCTGCCCTGGCTTGGCAGTCATTTCCGTCTGGACGCGCTGTCCGCATTCTTTCTGGCGGTCGTCAATTTCGGCGGCATGCTTTCTAGCCTCTATGCCCTCGGCTATGGCCGCCACGAGCACGCGCCTCACCGGGTGCTGCCGTTCTTCCCGGCCTTTATCGCCGGCATGAATCTTGTGACCCTCGCTGACGACGCCTTCACCTTCCTGATGTCCTGGGAGTTCATGTCGCTCGCGTCCTGGGCGCTTGTGATCGCCCATCACCGTGATACCGACAACCGAAAAGCCGGCTATCTCTACATCGTCATGGCGAGCTTCGGCACACTGACCCTTTTGCTCGCCTTCGGCCTGCTTGCGGGACCGGACGGCAATTATGATTTTGCCTCCATGCGTGCCGCCGAACACGCACCGCTGACCTCGGGCCTGGTGCTCGCGCTGCTGCTGGCCGGCACCGGATCAAAGGCTGGGCTGGTACCCCTCCATGTCTGGCTGCCGCGGGCGCATCCGGCCGCCCCCAGCCACGTCTCCGCGCTCATGAGCGGCGTCATGACCAAAGTCGCGGTCTACGGCTTCATACGGGTGGTCTTCGATCTGCTCGGCGCGCCGGCGTGGTGGTTCGGCATCGTCGTTCTGGCCATCGGCGGCATCACTGCGGTTCTCGGCATACTGCACGCGCTGATGGAAAGCGATCTCAAGCGCCTGCTTGCCTACAGCACCATTGAAAATATCGGCGTCATCTTCGTCGGCCTCGGTCTGGCGCTTGCATTCAAGGCGAACGGCATGGGGCTGGCTGCGGCCTTGGCACTGACAGCCGCCTTATTCCATGTCCTCAACCATTCATTCTTCAAGAGCCTGCTTTTCTTTGGCGCCGGAGCCGTGCTGACGGCGACCGGGGAACGGGACACGGAAAAACTCGGCGGGCTCATCCATCGCATGCCGGCAACGGCCGTCGTCTTTCTCGTCGGCTGCGTCGCAATCTCGGCTCTTCCGCCTTTCAATGGCTTCGTTTCCGAATGGCTGGCATTTCAGGCCGTCCTGCAAAGCCCTGCCCTGCCCCAGTGGGGATTGAAGCTTCTTGTGCCGGCGATGGGCGGCCTGCTCGCCCTTGCCGCCGCCCTGGCTGCCGCCTGTTTCGTCAAGGTCTTCGGCGTGACGTTTCTCGGCCGTCCCCGTACCGTGTCGGCAGAACGGGCAATGGAGGCCGACGGTTTCTCGCTTTCCGCCATGTCGGCGCTGGCCTTCCTCTGCCTTGCCGCCGGTGTACTGCCCGGGGTCGTCATCGACGCGCTAGCGCCGGTGACGCTCTCGCTGATCGGCCAGCGCATGCCGGTGCAAACGGATATTCCATGGCTGTCGATCGTGCCGATCACTGAGGCCCGCAGCTCCTATAACGGCCTGCTCGTTTTCCTCTTCATCCTCTTTTCGGCGTCGCTCACCGCCTATCTCGTCCACCGCTTTGGCTCGCGACGCATCCGCAGGGCGCCGGCCTGGGATTGCGGCTTTCCGATCAGCGACCCGGCAACGCAATATACCGCCAGCAGCTTCGCCCAGCCTATCCGGCGCGTCTTCGGCACGCTGATCTTTCACGCACGCGATCGGGTGACCATACCGGCGCCCGGCGATCTCCGCCCGGCGCGGTTCACGCTGGAGATGCATGATCATATCTGGGAAGGACTCTATCTGCCCATCGTCGGCGCGGTCGGTTTTGCGGCCGAAAAACTCAATCATCTGCAGTTTTTGACCATCCGGCGATATCTGAGCCTGGTCTTCCTCACGCTCGTTCTCCTGCTTTTGGTGCTGGCGCTATGGTCATGATATCTGCCCTTTTCATCCAGGCGCTCCAGATGTCGATCGTCGTGCTGCTCGCGCCGATGCTGACCGGCCTCGTGCGCCTGTTCAAGGCGCGGCTGCTGCGCCGTCGCGGCCCCTCTCCGATCCAACCCTATCGCGATCTCATCCGGCTTCTGCGCAAGGAGGCGGTGATTGCGGAAAACGCGTCCTGGCTGTTCAGAGCCGCACCATATCTGATCTTTGCCGCTACATGGGTGGCGGCCGCCCTCATCCCGACTTTCGCCACCGACCTCGTCTTCAGCTGGACCGCCGATCTGATCGCCATTATCGCGTTGCTCGGGAGCGCACGCTTCTTCCTGGCGCTTGCCGGCATGGATGTTGGCACCAGCTTCGGCGGGATCGGCTCGAGCCGCGAGGTGATGATTGCGACGCTTGCCGAGCCTTCGATGCTGCTCATCATCTTCACGCTTGCCCTGGTCGCCGGCTCGACTCAGCTTTCCTCGATCGCTGCCTTCATGACCTCGCCGCAGGTCGGATTGCGCGTCTCGCTGGCGATCGCCCTCATCGCTCTCATCATGGTCGCAATTGCGGAGAACGCCCGTATTCCGGTCGACAACCCCGCGACCCATCTGGAATTGACCATGGTGCACGAGGCCATGGTGCTCGAATATTCCGGGCGGCATCTCGCCATGATCGAACTCGCGGCGTCGCTCAAGCTGCTGCTTTATATTTCGTTGATCGCCTGCCTTTTCGTTCCCTGGAAACTCGCCGATCTTGGGGCCGGGCCGCTTGCCTATCTGGTGGGGCTGGCCGCCTATCTTGCCAAGCTTGCGGCGGGCGGAGCCCTGCTGGCGCTCTTTGAGACCGCGACCGCCAAGATGCGCGTGTTCCGCGTGCCGGATTTCCTCGGTGCCGCGCTGATGCTCGGCCTGCTGGCGGCCCTGTTGCGTTTCGTGTCGAGGGGGTTCTGATGACCGGGTCGGTCTTCGACATCGCTCACATGCTTGCCGGCGGCCTGGTGCTCGTCAGCATGATGATGCTCTATCAGGATCGTCTCTATGCGCTGCTGAACGTCTTTGCGCTGCATTCGCTGGTGCTGACGCTATCGGTTGCTTGGCAAGCCGTTATCCAGGATGCGCCGCATCTCTTCGTGACGGCGGCGATCGCTCTCATCTTCAAGGCGATCATCATTCCTGTCGTATTGCACCGGATGATCCGCCAGCTCGGCATTCACCGCGAGATCGAGACCGTCGTCGGCATTGGCCCCACCATGCTCGCCGGCTTGGGACTGGTGGCGCTGGCCACTGTGGTCATGCTTCGGGTGACCCCGTCTGCTGATCCGATCGCCCGGGAAGACCTTGCCTTCGCCCTGTCGGTTCTGCTGCTCGGATTGCTGATCATGGTCACGCGCCGCAATGCCGTCAGCCAGGTCGTCGGCTTCATGTCGCTGGAAAACGGATTGGTGCTGGCGGCGACCGGCGCCAAGGGCATGCCGCTGGTGGTGGAGATCAGCGTCGCCTTCTCGATCCTGATCGCCTTCATCGTCATCGGCGTCTTCCTGTTCCGCATCCGCGAGCGCTTCGACACGGTAGACGTCAGGGCACTCGACGACTTCAAAGGAAGGCGGCGGAAATGAACGCCCTCTCCTCTTCCATCCTCGGCCTCGATGCGGTTACGGCCGTTCTCGTCATTCCGATTGCCGCGGCCGCCCTACTGGCACTCCTGCCCGGCTACCGCATGACGGCGCGGCTGAACATAGTCGCGAGCTTTTTGACGCTGCTTGCGGCGCTTTTCCTCTTCTTCGGCGCTCGGCCGCCGCCGGGCCGATATCTGCTCGTGGACGATCTCAACATCGTCTTCATCGTCCTGAATGCCTTCGTCGGCTTCACCACCAGCGTCTTCAGCGCCGGCTATATCGCCCACGAGCTGGATATCGGCCGTCTGACACCCGCCAACCTGCGCTTCTACCATGCCATGTACCAGGTCATGATGTTCGGCATGAATCTCGCATTCGTGTCGAACAATATCGGTCTGATGTGGGTAGCGGTGGAATTGGCGACGCTGACCACGGTGCTGATGGTCGGCATCTACCGCACCCATGAGGCATTGGAAGCTGCCTGGAAATATTTCATTCTTGGAAGCGTCGGTATCGCTTTCGCGCTGTTCGGCACTATCCTCGTCTACCTCGCCGCCCAGGCCGTTGTCGGCACCGGCTACGACGCCATGGTCTGGACGACACTGGTAGAGCACGCCGCCGGCTTCGACCCGGCTCTTCTCAACCTTGCCTTCATCTTCCTGCTGCTCGGCTACGGCACCAAGGTCGGACTGGCGCCGCTCCATGCCTGGCTGCCGGACGCCCATGCAGAAGGGCCGACACCGATCTCGGCGGTCCTTTCCGGCCTGTTGCTCAACGTCGCGCTCTATGCCGTATTGCGTTTCAAGATATTGCTTGCCGCCACTCCCGAGGCGATCAGCCCTGGGCCGCTGATGATGACGATGGGGCTCATCTCGCTGATCTTCGCGGCCTTCATGCTCTACCGCCGTCGTGACATCAAACGCCTGTTCGCCTACTCCTCCATAGAGCATATGGGCATCATCGTCTTTGCCTTCGGTCTCGGCGGCTCGCTCGCCAATTTTGCCGGCCTGCTGCATATGGTCATGCATTCGCTGACCAAGTCGGCGATCTTCTTCGCCGTCGGCCATATCGCCCAGATCAAGGGAACGCAGAGGCTTTCGGCCATTCGCGGCCTGACCGAGACGCATCCCGGGCTCGGCTGGGGCTTGCTGGCAGGCGTCATCGCCATTGCCGGCCTGCCGCCCGCCGGGATCTTCATGAGTGAGTTCCTCATCGTCAGTTCGACCTTCGCAAAGCAGCCGTTGCTCGCCATCCCGCTGGTGTTCGGCCTGCTGGTCGCCTTCGGAGCCCTATTGCTGCGGCTGACGGGAGCTATCTTTGGTCAGCCGCGCGGCAGCCTTGTCCCGGCCGAAGCATCCTATTTGCCGATGTTCCTGCATCTGGCGCTGGTGCTGGCAGCCGGAATCTACCTGCCGCCTCCAATGGTTACCTGGTTTCAGCATATCGCCAATCTTCTTCGATGACGCGAGGCCGGACTATGTCGTTGTTAGATGATCTCATAGGCAATAGCCGTCCGGTTTCGCATCACGGACCCTGGCCGCGCGCCGTTGCCGATACGTCCGACTGGATCTCGGCTGCGTCGCGGTTGTCGGAGGGACATTTGACGATGCTTGGCCTCTGGGGCGAGTGCAACGCCGTGCACTTGGCACTGCTTGACGAACGAGCCGGCATGACCGCAATCTTGAGCCTCGAGGAACTGCAGAACGGCTATCCCTCCATCGCACAGTATCACCCGCCGGCACTGCGCCTGGAACGAGCGCTCCGTGACCTGACGGGATTGGCGCCGGAGGGTCTCGCCGATGCCAGGCCGTGGCTCGACCACGGCCGCTGGGATCTGCGGTTTCCGCTCGGAAAGCACAGCGCGCCTGCCTCCGCACTCTCCTACGCCTTTCTGCCGGCCGATGGCGAAAATCTGCACCAGATCCCGGTCGGACCGGTCCATGCCGGCATCATCGAGCCCGGGCATTTTCGCTTCACGGCCAATGGTGAAACCGTCATTCGCCTCGAGGAACGGCTCGGCTACGTGCACAAGGGGATCGAGGCTCTGATGACAGGCGCCGATCCGGCTCAAGGCGTGCGGCTTGCGGGGCGGACATCCGGCGACAGTTGCGTTGCCTACGCCTATGCTTTTTCGCGAGCCGCGGAAGCAGCCCTCGGGGTCAAGGTGCCGCCCCGCGCCGTGTGGCTGCGCGCGCTGATGGCCGAACTCGAGCGGCTCGCCAACCATCTCGGAGACATAGGCGCCATCTGCAATGACGCCGCCTTCGCGCTGATGCTTGCCCATTGCGGCGTGCTGCGTGAACTGGTGCTGCGATCAGCCGATGCCGCTTTCGGACATCGGCTGATGCGCGACCGTATCGTGCCGGGCGGCGTTTCCGCCGATCTCGACAACAACGGAAAGGCCGGTCTGCGGGCGCTGCATGCCGAGCTTTGCCGGAAATTCCCCGCTCTCGTGGACCTCTACGACAATACGGCTTCGCTTCAGGACCGGACGGTCGGTGCGGGCGCGGTGGAGAGCGGGCTTGCCGGCCAATATGGCGCCGGCGGCTATATCGGGCGGGCCGCCGGCCGTGACTTCGACACACGGCGCAACCTTGCCTATCCACCCTATGGCCAACTGAGCTTCGAGGTACCGCTGCTTCGCGACGGTGACGTGAACGCCCGCATCTGGCTCCGCATTCGCGAAGTCGAACAGAGCCTGTCGCTCATGGAACAGATTCTCGACCGGCTGCCGGACGGCCCAATCCTTGCGGAAGCTCCGGCTGTCAACGAGGCGCGGGAGGGCATGGCCCTTGTCGAAGGGTTCCGCGGCGACGTCCTGGCATGGTTGCGGCTGACACCTGCGGGCAAGATCGAACGCTGCCATCTGCGCGATCCGTCCTGGTTTCAGTGGCCGCTGCTGGAGGCTGCAATCAAGGACAATATCGTCGCCGACTTCCCGCTCTGCAACAAGTCGTTCAACTGCTCATATTCGGGGCACGATCTGTAAAGGCAAAAGACCATGCGCAAGCTCCTGTTCGAAAGCCTGATCCGTCCGCCTTTGACGGAGCCTGCACCGCTCAGTACCGATGCTGCGGCTCAAGAACTCGCAGCTGCGGTCGACGGGAAAGCCTACCGCCGGCTCGGTCGCAGCCTGGCGATCCGCTTCGTCGATGCCGGGTCGTGCAACGGGTGCGAACTCGAAGCACAGGCTCTCGGCAACGCCTTTTACGATATCGAGCGGTTCGGCATGCGTTTCGTGGCCTCGCCTCGGCACGCCGATGTGCTGATGGTCACCGGCCCCGTGACGAAGAACATGGCGGAAGCCCTGGAGCGGACATATAATGCCATGCCGGATCCCAAATGGGTCGTTGCGCTGGGTGATTGTGCGCGCGATGGCGGTTGTTTTGCCGGGAGCTACGCCGTGGTCGGCGGGGTTTCGAAGATCGTGCCCGTCGATCTGCATATTTCCGGCTGCCCGCCGTCGCCGACGTCCATCCTCAAGGGTTTGCTGGCACTGCTCGATCATGTAAGCGAGGGGACCGGCTAGCATTTCCCGGAAAAGTGCGTAGCGGTTTTCTGTCCGGAATGCGTTGAGAAATAAAAGGATAGAATGTTTTCGCGATTCGAAGAAAAGCGGAAATGCTCTAGTTCGACGGCAAAGTTCAATGGCTGGACGTCTGCAGACAGTTATTCCGACAATCGTTGCGGCTGGGATGGCGATATATCGCTTCCTCGCAACAGCCGGCCGCGGGGAATTGTCGCAAAGACGTCGGCGTCTCATGGGCCTGAATGCTGCACACACGGATCCCGACATCTGCGCGGCTATCGACGCTGTCGAAAAAGTCTTTGTCCGAGACTTTAACTGGCGTCTTCGGCGGGTATCATATCCTCACGAGAGCGGCCTGGACGCTCGCGTCGAAATGCTCGAGGATGGATGGTCAACCGGTCGCTTTCTGCCGATGCGGCTCGGGCTGGCATCGTCAGCGAGGGATGACAGCGGCAATTACCTTCATCAAGTCGAAAGGCACTGCTTGGATTACTGGGCATCCCATTCCCTTTCGGTTTGCGTGTTCCTGTTCGACCCCGAGCGTGGTGATGTTCTGTGGCAGTGGGTCCAAAGGGAACCATACGATAAATTCGGACAGGAGCAGTTGCTCGCCATTCCGGCATCCAACATCCTGGATGCGTCGGCCCGATTGGGGTTCGAGGAAACCGTCTCGTCGGATCCGCAAAAACTGCTGCGTTCGGCATTTGCGGTCGATCGTGCCCTGATGGAAAGAATTGGCGATCAGACGGCAATATTCATTTGGGACGAATGGGGTGATACCTCTCCAATCTTCGGCAATTTGCGCATCATTCTGGACGAAGGCGAACCGGAGATGCGGATCGATTACCGCATTCGGGCGCATAATCTTCACGAATTGATGATCCAGCTCTTTCCGTGGGCTTGCTATTCCTACGCCGAACCGATCAAGGAATATTCCAACGAGATCGCAGTCCACGTACTCGAGGTCGAGGTTCGACCCGAAGCATTGGCCTATCTGGAAGCGGAAGAGTTTCTGGAGGCGGATTATCCCGAAGAACCAGATCCGCCATCACCGGAGACGGATGATCATATCCCTCCTGAGGAAGAGGCTGCCTTTTGGCGAAGCCGGGGAGTGCCGCGCGGCTCCAATCGGCGAGAAAATTGAATGGGGCGCGATGAAGGCGGCATTGCAGTCGATCATATCATCGTTGTTGCCCAGAAGCCCCGCATGAAACATTGAAGCGAGAGACGAGTTTCCCCATCGACAAGATGAGGAGATTTCAGAAATGAGCTGGATAGGCACCTGGCGCAATCAATATGGCTCGACGCTGACAATTGTCGAAGATCGGGACGGGCTGATCAAAGGCACATTCAAAACCGCGCTCCGGGACAGCGCTTTTTACGGCCATGAATTGCGGGCCATCGGCGTTTGGTTCGATGACTGCGTCAATTTCGCCTTTGGAATGAGTGGAGAAGGTCTGACGTCGATCTGCTCGTTCACCGGAATGCTGCGTGAGAACAAGCTCCAGACGGTATGGTACGTCGTGACCAGCGCGAAAGCCGGTCATCCAGACCAAATTGAGAAGCTGGGATGGGCTCATTCTGTCCAAACGAACGCCGATACTTTCGAACGGGTCGCCTAGCAGTAAAATACCGATGTCGCGCCGGGGAAGATCCCGAAATCTTCCGAGGCAAAAGTAATTCCGCAGCCTCGTCCGCAACCGGAAAATAGGAATGCCGCCCGGCGCAATACGCTGCCTATCTGAAGGTATTTCCGATCTTCATCTCTGAAACCCTTCGGTCAATGTTGTCTGCGACGCCGGACGAGGTGCCATGTTTCATCATGGCGTGTGGATGTGAGGATGAGCGGATCGCCTCGCATAAGGGGTTCAGCTCCTAAAACCGACGATACGGAGAGCGGCCTTTATTGCTTCGCAGCCAACTGATCGACGAGAGCTTGGCCGACGCCATGGGCGGAAGCCGGGTTCTGGCCTGTGATCAGACGGCCATCGGTAACGACGTTCTCTGTCCAATTGGGCGCAGCCTGATGCAGCGCGCCGCGCTGCTTGAGAGTGGTCGCAAGGAGATAGGGCACCACCTTCGTATACTTGACCTCTGCTTCCTCCTCGTCGGTAAAGGAAGCAAGCTTCTTGCCGGCTACGAGATAGCTGCCGTCGGACAGCGTCGCGTTCACCAGCGCGGCCGGGCCATGGCAGACTGCCGAGACGATGCCGCCTGCCTCCCAGATCCCACGGATGACATTTTGCACGGCCTTGTTGTCGGCAAAGTCCCACATCGTGCCGTGACCTCCGGCAAAGAAGACTGCCGAATAGCGAGATGGATCGAGATCCTTCAGGATCAACGAGTCGGCAAGCGCGCTGCGGAAGTCTTTGTCCTTCCAGTAATGGGCATTGGCGGCGTCGGACAGATCAAAGAAATCGATCGGCGGGTGGCCGCCGCGGATCGAGGCGATCTCATAGCGAATTCCCGCCTTATCGAAGACCTCGAGCGGATGAGTGAGTTCGACCATGGCAAAGCCGGTCGGCTCCCCGCTGTCACCGCGGATCGGATGGCTGGTCACCACGCACAGGATGGGCTTGATCGTGCTTGTCATGTTCGGTTTCCTCAGGATTTGAGCGAGGTCATGTCGATGACGAAGCGGTATTTCACGTCGCTCTTCAACATGCGCTCATAGGCTTCGTTGATCTTCTGGATGGGGATGATCTCTATGTCCGAGACGATGCCGTGCTGCCCGCAGAAATCGAGCATCTCTTGCGTTTCTGGCACGCCACCGATGAAGGAGCCGGAGATCGCGCGACGGCCGCGCACCAGCCCGCCGGCGTTTACCGGCGTGCCAAGCGGCCCGAGATAGCCGACGAGGACAAGGACGCCTTCCAGCGCTAAAGTTGGCATATAGGGATTGACGTCGTGATCGTAGGGCACTGTGTCTATAATGACGTCGAAGCGACCGGCAACGGCTTCCATCTGCTGCGCATCGCTCGACAGCACGACATGGTCCGCGCCGAGACGGAAGGCGTCCTCCTCCTTGCCGGCAGAACGCGTGAACAGGGTGACATCGGCCCCGAGCGCCTTGGCAAGCTTCAGAGCCATGTGGCCGAGCCCGCCCAGGCCGATCACCGCGACCTTGCTCTCCTTGCCGACATTCCAGCGATGCAGCGGCGACCAAGTGGTGATGCCCGCGCAAAGCAACGGTGCGGCGCCCGCCGGATCGAGCCCGTCTGGCAACGACAATACGAACTTGTCCCGCACGACGATCGAGTCGGAATAGCCGCCATAAGTCGGCGTACCATCCTGACGATCGCTGCTCGCATAGCTAAAGGTCGGACCCTCCACGCAGTCCTGCTCCCAGCCTTTGAGGCAGGGCTTGCAGCGCTGGCAGGAATCGACCATGCAGCCGACCCCGACCATGTCGCCAGCCTTGAAGCGGGACACGTCCGTTCCGACCTCCCGCACCTGCCCGATAATTTCGTGGCCCGGCACGATGGGGTAGCTCGTGAAGCCGAAATGGTTGCGGGCCAGATGGACGTCGGTATGACAGACGCCGCAATAGAGAATATCGATAACAACGTCATCCGATCGCGGCGCGCGACGTTCGAAGATATAGCGCTCGAGCGGTTCGGTGGCAGATAGAGCTGCAAAGCCTATTGTGTTCATAATCGCTTGTTCCGAGTTGTCGTGCCGGTGCGAGCTATTGGTCCCAGCCCCGTAGTTTTTCGGCGCTCGCAGTGCCGGAGGCGCTTGCGGGGTTAGGCGTTGCCTGGGGCGAACAGCGATTCCCAGTTTGTAAAGGCACCGAGCGGGATTACTTCCCAACCGATCAGGCCGGCCTTGGCGAGGGGGAATTCGGCAAGTGCCGCTTTGGCCGCTTCGACGGAGGCGGCTTCCGCTATGATGGCGACACCGGGGCGGTCCTGCCGGAAATAGATGTCACGGATGATGCCGCCCTTGTACATCTGCCAGGCATGGCGCGCCTCATCCTGCATATGCGGCTGATATTTCTCCAGCGAGGCGCCGGGCTGCGGTACGTCGAGACAAAGCAATTTCATAGTCATACTCCCTGGGATAAATTTGAGATTAGGCGGACCGAAACCGGCTGGCCGTCTCAGCTACGCGCCGGCCGAGGTACTGAGCCGTCTTCAAGTCGCTGCCGATCAGCGCAATGTCGGGAGCCTGGTCCACGTTCGACTGGGTCATGACGCCCAGCCAGCTTCCCAGCCGGTTGAGATCGTCCACGCTGCCGGTACTGCTGCTGTTGCCCGGCATCATATCGAGGCCGACCCAGATCATGCCGTGCTGGGCTGCAAACAGCGCCATCGATATGAGCGAGTTCAGCTTGTCGCCGTGCTGGGCTCCGGAATTCGTAAATCCGGCCGCAATCTTGTTGCGCCACTTCTGGGCCGACCAGGCCGCCTTGGTCGAATCTTCGAAGAACTGCTTGAGTTTTGCGCTGATCAGGCCGTTATAGGTTGGCGATCCGAAGATAATGGCATCGCTGCGCTCGAGCGCCTCCCAGTCCATCGGACCGTCCGCGACGGCGATCAGTTTCGCCTCGGCTTCTCTGACCTCGCCAATACCGGCGGCCACGGCTTCAGCGACGCGCGCGGTGTGACCGAATCCGCTGTCGTATACGATTGAAATCAACAACTTGCTTGCCTTCCTGCAATAAGAATGCGCATGACGGCAGAGCAATCGGGGCCGAGTGCCCCTGAACGCCCTAAAACGTCACTTGCCTGATCTCCTCATTACAGTAGAATGACATTCAGCAGTGGCGATTGTTTTTCACTTGTTTATTTCCCCAAATTCCGCAATCTCTCACAAGAGCGTCCGAAAGGTTTCGCCATGCGTGACAGATTTGACGGGATAGAAGTTTTTGTGGAAGCGGTCGAAGCCGGGGGGTTCAAGAGGGCAGCCGATCGGCTCTCCCTCACGCCTTCCGCAGTCGGCAAGGCCATTGCGCGCCTGGAAGAGCGGCTGGGCGTGCGTCTGTTTCAACGAACGACGCGCACGCAATGTCTGACGGAAGACGGCCAGCAATATTACGAGCGGTGCCTGCGCGCCATCGAGGAATTGCGCACGGGCGAATCCCTGTTGGAAACCGGACGGCGCGAGGTCGTCGGCAAACTTCGCGTATCGCTGCCGGTATTGTTCGGCCGTTATTGCGTTGCGCCCATTCTGCGTTCCTATGCTCGCCAGCATCCGAAGCTTGAACTCGAACTCAGCTTCAACGATCGCCAAGTCGATATGATCGCCGACGGGTTCGACCTTGCGGTGCGCAATGGCGCACTTGGCAATGGAACGTCATTGCGCGCAAGGCGGCTTATCGGCCAACGCAAGGCGCTGTGTGCTTCTCCGGCATATCTTGCAGAACGCGGACAGCCGCATTCCCTCGCCGATTTGAGGGATCACGATATGCTCGTCTATTGGCGCAACGACTATGCGTTGCCCTGGCGGCTTCCGGACGTATCGGGGGACCTCGTTG
The DNA here is from genome assembly GCA_900468625.1 of Hyphomicrobiales bacterium. Taxonomy (GTDB): domain Bacteria; phylum Pseudomonadota; class Alphaproteobacteria; order Rhizobiales; family Rhizobiaceae; genus Rhizobium. Next base: position 86,290 of record UBUL01000034.1, read on the forward strand.
ATGTGCCCGTCAGTTCTAGGCTCCGTTTCGATGACCTCGAAGCCATCACGGACGCCGCGGTCGAAGGCATGGGGCTTGCTTGGCAGCCGCATTGGCTCATCAGCGATCACATACGCGCTGGCAGACTGGTTGAACTTTGGGTGGACCGGCCAAGTGCCATGATCGAAGCTTATGCCGTCTGGCCGGCTGCACAGCATCTGCCGTTGCGGTCGAGGCTGGCGATCGACGCTCTTGCGAGCGAATTACCGAAACGGTTCGGTCAGGAGGCCGTTTAATTCGCCCAACCGCCGTCACCCAGAATGGCGTAGCGCGTTCACGAGCAGGGAAAAGGCCGGCGAGGATTGACGGCGGCTGGGATAGTAGAGGTGAAACCCCTCCCAATAGGGCGAATAGTCTTCCAGAAACCGATGCAGGCGCCCGGTCTCGAGATATGGCCTGGCGATATCCTCCGGAACATAGGCAAAACCAAAGCCGTCGAGCGCCGCCTCGAGAACATTATAGATCGTGTTGAAGACGAGCTGTCCGTCCACCCTGACCTTGATTTCACGTCCGTCCTCCTCGAATTCCCAGGCATAGAGCCCGCCATATGTTGGAAGCCGAAGATTGATGCAGCGATGGAGGGTCAACTCCTTCGGGTGTGTCGGAATATCCCGAGACGCAAAATAGGATTGCGCGGCAACGACCGCGAAGCGCACATCCGGACCGATCCGGACGGAGATCATATCCTTGGCGATCTGTTCGCCAAAACGCACGCCCGCGTCGTAACGATCGCTGACAATGTCCTGCAGACCGTAATTCACATCGAGTTCGAGCCTGATGTCCGGATATTGATGGAGAAAGCCGCGAAGCTTCGGCCAGATGAAATGCTGGATCTGATAGTCCCCGGCGGTTAGCCGGATGGTTCCGGCAGGCCTTTCGCGCAAGGCGTTGAGCTCATCGATCGCCATTCCGATTTCGTCAAAAAGCGGACCAATGCTGATAAGCATCCGCTCGCCGGCTTCCGTCGGCGAGACACTGCGCGTCGTCCTCGTCAGGAGCCGCACACCGAGCCGCTCCTCGAGCTGGCGGACCGTGTGGCTAAGCGCCGACTGCGAAACTCCAAGTTTGGCCGCCGCTTTCGTGAAACTGCGCTCTCTCGCAACCAGCAGGAACACCGTCAGGTCATTGATGTTCTGTCGCTCCACTCATGATTCCTTGTCATGACCACATGCTCATTTATAAAACACATGGCCATAAAATAGTAGCGGCATCGGTTGAAACGGCGGCTATGCCGATCAGCTTCGCCAAGCCTGCACGCCGCCGGCGATCACTCATTTCGCCCGATTGCGCAGGACCTCGCCGACAACGGTCGAGGCGGAGAAAGCGTTCGGCCATCCGGCATAGAAGGCCGTGTGGGCCACGATTTCTCCGGCTTCTTCGGCGGTGAGGCCGTTATCCATTGCCCGGTTAAGGTGATAGGTGATCTGGGCACTTTGCCCCGAGGCGATGAGCGAGCTTACGGTTACAAGGCTGCGGTCGCGTGGTGCAAGACCCGGCCGCTGCCAAAGATCGCGAAACAGCGGGTCGGCGGTAAACAGCACCAGTCCTGGCGAAATCTGTCCGACATTTTTCTCGACAGCCTCGGCGCGCCGCTGCTCCGCCTCCTCATTCAAAGGCAGCAATTGCGGCGAGGCTGCAGGGAGTTGATCGGCGGCGATGTTTCGTGCGGCAAACACCTCCTTCGTCGCGGCGATCGCAGACATGGCGTTCGACCAGCCTGAGTAGAAGGCAAGATGAGTTATGATCTCCGAGATTTCCCCCGGGGTCACGCCGCTATCGAGAGCGACATTTGCGTAGTGCTTCAGGTCGATGGCCTGGTTTCGGGCGATCAGCACGGAGAGCGTGACGATGCCGCGATCGCGCCGCGAGAGCTGCGGCCTCCGCCACAGGTTTCCAATCACGTCTTCGTCCGCATAGCGGGCAAGAGCCGGCGATACGGAGTGGATGTCGCTGACCGACAGCGACGAAGCTCTTTCCGATATTGCTCCGCCGCCCGTACCTTCCTGAGCGAAGACAGGCTCACCCATGGTGAGCGAGATCGCCGTGGCCGCCAAGATCCGTTTCATGGATATTCCTTTCAATTCGGTTGTTGTCGAGCATCGCATCAAGCGCGCCTCCATCCGCATGAACACGGCTTCGGCGGCGCTTTGCGATACTCGTAGAGACCCGCCACGTGCTTAACTGAGGCGGCTCGACATTCAGACCAATGACACCTAGAGCCCCGAACGGCGCAGCATGGCTTCGGGATAGCGTGCGCCTTGGATCACGATGTTGGCCTTTTCGATCTCGTCGAGATCGAACTTATCCAGAGCCACGTTCAACGCGCCGATGTTCTCCTCGAACCGCTCCAGCTTACGGGTGCCGAACAGAGGAACAATCCAGGGCTTCTGCGCCAAGAGCCAGGCAAGCGCGACCTGCGCCGGTGTCGCACCATGCTTCTCGCCGATCTTGCGGATCAAGTCGATCAGCTTCTGGTTGGCGACGCGAGCCTCCTCGGAAAAACGCGGGATTTCGGCGCGGATATCGGAGCTGTCGAATGTCGTGCCGACGTCGATCTTGCCGGTCAAAAACCCCTTGCCCAGCGGGCTGAAGGGAACGAGCCCGATACCGAGTTCCTCGATGGCCGGGATGATTTCCTCTTCCGGTTCGCGGGTCCAGAGCGAATATTCGCTCTGCAGTGCAGCAACCGGCTGCACCGCATGCCCCCGGCGAATGGACTGTGCGCCAGCTTCCGACAGGCCGAACCACAGCACCTTGCCCTCGGCAATCAGTTCCTTCACCGTTCCCGCGACATCTTCCATCGGCACGTCCGGGTCGACCCGATGCTGGTAATAGAGATCGATGTGGTCGGTGCGTAGCCGCTTCAGGCTTCCTTCGATGGAGCGGCGTATCTGCGCCGGCCTGCTGTTGACGCCGCCGCGATGCCGGCCGGTTTCCTGGTCGATATCCCAGCCGAATTTCGTGGCAATCTTGACCTTATCGCGAACCGGAGCAAGCGCCTCGCCCACCATCTCTTCATTGGTCCACGGGCCATAGACCTCGGCCGTGTCGAAAAAATCCATACCGCGTTCGACCGCGGTTCGCAGAAGAGCGATCATTTCCGCCCGGTCGGGAAGCTCGCGCGCCTTGCCGTAACCCATGGCGCCCAGCGAGAGGGCGGAAACTTCGAGACCTTGTCCCAGTTTGCGCTTGATCATGTTGCGTCTCCCTTTGTGGAGTGGTGTTGGACGGTCAGACATCCTCAAGAGACAATAAGGCGCTTGCTTTTCGCGCTTACGCGCCTTCGACGCCCTATGATCCCGTTTTGCCTCAGGCGCTCTTGCGCGGGGCGATCTTCACGGTCGCCGCGCGCGCCCGGGCGCTGATCATCGGCGACAGATAGGGGCTTTTGCCATATTTTGCGCGATAGGCGTCGTCGATGCGGTCGTTGATCGGCCCGTCGACCGGTTCGAAGGCGACCTCCCGCGTGATGCCGGCGGCAATGATCCGGCCGGCTTTCTGATGAAGCGCAGCCTGATACCAGCGCGACTTCCGACCATGGTAGCCACGCACATAGAGGCCACCATCAACCACGACCTCCCAGATCCAGGTCGGGGTGCCATAGGTGGCGCCATCCTCACGAAATGGGGCGATCTTCAGATCGTCCGCCTGATCGATTTTCGCAAGTTCATCCTGTGACCAGTTCATTGCCATCCCTCGTCGATTGTTCGCCAGTCGGCATCCGTACTCGCTGGACGGAAGCGCATGGAAGCCGCCGATGCTCTTGCGAAAGACCGAGCCGTTTCTTGTTTCCCTTGGAGCCTCAAACCGCAATGATCTCGCCGTTGCGCTCTCGTAGCCACGAACCCGATTGAATATAGCGCGATTGCCATCGTTCGATTAGACGTGGCAATTCGTATGGGCTTATGAGCGTGGCTAATCAATGAAGGCTTTTCGCTTGGAGCAATTCCAGGAAAAGTGGGTAGGTTTTCCGTCCGGAATGCGTTGGGAAATAAGAAGATAGTGCGTTTTCGCGATTCGAAGAAAAGCGGAAACGCTCTAGACACCCGTGCAGATAGACCGCACCAATGCCTTTCAGCCGGCGCCAAAAACTGACGCGGAAACATGACGGTCCGGTTCGATCGATCGATCGATGGTGTCCAACATCCTCACTTGGTTATCCGCAACAAATTCGCCCATATACCATCACTAAGACAGTGACGGAGCGTCCCCGCGCGCATCCGGTAACGCCACGACCGCAATGAGTCCGGTTTCCGGCCTGGCTTGCAATTTGACGTACCCGCCATATAGCTCGGCAACCTCTTTGGCGATCGACAATCCGAAGCCGTCACCGGCAATGGTTTCGTCAAGTCTGACACCCGGTTTCATCGCTTCGGCGATCCGGCTTTGCTCGATACCTGGCCCGTCGTCCTCTATCGAGATCAGCGCCATGGCGCCTTCGAGGGTGCCTGTTATTCGAACCGAGCTTGCCGCCCATTTGAACGCGTTGTCGATGATCCCGCCGAGAACCTCGTCAGTATCCTCCGCCGAACAGCTTATGCGCAGATCGGAACCGATCGCTGTAACGACACTAAGGTGTCGCCCGGCATAAAGTTTCGACATCATCTGCGCTATGTCGTCCACCCGCGACAGAAGATGTGTCGACGAAACAAATCCCGCCTCGGAGACACCGGCCCTTGCTCTTCCCAGATGGTGCCGAATCCTTCGATCAATTCGACCGACAAGGCGCCGTGCCTCGCCGGTCGGGTCATTTTTGTCATCGAGTGCGAGATAAAGGCTGGCAACCGGCGTTTTCAGTCCATGCGCCAGGTTGGCAAACTGGAGCCGGGTCTCGGCAAGCCGCTTGCGATTGTGCTCGACCAGACGATTGATTTCTCCGATGACGGGGCGAAGTTCATCGACTTCGGTTTGCGGAAGTTCCGTGAGCCGCCCGGACGATATTTCTGAAACCTGTCCGGACAACTCACGGAGCGGTAAGAGACCATATCGAACCTGAAACAAAATCCCGACGCCGAGAATGGCCCCAAGGGTCAGCATTGCCGGCACCAGAAGTGCGAGCGCTCTTGCGGCGGGAGCCGTCAGCGCGACGTTAGGGGCGGTCGCGAGGATTTCGACTGCCTTTCCACCTACAAAGGTCTGCGCCACACGAAAGTGAAGTGCCTCGCCTTTGTCTCCAGGCCCGTCCGCCGGCTGCGGGCTCCCTTTAAGAAGCCGCTTCCAGTCAAACGCTCGCGGCGGACTGGCAATGCTGCCTCCATCGAGTGATCTTGAGGATAAATGGCGGCCGTCGGCGGTGACCTGCCAGTACCACCCGGAGCCGATACGATCAAAGGGAGGGCCATCGGGATTGCCTGAAAGAGCAAGTGTGCCGTCCCGATTGAACGTCAGAGCGCTGCGAACAGCGTCGATTTGCAGATCGAGCCGCTGATCGACCTGTTGCCTGACCACGGTCGCAACGATGAACCAGAGGACAAAAGCCGCTACGACCAATGCCGCCACAGCGTAGATCACCGAAAACGCGATCAGGCGGCCGGCAATCGTCCTGCGCGGTGATGGCAATTCTAGCTTCACTGGCCGGCCCTTAGCATGTAGCCGCGTCCCCTTTCCGTCCCGATCCTTTCCGCACCGATCTTTCTCCTCAGCCTGGCGATGATCACTTCAATCGAATTGGAATCCACGTCCGTGTCCCCCTCGTAGACCCGCTCGATGAGTTCGCGCCGATCCACGATGACGTCCTTGCGCAGGATCAGGCAGGAGAGGACCCGCCATTCGAACGCCGTCAACCTCAACGGAAGTCCCGCGAGCTCGAACGTTCCGAGTTGCGCGTCGAACGAAAGATCTCCGCAGGTGATCACCGAGGCAGCGTGACCCGCGGCCCGCCGCACCAGAGCGCGAAGACGTAAAATGAGTTCCTCGATTTTGAATGGCTTCGTCAGGAAATCATCAGCTCCCGCTTTGAAGGCGGCCACCTTATCAGGCCAGCCATCTCGCGCAGTGAGAACGAGCACCGGAAGCATCCGCTCCCCGCTCCGCCAGGACTTGAGCACCGTCACGCCGTCGATTTTAGGTAAGCCGAGGTCCAACACGGCGACGTCGAAAATCTCGGTCAGGCCGGCGTGTTCGGCGTCTTCTCCGTTCCTGGCGATGTCGACCGCGAAGTTCTCCGCCCGCAGGCTCGCCGCAATGCGTTTGGAAAGATCGGCATCATCTTCGACCAGAAGGACCCGCATGGCTCACTCGCTTGTGATCATTGTTCCTAATGAACTAGGGCGACGTTGCTTAACTGAAACTGAACCGCGACATTCAGCGTGGATTGCGCAGGTGCAGCTTATTGTCTTCCAGTCAAACGAATTGGAGACGACACCATGTCCGACGAAAACGACACTCCCTCAATATCGCCGGAGCAAGGCGGGGGCAAAAGGCCGGGGCGCCGACCTGCCACGCACCTTGCTGCCTTTGGCATCGCCGCTGTCGCAATCCTCGCCATTGGAGCGGCAGGGGGTGCGGCGGCAATGAAGTTTGCCCGCCCAAATGTCGAGTTGGCACCTTTGACTCCCGTGTCCATATCGAGCCTGAATGATGGTTCGAGCGTAGTGACCGTCAAAGGCAAAGTCGCCGAGATCTACGGCAACAAATTCATCGTTCAGGACGACAGCGGTCGTGCATTGATCGAAACGGGGCCTGCCGGTGACGACGGCAAGCTCGTCGGCATTGGCGAGACCGTCAGTGTACAGGGCCGCTTCGATCACGGCTTCCTGCATGCCAGTTATATCGTCTATCAGGATGGCAGGACCGACGTACTTCGTCCGCCACCTGGTCCGCCTCCGCATCGCGGACCACTGGAAAACGCCCTGCGGCGAATGAAGCTATGACGCAGCAATGGAACCGCTTGCCGGCAGTGAGGCCGCGATCGGTCATTGAATGAACATCTTGCGCAAGCGCGATCAGGCGGCTTTCACGGAGTGGCAGGCATGCTCAATCCCTTGGTTCAACTGCTTGCCGCATCCGGCAAGCGCGCCTGCAGCGCTGCACTGATCGGCATTGTCGCTGCCCATCCCAATCCGCTGTCGGCAGCAGACACTCCTGCAGTTCCAGTGACCGCCATAAAGGCGCGAACAGAGACGATCGACCGGGTCATCAACGGCATAGGCACCGTCGCGCCTCTTCAGTCCGTCACCGTTCGTCCGCGTATCGACGGCCAAGTCGTCGACATGCCCTTTGCCGAGGGGCAGATGGTGGAGAAGGGAGCAGTCCTTCTTAAGTTGGACGACCGCGAGCTCGTCTCGGCGCTGGCCTCCGCCAAGGCAAAAAAGGCTCAGGACGAAGCGCAGTTGAACAGCGCGCGGACAGACGCGCAGCGTTATGCGGCACTCGCCGAAAAAGGCATCGCCTCCGCCTCGACGCTCGAACAGAAGACGGCGTCCAGCGAGCAATATGCGGCTGCGGTGCGGTACGACGACGCTATTATCGAGAGCGCGGAGACCCAACTCGGATTTGCAACGGTCACCGCGCCCCTCTCCGGGCGCACCGGGTTCAAGCAGGTCGATATCGGAAGTGTTGTCAGCGCGAGTTCGACCAACGGGATCGTGACAATCACGCAGGTGGATCCTATCGCCGTCTCCTTCGTAGCGCCGGGTGACAAGTTTGGTGAAATCAGGGACGCGCTTGTTCAGGGTATCGCCGAGGTTACGCTGACAAGCACTGACGGCAGCCGCACCCTTGCCACGGGTAAGCTAACCACCCTGGACAATGCCATCGACGCTTCAAATGGCTCCATCCACCTCAAGGCAATCTTCGACAACAAGGCTGGTATTCTCTGGCCCGGCCTCCCGGTTGCGACGACGCTGACAGTGGAAATACGGACCGGCGTCGTCGTTCCGGACAAGGCGCTCGCTCGAGGCCGTGACGGTCTCTACGCCTACGTCGTCGGGCCGGATGACAACGTCGAAAGGAGAGCGGTCAAAACGGCTTTCGTCACAGCCGCACGGGCGCTCGTCACCGACGGCATACAGGATGGTGATGAGGTCGTCATGGACGGTCAGTCGCGGATCGGCGATGGCGTCAAGGTTTCGGTCACACCCTGGTCCGGATCGCCGACGGGTGAGCTCGCCGAGAAGGCAGCGCCATGATCGGCGAACAAGATATCCGCCCGGCAAGAACCAATGGGTTCTTCGATTTCTTCATCACGCATCCGGTGGCGACCGGTCTAATCATGAGCGGCATCTTCCTGCTCGGAGCGATCTGCTATCCATTCATGCCGGTTTCGGCTTTGCCGCAGATCGACTTCCCGACCATACAGATTGCCGCGAACCTTCCCGGCGCGTCACCGGAGACGATGGCGGCGAGCGTCGCGCAGCCGATCGAGGATGCTCTGTCGCATGTCAGCGGCATTACCGAATTGACGTCGAACAGTTCGCTGGGGACGACGTCGATCACGGTGCAGTTCGGCCTCGATGAGGATATCCAGACAGCAGCGAGCGACGTTCAGACCGCCATCAGCGAAGCAGCCGGCCAACTGCCGAAGGACATGACGTCGTTGCCGACAATACATAAGGCAAATCCCGCCGACGCTCCGGTCATGCAACTCTCGGCCAGTTCGAATACCCTTACCCTTCCGGAACTCGACGAATATATCGAACGCAACGTCGCATCGAAGATCGGCCAGGTTTCCGGGGTCGCCTTCGTAAACATCGGCGGCAGGCAAAAGCCGGCAATCCGCATCGCCGTCGATCCGGGCCGGCTGGCTCAGGCGGATGTCACCCTGGAGGACGTTCGAACCGCGATCGGCAATCTGAGCCTCAGCGCACCCAAGGGCAATATCGACGATCCAACGCGAACCTTCCCGATCGATACCAACGATCAGATCAACAGCAGCGCCGAATGGAATGATGCGGTCATCGCTTATCGCAACGGCGGCCCTGTTCGCATTCGCGACATCGGTCAGGCAATCGATGGCGCCGAAGACAACAAGATGGCGCATTGGACGAACGGCGAGCGCGGCATCGCGCTCGATGTTTTCCGCCAGCCTGGCGCGAATGTCATTGCCGTCGTCAATGCCGTGAAAGAGCAGCTACCCGCACTTCAGGCGTCTCTGCCGAAATCCATCAAGCTTGCACTGGTGACGGACCACACAACCACGATCAGAGCATCGGTCGATGATGTCCAATTCACGCTGATGCTGGCGATCGGCCTCGTCGTCGTCGTGATCTCCCTGTTCCTGCGAACCCTGCGCGCAACGCTCATTCCGGTGCTTACATTACCCATTGCGCTTGCCGGCTCCCTTGCACCAATGTGGGCCCTCGGCTTCAGCCTGGACAATCTCTCGCTGATGGCGCTCGTAGTCGCCGTCGGCTTTGTCGTGGATGACGCGATCGTCATGCTCGAAAACGTAACGCGGCACATCGAGGCTGGCGTCGAGCCATTCGAGGCGGCACGGACGGGTGCTCGCGAGATCGGTTTCACGATCGTCTCGATCAGCCTCTCGCTGATCGCCGTGTTGATCCCTATACTTCTGATGGGCGGTATCGTCGGCCGGCTGTTCCGCGAGTTCGCAGTCACCCTGACGGTCGCGATCGTGATTTCCGCGATCGTCTCCCTAACCCTCACACCGATGCTGGCATCGAAGCTGATCCGTCCGGTCGGAGAACATCAGCGCGGACGTTTTTACCGAATTGGGGAAGCCTTCTTCGACCGTCTCACCGCGTTTTACATCTGCAGCCTGAAGCCGGTCATCCGCCATAAGTTCCTGACGCTCGCCGTCTTTCTAGGGACAACCGCGATGACGGCCTACCTTTTCGGTGTCGCTCCGAAAGGGTTCTTTCCGGAGCAGGATACCGGCTTCATCGCCGGCCTGTCACAGGCTTCGCCCGATATCTCTTTCACCGAAATGGCAAAGCTGCAGGAACGTGTCAGCGCGATCATCATGAAGGACCCGGCCGTCTATAGCGTGTTCATGGATATCGGCGGCGGCAATGGCGGCAACGCCCTCAATCAGGGTCACGTCAACATCACGTTGAAACCGCTGAAAGATCGGGACGCAAGTGCCAAGCAAGTCATCGACCGATTGGGCACGGCATTGGCCGCTCAGCAAGGCATCAAGCTCTTCATGCAATCCGCTCAGGATATCAATATCGGCGCGCGTCCGGCAAAGACGCAATATCAGTACACGTTGCAGGACGGCAATATCCAGGAGCTGTGCGACTGGGCAGCGAAGGTGACGAACCGCCTTCAGGCGATTCCGGCGCTGCGCGATGTCGGCAGCGATCAGCAAGCCGAAGCTCCCAGCCTGTCGATCAAGATAGACCGTGCCGCCGCAACGCTCTACGGCGTCCTTCCGTCCACGATCGATGAGACGCTTTACGATGCCTTCGGTCAGCGGCAAGTCGCCTCCTACGCGACCCAGACGGATGCGTTCCGGGTTGTCCTGGAGGTCCTGCCAAATCTCCAGCGCGACATTGCAACGCTTGACCGTCTTTCGGTCCGGGCAAGCAACGGCACTCTGGTGCCGCTTTCGGTCGCTGCAAAATGGACGACGGACGGCGTGTCGCCGGTTTCGATCTCGCACCAGGGCCAATCGCCAGCCGTCACCATCTCCTTCAATCTGGCGCCAAACGCGGCGCTTGGGGAAGCGACACGGGCGATCGAGAACGCAGTCGCGGACATGCATCCGCCGGCTTCGCTGCAGGCGAGTTTCTCCGGGAGCGCCAAGGCCTTCAAGGATTCGCTCGGTACGGTGCCGTTGTTGATTCTGGCGTCGCTGGTGGTGGTCTATATCATTCTCGGCGTTCTCTACGAAAGCCTCATTCACCCCCTGACAATCCTCTCCACCCTGCCCTCGGCAGCTCTCGGCGCCTTGCTGGCCTTGCGGTTGGCGGGGTTCGACTTCGGCCTCGTGGCGATGATCGGCATTATCCTGCTCATCGGCATCGTCAAGAAGAACGGCATCATGCTTGTCGATTTCGCGATCCAGGCAAAGCGCGACGAAGGCCTGAACAGCGAGGATGCCATCGTCAAGGCGGCCCAGATGCGCTTCCGCCCTATCCTGATGACGACGATGTCGGCCCTTCTCGGCGGTCTTCCACTGGCCACAGGACATGGAGCCGGTTCCGAGCTGCGCCAGCCGCTTGGCTACGCCATCGTCGGCGGGTTGATAGTCAGCCAGTTGCTGACCTTATACACGACCCCCGTCATCTACCTGCTGCTCGACAAGCTTCTCAGGAAGACTATTTCCTTCGGCCTGGGGATCAGACACCCCTCCGACGAAGGCAGTCCTGAAAATTTGCGCCCTGGCGCAGTTGCCTCACCTGCCCGGCATCAATTATGATTTCATGATGGAGAGTTTCGATGCGCATCGACCATGCATTTCTTTTCGATCTCGACGGCACGCTTGTCGATAGCGTCTATCAGCACGTTCTTGCCTGGAAGGAAGCGCTCGACTCAGAGGCCATCGATCTGTCGATCTGGCGTATCCACCGGAAGATCGGTATGAGCGGTGGCCTATTCACCAACCAGCTCCTTCGAGAAACCGGAATCGACATCACCGGGGAGAAGAGTGATCGACTGCGCGAAGAACATGCCAGGGCCTATCGCCGGCTCGGTGCACAGATACGTCCTCTGCCCGGGGCAAGCGAGCTTCTGGGCTGGCTGTCGGATGCAAACATTCCCTTCGCCATTGCCACGAGCGGCCGTATGGAAACCGCGGCGGTCAATATCGAGGCGCTGGGCGTCGATCCTAAATCGTTTCCCATCATCACCCGCGATCAGGTCAAATACGCCAAGCCCGATCCCGACCTATTCATTGCGGCTGCGGACGCTTTGGGCGTGCCGATTGAAAATTCCATCGTGATCGGCGACAGCGTGTGGGACATGCTGGCAGCCACCCGGTGCAGGGCACTGGGTGTCGGTCTTTTGAGCGGCGGATATGGTCGCGAGGAGTTGCGGGACGCCGGTGCCATGCGGGTCTACGAGGACCCCGCCGATCTGCTCTATCATATCGACGAGATCGGAGGCCGGCGGTAGGTTGCACAAGGTTCAAGATCCTGCCGAGGACGCAACTGCAGCAGCACGGCTGAGCTTTCCGCCGGCGGAACACCGCGCAGTTGCATTGGGCGAGGTGCACGCACGCCCCTTCGTGGCGGTGTCGTACCCGCGCATCATCTTGCAGCTCGCCTTCCTGATGGATGTCGGGCAGGTGCCGCACAACGAACTGATCGAAGAGTTGGCGCGCGCGCAGGGTGTTCCCGTACCCGACCGGGAAACCCGGCATTGCGCGATCCCGTGGGGCCGCGGAACCCTGCGTTGGGAGAGGCATACGGAATTCTCCACCTGGTTCTGGGATGGCCCGGCCATGCCGGAATTCGGCGAACCCATGCCACTTCATCCCTTCGGCGGCAGCTTCCGGCCACCAGGCAAGTTCATTTCCGGCATCCGACTGGAGATCTGGCCCGATGGTGCGGAGGTGAAAAAGGCCATCACAACCTTCGAGCCGGCCAGCCTCTGTCGTAGCCGTGTTCGCGACGGTGCTGCCGAAGCCGCCACCGACTTCCGGCAGGATGGTGACGGGCTGACACGGATATTGATCGTCGACAAGGGATTGACCGATCTGGGGCGCGGCGCGCTCGTTCAGTGTCTCCTGGACATCGAAACGTATCGCATCCTTGCCATGCTGGCACTTCCGCTCGCTCAGGCCCTATCGCCAGAGATACGGAGAATCGAGGAAGGCCTGAGATCGGTCACTCAGAGGATGCGGGACCAGGCCTGGAAGGAGGCAGACGATACGCTTGGCGAGATTACCCGTCTTTCCGCAGAGCTGGAGGCGAATGCCGCGCAATCCCTCTATCGGTTTGGCGCGAGCAAGGCGTACGATTCCATTGTCGGAGAGCGTATTGCCTCACTGAACGAGGAACCCATCGGAGGCGAAACGCTTGGCACCTTCCTGGAGCGACGGCTCGCACCTGCCATGCGAACCTGCAAATCTGTCGAAGAGCGACAGCAGTATCTGTCGCTGAAGCTGTCGAGAACTACCGAGCTCTTGAGAAGCTGGGTCGATGTCGGGCTCGCCAGGCAGAATACCGCGCTTCTGGCCTCGATGGACAAGCGTGCCAAGCTCCAGCTTCGTCTGCAGCAGACCGTCGAAAGCCTCTCGGTGGCTGCCATCTCCTATTACATCATCGGACTGGCAAGCTATCTGGCGAAGGGGTTGGATCATTCGTTTTCCCAGCCCGTGTCCACGGTCGGTATCGCCGCAGCAGTGCCTTTCGTGGTGATCCTCGTCTGGTTTTTTGTCAGGAAAGTACGGCTCCATCACAGCGACGATTAAGCTGCTGCGCCTACCCTGCCGCGCCTGATGACGGACCGCGGGGCTGTTCCTCCATGGGATGATAGCTTGCCGCCAACGATCGCTGGTCGCTGGACTGCGGCGCCACTCCGGCATCGAACCGCTCCGGCCACATCAAGGCAGGGCATCGCATGGGACGCAGCCACCTCGCCGGTGAGCATGGCGATGCCATCAACGCCGTCCTGGCTACCGCCGGCGACAACGTCTCTCTCCTCATCAACCGGTTCTCAGGTGGCTTTTGTCGCTGCCGCTCATCTGGCTGCACAGCGCAGCGAAAGCCCGTGCCGTTTAGCCTCTGTCATTGTTCACGGTCGACGCGCTACTCCATACAAAAGATCACGGCGCCTTGTGGGCGCCGTGAAGAGTTCGTTATATTTGAAGCCTAGTATTGAGCGGCTCCCGACAGATGTTAGCTCGCGTGATAAGCCGCGATAATGGCCGCCACCTGATCGGTATTCATCGCGGCTATCTGGCTCGACGTGACCGCTTGCACTTGATCACTCGAGAAGCTGCCTATGTCTGCCGTGGAGAGACCGGCGACAGCCGTCGTGCTGATAGCCGCAACATCCGCGGTGGAGAATGCAGCAATATCAGCCGTCGACAAGGCACCGATCTGACTTGAGTTTAGAGCCGCGGTCTGAGCCGTCGTCAGAGCACCGACCTGGGCAGAGCTCAGGGCACCGATCTGATCGGTTGACAGTCCGGTCACAGACTTCGAAGTCAGCGCGCCGATCTGCGTGGTCGAGAGGCCTGCGACATTGTCAGTTGTCAGAGCACCAAGCTGCGCTGCACTGAGCGTACCGACCTGGGAGGTGCTCAGCGCACCGACCTGGGTCGAGGTGAGCGCGTGGATCTGCGAGGTCTTCAAGGTCCCCACTTGTGCGGTCGTCAAGGCGGCGGCCTGGTCGGAAGACAAGGCTGCCAC
>UBUL01000022.1 GCA_900468625.1 Hyphomicrobiales bacterium
AAACATGATTTGCTCTAGATGGACTGGCTCCAGCTGACCGGACGCTGGTGCACGTTTTCCAGGTACAATTTAGCTTCGGCTTGCAGTGACCGCTGCAATAAATCGGATGCCACACAACTTCCGGCTTGATCCCGGCGATAACAAGAGCGTCACGCCCTGCGTTCTGAAAGGGAGATCACTTCTGCCGGCTGCCGTAACCCGGTTGCGACGACAGAAACCCGCAGTCGTCCTTCAAGTGTTTCGTTGAAAGTCGCGCCGACGACGATGTTTGCGTCGGCATCGACCTCCTCGCGGACACGTGTGGCTGCCTCGTCAACGTCAAAAAGCGTCATGTCCAGCCCGCCGGAGATGGAGACGAGCAGTCCTCTCGCTCCCCTGACCGATGTATCGTCGAAAAGCGGATTGGCAACCGCCGCCTCTGCCGCGATTCTGGCGCGGCCGTCCCCCGCCGCTTCGCCCGTGCCCATCACCGCTCGACCCATGTCGCGCATCACCGACCTTACGTCAGCGAAATCCAGGTTGATCAACCCTTCTTTGACGATCAGATCGACAACGGAGCTGACGCCCGCGTGAAGAACGCGATCGGCCATTTCGAAGGCGTCGGCGAAGGTTGTCTTGGCATCGGCTATGCGGAAAAGGTTTTGATTGGGAATTACGATCACCGTGTCGGCGCTTTCGCCGAGACGCTCAATCCCCTGTCGTGCCGTCCGCATTCGATGTGTACCCTCGAAGGCGAATGGCATGGTGACGACACCGACCGTCAGCATGCCCGCCTTCCGCGCAGCCTGAGCGATGACGGGCGCCGCGCCTGTTCCAGTGCCGCCTCCCATGCCCGCAGTGACAAAACACATGTGTGTTCCGGCCAGGTGGTCCATAATCTCGTTGACAGTTTCTTCCGCTGCTGCCTGTCCGGTCTCCGCGAGGGATCCGGCGCCAAGCCCTTCGGTGACGGTCAGGCCGAGCTGGACAAGCCGCGGCGCCATTGACATCGACAGAGCCTGGGCATCGGTGTTCGCAACGATGAATTCGACCCCCTTGAGATTCTGCGCGATCATATTGTTGACAGCATTGCCACCGCCGCCGCCGACGCCAATGACGGCAATCCTCGGCCTGAGGTGCGTTATGTTCCGGATGGTAACCTCCGTCGGTTTCATGGAAGATCAGCTCCTGGGCAAAGATAAAGGTTTCATGATGCGGTGAGGAACCATCAGCCGAAGGAGGATATCCGTCGACGGCTTTGCGCCGGCCAGCGCCGGAAAAGTGCGCTGGCATTGACACCGCCAAAACCGAAGCCGTTGGATATCGCGTATTCAGCGTCTATGGGGCGTGCTTCATTTGCGACGAAATCGATTCCGGTCGCTTCCGGATCCGGAATACTCAAGTTCAGGGTCGGTGGTGCGATCTGGTTCTTGAGGGCCAAGATCGTGAAGATTGCTTCCAGCCCCCCGGCTGCGCCGAGCAAGTGTCCTGTTGCCGACTTCGTTCCACTCACTGCGACAGATTTTCCATCGCCAAACAAGCTCTTGATAGCCCTGACTTCTCCGAGATCGCCCACCGGTGTCGAAGTGGCATGCGCGTTCAGATGACCCACTTCATGAGGGGCCACGCCGGCTTGCGCGATGGCAAGCTCCATTGCTCTCAGCGCCCCGTTTCCATCTTCGGGACCGGAGGTGATGTGGTGGGCGTCGGCCGTCGTCCCGTATCCGACGAGTTCGGCAATCGGGGTGGCACCGCGAGCAAGAGCGTGGCTCAGTGCTTCGATGACGAGTATGCCTGCCCCTTCGCCCATGACGAAGCCGTCACGAGAAACGTCGAAGGGACGCGAGGCCTTGCTCGGCGTTTCGTTGAAACCGGTCGACAGCGATCTTGCCGCGGCGAAACCGCCAAGGCTGACGATGTTCATGCAGGCTTCCGTTCCGCCGCAAACGGCAATGTCGGCTTCATTGGATCGAATAAGCCTGGCGGCATCGCCGATGGCTTGAACGCCAGCGGCGCATGCCGTCACGGGCGCGCCAAGTGGACCTTTGAAGCCGTGGCGGATTGAGACTTGTCCGGCTGCGAGATTGACCAGGAAGGACGGAATGGTGAAGGGCGAGAGGCGGCGCACACCGCGTTGATCGACGGTGCGGACGGCCTCGGTTATTGCTGGAAAGCCACCGATGCCGGACGCGATGATCGTCGCAGTTCTCAACCTGTCTTCATCCGACGCCGGCCTCCAGTTCGCTTGCGTCAGCGCTTCTTCCGCGGCCGCCAGCGCGAAAATGATGAACCGGTCGACCTTGCGTTGATCCTTTGGCGGCATGATCGTATCCGGATCGAAGCCTCCCTCGGGATCTTCGGCGAGAGAGGGGACCACGCCTCCGATTTTCGAAGGCAGATCTCCGACCACATCGTCACTCAGTCGCCGAATGCCGCTTTTGCCGGCGAGAAGGCGCGACCAGGACATATCAACGTTCGCTCCAAGGGGACTGACGGCCCCCATACCCGTAACAACAATACGACGCATCTGTTTTCCACCTGCCTTCTTCAGGAATAGGCATGCAATCAGCGTCCCGACCGACAATGGGTCAGCGCCAGCTCTCAAAACCTGTAATTCCTCAAAGGTCCAAGAACGCTCTCACCCCACACCGCCGGCAGCTAGATCTCGGCCGATGTCAGTGCCGGCTCCCGAGCCGACATAGCCTTCAGGCAACATCGTCGCGATGCGCGATACGCCTGACTTCACCAGTGGCCGCGTCGAGTACGCCCTGCGACAGCTTCTCATCCTCGATGATACGGGAAAGCGTAACGGCACCGACCATCAAAGACAGAATCGCCATCGCCTTATCGCTCGGACTTGCGCCGCCGGCATCACCCATCAGTTCATCCAGCACCTCGAAGTGAGCTCGAATGCCATCTTCAAACGGGCGCCTGACCTCCCTGCTTTGCCGAGCCGCATCCGCTCCCAGCGCCACCAGGGGGCAACCTTCCGCCATCTCTCCTTTGTGATCCTTGGAGAGATAGAATGCCATGACCGCTTCCAAGGGGTCGGAGGCGTCTGCGGCCGCGCTCGACCATCGTCTTGTGGCGCTTTCCAGAGCGCGCCTCGATGCAAGCGCGGCAAGATCGTCCTTCGACGCGAATTGTTTGTAAAAAGCGCCTTGGGTAAGACCGGCGCCCTTCATCAGGTCCTTCAGCCCGATCCCGTCGAATCCATGCTCCCGGAAGAGCCGGCTTGCCGCGTTGATGACCGCTTCGCGATTTGCCTCTGCCTGAGCCCGACTGACTCTCATATCGATCTCCATTTAGATTTCACTTGACATCTATAGCACATTTAGAGTTAGATCGCAATCTAATTTAACTGCTGCGCCCGTCAACAAGGGTCAAATGACATGAATCGCAAAATTCTCCTCGCCTCCGTCGGCATATTGGCGGCCGTTGGCGCCACTACCTTCGTTCTCCTTGCCGAATCTTCGGAAGGAAAGGCGCAAGCCGCGGACCCCCGCGTGGCGCCGCCACTCGTCAGTTTGGTGGATGCAAAGAGGCCGGACACGATGATACGCACCTTCACCGGCACGATCGCCGCTCGGGTGCAAAGCAACCTCGGATTTCGAGTGCCCGGCAAGATCATAGAGCGTTATGTTGACGTCGGCCAGCAGGTGAAAGCCGGTCAGCCTTTGATGCGCATCGACGAGACCGACCTGCGTCTGGCGCTTGCCGCAAAACGCAACGCGGTCGCTGCGGCTCAAGCCGTCCTCACCCAGGCGCAAGCTGACGAGAGACGCTACGCCGCTTTGGTGAAAAACGGATTGGCGGCCGCTTCTCCGCAGCGCTATGAACAGGCAAAAGCAGCCCTGGACACCGCAACTGCACAACTTGCCGCAGCGCAGGCCGATGCAAGCGTCGCCGAAAATGCGGCAACTTATTCACTGCTGATCGCCGATACTGATGGCACCGTGGTCGAAACGCTCGGAGAGCCGGGGCAAGTGGTCGCGGCTGGACAGACGGTCATCCGGCTCGCTCAGGCCGGACCTCGCGAGGCCGTGGTCTGGCTTCCGGAATCCGTTCGGCCCCAGATTGGGGACGTTGCAGAGGCCAGCATCTACGGCAACGAAAGCCGGCAAGACAAGGCGCGGCTTCGGCAGATCTCGGATGCCGCCGATCCTCAAACCCGCACCTATGAAGCACGCTGGGTCCTGGATGGCTCGGCAGCGTCGGCTCCGCTCGGCGCGACGGTGACGATCAAAATCGCCAGCGATGGCGGTCAGGCGCATGCGGCGGTGCCGGTTGGTGCTGTTTTTGACGATGGCAGCCGAACTGGCGTGTGGGTCTTTGACCAAAAATCATCGACCGTGCACTTCCGGCAAGTGAAGGTGGAGAAGATGGGCGAGGAGGTCGCGGTGGTTTCCAGCCTCAAGGCAGGCGAGCCGATCGTCGCTCTCGGAGCGCATCTCCTGCAGGACGGTGCGAACGTCCGTGCGGAAAAAACAGAGGCGGCCAACCAATGACCTTCAATCTTTCCGCGCTCGCGGTTCGCGAGCGAGCCGTTACCCTCTTCTTCATCGTGCTGCTGGCTGCGGCCGGCGTCTACGCTTTCGCCAAGCTTGGACGGGCGGAGGATCCCTCGTTCACCATCAAGACCTTGACGGTGACGGCCGTGTGGCCGGGCGCGACGGCGCGCGAAATGCAGGATCTTGTCGCAGAGCCTCTCGAGAAGCGCCTCCAGGAACTTACCTGGTACGACCGTGTCGAGACGACCACGCGGCCGGGATATGCCTTCCTGACCGTCACGCTGAAGGACAGCACGCCGCCCACAGCGGTCGAAGAGGAATTCTACCAGGCTCGAAAGAAGCTTGGAGACGAGGCACGCAACTTGCCCCAGGGCGTGCTCGGTCCCTTCGTCAACGATGAGTATTCCGACGTCAGCTTCGGTCTATATGCCCTGAAGGCCAAGGGCATGCCGATGCGCGACCTCGTGCGCCAGGCAGAGGTGATCCGCCAGGACCTTCTGCATGTGCCCGGCGTCAAGAAGATCAACATTCTCGGACAACGGCCCGAACAGATCTTTGTCGAATTCTCCTTTGCCAAACTGGCCACTCTCGGAATTTCGGCACAGGACATCGCGGCCGCCTTGCAGCGGCAGAATACCGTGACGCCGGCGGGATCGATCGATACGCGCGGCCCGCAGGTGTTCATCCGCTTCGATGGGGCTTACGGCAGCATCCAGGCAATCGCCGATACGCCCATCGTCGCAGCCGGACGCACGCTGAAGCTCTCGGATTTTGCGGAAATTCGCCGTGGCTATGAAGATCCGGCGACCTATCTCATTCGTCACAACGGCGAACCGGCCATCATGCTGGGCGTCGTCATGCAGCAGGGCTGGAACGGGCTGGAACTCGGCAGGGCGCTGGAAGAAAGATCCGGTGCGATCGCACGAACCTTGCCGCTCGGCATGACGCTCGCCAAGGTCAGCGATCAGGCCGTCAACATTCAGGAAGCCGTCGGCGAATTCATGCTGAAATTCGCCATGGCGCTTGGCGTCGTGCTGTTCGTAAGCCTCATCAGCCTCGGGTGGCGCGTGGGCATCGTCGTTGCGCTTGCCGTGCCCCTCACGCTTGCCGTCGTCTTCCTCATCATGCTGGAGACCGGCCGGTTCTTCGACCGTATCACGCTTGGGGCGCTCATCCTGGCGCTCGGCCTTCTGGTCGACGATGCCATCATCGCTATCGAGGTGATGGTGGTGAAAATGGAAGAGGGCATGGATCGCATCAAGGCGGCCGCCTATGCCTGGAGCCACACGGCCGCCCCCATGCTGTCCGGCACGCTGGTGACTATCATCGGGCTGATGCCGGTCGGCTTTGCCCGCTCGACCGCCGGCGAATATGCCGGCAACATCTTCTGGGTTGTGGGCTTTGCCCTCATCGTCTCCTGGATCGTCGCCGTGGTCTTCACACCCTACCTCGGCGTGAAGATGCTGCCGGCGACCAAGCCGATCGATGGTGGCCATCACGCCATCTACGACACGCCGAACTATCGCCGCCTTCGGGGGATGATCGAGTTTGCCGTGCGGCACAAGTTCGTCACCTGCGCGGTGGTCGGCATCGCTATGGGTGTGTCCATTGTCGGCATGGGAGCGGTCAAGCAGCAATTCTTCCCGACGTCGGACCGCCCCGAAGTACTGGTGGAGGTCCGCTTGCCCGAGGGCACCAGTATCGAGACGACAACGGCGACGGTCGAAAAGCTCGAAGGATGGCTGCAGAAACAACCGGAGGCTAAGACCGTCACGAGCTATGTAGGGCAGGGCGCTCCTCGCTTCTTCTTCGCGATGGCGCCGGAATTGCCGGACCCATCCTTTGCCAAGATCGTCGTGCTGACGCCGGACGCCGAGGCCCGCGAAGCCCTGAAGCAACGCCTTCGCACTGCTGTGTCAGACGGGCTCGCTCCGGAAGCCTACGTTCGTGTTACGCAGCTCGTCTTCGGTCCCTACACGCCATTCCCGGTCGAGTTCCGCATCATGGGGCCCGATCCCAAGCAGTTGTACCAGATTTCGGAGAAGGCTCTCGATGTCATGAAGGGCATACCGGATGTCCGGCAGGCAAACCGCGACTGGGGTAACCGCACGCCCGTGCTGCGTTTCGTTCCCGATCAGGATCGGTTGAGTCTCATCGGTCTTTCGCCGGCGGAAGCAGCTCAGCAGATGCAATTGCTGTTGAGCGGCATTCCGATCACGCAGGTTCGCGAGAACATCCGCAACGTGCCCGTCATCGCGCGTAGCGCCGGCGAAAACAGGCTCGATCCGTCAAGATTGGCAGACTTCTCGCTGATGAGCCGCGATGGCCGGCAGGTTCCGCTCGATCAGATCGGCCACTCGGAAATCCGGTTTGAAGAGCCGATCCTGAAAAGACGCGATCGAACGCCCGTCATTACCGTCCGCTCCGACATCAACGAGGCAACGCAGCCCCCGGAGGTTTCGCAGCAGGTGATGAAGGCGCTTCAGCCGCTGATCGCCTCGCTTCCGGCCGGCTATCGTATCGAGATGGGAGGAAACATCGAGGAGTCCTTGAAGGCCAATGTCGCCCTCGTCCAAATCTTCCCGGCGATGATTGCCGCCATGCTGATCGTCATTGTCTTGCAGGTCCGCAGCCTGTCGACCATGACCATGGTCATGCTGACGGGGCCGCTCGGCCTTGCCGGCGTGGTTCCGGTCCTGCTCTTCTTCCATCAGCCGTTCGGCTTCAACGCCATTCTCGGATTGATCGGGCTGGCGGGAATCCTTATGCGCAACACCTTGATCCTGACCGAGCAGATCAAGGAGAACCAGGCAGCCGGTCTCGACGACTATCACGCCGTCATCGAGGCGACGGTGCAGCGGACACGTCCGGTCATGCTGACGGCACTCGCCGCCGTTCTTGCCTTCATCCCTCTCACCCATTCGGTATTCTGGGGGTCGATGGCCTACACGCTGATCGGCGGTACAGCGGTCGGAACCGTAATGATCCTGCTGTTTCTTCCCGCTCTCTATGCCACGTGGTTCCGCATCAAGCCAACGAAGGGAGAAGCACATCATCCAGTGCAAAATGCTCCGGAGCTGCAACGCGTTATGGCTGCGGAGTGACATCATGTTTCGGCTATGTACTGACGTGACCGCCCAAGGGGTGAAGGAAAAAGCTGACGGCTCAGCATCGACGGTCCAGGATGCTGACTGGGCGTCCGATCGACAGGAACCGGAGTTCGAGGAGCAGAGACCTTATTTCTCGGCTTCGGATGAAGCCATTGTAGCGCAAGGGCGTGATCGCATCCTGGATATTGCGGAAAAACACATTCGCCGGATCGGCCATCGCAAGACAACGATTGCAGACATTGCGTCCGACCTCGGTACAAGTCGGGCGAACGTGTACCGCTTCTTTCCTACAAGGGCCGCGATCGACAATGCTGTATGTGGCCGTATCGTGAATGAGCGCGATGAAATTGCTTTTTCCATCGCACGGACAGACGCGGCAGCGAGCAAAAAGCTCGCCCAACTTTTGAACGTCCTTCATCGGCACAGCAGGAGGACGCTGATGGAAGAAAAACCCGTTCACGAACTGTTTGTCGCTGCTACGAGCGAAAATTGGGCAGCGATGAATGCGCATAATGAGCGAATGCGGGCGATCCTGGAAGCGATTATCCGCCAGGGCCTGCAATCGGGTGAATTCCAAGTTGAAAACATCGCCGATGCCGCAAAAAGAGTGGTCACGGCGTTCCTGCCGTTTTCCCACCCTGTCCTGGTCGCGCAATGCTTCCAGGAGGAAGACGAGATTGCTGCGTCGGTCAACGCCCAAATTCGTTTCATCATGCGGGCGCTCGGCGAACCTGTCTCGCGACGCGACGAGGCTTCCAGGGCACTCATAAACGCCTAAATCTGCTCAGCCATCTTGATTCCGTCGAGGTGCCGATTATCTAGTGTGCTAGATAAAAGTGCACTAGATAAAGAATCATGTCGATGAATGCGATGAACTCCCGCCGTGAGGTGGGTACCCAGCTTTCCTTTGCGCTCTATGGCGCAGCCAATCGAATGGCTCGTCTTCACAAGCCATTTCTGCAGCCGCTTGGACTGACGTTTCCGCAGTATCTCGTGATGCTTGAGCTCTATGGAGGAACGCCACATGCGGTCGGAGAGCTGGGCGCAACGCTCGACATGGACACCGGAACGATCACACCGCTTCTCAAGCGTCTCGAAGCTGCCGGCATGGTGACGCGCACGCGCGACCGCGACGACGAGCGTCGCGTGTTGATCAATCTGACGAAAGCAGGCGAAGCCTTACGCGATGAACTTTGGTCCATCACGGACAAGATCAAGACGGCTTGCCAGCTCACCGATGAGGGGTTGGTGGAACTCCGTGATGTCCTTCATGGGTTCGCTCGCCCCGAAACGTTGCCATAACCGCCTTCCCAGCTCGCAGAAAGGACATTCCATGAAAATCGGGATTATTGGGGCCGGAAACGTCGGCGCAACCCTTGCGAAAAAACTTGTGGCCAGCGGCCACAAGGTCAAACTTGCAAACTCCAAGGGTCCAGAGACGATCCGTGATCTTGCCCGTGATGTGGGTGCAGTCGCAGTCTCAAAGGAAGAAGCAGTTCGTAACGTCGAGGTGATCGTACTGTCGATCCCCTTCCGAAACTATTCCGATCTTGCCGAACTCTTCCATGATGTGCCTGACGACGTCGTCGTGATCGACACCTCGAACTATTATCCGTTCCGCGACGGCGCGATCGCAAAAGTGGATGGTGGTATGCCGGAAAGCGTTTGGGTAAGTGAGCAAATTGGCCGCCCGCTCGTCAAAGCATGGAACGCGGCCTTAGCGTTAACATTGGCGGAGAAAGGCCGGCGCCAAGGAGAAAATGAGCGTATCGCCCTCCCGGTTGCAGGCGATGATCCCAAGACGAAGGGGATCGCGATGACGCTGGTGGAGGCGACCGGTTTCGCTGCCGTGGATTCAGGTGCGCTTTCGGAATCATGGCGTCAACAACCCGGCACCCCTGCCTATTGTACAGAACTTTCGGAAGCCGAATTGAAAGAAGCACTGCTATTTGCGGATCGGTCTCGCGCAGCCGAAAATCGCGATTCCCTGATCAAGGAGTTCATGGCAGCCGGCGGTGGCTTGACCAACGACGAAATCGTTTCCCGCAACCGCGCTGGAACCGCCGTCATGAGGCATTAGAGCCGGATGATTTTAGGTCTGTTCGACCTAAAATCTGAATCCGCTCCAGAATCAAAGAAGTAGAGCGCGATGTCGCCCGAAAGCCGCCTGCACTTTTCGGCATCACGCTCTAAGTCGTTGAGTGTTTCCACCTTCGCTTTTTCGCATCTCGGCGCGGTCCTTCGGTAAAATCGTTGCAAATGCGTAGCAACGATCCGTCGCGGCGTGTTCAAACGGCCAATACCTACTCGACCTTCACGGTCCGGGCCGAACGATCAAGCAGGTTGACGTGCCGTGGGCGTGGAGCTTGCCTTGAAGGCTTTCGATCCTGCCCTCTAAAGTGATGACTGTCCGGCTGCGAGAGATCACCTTTCCGGTGACCCTCAATTCGTCGCAGTCGGCAGAAATCGGACGTATGAACTTGACGGAAGTTTCTTGCGAAGGGCAGATTTCGCCGGGCGTCAACGTTGTTTGCGCGGCAAGCGACATGGAGGTGTCGAGCATCGTCATGATCCATCCGCCGTGGACCGTCTTCATCATATTGAGAAAACGTGCTTCTGGCTTGGCGAGAAGCTCGACGTGACCGTCCTCGGGTGGAAGAAGTGTGAATGGCAGCAGATCTGCCATCGGTGGGCGGGGGAGGGTCCCCTGCGAAAGCGCCGTCACAAACTCCAAACCATTCATCAGCGTAGTGTCCGGCAAAGAACCGCTCCTCGTTTGCTCGATCGTCCATCGTTCATCATAGCGTGCCGCACAGATCGCGGCCGCGAACATAATCCATGGTGGCGCTAAGCACGTTGGCGATGCTGCGGCTGTCATCAATCGACTGAGCGGTCTTGCCCACGCCTCTCCGGCCGCCGAACCCCGGCACGCTCCAGCGCATCACCTCAATCAAAATTCTCCCAAAGCAATTACAGCCTCATTTTATATGTTGCTCGACATCCAAAATCAAGTTAGATTGCGATCGAAATCTAACTGAATGTGTGCGAAGCAAAATGCGGGATCCCCACCGGATAAAGGAACAAAAATCCCATCCCGCCGAAAGCTTCCTAGCACTCGTTCGCACAAACCTCAGGAGCATGCATGTCCAATCAGAAAGTCGTCGTTATCACCGGCGCATCATCCGGAATAGGCGAGGCCGCTGCGCGCCTTCTCGCGCAAAACGGCTTCAAGGTGTTTGGGGGCGTTCGCAACCCGAACCGCGCCAATTCAATCCCCGGCGTGCGCTTCGGAACCGTTGACGTCAACGACGACACATCGGTTACGAACTTTGTGGAATGGGTTTTGTCCGAAGCAGGCAAGATCGACGTTCTGATCAACAATGCCGGCGTTTCGCTGATCGGCCCCGTCGAGAATACCTCGACCGCGGAAGCTCAAAGAGTATTCGATACCAACGTGTTCGGCCCATTGCGCATGATACGGGCCGCTCTGCCATCCATGCGTGCCGCCCGTAGCGGGCTCATCATCAATGTCAGCTCGGTCTTGGGCTTCCTGCCAGCGCCATTCATGGGGCTTTATGCCAGCAGCAAGCATGCGCTTGAGGGGCTGTCGGAGTCGCTGGACCACGAAATCCGCGAGTTCAACGTCAGGGTCGTGCTGCTCGAACCCACCTTCACCAACACGAGGCTCGACGTAAACGCGGCACATACCGAGGCCCCCTTGGGCGTCTATGAAACGCAGGCCTACGCGACCATCGAGACGGTTCAGGCGCAGATCAAATCAGCGCCGTCACCGCAGGCTGTCGCCGCGAAAATCCTGGCCGCCATCAACGGTCCGTACCGCATGCGCCAACCGGCCGGCGGCAATGCGACGCTTCTCAGCCGCTTGCGCAGATTCATGCCGGCGAACGCAGTCGATAAGAGTTTGCGCAAGACATTCGGCTTCGGCAAGTGAAGGGCGCGCTTTCAAGCCTTGCCGAAACCACCAGGTGTCATCGCCTTTGGCATCGCTTGGCTCCGCACCTTCGCCGGCAACCGGCGGCAAATGGCTGATGCTGATATATTTTGCGAGGTGTCGCGACACCTCGCTGCCAACAACCCATCGCTTGTTACGAAGGGCGCTCATGTCGAATTTCGAATAACCAATTTACCAGGCAATGTGACGGTTTCGGCTTCAACGGTTCCGAGGATCATGGCAATGATCGCCCGAACCATTTCGTGTCGGGGCTGTTCATAGGTGGTGAGGCTGTAGGCGTGCGACCCACCGAGTTCGTAATTGTCGAAGCCGACGATCGCGATCTCCTCGGGGATGCGGAGGCCGAATTTTCCTCTGATCTCATCCATTGCTCCGAAGGCCAGGATATCGTTCTCGCACATCAGAACGTCGGCACGATCTGCTGCAGCGGTTACGGAGAGGTAGTTTCGAACGGAAATCGCCCCGGCTTCGGCGCTGTATTTTTCAGCCGAAAGATAGTCCACAACCTCGATGCCCTTTTCCGCCCAGAATTCGGTAAAGTGCTGCTTGCGGCGAAGTGCGGTCGATAGTGCCGTAGCGCCGCTCATGAAGGCGGGCCGTCGATATCCCTTTTCGTAGAGGTGGTTGACAATGTCCCGCAGTGCGAGTTCGGCGTCGCAGACTACCGCCGGCACGCCCTCGATCTGGCTATCGCGCGCGAGCACGAACATGGGCGGCAGGGTATGGCCCAGCTGGCGGTCCGTCAGGGTCTCGTCACGAAACGCGGTGCCGAAGAGAATGACGGCATCGACCTGACGTTGGTCTGCATGCAGCAATGCATGCACATGGTCGAAGTGGTTGTTGATATTGATCAGCATGGCGACGAGCCCTGCGGCTTGCAGCTGCTCCGTCAGCGTTTCCAGAACGGGCAGCTTTTGCGGATTGGCAAAGTCGTCGACGAAGACGGCGACCTGCCGCGTTGAGTTCGTCGCGAGGCTTCGTGCGAGAAGATTGGGCGAATAGTTCAACGCCGCTGCCGCCTCCATGACGCGGCGCTTGCTTTCCTCCGTGATGGACGATCCGGGAGTAAACGCTCGGATGACCGTCCATTTTGACACGCCGGCGGCGGCCGCAACTTCCTTTGCCGTGGCTCGTTTGACCGTCTCTCGCTTTCGCATGCTGCCTCCGGAGAAAATAGAACAAATATTCCATTTCTCGATTTCGGTGAAATGAATGCTTGCTTTTACCTTATTCGAGCCTATGATGCACCTGCTTGCACCCGGTAGCAAGATGTTTGCACCCGGTAGCATTCGCATTTTGCCGACCTGAGGAGCGGGCGGCACAAGGAGGAGGAACATTATGAAATCTATTCTCAGCAAACTCGCCTATGGCATTCTGGCGGCAGGGATCGCCGTTTCCTGTTCAACGGCTGCAAGAGCGCAGGACCAACTGACGATCATCGCCGTTACGCACGGCCAGGCATCCGATCCGTTCTGGTCCATCGTCAAGAACGGCATGATGCAGGCCGGCAAGGACAGCAATGTCCGAGTGGACTACCGTGCGCCGGAAACCTTCGACATGGTCGCCATGAGCCAGCTCATAGAAGCCGCTGCCAACCAGAATCCTGCCGGAATCGTGGTCTCCGACCCTGACCCCGATGCCCTTGGCCCGGCGATTAAGAAAGCTGTCGCTGCCGGCATTCCGGTCATCTCCATGAATTCCGGCATCTCCGCAGCCGAAAAACTCGGCATCAAGCTGCATGTCGGCCAGGACGAACTTCCGGCCGGCATCAAGGTCGGTGCAAAACTGAAGTCTCTCGGCCTGAAGCATGTTCTGTGCGTCAATCAGGAAGTGGGCAATGCGGCCCTCGATCAGCGCTGCGCGGGAACGGAAAAAGGCTTCGAAGGCGGTAAGGTGACCGTGTTGCCGACGACAGCCGATCCGGCCGAGATCGAAGCCAAGATACAGGCGGCGCTCACCTCCGATCCGTCGATCGATGTCGTTCTCGGCCTATCCGCACCGCTCGTCGGCGAACGTGCCGTCGCTGTCGTCGGGAAAATGGGCGTCGGCAACAAGGTAAAGGTCGCGTCCTACGACCTGTCGGCAGGTTTCCTCAAAGCAGTGGCCGACGGCAAGGCGTTGTTCGCCGTCGATCAGCAGCCGTATCTTCAGGGTTATCTGCCTGTGACCTTCCTCGCATTGAATGCGCGTTACGGCACGATCCCGGCAGGCAACGTCGCCTCCGGTCCGAGTTTCGTCGAAAAGGACACGGCGGCCAAGGTCGTCGAGAAATCCTCCCAGGGCATCCGCTGAGCCGGAGCCGTCGCAGTTCCCGCTATGGCGGGAGCTGCCTCAACCGTCACTTTTGTCTTTTGCGGGGCTCGTCTGCTGAATGCCGTGACGCGCAAAGACAACGAATAACCTGAGGAACGATCCCATGACGCTGGCCAACGAACAGAACGGGACTTCGGCCCGGTCCGACGAGCGGCTGAAAAAGGTTTCCACGATGACCGCGCTGCTGCGGCGTCCGGAACTTGGTGCGGTCGCTGGACTGGTGCTCGTCACCATCTTCTTTTTCTTCACCGCCAATCCCGCCATGTTCACGCTGGCCGGCGTGATCAACTTCATGGCCCCGGCCGCCCAGCTCGGAATCCTTGCGATCGGTGCTGCTCTCTTGATGATCGGTGGCGAATTCGATCTGTCGATCGGTTCGATGGTCGCCTTTGCCGGCCTTGTATTCGGTACGGCGCTTGTGGTTCTGCATCTGCCGCTCAGTGTCGCGATCCTGATTGCCATGGGCTTCGCCGTCGCAATCGGGGTCACCAATGCCCAGCTCACGATGCACACCGGCCTTCCGTCGTTCATCGTCACGCTTGCCTTCCTGTTCATCCTGCGCGGCCTGACGCTGGTTGGGCTGAAATGGGCGAGCGGCGGCGCGACGCAGCTTCGAGGCATGAAGGAAGCAGCCGCCGACAGTCCGCTTGCGCCGATCTTCTCAGGCGATGCGTTTACCGGACTGTTCTCCTGGCTCGGGAGCCAGGGCATCATCGAGACGTTTCCCAGCGGAGCGCCGAAGGTTCCGGGCATTCCCGTCGAAATCCTGTGGTTCATCCTGATCGCGCTGGCAGCCACATGGGTCCTCTTGCGGACACGCTTCGGTAACTGGATCTTTGCTTCCGGCGGCGATCCGCGCGCCGCCCGCAAATCCGGTGTCCCGGTCGCCCGCGTCAAGACGACGCTCTTCATCGTCACCGCCATGTGCGCCACTCTCGTCGCAATCCTGACCGTGCTCGATGCAGGTTCGACCGATGCACGCCGCGGCTTTCAGAAGGAGTTCGAGGCAATCATTGCGGCCGTCATCGGCGGCTGCCTCCTGACCGGCGGCTATGGTTCGGCGATCGGTGCATTCTTCGGCTCCATCGTCTTCGGCATGGTGCTGATCGGACTGACCTACACCTCGATCGATCAGGATTGGTATCTCGTCTTCCTCGGCGGCATGCTGCTGACCGCGGTCATCTTCAATAATGTCATCCGCAAGCGCGTGACGGGAGAACGCTGATGAGCACGCCTCAGACGCCACTCGTCGAGGTCAAGAACCTCGTAAAGCATTTCGGTTCCATCATTGCGCTCAACGGCATCTCGTTGAGTGTCAACTCCGGCGAAGTCCTTTGTCTTTTAGGAGACAACGGAGCGGGCAAGTCGACCTTGATCAATACGTTGTCGGGCGTGTTCAAGCCGACGTCGGGAGAGTTCCTGGTCGAGGGGCAGCCGCGCGCCTTCGGCGGTCCGCGTGATGCTCTCGATGCCGGGATTGCTACGGTCTATCAGGATTTGGCGATGATCCCGCTGATGTCGGTGACCCGAAACTTCTTCATGGGACGCGAACCCTTGAAGGGATTCGGACCTTTCAAATACATGGACATGGACTTCGCCAATAACGTCACGCGCGACGAGATGCGCAAGATCGGCATCGATGTCCGCGAGCCGGATCAGGCGGTCGGCACGCTATCCGGTGGTGAGCGCCAATGTGTTGCCATCGCCCGCGCTGTCTATTTCGGCGCGAAAATCCTCATTCTCGACGAGCCGACCTCTGCGCTCGGCGTTGCTCAGACCTCGATGGTCCTGAAGTACATCGACCAGGTCCGCAGCAAAGGGCTCGGCGTCATCTTCATCACGCACAACGTCCGCCACGCCTATGCGGTGGGCAACCGGTTCACCGCACTCAACCGCGGGAAGACGCTCGGGACCTTCGCCAAGAACGAGATCGATCTGGACGGTCTTCAGAACCTGATGGCCGGCGGCAAGGAACTACAGTCCCTCTCGGAGGAGCTCGGCGGAACCATCTGATTGAACATTCCGGAACGGCAATTCGGTCCGTCGCTCCCGCGCCGCGGATCTTCATACCCATCAACAAGGTAACACTTATGACTGCTCCCACGACTTTCTTCCCTTTGGCGGCCTGTGCCGAGATGCTGTGGCGCGACAGGCCGATCGAATGGCGTGCATCCCGCCTCAAGGAACTGGGCTTCGGCGTCGGCCTGTGGAACTGGCCGGAACACGACATCAGCAAGCTGGAGGCGACCGGCGCGACCTTCACCATCATGAATGGCTATCTTACAGGCCGTCTGACCGATGATGACGGCGCCGACGAACTTCTAAGAACGGCGCGTGAAACTGCCCGGGTCGGCAAGCGCCTCGGTGTCCAGCGACTGAACCTCCATGGCACCGGTCTTGGTGATCGCGGCCTTCCAGTGCAACCGATCGAAGTCGTCACGGGTGCGATGTGGCTGAAGGCTCGCGACACTCTTCGCCGGATCGTCGACCTGGCCGAAGCGGAAGACGTCGTCTTCACGCTTGAAAACCTGAACTTGCCCGTCGATCACCCCGGCGTGCCCTTTGGCCGCGCGGAGGATACGCTGGCGCTTGTTTCCAGCGTCGACCATCCGCGGCTGCGCCTCAACCTCGATCTTTATCATGCGCAGATCGGCGAAGGAAATCTGATCGCGCTTTGCCGCAAATGCCTGCCCTGGATCGGAGAAATTCAGATTGCTGACGTGCCGGGCCGCTGCGAGCCGGGTACTGGCGAGGTCAACTGGAACGGTATCGCGAAGGCACTGAAAGCGATGGGTTACGCCGGCCCGATCGGCATGGAAGCCTGGGCTGCCGGCGACGCCGACGAAGCTCTCTCCGCATTCCGCACGGCATTCACAATCTGACACCATAACCCTACAGGACAAACTCCATGCCCAAGATCAAAGCCGTCAATGTCGGCCTCATCGGTGCTGGTCGCATCGGCTCGTTCCACGGCGAAACCGTCGCCAGGCGGCTGGTCGACGCCGAACTCGTCGCCATTGCCGATCCGGCAGCCGGTGCCGCCGCGAAACTTGCAGATAAACTCGGCATCGACGCTTCCTACACCGACGTTGCGGACCTTCTCGCACATCCCGGCCTCGATGCCGTGATCATCGCCACGCCCGCCCGATTCCACACCAACGTCCTCGTTCAGGCGGCCGAGGCGGGCAAGGCGATCTTCTGCGAAAAGCCGATGGCGTTGACGCTCGAGGATGCCGATCGCGCCATTGCCGCCGCGCGCTCAGCCGGCGTGCCGCTTCAGGTCGGCTTCAACCGCCGCTGGGATCAGGCTTTCGCCGAGGGGCGAGCCGCAATCGACGCCGGCAAGATCGGTGCGCCGCAGCTCATTCGATCCCTGACCCGCGATCCGGGGCCATTCGGAGCCGATCCCGATAAGATTCCGCTCTGGACCATCTTCTACGAGACCCTCATCCACGACTTCGACACGCTGCTGTGGCTAAATTCCGGAGCCAAGCCCGTTGAAGTTTTCGCGATGGCGGATGCGCTTGTGCGCCCCGATGCCAGGGAAAAGGGCTTCCTCGATACCGCCGTCGTGAACATCCGCTTCGACAACGGCTCCATCGCCGTCGCAGAGGCGAATTTCTCCGCTCTCTACGGTTACGATATCCGCGGTGAAGTCTTCGGTTCTGGCGGTATGGTGACCATGGGCGACGTGCGCCGTTCGAGCATGACGCTTTTCGACAAGGACGGTGTCTCTAACGACACCTGGCGGCGCGATACCGATCACTTCGTCCACGGCTACACCGCCCAGCTCGCGTCCTTCGTCAGCTCGGTCAGGACCGGTGAGTTCAAGGACGCTCCGACGGGTTTGGACGCCCGCAATGCGCTGGCGATCGCATTGGCCTGCATCGAGTCCGTCTCCAGGAGGCAGCCCGTCGCCATACTGTGATGACGCGAGCTGCGCCGGCCTCCGGCGCGGCTTTCTCCAGCAATGGGAGTCATTTTCATGAACTCATTGAAAAGGCCGGAAAGCGTCAACGAGCTGAAGGCGATGATTGTGGCGGCGGGGTTGCGGCTTCCCGAACAACAGGAGCGTGTTGCAAGAGCGATTCTTGCTCGGCCAGACCTTGTGGCTTTCGGTACGATCAGTTCCGTCGCGAGCGCCTGTGTGGTCTCCCCATCCACCGTCGTTCGCGTCGCAAACGTTCTCGGATTTGAGACCTTCAAGGAGCTCAGGCTTTTCTTTCAGCAGCACATGCGGTCGCTCTCTGAAAGCGGGCGCGCGATCAGTTTCCAATCCTTCGCATCGACGGAGCGGCCGTTCCTCTGCGAGCCGATGCAGCCGGTTTCAGATAGCAGCGTCCCAACGCGTTGACGTCCCGCCAGATCGGTTGAATCTCATTCGGCCAAACCGCCGCTACTTCACCGTCCGCACGATCGCAGCCCCTGCCGTCATGCCGCCGCCGAAGGCTACCAGACCGAGATTGAGCGGCTCTGAGTGTTCGTTGGCGACATGCAGCATGGCAAGCGGAATGCTGGATGAGCTGGTGTTGCCATAGGTCTCGATAACGCTCAGCGCCGGACGGCCGCTACGCTTGGCAATGGTGTCGATGATGCGCTGGTTGGCCTGATGTGGCACCAGGAGATCGAGATTTGCAAGCTCGATGCCAGCATCGACGCATGCGTTTTCGATCGAGCGGGTCATTGAATGCACGGCTTCGGTGAAGACCGAGCGGCCGTTCATCGCGATGACGCCATCATCCGGCAGCGGAACGTAGAGCAGGTCTCCCGGCTCCGGCCGGCCGCTGACGATCGGGCGGCTCGCGGTGAAGAGCGGGTTGCGCGCCATGTCGCGGCTGGTCACGAGGCTTGCCGTCGCCGCATCGCCGAAGAGGATTGCCGTGGCGAAATCGTTCATGTCGAGCAGCGGCGACAGAACTTCCGAAGTGATGATCAGCACCTTGGCGTCGTTCTGCTGGGCAATGAAATCATAGGCTTGCTGCAGGGCATAGAGATAGCCGGAGCAGGCGGCACCCATGTCATAGGCGGCAAGCGAGGGCCGGACGCCATCTTCGGCGACGGCAACCGCGACGCGGCTTGCCAGCGAAGGCGTGGCAATATCGGGTGTGCCGGTGGCGGCAATCACCAGGTCGATATCGTGGATCGATATCCGGTTCTGCTTGAGAAGATCGCGCGCCGCCTTCGTGGCGAGGCTCAGCGTGCCTTCGTCGGGTCCGACCCAGAAGCGGCTCTTGATGCCCGTCAGCGCGAGGATTTCATCGGCGCGCCGGTTCGGCCAATTATGGATGATCTCTTCGTTGGTGACACGGCGGGCGCCGGTCGCGAAGCCGATACCGTTGATGGCGATCTCGGAAAAGCTGCCGGTATGGCGGCGCAGCGTCTGGATGACATGCGACTTCAGCCGCCGCAGCACGAACTTGTTCTGAATTTCGGAGGCGAGCGCAAAATTCTGTTCGCTGAGATCGCGGTTGGCATCGACGGTCAGAAGCGGGCTGTCGGTCGCGATCTGGTCGCCGATTGTGGCGAAGACCTCCTGTACGACGCCGCCTATATTGGCGCAGATTTCGACGGAGGCTTTCGTCGCCTCGACGACGGCGACGAGCTGGCCGACTTCTATCTTGTCGCCGGGTTTGACGAGCAGGTCCGTCACGAGGACGTTTTCGTCGGCAGGGCCGGAGCCGATCGCCTTGATGGCTGCCGTCGGGCCGCTGTCGTCCTCTTCGTGCCAGGTGACCTCGCATTCAAGCACCTCGGCCATCAGATCCACCAGCTTGCGGTAGGAGGGCAGCGTCTCGAGCTGATTGCGGAAATTAAAGGGGATGTGCGCGTCGGAGCGGGCAAGCCGGCGCACCACGACGGGCACATCGGTCTTTTCGGCGACGGTTGCGACGATTTCCGCGCCCATACCGACGGTGCGGTTGTCCTCGTGGACGACGATCAGACGGCGGGTGCGCCTTGCGCTCGCCAGCACTTCCTTCTCGTCCCAAGGCGAGATCGAGCGCAGATCGATCACCTCGACGGAAAAGCCCTGAGCCTCGAAGGCGCTTGCGGCATTGGCGCAAAGCGAAACGGTGTTGCCGTAGCTGACGAGCGTGATGTCGCGGCCGCGCGCGACATGGCGCGACAAGCCGGGATGGACGAAATGCTTGCCGATATCCTCGGAGGTGCGGCCGTCGGAGTTGTTGAGGACAGCCTTCGGGTAGAGGAAGATTGTCGGGCGCCGCGACTCGAAAGCGGCATTGAGCAGGCCGGCCGCATCGCCGGCGCTGGAAGGCATGACGACGTCGATGCCGGGGGTATGCGCGAGCATTCCCTCGAAGCTCTGTGCATGGAACGGGCCGAGGCCGGGCTTGTAGCCGCCGCAGCTTACCATCAGGATGACAGGAGCCTCCCACGCGCCTCCTGTGCGCCAGAACATGCTGCCCATTTCCGAGACGATCTGATTATAGGCGAGCGGCAGGAAATCGGCGAACTGCAGGAAGGCGACGGGACGCTGACCGGCCAGTGCGCGGCCGACGGCCGTGCCGACGATGGTGGATTCGCTGAGCGCGGCATTGCGCACCCGATCGGGATAGCTGGTGCTGAGGCCGCGGGTCACGCCGAAAACGTCGCCTTTCGGGTCTTCGATATCCTGCCCGAAGAGAACGACCTCGGGATTGGCGGCCAGCTGTTTGTCGAGGACGGCATTCAGGGCTTCGCGCATCGTCAGCGTCGATGCGTTCTCGTTGCCGCGATATTCGGCCTTCTTATCGAAGGACGCGGGATAGGGAGCCTTGGCTTCTGGCTCGACCTTCGGAGCGTCTTCCTTACGGGCAAGGGCGGCTTCCGCCTGCACTTCCGCAACCAGCTCCTGTTCGATCTCCCGAAGCGCATCGGCGTCGACACCCGCCGCCTGCAGCATTGCCCGCAGGCTCGGCAGCGGGTCGCGCGAGGAGCCGGCTTCGATTTCGAGGAGGGTGCGATAGGTTTTCTGATCGTCGGCGTTGGTGTGGTCGGAAAGGCGTTCGACGTTCAGAAGCACGATGCTTGGCGTACGCTTGTCGCGGCTGTGGCGGACGGCCTTGCGGAAAGCCTCACGCGATGCCGCCAGGTCATCGCCCTCGGTGCGGATGATGTCGATACCAAAGAAGGAGGGGGCGGGGCCGCTGGGCAGATCGAAGAAGGTCTGCCTGCTCGTGCGCGTCGAAATGGAGAAGCTGTTGTCCTCGATGACGAAGACGACGGGATATTGGCTGCGCACCGCTTCCGCAACGGCCTCGAGGAACTCGCCTTGCTGCGTGGTGCCATCGCCGACGCAGCAGATGGCGATCGGCATCCCCGGTTTGTCTTTCAGGGACGCGCCGACACCGACCGCATGCAGCGCGTTGTTGCCGACGGGGCCGACGATCGAGGTGATGTTGAGAGCGCGGGAGGACAGATGCGCACTCATCTGGCGGCCGGCGGAGTGGGAATTGGCTGTCGCAAGCAGGCTGGAAAAGAACTCGCGAACGGGCATGCCGCGCGCCAGCATCAGGGCTTTGTCACGATAATGCAGGTGCAGCCAGTCGTCGTCCTGAAGGAATTCGTTGAGCAACGCCGTCGACTCATGTCCGGCGCCCGAGACGTGAAAATGTGCTATGCCTTGCTTGATGAATTCTCGTTCAAGGCGATCTATTTCTCTGGAGATGAAAAATATTCTGTGGAGTTGCTTTAGGTATTCTGTGGTAAACCTCCCTTCCATCTTAATGATTTTCCTGATCTTTCTTCCTAATCAATTGCAAGGACCTAGGTAGACCCCCAGGCAGCCTTTTTCAATACACGTTAAATGACAATATCCTTCCAGTTTGAAACTGAAATACGCACATTGCCAGGCGGGAGTTTTTCGCGATGTTTCCATCCACAGGGCACGCATCGATGAGCGTGGGCGCCCGCAGGTCGGACGGCGGACGTTTGTCGAAAGCAGTTTTAGCCTGATTTGCGGATCGTGGCGTTGCCGTTCCGTCTTGCCGCGGCGGCCTTTGCGTCCCGTTCTTCCTTCAAGATCAGTTCCTTCGGCTTCTTGCCGATGATTTCCCTGCGGCCCTTCTTGGAAAAAGGTTGCGTAAGCTGGGAGATGAAGCCCTTGGCGACTTTGCCGGTGATGCCGATATCCGTGGAGGAGGGACGCGGCGGATTGTAGAATGTGCCGAGCAGCTGGTCCCAGACGACGAGGTTTTCCCCATAATTCGTGTTGCCTTCTGCGAGCACCTTGGAATGATGCCAGCGATGCAGGCGCGGCGTCGAGAATACGAGATCGAGCGGACCGGTGCGCATGTCGACGTTGCAATGCGTCAAAAGGCCGATGAAAGCGGTGACCGCACCGATCCAGAGGAAGACCGGCAACGGCGCGCCGAGCAGGTAAAGCGGAATCTGGCCGAGCGCGATCTTGAACAGCGTATCGATGACATGGAAGCGGCCGGTATTGATGACCCATAGCCGCTCGACGCTGTGATGCAGGGCATGGAAGCGCCACAGCGACAGATGCTCATGCGCCAGGCGATGAGCCATATAGAGGCCGAACTCGGCGATGACGAGGCCGAGTACCACCTGGAATATCATCGGCCACTGATCCGGCCAGAAACGTGAATGGTAACTGAGCGCCGGCTGCGCCACGGTCGCCACCGCCATCGGAAAGGAGGTGCCGATCGCAGCGGCGATCTGCACGCCGCCCTTGTTCAAGAGCGTGTGAGCAATGTCGTTGAAAGTCTCGCCGTCGCGCTTCAGCCAGGTCCGCTCATAGGGCATGAGCCTTTCGAACAGCGCAATCACCGCCACCGTCGAAAGATAGGTGACGTTGAACCAGAGGAGATGCATGTCTGACTCGAAGGCGAAATAGGCACCGGTCAATCCCGCCAGGAAGATCGCGGGCCACAACAGAGAGGAAACAGCAGCGTAAAGACGCGAACTGCTTTGAAATGTCATTCCATCAACCTCAGATTTTGATCAGCGAAAAATAGCGCATGAGTATGCGAGATATGTAGCGCGATGATTGTGGAGTCGAAAGCGAAATTTTTCCGTTCGCCGGTGACAGATAGTTGGAAGGGAGGCAGAAACATGCGGATAGAGAAGGCGGGGCACGAGCACCTGGAGGATTGGGTGAGCCTGCGCATGGCGCTTTGGCCCGGCGATTCGGTCGAACATCACCGCGCGGAGCTGGCGCTGTTTCGCTCCAATGAAAACGGTATTGCCTTCGTGGCGATCGATGCTGAGGATCATATTATCGGTTTTGCCGAAGCGACATTGCGACACGATTACGTCAACGGATGCGAGACATCTCCAGTCCTGTTCCTCGAGGGCATCTATGTGCGCCCGGAAAATCGGCGGGAAGGGGTGGCGCAGGCGCTTTGCCAGGCCGTCGCCAGTTGGGGGCGAGATGCCGGCTGCGCGGAATTTGCCTCGGATGCGCTCATCGACAATCTCGCGAGCCATGCTTTTCACGCCGCGCTCGGCTTCGTAGAAACCAGGCGCGTGGTCTATTTCCGCAAGCTGTTATAGTCCGGAGCCGCAGGAAGTATCCGGACTATTCGAATGTCAGCTTGGTCTTCTGTTGTCCGGCCTGGTCGAAATTCTCCGGCGCCAGCCAGCGTTCGTAGCCGGCCTTCAGCCGCGGCCAATCGCTGTCGATCATGGCAAACCAGGCAGTATCGCGGTTTTTACCCTTGGCGACCATGTGCTGGCGGAAAATGCCTTCGAAGGCGAAACCGAAGCGTTCCGCCGCTCGCTTCGACGGCTCGTTGAGATTGTTGCACTTCCATTCGAAGCGGCGATAGCCGAGCGTGTCGAAGACGTAGGATGCAAACAGATAGAGCGTTTCGGTCGTCACGCGGCTGCGGGCGATCGCGGGTCCCCAGAGGATGCTGCCGATCTCGATGACGCCATGCGTGCTGTCGATGCGCATCAGCGCCTGGCGGCCCTCGGCGCGTCCCGTGCGTTTGTCGACCGTCGCATAGAAGAGCGGATCGGCGCTGGAGGCGGCTTTCTCGAGCCAAGGCGAGAAGGTGGCGTAATCGGCCGGTGCATCCTCGAAGAGATAACGGAAGCGATCCTCTGCGCCGGTTGCCCGGGCCGAGGCGTAAAGATCCTGACCATGACGGGCAGCATCAAGCGGCTCGATTCGAGCGTAGCGGCCTTCGGGTGCAATCCGTTCGGGGCGAGGGGCACCCTTCCAGTTCGTGAGATCCATGTCAAAGTCCTTTGGTCATCCAATATAAGCCTAACGGAGCCGGCCGGATTGTATCAGGTCCGCCAGGGATTGTGGCAGTTCTATCCCGTCCGGCAAGCCGGGCGCAGGCCGTGGCGGCACCAAACGGCTTTCGATTGGCAGGACGCCTGCCCAAACCGGATGGCCGGCCTCGTCGATATCACCCGGCGGGCCATTGCGGATCTTGGCCGAGGCCTCATCGATTTTCATCCGCATGACCGAAGTCGCCTTGATCTCTTGCTTTGTCATTGGCCGCAGGCCGTCCCAGCGGCCGGGAAACAGGTCCTCGATCAGGCGGCGCAGCGCATCGGTCTTTTCCTCGAGATCATCGACCAATCGAGCCGTACCGAAAACCATGGCCGAGCGGTAATTGACCGAGTGATTGAAGGCCGAACGGGCCAGCACATAGCCGTCGATGATGCTGCAGGTCAGACAAACCGGCATGTTCTCCGCAGCCCGCAGGAAGCGGCTGGCAGCGGAGCCGTGCCAATAGACATGGTCGTCCTCCCGCCAATGCAGCGTCGGCGTCACATAAGGTGCACCGTCAACGATATAACCGACATGACAGAGCGGGGCGGCATCCAGAATGGCGTGAACATCGGCATGGGCGTGGCTGGCGCGCTTCGGGCTGCGCCGCACACGTGTACGTTCGCTGGTCGGATAGGTCTTGGTATCGGGCGCGCTGAGATCGGTCATGTCTTCCTCGTCGATTGAGCGTTGATCTCTGCCAGCAAAGAGGTAGGCTATAAATAGCCAGTTTTTTGATTTTCGGCAGACCAGTTGGGGTTTTCATGGCAGCGGTAGCGCAATGGCCGGCACTCGACCGGAGTTCGGGCGATCTGGAAGGGCAAGTCTATCGCCTGATGCGAGACCGTATCCTTCACGGACAGATGACGGCAGGACAGCGTGTACCGTCTACACGGACGATGGCTGTCTCGCTCGGCGTTGCGCGTTCGACCGTCGTCAATGCCTATGAACGGCTGAAGGCGGAGGGCTATCTGCAATCGACGACCGGTGCCGCAACACGCGTTGCAGCCTTTCCCTCGGCACCCTTGTCGGGGCAGGCCGCGGCGCCGTTGCCGAACCAGCCGCACGTTACGGAGTTCAAAACCGGAGGATTGTTCGAGCCCGGCGTGCCGGATGTATCAGCCTTTCCCCATGCTGCCTGGGCGCGTTGTCTGAGTGCCCGGGGCCGTTCTTTGCGAGTGCATGATCTCGGCTACAGCGATCATGGCGGTGTTCGCGAGCTGCGCGAAGCCATTCTCGATCATATCGCTGCGACGCGCGGCGTCATCGCCCGGCCCGAGCAGGTGGTGATCGTACCGTCGACAGGCGCTGCAATCGGGCTTCTCGCAAGCGTGGTAATCCGTGCCGAGGACCCGGGTGGCGATCTAGTCTGGATGGAGGATCCGGGCTACGCGACCGCGCAGGCAATCCTGCGGATGGCGGGTGCCAGGCTAGTGCCGGTATCTTGTGATGCCGAGGGTCTCGATGTCGCCCGGGGCGCCGGGTTATCGCCGCGGCTGATCTATGTCACGCCTTCGCATCAATATCCGACCGGCGTCACCATGAGCCTGTCGCGCCGTCTTGCGCTGCTCGAATTTGCACGCGCCAATAGTGCGATCGTGCTGGAAGACGATTACGACAGCGAGTTCCAATATGCCTCGCGGCCGATCGCCGCCTTGCAAGGCATCGATCGCAGCGAGGTGGTTGCCTATATCGGCACCTTCTCGAAAACGCTCGCGCCTGGTCTGCGTGTTGCCTATGCCGTCGTGCCGTCCAGACTGGTGGCAGCGATCGAGGCGGCCCAGCGGCTGAGGGGCGCCATCGTGCCCGTTCATATCCAGGCCGCTCTGGCCGACTTCCTGCGCGAGGGACGGTTTCGTGCACATCTGCGGCAGATGAACGGCATTTATGCTGAGCGTATGGCGGCGACCGTCGAAGCACTCAATCGTCACTGCGGCATGTGGCTGGAGGTTGGAGCGGGTGCCGGCGGGCTGCAGCTGGCAAGCTGGTTCCGCGACGGAAAGACTGATGATGTTGCCATGGCGCGTATCGTCAACTCCAACGGTTTCGCGGTACGGCCGATATCGGCGCTGCATCTGGGACCTGCGCGACCCGGGCTGCTGTTCGGCATCGCCCGCATGGAGGCACGAGCCGCGGATGCGGCGGCGGCGAGGATTGCCAGGCTGCTCGCGACTGTGCCCGTCAGCGTCTGAGAAACATCGCCCTATGGCGGGAGCTGGACTCCCAAAAAACTCGAACGGCGATGGCCGCTCGAAATATTTATGGAAGTATAGTGGATCGGTGCGCGGCCGTCAGATCTCGTTCCAGTGGCGGATGACCGGCTCGGTCAGGTCATGCTCGTAGCCGAGCACGCTGATGCTTGTCGTGTCGAGAACCAGATGCGCGCCGCCTTCCGGCGGCAGTCCGACCCAGCGGGCGGCGAAGACGCGCAGGAAATGGGCGCTGGAAAAGATCAGGACCGGGCCGTTGATGGCACGAAGTTCACCGATGATCCGGTCGGCGCGGGCGCCGACATCGGCGGCCATTTCCCCATTCGGGCAGCCGTCGCGAAAGACCTGCCAGCCGGGGCGTTCGGCGAGGATCGCCTTGGTGGTGATGCCCTCGTAGGCGCCGTAATCCCATTCCGCGAGGTCATCCTTGACGACGCGCCGGTCGCCGAAGCCAGCCAGTGCGCAGGTGTTTTGTGCGCGCTGCGACGGGCTCGACCAGACGGCGGCGAAATTGATCGAAGGCAGGCGGCCGGCAAGTTTGCGGGCCGCTTCCTCGCCGGCAGCGGTCAGGGGAATATCGGTGCGGCCGGTGTGCCTGCCGGAAAGGCTCCACTCCGTCTGCCCGTGGCGTACGAGATAGACTTCGGGATAGGCGCTGCTCATGCCGTCTCTCCTTTTCGCTTGGCGTGCGAAATTCTTCGCATCTGCGAAGAATTCTGTCGAGCGTTAAAGCCGGTCGAAAGCTGAATCGACAACAGCCTGCAAATCCAAGGCTTTGTAGACTGTTGTGAATCTCATCGTTTTACGGCGCGACGGACGCTGTAGAGCAGGATGGCGAGACAACCGACCAGCAGGAGAAGGCCGCCCATGAGCGGCGGCATGGCGAGAAACTCCACGGCGCCGGCAATGACGAGGATAAGGATGAGGCAGAGCGTGGCCAAGCTGCCGTCATCGATGAACATGCCGATGAGTTCGGATAGGGCGATACGGAGGACGGTCATTGGGCTGCCTTTGCCGTTTGGTTGCCGCGCAGGCCGCGGACGATGGCGTAGGAGGCGAGCGAGACGATCGCAAAGATGGCGATCAAGGCGAGATCCTCTCCCGGCCAATGGGCGCCGATGCCTTCGCCGGTCCAGAAGATGCCAAAGCTGGTGAGCATCAGGCCGACGACGAATTTGAGGGTGTTTTCCGGTACGCTGGCAAGCGGGCGATGCACCAGCAGCCCGATCAGCATCACAAGTATGAAGGCGACCAGCGCGCCGAGGGCGGCATAGAGCGTGAGGCCATGCGCACCGCCAACCGCGATAACGATAAAGACCACTTCGACGCCTTCCAGCAGCACCGCCTTGAAGGAGGCGAGGCCGGCCAGATAATCGGCGCGGCGATCCGTGGATTGTGCCCTTAGCACTGCCGTCTCCTTCGAAAAGGCTGCTTCCTCGTCATGCAGGGCGATGACACCGAGCGAACGGAGAATGGCTTTGCGCAGCCAGCGCATGCCGAAGAGGATCAGCAGAACGCCGACGACGAACTGCAGTATTTCGATCGGTATCAGCG
This sequence comes from Hyphomicrobiales bacterium, assembly GCA_900468625.1. Lineage (GTDB taxonomy): Bacteria > Pseudomonadota > Alphaproteobacteria > Rhizobiales > Rhizobiaceae > Rhizobium. The sequence continues at coordinate 27,897 of UBUL01000022.1, forward strand.
TGAGCAGCGGTCCGAAGATGAGGACGAGGGCCGCCAGCAGGGCAAGCGCAAGGGCAGCGCCCGTCAGTGCCGGGCGCCAGCTTCGCGTGACGCCAACAGCGAGAACGATGGTGAAGGCTTCGACGACCTCGACGAAGGAGCCGAGGAAGGACGCCGTCACGGTGGAGAGAATGGGTGTGAGGCTGTTCATGAAACGATTCCCGAATGACGGTTAGGGCTTTGAATTCGAATGATGTTTTCCGGGTAGCTGTTCTTCATCTTTTGGGTGAGCGTATGCTCGGGCGAAGATCGTCGCCACATGGATGCTTCCGCTTGGTACCATCGGCGCCGCTCACTTGCGTTTTCTCGTACCGCGCTTGCTCCATGCCTTGTCGATAGCGCCGCGCAACTGGCTGAGTTGGTCAAGGCTGTCCAAGGCCGCGTCCTGGCCTTTTGCGGCGAGCGCGACGATCAACGCCTCAATCAGCACCAGCGTGCCGGCATGCATGGCCAGGTGGCCGGCATTGCCGCGCGGGACGGGCAGGATTTCCGCGACTTTATCCGCAACCAGCAGGCCCAGGTCATCGCTGATCAGGATGACTGGCACGCCGCGCCGACCTGCATGCTCGAGCAGTACCTCCACTTCGCGGTAGAGCGGCGCATAGGCCATCAGCAGTACCACATCGCCCGCACCTATCCAGAGCAGACGATCCGCGAGCGTGACGCCGGAGGCGGTAAGCGCGTTGGTTGGCAGGCCGATGCGGTTGAACTGAAGGCTGGCATAATCCGCCACGGCGCCGGACGGGCCAATGCCGAAGACATGGCGCCTGGCAGCATTTGCGAGAATATCGATGCAACGCTCGAAGCTTGCGGCGAATTCCTCATGCTGGAGAACGTCCAGAGCCTGTTGATGCATACCCAAGACATGGCGAAGCGCATTGCTCGCCTGATTGCCTGTTTCCGCCAGCGTGCGCTCCATGCGTGCTTTGGGTGAAGGCGTTCCGGTCAGCTCGGCAAGCAGGGCGGCCCGCAGTGTCGACAGGCTTTCGAAGCCAAGGGCGCGGGCAGTGCGCACGACCGTTGCATCGCTTGTGCCGGCGAGTTGCGCGATCTGCGCTGCCGAATTCAGCAAGACGGCCTGCTTCTGATCGGTGAAGAAGCGAGCGATGCGCTGCTCCGCAGGCGCCAGCGCCTCGATCGCGCCGAGAACCCGGTCGTCGAAAGTATGAGGCTTTTGCGTCTTCTCTTTCATCCGGCGCCTTTGATTGTAGCAAATGCTACTGATATCATTATCCGTAGCATTTACTGCAAAGACATGACAGCAGAAAAGCGGCGGGCGCCTCGCTGTGCTGCGAAGCGCCCGCTGATTTGATCGAAAGGCGAAGACGGAGATATGCGGTGGTGTTACGCCTGCAGCGCAGCGCGCACGGCGGGGATCACCTTCCGACCATAGAGTTCGATGCATCGCATCATCTTCTCGTGACCGAGCGCGCCGGCACTGTACTTCAGCTGGAAGCGATCGATGCCGAGCGTCTTGATGACGGGGGCAAGCTTGGCGGCGACCGTCTCGGGCGAACCGACATAGAGGGAGCCCTTTTCGATCTCGTTGTCGAATTCGTTCCGGGTCATGGGCGGCCAGCCGCGCTCGCGGCCGATGCGGTCACGCATGGCCTTGAAGCAGGGCCATAGCTCCTCGCGCGCCTGTTCGTCCGTCTCGGCGACATAGCCGGGCGAGTGGATGCCGATCGGCCGCACGGGCTTGCCGAGCTGTTCGAAAGCGCGGTGATAGAGGTCGATATAAGGCTGAAAGCGATAGGGGCTGCCGCCGATGATCGCCAGCATCAGCGGCAGATCGTAGTGAGCCGCGCGCACCACCGATTCCGGGCTGCCGCCGACGCCGATCCAGGTCTTCAGCTGACCGCTCTCGATGGTCGGGAAGACTTTCTGGTTGCGCAGCGGCGGGCGGATGCTGCCCTGCCAGTTCACCGGCTCGTTCTTGAGCAGGGCGGCGAACAGATCGAGCTTTTCCTCGAACAGCTGCTCATACTGCGATAGCTCGAAGCCGAACAACGGGAAGGACTCCGTAAAGGAGCCGCGGCCGAGAATGACTTCCGCACGGCCGTTCGAAATGGCGTTCAAGCTGGAGAAGCGCTGGAAGACGCGGATCGGGTCATCCGAGCTCAGCACCGTCACGGCCGATCCCAGATGGATCTTCGATGTGCTGCTGGCGATGGCGGCGAGGACCGTTTCGGGCGAGGAGACCGCGAAGTCTTCACGGTGATGCTCGCCGATACCAAAGAAATCGATCCCGAGCTGATCGGCAAGGACACCTTCCGCGACGACATTGCGGAGGACCTGCGCATGCGGCAGCGGCGTGCCCGTGTCGTCAAAGGTCACGTCGCCGAAAGTATCGAGTCCGAATTCGACATTATTTACTGTCATGGTTTTTCCTGTCGTCCGTCGAAATGCTGTTGAGCAGGCATGTAGTGTCGTTCCCGATCATCAGCCACCCAGAAAGTTTCGGCGGAAACCTTCGAGGAATTCGATAGACGTGGGCGCTGGCCGGCGTTGCCTTCGGTCCTGCCGGCGCCAATATTAGCGGCAACGACGTCAAGCCGTTTGAACCCTGAAGGAGGAAACATATGGCCATACTGAAAAAGGTTAATCTTACCAAAGCCTTTGCAGCCTTCGATGAGACGTGGAGTCCGCATGTCGGCGGCGACATCAATGATTTTCAGATCAAGCTCACGAAGCTGGAAGGCGCTTTTCATTGGCACCATCATGAGGAGGAAGACGAGCTGTTCCTCGTCGTCAGGGGCACGCTGCGTATGAGGCTGCGCGAGGAAAACGGCGGCGATATCGTCCTTGGACCTGGCGAATACATCATCGTACCGCATGGGGTGGAACATTGCCCGGTCGCCGAGCCGGCCTGCGAGGTCCTGCTCTTCGAACGCAATACGACACTCAATACCGGCAATGTGGAAAACGAACGGACGATCCACGAACCGAAGCGTCTTTGAGCGATATTGATCGATCGGCGGCCCCGTCGATGCAGGGGCTGCCGATCAACCTTCAGCCTATCGGTTCAGCGCCAGCTTGTTCGATGGCGTGCGGCAGGGAGCGAATACGTCCAGCTTGGGATCGTAGACCTTCGTCGAGACATCCATCATGCCGAGAACGCTGTGGAAGATATTGTCGTGGGAGTAGGTGCCCTCGGCTGCGCGTTTGGCGAGGCAGGCCATGTCGAAACCGGCGGCTTTGGCGAGATCGTCGGCCATCCACACCAGCATCGGCACCTGCGTCTGCTGAGCCGGCGCGATGATATAGGGCGTGCCGTGCAGATAGATGCCGTTTTCGCCGAGTGACTCGCCGTGATCGGAGAAATAGAGCACGGAGCCGGATACGGTGTTCGCGCGCTGCTTCAGCTTGTCGATGACCATCGAGACGACGTGATCCGTATAAAGGATCGTATTGTCGTAAGCGTTGGTGATTTCCTCTTGCGAGCAGGAGCTGAAATCATTCGAACGGCAATCCGGCTGGAACCGGCGGAATTCCTCCGGATAGCGCTGATAATAGGCGGGGCCATGGCTGCCGAGCTGGTGCAGCACCAGCACGCTGTCGCCTCTTATATTGTTCAGCCAGCCGTCGATCCTGTCGACAAGGATCTCGTCCCTGCATTCGTCGTCCTTGCAGAAACGCGGGTCGGCGGACGGCGGCAGATAGGTATAGGAGACGCGGTTCGCCACGTCGTAACTGCCGGTGTCGTTGTCGAGCCAGGTCACATCGACCTTTGCACGGGTCAGCACATCGAGCAGGTTTTCCGTCTCGAGTCCTTTGCGATGCGAATACTGCGTCCGCGTATAGACCGAGAACAGGCAGGGTATGGAGGTTGCCGTCGCTGTGCCGCAGCTGCTTGTGTTGGGGAAATAGACGACATTGCGCTTTGCCAGTTCCGGATTGGTCATCTTGGCGTAGCCGCCAAGCGAGAAATCCTGCGCGCGGGCCGTCTCTCCGGCCACGATGATCGTCACGCGCGGTTTGCCTTTGTCCACCACGCCCACCCTGCGGGCATCCGTTCCCAGCGGCTCGGCGACGACGTCCGAATTCCTTTGGGCGTCGATGACGTAGCGAACCGCGCTCGCGATCGGCATCACCGGGTTGAGCGTATCCATCAGGTCGCGATGCGCGCGCCCGACGCCGGCATAGGTTTTATAGAAGCTGGTGCCGGCAGCAACGAAGATCGCCGTACAGGCGAGAATGACGAGGGTGTTGTAGGCAAGCTTCTTGAGGATGGGTCGATGGGCGATCCTGACCCATCCGATGACGAGCGAAGGCAGGACACCCGTCAGCAGGACATATGTCATGAATCGCGCCGTGATCAGATGCGCGCTTTCCGCGCCCGTCGATACGGCTGCATTGCGGATCATCTCCTTGTCGATGATGACGCCGAACTGATCGTTGAACCAGGACGACACGGACGCCACCATCACAAAGAAGATGAGCACCGGCTTCGTGACGTATTTGGCGGAGAAAAGGATGAAGAGCCCCGCCACGCCGGCCGAAATACCGGCTATGAAGGCGATAAAGGCGGCCGGCTCGGCCGTGAAATAGCCGGATGCCTTGATCCAGAACATCCGGTTTGTCACAAGAAGTACATAGAGGGCGGTTATGAGGCAGAGTAAGACGCTACCGACGGCTGGCCTGATATTTTGCCGGCCGAATGGTGCCTGTTTATGGGTCAATGACGTTCTCCGAGGCATCTGCTGTCGGTCGGGGCTGAAGACCTACTATTGCAGGATGTGCTCTGGCTGCAGAAGCCGGCGACCATGGCGGCCAATCCTGACATTTACCTGAATAGGGGTTTTGCGCGGGGCTGTTCTGCGTCCTGTCCGCATTATGTTTGCTTTCACATTCAGGATTCAGGTCATCGTCAGAAATAGGCATCATAGCTGCTGGTTGCAATTGGGGATGCAATCGTGCGGCTTCTGTTGGTCGAAGACAATCCGATTATAGGAAATGCGGTGCAGGATCATCTGCATGCGGAAGGCTGGTCCGTCGACTGGTCGATGAACCTGGAATCCGCAATCGCGGCAATTGCAGCAGCGACGCATGATGTGGTCCTCCTCGATCTTCGCTTGCCGGACGGAAGCGGCCTCGACCTGCTGAAATTCACGGAAGCGCGCGGAGATGCCACCCCCGTGATCGTCATGTCGGCCTATGATCAGCTATCGGATCAGATTGCGGCCATGAGCATCGGCGCCGTCGACTATCTGGTGAAGCCCTTTGCGCTTACCGAGATGGCGGTTCGCGTGCGAAAAGCGGCAAGGCACGGTCGCCTGATCCGCATGCGCAATGCCGGCTGAGCAAACCGCTTTCGGGAGTGAGCCGGGGCTGCCAGCCGCAGGAGGCCGATCGCCGCCAAGCCGGCTGCAAAAATCACCAGTGACAAAAGCCAGCTCAGGACTGCGTCCGGGAGGTAATGAGCGCCGGTCGGCACACGCAGACCGGCATCGCGATCGAGACGATCCGACGGAGTCCGCCCTCGCGCCGCCGCCGGCCGGATTCTATTCGCCGGTCTGGAAATAGGCTTCGAGCCGATAGCCGTCCGGGTCTATGACGAAGGCGGCGTAGTAGAACTGGCTGTAGTCGGGCCGGATGCCCGGACTGCCATTGTCTTCGCCGCCGTTGGCCATACCGGCGGCATAGAAGGCATCGACGGCCGCCTGGCTCGGAGCCACGAAACAGAAATGCAGGCCGGAGCCGCGATCGGCGGGCACGGGGCGTTCCACCTCGCTGACCCAGAACTGAGCGCGCTCCGCGCCATATCCGATCGTGCCATCGAAGTTGCTCAGGCGCTCGTAGCCGAGTGGTGCCAATGCAGCGTCGTAGAATCTCTGTGCCCTCGCCAGGTCTTTGACGCCGATCGAGATATGGTCGAACATGAAAACAAGCTCCCGCCGAGTTGTCCGCGGATCTCCGCCAGAGGCTGCGCCCATGGAAAGACGCCGGCCTTCGAAAGTCCGCAGGTGCAATTTCGCCTCACCATCTTGCAATGATCATGTGAAGTCAACAAAGCGATGTGGCGAGTTGCAGGATCATCCGAACCCAGGCTTTTCAGCTGTGCCAAGGCCGTTTTGGACGTTGTCGATCTTGATGAGCCATATGCGCCGGAAGTACGATTTGCCGGCGTTTCGGTCTTCATGCAGATTTTTTCGAAACGGCTGTCGATTTCCAGAGAGCTGCCTCGTCGTCAATATGAGCGGGCTTGTTCAGCGGCAATGGTGCCAGCGTCTCGCTTCCGGAGGAATTTTCCATGCGTTTCATGTCTATCGTCATTGCCAAGGATTTCATGCAGCCATCGCCGGCGCTTCTCGAGGCCATCCACAAGCTCGCCGATCGGGAAATCAAAGCCGGTCGTATGATCGATACGGCAGGGCTGATGCCGCTTGCGACCGGCGCGCGCGTCACGATCAAAGATCGCAAACTGAGCGTCGTCGATGGTCCTTTCGTCGAGGCGAAGGAAGTCGTCGGCGGCTACGCGATCTTCGAGCTGCAGAGCAAGGAGGAGGCCGTGGCGCTGGCGGTCGAGTTCATGCAGCTGCACAAGGATTTCATGCCCGGCTGGGAAGGAACATGTGAGGTGCGCGCCTATTTCGAGCCGAATGCCGAGGGAGTATGCGATCCTCTCGCCGAAGCAAGGGCATGATGCATTCGATCTGTCGTCAAGGCGGGCGGTCGTGACGGCCGCCGGCACCCATCGGGCGATCCTTGCCGTCTGGCGGATCGAACAGCCGCGGCTGATCACCAGTCTGGCGCGATTGCTGCGCGATGTGCCCCTGGCCGAGGATATCACTCAAGAGGCACTGATTGCGGCTTTGGAGCGATGGCCGGAAACGGGCATCCCCGAGCGGCCCGGCGCGTGGCTTATGACTGCCGCCAAACGTCGGGCGCTCGACCATCTGCGCCGGCGCCGGATGCTTGACGAGAAGCACGAACTGATCACCCGGGAGATGGAGGAGGACGAGCAGATCATGCCTGACCTGGACACCGCTCTCGATGATGATATCGGCGATGAAATGCTGCGTCTGATCTTCACGGCATGCCACCCGCTGATCTCGCGCGAGGCGCGGGTGGCGTTGGCCTTGCGGATGATCTGCGGCCTGACGACGGAAGAGATCGCGCGGGCATTTCTGGTGTCGGAGGCGACGATCGCGCAGCGTATCGTCCGTGCCAAGAGGACATTGTCGGAATCGGGACTTTCCTATGAGACGCCGCGTGGCGAGGAGCTGTCGCAACGTCTCGCCTCGGTGCTGGAGGTCGTCTATCTGATCTTCAATGAGGGTTATACGGCTGCGCGCGGCGAAAACTGGATGCGGCTGCAATTGTGCAGCGAGGCGCTGCGGCTGGGGCGAATATTGACATCTGTGGCGCCGCAGGAGCCGGAGGCGCATGCGCTGCTGGCATTGATGGAGCTCAACGCCTCCCGCGCCGCCGCACGAACGGATGCTGCCGGCAACCCGATCCTCCTGCTCGAACAGAATCGCAGCCGATGGGATCGGCTGCAGATTCAACGCGGTCTGAAAGCGCTGATGCGGGCACAGGAGCTTGGTGGCGCGGGCGGGGCCTATGCTCTCCAAGCCGCGATCATCGCGTGCCATGCAAGGGCGAGAACGGCCGATGAAACCGACTGGCGGCGGATCGCCGATCTCTATGGGGAGCTTGCCGGGCTTCTGCGTTCGCCCGTTGTCGAACTCAACCGCGCCGTCGCCATAGGCATGGCCGACGGTCCGGAGGCGGCATTGGAAATCGTTGAAAGTCTCCGCGATGAACCCGTGCTGAGGGGCTATCATCTCCTGCCGAGCGTTCGCGGCGATCTTCTCTGCAAGCTCCGCCGATATGACGAGGCACGGCGAGCCTTTGAGGCGGCCGCCGCGCTTGCTGAAAATCAGAGGGAGCGTGATTTCCTGATGCGCCGCGCCGGCGAAGCTGCCGGCAAAGAAAGGGATCGACCCGCCTGAGGAGGGCGGGTCATCTTGCGTTGGATTATTCCGCAGCCTGATAATTCGAGGCTCTTGCGGTAGACGAGCGCGGGCCGAGCGCTGCGAGCAGCGTAATGGCGGCGGCAAGGATCGTCACGAAACCGATGCCGGCGATATAAGGGTTCCAGCCAAAACTTGGTGCTGCGCTGAAGACGGCCGATGCCGCCGCCAGGATGATGCCGCCGCCGATCTGGAAGGAGGCAAACAGCATGCCCGAAGCCAGGCCGGATTCATCGTCGCCAACGTCGGAGAGAGCCGCGACCTGGATCGACGGATAGGTCATGGCATAGCCGACGCCGAGCAGGAGCTGCGAGACGGCGACGAGTGCCATCGTATCGATGTGTCCCGCAGACAGCGCCCAGAAGAGATAGCTGATGGCCTGCAATCCGACGCCGAAGGTCATGAGCAGGGTCGTGCCGCGTTTCTGGCCGATCGTAGCGAAGCGCGGAGCAAGGAACATGACGCAGGAGCCGGCTATGGCGAAGGCGAAGCCTGTCGCAAAGGCCGACCAGCCGACAATGGTCTGGTAGTAGAGCGTCGCGACGAATTGAAAGCCGACATAGGCTCCCTGGTACAGTGCGGCAACGGCATTGGCGTGGCTGAGCTTGGCACGCCGGAACATGGCAAGCGGCACCATCGGATCGTGATGACGCGATTCCACGATCAGGAACAGCACGATCAGGATCAAAGCGGCGAGGAGCGAGCCCCAGGTCGCGAAGGCCTGCCAGCCATCGGCGGCGGCGTTGGTGACGCCGAAGACGAAGAGCAGCAGTCCGGGGGTGATCGTCAGGGCGCCGGCCCAGTCGAAGCGAGTGCGCGGGCCGCTCCGCTTGTGGTCGGCGGGCAGTACGAGCGGGGCGACGGTCAGCGCGAGGATGGCGACGGGAGCGCCCATGACGATGGTTGCGCGCCAGCTGATGAGCGTTGCCGCGCCGCCCAGCACCATGCCGAGCACGAAGCCGGCAGCACCGGTGGAGGAGAAGACGCCGAGCGCCTTGGCACGGGCTTCGCCTTCTCCGAAGACGGAGAGAAGGAGGGCAAGGGCTGCCGGTGCCGTGAAGGCGGCAGCGATGCCCTTGATCAGGCGCGCGGCGATGAGCGTTGGAGCGCTGTCGACGAAACCGCCGGCAATGCTAGCGGCGGCAAAGACGGCGAGCGACCAGAGGAAGACGCGGCGGTGGCCGAAGAGATCGGCGACACGGCCGCCGAGCAGCAGGAAGCCGCCATAGCCGAGCACATAGGCGCTGACGGCCCATTGCAGCGAGGTTGCCTGCATGCCGAGCTCTTTCTGGATTGCGGGCAAGGCCACGCCGATGGTGGAGACGTCCATGGCGTCGAGGAAATTGGCGGCGCATAGCAGCAGCAACGCCAATCCCGCTCCGCTTCGGGTTTGGGAAGAAGTCATCGGGATCGTTCCTTTCTAGGCTGCCGTCTCTTGGGAGGTCGAAAGCGGCAGGGAACGAGAAAATGTACATCTTCAAACCCTATTGCAAATTGATAGTAACCATGTCAGGTATTACTGGCGATGATGAATGATGCGACACTTCGAAAAATCGATCTCAATCTGCTGCTCGCCTTCTCCGTGCTGATGCAGGAGCGGAATGTCAGCCGTGCGGCCGAGCGCCTGCTGCTCGGCCAGCCGGGTCTTTCCGCAGCGCTCCGCCGATTGCGCGAGACGCTGGACGACGAATTGTTCGTACGCGTCGGGCGTGGTCTGCAGCCGACGCCGCGGGCGCTGTCCATCGCGCCGGCGATCGAGGATGCTCTCTCGGGTATCGAACGCGCCATCCGCCCGCCGGCTGCCTTCGATCCGGAGAACTGGCATGGCGAGTTCCGCATCGGGCTTTGCGACAATCTCGAATCCTCCTTCTTCGGGCCGCTGATGGCGCGGCTGCGCCGGCTCGCGCCGCATGCGCGGCTGACCAGCGTGGCGTTCGACCGGCGTGATGCGGTGCGCCTGCTGGACGAGGGCGCCTTTGACTTCAGCATTTCGGTGCATGACGAACCGGCCTCGTGGCACGTTCGCGCGCCGCTTTTCGAACAGGCTTCACTCTGCATCTATGATGCCAGGCATCTGAAATGCGCTGCGCCGCTCAGCCTGAAGCATTTCGCAGCCGCCCCGCATGTCACCGTTTCGCTGGAAGGAGCTACATCCAGCAATGTGGACGTCGCCCTTGCACGCCTCGGCCATCGCCGGCAGGTGGTGGCAACGGTTCCCCGCTTTTCGGCGCTTCCGACGACGCTGCGCGCCATTCCGGCTATTGCGACAGTTCCCGAGGCCATTGCGCGCTGCATGGCGCAACTGCATGACCTGACGATTTCGGAGCCGCCGTTCGAACTGTCGGCCGATCCGGTGACGATGCTCTACCGGCGCGTCGATCAGGCCGACAGCCGCTCGGTATGGTTCCGCCGCCTGTTCGTGGAAGTGGTCACGGAAGCGCTGGAGGCGAGCGGATGCAGCATGTGCGTTTCCACGGATGCCTGCTGCTACGATCCGCCGGTCCCTGCCGAGGCGGTATGATCCTTCAAGGGAGGGGGCATGATCCGGCATACGGTGCGTCTGTCCCTCCGCAGGCCGGAAGAGCGGGATCTCGATTTCGTCACCGCGCTCTTTGCCCGGCCGGAGCTTGTCGCCCATCGGCCAAATCCGGCACCGGACTCTCCTGCGGAAAGTGCGAGGCGACTTGCACGCGATCGGGCGCACTGGCGCCTGCATGGATTCGGACGCTGGGCGATCGAAACGGAAGGGCGGCTGATCGGCTTCGGAGGCGTTGCCGTCTCAAGGGAATTCGAAGGACTCAACCTTTCCTATCATTTGCATCCTGATTGCTGGGGAAATGGCTATGCGACGGAACTGGTGACGGAGGCCTTGGCCTTCGCCCGCAGTGATCTCAAGGCGAAGCGGGTTGTCGGGCTTGTCCGTCCCGTCAATACCGCCTCCCGCAGGGTGCTGGAGAAATGCGGCGTCGGTTTCGAGCGTGAAGTCATGCTGCATGGTGCGCCCACTCATCTGCTTTCCTATCGGCTGGCCGTGGCGACCGACGACTGATTTAGCCGTCGGGATAAGGCATGCCATCCTTGTGCACGAAGCGTCCATCCGTGCTGGAGCTCATCATGTCGATGTCCGAGCAGGTGATGAGGTCCGTCGGCGAACGCGAGCCGGCCTCGAGATAGATGGCCGTGATATCGGACTTGTTGATCATGTGATGGCCGTTGCCCGAACCCTTCGGGAAGGCGGCGCAGTCGCCGGCGCGCAGCACGGTTTCTCCGTCATCCTCGATCAACGTCAGCTCGCCTTCCAGCACATAGACGAATTCATCCTCTTCCGAATGCCAGTGCCTTTGGCTCGACCAGTTGCCCGGCGGCAGCCGCATGAGATTGACGCCGAAATCCTTGAGGCCGCCTGCATCACCCAGCCGCTGACGTACGCGCTCCGTGCAGGGATCGTTGAACGGCGCGGGATAATACGTGCCCTTGATCTTGGGTATGGCTGCAATATCGATCTTCGGCATGATGAACCTGCCTGCGATTTGCCATAGATTGATGTGCTGTCGGTGTGCCTTCAAGTCTAGCAAGATACATCGCTGTCAGTCCAGCAATGTATCTCGGTCCGTACGGCGAGGGTCGTGCAGTTGCCTATGTTGTCATCCGGCTGTCACCTGGTTGTCATCGTTCATACACATGTGCGTCGTTTGAGCAACACGCCATATGCAGGTGCTGTCACACATGGCGGGTGCCTGCCTAAATTCTTGTAAAAACGAAATAGTAAATGCAGCTTACTAACCGGAAGCGAAGCCTCGCGCTTCGAAATAGGCACTGGAACTTGATGTCGAGCGGCGGCAGGTTCGTCCATCGCGCAAGTTCGTTGACGAATGGAGTTACCATGAACATCAAGAGCTTGCTTATCGGTTCCGCTGCTGCCCTTTGCGTCGTATCCGGCGCCCATGCGGCTGACGCCATCGTCGCCGCCGAGCCGGAGCCGCTGGAATATGTCCGCATCTGCGATGCTTTCGGCGCTGGCTACTTCTTCATTCCCGGCACGGAGACCTGTTTGCGGGTCGGCGGCAAGATCCGCACGGAAGGCCAGTGGAAGGACCCCTACAATCGCGACAGCAATTTCGGCACCAAGTGGCATACCCGCGCGGAGCTGAACCTCAACACCGCAACCGATACCGAATACGGTCCGCTCAAGACCGAGACCATCGTTCGTTGGGACTGGAACGACGGCAACGCCACGTCGACGAACCTGCTATGGGCCTACATCACCCTTGCCGGCTTCACTGTGGGCAAGACGGATTCGCAGTACAACCAGTTCATCGGCTATGCCGGCGACGTGGTTCAGGACGACGTCATCTATGACGGTCCGTATGAACTGAACCAGATCACCTACAACTACGACAGCGGTACGGGCTTCACCGGCGTCATCTCGCTCGAAGACAACAACTCCGGAACCACGACCAGCGCCTATGGCGGAAGCTGGCAGCTCTCCAAGAGCGATCACTACGCTCCGAACGTCGTCGCCGGCCTCGGCTACAAGGCGGGCGCCTGGCAGTTCCGCGTGGTCGGCGGTTATGACTCGATCGTCGAGGAGGGCGCGATCAAGGCCCGTGTCGATGCCGACTTCGGCGTCTTCTCCGCTTTCCTGATGGGCGGCTGGAACACGGACGGCGACAAGCTCAACCAGTATGCCGGCTCGAACCAGCATGTCTCGGCCTGCACGACGTCCGACGGTGTCGTTCACGGCGCGGATTGCGGCTGGGGCGACTGGGCAGTCTGGGGCGGCGTCGGCGTCCCGATCAACGACAAGCTGAAGTGGAACGTTCAGCTCGCCTATACCGACTCCAAGATCTTCGAAGCGACCACGAACGTCAAATTCAACCCGGTCAAGAACCTGCTCGTCGAGCCGGAGTTCACCTACGTTCATTACGATCTGCCGAGCGACGATAGCTTCTCGGGTATCCTGCGTTTCGAGCGGACCTTCTAAGACCGTCGGCCCAGGCCGATCTTCATGAACAAGGCCCGTTCGTCACATCGGACCTTATCCATCTTGACGGACGATTTTTAGATCTCCGTTCGCCCCGCATGCTTCCGGCAGGCGTCATGCGGCGCACCGTGACCTCTAGAGCCGGATGATTTTAGGTCGGTTCGACCTGAAATTTGAATCCGCTCTAGAAACAAAGAAGTAGAGCATGATGTCGTCCGAAAACCGTGCACACTTTTCGGCATCATGCTCTGGCGCAATCGTACCCGAACGGGCGCCGGGTCAGTCTTGGCAGTGGTCACACAGCCGATAAAGGGAAGTCGGTTCACTGTCATAAATCCAATGCTAATCAACGACTATCTCATTTTCGATAGCGCCCTTCGGCGCGACCAAAGGAAGCCCCATGAAGACGATCATCATATTTGCCGCAGTTGGAATGTTCTCCGCGAACGCGATGGCCATGTCGGCCTATAATTCCAAGTCGATGACCTGCGCAGCCGTGCATGAAAAGATGGCTCAGGAAGGGTCCATCGTGCTGCGATATCCCTCGCACCATCCGGGCATGATGATGTACAGCCGCACCGTCTCGAATTCGATGGCTTGCCTCGGACAGGGCAATATGACCAGTGCCAGCATTCCGACGAGCGACGACGCGAGCTGCAAGATCAAGACCTGCAGCTTCACCACCGGCAAAGGGTCGACCAAGAACCACTGAGGGGGGCAGGGCCGATCCAGCTCTATGGGCCGAACATCGGCACGGCAGGGGGCCGCTCCTGCCGTGCGAGTTGCTCAGGGGCGGAGCAGACTTAGCCGGACTGCGAAGAGTTGTATCGAGCTGGATGCCGAGTATCACCTGACTGCCGCATTGCGGCTTCACTGCGGATAAAAATCAATGGCTGCTTACGAGTAAAGACCACCCAGGCAGCTGATTAGATTCAAGAATCCCTATATTTTTCGTGCATGACCCTGATATTGCCCATCTATCTGACGCTCGAACAAAACGCCCTCCTGATCGTGAAGGACGGCAGCAAGGCCACCGTTCAGAGCTAGCTGAAATCGACCGATCTCGGTGGCATCCGGTCGATGTGCCAGATGTGCGTGAATGGTGATTGTGTAGTCGCCTGGCTTGAATTCAAAATCGTCCTCCAACACCGACATAACGAAATGGTGATTGGCCGCCATCCCTGTCTTGCTGACGTAGACCCCGCTGCCGGGGGTGAGTTTGTCCGTCTCGCCGTAGCCCCAGAAACTGAACACACGTTCCATCCCATCACAACGGAGCTTAGCATACATGCCTTCTACGATCTGCCCACGCGCCGATGTACTGTAAAGCAGTGTGCGCAAGAAAACTTTCGGCGTAGTCTTGGGGACCTGATCGAAGCCGAAGAAGATGATGGTCGGCGTCGTCATCGCAATCCGACCGCGTTGCAGCTGTGTAATCCACAGCGTGATGAGGGATACCACCAACGAAACCAGTGAAATCCCGATCCCGACTATTGCCATCTGTTTCTGTCCGCGTGATTCTACTCAAAGTTACAATACCCTAACAAAGAGACACGCGTGACCATGAAAGGTATCTGGACATGCTGATCCGCGCCAAGGACATGCTGATGCGTCTAACTGGGTTTTCGACGCCGATATTCGGGGTTTCGTGGAGCCCGCCGTCTTCCGATCGGGACGCAGTTCGCAAGCTCCTCGCCTTTCTGGAGGATCGACGGGCCTTATTTAATCCGATGTCGGCCGAGATCGAGGACCACGTGGTAGCATCTATTCACACAATTCGAGAGGAGTGCGTGAAAGCGGTTGGAGCTGTCAATGACAAGGCACCTGCTGCCGAACATATTCGGGCAATCGGTGCAGCCTGCCGCCGATTTCTCGATGAACCACATCCGACATTCGATGACATCATGGAAAGGCAGCGTGATCCCTATTTTGAAAGAGAAGAGCGTTATGGCCAACTACGCCATGGCACTCATCCGGCAGCGTTCTTTACTGCTCTAGGCGAATTCAGAGCTTTTGTGGGGATGCGCGTGGCAGCGCTATCGAGTGCCTACGATATTGATATACGTGGTGATCTCACCCGGATCGTGCCGCCAACTCTCGCCGATGCTGAAATTTAGCATTGAGTGGTAATTTTATCTATGCATCGAAGCTATAGTTAGGAAAGAGTATGGCCAAAAGACCGGACAACAATCCTTTGCTGCCAAAGAAAGTCCTTTCAGCCGAAGGTATTAAAAGGGGCATAGAGCGGATCGATGAACGCATCGCCGAGCTAAAAGCGTTCGATGTCCAAACAGTGCCGAACGGCACTTCGCACGAGTTAACAGCTCTTTCAGCCGCAATTCGCGACACGCTGGATAGGTGCTTCGACGAAGGAACATCCACGTTTCAGCGCTTCGAACGGGCGACACAGCTCAATTTTATGGCGATGATTTACACATCCAGCTATCCCACCAGACAAGACTACATAGAGGGAGCACAGAACAACATCACCGCCGCGATTGCGTTATTGCAAGAAGCGCAACGCACCTTGCGGGAAGATTTGGCGGACGCTGCGGTTACTCCAACACTGCAAATCGCTGACGGAGTTTCGCCTTCTTTGCCTAACAAGGTTTTTATTGTTCATGGCCATGATGATGCTGCCAAGCTTGCTGTGGCGCGGTTCATCGAAAAATTGGGACTCGAAGCCATCATACTGCACGAGCAGCCTAATCAAGGCCGCACCATCATCGAGAAGTTCCAAGACTACGCCACGCAGGTTGGATTCGCTGTCGTGCTCCTTACGCCTGATGACCTTGGCGGCGCTCAAACGGCGTCGGCACAAAACACGCGCGCGCGGCAGAACGTGTTGTTTGAACTTGGCTACTTCGCTGCAAAGTTAGGGCGCGGCAAGACCTGCTTGATGCGGAAAGAAGGAGTGGAAATACCTTCAGACTTGTACGGCGTGATCTACACGGACTTGGATCCCGGTGAGGCATGGAAAATGCAGCTATTGAAGGAAATGAAAGCGGCTGGACTAAGCTTTGATTCTAACAAGGCTTAGGCATAGTACATTTCGTGCGAGCGTTTATCGCCTACGGCAATAGTGGCATCACCGGAACCCATATCTCCGGTATGGACAATCGGCGAATTGGCGCACCCGACAGGATTCGAACCTGTGACCTTTGGAATCGGAATCCAACACTCTATCCAGCTGAGCTACGGGTGCATGCCGTGGCGGTTTGAATCGCCTGTCCGATGGCTGGTTCTTAGCCTAGGAAGCGCTTGGCTTCAATGCGGAAAATTCAGGAAAGCGAGAGATCTGCGATTTTGAATCGACAAGGCCGCGGGCTTTGGGCTCGCGGCCTCGATTTTATCTAGCCGTTTCGGCTTACTCCTTCATGGCGCCGGGGCCGGGGGTGGCCTTTGGCGGAACCTTGCCGAGGATGATCATGCCGAGGACTTCGTCCTTGGTGACGTCTTCGGTGCGGGCGTGGCCGACGACCTGGCCGTTCTTCATCACCGAGACGCGGTCGGCGAGGTCGAAGACATCGTGGATGTCGTGGCTGATGAGGAAGATGCCGATGCCTTCCTTTTTCAGCTGCTTGATGAGTTCGCCGACCTGCGCCGTCTCCTGAGGGCCGAGTGCCGCCGTCGGCTCGTCCATGATCAGGATGCGGGCATCGAAGAGGATGGCGCGGGCGATCGCCACCGACTGGCGCTGGCCGCCGGAAAGAGCCTTCACCGGCTCTTTGAAGCGCTTGAAGTTGGGGTTGAGGCGCCCCATGACTTCGCGCGCTTTCGCCTCCATCGCGACATCGTCCAGCGTGCCCCAGCGGGTCTGCAGCTCGCGGCCGAGATAGAGGTTGGCGGCGGCGTCGACATTGTCGGCGACGGCGAGCGTCTGGTAGATCGTCTCGATGCCGTATTTCTTGGCGTCGCGCGGGCTGCGGATATCGGCGGGTTCGCCGTTGATCAGGATATCGCCGCTGTCGCGCTTGTAGGCGCCGGAGAGGATCTTGATCAGCGTCGATTTGCCGGCGCCGTTATGGCCGAGGAGAGCGACGACTTCGCCGGGGTAGAGGTCCACCGAGGCATTGTCGACAGCGTGAATGCCGCCGAAGGAAATGGAAATGTTCTTCATTTCCACAAGCGGAGTGGTTTGATCCGTCATGGTTCAGAATTCCTTTTACTTGGCACGCGAGCGGTAGACGATGTCGAGCCAGACGGCGACCACCAGGACAACGCCGACGACGACGTTCTGAATGGGCGTGTCGACATTGGCGAGCCCCATGCCCGATTGCAGCGACTGCATGACGAGGGCGCCGAGCATGGCGCCGGCGACCGTGCCGCTGCCGCCGGCAAGCGACGTGCCGCCGATGACGGCTGCTGCGATGGTGAAGAGCTCGTAGGTCGTGCCCTGCGAATTGACGGCCGAGTTGAGGCGCGCCGTGGAGATCGCGGCGGAGACTGCGGCGAGCAGGCCCATCAGCGCGAAGATCCTGATGATGACCCATTTGGTCTTGATGCCGGCGAGTTCGGCTGCCTCCGGATTGCCGCCGATCGCGAAGACGTAGCGGCCGAAGCGCAGGCGGGTGGCGATGAAGGTCATCACGATGCCGATGAGAACGGCGATGAGGACCGGAACCGCGATGCCGTAGGGGATATCCAGGCCGGTCTCGGGCCAAGTGATATTGTGTTCCGTGGCATAGCGCTTGGCGATGCCAATCGGCCAGTCATAGCTGTTGAAGAGATAGACTGTGCCGAGGACGAGCAGGGAACCGAGGCCGGCAAGGAAATATTCCGCCCAAAGCGGCCGGCGCGGAAAGTGGAAGCGCTTTCTTTGCTGGCGCGAGCCGATGATGCCGAAGACGATCAGCAGGCAGGAGATCACGCCCACCACCCAGCTCCAGGTGGCGCCGATCGAGCCGGTGGCGCCGCTGCCGCCCATGATCACGAAGGTGGAATCCATCGGCGCCACGGTCTGGCCGCTGGTGACGTACCAGGCGAGACCGCGCCACACGAGGAGACCGCCAAGGGTGACAATGAAGGAGGGGACGTTCATGAAGGCAATGATCGCGCCCTGGAAGGCGCCGATGGCCGTGCCGATCGCCAGGCCGCAGAGGAGCGTGATGATCCAGGTCCAGGAGCTGTCGAAGCCGAGATATTGCGGCAGCCATTTTGCCTGCATGACGCCCATGATCATGGCGACGAAACCGAGCACCGAGCCGACCGAGAGGTCGATGTTGCGCGTGACGATGACCAGCACCATGCCCGTGGCGAGAACCGCGATTTCGCAGGTCTGCACCGAAAGGTTCCAAAGGTTTCTGGCCGTCAGGAACTCCCGGCCGTCGAAGACCCTGAGGTAGAGATCGAAGCCGATCCAGATGATCAGCAACGCTCCGATCATGCCGAGCAGGCGGGTATCGATTTCTGTGGCGCGCAGAAAGCGGGTGATCGCGCCGGCATCTGCGTTCCGAGGCCCGCTCGATGTGGTGGACTGTGTCATGTCGGCCATCGCTTTGCCGTTCTCCCTCTGTCGGGCGCGGCCGGCGATGCATTCTGGCTATCGCTGGCAATCGCGCCAATCTCAAAAATGTCTGCCGCCGCCTGTTCCAACCGATCTTCGTCCGGCCCCGACGGCCGCCGTCCGGCAGGCCAGGGGATTGCGGTGGCACACCACGCTGCGGGGAAGCTTCGTCTCCCGCCGCAAGGGAGAGTTGTCGGCTTCCAATTCGCATTCGACGCCGCAACGGTGTGCCGTTGCGGCGTCGGTTTTTTGATGGTCAGTCGTTCAAGGACGGCTTATTTGCAGGCTGCGACGGCGCCGGCCTTGACGCCCTGGCAGGCTTCGGCTTTGGAGATCCAGCCGGCATCGATGACGACGTTCAGATTGTCCTTGGTGATGGCGACCGGGGTCAGGAAGACCGACTTCATCGGAACGTGCTTCGGTCCGCCGTTGAAGGTCTGCACGCCGGCGATCTGATCCATCGTCTTGCCGCCGGCAAGCGACAGGGCGATTTCGGCGGCGCGCTTGCCGAGTTCACGCGAGTCCTTCCAGATGGAAACGGTCTGCGTGCCGAGCGCGATGCGGTTCAGAGCGGCCTTGTCTGCGTCCTGGCCGGAAACCGGCACGGAGCCCGCAAGACCCTGAGCGTCGAGGGCGGCGACTGCGCCACCGGCGGTGCCGTCGTTGGAGGCGACGACCGCGTCAACCTTGTTGTTGTTGGCGGTCAGGAACTGCTCCATGTTGCGCTGCGCGTTCTGCGGCAGCCAGCCGTCCGTATAGGCTTCGCCGACGTTCTTGATCTTGCCGGCGTCGATGGAGGGCTTCAGCACTTCCATCTGGCCGGAGAAGAGGAAGTCGGCGTTCGGGTCGGACGAGGAGCCCTTGATGAAGACGTAGTTGCCAGCCGGCTTCGCCTTCAGGACTTCGCGAGCCTGCATGCGGCCCACTTCCTTGTTGTCGAAGGTGATGTAGAACGCAGCCGGATTTTCGATCAGGCGGTCGTAACCGACAACCGGAATGCCTTCGTCGGCGGCCTTTTCGACGGCCGGGCCGATGGCGTCGGAATCCTGCGCGAGAATGATGAGAGCATTGGCACCCTGGGAAATCAGGGATTCAACGTCGGTCAGCTGCTTGGAAGCAGACGACTGGGCGTCAGCGGAAATATACTTGGCGCCGGCTGCGGCCAGGGCCTTCTTGATGGCTGCCTCATCCGTCTTCCAGCGTTCTTCCTGGAAGTTCGACCAGGAAACGCCGACGACGAGATCCTTGGCGAAGGCAGCCGTCTGCATGGTCAAAACGATGGCCGCGCCCGCAGCCAGCTTGATGAAAGCTTTCATATGATCCTCCCGAGTGAATGCGACCGCACGTATCCTGAACTCCCGTCGGCCGCCGCGAAATGCTGACAAGAAAAAGCTTTGGATTTTTTTCTCGACAGTCGAGAAATTTAGTGTCAGAGATTTTTTCAGCTGTCAACACCTGCATTGCCGGGTTTGATCGGTCATCCGAAACGGGCTATCGGGGACTGCGGAGAGGGAGGCTGAATGAGCAGGGAGCTTGCCGATGCTGGCCAAATCGAGCACCGAATTGGTCCGTCAAAAGAACAGCGCTCTGGTCTTGTCGGCACTGCGCCGGCACGGCCCGCTCGCGCATACCGAGCTTTCTGATTTCACGAAGCTCTCCTCCGCGACCGTATCGGTCATCACGGCGGATCTGGAGCGGGCGCAGATCATCGAAAAGGCGGAACAGCAGGCTGCCAGCGGCCGCGGGCGACCGCGTGTCCTGTTTTCACAGCGGCGTGACTGCGGCTATCTGATCGTCGTCGTCATCTCGTCGGATGCCGTGCAATATTCTCTTGTCGACTATACCGGCCGGCTGATGGACCGCTTTACCGAAGAGAGGCAGCAGAGCGTCGCGGGTGTCGATCGCTTCGTGGCCGGATTGCGCGATGCCTTGAACCGGATCGCCGCCCGTTCGCAATTGCCGCGCGACAAGGTGCTGATGATCTCGATCAGCAGCAAGGGGCTTGTCGATGCTTCGGAACCGGTGCTGCGATGGTCGCCGATCTTCGGACGTGACGAGATCGATTTTGCCGCCGTGCTGCGCGACGAATGGTCGGCGCAGATCATTCTCGGCAACGAAACCCTGCTGGTGGCCGCGGCCCTCGGACGGCAGGAAGACATCAGGACGCGCGGCAATTTCCGCGCGATGGCGGCGCTGTCACTCGGCCACAGTATCGGGCTTGGCATCGTGCGGCGGGACCACGAAGGTAACCATCAGATATCGGCGCCGAATTTCGGGCATATGATGCATGTGCCCGGTGGGGGCCTGTGCCGCTGCGGCGCGCGCGGATGCATAGAGGCCTATGCCGGTTTCTACGCCATACTTCGCACGGCTTTCGATGTGCCGCTCGACACGATCCCGGCGAAGTTCGTGCCGATCGCCGAGCTCGACAAGATCGCGGTCAGCGCGCGGCAGGGCGGGCGCCGCAACGTACTGGCCTTCCGCCAGGCCGGCCTGGCGCTCGGCACCGGCCTGTCGCGCGTCTTGAGCCTGCATGAGCGGATGCCGATCGTCATCACCGGTCCCGGCGTGCGCTACTACGATCTGCTGATCGAGGGCATGACGGAAGGATTGGCGGAATCGCATGTCGTGCGCATGGAAGGCATGCCGGAGCTGCGGGTCATCGTCGACGAGCCGACGCTGGTCTTCGAAGGGCATTTGAACCGCGCGCTTTCGATCATCGACAATCACATCGTGAGGAGGGGAGCCGCGGTCATGGAGCTGCGCGACCGGGCGAGTTGATAAGCGAGCTCGGCGCAACGCGCCGCCATACGTCCGGCTGTGGTGTCGTTGGAATCAATCTGCCAATCCCGAGTGCGGGTCTTCCTCGCGAATCTGCAGAATGCGATCGATGAGACCCCATTCGAGTGCTTCTTCCGCGGTCATGAAGTGATCGCGATCCATGGCGCGTTCGAACTCCTCATAGGAGCGGCCGCAATGCTCGGCGTAAAGCCGCGTCATGCGGTGTTTCGTCCGTCTCATTTCTTCGGCGTGGATAAAAATGTCCGATGCCTGCCCCTGGAAACCGCCCAATGGCTGGTGAATATGGATGCTGGCATTCGGAAGAGCGGTGCGTTCACCCGGCTGGCCCGACATCAGGAGGAACGAGCCCATCGAACGGGCGGTTCCCATGCACAGCGTGTGCACCGGCGCGCGGATATAACGCATGGTATCGTACATCGCGAGGCCGCTGGTCACCACGCCGCCGGGCGAATTGATGTAGAGATGGATCGGTCTCTTGGGATTTTCGGCCTCGAGAAACAGCAATTGTGCGCAGACGAGCGCCGAGACGTCATCGTTCACCTCGCCGTTGAGGAAGATGATTCGTTCGCGCAGCAGTCGGGAATAGATGTCGAAAGACCTCTCCCCTCTGTTGGATTGTTCGACGACCATAGGGACGAGTTGCATCGCTTCGCGCATCGGCGAACTCCAATGTTCTTGAAATTTGAGGTGTGATCGATGCCGTCAGGCAGCGAGCAGGACGGTCAGGCTGTTGTTGTTCGCTGCCGCGCTTGCGGGCCTGCGAAGCCTCGTGTCATCAAGTTCGTGGATGATCCGCAGGCTGGTCCCGCCGTTTGCGTTCGGGGCGAGCCGGAAGGTCACGGTGCTTTCGAGGAACGGCGGCGCGTCATCCCGCAGCCTGTAGCGGACCTCTTGGCCTGGTGTGACGGAAATCGCTTCCGGATCCGCCAAAGCCTTGGCGGGCAGCCAGTTTTCGCGAAGTTCGGGAGTGCTGACTGCGCGCCAGACCTTTTGCGGCGGTTCGTTGAGCTGGTATTCGAGTTCGATGCCGTTCCTTCGCGCAGGGATCTTGAGATTGTTCATTGATCCATATCCTTCAGCAACACCTTGAGAGCTTCGATGCGGGCGGGCCAGTAGGCGCGGTATTTCGCAAGCCATTGCGCGATGAGGGCAAGCCCCTCCGGATCGACTTCGTAATTCACGAAACGGCCGTGTCGTTCTTCCCGGACCAGACCGGCACCGCGCAGAACGGCGAGATGCTGGGACATGGCCGGCTGGCTGATATCGATGCCTTCGCGCAGGGCGCTGGCGTTCATGCCGCCCGCAGCCAGCTTCTCGAAGATGGCGCGGCGGGTCGGATCGGCCAATGCCCGGAATATCTCGTTCTCTATCATGGAAACAGATAAGCATACACTTATGCGATTCGCAAGAGGTTTCGCTAAAGATGGCGGCAAGGAGAGGGCGATAGCGTCGTGCAACAGTGCGCCGATCCTTACGCAGAGGTGCGGAAGCTCGAAGAACTGGATGGCATAGGTCTGCCGCCCGATAAAAAGCCCGCCGCGAATTGCTTCGCGGCGGGCTTGTTGGGAGATCATTTCCTTGCAGGACTGGGGACCTGCTCAGTCGACCTTTACCAGGCGGCCTTCCTTGACCGACTGCAGGGCGGCATCCGCCAGCTTCAGCGCGGCAAGGCCATCCTTGCCCGACGGCGTGATGGCGGCACCGTTTTCGATCGCGGCGATGAAACTTGCGATCTCGTTGGCGTAGGCTTCGGTGTAGCGCGTCATGAAGAAATCATGCAGCGGCGGGCGCGTGTAGCCATCGCCATTGGCGACTTCGATGGAGAAGGGGCGCTGATTTTCAGCGGAAACAAGGCCCTTCGAGCCATGGATTTCGATGCGCTGGTCGTAGCCATAGGTGGCGCGGCGCGAGTTGGAGATGATTGCCTGCTTGCCGGATGCCGTCTGGAGGATGACGGAAACGCTGTCGTAATCGCCGGCGTCGCCGATTGCCTTGTCGACGAGGACTGCGGCGGTTGCAGTGACCGCCACCGGCTCTTCGCCGAGCAGGAAGCGCGCCATGTCGAAATCATGGATGGTCATGTCGCGGAAAATGCCGCCGGAGCGCTTGATGTAGTCGACGGGCGGGGCGCCCGGATCGCGCGAGGTGATCGTCACCATTTCCACGGTGCCGATACGGCCTTCGTCGATGGCCTTCTTCACCGCCATGAAATGCGGGTCGAAGCGGCGGTTGAAGCCGACCATCAGCTTGCCCTTGGTTTCCTCGACCACTTTGATGCAGGCCTCGACGCGGGCGACGTCGAGATCGACGGGCTTTTCGCAGAAGACGGCCTTGCCGGCGCGGGAGAAGCGCTCGATGAGATCGGCATGGGTATCGGTCGGCGTGCAAATCACAACGGCATCGATATCCTTGGCGGCTTCGATTGCCGCGATTGTGCGCACTTCGCAGCCATAGGCGGCCGAGATTGCCTCCGCTGCCGCCGGAAACGCGTCCGCGACGGCGACGAGCGTCGCATTGGCATCGCCGCTGACGGCCTTCGCATGCACTTTGCCGATACGCCCGGCGCCGAGCAGACCAAATCTGACAGTCATTCTTACCTCCCTGGATTCGGAACAAATGGACCGAATATCAACATTAGTGGAATTTTCATTCCATTTTCCGCGGTCGGCGTCAAGCCGCCCGGACTTCACAATTCTGAAAATTCCGGCTCGGCATCGGCTTAGCCGAAATCCGCCCGCGAAACCTTATTTTATGCGGACGACTTCACAATTTTCCCGATGATGCGCTAAAGACATGTCTTCTTGAATAGGCAAAAGAAACCCATGCAACTGATCGATCCCAGCCATCCCGTTTATAAGCCGCTTTGGGTACGCATCCTCATCGTGGCCGTCTGTTTTGGCTGGGCTGCCGTCGAGACCCTCGGCTCGCAGCCGTTCTGGGCGATGCTTTCCGGCGCGCTCGGCGCCTACTCGGCCTGGATGCTGCTCTTGAATTTCAAGCCGCAACCGCCCGCGGCAAAGGTCGAGGCTCCGCCGCAGGATGATGCGGATGAGAGGGCGCCGCCGCCGGACGACAAGACGTGATCATCGCTTGAGGCGGCGTATGGCTTCGTCGATCAGCTGATTGGCGAGCGTCATGCGAGTTGTCGCCTGTTCGCGGAAGAGGGCCGCTACGCTGTCGGGATGGTTGGCTTTTGCGAAGCTGCGGCGCTTTTCCTGCAGCGCTTCGCGCGTATGGTCGGAGGTGATCGCCAGCTCGGCGGCGACCTCTTCCCGTGATGTCCGTGCCAGATGTTCGGGCATGGCCGGCGGCTCCGGCTCTTGCCGTGTGCGTTCGGGCTCCGGTTCCGGCTGAATGACCGGGTCGCCAAGATTGTCGCGGTAAGCTTCGTCCGGCCGGTGTGCCACAGGCGTTTCGCCGCCGAGGACGGTTGCGGCAAAGCTGACGTTCAGCCCGCGGATACGATACGCAGCCTCTTCCCTTTCCGAAGCGTCTTCTTCCGTATCGAGGCGTTCGAGCACGGATTGGAACAATGATTGCCTGACGAGCATGCGGGCCTCCACGCCAGGCTTCATAAGGGCGGAAGTTGGCGCGGGGCTTATGAGCATTGGGCCGGAGGCCTATATCAGCGAAAGATTCCTGCTTTCTTCCAGAATCATGTCGTGCAGCAGCCTCGCGCTCGGGGGCATGGCGCGTTCGCGGGCGGTGATGAGGCTGTAGGGTCTGACGTCGATATCGAAATCGATCGGCAGGATGCTGGATTCGCCTGCCTGCGATGTCTGCCCGCAGACGAATTGCGCCATGTCGAGGGCAATCGGCGCGATCGCATCCGTCTTGCAGACCACCGCCAGCGTGAGCAGCAGCGACGAGGTATTGACGATGTTTTCCGGCAGGGGCACGCCGGCGGCGAGGAAAATATCCTCCACCTTCCGCCGCAGCAATGTCCCGGGCGGCTGGAAGACCCAATCGTAACCGGCCAGATCATGAAGGCCGGCAACGCCTTTTTCGAGCAGCGGATGGCCGTTGCGGACGACGAGGCAGGCCTTTTCGACGCCGATCTCATGCGTCGTAAACAGGCGTGGATCCAGATCGTCGGGAACGCGGCTGATGATGAAATCGTGGCGGGCTGCCAGCAGTTCGCGCGCGAGAACATTGCTGTTCTCGACCTCGATATTGATTTCGATGCCGGGATAGCTGCGCGTCACGCGCTGGATTGCCGGCACCACGAGGCTGATCGCCGGCGCCGTCACCGCCCCCAGGAAAACGGAGCCGCCCTTGCCGGTACGCAGTGCGCCGAGCTCTCGTCCCGCTTCGCGCAATTCGAGCAGGATCTTGCGCGCCCGTTTAGCCAATGCCAGCCCGAACGGCGTAAGCACCACGCCGCGGGCGACACGCTCGTAAAGCGGGCTTTTGACAATCGACTCCATTTCTGAGAGCATGCGTGAAGCCGCAGGTTGTGACATGTTCATGGACTCAGCGGCCGCGGAAATTTGCCCGTGATCCTCGATCGTGACGATCATGCGCAGGTGATTGAGCTTCAAACCGGCTTTCAACAACGCATCGTCGCGAAAATTGTCGGAATGAATCTCAATGCCGTCGCTCAAATAATCGTTATATATTTTCTCCATAATGGCCAATTTTCCCCTTCGTCGGCAAAAAAGTACTATTTTTTAACATTATATCAAACTTGGTATATATTTAGCCAGTTATTCTATTTGACAGTTATACGAAATCGTACGAGTTTGCCGATCGTGCGCTGGGTACAGCTCATAAACCGTGAGAGCGTGGAGGAGACCTACTTCGTTTCTCACAATTAGAAGTAAACCATTCCTTCTACGGAACCTGCCGCAGTTTCGGGCGGGCATTTTTTGTCCGCCGCATTTATCAACAAGGGAGAGAGTAATGAAATCCATTATCTCATTGATGGCCGGCGCTGCGTTCGGCGTCGCTACGCTGGTGGTACCTGCCTTCGCGGCGGACAAGGGTACGGTAGGCATCGCCATGCCGACCAAGGCTTCGGCTCGCTGGATCGACGACGGCAACAACATCGTCAAGCAGCTCCAGGCTGCCGGTTACGGCACCGACCTTCAATATGGCGACGACGACATCCCGAACCAGCTCTCGCAGATCGAGAACATGGTCACCAAGGGCGACAAGGTCCTCGTCATCGCTTCGATCGACGGCACCACGCTGTCCGACGTCCTGCAGAAGGCTCACGATGCCGGCATCAAGGTCATCGCCTATGACCGCCTGATCCGCAACAGCCCGAACGTCGACTACTATGCGACTTTCGACAACTTCAAGGTCGGCGTCCTGCAGGCAAACTCGATCGTCGACGCTCTCGGCCTCAAGGATGGCAAGGGTCCGTTCAATATCGAGCTGTTCGGCGGTTCTCCGGACGACAACAACGCCTTCTTCTTCTATGACGGCGCAATGTCGGTCCTGAAGCCCTACATCGACAGCGGCAAGCTGGTCGTGAAGTCCGGCCAGATGGGCATGGACAAGGTCGGTACGCTGCGTTGGGACCCGGCAACGGCCCAGGCTCGTATGGATAACCTGCTGTCGGCTTACTACACCGACTCCCATGTCGATGCCGTTCTGTCTCCGTATGACGGCCTGTCGATCGGTATCCTCTCCTCGCTCAAGGGCGTCGGCTACGGTTCCGGCGGCGTGAAGCTCCCGGTCGTGACCGGCCAGGACTCCGAAATTCCGTCGGTCAAGTCGATCATCGCCGGCGAACAGCATTCGACGATCTTCAAGGACACCCGTGACCTCGCCAAGGTCACCGTCGGCATGGTCAACGCTCTGATGGAAGGCAAGACGCCTGACGTCAACGACACCAAGACCTACGACAACGGCGTCAAGGTTGTTCCGTCCTATCTGCTGACCCCGGTCGCAGTCGACAAGACCAACTACGAGAAGGTCCTCGTCGAGGGCGGCTACTACAAGGCTGACCAGCTGAAGTAATCTGCCGATATAGCGGTCAGGGCTCGCCGAAATGCGAGCCCTGGCTTTGATATTTAAGACGATCGCGCGGTCTGCTATGTTCGATCGCGGCGTTGGATTTGGACTATGGACGATACCATTCTCGAAATGCAGAACATCACCAAGTCGTTCCCCGGTGTGAACGCTTTGGAAAATGTCAATCTGAAGGTTCGTCAGGGCGAGATACATGCCTTGGTCGGCGAAAACGGGGCCGGCAAGTCGACCCTGATGAAGGTTCTCTCCGGCGTTTATCCCGCCGGTACCTACGAAGGCGACATCCTTTACGATGGCGCGGTCCGTCAGTTCAAGACGATCAGGGACTCCGAAGATATCGGCATCATCATCATCCATCAGGAGCTGGCGCTCGTTCCGCTTCTGTCGATCGCCGAGAATATTTTCCTGGGTAACGAGGTCGTTGCCAATGGCATGATCAATTGGCAGGAAACCTTCACCCGCACCAAGAGGCTTCTTTCCAAGGTGGGCCTCAAGGAATCGCCGAATACGCTCGTGACCGACATCGGCGTCGGCAAGCAGCAGCTCGTCGAGATTGCCAAGGCTCTGTCGAAGAGCGTCAAGCTGCTCATTCTCGACGAACCGACGGCATCGCTAAACGAAAGCGATTCCGATGCGCTTCTCAACCTCCTCATGGAATTCCGCAACCAGGGCATCACGTCGATCATCATCACGCACAAGCTCAACGAAGTGCGCAAGGTGGCCGACCAGATCACCGTGCTGCGCGACGGCATGACGGTAAAGACGCTGAACTGTCACGAAGAGGAGGTCAGCGAGGACATCATCATCCGCAACATGGTCGGCCGTGAGCTGGCGGATCGCTATCCGCCGCGTTCGGTTCCGATCGGCGAGACGATCTTCGAAGTGAAGAACTGGAACGCTTTCCATCAGCAGCATCGCGATCGCCAGGTCCTGCACAACATCAACGTCAATGTGCGCAAGGGCGAAGTGGTTGGCATTGCCGGCCTGATGGGCGCGGGACGTACCGAATTCGCCATGAGCGTCTTCGGCAAATCCTACGGCCACAAGATCAGCGGCGAAGTCTTCGTCGAAGGCAAGCCGGTCGATACCAGCACGGTGCGCAAGGCGATCGATGCCGGTCTCGCCTATGTGACCGAGGACCGCAAGCAGCTCGGTCTCGTGCTTTCGAACAGCATCCTGCACAATACGACGCTCGCCAATCTGATGGGTGTCTCCAGGGCGACCGTCATCGACGACGTACGCGAGCTGCAGGTGGCGACGAACTATCGCGGCAAACTGCGCATCCGTTCGTCTGGCGTTTTCCAGGAAGCGGGCAACCTGTCCGGCGGCAACCAGCAGAAGGTGGTGCTGTCGAAGTGGCTGTTCTCAGATCCGGACGTCCTGATCCTCGACGAGCCGACACGCGGCATCGACGTCGGCGCCAAATATGAAATCTATTCCATCATCAACCAGCTTGCCGCCGACGGAAAGGGCGTTCTGATGATCTCATCGGAAATGCCGGAGCTTCTCGGTACCTGCGACCGCATCTACGTCATGAATGAAGGTCGAATCGTTGCCGAACTGCCGAAGGCAGAGGCAAGCCAGGAGAGTATCATGCGCGCTATCATGCGCTCAGGGGAGAAGCTACAATGAGTTCGGCCAGCCCAGCCACGGAAACCAGCCACGTCGTTTCGATCGGCGACCATATCCGCAACAACATCCGCGAATACGGAATGTTGATCGCGCTCGTCGTCATCATGCTGCTGTTTCAATATCTTACGAACGGCGTTCTGTTCAGGCCGCAAAACCTGACCAACATCGTGCTGCAGAATTCGTTCATCGTCATCATGGCGCTCGGCATGCTGCTTGTCATCGTTGCCGGTCACATCGACCTGTCGGTCGGTTCCGTGGTCGGCTTTGTTGGCGCGGTTGCAGGCGTATTGGTCGTGCAGATGCATATGAACCTGGCGCTCGCGACGGTCATTTGTCTTCTGATGGGGGCCGCGGTCGGCGCCTGGCACGGATATTTCATCGCCTATCATCGCATTCCGTCGTTTATCGTCACGCTTTCCGGCATGCTGGTCTTCCGCGGCCTGACCTATGCCATCATCAACACGACGGGCAACGGCAGCAGTATCGGCCCGTTCCCGCCGGCGTTCCAGATCGTCGCGACCGGCT
Source organism: Hyphomicrobiales bacterium (assembly GCA_900468625.1). Lineage (GTDB taxonomy): Bacteria > Pseudomonadota > Alphaproteobacteria > Rhizobiales > Rhizobiaceae > Rhizobium. Next base: position 57,343 of record UBUL01000022.1, read on the forward strand.
TCCTTCCCGATTTCATGGACATAGGCGGCATCCATTCGACATCGATCTTCCTGACCATTGCCATCCCGATTGTGATGTTCCTCCTCGCATGGCGCGGTCGCAGCGTGAACGAGAAACATGGCATCGATGTCGAGCCGTTCAGCTTCTTTATCGGCCAGAATCTTGTAATCGCCGCCGCGACCATTTTCATCGGCTACCAGATATCTTCCTACAGAGGACTGCCGAACGTTCTGGTTCTCATGCTGCTGCTGATCGCCCTCTACGGTTTCGCCACGCAGCGCACGACGATCGGCCGCCGCATCTATGCCATGGGCGGCAATGAAAAGGCGACGAAGCTTTCGGGTATCGATACGCGAAAGCTGACCTTCTACACATTCATCAACATGGGCATCCTGGCGAGCATCGCCGGCATCATCATCGCCACGCGCCTGAACTCGGCCACCGCAAAGGGCGGCGATGGCCTCGAACTCGACGTTATCGCGGCCTGCTTCATCGGCGGCGCTTCGGCCTCCGGCGGTGTCGGCAAGGTGACGGGTGCTGTTATCGGCGCCTTGATCATGGGTGTCTTGAACCAGGGCATGTCGATCCTCGGCTATCAGACGGACTCCCAGAAGATGATCAAGGGTGCGGTGCTGCTCGCTGCCGTGTTCATCGACGTTTACAACAAGAACAAGGGTTGATCGCCCAGGCGATCGACCGAGACTTTTAAAACCAAATCCATGACAGAGTCCGGCTCTCGCTGAGAGCCGGAACGGTAAAGCGCATCCGATCTCTGTCGGTTAGGAAAGGATGAAAGACATGCTCATCTCGCAGATCAAGGGTTCGAACGGCGAGATCGTCGTAGCGGTCCGCAATGGGCCTGGCGAAGCCGCCAAGGCGGTCGTCAATGGCGGCAGCGTCTATAAGCTTGCGCTGGAAGCGGCAGACAGCGGCAAATCGCTTGTATCGGTCATCGAGGCACATGGTCTCGGCGAAACTGTCGACCTCGACAAGGCCTATGCCGAAGGGCGTTTCCTGCCGCCGATCACGCATCCCGACGCAGCGCACCTGCACCTGACCGGTACGGGCCTTACGCATCTCGGCTCGGCTGCCACGCGCGATTCCATGCACAAGAAGACGACAGAAGCTGCTGAAGAGACACTGACCGACTCCATGAAGATGTTCAGGATGGGCATCGAGGGCGGGAAGCCGAAAGCCGGCGAAAAGGGCGTTCAGCCGGAATGGTTCTACAAGGGCAACGGCTACGGCGCTGCGGCTCCGGGTGCTGCGCTCGTGTCTCCGTCCTTCGCGCTCGACGGCGGCGAAGAGCCCGAAATGGCCGGCATCTACGTCATCGCCAAGGACGGTACGCCATTCCGCATAGGCTTTGCGCTCTCGAACGAATTTTCCGATCACGTCACCGAGCGGATCAACTATCTCTATCTCGCGCATTCCAAGCTGCGTCCGGCAAGCTTCGGTCCGGAAATCCGCATTGGCGCAGCACCGGACGATATTCGCGGCACGTCCCGCATCAAGCGCGGCGACAAGGTGATCTTCGAAAAGCCCTTCCTGTCCGGAGAGGCGAACATGTCGCACACCTTTGCCAACCTTGAATATCATCACTTCAAGTACGGCCTCTTCCGCGTTCCGGGCGATGTGCACGTACATATGTTCGGCACGGCGACGCTTTCTTTCGCTGAAGGGGTCAAGCCGGAAGCCGGCGACGTCTTCGAAATCGAAGTTGGCGAATTCGGCCTGCCGCTGCGCAATCCGCTCGCAGTTGCTGCCGAGGAAGACGTGGCTGTTCGCCAGCTGTAATGCATCGAGCCCGGCCGCAAGGGATCGGCCGGGCATGTTCAATACGATCCAGGAAGGCATGACGCCATGACCATTCATCAGAACTTGATCGCCGGAGAATGGACGGGGACGAACGGCACCGAGAACATCAACCCGTCGGATACGAACGAGGTCGTCGGCCTCTATGCGAGCGCAAGTGCGCAGGATGTCACGGATGCGATCGCTGCCGCCAAGGCCGCTTTTCCGGCGTGGTCCCGTTCCGGCATTCTGGAGCGCCATACGATCCTGAAGAAGGCCGGCGACGAGATTCTGGCCCGTAAGGACGAGCTCGGCGCACTGCTCGCCCGTGAAGAAGGCAAGACGCTTCCGGAAGCGACCGGCGAGACGATCCGAGCCGCGCAGATCTTCGAATTCTTCGCTGGCGAGGCACTGCGTCTGGCGGGCGAGGTGGTGCCTTCGGTGCGCCCGAACATCGGCGTCGAGATCACGCGCGAGCCGCTCGGCGTCATCGGCATCATCACGCCCTGGAACTTCCCGATCGCCATTCCGGCCTGGAAGATCGCCCCGGCGCTCTGCTACGGCAACACCGTCGTCTTCAAGCCGGCCGATCTCGTGCCCGGCTGCTCCTGGGCGATCGTCGATATCCTTCACCGCGCCGGCCTTCCGAAGGGCGTGCTGAACCTCGTCATGGGCAAGGGCTCGGTGGTCGGCCAGGCGATGCTCGACAGCCTGGTTCTTTCCGGCATCACCTTTACCGGCTCGGTCGGCACCGGCAAGCGCGTGGCACTTTCTTCCGTCGAGCATGGCCGCAAGTATCAGCTCGAAATGGGCGGCAAGAACCCGATGGTCGTGCTTGACGATGCCGATCTTACGGTTGCCGTCGAAGCGGCTGCCAATTCCGCCTTCTTCTCGACCGGCCAGCGCTGCACGGCCTCGTCGCGCCTGATCGTCACCGAAGGTATTCACGATAAGTTCGTGGCGGCGTTGACGGAGAAGCTGAAGACGCTGAACGTCGACAACGCCATCAAGTCCGGCACGCATATCGGCCCAGTCGTCGATGCCAAGCAGCTGAAGACGGATACCGACTATATCGAGATCGGCAAGCAGGAGGGCGCCAAGCTTGCCTTCGGCGGCGAACTCGTCAGCCGCGACACACCCGGCTTCTATCTGCAGCCGACGCTGTTTACCGAGGCGACGAACCAGATGCGCATTAGCCGCGAAGAGATCTTCGGGCCGGTTGCCTCCGTCATCCGCGTCAAGGATTACGAAGAGGCGCTGGCAACGGCCAACGACACGCCGTTCGGCCTGTCCTCCGGCATTGCCACGACGAGCCTGAAGCATGCAACGCATTTCAAGCGCAATGCGGAAGCCGGCATGGTCATGGTCAATCTGCCGACGGCAGGTGTCGATTTCCATGTGCCCTTCGGCGGCCGCAAGGGCTCGTCCTTCGGTCCGCGCGAACAGGGCAAATACGCCGCCGAATTCTTCACCACCGTCAAGACCGCATACACGCTCGCCTGACCATCGAATTCAAGGCTCGGGAGCGAACGAGGCGGCCCGGGCGACACAAAAGGTACCGAGACTATGAAAAAGAAAGCTGAATGGCCGCGCAAGCTGCGCTCTTACGACTGGTTCGGCGGCACCGGCAAGAACGCGATCATGCATCGCTCCTGGATGAAGAACCAGGGCCTGCCCGCCGACACGTTCGACGGCCGTCCGATTATCGGCATCTGTAACACCTGGTCGGAGCTGACGCCCTGCAATGCGCATCTGCGCGATCTTGCAGAGCGCGTGAAGCGCGGCGTCTACGAAGCGGGCGGCTTCCCCGTCGAGTTTCCGGTTTTCTCCGTCGGCGAAAGCACGCTGCGCCCGACGGCGATGATGTTCCGCAATCTCGCTGCCATGGACGTCGAAGAAGCGATCCGTGGCAATCCGGTCGATGGCGTCGTATTGCTCGGCGGTTGCGACAAGACCACGCCGAGCCTGCTGATGGGTGCCGCTTCGGTCGACATTCCGGTTATTCTCGTTTCCGGCGGCCCGATGCTGAACGGCAAGTGGCGCGGCAAGGATGTCGGTTCCGGCACGGCGATCTGGCAGTTCTCGGAAATGGTGAAGTCCGGCGAGATGTCGCTGGATGAATTCATGGATGCGGAGCAGGGCATGGCTCGCTCGGCCGGCAGCTGCATGACCATGGGTACGGCCTCGACCATGGCATCGATGGCCGAAGCGCTCGGCATGACGCTGCCCGGCAACGCCGCCATCCCGGCCGTCGATGCGCGTCGCCGCGTCATCTCGCAACTGTCAGGCCGCCGCATCGTCGACATGGTCAAGGAAGACCTGAAACCATCAGACATTCTGACCAAGGAAGCCTTTGAGAACGCGATCCGCGTCAATGGCGCCGTCGGCGGCTCCACCAATGCCGTTCTGCATCTGCTGGCGCTTGCCGGCCGCATTGGCGTCGATCTGTCTCTGGACGATTGGGATCGTCTCGGCCGGGAAGTGCCGACGATCGTCAACCTGCAGCCGTCGGGCAAGTATCTGATGGAAGAATTCTATTATGCCGGCGGTCTGCCCGTAGTCATCAAGGCGGTCGGCGAAATGGGCCTGCTGCACAAGGACGCGATCACCGTCACGGGCGATACGATCTGGGCCGGCGTCAAGGATGTCGTCAACTACAATGACGACGTCATCGTTCCGAAGGAAAAGGCGCTGACGCAGTCGGGCGGCATTGCCGTTCTGCGCGGCAACCTTGCACCGAAGGGCGCCGTCCTGAAGCCGTCGGCCGCTTCGCCGCATCTGATGCAGCACAAGGGCCGCGCTGTCGTGTTCGAAAGCATCGAAGACTACCACGCCCGTATCAACCGTGACGATCTCGACATCGACGAGAACTGCGTCATGGTGCTGAAATACTGCGGCCCGAAGGGTTATCCGGGCATGGCCGAAGTCGGCAATATGGGCCTGCCGCCGAAGGTGCTGAAGAAGGGCATCACTGACATGATCCGCATCTCCGATGCGCGCATGTCCGGCACGGCCTACGGCACCGTCATCCTGCACACCGCGCCGGAAGCCGCCGATGGCGGCCCGCTGGCGCTGGTCCAGAACGGCGACATCATCGCCGTCGATGTTCCCGCCCGCACCATCCAGCTGGAGGTTTCGGACGAGGAACTGGCAAAGCGCCGCGCCGCCTGGGTTTCCCCGGTCAAGCCGCTCACCGGCGGCTATGGTGGCCTTTACGTGAAGTCGGTCATGCAGGCCGATACCGGCGCCGACCTCGACTTCCTCGTCGGCCCGCGCGGCTCGGAAATCCCGAACGACCGCGACAGCCACTAAAACCTATTTGGGAATTGAAAAAAAAGGGGCGGGACGCGAGTTCCGCCCCCTTTTTTACCGCGATTTCGGAGCCGTATTGACGATTTTATAATAATTGACCATATTTCATGTACATCTGTACGGGAATAGTGTCCATGTCTCTCAAATCTGTCGGTGCCGCCGAATTCAAGGCAAAATGCCTTCACCTGATCGATCAAATGGGCGATGACGGAGAGCCTATTATCATTACGAAGCGTGGAAGGCCGGTCGCTCTGTTGACCCCTGCGCCGGAGAAATCAGATCGCCCTAGTATCATCGGCGCGATGAAGGGTAGTGTTCTCCAATATGATGATCCGTTCCTACCTGCTGTCGATGCTGAAGATTGGGATGCGACGCATTGATCGTCATCGATACGCATATTTTGATCTGGGCCATGCATGACGATCCGCGGCTGAGCGCGGGAGCTCGGCAGCTTATCGATGAAACCACGGCACGCAGTCGCATTCTGATCTCGGCGATCACGCCCTGGGAAATCGCCATGCTCGCACAGAAGGGACGCATCGCACTTGGTGACGATGTTGGTCGTTGGCTCGACACGGCACTCGCTTTATCTGGTTTGCAGCTTGCTCCCATAGAGCCACAGATTGCCGTGGATAGCGTGCGCCTGCCGGGGGAGTTCCATGCCGACCCCGCTGACCGAATCATTGTGGCGACGGCGCGCTTCCACCGTATCCCGCTACTGACAGCCGACCAGGCGATCCTTCATTATGGTGATAAGGGCCATGTCGAGGTTTTCCCCGCAGGATAAATTGGGTCCATCAGCTCTGGCTTTGACTCTGACTTTGCCCCTGGCTCGCAACTGCCACCTTCACGGTAAGGGTTTCCCCTGGCGTGCCGATCCGCATACCGGAAACGGGGGCTGCGTCACGATAGCAGAGACCCGTCGCGATGCGAACGTAGCGGGCATCGGGGCAGACGTCGTTGGCCGGGTCGAAGCCGACCCAGCCGAGGCCGGGAATATGTGCCTCCGCCCATGCATGCGTGGCGGCCTGCTCGTTCTTGCCTTCCATCATCAGATAGCCGGAAACGTAACGCGCCGGGATACGCAATATGCGGGCGCCGGCGAGGAAGATATGGGCATGGTCCTGGCAGACGCCGCTCTTTGCCTCCAGCGCCTGTTCCGCCGTCGTCTCGGTGTCGCTGGTGCCGGGCTTGTATTCCACGGTTTCGTGGATTGCCTTCATCAGTGCGTGCATCTTGCTGAGTTCATTGTCGCCGGAAATGCCGCGCAACAGCTCCTTCGTGAGCCTGCCGGCCTTCGTGCGCGGCGATTCCCGCAGGAAAAGCCAGAGTGGGCTGAAGCCTTGATGCAGCCCGATAACGCCGTTGAGATCCTGCGTTTCGACTTCGCCTGACGCGATGATCTTCGTCGTGTCCTGCTGTCCGTCGAGGGAAACGAGCGTGGTGCGGTTGCCGAACTGGTCGTCATACTCCACCTCGGGTTTTGCGCCTTCGACCGTCAGTTTCCAGTCGATGACCTTCTGCCCGACGCCGGTCGGCGGCGTCAGGTGAAGCCGCTGCAGGGAGAATTGCGCCGGCTCGTCGTAGCGGTATTCCGTGATATGGCTGATCGTCAGTCTCATGATATCGCCCGCCTATTCGTAGAACCGATAGCCGTCGGAAATCTCGGCGCCCAGCTTGTTGCTGCGTGCGACGAAATCTTCGAGGAACTCATGCAGGCCCTGGTCCATGATGTGCTTGATCGTCAGGCGCTGTAGTGACTTACGGATATCTTCGGCAGTATCGTGCGCCGGCAGCCGTTTCTCATATTCTGCGCCGAGGTAGCCCATGTTGCTGACGATCTTGTCATAGCAATAGGCGAGCGAGCGTGGCATCTGCCCATTGAGGATCAGGAAGTCGGCAATATTGGCCGGCTTATATTCCGGGTCGTAGGCCCATTTATAGGCCCGGTGCGCCGAAACCGATCTGAGGATCGATTCCCACTGTGCATTGTCGAGCGACGAGCCGACATGCGAGACGGAAGGCAGCAGCACGTAATATTTCACGTCGAGGATGCGGGCCGTATTGTCGGCACGTTCGATGAAGGTGCCGATGCGGGCGAAATTATAGAGTTCGTTGCGCAGCATGGAGCCATGGAAGGCGCCGCGGATCAAGCCGGCGCGCTGCTTGATGACGTCGATCGTTTCGGGCAGTTCGGCCGTCTTCAGCTTCTTGCCGAGCAGCGATTTCAGTTCGATCCAGCATTCGTTGGTCGCTTCCCAGGTATCGCGCGTCAGCGCCGTGCGCACCATGCGGGCATTGTTGCGGCCATATTCGATACAGGACATGACGCTCGATGGATTGGAACGATCGCGCATCAGATAGTCGATCGCGTCGGCGCCGGTCAGTTTGCCATGCACTTCGTTATAGGCCTCGCGCACGCCGGCGCTTTGCAGGACGCCGTCCCAATCGTCATCGACGGCATCGCTGCGGGTCAGCGACATGCGCTGGCCAGCATCGACGAGGCGGGCTATGTTTTCGGCGCGCTCGATGTAACGGAACATCCAGTAGAGGCCGTTCGCGGTTCTTCCCAGCATGTCCGTTCAGTCCTCCAGAACCCAGGTGTCTTTGGTGCCGCCGCCCTGGCTGGAATTGACCACCAGCGAGCCTTCCTTCAGCGCCACGCGGGTCAACCCGCCGGGAATGATCCGCACCTTGTCGGAGACGAGGACGTAGGGCCGCAGGTCGACATGCCGCGGCGCGATGCCCTTGTTGACCAGGATCGGCACGGTCGACAATGAAAGGGTCGGCTGCGCGATGTAGTTGTTCGGCTTGCTCTTGAGCTTTTCGGCAAAGGCCGTCCGCTCCTTCTTGGTGGCCGTGGGTCCGACGAGCATGCCGTAGCCGCCGGAGCCGTGGACTTCCTTGACGACGAGATCGGCCAGATTCTCCAGCACGTATTTCAGGCTGTCGGGTTCCGAACAGCGCCACGTCGGCACGTTCTCGAGGATCGGTTTGCGACCGGTGTAGAATTCGACGATCTCGGGCATATAGGAATAGATCGCCTTGTCGTCGGAAATGCCGGTGCCGGGCGCATTGGCGATGGTGATATTGCCGGCGCGGTAGACGTCCATGATGCCGGGAATGCCGAGTGCGGAATCCGGACGGAAGGTGAGGGGGTCGAGGAAATCGTCGTCGACGCGGCGATAGAGCACGTCGATTGCCTCATAGCCCCGCGTCGTGCGCATCTTCACCCTGCCGTCGATGACGCGCAGATCCGAGCCTTCCACCAGCTCCACGCCCATCATGTCGGCAAGGAAGGAATGCTCGTAATAGGCGGAGTTGTAGATGCCAGGCGTCAGCACGGCGACGCGCGGCTTGCCTTTGCAGCCGGGAGGGGCGAGCGAAGCCAGGCTCTGGCGCAGCAGCAGCGGATAGTCCTCGACGCGCTGCACCTTGTTCTGGTGGAACAGCTCCGGAAACATCTGCATCATCGTTTCACGGTTTTCCAGCATGTAGCTGACACCGGAAGGGGTGCGGGCGTTATCCTCGAGCACATAGAACTGGTCCTCGCCGGTGCGAACGATATCGGTGCCGACGATGTGGGTGTAGACGCCGCCCGGGGGGCGGAAGCCGATCATCTCGGGCAGGAAGGCGTCATTCCTTTCGATCAGCTCGCGCGGAATACGGCCGGCGCGGATGATTTCCTGCTTGTGGTAGATGTCGTCGAGGAAGGCGTTGAGGGCGATGACCCGCTGCTCGATGCCCTGGGCGAGCTTGCGCCATTCGCGGCCTGATATGATGCGGGGGATGATATCGAAGGGGATGAGCTTTTCGGAGGAGTCTGCGTGTCCGTAGACCGCGAAGGTAATGCCCGTCTTTCGGAAGATGGTCTCCGCATCGCGGGATTTGGCAATGAGGTGGCCCCTGTCCTGGCCTGAATACCACTCGAAGTATTTCTCGTAAGGCGCGCGCGGACTTTCATCCGCAGTCATCATTTCATCAAATGCCAAAGGTGCGGTCCCCGTGTTTTTACCCATTTGAATACAACGGTTTTTACAATGCAAGAACTATGCGCAGTTGCCATCACGAATTTCGCAATATCGAAAAACGCCGCATATACAGGCATTTAAGAGTAATGCGGCCGTTGTTTGCCGGGTCTTGTCGCAATGTGCGGATCAAAATTTAAGCATCTGCTTCTTTCGCGGCATGAGCGCTGGGGTGGCGGATCTGCTTTCCTGAACTTTTGCGACAGCTCGCATGCCATGAAGGAAAATTGATTGCTGCTTTCAGCAGATCGATTTTGACCGCGCAGCCGCCATCGGCTATCAGCCTTCAGCCCTCCGCGCGGCAATCCGAGTTCGACCCTGAATCCGGCACGCCATATACATATCGGTCCGTTTCCATGTCCCTCGATAAATTCGCGCCGGCGATTTTCGTCTTTCTCTGGTCCACCGGCTGGATCGTCGCCAAATATGCCTCGCTGCATGCGGGGCCATTCACCTTCCTGATGATCCGCTACGGCCTGTCGGCGCTTGCTTTCGTGCTGCTCTGTTCGATCGCCGGCGCCAGATGGCCGCGCGACTGGTCGAGCGTGTTTCGAGCCGTCTATTCCGGCATTTTCCTGCACGGCATCTATCTGGCGGGCCTCTGGTGGGCGATTGCCGAGGGCGTGCCGGCCGGCATTTCCGGCATCATTGCGGCGCTGCAGCCGCTGATGACCGCGATGGCGGCGCCGTTCCTCGTCGGCGAGCGGCTGCGGCCGATGCAGAAGACCGGCTTGCTGCTCGGTTTCCTCGGCATTGCCATCGCGATCTCGCCGAAACTCCTGTCGACGGATACGGCCAATCTCTGGCAATCGGCGGTGCCGCTCATCGTCAATCTGCTGGCTATGGTTTCTGTGACTTACGGTACGCTCTACCAGAAGCGCCACCTGCAGACCGGTGACCTCAGAACCATCGCGACCTTGCAATATGTCGGCGCACTGATCGTCACCGTGCCGCTCGCCTTCATCTTCGAGGGCCTGCGTTTCGACGGTACACATGAGGCGATCCTTGCAATGCTCTGGTCGGTCTTCGGCCTGTCCATGGGCGCCGTCGGCCTGCTGCTCTATCTCATCCGCCGTGGGCAGGTATCGCGCGCCGCATCGCTGATCTACCTGATGCCACCGGCGGTCGCCATCGAGGCTGCGATCGCCTTCGGCGAGCCGCTGACGCTGCCGATCATCATCGGTACGGTGATTGTGGTGATCGGTGTCTATCTGACCAACAGGCGCGCGGCGGCTGTCGTGCCGGAATAGATTCCGTTATCCTGAAAGAAAAAGGGGGCCAATCGGCCCCCTTTCACTACATTAGGCTCGTTCGCGGCGCTGGCCGCCATTGCCGCGGCGGCGCATGCGGCCGTTGCCGCCATTGCGCTGTTCGCTCTGGGCGTTGCGCTCTTCGTTGTGGCGGCCTGCGGGGCGGCCGTGGGCGTGGCGCTGTCCGCGATGGGCGCCGCCCTCATGCGAGGCGCCATTGCCGTTGGACTGGCCACTGTGCTGCTTGCGAGCGGGACGGAAGTCCGAGGTGGATGCGAGATCGTTGTCGGCTTCCGGGCGCGGCGTCGGCTCGTTGCGGCGCTGGCCACGGAAATCGGCGTTGCGGTTGCTTTCGCGCTGCGGCCGGTCTTCGCGCGGGCGGCGTTCCTGGCGCTCGCCAGCCTGACCACGGGCTTCGCCACCTTCCTTGTCGAAGAATGGACGGCGGGCCGGACGTTGCGGGCGGCCTTCGCCGCGCTCGCGTGCCTGGCCGTTCTGGCCTCGGCCCTGACCGCCATTGCCGTTGCCTTGGCCGCCGCGGCCCTTGCCGCGAACGGGACGGCCGCGATCGGCCGGAGCCTCGCCGCTGGCAACGGCAATCTCGATGCCCATCAGGCGCTCGATGTCGCGCAGCAGGCGGATTTCATCCGGAGCGCAGAAGGCGATAGCGATGCCGTCGCGGCCGGCGCGCGCGGTACGGCCGATACGGTGAACATAGGCATCGGGAACCTCGGGCAGATCGAAGTTGTAGACATGCGAAACCCCGGGGATATCGATGCCGCGGGCGGCGACGTCGGTTGCGACGAGGACGCGGACGTCGCCATCACGGAAGCCCTTGAGGGCGCGTTCGCGCTGACCCTGGCTCTTGTTGCCGTGAATAGAAGCAGCGGCAAAGCCGACGTGGTCGAGATGCTTCATCAGCTTCTCGGCGCCATGCTTGGTGCGCAGGAAGACGATAGCCCGGCCATCCGGATTGGCGGAAATCGTTTCCTTGAGGATTTCGGTCTTGTGGTTCTGGCCGACGACGAAGTGGACATATTGCTCCACCTTGTCGGCGGCCTTGCCTGGAGGCGAGACTTCGACCTTGACCGGATTGGTCAGGTAATCGGAAGCGAGGTCGGCGATCGCCTTCGGCATGGTGGCCGAAAACAGCAGGGTCTGGCGCCTGGCCGGGACGAGCTTGGCGATCTTACGGAGATCGTGGATGAAGCCGAGGTCGAGCATCTGGTCGGCTTCGTCGAGAACGAGGTGGGTGACATGGCCGAGCGAGATGGCACGGCGGTTGATGAGGTCGAGAAGGCGGCCGGGCGTCGCGACGAGAATGTCGGTGCCGCGCTCGAGCTGAAGCTGCTGCTTGTTGATCGACGCGCCGCCGACCACGAGGTTGATGCGCAGCGGCGACTTGCGCACGAAGAGCTTGAGATTGTCGGCGATCTGGTTGACCAGCTCGCGGGTCGGAGCGAGAATCAAGGTGCGGACGGTGCGGTTGTCGGGGCGCTTGGCCTCCTTCAACAGCATTTCGATGATCGGCAGGCCGAAAGCGGCCGTCTTTCCGGTGCCGGTCTGGGCGAGGCCGATGAGATCGCGGCCCTCGAGAACGAGAGGAATGGCCTGAGCCTGGATCGGCGTCGGCGTGGCGAAGTTGTTCTGCGACAGCGTATCGACGATCTGCTTGGAGAGACCAAGCGAGTGAAAATCGGTCAATTCAATACCTTTCGGGGCGCCAAAGCAAATAGGCCGGGTCGCACCATGCGCTCCGGTCTGTCTTTGGCGTCAAGAACCCCGCGTGAAGTGGGAACTTGTAAGTTGGAAATAGCTTTCCAGCGCATCCGGCCGCAGCGCTTGGCGCGGCCTCATTATCAAAAGCGCTTTTGTCCTTCTCTTGCGTACAGATTGTCCCGCAGGGCACGCTCACGCGGCGGCCGGAAGGTGAAAGCTGAGGCGCATTTGGTCTTATTCACGCCCAAAGTCAAGGGGTGCGGGCGAAAGCTTTTCAACAAGTGGACGAAAATGCCGCCGGAAATTCGGCGGCATCCGAGATCGGAGACGATCGGTAGGGAGCTTCGTTGCCACCTTGCGGCGCCATCAGGCCTTAGCGGCAAACCTCGACACGATAGGGGCGTCCCCATCCATCGTGGCGCCATGCCCAGTAGCAGCTGGGATAGGGGCGCACATAGACCCGCTCATAGACCGGGCCGTCGTAATAGGCAGGGTAGGCCGGATAATAGGCCGGGTAGGCCGGCCGCATGGCTCCAGCCGCCAAGGCGCCGCCGACGACACCTGCGGCAAGACCGCCGAAGAAGGCGCCGCGATTGGAGGCGCTGGCAGTTGTGGTGGTTACGGCGGCGGCGCTGCCAAGCGTCAGCGCGATCAAACCGACCGTTGTTAAAGTGCGAAGCGCAGACATTGACATCCCTTTCCCAAAACAGAGGGCTTCCAGCCGAAGCCGAGCTGTAGGTTGCGTGGGAAAGGGGGCGAGGTCGCGGCCAAAAAGAGGGCCGCGACATTAAATTTCGTCCATGATTCGAGTGTAAAAGCTCTTTATTTTCAGTTAGAAATCGGTTGGAACGCCGCCCTCTGCCTTGCGCTTGACGACAAAGGCATCGAGTTCTTCCTCGATGGCCGGATCAAGCGGCGGCCGTTCATAACGCGCCAACGTTTCCTTATAGACGCGGTTGGCGTGATCGTAAGTCGTGGGCCTTCCGGCTTCCGCCCAGGTTTCATTGTTTCGCCAGTCAGACAGGATCGGCGAATAGAAGGCGGTTTCGTAGCGAGCGAGTGTGTGTGCCGTGCCGAAATAATGGCCGCCGGGACCGACATCGCGCACGGCATCCAGTGCAAGGGCGTCGGCGCTGACATCGAGCGGCGTCAGGAATTCGGCGACCATCTGCAGCATGTCGACATCGAGGATGAATTTCTCGAAGGAGGCGGTAAGTCCGCCTTCGCTCCAGCCGGCCGCATGCAGCACGAAATTGCCGCCGCCCTGGGTCAGCGCCCACAGCGACAGTGCCGATTCGTAGGCCGCCTGGGCATCGAGCGTATTCGACGCGTTCGTGTTCGAGGTGCGGTAGGGAATACCGTAGCGGCGGGCGAGCTGACCGCCCGCGATGACCGCCTTCATATATTCAGGCGTGCCGAAGGCGGGTGCACCGGTCTTCATGTCGACATTCGAGGTAAAGCCGCCATACATCACCGGCGCGCCCTTGCGCACCATCTGCGTGAAGGCGATGCCGCAGAGCGCTTCGGCATTCTGCTGCACCAGCGCGCCCGCGATGGTCACCGGCGCCATGGCGCCGGCAAGCGTAAACGGCGTCACCACCACCACCTGGCCGCGCGACGACATTTCGATGATGCCTTGCAGCATCGGTCCGTCGAGGCGCAGCGGCGAGGAGGAGTTGATGATGGTGAAGAGCGAAGGTTCGCGTTCCATCTGCTCCATGCCGATGCCGCGGCCGATGCGGGCGATTTCGATGGCGTCGAGATTGCGCTGCTTGCCGAGCGAATAGCAGTGGAAGGCCTTGTCGGTGAGCTTCACGATATCCGAGAGGCAATCGAGATGGCGCACCGAAGCATGGATATCGATCGGCTCCACAGGATAGCCACCGGTCATGTGGATGACGTCGAAGGACTGGGCGAGCTTGATGAGCTTGCGGAAATCCTCCTGATTGCCGGCTCTCCTTCCGCCTTCGCGGTCGGCGACGAATGGGGCGGAGGCAACCTGCGCGAAGACGAGATTGCGGCCACCGATCTCGACGTTTCTCATCGGGTTGCGGGCATGCAGGGTGAAGGTCGATGGAACGGAAGCGATCAGCTCCATGATCATGTTGCGATCGAAGCGCACGCGTTCCCTGCCCGACGTGACATCGGCGCCGGCGGCCTTCATGCGCTCACGCGCCTCCGGCAGGATGATGTCCATGCCGATCTCTTCGAGGATGGTCAGGGATGCCTCGTGAATGTCGTCGAGCGCTTCGGGCGACAGGAGTTCCGTGCGCGCGAGATTGTTGACGAGATTGAGATATTTCGTACCGCTCGGCTTACGGCTGCGTTCGGCGCCGCGCCCGCCGGCCCGCCGCCGCCGTTCGCCCGTCGCCGTTGCGATCTGCGCTTCGTTCAATGTCAGGCCTTCTTCTTCGCTCATGGCGATCGCTCCCAATTGTCCGTTGACGGATTCTTGGCAGAGTTTGTCCCGACGTGCCGCCGTCGTTTGCGACCAGGGCGTGACCGTTATAGGACAGTGCGTGGTCTGAACGCGACGTACAGCACCGATCAAACATGGTTAACACCTTGTTAAAACCAATCATGCTAGAGCGTCGTTTCATGAACTATCATGCGCGGTGAGAAGAGGGGCTCCGTTTGACCCTGGACGGTGAACTGCTTGACATAGTGTGCCGCCGGATCGCCAGTCTGGACAGGCCTGCCTACATCAAGAACAGCGAGCTTCGGTACGTCGCCGTCAACGATGCCTATGCGCGTTTTTTTGGGCACGATATTTCCGATTTCATCGGCAATCGCAGCTATGATCTTCTCGATGCCGGCGAGAGCGCCGATAGAGAAGACAGGGAGCGCCGCGCTCTGGTCTTCGGTTCGGAGGAGGTGGCACTGTGCTTCGATACCTCGGGACATCAACGTTCGCGCATCCAGATCGAGAGTTTTTCCCCGTCCGAAGACCGCGTCTATATTTTTGGCGTGTTTCTCGAAGCACCCGTCAAGAAACTGCATCAGGATCTCGACAATATTCTTCGCTCCATGCCGATCGGCGTCCTGATCCACGACAGCGATTATATCGTGGAATATGTCAATGACGCCTGCTACGACATTTGGGAATTCTCGAAGGAGGATCGCTTCGAAGGCCGCCCTTATCGGGACCTCATCGCCAAGCACTACGAGCTGGCGCATTTCGGATCCGACGGTGGCAGCATCGACGAGATTTATCAGGCGCGTCTGGCTGCGCTGCGCCAAGCCGGTGAGCATCTGCAAACGGAAGTCAATTTTGCCGACGGCAAAGCCGTCATCATCGATGCCCGCCGCATTTCCGGCGGCCGGACGCTGATGTCCTATACGGATATTTCCTCCGTCAGACAGCAGTCCCAGGAAATCACCGAGACTCGTCTGGCGCTGGAGCGTCTCGGCGAACTCATGGCCGACGCCATGCAGGCCATGTCCCAAGGCCTGCTGATCGTCCAATGCGGTACGATCATGCTGGCTAACGATCGCCTGAAGGACATGCTGAAGCTACCGTCCGAGCTTCTCGAAGTCGGCAAAGACTGGTCCGCGGCATTCGATTACTGTGCAGAACGCGGCGATTTCGGCGAGAATTCCGAGGCTCTGAGGGCATCATGGGGCGAGAATATCGCAACGGGCAAGCCGATCTCCTGCGTGTTCCGGATTATCGGTGACCGCTGGCTGCAGCTGGAAGCCGCGATCGGCGAGCATCGTCGTTGGACGGTGGTGCTGACCGATGTCACCGAGATGAAGGAACGCGAAGCGGATCTGCAGCTGTTGCTGGCGCGCAGCAATACCGCGGACCGGGCAAAATCCGAATTCCTGACCCATATGAGCCATGAAATCCGCACGCCGATGAATGGCGTGCTGGGCATGGCGGAACTGCTCGGCAAGACCGATCTCGATGCCCGGCAGAAGACTTTCGTCGACATTATTGTGAAATCAGGCAATGCGCTGCTGACCATCATCAACGACATTCTCGATTTCTCCCGCATAGATACCGGTGACATGCATCTGCGGCAGGTGGCCTTCGATCCAGCCGAGGCCGTCGAAGATATTGCGACCTTGCTTGCCGCCGCGGCATCGGAAAAGAATATCGAGCTGATGGTGCGCGTCGCTCCCGGCGTGCCGGCGGCGATGCTGGGCGATGCCGGCCGTTTTCGGCAGATCGTGACCAATCTCGTCGGCAACGCGATCAAGTTCACCGAGCGGGGACATGTGTTGGTGGAGCTGGATAGCCAGTCTGCGCCAGACGACAATATATTGCTCATGCTGCGTGTGGAAGATACCGGCATCGGCATACCCGAGGAGAAGCTCGATACGATCTTCGACAAATTCTCATTGGCGGATTCTTCCTTCGCACGGCGTCTGGAAGGCTCAGGTCTCGGTCTTGCCATCACGGCCGGCCTCGTCGATCTTTTCGGCGGCTCGCTGTCGGTGAAAAGCGAATGGGGCAAGGGATCGGCTTTCACTGTGCATCTGCCCATGCCGCCGGTCGCAGCCCGAGGCAGGCTTCCGGAGCTGCCGGCAAATCTGAAGCGTGCCGGGATCCTGATCTTGGAAGACGATGAAGTACACCGTCGCATATTGACCGAACAATTGGCGCAATGGGGTTTCGACGGATATGCGGTCGAGGATGGCCGGACAGCACTCGCCATCCTCGATGCTGCCTTCGATATGGGAGTATCGGTCGATGCGATCATCATCGACTATAGCATGCCGGACATGAACGGCTATCATGTCGCACATAGCCTGCGCGCGGACCCGCGTTTCGAGGCGCTCCCCATCGTGTTTCTCACGTCGATGGGCGTCGCCGGCAGCGATAAGGAATTTGCCGCCGTCAATGGTCAGGCGCATCTCATGAAGCCGGTGCGTGCCAACGTGTTGCGCAACACGGTCATCGATGTCGTCCGCACGTCGCGGCGGAAGAAAATGACCGGCCAATCGGGCTCAGCGCAGCCTCCGGTAGCGACCGAAGCCGCAGCCGCAACTAAAGAGGACGATCGGATGGTGTCCGCCAAACCCGGCAATGCGATCGACGTCCTTGTGGCCGAGGACAATGAGGTGAACCAGATCGTGTTCACGCAGATCCTGCAGGCGACCGGCCTGCGGTTCCTCGTTGTGGAGAACGGCCAGGCGGCCGTGGACGCATGGCGCCAATTGCGGCCGTCGCTGATCCTCATGGACGTGTCCATGCCTGTCGTGAACGGTCATCAGGCGACCCGCATGATCAGGCAATTCGAGACCCAGGCCGGGCAGGGATGGCACGTGCCCATCGTCGGGGTAACGGCGCAGGCGCTGGATGTCGATCGCGTCATGTGCATGCAGTCGGGCATGGACGATTGCATGTCCAAGCCGATCAGCCCCGAACTTCTCGAGGCGAAGATCGAGCGCTATCTGGGCGATACCGCTTTTCAGGCCGATCGTTCCAGGAACTAGCCCGGCTTGACGCCGCAAAGCATTTCCCGCTTGCCGGCGAAACCCTTGCGCCGCTCCACCACAAATCCTGCCGCCTGCAGGTTTCGCCGCACGAAGCCGGCGGCCGCATAGGTGGCGAAGGTGCCATTCAGAACCGTCTTTTCGTGGAGCGCCTGCATCAGTTCCGGCGACCACATGTCGGCATTGCGGGAGGGTGCGAAGCCGTCGAGATACCAGGCGTCGAAGCTTTGCCGAGCATGCCTGACACCCTCAAGGGCCGGTCCGCAGACGACGGTAAGGCGCGTATGCGCATCGAGCTTGAGTGACACGACACCCTCGGGACGGCTCGGCCAGGCGGCGGCAAGCGCCTGGCGCTCGCTATCGATTTCGGACCAGTGCGACAGCGCGCGATCGATCTCCTCGGCCTGCATGGGATAGAGTTCGAAGGACATGAAGTGCAGCGTCGAACCCGGGGGTGCTAGCTTCCGCCATTGGCGCCAGGTCTCGCAGAAATTCAGGCCGGTGCCGAAGCCGAGTTCGCCGATGAGGAAATCCTGTTGCCCCTGCCAGCGGTCGGGAAGGCCATTGCCGGCCAGAAAAACATGGCCGCATTCCAGCCTGCCATCCGTCTGGCAATAAAAATGGTCGCCAAATGCGGACGAATAGGGCATATCGCCGTCGCGCCATTCGAGCTCCGGGCTTGCAGCATGGGTTTCGGACGCCTTGGTCCTATCGGAAACTGGATCAGTCATGGAAAAAGCCGATAATCCTCCGAGACCTGCCGGTCAATCGTCCGTCGATCTGCTAATCGTCGGCGGCGGGATCATGGGCCTATGGGCGGCTGTCCATGCCGAGCGCCTTGGCATCCAGACATTGCTTGTCGAAGCCAGCCATTTCGGTCAGGGGGCGAGCGGCGGTCTGCTGGGCGCGCTGATGCCGCACATGCCGGACAAATGGTCCGACAAGAAGCAATTTCAGCTCGATGCGCTGGTATCGCTGGAAGATGAAATTACGGCGCTGGAGGCGATGACCGGCCTTTCGGCGGGCTACCGCCGCGCCGGACGGCTGATTCCATTGCCGAGGCCTCATCTGAGGCAGATCGCGCTCGGTCATTCCCGGGATGCGGAGGCGCATTGGCGGCATGGAGAGCGGCGGTTTCACTGGCATGTGCTCGATGCGGCACCCGTCGAAGACTGGATCGATCCTTCCCTCGCCGAAAGCGGGTTCGTTTACGACACCCTGGCCGCGCGGGTCGCGCCGCGCGCCTTTCTAGATGTGCTTCATAAATTTCTGGCCGGTGCGCGGCATGTCCGGCTCGCTGAAGGCGCTACTGTCGAGAGCCTTGATCCGGATCGGGGTCTGGCGCGCACGAATGAGGGCGATATTGCCTTCGGGCGTGCCATCCTTGCCGCCGGTCATCGCTCCTTTCCAATTCTTGATGAGCTGACGGAAGGCCGCAAATCCTCGCTTGGTCAGCCGGTCAAGGGGCAGGCGGCCATGCTGAAGGCCGATGTCGATAGCGGTCTGCCCGTCATTTTCAGGGATGGCCTCTATATCGTGCCCCATGAGAAGGGACTGGTCGCAGTCGGCAGCACGAGCGAGAATCGTTTCGATGATCCGATGTCGACGGACGGGCAGCTCGACGATCTGCTCGCTGCAGCACGTATCATGGCGCCGGTGCTGGCCGGCGCAGAGGTGATGGAACGCTGGGCCGGCCTGCGCCCGAAAGCCGTGGATCGAGATCCGATGGTGGGCGCGCATCCCGACCATCCCTCGCTGATTGCGTTGACCGGAGGCTTCAAGGTGAGCTTCGGCTTGGCGCATCGGCTGGCCGAAGCGGCCGTGCGGGAGGCGGCGGGTATGCCTTGTCGCTTCAAGTTGCCGCTGAGCTTCACTTTAGCAAGTCATATTTCAGTCATATCACATAAAACGTGAATTTACGCCTCTTTCGGGTCGTCAATCTGTCACGCAAATCACCTATCTCCTTGGCCATCGGTGCCGGTTTGTCGCGCCCTGGAGGAGATTTCATGCGCTATGCCATTTGCTTCACGCCGTCTGCGAGCGATCCGCTGACGCTTGTGGCGGCGAATTGGCTCGGCCGCAACATCTATTCCGGCGAGATGGTCGATCCGCCCGCAGTTCGCGGGCTTGGTATCCATGAGATCGCTTTTTACACCGCGGTTCCGCGCCGTTACGGCTTCATGGGGCTTCTGAAGGCGCCGTTCCGGCTGGCCGAAGACATGACCGAGGCGGGGCTGCTGCGCGACCTGATGCGGTTTTCGGGCACGGTCGCGCCCTTCGAGCTTCCCAAGCTCGAGGTCGCGCGGCTCGGCGGCGCGCTAGGTCTGGTTCCTTCCACGCCGAGCCAGCAGATGCATTTCCTGGCGGCATCGATCGTGCAGACCTTCGATCAGTATCGGGCACCGTTGAGCGAAGCCGAGATCGAACGGATCGATCCGGATGGCCTCTCTGCGACGCAGTTCGCCAATCTCCATCGCTGGGGCCACCCGCATGTCATGGATGAGTTCCGCTTCCAGATGATGCTGACGGGTACGGTGAGCCCAAGCGACATGCCGCGCATCGAACGCGCGCTGCGCGATTTCTTCGAGCCGGCCCTGGCCGCACCCGTTCCCGTATCCAACATCGCCCTGATGATGGAAGATGGGGCCGGCGGTCCGTTCCGGGTGCATTCGCTGCATCCCATGGGAAAGATAAGCGCGCGGAAGATCGCGTAGATCAACGGATGGCGCGCGCCAATACCTCGCTTTGAAGCGAAAGTGATTTTTCCAGTTTCCGTCTCGACTTTCCCGACGTGGATGCTACCGTTCCGCGATCAGAGAAGGTGCTTCAATGTCGGAAATCTATCCCCGTAATCTTATCGGCTACGGCCGCAACACGCCTGACCCCAAATGGCCCGGAGATGCCCGCATCGCGGTGCAGTTCGTGATCAACTACGAAGAGGGCGGGGAAAGCTGCATTCTCGATGGTGATGGCGGCTCCGAAAGCCTGCTCTCCGAGATCGTTGGCGCGGCTTCCTGGCCGAATCAGCGCAATCTCAACATGGAATCGATCTACGAATATGGTTCGCGTGCCGGCTTCTGGCGGCTGTGGCGCATGTTCACCGAGCTCAAGGTTCAGGCGACCGTCTATGGCGTGACGCTCGCCATGGCGCGCAATCCGGAAGCGGTTGCCGCCATGAAGGAGGCCGGCTGGGAGATTGCGAGCCACGGCTATCGCTGGCTGGAATACAAGGATTTTTCCGAGGATCTGGAACGCAAGCATATCCTCGAGGCCGTGCGGCTGCATACCGAACTCACCGGCGAGCGGCCCTACGGCATGTATCAGGGCAAGCCGTCGGACAATACGCTGCGTCTCGTCATGGAGGAGGGCGGTTTCCTCTATTCTTCCGATTCCTATGCCGACGATCTGCCTTTCTGGGTCGATGGTCTGAACGGCACGCCGTTCCTGATCATCCCCTATACGCTGGAAACCAACGATATGCGCTTTGCGACGCCGCAAGGCTTCAATTCCGGCGACCAGTTTTTCACCTATCTTAAGGACGCTTTCGACACGCTTTATGAGGAAGGGAAGCAGGGCAGCCCGAAGATGATGTCCGTGGGCTTGCATTGCCGCCTCGTCGGCCGCCCCGGCCGCGCTGCTGCGCTCCGGCGGTTCATCGAATATGTGCAGAAGCACGACAAGGTCTGGATCCCGAAGCGCGTCGAGATCGCCAACCACTGGTATGAGAATCACATGCCGGGAGGCGCGCGCTGATATGATCTCGCGGGACGATTTTGTCAGCCGCTTCGGCGGCGTCTTCGAACATTCGCCTTTCGTTGCCGAGCGTGCCTTTGATGCCGGCGCCATCGCCGAACCGTTGACCTCGAGCGGCGTGCATGCCGCATTGGTACAGGTCTTCCGTGCCGCCAGCGAGGCGGCGCGGCTGGGCGTGCTGCGAGCGCATCCCGATCTCGCCGGCCGGCTGGCAATCGCCGGCAAGCTGACCGAGGATAGCCGCAAGGAGCAGGCCGGCGCCGGGCTCGACCGGCTGAGTCCCGAGGAGCACGCGCGGTTCACTGAACTCAATGCCGCCTACGTGACGAAATTCGGCTTTCCCTTCATCATCGCGGTCAAGGGGCTCGGCAAGGACGATATCCTTGCTGCCTTCGAAACCCGGATAAACAATGGCAGGGATGCGGAGTTTGCGACTGCGGCGGCGCAGGTCGAAAAGATCGCTCTTTTGCGTCTGCAGTCCATGCTCCCTCAAGCCTGATGTGCGGCCGCCGGGCCGTCATCCCTCCCGTGCCTGCTTCCGCATAGGTTTTCTCGCAGAAAGTACGAGCTATTTTTCGGTCCGTTCATGGCCTAGTATCCACGGATAGGATGCTGCGGTGAGGCCATGAAAGCACTGTCCAGAAATAGAAGAGAGCGGGCGATCGGTAATGCCGAGCGGCGTTTCAGCGCAAAGAGACTACACATTGTCTGCCAAGAGAAGCCGGCATGAGTCTGGATCGGCTGATCACTTATCTCGAGCGCATGCAGCTTACTGCATCCGAAATCGGTCAATTCCTTCGGGGGATCGATCAGGCCGCATTTTCCGACGATCTCGAGAAGCAGCGCGCCGTCGGTATGAATCTTCTGCTGATCGGCGAGGCCGCCACACGCATAGCAGAAGAATATCCGGAGTTTGTCGTTGACCATCCGGAATTGCCTTGGCATGTGATGCGCGACTTCCGGAATCGGATTGCGCAAGGGTATTTCGACATCGAGTTGACGACCCTCTGGGATATCGCCCACAAATCCCTTCCGGAGTTGCTCCTGCAACTGGACTTCATTCGCCATTGGCGTGCGGAAGGCGAATAATCATTCAATGACACAGCATCTCGACATCAATCCTTTGACAAAGGCCGCATTCGCGCCGTTCGGCGACGTGATCGAGGCCGATCCGGCAACGATGCGCTACATCAACGGCGGGACGACGGAGCGCTTTCATGCGCTGTCCAGCACCGAGGCCATTGGTGACGGGGCGCGGGTTATCCTGAACCTCTTTCGCGGCCAGCCGCGCGCCTTTCCCTTTTCGATCGACATGATGGAGCGCCATCCGTTCGGCAGCCAGTGTTTCGTGCCGCTGAACGGCCGGCCGTTCCTCGTCGTGGTCGCGGAGGACGAAGGCGGCAAGCCTGGCCGGCCACAGGTCTTTCTGGCGCGCGGCGACCAGGGCGTGAACTACCGGGTCAATGTCTGGCATTACCCGCTGATGGCGCTCGACGAGCAGAGCGATTTTCTTATCGTGGATCGCGACGGGCCTGGAAACAATCTGGAAGAGTATTTCTTCGACACGCCCTTCATCATCGGAGCACCGACGCCATGACCGGACTGACCACCCATGTCCTCGATACCGCCCTCGGCAAGCCGGCCGAAGGTCTGGTGATTGATCTCTTCAAGATCGAGGGCGATGCCCGCAGGCATGTGAAGACGGTCACGACCAACTCGGA
This sequence comes from Hyphomicrobiales bacterium, assembly GCA_900468625.1. Taxonomy (GTDB): domain Bacteria; phylum Pseudomonadota; class Alphaproteobacteria; order Rhizobiales; family Rhizobiaceae; genus Rhizobium. The sequence goes on from UBUL01000022.1 coordinate 80,362, forward strand.
CGGCCGCGTGGATGGCGGCCCAATCCTCATCGGCGAAAGTTTCGTTGCAGGCACCTATGAGTTGCTGTTTCGGGCGGGGGACTATCTGCGTGCCAGCGGCACCAAATTGCCGGAGCCGGCTTTCCTTGATCTCGTGCCCATCCGCTTCGGCATCGCCGATACGACGGCGCATTACCATGTGCCGCTGCTGATCTCGCCCTACGGCTATTCCACCTATCGCGGGAGTTGAGGCATGCGCTTCGCTGCCATTGCGGATGTCCACGGCAATCACCTTGCGCTCGAGGCTGTGCTTGCGGATATCCGCGAGCAGGGCATCACTGAGGTCATCAATCTTGGCGATTGCTTCAGCGGGCCGCTGACGGCAGGAAAAACCGCCGATCTGCTGCTGGAGTTGAATATGCCGACAGTGCGCGGCAATCACGACCGATATCTGATCGAACAGGCGCCGGAAATGATGCATATCTCGGACCGGGCTGCCTATTCCGAGCTCACTGAGCCTCATCTCGGGTGGCTGCGCGGCTTGCCCGTCAGTGCAGTTTATCAGGATGAGGCCTATCTCTGCCACGCCACGCCGGCTGACGATAACGTCTATTGGCTCGAATCCGTCTCACCAGATGGTCATGTCTATCTGAAGCCTCTGGAAGAGATCGAGACGCTGGCCGCCGGCATTGATTTTCCGCTAATCCTATGCGGGCATACGCATATTCCGCGTGTCGTCAGGCTTTCCGATGGGCGCCTGATCGTCAATCCCGGCAGCGTCGGCTGCCCCGCCTATGAGGACGATCTGCCCTATTATCATAAGGTGGAGGCCGGCCATCCCCTCGCTTCCTACGCCATTTTGGAAAAGGCCGGTGACCATTGGCTGCCGGTCTTTCGGCAGATCGCCTACGATCATATGGAGATGGCGAAACTTGCGGCGCAGAATGGTCGCGGGGAGTGGGCGAGCGGTCTGGCGACGGGCTGGCTGCGTTAGGCATGTTCCTTGACTTTAGGCTGAACTTGTACCATTTATTGTACAAGTGTGGTTATAGGAGTGGAACATGCGAACGGTCATGTTTTCAGCAGCACGGAATGAACTTGCTAGCTTGCTTGATGAAGTCGCGCAGGATCGTGTCGCCGTGGAAATTGTCCGTCGCGATAAGCCATCTGCCATTCTGATCGACAAAGAAGAATATGAAGGAATCATCGAGACGCTTCATGTCCTGTCGACACCGACAAATGCGTCAAGATTGATGGAAGCGATCACCGATGCAAACGAGGGAAAGAACCTCGTTTCTCACGATTTGCTCGATCTGAAGTAAGTTTGTCATGTTGCTTGCCTGGCACGCACATGCTTGGGAAGACTATTTATATTGGCAGGAAAGAGACCGTAAAATAGCCGTTAGAATCAACGAGCTCTTGCGGGACGCGTTACGCCACCCTTTTGAGGGACTCGGCAAACCAGAGTCCCTGCGCAATCAACTCAAAGGGCAATGGTCACGTCGCATCACGCAAGAGCACAGGCTGATTTACAAAGTCGAAGGTTACGGCGGCCGGCAAACGCTTATCGTTTTGCAATGCCGCTTCCACTATTAGAAATCAGCCAGGATCGACCGATCCACGGCTTTGATATCCCGCTTGCCGCACAGCGCCATGGAAATATCCAGCTCCTTGCGGATGATTTCGAGCGCAAGCGTCACGCCTTCCTTGCCCATGGCGCCGAGACCGTAGAGGAAGGGGCGGCCGATGTAGGTGCCTTTGGCGCCGAGGGCTATGGCCTTCAGCACATCCTGGCCGGAGCGGATGCCGCCATCCATATGCACCTCGATCCTGTCGCCAACGGCATCGACGATCTTTGGCAGCATGCTGATGGAGGAATGGGCGCCGTCGAGCTGCCTGCCGCCATGATTGGAGACGATGATGGCGTCTGCACCGGTATCGACGGCCGCCTTGGCATCCTCGACGTCGAGAATGCCCTTGATGATCAGCGGACCGCCCCATTGCTCCCTGATCCAGGCGACGTCGCTCCAGGAGAGCTTGGGGTCGAACTGCGAATGCGTCCAGTGCGACAGCGTCGTCATGTCGGAAATATCCTTGGCATGGCCGATGATATTTCCGAAGGAATGTCGCTTGGTCTTCAGCATATTCACGCACCAGCCTGGCCGCGTCGCCATCTGCCACAGGTTCTTTATCGTCATTTTCGGCGGCGCCGAAAGGCCGTTGCGGATGTCGTTGTGGCGTTGGCCGAGGATTTGCAGATCGGCCGTCAGAACCAGCGCCGAGCATTTCGCCGCTTTGGCGCGATGGATCAGGTTCAGCACGAAATCGCGATCCTTCATCACATAGAGCTGGAACCAGAATGGCTGCTTCGTGACCGAGGCGATGTCCTCGATCGAGCAGATGCTCATCGTGGACAGCGTGAAGGGAATGCCGAAATCCTCGGCTGCGCGCGCCGCCAGCATCTCGCCATCGGCGTGCTGCATGCCGGTGAGACCCGTCGGCGCCAGCGCGACCGGCATCGAGGCCTTCTGGCCGACCATGGTGGTCGCGAGCGACCGGTCGGACATGTCGACGAGGACACGCTGGCGCAGCTTGATCCTGGCGAAGTCAGCCTCGTTTGCCCGATAGGTCGATTCCGTCCAGGAGCCAGAATCGGCATATTGGAAGAACATTTTCGGCACACGTCGCCGAGCAAGCGTCTTCAGTTCGGCGATGGTAAGCGGCGCGGTCATAATCTCAGCCTTCTGGATGGTGGCATGGCGGTGGGTGCGGATTGCCTTATCGCAGTGTAGATTTCATCGGCTTGCCGGCGACATAGGTTTCGACGACGGCGCGGTCATCGCCCATGGTTTGCAGCAGGAACAGCTCTTCAGTGAGGCTCTTCGTCACCTCCATCTTCAGCGCCATGGCCGGCGTTGCAGCTGCATCGAGGACGATGAGATCGGCTTCGGTGCCGGCGTCGAGCGTGCCGATCTTGTCGACGAGGGAGAGGGACTCGGCATTCCCTCGGGTCATGTAATAGTAGCTTTCCAGCGGATTCAGGCGCTCGCCGAGCAGCTGCTGGATCTTGTAGGCTTCATCCATGGTACGCAGCATGCAATAGCTGGAGCCGCCGCCGATGTCGGTGGCGACACCGATGCGAACGGGCTTCTCGCGCCGCGCCAGCGCCTTCAGCGGGAAGAGGCCGGAGCCGAGGAAGAGATTTGAGGTCGGGCAATGCACCGCGACTGCGCCGGCCTCGCTCATGGCGTCGGCTTCCCGTTCGGAAAGATGGATCGCATGGCCGAACAGGCTCTTGGGGCCAAGCAGCCCGTAGCGTGCATAGATATCGGTATAGTCGATCGCATCCGGATAGAGCTCGCAGGTGAACTTGATCTCCTCGTCGTTCTCGGACAAGTGCGTCTGGATGTGCAGATCCGGGAATTCGCGGGCAAGCGCTGCCGTCGCCTCCATCTGCGCCGGCGTCGAGGTGATGGCGAAGCGCGGGGTGATGGCGACGTGATTACGGCCTTTGCCGTGCCAGTCTGATATCACCTGCCGGGTCTCGTCATAGCCCATCTCGGGCGTATCGAGCAGGCCCTGCGGAGCGTTGCGGTCCATCATCACCTTGCCGCCGACCATGCGCATGTTGCGTCGCACGGCTTCGGCAAAATAGGCGTCGGCAGATGTCTTGTGCACTGAGCAATAGGCGACGGCCGTCGTCGTGCCGTGGCGGATCATCTCGTCGTAGAAATGCGTGGCGATACGCTCCGCATGCGCGCTTTCCACGAAGCGGCATTCCTCGGGAAAAGTATAGGTGTTCAGCCATTCCAGGAGGTTGGCGGCGTAGGAGGCGATCACCTGCATCTGCGGGAAATGCAGGTGCATGTCGATGAAGCCGGGCAGGATCAGATGGGGGCGATGGTCGATTTCGGTGACGTCTTCCGGCGCCTGCGCCTTGATATCGGCATAGGGGCCGGTCGCGACGATCAAGCCGTTTTCGATCAGCAGGCCGCCATCGCTTTCGTAAGCATAGCTGCCGGTATCATCGAGGCTTTGCGGCAGGCGCTTGAAGGAAAGCAGGCGGCCGCGCAGAAGGGTAGTCATTGGGTCTTTTCTCCGATCGAGCTTTCGAACCAGGCGACCAGCAGCTTGCGTTCCTCCGGCGTGACGTCGGTGACGTTGCCGGGCGGCATGGCATGGCTGCGGCCTGCCTGGATATAGATCTCCCGGGCATGCATAGCGATTTCCGCGTCGTTTTCCAGCGTTACGCCCTTCGGCGGGCGGACGATCCCCTCATAGACGGGTTCGGCCGCATGGCACATGGAACAGCGCGCCGAGATCATCTGCTTGACGGCTGGGAAATGTACATCGGAGGCGAACTGCTGAAAGGCCGGGGCGACTGCATTCGCATCCTTTTCGCCAGTGAGCACCTTCGGAACGGTCGAAAGCCACATGATGACAATGAAGAGGACGACGGTGACGATCCAGGTCCAGGTCGGGCGGCCCTTGCGGGCATGTGTGGTGTTGAACCAGTGGCGGATGGTGACGCCCATCAGGAAGACCAGCGCTGCGATCACCCAATTGTAGGCCGTGCCGAAGGCCAGCGGATAGTGATTCGACAGCATGAAGAAGATGACGGGCAGCGTCAGGTAGTTGTTGTGCAGCGAGCGCTGTTTGGCGATACGGCCATATTTCGGGTCGGGCGTGCGCCCGGCGATGAGGTCTGCGACGACGATCTTCTGGTTGGGAATGATGATCATGAAGACATTGGCGGACATGATCGTCGCGGTAAAGGCGCCGAGATGCAGGAAGGCGGCGCGGCCGGTGAAGAGATGCGTATAGCCCCAGGCCATGAAGACCAGGACGGCATAGAGCACGATCATCAGCCCCCAGGTGTTGTGGCCGAGCGGCGACTTGCAGAGCAGGTCATAGACGAGCCAGCCGCCGGCAAGCGAAGCGAGCGAAATCAGGATCGCGACGGGAACGCTGACATCGAGCACATGCCGGTCGATGAGGAAGAGGTTGGCGCCGCCGTAGTAGACGATGCACAGCATCAGGAAGCCGGAAAGCCAGGTGAAATAGCTCTCGTATTTGAACCAGGTTAGATGCTCGGGCATCTGCGCGGGGGCGACGAGATATTTCTGGATATGATAGAAGCCGCCGCCGTGAACCTGCCATTCTTCGCCATAGGCGCCGGGTGGAAGATGCGGGCGCTTCACCAGCCCGAGATCCAGCGCGATGAAGTAGAAAGACGAACCGATCCAGGCAATGGCGGTTATGACGTGAAACCAGCGGGCGGCAAAGGCCAGCCACTCCCACGCGATGGCGTATTCATACATTCAGTTCCCCTTTTTCTTCCTCCGACTCCGCACCTTGCAAAATGTTGAAGGCGGAGGGAAGGGGAGAGTTTGATGCGCCGGTAAAAAGCCACGGCCTTGTTTCGCGCGCCGGCCGCATTAGATCACATTATGGCAGTTTTTTAATAAAATGCCTCGGCTGCTTGGAGCGGGCCGTGTCCGCGGCAGTCGTCTATTTTCGACGGAGAATTGCCCATGCGTGGTATTCTGACGTTCGTTTTTATTGTCTTTGCAAGCTCTGCCGTGGCGCACGATGCACCTTCCGGTTGGTCCTATGATCCCTATTGTTGCAATGGCGACGGCCAGACCGGCGATTGCGAGATGATCCCGTCGCGCACGGTCACCATCATCCCGGGCGGCTATCGGGTGACGATCAATCCCGGCGATCACCGAAATGTGACGCATGGGCACATCTTCACTTTGCCGCAGCAGAAAGCAATGCACTCACCGGACGGTGCCTATCATCTCTGTCTGTTTCCGGACGAGAATACTCCGCGCTGCTTCTATGCGCCTGATATGTCGGATTGACTTATTCAAGCGGCATCCCGAACTCACCGAGGATCCAGTCCCTGAAGGCGCGGATACGTGGTGTGTGGCGCCTGTTTTCAGGATAGGCGATCCAATAATCGGAGCCGTCGGTGGACAGAAGATCGAACGGCTGGATCAGCCGGCCTGCAGCCAAGTCATCCGCATAAAATTCTGGAGTGAGCACGGCAACGCCTTGGCCCGCTATGGCCGCGCTGGCTTCGAAGGATTGCGCGCCGAGCCGGCTGCGCAGCCTGCCTTGAAGGCCGGGATCCGGCACGCCGGCCTCGTGGAACCATTGAACCCACCACGGGTCGCCGGCATCGATGATGCGCAGTTTGAGGAGGTCGGACGGTTCGTGCACGCCGCCGATCGTGGCCGCGAGGGCCGGGCTCAGCATGGGTGTGAAGTGCATCTTCATCAGAAGGTGCGCGCGCAATCCAGGCCATGTGCCACGCCCGGCGCGGATGGCGATGTCGGACGGTTCCCGGGCGAAGTCGATGATCGATCCCGAGGTGGCGAGGCGAACGGCGATCCTGGGGTGTTTGAGCTGAAACGCGCCGATGTGCTGAGCCAGCCACTGGGACGCGAATGTTGGGGTGGAATGGATGTGGAGCGTAGTTTCGGCCTCGCCGCTGAAGGAGGCCATGGCATCCTGCAGCATGGCAAAGGCTTCGGCGACTTTCGGGGCAAGCTGTTCGCCCGCTTCGGTCAGCAGGATCTGCCGCGGACGGCGCAGGAAAAGAGGCTCACCCGTCATCTCCTCCAACAGCTTGATCTGATAGCTGACGGCCGTCTGCGTCATGCCGAGCTCTTCGCCGGCGCGCGTGAAACTGCCGAGCCGGGCCGCAGCTTCGAAGACACGGAGCGCGTTCACCGGGAAGCGTTTAGAGAGTTTCATGGATAAGTTCTCTTTATGCATGCAGGCGATAGTTCGATTGGAATTTCAGCATTTTTCCCGCCAATCTGCAATCCACATCATTAATTGGATTGAGGTGTCGTCATGGATTGCTATGTTGCGGAACAGATGGAAACAGCAAGGCCAAGCGTCTTGGCACGGGTCTTGGAATCGTTGACGCAGGTTTTCGCCAAGCATGCGGAACCGTCGCCGCATCTCGATCTTGACGAGATGCCGGACCGGCTGAAGCGCGACCTCGGATTTCTGGACGGGCGCGAGCCGCATTGTGATGACGGGCGGCTGTTGTAGGTGGCAAGGAGCGAAAGCCGGGAGAACGGCAATCACATCCTCTTCAGCCGCTCCACCGCCATCAGTACTCGTTCGGGTGTTGCCGGCGCATCGAGGCGCGGGCAGACGCGGTAATCCGCGACGCTGGCGACCGCCATCGACAGCGCCTCGAGCACGGATATGCTGAGCATGAAGGGAGGCTCGCCGACAGCCTTCGAGCGGCCGATGGTGGCTTCCGTGTTTTCGGACCATTCCGCCAGGCGCACGTTGAAAATCTTTGGCCGGTCGGAGGCAAGCGGGATTTTGTAGGTCGACGGGGCATGCGTGCGCAGCCGGCCCTTGGCGTCCCACCATAATTCCTCGGTCGTCAGCCAGCCCATACCTTGCACGAAGGCACCCTCGACCTGGCCGGTATCGATCGCCGGATTGAGGGAGCGGCCGACGTCGTGGAGGATGTCGGTGCGGTCGATCAGATATTCGCCCGTCAGCGTATCGATCGAGACTTCCGAGCAGGCGGCGCCATAGGAGAAGTAGTAGAAGGGCGTGCCGCGCCCAGCCTTGCGGTCCCAATGGATCTTCGGCGTCTTGTAGAAACCGGCAGCCGAGAGCTGGATGCGGGCGAAATAGGCCTGCTTGACGAAATCCGGGAAGGGGATTTCGTCCTCACCGACGCGCACGCGATTGGGAAGGAACTGCACCTCCTCGGCGCCGACACCCCATTTCTCTGCCGCGAAGGCGACCAGCCGCTCCTTGATCTGCCGCGCGGCGTCATGGGCTGCCATTCCGTTCAGATCCGAGCCGGACGACGCCGCCGTCGCGGATGTGTTCGGCACCTTGCCGGTCGTGGTCGCGGTGATCTTCACCTTGTCGATATCGACCTGGAAGCTGTCGGCCAAAACCTGTGCCACCTTGGTATAGAGGCCCTGACCCATTTCGGTGCCGCCATGATTCAGGTGGATGGAGCCATCCTGATAGATATGCACCAGCGCGCCTGCCTGATTGAAGGCGGTCATGGTGAAGGAGATGCCGAATTTCACCGGCGTCAGCGCGATCCCTTTGCGAATGAACCGGCTGGAACGGTTGAACTCGATGATGGCGTTGCGCCGCGTCTGATAGTTGGCGGTCTGTTCCAGCTCGTCGACGATGCGGTTGATGATGTTGTCGGTGACCTCCTGGTGATAGGGGGTCAGCGTTCGGCCGGAGCCCGGATCACCGTAGAAATTGGCGCGGCGGATCTCCAGCGGGTCCTTGCCGAGCGCATAGGCGATCTCCTCGATCATGCGCTCGCCGCCGACCATCCCCTGAGGGCCGCCGAAGCCACGGAAGGCAGTGTTGGAGACGGTGTGGGTCTTTAGTGGTTTCGAGACCAGATGCACATGCGGGTAGAAATAGCTGGAATCCGCATGGAACAGCGCGCGATCGGTAACCGGGCCGGAAAGATCGGAGGAGAAGCCGCAGCGCGCGGCATAGGTGGCGTCGACGGCATGGATGCGGCCTTCGTCGTCGAAGCCGACTTCGTAATCCACGAGGAAATCGTGGCGCTTGCCGGTCGCGCTCATGTCCTCGTCGCGATCGGGCCGGAATTTCACGGCACGGCCGAGCTTCTTGGCGGCGACGGCGGCAAGCGCCGCAAACTGGTTGCCCTGCGTTTCCTTGCCGCCGAAGCCGCCGCCCATGCGGCGTACGTTGACGGTCACGGCGTTGGACGGAATCCCGAGAACATGGCCGACGATGTGCTGGATTTCGCTTGGATGCTGCGTCGACGACCAGACGGCGACCTCATCGTCCTCGCCGGGGACTGCCATGGCGATATGGCTCTCGAGGTAAAAATGCTCCTGACCGCCGATGCGCATCTGCGCCTTGATGCGATGCTTGGCATTCGCCATCTCGGTTTCGGGGTCGCCGCGCTTCAGCGTCATCGGCTCGTAGACGAGCGGTGCGCCATTGGCGAGCGCACCGTCGATATCGCTCCAATGCGGCAGGTCGCGATAATCGATCTTGGCAAGGCGGGCGGCACGGCGGGCGGCATCGCGGGTTTCGGCGATGACCGCGAAGATCGGCTGACCGTGGAATTCGACCTTCTTTTCGGCAAGCAGCGGTTCGTCATGCATGCCGTTGGAGCTGGTGTCATTGACACCGGGGAGATCGGCGCCAGTGAAGACCCAGACGACGCCGGGATAGGCTTTGACGGCCGTAAGATCGATGCCGGCGATCTCGGCATGGGCGCGGTCGGAAAGGCCGAGTGCGCCGTGCAGCAGGCCAGCGGGTTCGGGAATGTCGTCGATATAGTTGGCGGCTCCGGTCACGTGCTTATGCGCGGAATCATGCTTGAGCGAGCCATGCATGGAGCCGTTGATGACGACCTTGGCTTCTTCGAAGGTGGATTTGTCCATGGCTCAGGCCTCCACGGTTTCCCTTCTCCCCAGCGGGGAGAAGGTGGCCGGCAGGCCGGATGAGGGGGATGCATCGCAAAGCGATGCGTGTCCTGGGACCAGATGGAAGGAAGCTCGCTCTTTGCCGCGTAGCCCCCTCATCCGCCCTTCGGGCACCTTCTCCCCGAGGGGAGAAGGGGAGGAGAAGCTGCCGCCTTCGTCCAACAACGCCGGCATCGAACCTAAGATATGCCATGGGATGGATTCAAAAACTGTGATCATGCCAGCACCTCGAAACGCTTCAGTTCCTGTGGCGCGCCAGCCGTCTCGAGATAGAAGCGGATGAGAAGATTCTTGGCGGTCAGCTGCCGGTATTCTGCCGAGGCGCGCCAATCGGTGAGCGGCGTGTAATCGGCGTCGAAGGCATTGCGTGCGGCCATGACAGTTGCTTCCGTCCATGGCTTGCCAATCAATTCCGCCTCGACGGTGCGGGCGCGTTTCGGCGTGCCGGCCATGCCGCCGAAGGCGATGCGGATATCTTCGACATTGCCGGCTGAATCCAATGACAGATGGAAGGCGCCGCAGGAGGCCGAAATATCCTCGTCGCGGCGTTTGGAGATCTTGTAGACAGCGAAATGCGCATCCTTGGCCGGATAGGGTACGAAGATGCTCTCGACGAACTCACCGGGACGCCGGTCCTGCTTGCCGTAGTCGATGAAGAAATCTTCGAGCGGCAGGCTGCGCGTGCCTGCCGTCGAGCGCAGCGTCACCGCTGCACCGAGCGCGATCAGTGGCGGCGGCGTGTCGCCGATTGGCGAGCCGTTGGCGATATTGCCGCCGATGGTGCCCATATTGCGCACCTGCTCGCCGCCGATGCGGTCGATGAGATTGGCAAAGGCCGGGATTTTTTCGCCGATCACAGCGAAAGCGCGGCTGTAGGTGACGCCGGCGCCAATCCTCAGGCCTTCGTCTTCGATCGATATCTTCTGCAGATCGGTCAGGTGGTTGATGAAGACGACCGGATTGAGCCGGCGCATCTGCTTGGTGACCCAAAGGCCGACATCGGTCGAGCCGGCAACGACCGTCGCCGTCGGCTCGTCGGCAAGCACCTGCGCCAGCGCCGATACCGAACCGGGCACGATGAGACGATCCTCGCCCTCCGCAATCTCGATGGTATCGCCGCCCTGCATCGCCCACAGGCGGGCGATGATATCGGCTCTCGTCTTTTCGAGGGGGTCGAAGAGCGCGCTCGGCCGCTTCTGGCTGACCTGTTCGGCCGCTTTGACGATCGGCTCGTAGCCCGTGCAGCGACAGAGATTGCCCTGGAGCGACTTTTCGATCTGCGCCCGGCTGGGCTTTTCCGTCGTCAGCCAGAGGCCATAGAGCGACATGACGAAGCCAGGGGTGCAGAAACCGCATTGCGAGCCGTGGCAATCGACCATTGCCTGCTGCACGGGGTGAAGCGTGCCGTTCTGCGCGGCAAGATGCTCGACGGTGACGACATGGGTCGCATGCAGTGAGCCGACGAAGCGGATGCAGGCGTTGACCGATTCATAATACAGGCCGCCGTCGATCAGACGTCCCACAAGCACCGTGCAGGCGCCGCAATCGCCTTCCGCGCATCCTTCCTTCGTTCCCGTCAGCCGCCGGCTGAGACGAAGGAAGTCGAGCAGCGTCTCGGTGGGGCGCAGGCTGGATAGCGTGATATCCTCGCCATTGAGGATAAAGCGGATGCTGTCGCTCATGTCGTTTCCGTTGATTCTGCGTTTGTCGGGGCCGGAGGCTTCTGCGAATCCGGCCCTAACCGTCTATGGTTATTCCGCGGTCCAGCCACCGTCAATCGAGACGTGCGTGCCGGTGACCTGGCGTGCCTCGTCGCTCGCAAGGTAGAGCGACAGGGCGCCGATTTCCTCTGCCTTGACGAATTCGTGCGTGGGCTGGGCCTTGAGGATGACCTCGTTCTTGACTTGTTCCTCGGTCATCCCTCGTGCCTTCGCCGTGTCCGGGATCTGCTTTTCGACAAGCGGGGTCAGGACGTAGCCGGGGCAAATGGCGTTCACAGTGACGCCGAATTCGGCAAGCTCGAGCGCTGCCGTCTTGGTCAGGCCCAATATACCATGTTTTGCCGCGACGTAGGCGGATTTGAAGGGCGAAGCGACAAGGCCATGGGCGGAGGCGATGTTGATGATGCGCCCGTATTTCTTCGCCTTCATCAGCGGAATGGCGGCGCGGATGGTGTGGAAGGAGCTGGAGAGATTGATCGCGATGATCTGATCCCACTTTTCGATCGGGAAATCCTCGATCTTCTCGACATGCTGGATGCCGGCATTGTTGACGAGGACATCGACGCTGCCGAAGGTGGAGTTGGCGGTCGTGATGAGATCGGCGATTTCGGCGGGCTTCGTCATGTCGGCCGGATGATAGACAACCTTGCCGCCGCCGGAAGCTTCCAGCTTCGTCTTGATCGCGTCGATTTCCTCCGGCTTTCCGAAGCCGTTGATAACGACGTTATCACCCTTGGCGGCGAAGGCGGCCGCGATGGCGAGGCCGATACCGCTTGTGGAACCGGTGACGACAACTGTTCTTGCCATGATCTTCTCCTTGGACAGCGCAGCTTCCTGCTGCAGTGCAAAACGGCTTCAGCCTAGTCCCAAACCTGCGGATATGGCAATCGCATTGCCAGTGGCAGCTTTCGCGGCGCATGCGGCACGATGCAGCGAACGGGAAAGCGCACCTTCAGCGAACTTAAACGAAAAATTTCGTTTTGCTTTCTTTTCACATTCGTTTTGCTCGCGTATCTGTTGCTTCGGCATGCAACAGGCGGGAGGACTGCATGAGCGGTTATGTCTTGGCGATCGATCAGGGAACGACGTCGACGCGGGCTATCGTTTTCGACGGCAAAATGAAGGTCGCCGGTGTCGGGCAGATGGAATTCACGCAGCATTATCCGAAACCGGGCTGGGTGGAGCATGATCCGGAAGAGATCTGGTCCTCTGTCCTCGTCACGGTCCGTAAGGCGATCGAGGCAGCCGGCATCACCGCCAAGGATATTGCCGCCCTCGGCATCACCAATCAGCGCGAGACTGTCGTCGTCTGGGATCGCGAGACGGGTAAGCCGATCCACAACGCCATCGTCTGGCAGGATCGCCGCACGGCGGGCTATTGCGAGAAACTGAAGCGTCAGGACCTTGAAAAGCTCTTCACGCGCCGCACCGGCCTGCTGCTCGATCCCTATTTTTCCGGTACCAAACTGTCCTGGCTGCTCTCCAACGTGAAGGGCGCGCGTGCCCGCGCTGCCAAGGGCGAGCTTTGCTTCGGCACCGTCGATACCTTCCTGGTCTGGCGGCTGACGGGAGGCAAGAGCTTCGTCACCGACGCTACCAATGCCTCGCGGACGCTGATGTACAACATCGGCACCAACGAATGGGACCAAGATCTCCTGGATATTCTGCGCGTTCCCTCGGTCATGCTTCCTGAGGTGAAGGATTGCGCTGCCGATTTCGGCGTGGCCGATCCCTCGCACTTCGGCGCAGCAATCCCGATCCTCGGCGTTGCCGGCGATCAGCAGGCGGCGACGATCGGTCAGGCCTGCTTCGAGCGCGGCATGATGAAATCCACCTACGGCACCGGCTGCTTTGCGCTGCTCAACACCGGCACGGACATGGTGCGCTCGAAGAACCGGCTTTTGACCACCATCGCCTATCGGCTTAATGGCGAGACGACCTATGCGCTCGAAGGCTCGATCTTTATCGCGGGCGCTGCGGTACAATGGCTGCGCGATGGGCTGAAGGCCATCCAGCGCGCTTCGGATTCCGGCGAGCTGGCGGCCAAGGCCGATCCGCTGCAGGAGGTCTATCTGGTGCCAGCCTTTACCGGCCTCGGTGCACCGCATTGGGACCCGGATGCACGCGGCGCGATCTTCGGGCTGACGCGCAATACCGGGCCTGAGGAGATCGTCCGGGCGGCGCTGGAGGCCGTCTGCTATCAGTCGCGCGATCTCCTGGATGCCATGCACAAGGATTGGCGTAATGGCAACGGGCAGGAGACGGTGCTGCGCGTCGACGGCGGAATGGTGGCTTCCGACTGGACGATGCAGCGGCTTGCCGACCTGCTCGATGCGCCGGTCGACCGCCCCACGATTCTGGAAACCACTGCCCTGGGCGCCGCCTGGCTTGCCGGAAGCCGTGCCGGCGTCTGGCCGGATCGCGCCGGTTTTGCCAAGGCCTGGGCGCGAGACCGGCGGTTCGAACCGGCTATGGACGGCAAAACCCGAAATGCCAAGCTGAAGGGCTGGAAAAACGCCGTGAAGCGGACGTTGACTGCCTGATAATGGCGGTCGGACGGCTGTTCATCCCCGATCCGGCTCATCCGCCAAGCCGATCATTTCCAACGATAATTTTTTGACGCGACCTGTCGGTACGCGTGATACTCCTTCGTCTTTACCAGAGAAGGAGGTCCTCATGCTTTATGCGATCCTGTGCTACAACGACGAAGATACCGTATTTGCCTGGTCCAAGGAGCAGGAAGAGGCAACCATGGCGCGGCTGATTGCCGTGCAGGAGCCGCTGGCAAAGGCTGGCAAACTCGGGCCGGTGGCGCGACTGATGCCGACCACAGCGGCAATGACCTTGCGCAAGGGCAAGAGCGAGCCGCTCGTCATCGACGGTCCTTTTGCCGAAACGAAAGAGCAATTGCTCGGCTTCTACGTCGTCGATTTCGAATCGCTTGATGAGGCACTTGAATTCTCGAAAGAGCTGGCAGTCGCCAATCCTGGGGTCGGCTCCTATGAGATTCGTCCGCTTTACGTATTCAGGCAGGGGACAATCGCAACATGACGGATATTGGCTGGATCGACATCGCGCTTACCAATGCCCGGCCGCAAGTGCTGGGCGCGCTGCTGCGCTATTTCCGCAATCTCGACACTGCGGAGGAAGCCTTTCAGGAGGCCTGTCTTCGGGCCTTGAAGACCTGGCCGGACAAGGGGCCGCCACGTGATCCCATAGCGTGGCTGATTTTCGTCGGTCGCAACAGCGGCATCGATACGGTACGCAAGCAGGCGAAATTGCAGAGCCTGCCGGACGAGGAGGCGATTTCCGATACCGGCGATGCCGAGAGCGACCTGGCCGAGCGCCTCGATGGCTCGGGTTATCGCGACGACATTCTTCGGCTGCTGTTCATCTGCTGTCATCCTGATCTGCCGGCAACGCAGCAGATTGCGCTTGCGCTGCGCATCGTTTCCGGACTTTCGGTGCAGCAGATCGCCCGCGCATTCCTCGTCAGCGACAGCGCGATGGAGCAGCGGATCACGCGGGCGAAAGCGCGCGTGGCCGCAGCCGGTGTTCCCTTCGAAGCGCCGGGGGCGGTGGAGCGGAGCGAAAGGCTGGCACTTGTGAGCGCCATGATCTACCTCATCTACAATGAAGGCTATTCGGCCGGCGGTGCGCATCGCGAGGCCGCCGCCTTTGCCGATGAGGCGATCCGGCTTGGCCGGCTGCTGCTGCGCATCTTTCCCGCGGAGCCGGAGACCATGGCGCTGCTGGCGCTGATGCTGCTTCAGCAATCGCGCAAAGCGGCACGGTTCGATGCGGAGGGACAGATTATTCTCCTCGAGGACCAGGATCGTTCGCTCTGGGATCGGACGTCGATAGACGAGGCGCTCGCGCTTCTCGACAAGGCGATCCGCCATCGCCGGCCCGGCCCCTATCAGGTGCAAGCCGCGATCGCGGCACTGCATTCCCGGGCGAAGCGTGCCACCGATACGGATTGGGAGGAGATCGACCTCCTCTATCAGATGCTGGAAAGGCTGACGCCGTCTCCCGTCGTCACGCTCAACCGTGCGGTGGCGCTCTCGAAGCTCAAGGGGCCGGAGGCAGCTTTGGCGTTGGTCGCGACGCTTGAAGCCCAGCTCGACAGCTATTTCTACTTTCACGGCGTAAGGGGCGGTCTGCTTGCGCAGCTCGATCGCCCGCAGGAGGCGCGCGCCGCCTTCGACCGGGCGATTGCGCTTGCCCGCTCGCCGGCCGAGGCCGCCCATATCCGCCATCAGCTCGATTGCCTGAGCGCGGATGCTCTTGCCGCTGCAAAATAATCGAAAAAAAATTTTTGTCCGTGCTGTCGAGAAATGGCGACTACGCACGTCGTTAGAGTATAGGCACCGTCGCGCTAGAGCGGATCATTG
>UBUL01000045.1 GCA_900468625.1 Hyphomicrobiales bacterium
CCTATCTCTCAGGTCGGGCATCATTTGCCCGCATCCGCTAACGGCAGATGAAGTGTGAGCCGCCAAATCCCAAAGACAGATATTATCGGGAATTTCGGCTTGGAAAGCCCTCGTAGCGCTTCAGATATGTTATCAGCGCCCTAAGCTTCGGAGCCATGTTTCGTCGATTGGGATAGTAGAGATAGAAGCCAGGAAAATAGGGGCAGTATTCCTCCAGGATCGGCACCAGCTCGTTTCTGCCGATGAAGGCGTGAAAGCTTTCCTCCATCCCGAATGTGATTCCCGCTCCGGCGACGGCCAGCTTGATCATCACGCCCATGTCATTCGTCGTTACCTCTGGTGCGACCTCCACCCGGAATTCCTTGCCCTCTTCCGCAAACTCCCAGCGATAGGGAACTGCCTTCGGCGAGGGGCGCCAGCCGATGCATCGATGCATGGAGAGCTCCTTCGGATGCTTGGGGATGCCGAATCGGGTGCGATAGGCAGGGGAACAGACGGCCAATTGCCGCTCGTTGCCGGCGACGGGTACGGCAATCATGTCCTGCTCGATGACTTCGCCCAGGCGGACGCCGGCGTCGTAGCCTTCCGAGACGATGTCGAATTCTTCGTCCGTGACGGTGATGTCGAGCTGTATCTCGGGATTGGCATCCGCGAAGCCTGCGAGAAAGTCGCCGGCGAGAAACCGCTCGGCGATCGAGGAAACGGCAAGCCGTAACTGACCGCGAGGCCGCCGCCGCAACGTATCCGTCTTTTCCATTGCTGTGCGTATGTCCGATACCGCCGGCTCCACGTCTGCATAAAGCCGTTCGCCAGCCTCCGTCAGGCTGACACTGCGGGTTGTGCGCTGCACCAGCGCAATGCCCATGCTCTCCTCCAATCGCCGGATGGTCTGGCTGACCGCTGAGCGTGTAACGCCGAGCCTATCGGCCGCAGCGCGAAAATTTCGCTCCTGTGCGACGAGAATAAACACGGAGAGAGCATTAAGATCGGGCCACATTGGTAACTTCTGCTTTCCAAGCTGTTATTGAATGGATGCCTTATCACGACAATGAAGCTCTGTATCCTCCTTGCAGCCGGTTCCAGCGGAGAACCGTTCACATAGCAAGGAGTGGTCACATGCCTATCGATAAAGTCATTCTCATCACGGGTGCCTCCAGCGGCATCGGCGCTGGCATCGCCCGCGAACTCGCCTCCGCCGGCGCAAGGGTCATGCTTGGCGCGAGGCGCCTTGACAGATTGGAAGCATTGGCGGCCGAAATCCGAGAAATGGGCGGCGCGGTGATGACCCGTCAGCTCGATGTAACCGACAGGGCTGACGTTGCTGCCTTTGCAGATGCGGCGCGCCTGGCCTGGGGAAGCATCGATGTGATCGTCAACAACGCCGGTATCATGCCGCTTTCTCTGATGACCTCGATGAAAATCGAGGAATGGGACAGGATGGTCGACGTCAACATCAAAGGCGTGCTTCATGGTGTTGCTGCCGTCCTGCCGGAAATGACAGCGCGCGGCTCTGGTCACATCATCAATATCGCTTCGATCGGGGCGCTTGCAGTCTCTCCGACCGCCGCGGTCTACTGTGCGACCAAGTACGCCGTTCGGGCAATCTCCGATGGGCTGCGCCAGGAGTGCCGCGATATCCGGGTCACCTGTATTCATCCTGGCGTCGTCGAGAGCGAACTGGCCGATACGATCACGGACCCAGTCGCGGCTGAAGCGATGAAGTCCTATCGAGCCATTGCCTTGACCCCGGATGCCATCGGTCGGGCGGTGCGCTTCGCGATCGAACAGCCCGATGATGTCGATGTCAATGAGATCGTCGTGCGCCCGACGCGGGCGGCACATTGATTCGCCGCCATTCTTATCCCGGCGGGCATCCCGCTCGCCTCGCCGACATTTTCCGAGGATCGAATCAAAATGAAGAAACTGACAAACTCTTACGTCGGCATGTGGACAACGGCCAATAACCATATTCGCCATGAGCTCCTGCCGAATGGCCGCTACATAGAGGCGCGGGGCAGCCGTGAACGTGCCTATCAGGGACGCTACATCGTGACGAACGATCATATCGACTATTGGGATGATACCGGCTTCACCGCCGACGGTGACTTTATCGATGGAGTGCTCCATCACGCCGGAATGATCCTCTATCGAAGGACATGATGGTTCGGCGCGCGTTTGCCCTTGGCGATACGTCCTTGCTCATGTCAGTCGCAGCTGTCCGAATCGCTCATGTCGGAATCACCCGCGTCCCTGCTTCGTTTTGGGACGCGGGTCGAACTCATCGGCAGCTGCTCATCTCGCGACAAAGGAAGGCAAGCGTCGGAAAGAGCTTGCCAAACCGCACAAAACTTGGCCGCTCAGCCATCGAATGGCCATTTGGCTGCCTTTTTCCGGCCGACTGGGGCCATTTTGGAAGTTCGCGTAAGTACCGGTAGATTAAGAGGTTTCTTAACGAAGTCTAAATAAATGCGGCCGCCCGGTTGCCGACTTGTGTCCTTTCAGCAACAGGAATTGCGGAAGGCTTACGCAAATCCCCCTTTCCGAGAAGATGTCGATTGCGTGACAGGCCGCGTCTTGTATTTTCACTCTCGGAAGCGAGGGCGATTGATCGTCCACTTCTTGAAACGCGAGGATGGGACAGGGAATACCTTCGGGTAGTTCTCATTCTCGATATAAAACTTTGACTGGAGGTCAATATGAACATCAAGAGCCTTCTTCTCGGCTCCGCTGCTGCACTGGCAGCAGTTTCCGGTGCTCACGCAGCTGACGCAATCGTCGCTGCTGAGCCTGAGCCGCTGGAATACGTTCGCATTTGCGACGCCTACGGTGCTGGTTACTTCTTCATCCCGGGCACGGAAACCTGCCTCAAGATCGGCGGTAAGGTTCGTACCGAAGGTCAGTGGTTCGACCCCTACAACCCGAACACTCACTTCGGCACCAAGTGGCACACCCGCGCTGAGCTGCAGCTGCAGACGGCTTCGGACACCGAATACGGTCCGCTGAAGACCAACACCGAAATTCGTTGGGACTGGAACGACGGCAACGCCACCAAGACCAACCTGCTGCACGCCAGCATCAGCCTCGGCGGCTTCCTCGTTGGTAAGGAAGACTCGCAGTTCAACGTCTTCACCGGTTATGCCGGCGATGTCATCAACGACGACGTGATCTATGACGGCCCGTACGAACTGAACCAGTTGACCTACAACTACGACGCCGGCAACGGCTTCACGGCTGTGATCTCGGTTGAAGACACCAATTCCGGCACCGGTGCTACCGGCGCCAACGGCGAAGACAGCCACAACCACTACGCTCCTGACGTCGTTGCCGGTGCTGGCTACAAGGCTGGCGCATGGAGCTTCAAGGTCGTCGGCGGTTACGACTCGATCGTTGAAGAAGGCGCCATCAAGGCTCGTGTCGATGCCGACTTCGGCGTATTCTCGGCCTTCTTGATGGGCGGCTGGAACACCGACGGCTCCAAGCTCAACAAGTATGCCGGTGCAAACGGCGGTGGCGATGCAAGCGGTATCGGCTGGGGCGACTGGGCTGTTTGGGGCGGCGTTGGCGTTCCGATCAACGAAAAGCTGAAGTGGAACCTGCAGCTCGCCTACACCGACTCCAAGATCTTCGCTGCTACGACGAACGTCAAGTGGAATCCGGTCAAGAATCTTCTGGTTATGCCGGAAGTTTCCTACACCAACTGGGACTCCATCAAGGAAGATCAGTGGGCAGGTATCCTCCGCTTCCAGCGTTCGTTCTAATCTGATCGACTTCGGTCTATCTGATTTTCGCTACGGTGACGGAAAGCCCGGCCAATGGCCGGGCTTTCTGTTTATTGGAATTGGCAGGATGAATCACGGTTCTTAGTATGCCGCATCTTTCTCTGCAAATAATTTGCCTTAAGTTGTGTATTTTTCGAAGTAATATCGAGTAGATTTCGGCTGTTGGCATGCTGGCGATATGACAGTTTTGCGACGTGATTTTTGTGCAACGCACTTTTTGAAACACGCGTCACAAATGATCATAGTTTACCTCTGATATTGTTCTGAAAAAAACGATCTGTAGGTTCCAAATCGGAAACAAGACTTCGTCGTCTTGGTTCTCCCAGATCAGGGGTCAACATTAAAACCAGGTGGGGTAGGGCATGTCGATCTTCTCGACGTGAGTTGTCATACCTAATCGATATTGGAACTGGAGTTACTATGAACATCAAGAGCCTTCTTCTTGGCTCCGCTGCTGCGCTGGCAGCAGTATCCGGTGCTCATGCTGCTGACGCTATCGTCGCTGCTGAGCCGGAGCCGATGGAATATGTTCGCATCTGCGACGCTTATGGTGCAGGCTACTTCTTCATCCCGGGCACCGAAACCTGCCTCAAGATCGGCGGCATGGTCCGTACCGAAGGCGGCTGGTACAATGCCTACAATCCAGGCCCTGGCGGCGACCGCGGCACGTATTGGCATACCCGCGCTCAGCTGAGCATCGACACGGCATCCGACACCGAATACGGTCCGCTCAAGACCAACACCGTCTACCGTTTCGACTGGAACGACGGCAACGCCACGACCACTAAGCTGCTCTGGGCTAACATCAGCCTCGGCGGCTTCCTCGTCGGTAAGCAGGACTCGCAGTACAACCTGTTCGCCGGCTATGCTGGCGACGTCATCAACGACGACGTAATCTATGACGGCCCGTACGAACTCAACCAGTTGACTTACAAGTATGATGCCGGCAACGGCTTCTCGGCGGTCATCTCGCTCGAAGACAGCAATTCCGGTTCGGATGCGTCTTCCTACGGCGGCGCCTGGGTTCAGTCGAAAGCCAATCACTACGCTCCGAACGTTGTAGCTGGTGTTGGCTATAAGGCTGGCAACTTTGGCTTCAAGGTCGTCGGCGGTTACGACTCGATCGTCGAAGAAGGTGCTGTCAAGGCTCGTATCGACGCGGACTTCGGTTTCCTCACGGCCTTCTTGATGGGCGGCTGGAACACCGATGGCTCCAAGCTCAACCAATATGCCGGTTCGAACCTGAACGCATCTGCTTGCCCGGCTGGCCGTGGCGATCTCTGCGGCTGGGGTGACTGGGCTGTCTGGGGCGGCGTTGGCGTTCCGATCAACGACAAGCTGAAGTGGAACCTCCAGCTCGCCTACACCGACTCGAAGATTTTCGAAGCCACCACGAACGTCAAGTGGAACCCGGTCAAGAACCTGCTCATCGAGCCGGAAGTCACCTACACCAACTTCGATTCTGTGAACCAGGATCAATGGGCTGGTATCCTGCGCTTCCAGCGCAGCTTCTAATTCGGTCCGCCGAATCGTATTTGACAGATCTTCCGATCGGAAGAGCAAGGCCCCGTTCTTCGCCGGAACGGGGCCTTTTTTCATGTCGTGCTGATATCGGGTGCCTTGACCGCCCGCTGTCAAAGCCTCGAGATGAAGCGGCGGATTGCCTCCGGAATATCGCCGAAATGAAGAAGGGGCGCATGCCCTTGCCCCGTTGCGATCTTGACGACCGTGCCTGGATGACGTCTTGCCATCTCGTCCGTCGTGGCCTGGGTGAGAAGCTTGGAGTTTTCGCCGCGAATCACCATCAGCGGGATGTCTTGAAAGCCCTGGAACTGCGGCCACAGGTCGGGGATCGGCGCCTCGAGATCGAGCGATTGCATCTGGACGGCGATGGCGGGATCATAATCGGCGACGGGCTTGCCGCCGGAAAAAGCATAGATCGCCCGCGCCATATCCTGCCAGTCGTCTTCGCTAAGCGCGGTGAAGGCGCTGCCGTGATTCTCCCGCAGGATTGCGGCCGCATCAGTCCAGTCGGCCGGTTTTCTGTCACGATTGAGATAATCGCGAATATCCGCCAGCCCGATCTTTTCCAGGACCGGGCCGATATCGTTGAGAATGACTGCTTTGAGGATGTCAGGCCGGTTGGCCGCAAGCACATGCAAAACCAGCCCGCCGCGCGAGGTGCCGACGAAGATGGCCTGCCGAATATCGAGCGCCGAGCAGACCGTCAGGACATCCTGCGCTTCCACGGCAAGATTGTAGCGGGTTTTGTCCTTATCCCATTCGGACGAGCCGCGCCCGCGGGCATCGAGCGTGATCACCCTGCGCGGCGCGGCAGCATCCCGCGAAAGAAGCAGCGCCAGTTGATGAAAGTCCCGCGAATTGCGCGTCAGGCCGGGCAGGCAGATGATCGGCAACCCGGTGAGCACAGCGGTCCCGTTACCGGCATAGTCGCGCACATGGAGCTTCAGGCCGTCCTCGGCCCGAATGGCCTTGGCAAGGAAACCGCTTTCGTCGTCGCTGCCCATACGTCATCCCTCGTGCTTCCGATATTGCGGGGGATGTAACGTCATTTCCGCAGCCGACACAACCGCAGCTATCGCCGAAAGCAGGTCATGCGGCGCAATGTTGCGGCCTTGCTGCCATGGCACGTTTTAGCCTCGGCCGTCGACCAGATCGTGTATGATGTCGGTCTTCTGTCCCAGCCGCACCTTGTAGACCTGATAGTTTTCCATGACTCGCTGCACATAGTTGCGGGTTTCGGGGAAGGGAATGCGCTCGATCCAGTCGATCACGTCGTCAAGCGACTTGCCGCGCGGGTCGCCATAGCGGGCGATCCATTCCGGCACCTTGTTCGGCCCCGCATTGTAGGCGACGAAGGTGAGAATGTAGGACCCACCGAACGCATCGATCTGCTCGCCGAGATAGTGGGCGCCGAGCGTGGCATTGTAGCCGGCATCCTGCGTCAGCTTGTCGGCGGAGTAGGCCATGCCGTGCCGGCCGGCGACCGCCTTTGCCGTCTTCGGCAGCAGTTGCAGCAGGCCCCGCGCGTTGGCCGAGGAAATGGCGGCCGGATTGAAAGCGCTCTCCTGCCGGGCAATGGCATAGGCGAGCGCCTTGCCGGAGCCGGAAATATTGGCATTGCCCGGAATGACGCCGATCGGGAAAGCGAGTGCGGCGACGTCGATACCGCGCCCATAGGCGATCTTGCCGACCTGCAGCGAAAGCTGATGGTTGCCGGAGCGCTCAGCCCGCGCGGCCAGCATGGCGATTTCGCCGGGACTATCCAGCTGTTTTGCCAGGGCGCGATAGAGCGCTTCGGCACGCCAGCCGTGACCTGCCGCCTCAAGCCGCGAGATCGCTTGAACGGCCTCGCGCCCTTGGAAGCGCTGCCTATCGTCGGATGAGGGAGAGGGATAGGTAACGTTCAAGGTGCGGCGTCCGAGCTTCTCGGCGGCAAGCTGGCCGTAGAACGTGCTCGGATAGGCGGCGGCCTTCGCATAGAAATCGGTCGCCTTGCCCGGGCCACCTGCCTCTGCTGACCGGCCTAACCAGTACCAGCCGCGCGATTGCGAGATCGGCCCGTTCGAAACCTGCAGGATCTTGCGGAAATGGGTCGCCGCGTTCATACCGTCCTGCAGGCCGCGCAGCGCGTACCAGCCCGCATGAAATTCGGCCTCGCCGATATCCTGTAGGCTTTCCGCGACGCTCGCGTCGACGACACGATAGGCATCCTTGAAGTCGCCCTGATCCACCAGGCCTCGGCTGACGATGCGCTGCTCACCCCACCATGCGCCGGGGCTGACGAGCAGGCTGCGATCACGCGGCATCTGCGCCAGAAGATTGGCAGCCTCGTCATATCTGTTCTGGCGGCGCAGGTTTTCGATCCGCATGAAGAGATAGGCAGGGTCCTTGCGCCATTGCGTATCGACGCCTGCGATCAGCGCGTCGGCTTTCGGCGAGCGATCATTGACCGCCGCCCACGCCTTGTAGAGCGATTGCGCCCTGCCGAGGTCGCCGAAGCGTTTGGCCTGCGCGGTCCGGTCGCGATAAAGCAGATAGTCCATGCGCGCCTTGTGATCGGCAGGCGAAAGCAGGTTCGGAAATTCCGCGAGGATCTTGTCCTCGAGAGATTTGTCGAGCGGCTCGTCGCGCCAGATCTTGCGGATCAGCCTGCCGGCCTGTGCGGAAGCGCCGCGCGCCATGTATGCGCGCGAGAGGATAATGGCGCCTTCCGCAGTCTCCGGCTGCGTGTTGCCGAACGCGGCGAGAACTTGATCCGTCGCCGGATTTTCATTGTAGAGCGCCCGCTCGGAATTGGCGCGCAGGCTGCCGAGTCCCGGCCAGCCCGCAAGCTCGCGGGCGGCGGCGGCAATCTCGCCGGAGGGAATGCCCGGCTGGCCCGAAGTCGCGATCGCCCAGGTCAGGATATGGCGATCGAGCGTGCCGTCACCCATGCCGTTGCGGATGGCAAGGGCCTGCATCGGGTTCTTGTTGGAAAGGGCGTCAAGGCCGGCTTTCAGGTCTCCGCTGACAGGCGCGATGGCGCCGCTGCCCCGGATTGCGGCCGTGTTCATCGGGTCCGTCGCCAAGGCAACGTCGGCGCCGGCGGGTGTCGATGCCTGCTGGCCGGGAAGCTGCGAGGCAAGCGTGCCCCACGCGACCGCCAAGCCCACAGCGGTCCAGATCATGATGGGTCTCTTCATCCGGCTACTCACAAAACAAACAGGCCCCTCTCATTTGCCAAATGCAATATTAACGAAACCTTACCGGTGGTCCGAATTTCAATCAATTATGATATCGGAAACTGCCCTTCACCATTCAAAGCGTGCTTGTCGCGGCCAAGCCGGCGCTTTATGGTGCGCGGATTCATAACCATGGATTGCGGCTGAAGCATGGATGCCGCGCCGCTAGGAGACTTGCATGTTCCAGGGATCCATTCCCGCACTCGTTACGCCATTCACAGACGCCGGCAAGGTGGATGAGGCTTCTTTCGCTTCGCATGTCGACTGGCAGATAAAAGAGGGCAGCAGCGGATTGGTGCCGGTGGGAACGACGGGCGAATCTCCGACCCTGTCGCATGATGAGCACAAGCGCGTCGTCGAACTCTGCATCGAGATTGCGAACAAGCGCGTCCCTGTCATGGCGGGAGCGGGGTCGAACAATACCCGCGAGGCGATCGAGCTGGCACAGCATGCCGAAAAGGTCGGCGCGAATGCGGTTCTGGTCGTCACGCCCTATTACAACAAGCCGACCCAGAAGGGGCTTTACGCCCATTTCGCCGCCGTTGCGGAAGCCGTGAAGCTGCCGATCTACATCTACAACATTCCCGGCCGATCGGTCGTCGACATGACGCCGGAAACGATGGGCGCGCTCGCCAAAGCCTACAGCAATATCGTCGGCGTGAAGGATGCGACGGGCAAGATCGAGCGCGTTTCCGAGCAGCGCATCAGCTGCGGCCGCGATTTCCGCCAGCTTTCCGGCGAAGATGCCACCGCGCTCGGCTTCAATGCCCATGGCGGCGTCGGCTGCATCTCTGTCACGGCCAATGTCGCGCCGCGCCTGTGCGCCGAATTCCAGGCGGCGACACTTGCCGGTGACTATGCAAAGGCTCTGGAATATCAGGACCGCCTTATGCCGCTGCACAAGGCGATTTTCCTGGAGCCCGGCATTTGCGGCGCCAAGTACGGTCTTTCCCGCCTTGGCCGCATGAGCCGCAATGTGCGTTCCCCGCTCTTGTCGATCCTGGAGCCGGGCACGGAAGCTGCGATCGATGCCGGCCTGCGCCATGCTGGCCTGCTGAACTGAAGGCCCCTGAACTGAAGTCATCGCGTGCCCGTTGCCGAAACTCCGCCGGACCGCTCTCTTCACAAGGAGGGCGGTCTCGCTTATTTAGGGGTCTGGAACTTGGCGCGCCTCCGGCCGCTGCCGGTATGATCTAAGAAAAGAAGAAGAAACATGGCACCCAAAGGCAGCCAGCGCGTGGTAAAAAAGATTGTGGCCGAGAACCGCAAGGCCCGCTTCAACTACGAGATCATCGATACTTATGAGGCAGGCCTCGTGCTGAAGGGCACGGAGGTCAAGTCGCTGCGCGAGGGCAAGGCCAATATCGCCGAATCCTACGCTTCGGATGAGGACGGCGAGATCTGGCTGATCAACTCCTATCTGCCGGAATATCTGCAGGCCAACCGTTTCAATCACGAGCCGCGCCGCCGCCGCAAGCTGCTGCTTTCCGGCCGCGAAATCGGCAGGCTGCGTTCAGCCATCAACCGTGAGGGCATGACGCTGGTGCCGCTGAAGATCTATTTCAACGACAGCGGCCGTGCGAAGCTGGAATTGGCTCTCGCCAAGGGCAAAAAACTCCACGACAAGCGCGAATCCGAAAAGGAACGCGACTGGAACCGGCAGAAGAGCCGGCTGCTCAAAGACAACGGGTGAGGGTGAGGAGCGATCGGGCGAGGCCCGAGCAATCGATCCAGTGAATCGATTGCAGCGACGAACGCCCTGAGCCTTAGCGAAGGGCCGGCTGTTGCGGCGAACGCAAAAGGCGTCCGTCGTGCGCAACTATCCCTGGGCAACGCAGCCGCCCCTTAGTCGATTGCAGCGACGAACGCCCTGAGCCTCAGCGAAGGGCCGGCTGTTGCGGCGAACGCAAAACGCGTCCGTCGTGCGCAACTATCCCTGGGCAACACAGCCGCCCCTTAGTCGATTGCAGCGACGAACCCCCTTCGGCAAGCTCAGTATGCCTTAGCGAGGGCCGGCTGCCGCGGCTAAGGCGAAATGATTCCGCTGCGGCAAACCTAACTTCTCAGATGCAGCCCCAAATTATTCCTCGGTATCCGCCGGGGCGTGACTAGCTTCCACAGTCCGGGCAGGGCGTTCCGAGACTTCGCGGCCGATTTCCGCCTTCAGCGATACGAGATCAATGAAATGGTCGGCTTGGCGGCGCAGGTCGTCGGCGATCATCGGCGGCTGTGTCGACATGGTCGAGATGACCGAAACCTTGCGGCCGCGGCGCTGCAGGGCCTCCACCAAGGTCGTGAAGTCGCCGTCGCCGGAAAAGATCACCAGATGATCGACGGTCTCGGATTGCTCCATGGCATCGATCGCCAGCTCGATGTCCATGTTGCCCTTGATCTTGCGGCGCCCCATGGAGTCCGTGAATTCTTTGGCCGGCTTGGTGACGACCTTGTAGCCGTTATAATCGAGCCAGTCGATCAGCGGACGGATGGAGGAATATTCCTGATCCTCGATGAGGGCGGTGTAGTAATAGGCGCGCAGCAGATATCCGCGCTTTTGAAATGCCTTCAGGAGCTTGCGGTAATCGATATCGAAACCGAGGCTCTTGGATGCAGCGTAAAGATTGGCGCCGTCGATAAAGAGTGCAATTTTTTCGCGTGGGTCAAACATCGCTTACATATCCACTGTTATAAAAACGTAATCACTTCATTCAAAGTCAGCTAAAACAATGCCTTGTGGGCCGCTGCAGAATAATTCGTAGTACTTTATGAATTATTCATATAATCGAGATTTAGGGCACGAAATGCAATATTCCAAGCAACCAAAGGTAGAAATCATCGTTTGTCTAGGAGAATTTTAACACTTTCACGAAGGGTGAAAAGACGCTCAAACAGGAAAAACTTGAATTTGCCATCGTTTGCTTGTATCGGCGTGCTACTCCGAGACATGATGACGACATCACGACCGCAAAGGACAGGCAATGGCCCGTGTCACAGTAGAAGATTGCATTGATAAAGTAGAGAACCGGTTCGAGCTCGTGCTGCTCGCCAGCCATCGCGCCCGTTTGATTTCGCAGGGCTCCTCGATCACGATCGATCGCGACAACGACAAGAACCCGGTCGTTGCTCTGCGCGAAATCGCCGACGAGACGCTGTCGCCGGACGACCTCAAGGAAGACCTGATCCATTCGCTGCAGAAGCATGTCGAAGTGGATGAGCCCGAGCCCGATCCGGCAAGCCTTCTGGCGGCCGGCGCTTCCGCCACTAGCGAAGAGGAAGAAGATCTGCCGGAAACCGTTACTTTCGATCAGATGTCGGAAGAAGAGCTTCTGGCGGGTATCGAAGGTCTTGTTCCGCCGGAAAAAAGCGACGATTACTGATCGTTGATCTTGATGCTCCGGGCAGGAGCGATATGATGGCAAGATGCGTGCGCCGGTCAGCTGACTGGCGCGCTTTTGTTTTTGCTGGAGTAGCTTTGGGATGATGCGGCAATACGAGCTTGTCGAGCGCGTGCAGAAATACAAGCCCGATGCCAACGAAGCTCTCCTCAACAAGGCCTATGTCTATGCGATGCAGAAGCATGGCCAGCAGAAACGTGCCAGCGGCGATCCTTATATTTCCCATCCTCTCGAAGTTGCTGCCATCCTGACGGACATGCGTCTGGATGAATCGACCATCGCGGTCGCTCTTCTCCATGACACGATCGAGGATACGACGGCGACGCGCGCCGAAATCGACGAACTTTTCGGCGAGGATATCGGCCGTCTGGTCGAAGGCTTGACGAAGATCAAGAAGCTCGATCTGGTCACCAAGAAGGCGAAGCAGGCGGAAAACCTGCGCAAGCTGCTGCTCGCCATTTCCGACGATGTGCGCGTGCTTCTGGTCAAGCTCGCCGACCGCCTGCACAATATGCGCACGCTCGATCATATGTCGCCGGAAAAGCGCGCCCGTATTTCCGAAGAGACGATGGAAATCTATGCGCCGCTTGCCGGCCGCATGGGCATGCAGGACATGCGCGAGGAGCTCGAAGAGCTTTCCTTCCGCCATATCAACCCGGAGGCGCATGAAACCGTCACCAAACGTCTCGAGGAGCTCTCGCGGCGCAACGAGGGTCTCGTCAAGAAGATCGAAACCGAGCTGCGCGACCTGCTTGTTGCCAATGGCCTTGCCAATGCCATGGTCAAGGGCCGGCTGAAGAAGCCTTATTCGGTCTTCCGCAAGATGCAGTCGAAGTCGCTGTCCTTCGAGCAGCTTTCCGATGTCTACGGTTTCCGCCTCCTCGTCGATGATATTCCGTCCTGCTACCGGGCGCTCGGCATCGTGCATACCCGCTGGCGTGTCGTGCCCGGCCGCTTCAAGGATTATATCTCGACGCCGAAGCAGAACGACTATCGTTCTCTGCACACGACGATCGTCGGTCCTTCCAGTCAGCGCATCGAGCTGCAGATCCGCACCAAGCGCATGCATGAGATCGCCGAATTCGGCATCGCCGCCCATACGCTCTACAAGGACGGTGCCAGCGCCAATGGTGACGGTGAATTGCTCTCGCGGGAAAGCAACGCCTATTCCTGGCTGCGTCATACCATCGAGGCGCTGGCCGAAGGCGACAGTCCGGAAGAGTTCCTCGAGCACACGAAGCTCGAACTGTTCCAGGACCAGGTCTTCTGCTTCACGCCCAAGGGCAAGCTGATCGCCCTGCCGCGCGGCGCGACGCCGATCGACTTTGCCTATGCGGTCCATACCAATATCGGCGATACGACCGTCGGCGCCAAGATCAACGGCCGCATCATGCCGCTGGTGACGCGTCTGAACAATGGCGATGAAGTCGAGATCATCCGCTCCGGCGTGCAGGTGCCGCCGGCCGCCTGGGAGGAAATCGTGGTCACCGGAAAGGCGCGCGCCGCCATTCGCCGCGCGACCCGCCTTGCCATCCGCAAACAATATGCCGGCCTTGGCCACCGCATTCTGGAGCGCACCTTCGAGCGTGCCGGCAAGGTCTTCTCGCGCGATGCGCTGAAGCCGGCTCTCCATCGCCTCGGCCAGAAGGACGTGGAGGACGCGATCGCCGCCGTGGGGCGAGGGGAGATGTCGTCGCTCGACGTACTGCGCGCGGTCTATCCCGATCATCAGGACGAACGCGTGACCGTGAAGCCGGCCGGCGACGAGGGCTGGTTCAACGTCCGCAGCGCCTCCGGCATGATCTTCAAGATCCCCGGCAAGAACAAGGCCGACGTTTCCGACGGCGCCGATATCGATGCGCCGCCGATCCGCGGCATTTCGGCTAATGTCGAGGTGCATTTCGCATCGACCGGCGCCGTTCCGGGCGACCGTATCGTCGGCATCATGGAAAAGGGCAAGGGCATCACCATATATCCGATCCAGTCGCCGGTTCTGCAGCGGTTCGATGACGAGCCGGAACGCTGGATCGATGTGCGCTGGGATCTGGACGAGGCCAACAAGTCCCGTTTTGCCGCACGCATCCTCATCAATGCGCTGAACGAGCCGGGCACGCTGGCCAAGGTGGCGCAGACCGTCGCGGACGTGGACGTCAATATCCGCGTGCTCAACACGGTTCGTGTCGCAGCTGACTTCACCGAGATGGCGCTGGATGTCGAGGTCTGGGATCTGCGTCAGCTCAACCAGCTTCTGGTGCAGCTCAAGGAGCTCGATTGCATCGCGACCGTAAAGCGTCTCTACGAGTGACGCCGCATGGCGTCGCTGTCGATCCGATGCAGTCTGCATATTTTGTGATCATTTCATGACCAAAATCGAGCGTCTTTCCGGGTAGATATGCATTTGGTGCATGGCTGCGTATATTTTAGAGCGGTGGTAATTAACCTCTCTCGAGCCTATCTTCTGATCATCGAAGAAACGAAACCGAGATGAGAGAAGACAATGTTTACCCCGATCAAGAAAATCGCCCGTGCCCTGCGTGTTCCGAGTGTTGAAGAACGCGAAATGGCTTATCTGAATGGCTCGCATGACCGTTTTGACCTTGAATATCGTCAGCGTCAGGTCGATCGCGGTCTGTTCCGCACGCGTTAATCGCTGTTAATACTTGAAAGACCAGGAGGGGCGCGTCGTTATTGCGCCCTTGGGAGCATCCCGAACTTGAGGGATTGCTGCCGGCAAATGAAGAGAATGTGCGTTTTCTGCATCCTGAGCAGGCGACGTTCCAAAAAAGGGCCGCACTTTCGGTTCTTAATCAGTGCGTGACAGTTTGGCCGCCCTTGTCACGACGGCCCCCATTGCACTAGATAAGCCGCATGCTATTTCGTCGCCGAAAACCACTGACATTCAAGGAAAAACTGCGGGAGCACCTTTGGCCCCGCAAGGGTTTCGTCCGTTCGTTCCAATATTTCGGCAAGCGCCTCGTTCGCCTTGCCGCTTCGCCGCATTCGGTTGCGGCCGGCTTTGCAGCCGGTATCGTCGTGTCATGGACGCCCTTCATCGGCGTGCATTTTGTCATGGCGATCATCATCGCCTATCTGGTCGGCGGCAATGTCATTGCTTCCGCGCTCGGCTGCCTGGCCGCCGGCAATCCCATAACCTATCCCTTCATCTGGGCGCTCACCTGGGAAATCGGTCATCTGATCCTGTCGCGCGACAGCGGCGGGCAGGGCGGCAGCATCGATCTGCCGGCGCTGTGGCACAAGGGCGATCTCTCGCAAATCTGGGACCCGGTTTTGAAGCCGATGCTGATCGGCGGCATTCCGCCTGCGATCGTCACCGGCGTCATCGTCTATGCGCTCACCTATTACGGTGTGAAGACCTTCAAGGCGCGCCGTAAGGAGCGCTTGATGGAGCGCGCCCGCGAGCGTCTGGCGCTAGCCGAGAACGCATCGAGCGTCTGACGAGCCTGACATCGTCCAGGCCGCCAGGAGGGCCATTCATGATCATCGGCATAGGCAGTGATCTCATCGACATCCGCCGGGTGGAGAAGACGATCGAACGTTTCGGCGCACGGTTCATCGAACGCTGCTTTACCGGCATCGAGCGCGCCAAATCCGAAGGCCGCAAAAACAGGGCGGCATCCTATGCCAAGCGCTTTGCCGCCAAGGAAGCCTGTTCCAAGGCGCTGGGCACCGGCCTGGCACAGGGCGTCTTCTGGCGCGACATGGGCGTCGTCAATCTGCCGAGCGGCAAGCCGACCATGCAATTGACCGGCGGTGCTGCCGAAAGACTGGCTTCGATGCTGCCGACAAATCACCGCGCCGCCATTCATTTGACGATAACGGATGATTTTCCTCTTGCGCAGGCCTTCGTGATCATCGAGGCGCTGCCGATGGACGGCTGAATCACAGCCATATGACGCTTTTGGCGCTCCCGGCATTGCCGCCGTGATTTGAAGCGAGTAGAGAGAGCCTGAATGCAAGTTGCGCCGGTGGGGTGCGAAGAAGGAATAAGACTGCGTGTCCGAGAAAGCCGTAAAACAGCAGAACGCCCTGTGGGAAAACATCAAGGTCATCGTTCAGGCGCTCGTCCTGGCCATGATCATCCGCACGGTTCTCTTTCAGCCATTCACCATTCCGTCCGGCTCGATGATGCCGACGCTTCTTGTCGGCGACTACATCTTCGTCAACAAGTTCGCTTACGGTTATTCGAAATATTCGCTGCCGTTCTCGCCGGATCTGTTCAGCGGCCGCATCTTCGGCAGCGAGCCGAAGCGCGGCGACGTCGTGGTTTTCCGTTTCCCGCCGAATCCGGATGTCGATTACATCAAGCGCGTCATCGGTCTGCCGGGCGACCGTATCCAGGTCAAGAACGACATTCTCTATATCAACGGTCAGGCTGTTCCGCGTGAGCCGCACGGCACCTTCTCGTCGGATTACAGCCAGGAACCGGGTGACAACATCCCTGTTTATAGCGAGCGTCTGTCGGATACGGGCAAGGTCTATGACACGCTGGACCTTTCGCCGAACTCCCGCGGCGACAACACCCAGGAATATGTCGTGCCGGCCGGCCATTACTTCATGATGGGCGACAATCGCGACAATTCCGACGATAGCCGTTTCGATGTCGGTTATGTGCCCGCCGAAAACCTCATCGGCCGTGCAAGCGTGATCTTCTTCTCGCTGGGTCACGACACCTCGTTCCGCGAGGTCTGGAAATGGCCGACCAACATGCGTTGGGATCGCCTCTTCAAGGTTGTCGAATGACGAAGGTGTTGACGCTCTCCCAGGCGGATCGTGCCAGGCTTGAGGTCGTTATAGGCCACGAATTCGCCGAAAAGGAGCGTCTCGACCGGGCGCTGACGCATGCGAGCGCCCGCACACACAAGACGGGCAACTATGAGCGGCTGGAGTTTCTCGGCGACCGGGTTCTTGGCTTGTGCATTGCCGAGCTGCTGTTCAAGACTTTCGGCACGGCGACGGAAGGCGAGCTTTCGGTGCGTCTCAACCAGCTCGTCAGCGCCGAAACCTGCGCCGAGGTCGCCGACGAGATGGAGCTGCATCTCTATATCCGCACCGGCGCGGATGTGAAGAAGCTGACGGGTAAGCGCATGCTGAACGTGCGCGCCGATGTCGTCGAAAGCCTGATTGCCGCGCTCTATCTGGATGGCGGCCTTGAAGTCGCCCGAGCTTTCATCTTGCGTTTTTGGGAGCGCCGCGCCATTCGGCCCGACGGCGCAAGGCGAGACGCCAAGACGGAATTGCAGGAATGGGCGCATGCGAAATTCGGCGTCACCCCAATCTACAGGGTTGATGATCGCAGTGGACCGGATCATGATCCGCGCTTTACGGTGACGGTGGAAGTGGCGGGTACGGCGCCTGAAACGGGAATAGAACGTTCCAAGCGGGCGGCCGAGCAGATGGCCGCGACGCGGATCCTGGAACGTGAAGGTGTTTGGCAGCCTCAGTTGACTGAGAAGTGACTGCTAGAGCATGGTGCCGAAAAGTGTGAGCGGTTTTCGGACGGCATCATGCTCTACTTCTTTGATTTTAGAGCGGATTCAGATTTTAGGTCGGTTCGGCCTAAAATCATCCGGCTCTAGGGAACGACGAAAAAAATGAGTAATCAGCAGGATACGCCCGCCGAAGACGGCGCGGTTGAACATATCGGCCCGACGCATTCGGGCTTCGTGGCTCTCATCGGCCCGACCAATGCGGGCAAGTCGACGCTTGTCAACCGGCTCGTCGGCGCGAAGGTCTCGATCGTAAGCCACAAGGTGCAGACGACGCGCGCGATCGTGCGCGGCATCGCCATCCACAAAAATGCGCAGATCGTCTTCATGGACACGCCCGGCATTTTCAAGCCGCGCCGCAGGCTTGATCGTGCCATGGTAACGTCTGCCTGGGGTGGGGCAAAGGATGCCGATCTCATCATGCTGCTGATCGACAGCGAGCGCGGTTTGCGCGGCGATGCCGAGGCCATCCTGGAAGGGCTGAAGGAAGTTTCCCAGCCGAAGATCCTGGTGCTGAACAAGATCGATCGTGTCCGCCGCGAGGATCTGCTCGCGCTTGCCGCCGCCGCCAACGAAAAGATCGCTTTCGATCAGACCTTCATGATTTCGGCCGAGAATGGCTCTGGCTGTGACGACGTCATGGACTATCTGGCGAAAACCTTGCCGGAAGGTCCGTGGTATTATCCCGAGGATCAGATTTCGGACCTGCCGATGCGGCAGCTTGCGGCTGAAATCACCCGCGAAAAGCTGTTTCTGCGCCTGCATCAGGAGCTTCCCTATTCCTCGCATGTCGAGACGGAAAAGTGGGAGGAGCGCAAGGACGGTTCGGTGCGCATCGAGCAGGTCATCTATGTCGAGCGCGATAGCCAGAAGAAGATTGCGCTCGGCAAGGGCGGTGAGACGATCAAGGCGATCTCGACCGCGTCGCGCAAGGAACTTTCCGAAATTCTGGAACAGCCGGTGCATCTGTTTCTCTTCGTTAAGGTGCGCGAGAATTGGGGTGACGATCCTGAGCGCTTCCGGGAGATGGGGCTGGACTTCCCGCATTGACGAGAGTTTGCGTTCTTGCAACGCTTAATATTACAGTGGCTTATTGGGCATATTCTGTTTGCCGCCGTAACTTGAGGGGTGTTTCATGGCGAAGGCAGCAGCGACGGTGCATGGACGACGCACGCCCTGCCAGCAATGTCCGCTGAGATCCCTGCCGCATTTCCGAGAATTCGAGCGCGACGAGCTGAATTTCATCAGCGGCTTCAAGAAGGGTGAGCTCCTTGTCGATGCCGGTGCCACGATCTTCCTCGAAGGCGCGCATAGCGCTCACCTTTTCACCATCCTCTCCGGCTGGGGCTTCCGATACAAGACGCTGGAGGATGGCCGCCGCCAAATCCTGAACTACGTGATGCCCGGCGATCTGATCGGATTGCAGGGGTCGATCATGGGGGAGATGCAGCATTCGACGGAAGCGCTCTCGCCAGTATCGCTCTGTGTTTTCGAGCGCACGGAGCTGATGACGCTCTATAATTCTCATGCTTCGCTGGCCTATGATCTGACCTGGATTGCATCGCGTGAGGAGCGGATTCTCGATGAGCATCTGCTGAGCATCGGCCGCCGCTCCGCGATGGAGCGAGCAGCTTATCTCATTGCATATCTGCATCAGCGCGCCAGCACTCTGCGGCTTTTCAACGGCAGCAAGGTCATCCCTATCACTCAGCAGCATGTCGCCGACACACTCGGCCTGTCGGTCGTCCATACCAATAAGACTTTGAAAAAGCTGGCGGCTCGAGGGTTGCTTCTTTGGCAGGAGAAGGGCTGCGAGGTTCTGGATGGGGAGGGGCTTGCAGAACTTGCAGGCTGGGACGGTTTTGATTCGGGCAAGCGCCCCTTCATCTAAGCTCGGCCTTTTAGGCAAACGGCATGTCTTTTTTAAATGTCGGCGATAACTGTATCAGCATAGATTATTGTCACCGTCACTTTTCCACCAGTTTCACCTTTTACTAACCCCGGCGGCAAAAGCGATTGGAGCACGTCGACGAGCCCATAGTACCGCAGTGCAAAAAGTGCGAAGCGGTTTGGAGGCGAGGTCATGTCGCAAGAGACCGAGCCAGCGCGGATGGGAAATACCATCCATTCAACACGGGCCGATGATTGGCACCGGAGGGATAGATGTGGGACTTTTTACGGGGAGCGCCGACTGGCGCGCACATGCAAGGATGGCGTTGATATGAGGGTTCAGCGCGTCCTTATTCTCGAGGACAATCTTATCATTGCCATGGAGGCCGAGGAAATTCTTCGCCTTGTAGGGGTACAGTATGTTGAGATTGCTTCGAATCTGGAACAGGCGGTCAACGCTGTTCATTCCGAACATTATGATTTTGCGATGCTGGACGTTAATCTTGGGGAGTCGACGAGCTTCGGCTTCGCCCGGTTGTTGATGAAGCGCGGCATCTCCTTCGGCTTCGTCAGCGGCTATTCCGATACGCTCGATTTTCCGCCGGATCTGCGGCATGTGCCGCTTTTGAACAAGCCGTTCGATGAGCAGGCCATGCGCCTCTTCGTCCAGACACTGTCGGGCAGCGGCTCCTCGGCCATGTGACAGCCGTACCCATTTGTCTTAAACTCGAATCGCGAAAAATCTTTCGAGGCGATCGAACCGATGCAGTGGCAGGACCACGCGATCATCCTTGGCGTAAAGCGCCTCGGCGAGACCAGTGTCGTCGCCGAAGTGATGACGCGTGCCCGCGGCCGTCATATGGGGCTGGTGCGGTCAGGGCGTTCGCGCGCCATGCAGCCCGTGCTGCAGGCCGGCAACCTTGTCGAGGTGACCTGGCGAGCCAGGCTGCACGAACATCTCGGGGAGTTTCGCATGGAGCCGGTCGCGCTGCGGGCCGCGCGGCTGATGGAAACCGCGACCGCCGTTTACGGCGTGCAGGCGATGGCCGCATTGCTGCGGCTGCTGCCGGAGCGTGATCCGCATCCGCATCTCTACGATGCGCTCGATGTTATTCTCGAGAATCTTCAGAACCCTGCGGATGCCGGCGAGCTTTTCGTCCGCTTCGAGCTTGCCGTGCTGAACGATCTCGGCTTCGGCCTCGATCTGACCGAATGCGCGGCAACCGGCGTGCGTGAGGACCTGGCTTTCGTATCACCCAAAAGCGGGCGAGCTGTCTGCCGTGCGGCCGGTATGCCCTGGGCGGACAAGATGCTCGCTTTGCCGCCGTTTCTTGCGGCAGGAACCATGGTTGCCGCAGATAGGGAAAGCCTTTCCGAGGCTTTCCGCCTGACCGGCTTCTTCCTGCATCGCCATGTCTACGAGCCGCGCGGCATAGAGATCGCCGCAGCGCGTGAGGGCTTCATGCAAGCCGCATTGAAAGCGGTGGCCGTCGCGTCGCTGGATGATGGTCTGGCATCACCAGGTCTTATCGCCAAAGGCTGATTGACCGCAGGAGCCGCGCTCCTACCGCCGCTTCAGCGCCCAGCCTTCCGGCCGCTCTTCGAGTATCGTCACCGTATCGCCGATCTTCACCGAGCCTTCGCCGCGCGGCACGGCGTTCCAGCCGAAGAGCGGACCGGGGACGCGCCGGTCGGCCGACATGCGGATGCGGCCCATGGCCGGCATGGGGTTGGGCACATCGCGTGAGCCCGTCTGCTGGTCTTGCGTCGTCATGACGCAACGCGAACAGGGCTTGACGAGATCGAGGCGGATGCCGCCGATATCGATCGCCGCCCAGCGATCTTCCGGCCATTCCTCGTCGATATCGATGACGATATTCGGCCTGAAGCGCTCCATGCCGACGGCACCTTCGCTGTGGCTGGCGAGATTGGCATTGAGCGCCTTCAGCGAGCCCGTCGTCGTGATGAGGATTTGGTATCCGTCCGTAAAGGTGACTGGCGCATCGTTGCCGGCCCATTCCGGATTGGCGGCGCGCCTGGCAAGCCTGTCGAAGAATACCATCCTGACCTCGCGCTCCAGCCACCCGGACAGGGCCTTGTTAGTTTCGTCGTCGGCAACGGAAGCGCTGACTGCAGATTTCCAGACGACGACATCCATGCGGTTATCGGGATGTGGCGGTGGCACGATGATGTCGGACTTGCCTTCCATCTTCAGGCGCAGATAGGAAGGCGCAGGCTGGACGTCGATCCGGGCCAGTGCCTGCAATTCGCGCTGGGTGATGAAGTTGCCTGTGGGATCGACCAGCATGGCACGACGATCACCAGCGAGACCGAAGGCGTCGATGGCTGCCGACGGAATGGCAATGCCGCGTGCGCTCTTTAGTGGATAGATGAAAAGATCGCTGACGCGCATGGGTAGCCCTCAGATTTCGTCGATGAACATTGCCAGCACGGTCTTCAGCCGGTCGTGCCGTGCTTCGGCAAGCTTGGCGCCGGTTTCGGTCTGGAATCCGTCCGCCAGTTTGAACAGCTTCGTCTCGAAATGGTCAATGGCGAAGCGCTTGTCGTCAAGCGGTCGTTCGCTCGCCAGAGGATCGAAGGGATCATAGAGACCGGAACCGAGACGCCCGGCAATGTAGAAGCAGCGTGCAGCGCCAACCATACCGATCGCGTCCAGCCGGTCGGCATCCTGCAGGATCCTCGCTTCCAGCGTTTCCGGCGGCAGGTTGGCCGAGAAACTGTGCGTGGTGATCGCATGCGCCGCAGCCGCTATATCCTCGTCCGCCCAGCCGAGTTGCTGAAGGATGCCCGAAGCCTTCTCGGCTGCGAGCCGCGAGGCCTGTGCGCGATGCGGCGAATTCTTTTCGACGGCGACGCAATCGTGCAGCAGCACGCTGGCCGCGAGAATCCGCGCATTGCCGCCTTCCTCGGCCTGAATGGCCATAGCATTGCGGAAGACACGCAGGATGTGGGCGATATCGTGCGAACCATCGTCGCCATCGGCAGCATGGGGTATGAGTTCCGCAGCCAGTGCTTCGAACGGGGCAAAAGCCCGCGCCGTCTTGTTGGTGTCCATGTTGGCAGTCGCTCCGGATTGATCTGTGGGCAGGTTCCGTTGTCCTACCGGGCCAATGGATTCGCTGCAATCACTCCGTCGTTTTCTTGGCCGTCAGGATCTTTTGGTAGAACAGGCCGATGCCGATCAAGACGGCACCAAGGCCGATGAAGGACAGCGCCCGCAGGAAGCCTTCCAGGTTCGCCATGTCGATGAGAAAGGCCTTGACGACGGCGATGAAGACCAGCACCGCCGAAGCGATGCGCAGGCTCCGCGCTTCGAAACGGGCGCCAAGCCCAAGAAGCGCAATGCCGATCAGCAGCCAGACGACCGAATAGGAATAGAGCTCACCCTGGATGAAGCCGTTCCAGAAGGGAATATATTCTCCCTGCCAGAGGCGGCGCACCGACAATGTCGCCCACGCGAAGGCCATGATGGCTGCCGCGACGGCCAGCATGTTGACATAGGGCAGAGGTCGCCGGTCGCGGGCAAAGAGCGCCAATCCGCCATAGGCGACACCTGGCAGAAGATAGGCAAGCAGCAGCAGATTGAAGAGCGGGATACCGCCCGTGCTCTCGCCCGTTATGAACGGGTTCAGGCCCAGCAGATGCAGAGTGAGGATCATTGCGACCGAAATGACGCCGAGCGCCATGCTGCCATAACGGAAGACCGGGCTTGCGGCACTCAGATCGAGCGCCATCAGCGTCGCGGAAGCGCCGATTGCGAGCAGCGTATAGATCGACTGTTCGCCGAGTGTGGGAGCCGCGTCGTTCAGGACGCCGCCGTTCATGGCATGGCGTACGAGGATCGCGATCGTCAGCAGCGCGAGGAAGCAGGCGAGCGCCTGCAGTGCATTGCGCAGCCGCAGGCTCGGTGAATGGCGCGTGATGAAGGCCGCAAAGACGGCAAGGGCTGCCGGTATGCCGTAGCCGGCAAGCAGCATGTTGAAGACCGGGGTCGTGCCGAGCTCGGCCGGATCGACGATCGTCGGCTGCCAGGCGATGCGCCCCATGGCGATGACCAGCGCGGCTACCATCGCCCATGGCAGGACGGGCCAGTTGCGCAGGCGTCCCGACAAGAGATAGGCGATACCGAGAACCGGCAGCAGGATCGTCACAGTGGCGTGATGCGCAAGCGCATGCAGGGCGAAGACGGCGGCGGCAAAAGAGCCGACAGCAAGGATATTCGTTGGCAGGTTCGGCCCCTCGTTGTCGCGGCGATCTTGCCATTCCGCAAGCGCGATGAGCACGAGAGCCAGTCCGATGCCGTAGAGCCCATGCAGCCAGTCGAGCGTCCAGTTGCCGAAATTGACGAAGCTGATGGTGGCGATCGCCAGCGGCGTCGCGGCCATGACGAGGCTCCAAAGCGCGGCATAGGGTTTTTCTCGCCCGGCAAATCGCCTGAGGAAAAAGGCGCCGATCAGCACGAAGAGGGCGCCGAGGCCGAGCATTTCATAAAGCACCATGCTTTGCAGGCTGACGGTTCCATCCGCGCCGCCTGTTTCGATCCCGGCGATCCAGTTGGTCAGGACGCCGGAAACCCCGACGACGGCGACGAGAGCCGATAGGACCGTTGCCCAGGCCGCATGCAGGCGGCCGGCGCCGAAGGCCGCAACCGCCGCCACGATCGCCGCAAACATGAATGTGGCATCGACAATGGGATATCCCTGCTGAAGGCTGTAGATTATGAGGCAGAGCGATACGGTGAGCGCGCCGACCGTTGCCGTCAGCGTCATACCGAGCGGCTGTCGGGCGAGAAGTGCCGCCCATTCCATTCCGGCGCTAGGTTGTAGAGGCATGTCCGCCGTCGCCGCTGCGGCATTTTCGTTCACAGATTTGGAGATCGGGTAGCGACCGGGCCAGAGAAAGATCGTGCCGCCCATCATCGCCAGCATAGAAAGCGTAACCGGCGTGAGATCGGCGGCGGGGCTGAAGGTAATGTAGAGGAGGGGCCAGAGGCTGAGCAGCCCGTTTGCGAGCGACGGCGCGATCAGCCAGCGGCGCAGGCGCGACGCCAGTAGGGTCGCAAGCCAGGTCAGAACGAGATAGCCGAAGAGTATCCAGGGTCTCGGTGCGGTCGACGCGATGAGGGCAGGAGTGGCCATCGACGCCAGCAGGCCGAGGCCGGCAAGCGCCTGGCCGTGCAGCAGCGAGAGTGCGAGCGTGACGAGCGAGATCAGGCCCAGCAGAACGAAGGCTGTGGCCGGTCCGATGAAGCCATAGATGGCATGTGCCGCATAGGTGGAGCCGAACAACGCGACGACACCGGCCGCCGTCAGCACGCCGGGGATCATCGCATTCTGGAAACCATTGCTCAGAACGGGTGCGACGCGGCGGCGGATCACCTCGCCGGCGACAATCAGAGCAAACCCGAAGAGGGCTGCAAGGACCAGCCGTACGCCGGGACTGAGAAGGCCGCTTTCGATCGAATATTTGACCATGAAGATGCCGCCGAGCGCCAGCGCGATGCCGCCCACCCAGACGGCCCAGCGCGCACCAATCGTGCTTTCCAGGCTTTCCGTCGCCTGAACGGGTATCCGGCTCGCGACCGGAGTGATGTCTTCCTCGACCATATCCGCGACGCTGCGCGCGGCGACGGCAGGCTCGTCTGTATCGGCCTCCTCCTCAATCGCCGCCCTCGGCTCGTTTCCAACAGGCTGAGCGGTGTGAATTCCGGAATCCGTCACGGCTGATTCGCCCGTATCCGCCGCCAGCACCTTGCCGGCGAGCGCGTTTTGCAGCTCCTGAACGCGTGCTTCCAGTCGTTTTATCCTGAGGCTGTGGCCTCGCAGTACCAAAATACCGACAACCAGGATAACGAGCGGTAGCAATTCCATCATGTCCTCTCCATGGGCGATCCGCCGCACCATATACGAAACGGCTCGCCCGGTAAGGCAAGATAGTCAAATTCGCTTATGATTCCAGGGGATTATGTCAGGCTGTCGCGATGGGGATTATAGAGGAAACATTAGGAAGTTCGGATTTACCGCTGGAGAACTATGGTTAATACTCATTAACAATTTGTCTTTACCGGCAGCGCGAAGCAGCTTAGAAGCATCTCGTAGTTTAACCCTTGATGTATTGCGTACAAACGACGTCGCATGAGGCGGCTCCTACCACAGGAGGTTTGTATGTCCCATGTTTCTTCCGTATCCGGCAGCTCTTATCCGTATCGTGGCACGCTCTCGCGCCTCGATACGAATGGCGACGGCATTCTCAGCCAGGAGGAGCTCGCAGCCAGCGAGCGCCCTGGCATTCTCGCGGCTGACAACACCGACAGCGGCGGTACGAATGGTTCAAACAGTGCATTGAGCAGCCTTGCGGCCAAGCTCATGCAGCTGCCGAGTGCTGATACCCTGGCCAAAGCGAGGCCGCTGGAATCGAATATCGCCTTCGATCCGGATCTGCTGTCGCCCATGGATGCCTATAACGGCACCTACGGTCAGTACGACACCGGCAGCATAGCGGCCTGAGAAACTTCATTGCCTGACGATATGGGCGGCTTGCCGGGAAACCGGCGGGCCGCCTTATCATTTTGATGTAGGTTCATTTTTCCATTCACCGGAACACTCGAGCTTGCCGTGCGTTGGACAGTTGCCACGCGGAAGAGGGAGGAGTTCCATGAAGCGCATGATGATCGTTGCAATTCTTGCTCTAGCCGCGGCCGTGCCCGCAGCCGCGCAGACCCAGAGCCAGAGAACGGCTACCGCCGACTTTGTCGGCCTCGACGGCAAGCAGGCGGGGCGGGCAACCTTGACCGAAGGCAAGCGGGGCGTCCTGATCGAGATGGAAGTCTCCGGCTTACCCGCCAATCGCTGGGTGGCTTTTCATATTCATGAGAGCGACCGCTGCGATCATAGCCATGGCTTCGAATCCGCCGGCGGCCATTTCAATCCCACCAAGGCGGAGCACGGCTTCCTTGCGGCCAGCGGGCCGCATGCCGGCGACATGCCCAACCAGTATGTCGATCAGGACGGCAAGCTACGCGCTCAGGTCTTCAACGGCATGGTATCGTTGAACGGCAAGAACGGCATTCGCGGGCGCACGCTGATGCTCCATGCCGACTCGGACGATTATCGCAGCCAGCCCGTCGGCGGTGCCGGCAAGCGTCTGGCATGTGCGGTCATCGAATAACCTGTGAACAGGCGTTGTCTCGGACGCCAGCGTGCGCACCGGCAATATGTTCTGTACCAGTCGATTTGTGGTTAACGATGAATTGATACCTGATCTTCAGGCGACGGGGCGAAACAACTTATCCGCAGATGGCAAAGCATGCCGTGATCGATTGAACACGCGATGGCATTTGGCCTACGTCGCCTCATTTCCGGCCAATGACAGGATGAAAGGCGCGTTACCGTCCGCATCCGCGCCGCGGCCGATTTCTTTCACGGCCGCAACCAGGCGCCCCTGACGTCCAAGCATGTCGTCGCCGATGGCGACCAGCCGGGCATTCGGCGTCGCAAATGGCGAACTTGCGCGCAAGCGGCGCACGAGCGCCAGGTCGTCTTCCCCAGGGTGAATGGCCAAAGCCGCGATCAGGGCCGCCGCCGGCGAACGCGAGACGCCCATCCAGCAATGGATGAGCAAAGGCGCGTTGCGATCCCAGCCGGCAGCAAAATCGATGATGGCACGAACATGCGTCTCCTGAGGGGCGACGAGATCGCCGGTTCCGGCAAAGCTGATGTCGTTCATGTTGAGCAGCAGGTGCCGGTCCGCGCTGATGACGGCAGGCCGGTGAAAGCTATGCTCCTTTGCCATCAGGCTGATCATTTCGCAGGCACCGTGGCGAACGGCCATTTCTGCGATGCGTGCCAGCGGCGATACGATGATTGCGGTCACGCGCCGATCCTCATGGCGGCA
Organism: Hyphomicrobiales bacterium; assembly: GCA_900468625.1. Classification (GTDB taxonomy): domain Bacteria; phylum Pseudomonadota; class Alphaproteobacteria; order Rhizobiales; family Rhizobiaceae; genus Rhizobium. The sequence goes on from UBUL01000045.1 coordinate 27,228, forward strand.
CGCTCTGCTTCGATTGCCTCGAAGCGCGTCAGGAACATCCGCTGCGCCTCGATCGCCGGCACCGGGTCGATCGGCAGCATCTCGCGTGTGATGTCCCGCGGCTGGCCGAAAAATTTGCGCGCCTCCTCGGACGTGAAGCCGGCAAGCAGCGTCGCCTCGAAATAGGCCGAAATGGTATCGGCCTTCTTGATCTTTTCCTTGAGCTTTGGCGCGCAATGCGCGGGCAGGGCGAAGCGGCGGTAGATTGCCGCCTCGAGCCGTTGCTCCACGATCTTGTAATCTCCCCCGACGACGGATTTGAACGGCGAGATCATGTCGCCGATAACATATTCCGGAGCGTCGTGCAGCAGCGCGGCGAGCAGCTCGTCCGGTGTAGCCGGATTGAGGTGACGAAAGATCGCCTCCACGACAAGGCTGTGTTGTGCCACCGAAAATGCGTGATCGCCGGAGGTCTGTCCGTTCCAGCGCGCGACGCGGGCAAGCCCGTGCGCGATGTCGCCGATCTCGACATCGAACGGCGAGGGATCCAGAAGATCGAGCCTCCGGCCGGACAGCATCCGCTGCCAGGCACGCGCAGTCTTGGACGATGTCATGCCGATGCCTCGTCGGCGCTGGCAGGGAAGGAGAGACCAGACCATGCCGGAAGCGACACGGTGACATCCACATCGGCCGCCTGTATCGCGGTATGCTCGGCCATGGCTTCACCGGCCCGATCTATGCGGATGACGGCTAGGCCGAGGCTGTCCACGGTCGAGCCGAGCGCACCGATCGGTTTGCCGCCCACGGTCAATTCCGTGCCGGATGCCGGCAGGCCCGAACTGCCTTTCACGATCACGACACGCCTGCGCGCCGTGCCGCGGTGATGCATGCGCGAGACGACCTCCTGGCCGATGTAGCAGCCCTTGCGGAAGCCAAGACCGCCATTCAGGTCCATCAGCACATCGTGCGGGAAGGCGTCCTGCAATGCGAAATCGCGGCCGGAGACGGCAATGCCGTTGACAATCCGCAGCTCGTCGTAGAGCGTCTCGGGGTCGCTGCCGTGCTCGCCCGGCGTGCGCATCAGCACAGTTCCCGCCTTGGCGAAGCGGCTGTCTTTGGGGCCTTCCGTTTCATTGCCAGCCCACGCGACCGTGACGCCCTCTGCGTCCTCGCTGCCGAAGTCGACCTTGGCGCGCAACCGATACATGGTGAGCCGCTTGAGCAAACCCTCTCGCTGCGCCGTATCTGTTTCGAGCAAAAAGCCCGAGCCGTCGCGCCAGATCATGAAATCGAACAGGATCTTGCCTTGCGGGGTCAGCAGCGCGCCCGGGCGCGCTTCATCGGTGCCGAGCGAGGCAAGATCGGTGGTGATGAGATTGTGCAGAAACGTCTCTGCCTCTGCACCGGTAATGCGGATGAGGGAACGCTCTCTCAGGAATACGGCTGGCATGATGGTTCCGCTGATTTGGCCTAAAGCACGTCGCGATCTTTCAGATTCGCTTCCGGCGCTTCAGGTCTTTGATCTTGCGCATGTCGTTATCGCAAAACCGCTGCACACTTTTGCGCGACATGCTTCATCACGCAGAGGTAGGGCCTTCGGCGGGGAACCGCAAGTTCCCTCGCCGGATCATTCGCCCGATGTGAAGAATTTCCAGCGTCCGTCCGGCGTGATGCCGACGCGATAGAAATTATAGCCGCCGAATTCCTGCATGTCGGCGTAGTCGCCCGCCGTGACGATACGCATCAGATCGACCTTCTCCGGCGTGGAGAGCGTCTTGATGTCCTTCTCGGCAAAATAGGGCCAGACATACATTTCGTCGGGCGTGCCCTGGCCGACATGGGCAAAGCCGGTCGACATGATATCGAGCAGGATGGAGAGGATCTCGATGCCGTCGGGATCGCCCGAGAGGTCATGCAGCGTCTTGATCGGATCCTCGCCGGGATCGTCCGCCGTGACCTGGGTCTGCTTGAGGCCGGCACCGATATTCATCAGCGGACGCAGGCGCTCGAGATCGCCGGAAGCGGCAGCCTCCACGATCGCCGCACGAAGCTTCTTGACCGGTTCGGGCGCCTTGTCGATGTCGAAGAGGAATTCGACCGGTTTGTTCGTGTTCGAAGCGTCGCCGCCGCTCTGGCCGGCCTGCTTGTTGACCAGCGGATCGGGCATCGGCAGCGCGTTGTTGGCCGGTGCCTCCAGCGCCTGCTCGATCGGCTTGTCATTCTTTCGTGGTCTGGACTGCGCCGCGTCCTTCGCTTCGGCAGATGGCGGATTGAGCTCGGAAAAGGCACGGGCCGGTAGCGGCAAGGCAGTGCTGCCCAAAAGCAGGGTTACGGCAGCAAACGAGGCAATGGAACGGGAAAGCGCATTGCCTGGAAATATACGCATAGCAATCTCTGATTGTTATTGCAGGGTTCGGTTCGGAGAGAATTCACCGGCGAGCATGCGTTCGCGCAGCGATTCGAGCAAGGCTTCCGCGCCCTGTTCGCCCTGAATGCGTATAGTCTCACGGATCGCATGAGCTATGGCTGCGTCAGCGATGATTTCCGGCTCGATGCCGTCAGCCATGCCGTCTGCCCAAGCCTCGTTCTGGTATTCCAGCGCTGCCTGCATCTTTTCATGGACGATCATGTCGTCGATTTCGTTCAGGCTGGCTTCCATTGCTTCTTTCCTCGAGACGTTCATGTCCTTACCACTTGCTTAACAACTTTATCAGCCTTTTCTCAAAACGACACGGCCCGGCATGAAAAGGGGTTAATAAAACGTTAATTTCCAAAGCGTGCTGTAATTTCTGTGGCCAGTGTTGCACCTTCGTTACGGTATCGCTTCTCGGCAACAAGCGCCTGCGGCGTGCAATTGGTGTAAACCGATGCGAACGACCGATATCCACGGTTGAACGCCGCCGTCAGTCTCTCTTTTCGCTTTGGTTCGCTCTTGGTCTCCGTATCGAGCAATCGCTGCATGTCGCCGCGCCATCCGTCGTCTCTGGCCGGGTTGCAAAGATTGCGCAGATAGTCGATCGAACCGAGAATTTCGGAGAGCCGTGATAGCTGCTCGTCATAGGGCGCGGGCCGCTCCGCGTTTCCGCCATCGGCCGCCTGTGCCGGCGGCGCGCCTGCTGCCGGCTGTGCCGCAGCGGGAAAGGCTGCGGCAAGCGCGATGCAGATCAGGAGCGGTCGGCCATGGCTGTTATGAATCATGTAACCATGTTGATCGGACAAGCATGACGGGAACAAGGCGGGAGAGGTGGTTTCCACGCCGATATTGCTCAGCATCGTTAATTTCGGGACCGGGCTATGCGTTTGCTGCGGCAAGCCGTTCAACACACTCGAGCACACTGGCAGGAACGGGCAGGGTGCGCACGTCCTCCAGCGTGTACCAGCCGATATCAGCCGCATCGTCAGCGGCTTCGGCGATCGCATTCTCATCGGCATCCACGAGGAAGACCGACAGCAGGAAATGGCTTGTCAGCGTTCCGTCCGCCGCATGAGAGCGCAGCTCGTAGGTCTCGAAGAGGCGGGGATTGCGGGCTGATATGCCTGTCTCCTCCTTGAACTCGCGCAGTGCAGCTTCGGCCGGCGTTTCCCCCTCTTCGGCCCGGCCGCCTGGAAAGGCATACATGTCGGCGGACGGCGGATTGCTGCGCAAGACCAGCAGAAAGCGGCCGTTGCGTTCAAGAATGGCGGAAGAGGCGGGGCGGGGAACGGAAGTCATGGATCGCTTTGCATTCGAATGGGGATCGATGTGTGACGACGACAGGCCATCGGCGTTCAATTTCTACAGGAAACCGCGCTTGCTGTCCTCCGGGAAAGCCTCTTAACTCGCTGCCGAGCGGGCGGCGATTCTTAAAGCGCCGAATATAGAGGCTGATCACGAATGATCTACGGGCTGTATGCTTTGGCGGCTCTCGCCGAAATCGCGGGTTGCTTTGCCTTCTGGGCATGGCTGCGTTTGGCAAAGCCGGTCTGGTGGTTGGCGCCCGGTCTGGTATCGCTGGCGCTCTTTGCTTGGCTGCTCGCTTTGGTGCCGAGTGAAGCGGCGGGGCGCACTTTCGCCGCCTATGGCGGCGTCTATATCGTCGCCTCCCTTCTCTGGTTGTGGCTGGCCGAAGGACGGCTGCCGGACCGATGGGATATTTCCGGCGCCGCCATCTGTCTTGCCGGCGCAGGCGTTATTCTCCTCGGACCGCGCGGCTGACGCGCAATGGTCGCTGCGGCATTCTAAGCCGCATAATTATCCGTAAATCGGCCGCTTCAAGGAGCTATGCGGCAGACTTGACCCAACGCCTTGCGGGTGCAAAACAAGTCCCATGTGCGGACGCTTCGCTTTGACATCGACGGCAGACCATGTGGGAGAAGCGCTCGGCGTCCTGCTGAATGACGATTTTCCCGCACGCTACAATATCGCGCCGACCCAGCCCATCCTCGTCGTCATATCCGGCGACAGGCAGCTGCCGGGCAGCAACCTGCCGGATCGTCGCGCGCTTCTCGTGCGCTGGGGCTTTATGCCCGACTGGGTGAAGGACCCCAAAGAGTTTCCGCTGCTGATCAACGCGCGATCGGAAACGGCGATCGGTAAGGCCTCCTTCCGCGCCGCCATGCGCCATCGCCGCATCCTCGTTCCGGCATCCGGCTTCTATGAGTGGCATCGCCCCTCGAAGGAAAGCGGTGAGAAGCTGCAAGCCTACTGGATTCGGCCCCGCGGCGGCGGCGTCATCGCCTTTGCCGGGCTGATGGAAACCTGGTCGTCCGCTGATGGTTCTGAGGTGGATACGGGCGCGATCCTGACGACTGCCGCAAACAGCGCCATTCGACCCATCCATGACCGTATGCCCGTCGTCATTAAGCCGGAAGACTTCGCCCGCTGGCTCGATTGCAAAACGCAGGAGCCGCGCGATGTGCTCGATCTGATGAAGCCGGTTCAGGGGGATTTTTTCGAGGCGATTCCGGTTTCGGATCGCGTCAACAAGGTCGCCAATATGGGGCCGGACCTGCAGACGCCCGTAACGCTTGATCCGGTCAAGAAGCCGCCGAAGAAGGCGGATCCCGAAGACGGACAATTGAGCCTTCTCTAAGCGGCCGCCATCCAGCGGCCAGCAGCCGGGAAATAGTGCTGCCGACACGATCAGCCGGCGAGGTATGCTACTAAGCGATCTTTTTCTTGAGAGGCTTGGTCTTCAGCATCAGATGTGCCGCGAGAACGGCTTTCAGGCCCAGCGGGCGATAGTGCTTGCTGGGGTCGATCTTTGCCTGCGGTTGTGCCGGCTGGTCTTTCTTCTGTGTCATGTTTCACTCCTCACCATGCTCTCCCGGAGCATTTTTCGATTCATGTCGAATAGTGCTTTTTGTCGTAAATCATGACAAATCGAAGGCGTTTTCCAATCAGCTTTTGTAAACAACGACCATATTTCGAGAGATTAGCGCCGAATCCTCGTGTAGAATCCGCACTGCCGCAATGTTTGAATCCGCCTCGAAGCCGCCTTGCCGCATGGCGAGTTGCCGATAGTCAAGCCTCTGATTGATAAAGGAAGCTTGCAGACTTGCGGTTGCAGCGGATCGCGGCGTCAAAAGGCTGCCGCGCAAACGGACGAAGCGGCTTTGCGATAACGGATACTTAGATGTGCCGTCCGATGTCGTCGTTGGAATCGTCGACATTCGGATCGGCGGGACCGTTGATGGTATAGGTGCCGTATTTCTTCGCCCAGGAGCGCGCGCCGAAGGGCAGGGACAGAAGATAGACGACAACGGTTACGACCATGACATGCCACGTATAGCTCATCAGCAGCGCGACGTAGACGACGACGCCAAGCATGATCGGCAGGACCAGATCGCGCCTTATGCCGCTGCCTTCCGACTTGCCGGACCAGACCGGAAGGCGGCTGACCAGCAGGAAGCCGATGAGAACGGTGTAGGCTGCACCCCATAAGGCGAAGGTGCGGTCGGGGGCCAGCCCGAGAAAGCCGAGATAGACCGGCAGCAGCACGAGCATGGCGCCGGCAGGTGCCGGTACGCCGACGAAATATTCCGACTGCCAGGAAGCCTTGTGCTCGCGCTCGGCCATGACGTTGAAGCGGGCAAGCCGCAGTCCGGCGGCGATCGTGTAGATGAGCGCGGCGATCCAGCCGAGCGAAGGGGCCTGATCGAGCAGAAAGACGTAGACGACAAGCGCCGGAGCAACGCCGAAGTTGACGATATCGGCAAGCGAATCCATCTGCGCGCCGAATTTCGAGGTGGCCTTCATCAGCCGCGCAACCCGCCCGTCGATGCCATCGAGGAAGGCTGCGACCAGCACGGCGGCAACGGCAAGCTCGTAACGGCTTTCGAAGGCAAGACGAATGCCGGTCAGCCCCGAGCAGATCGCCAGCACGGTGATCATGTTCGGCACGATCAGCCGCAACGGGATTTCCCGAAGGCGAGGCCCGCGCGCTTCGTCATTGGGTCCATGCGGCTCGAAAGGCGGAAAAGGCGTCTTCATCTTGCTCGTGTTCCTAGAGCAATTCCTGCAAAAGTGCGAAGCGGTTTTGCGTCCGGAATTGCGTGAAAACAATGGTATAGAGTGTTTCCGCAACTCCGTTTTGGGCGGAAATACTCTCGGATTCAGCTGCGGCGGCTGATGGTTGCGCCCTTTGCCGAGCCGAATTCGGCGATGACGGTTTCGCCGGCGATCGCGCGCTGGCCTATGGCAACGCGCGGCGAAGCGCCTTCCGGCAGGAAAATATCGAGGCGCGAGCCGAAGCGGATGAGGCCGATGCGCTCGCCGGCATCGAGTGGCTCGTTCGGATTGACGAAGCAGAGGATGCGGCGTGCGACGAGACCGGCAATCTGCACGACGCCGATCTCGCCATGCTTCGTTTCGATGACGAGGCCGTTGCGCTCGTTCTGTTCGCTGGCCTTGTCCAGCTCCGCATTGAGGAAACTGCCCTGGCGATACGCGATGTTGGTGATGCGCCCGCGCATCGGCGAACGGTTCACATGGCAATCGAAGACATTCATGAAGATCGAAATGCGTAGCATCGGATGATGACCGAGATTGAGCTCCGCCGGCGGCGTCACCATCTGCACACCGGAAACCTTGCCGTCGGCGGGCGAGATCGCCAGATCATCGTCCTGCGGCGTCATGCGTTCGGGATCGCGGAAGAAATAGGCGCACCAGAGCGTCAAGATCAGGCCGATCCAGAAGAGCGGCTTGAAGATCCAGCCGAGCACCAGTGACGCGACGAAGAAACCTGCAACGAAAGGATAGCCTTCCTTGTGCACCGGAACGATGACGTTGCGCACGCTGTTGAACAAGCTCATCTGTGGCCTACTCCGTTAGGGCAATCTCGCCAAACCGGGTTCCGGTCGCCGGACGAGATTATGCCAGTCAAAAGAATGAGAGCAAGATAAGCGGTCCTGCTCTGATTACCAGACGAGCGTGACTACAGGCAAATTTTGTCATGGGCAATGCTTTCGCACGTTCGCCCCCCAAAGCAATCCCCGCGGGGTTGGGATGCCGACGATCTCTTGTGCTGAAAAGCGTTGCTTGCGGAGGCTTGCTGTCCTGCAGCGAAAAGGCCGCCGGAGGTCTCCGGCGGCCTGCAAAGGTCACGGCAGATCGAAAATCAGAGGCCGAGAACGGCGCGCAGCTCCGCCCTGGCGGCTTCATATTCGCTCTTGTAGTCGTCATGCGTCATGATGGTTTCGGCGATGACGGTGCCGGCAATGTGCGCGGCTTCGATATCGGAGGCGTAATGGATGCCGCCAACAACGCGGTTATGGCTGTATTCCCAGGCGCGTGCCATGATGGCGGCGCGCTTTTCCGGTACCATGTTCGAGAGCACGATGCCCATCAGCGTGCCGACCGTGGCGTGGCCGGACGGATAGGAGCCCGACTTGGAGAGCGGCACGATCGGCTTTACGAGATCGCTGTAAAGATGCGGACGCGGGCGCTTCCAGACGTCCTTGGCTGGATCGACGACGGCGCCTTCCGTTTCGACGACGCGATCGAAGAAGGCCGAGAATTTCGGCAGGTTTTCCTTGGTGAATTTCGGATTGCCGATGACGTCCGAGAAGCGCCAGACGTTCTCTTCAGCATCGGCCACGGCGCGCGCGGCCATTTCCGGCGTGCGGGTCACCTGGATCGTCAGGATTTCGCCGAGTTCGGCCTTCATCTGCGCCGAATCATTCGCAGGCGGCGGCGGCAGCAGATTGAGGAGATTGATCTCCTTGGCGTCGGCGAACGGCTTGGCATCCTCGGCGAAAACCGGCGAGGCAAGGCCGACGACGAGCAGCAGGCTTAAAGCTTTGGCAAAAATACGCATTTGGGGCTCCCTGGGTGTGAGAGCCGTACCTAGCAAGTTGTCATCTCAGCTTCGTGACAGCGGGTGGTGCAAAACGCTTCCGTAAATCTGGCGCGAGACTTGCCGGCTTTCGGGCTCAGCTTGCCGGCGCCAGCCGGTCGACCACGCCCAGATCGTCGCTTTCGCGCACCTGCTTCAGGTGTTCTTCCGCCTGTGTCGCCTCGCGCTGGCGGTTCCACATGGAGGCATAGAGCCCGTTTTGCGCCAGCAGGTCGGCATGCGTGCCGCGCTCGGCGATGACGCCGCTCTTCAGCACGATGATTTCGTCCGCGCTGATGACGGTCGATAGCCTGTGCGCGATGACCAGCGTGGTGCGGTTCTTGGAAACGACGTCGAGGGAGGCCTGTATTTCGCGCTCGGTCGTGGTGTCCAGCGCTGAGGTCGCTTCGTCGAGGATCAGAACCGGCGGCGCCTTGAGAATGGTGCGGGCGATCGCGACGCGCTGTTTCTCGCCGCCCGACAATTTGAGGCCGCGCTCCCCGACCTTGGTATCGAAGCCTTCCGGCAGGTTGCGGATGAATTCGCCGATCTGCGCGATCTCGGCCGCTCCGGTCACTTCCGCCTCGTTCGCGCCCGGCCGGCCGTAGCGGATATTGTAAGCGATGGTGTCGTTGAAGAGCACGGTATCCTGCGGCACCATGCCGATGACTTTGCGCAGGCTCTTCTGCGTGACGGTTCGCAGGTCCTGATCGTCGATGGTGATCGTGCCGCTCTGCACGTCGTAGAACCGATAGAGCAGGCGCGATAGCGTCGATTTTCCGGCACCGGAAGGCCCGACCACCGCAACGGTCTTGCCGGCTGGCACCTCGAAGGAAATACCCTTCAGGATCGGCCGGGCCGGATCGTAGGCGAAATGCACGTCCTTGAAGGAGATGGCGCCGTTGTGGATGACGAGCTCTTTGGCGTCGGGCGCATCGATCACCTCGGGCTTGACCTCGAGCAGATCGAACATCTCCTCGATGTCGGTCAGACCCTGGCGTATCTCGCGATAGACGAAGCCGATGAAATTGAGCGGCACCGAAAGCTGTAGCAGCATGGCGTTGATGAACACGAAATCGCCAACCGTGTGATGGCCGTTCAGGGCCGACCAGCCGGACATGACCAACATCACTGTCGTACCGAGGCCAAAGATCAAGCCTTGGCCGAAGTTCAGCCAGCCGAGGGATGTCCAGACGCTGGTAGCAGCCTTCTCGTAGCGCTCCATCGATTGATCGAAGCGCTTTGCCTCCATCTCCTCGTTGCCGAAATATTTGACCGTCTCGAAGTTCAGGAGCGAATCGATCGCTTTCGTATTGGCGTCGGTATCGCTGTTGTTCATCGTCCGGCGGATGGAGATGCGCCAGTCGCTCGCCTTCACCGTGAACCAGATGTAGAGCCAGACCGTGACGGCCGTCACGGCGAGATAGGAAAAACCATAGCCGCGCCAGAAGATGATGGCGGTCAGCAGGAATTCGATGAAGGTCGGAAACGTATTGAGGATCGTGAAGCGGACGATCGTCTCGATGCCCTTGGTGCCGCGCTCGATGATGCGAGAGAGCCCGCCGGTCTTTCGCTCCAGATGGAAGCGCAGCGACAGCTCGTGCATGTGCACGAAGGTCCTGTAGGCGAGCTGGCGAACGGCATATTGGCCGACGCTCGCAAACAGCGCATCGCGCAGCTGGTTGAGGCCGAGCTGGATCAGGCGCGTCAGGTTCGTGGCAACAATCAATGCGATGGCGCCGACCAGGAAAGCCGGCAGAATGCCCTGCATGTCGAGCTTGCCGTTCAGCGCATCGACGGACCATTTGAAGAAGTAGGGGACCAGCAACAGGAAGAATTTCGAGACCAGCAGGAAGACGGTCGCCCATACGACCCGCATCTTCAGGTCCATGCGGCCGGCAGGCCACATATAGGGCCAGAGATTGATGATTGTATTCAATGGATTGCTGGAATCCGCCGATATGGTTTTCTTCTGGCCTGCCATGTCCGTCTCCGGCGAATGATTGGGCAGCCGGGCATCGCAGCGATTGCGTCGCCGACTGGCAAGCCCTCGCAGCCAGGGCATTGCCATGGCGCGAAGACTATGAGGGTCGGGCGACGCTTATACTATTTTCATCCCGTATAAAAGCGGCGGCCAGGCGTTGCACGCGCCTAGCCGCTCCCGTCGCTTTCAAAAAACGAGACGATGCCAGAGCAGTTCCAGGAAAAGTGCGAAGCGGTTTTCCGTCCGGAATTGCGCAAAACGAAAGGATAGAGCGTTTTCGCGATTCGAAGAAAAGCGAAAGGGCTCTAAAGATGTTCGCCGGAAAGCCGCTTGCGATGAAGCTCTTCGGCATTGGGCAGCGCGTCCTTCGGCAGGCCGAAGACCTGTCCGGGCAGGATGCGGTCCGGATTGTTGATCTTGTCTTCGTTGGCCAGGTAGATGGTCGTATAGCGTACCCCGGCGCCATAGATGCGACGCGAAATCTGCCAGAGCGTGTCGCCGCGACGGATGATGACGGCGTTGGTGTCCTGCGACAGCGGCGCCTGCTCGAGCGTCTTCGGGCCGTTGCCGTTGGAGGCGACTTCCGCATTGGGCTGTGCCGGCGCCGTCTGGGCGGGCGCGGTGACGACGGCGATCATCTGCTCCAGGCCGGGCAGCGCGGCGCCGACCGATTTCGGGTCCTTCGGCAGAGCAACCAGTGCGGCAAGCGCCTTACCGGCAGCGCTGGAAGCATCGGCCGCGGCTTTCTTGACTGCCGCACTGGCGGTGATGGCCGGGCGGAATTCCGAAAGCGACTTCAGCGCGATTTCCGTTCCGGATCGGGCTGCCGCAAGCTGTTCCGCATTCGGTTGCCTGCCGTCGGCAAAGAGGCCCTTGAGCAGCGCGAAAGCCTTGCCGGCACCTTCCTTGAGCTTGGCAAGCTCGCCTTCGTCGAGCGGTATCATGCTCGTGGTCGCCGCCTGCCCTTGGGTGGTGCTTGCGGCCGGCGTTTGGGCAGCGACCGTCACCTGGTTGCCTTCGGGGCGTGTGAAGTTGACGCTGGCACGCACGATGACCTTGCCGGCCTCGTCGAGCACATCGACGCGAATCTTGTGGTCGCCGACCGCGAGCGGCATCTTGCCATCGACTACGAAATGGCCGTCGACGCCTGCTGCATTCTCGCCGATAAGCTTGTCGTCGGCATAGGCTTGGACCTTGGCACCCGGCTTGGTGGTGCCCGCAACGAAGATATGGTCGTTTTCAATTTCCACCGCGTTGACCATCACATCGGGACTCGCGTCCGTCTTTGCCGCCGACGGCGCGGTCGTGCCGGCCGCGGGGTTGGCGGATGCGACGGCCGCGCCGTCCTGCTGCGGCTTGGAGTCTGCCGCGGCCGCTGCGCTCTCCGTTGGCTTGGTCTGTGCACCGGCTGCCGGCATATCGTGCTCGTTCGATGTCACCCGGCCCTGTTTGGAGGAAGGGGCGGTAATGATGCGGCTTGCGGCGCCTGGCTTGGAGACCATGGCGAGAAGCTGTGTCGAATCGTCCTTGGGTACGGAAATGGTCGCGACTTCTTCGGAGTTGACGGCCTTGCCGTCCTTGCCTGTCGCGCGCAGCACCAGCTCATGGTCGCCTGGCGGAAGTGGATTGTCGAGCACGGCGGCGAAGTCGCCGCTGGGGCCGACATTGGTCGTCGTGACGACCTTTTCGCCGTCGATGATCTCCAGCTTGGCGTTGGGCTCGGCCGAGCCGGCAATGACCGTCGAGCCGTTCGGCTCCACGCGCAATACGTCGAATGATGGTACATGGGGCTTTGCGGCCGCGCCAGTCTCAGGGGCCGGCTGGCCGGTCAGCGCTGCGAAAGCCTTGTCGATAGCGGCACCGGCGTCGGCGGCGTTGTCAGGCAGGGATTGGATGATGCCGAGCGCCTTGCCCGCGCCGTCCTGCACCTTCTTCACCAGCCCCGTCGTCGTAGCGTCGACACCTGCCGGAAGCGCGAAGCCGACGATCGATTGCAGCGCGGTGATCGCCTTCGTTTTCGCGGCCGCGAAGACATCCGCGGCCGGCGCATTGCCATCCTTGAACAGCGCCTTGAGTTCGGCAAGCGAGGTGGTCGCCGTGCCCGTCAGCTCGGTCAGCTTCCTGGCGAGGTCCGCGGTGTTGATGGCGGTCGATACGCCATTCTGCGTCGTCTTGGTCGCATTCTGCGCGTTCTCGTCGATCGTATTCTTCACCGTGTTGCCGGCTTGATTGACGGCATTGCCGATCGGGTTCTTGTCGCCGTTGATGCGGGGCATCACGAAGAAGACCATCAAAAGGGTCGCAATTGCCAACACCAACAGAGCCAGCCAACCGGCACGGTTCTTCATCATCATTCATCTCCACGCGGCGAAGTCGTCGCAACTCCTGAAATTGCTAGCGATTTCGCCTGCTTTTACAAGCTTTCTAAGCCATTTTCGCATGTCCCGACACAAGTTTTCCTTTGAAAAATCTTGACTGAGCATCTGCAGCATAGTTGTTTGCATCCATGACCGACGATTCCACGCCAATTCGAACCATTTGCGTCTATTGCGGCTCAAGGCCGGGACGCGATCCCTCCCATATGGCTGCCGGCCGCGAACTGGGCAAAAGCATTGCCGAAAACGGCCTGCGGCTGATCTATGGCGGCGGGACGAAGGGCATCATGGGCGCTGTTGCGAGCGGCGTGCTGTCGCACGGCGGTCAGGTCACCGGCATCATTCCGGAGTTTCTCGTCGATATGGAAGCGACGCGCCATTCGCTCGGTCAGCTCGACGAACTCATCATAACGCCTGATATGCATGCGCGCAAACACGGCATGTTCGAGCGCGCCGACGCCTTCGTGGCATTGCCGGGCGGCATCGGCACCCTGGAGGAGATCGTCGAGATCATGACCTGGGGTCAGCTCGGCCGTCACGAAAAGCCGATGGTCTTCGCCAATATAAACGGTTTCTGGGACCCGATGATGGAACTCATCCGCCATATGACGGAAGAGGGCTTCGTGCACACCGCCCATCGCGTCCAACCGCTTGTTATCGACAAGGTGGCCGATATCATTCCGGCGATCCGCAAACACGCCGCGGAAACGCACGGCGACCGTAGCGGCGAAGAGGCCGTCATCTCCAAGCTTTGATTAAAGATTTGCTAACCATGTCTGTAGGTTAGCGCCCTCTGCTCTGACGCAGCATAGACCAGGTGTAAAGCGCGAGACCGGCCCAGATCAGCGAAAATGCGATGAGCTGCGTTGTGCCGAAGGGTTCCTTGAACAGGAAGACGGCGATGAGGAAGACCATCGTCGGTACGATGTATTGCATGATGCCGATGGTCGATAACCTGAGCAGCTTCGCGCCGTTGGCGAAGATCATCAACGGCAGCGCAGTCACGAGCCCGCAGCCGAGCAGAAGCGCGGTATCCGAAACGCCGGTCTGGTAGAAGTGGCCTTCGCCGCGTGCCTCAAGATAGACGATGTAGAGGGCGGCGGGAATGCAAAGCAGCAGCACCTCGATGAAGAAGCCTTGATTGGCTCCGACCGGCAGCGTCTTGCGGAAGAAGGCATAGAACCCCCAGGAGAAGGTCAGCGACAGCGCGACCCAGGGCAGCGTGCCGGCTTTCACCGTCAGGATGACGACTGCGATGGCTGCAAGGCAGATGGCGACGATCTGTGCCGGCGCCAGCTTTTCCTTGAGCAGGATGGCGCCGAGCGCGATGCTGAACAGCGGATTGATGAAATAGCCAAGCGCAGCGTCGAGCGAATGGCCGGCTCCGATCGCCCAGACATAGGTTCCCCAGTTGATGGTGACGAGCGCTGCCGTGAGCGACGCCATAGCGATTGTCCGCGGGTTGCGAAATGCCGCCTTCACGTCACTCAGGCGTCCAAGTACCAGCAACACGATGCCGGCGACGGGAACCGACCAGACGATGCGGTGGGCGATGACCTCGAAAGCCGGGATATGCGCGAGCGCCTTCATATAGAGCGGCAGAACACCCCAGAAGAGATAGGCGGTCAGCGCGAAACCGAAGCCGCGGGCAGCGTCGTTGTTCTTGATTTCAGGTTTGACCGCATCGGTGGCCATGAATTTTCCCGTCGTCTTTCCATTATTCGAGACGGGATTACTCCAATGCGTGCCGCGTGGCCAATTCATTTCCTTGACGGCATCGTCAAGCTTTTTGATAGGCGGCGGATTACTCCGCCGCGATTTTGCCCGCCATATGCCGGTTCTTCATCAGCTTGTAGATGACGGAATCCATCAGCGCCTGGAACGATGCATCGATGATGTTCTCGGATACACCGACAGTCCACCAGCGTACACCACTGCTGTCGGTGGATTCGATCAGAACCCGGGTTATGGCCTCCGTGCCGCCGTTGAGGATACGCACCTTGAAGTCGGCCAGTTCCAGGTCGTCGATCTCGTGCTGGTATTTGCCGAAATTCTTGCGCAGCGCAAGGTCGAGCGCGTTGACCGGGCCATCGCCTTCGGCCACCGACATGATCGTCTCGCCGTCGATGATGATCTTGACGACTGCTTCCGAGACGATCTTCACCCGGCCATGGGAATCGAAGCGGCGTTCGACCATCACCCGGAAACCGTCGATTGCGAAGAATTCCGGGATGGTGCCGAGCGTGCGCCGCGCCAGAAGCTCGAAGCTCGCATCCGCGCCTTCGTAAGCATAGCCTGTCGATTCTCGCTCCTTGACGATCTGGATCAGCTGGTCGAGCTTGGGATCGTCCTTGCCGACCTCGATGCCGCGCCGCTTCAGGGCGTTGATGAAGTTCGACTTGCCGCCCTGGTCGGAGACCATCACCTTACGGAAGTTGCCGACGCTCTCCGGTGGTACATGCTCATATGTGCGAGGGTCCTTCAGCAGGGCAGAGGCGTGGATACCTGCCTTGGTCGCAAAGGCGGATGCGCCGACATAGGGCGCCTGATGGTCGGGCGAGCGATTGAGCAGCTCGTCGAAGGCGTGCGAAAG
Organism: Hyphomicrobiales bacterium; assembly: GCA_900468625.1. Lineage (GTDB taxonomy): Bacteria > Pseudomonadota > Alphaproteobacteria > Rhizobiales > Rhizobiaceae > Rhizobium. The sequence continues at coordinate 42,474 of UBUL01000045.1, forward strand.
GCCGGTCAGGCCCACCAGCCGCTCGGTGTCGATCGTCGTTTCGAAACGCTCGCTATAGGCTCTTTTCAGCGCAAGCGTCGGGATCAGCGTGATCAGATTGGCATTGCCGCAGCGCTCGCCGATGCCGTTCAGCGTGCCCTGGATCTGCCGGACGCCCGCCTCGACCGCGGCAAGCGAATTGGCAACCGCTTGCCCGGTGTCGTTATGGGCATGGATGCCAAGACAGTGCCCGGGAACGCCGCAGGCGATGACGGCCTCGACAATGGCGCGCACCTCCGGCGGCTGCGTGCCGCCATTGGTGTCGCATAGCACGACCCAACGGGCACCCGCATCATAGGCCGTCTTGGCGCAGGCAAGCGCATAGGTCGGGTTGGCCTTATAGCCATCAAAGAAGTGTTCGCAATCGACCAGAGCCTCCTTGCCGGCATTGACGGCCGCCTTGACGCTTTCAGCGATGCTTTCGAGGTTCTCCTCGTTAGTACAGCCGAGCGCCACCTTGACATGATAATCCCAGCTCTTGGCGACGAAACAGATCGCGTCGGATTTCGCCTGCAGAAGGCTCGCAAGTCCTGGATCGTTGGAGGCGGAGATGCCGGCGCGCTTCGTCATGCCGAATGCAACGAAGGAGGCCGATGTCGTGCGCTTCTCATTGAAGAAAGCCGTATCGGTCGGATTGGCGCCGGGGTAACCGCCTTCGACATAGTCCAGGCCGAATTCATCCAGCATGGTCGCAATCGCAATCTTGTCCTCGACCGAGAAATCGATGCCGGGCGTCTGCTGCCCATCGCGGAGCGTCGTGTCGAAGAGATAGATTTTTTCGCGTGTCATACTGTTTCCTCCGGCGGAACCGGTTTCGATAATAGGTGCCCCTCATCCGTCCTCTCTCGGTTTCGCTTTGCTAAACCGTTCGAGTCCACCTTCTCCCCGTTTGCACGGGGCGAAGGGCCTTTTGAGGTCGTTCCTTCTCCCCGTGCGCGGGGAGAGGGCTAGGGTGAGGGGCCTTACGTGGCCGATGCTTTGCCAGCAAACCTGTCAGTAGCCCGGATGAGCTGATCCAGAATGCCAGGCTCGGACGAGGCATGTCCCGCGCCCTCGATCAGATGAAATTCCGCCTTCGGCCAAGCCTTATGCAATGCCCAGGCATATCTTGCCGGGCAGGGCATGTCGTAACGGCCGTGAACGATGACGCCGGGAATGTCCTTCAGTCTGTAAGCATCGCGCAGCAGCTGACCTTCCTCGAGCCAGCCTGCATTGACGAAGAAATGGTTCTCGATGCGGGCAAAGGCATGTGCGTACTCTGCATCCTCGAACTGGGCGCTGACGGCAGGCTCCGGCAGCAGGGTGATCGTCTCGCCCTCCCAGATCGCCCAGGCCTTGGCCGCTTCCAGTCGAGCAGCTTTTTCGGGATGGGTCAGCAGCCGATGGTAGGCGGCCATCATCTCATGGCGCTCTTCCGGCGGGATCGGAGCGATGAAGCGCTCCCATTTGTCGGGGAACATCTCGGAGACGCCGAACTGATAGTACCAGTCGAGTTCGGCTTTCGTCAGCGTATAGATACCGCGCACGACCAGTTCCGAAACGCGCTCCGGATGCGTTTCGGCATAGGCGAGCGCCAGCGTCGAACCCCAGGAGCCGCCGAATACAAGCCATTTCTCCACACCGGCCATTTTGCGCAGCCGCTCGATATCGTCGACCAGATGCCAGGTGGTATTGGCTTCCAGGCCGGCATGCGGCGTCGAGCGCCCGCAGCCGCGCTGGTCGAACAAGGTCACGTCGTAAAGCGCCGGATCGAACACGCGGCGATGGCTGGGCGAAATGCCGCCGCCCGGGCCGCCATGCAGGAAGACGGCGGGCTTGGCGCCCGGCGTTCCCACCCGTTCCCAATAAATCAAATGACCATCGCCGACATCAAGATGGCCGGAGGCATAGGGCTCGATCTCGGGATAGAAGGTCCTAAATATCTCGGTCATATTTTCAGCCCCTCGGCCGGCCAGACATCCGTGTCGTGATCCGGATGCTGGAAGGAAATGATCTGCTCCTGCCGCGAATAGAAATCCGGATCCTGATAAATGGGCTTTTCGAAAATCGTCTCTACCCAGGGCAGACGATAGGCATGGTTGACCTGGATCTGCGGGGCGAGATCGTCGCGCTCGTCGAAGGCGCCGATGGCGATTTCGAGGCCGCCCGGATGACGGTATGTCAGCGGCGTGCCGCAGTTCTTGCAGAAGCCGCGGTCGATGTTGACGGAGGACTGGAAATAGCTCGGCTCTCCGCGGGTCCATTCAAGGCCGTCGTCCGGTGCCGTCACCAGGGCGGAGAAAAAGCTGCCGAACTGCTTCTGGCACATGCGGCAATGGCAGATCGACGGGCGTCCGAGTTCGCCGCGGATGCGAAACCGCACCGCGCCGCATTGGCATCCACCGCTTCTGGTCGCTTTACTCATGGCTCTTCTCCTCTGGCCAGCTTTGGGTATCGTAGTCAGGATGCTGGTAAGACACGATCTCCAGCACGAAAGGCGCCTGCTCGGCGTCCTCTTCCGTCCGGTGGCCCGGCAGCAGATGCAGCCGGTCGACGAAGCCGATCTTGCCTTCCGTCCCGTATTGCACGACAGGTGGCAGCTGCGAGGGATCGTCGAAGGCGCCGGCCGCGACCGCAATGCCATCGGGTGCCTCATAGGTCAGTGGCGTGCCGCAATCCCCGCAGAAGCCGCGCTTCACGAAATTTGACGATTGGAACACCTTCCGCTCTCCGCGCGTCCATACGAGTTCGGCGCCACGCGTCGAGACCAGTGGCGCATAGTAGGCGCCGAAGGCTTTCTGACACATGCGGCAATGACAGATGGAGGCATCCTTCAGTTCACCCCGCACCCGGAAGCGAATCGCGCCGCACTGACAGCCGCCGGTATAGGTCGAGACGGTCATGATCTGTCCTTTCCGGCGACGATGAGAATATGCATGCAGACGTTATCGATGTCCCTCAGAACATCAACGTTCCAGAAGCGCAAAACAGTCCAGCCATCTGCCTCGAGACGACGGGTGCGAACCTGGTCATAGGTCTGATCACGATCATTGCCGTGCTGGGAGCCATCGACTTCGACGATGAGCTTTTCGGCGGGGCAGGCGAAATCGACGATATAGCCGGCGATAGGCAGCTGACGACGAAAGCCGAGGCCCATGAGCCGGTGGGCGCGCAATTCATTCCAGAGACGCAATTCTGCGTCCGTCATAACCTTGCGCATGCGGCGGGCATTGCTTCGGATTTTCGGCGGGACTGGAGTATGCGGCAAGTTACCCCCCTCTGTCACT
>UBUL01000031.1 GCA_900468625.1 Hyphomicrobiales bacterium
GGCTTCGAACTTATGCATTCCGGAAAGAGCGTCAGGGGCGTCGTCATCTACTGACGGAGCCGGCAAGCTCACTGGAAGTTTTTTGGCGATCCAAGCGACGGATATGCCGACGGCCATCGTTCAAGAAGGACGCCGACCTCGTGACAATGTCGGCGGCTTGAACATGAATGCCTTCAGGCAAAAGGATATGCCCCATGACCAGCAAGCTGCTAAGTGCGACCGCCGCCGCTCTCTTCGCCCTATCTTCCGCAACCGTGGTCTTCGCGCAAACGACGGCACCTGCAACGCCGGCTCCCGCCGCGACCTCTTCCGCTTCGACGCCGTCTTCGGCCATGCCGACGAAGGATGAAATCAAGACGGCGCGGCAAGCCTGCCGGCAGGATGCGGCAGGGCAGGGCCTCAAGGGTCAGGCACGCAAGGATGCGGTCAAAAGCTGCCTGCAGCAGAAATACCCGGTTCTAGCAAAGCGCAAGACCTGCCACGATGAAGGCACGGCCAAGGGCTTGCAGAAGAAGGCATTGCGTGACTACGTCAAGCAGTGCGTCACCGCGAGCTAGGCTGCGGAATTACCTGAATTCCTTTGCAATCATAGTCCGCTCCGCGGAGCGGACTAAGCCTTCCAATATGTTACGCCATCGCCATGGAACGCGCGTCAGCCCTTTTTCTGGAAGGCAAACCTCCTTATCTCCTCGCCAGAGCAATAGATTCAGAGCGCAACGTGCTTTTCCATCCAGATCGGCTTTCATTCGGCATCGTCTTGCCGGTGCAGGCGAGAACCGCAGCGGACATACAGTTCGATACCCAGCTCGATATCGCAGCCCAAGCCGACAAATTGGGTTTCGATGCCCTGTGGGTGAGGGATGTTCCCCTTAACAGTGAAAGCTATCCCGACCCGGTCGGGCATGCCGATCCCTGGGTTTTACTCGGGGCTTTGGCGGCTTCCACATCCAGGATCGCCTTGGCGACGGGTGCGATCGTGCTGCCTCTCAGGCATCCGCTTCATATCGCCAAGGCTGCACTTTCGACGGCGTCCTTGTCGAAAGGACGCTTCGTCCTCGGACTCGGCTCGGGAGACAGACCAAGCGAGTATGAAATGTTCGGAGAGGATGTTGAAAACCGCAAGGCACTCTTTCAGTCGCATTGGGAGCGCCTCGCTGCCGCTCTTCGCTCCAGTCAGGAGGTTATCGACGAAAGCGGCCGCGTGCGAAGCGAGTTCGCCGTAAGACCCGGCCTGCAGCAAGGGGCCGTTCCGATGGTGGCAGTGGGGTCGTCGTCGCAATCCCTCGAATGGATCGCCCGGCATGCGATGGCATGGATGACTTACTACCGGCCGCTATCGGTCCAGAAGGATCGATTGGCGCTTTGGCATAATGCCCAGGCAAAGGCCGCTACCGATATTCGGGGTTTCGGCCAGTCCATGATTTTAGAATTGCTCGATAATTCCCAAGCAGCCTACGAGGAGCTCAATCTCGGCGGCAGAACCGGCAGGCAAGGGTTGATCGGCGCGCTGTCGGCCATGCGCGAAGCTGGCATCCATCATGTTGCCTTCAATCTCGTCACGCAGAGCAGGCCGCCCGGCGAGGTCATCGAGGAGATCGCCGCGGATATTCTGCCAGCCATCCGTTAGCTTTGGCTTTCTATGCCGAACAACCGCTGCGCCGCTACACTTTACAAAACGAACTAGTTCGTACATTATCCATCATGGAGGAGTGACGGGCGCTGCCATGGGCAGTGCCGGTGACTGCCAAGACAGGCTTGGATGTCATGCGAAGGGGTGCCGACGGAGGTTTCGGCGCTCACGGATGCAGCATTTCTTTGCAATTGAGATGCTTTTGGGGAGGAACGATGATGAAAATGCCGACAGACCATAAGACGCCTAAGCGTGCCGCTCTTGCGAGCTGGCTTGGAAGCGCCGTCGAATATTATGATTTCTTTGTCTACGGGACGGCAGCGGCGCTGATCTTCCCGAAAATATTCTTTTCAGCGGAAGATCCGCAAACGGCGGCGATCGCTTCTTTTGCCACCTTTGGCGTCGCCTACATTATGCGGCCACTGGGTGCGGTGATCCTGGGGCATATCGGCGACAAGTTTGGTCGCAAGAAGGTGCTGACTTTCACGCTGCTTCTCATGGGATTTTCGACTTTCATCATCGGCTGCCTGCCGACCTACGGCCAGGCCGGCATCCTGGCGCCGGTTCTTCTGGTTCTAGCGCGATTGCTGCAGGGCATTTCAGCGGCCGGCGAGCAGGCCGGAGCAAGCTCGATGACGCTCGAGCATGCGCCTGAAAACCGGCGAGCATTCTTTACCAGCTTCACGCTGAGCGGGACGCAAGCCGGCCTAATCCTTGCGACACTGGTCTTCATTCCGTTGGGAGCGCTCAACGAGGCGGCTTTGCTGTCGTGGGGCTGGCGCGTCCCCTTTTTCCTGAGCTTCGCCGTCGTCCTCGTCGGTTTCTGGGTTCGCCGGACGCTGGCGGAAACGCCAGCCTTCCTTGAGGAAACGAAGAAGGGCGAAGTGGCCAAGCTGCCTTTGGTCTCGCTGCTTGCCAATTATTGGGCCGACGTCCTGCGCATCATCTTTGCTGCACTGATTTCCGTCGTCAGCACGATCTTCAGCGTCTTCACGCTATCCTACGCCGTCAACACCATGCATATCGATCGCTCGACGATGCTGACAGTCCTGGTGCTTGCCAATATCGTGGCGCTCGGCGCAATTCCCGCATGGGCCATCCTTGCAGATCGCATTGGCCGCAAGCCTGTGTTCATCTTCGGGGCCGTCGGCTGCGCGGTTCTGATCTGGCCATACATCTGGGCAATCAGCCAGAACAACCTCATGCTCGTCTTCATCCTCGGCATCCTGCTTTCGGGCGTCGTCTACAGCGCATCCAACGGCGTCTGGCCGGCGCTCTATGCGGAAATGTTCGACACCCGCGTACGTCTGTCGGGCATGGCCGTCGGAACCCAGATCGGCTTTGCACTTGGCGGTTTCGCCCCGACGATCAGCGCCGCCCTGATGGGCAACGGTCCCATGGGATGGGTGCCGGTTGCCGTGTTTACGTCGATCACAGCCCTGATCGCCGCTGTTTCCGCAGCAACCGCAACGGAGACGTATCAGACGCCCATCGATCGGCTCGGCAAGGATGCACGGCGCTTTGCGGCCAGGGTCGGACACGCCGACCGGACGGTCTAGCCGCGAGCCCATGATCAGGACGGCCATAGCGTCGGCGACCGGGGGGTGAATTTGTTGAAAATCGCCAAGGGAACGGGATGATACAATGAAAACCTCGATTGCGACCGTTTCGATCAGCGGTGACCTGAAGGAAAAACTTCAGGCCATCGCCAAGGCGGGCTTCGATGGTGTGGAGATCTTCGAGAACGATTTCCTCGCCTTCGATGAATCGCCGCGCCAGGTCGGTCAAATGGTTAGGGATCATGGGCTGGAGATCACGCTCTTTCAGCCCTTCCGGGACTTCGAGGGCATGCCCGAACCCTTCCGCAGCCGAACCTTCGATCGCGCCGAGCGCAAGTTCGACCTGATGCAGGAGATGGGAACCGATCTCGTTCTCGTCTGCTCGAATGTTTCGTCTGTGGCGCTGGGCGGAATCGACCGCGCCGCCGCCGACTTCTTCGAACTCGGCGAAAGAGCGGCGAGGCGCGGCCTGCGCGTTGGATACGAAGCCCTTGCCTGGGGGCGGCACATTCACGATCATCGCGATGCCTGGGAGATCGTCCGCCGGGCCGATCATCCGAATATCGGCCTTATTCTCGACAGCTTCCATACACTTTCGCGAAAGATCGACGTCAATTCGATCCGGTCGATCCCGAAAGAGAAGATCTTCATCATCCAGCTTGCCGATGCGCCGCTGATCGACATGGATCTTCTCTATTGGAGCCGTCACTTCCGCAACATGCCCGGGGAGGGCGACCTTCCCGTGCTGGAATTCATGAAGGCTGTCGCGGCAACGGGTTATGACGGTTATCTGTCACTAGAGATTTTCAACGACCAGTTTCGCGGCGGCTCCCCGGCCGCCATCGCCGTCGATGGCCGGCGTTCGCTCGTCTATCTCGGCGATCAGGTTCGCCGTGCGGAGAGCAGCAGCCTCACCTTGCCGTCCATGCCGGCGCGCGCCGAGGTGGATGGAATTGCCTTTGTCGAGTTTACGGTCGACGAGGCGGAGACATCCATCCTCTCCGATCGGCTGCGTGCCTTGGGCTTTCGCCATGCCGGGCGCCACAAGAGCAAGCGCGTCGATGTCTTCCGGCAAGGCGACATCAACCTCGTCGTCAATACCGATCCGGATGGGTTTGCCGGTGCCTCCTATGCTTTGCACGGGCAGTCGGCCTATGCGATGGGACTTTGGGTGGACGATGCCGAAGCGGCAGTCGCGCGCGCCGTGGCTCTGGGTGCCGAACGTTTCGAGCAGCCATTGAACCCCGGCGAGATCGAAATGCCTGGTGTAAGGGGTGTTGGCGGCGGCATCCTTTATTTCCTCGATCGCAAGAGTGTGCTTGCCCGCATATGGGATATCGAATTCGATCCGGTCGATGACGATACCGATCTGCAGCCGGTCGGGCTGACGGGGATCGATCATGTCGCACAGACGATGAAATATGAGGAATTGCTGACCTGGCTGCTCTTCTATACGGCGATATTGGATGCGCATAAGACACCGATGGTCGACATTATCGATCCGGCCGGTGTCGTTCGCAGCCAGGTCGTCGAAAACGAGCCGGGCAGCTTGCGCATCACGCTGAACGGTGCGGAAAACCGCAATACCTTGGCCGGCCATTTCATCGCCGAGACCTTTGGCTCCGGCATTCAGCATCTCGCCTTTGCGACCGATGATATCTTTGCGACCGCGGCTGCATTGTCGGATAACGGTTTTGCCACCTTGATGATCTCCCCCAACTATTACGATGATCTGGAGGCCAGGTTTGGCCTGGAGCCGGCTTTCACGGATCGTCTCCAGGCGCACAACATCCTCTATGACCGCGACGATCACGGAGAATATTTCCAGCTCTACAGCCCCACTTACGGCGAAGGTTTCTTCTTCGAAATCGTCCAGCGCAGCGGCTATCGCGGCTACGGTGCAGCAAACGCAATCTTTCGCATAGCAGCGCTAAGGCGGCATCTGCGGCCAATTGGCCTGCCGAAACTTTAGGCTCTCCCCATCGGCGTAAAGCCTGTGTTAAAGCTTTGATCTTCAACGATGGGCAGGGACAGACCCAGGAAGACGGGCAAGGCATGACCAAAGCGCAAGGGGCCAAGATCGAGCGTTTTACGCGAAAGAACGATCCAGACGCGACCAAGGAAAACATTCTCAAGATCGCCACCGAGGAATTCGTCGCAGCCGGTTTTTCCGGAGCACGCGTCGATGAGATCGCCGAGCGCACCAAGACGTCCAAGCGCATGATCTATTATTATTTCGGAAGCAAGGAAGGCCTCTATCTCGCCGTTCTCGAGCAGGCCTACACAAAGATCCGCACACTCGAGAGCGAGCTCGATCTCGAAAACATGCCGCCCGTTCACGCCATGGCGCAGTTGATCGCAAGCACATTCGATCACGACGATCAAAATCCGGATTTCGTGCGGCTGGTCAGCATCGAAAACATTCATCGGGCCGAACATATGAAGCGCTCGGTCGTCTTGTCGCAGATGAACATCGCGGTCATCGACATCATCTCGGAAATTCTCGAACGGGGCTATGCCGACGGTAGTTTTGTGCGCCGGGTGGACCCGGTCGATTTGCATATGATGATCAGCGCCCAGTGCTTCTTTCGCGTTTCCAACCGTCACACTTTCGGGGCAATATTCGAGCGCGACCTCTCCTCAGAGGAATTGAAAAAACGTCATAAGTCTTTGATAATCGATGCCATTCTTGCCTTCTTGAGACATCCGTCCTCCGAACACGATCTGAATTCGCGCCAAGCTGTCTGAGTTCCGTCAGCGGCTTTTGCCGGTATGCAAAGCCGTGCCTCGTGTTGACTTTACGTACTAGTTCGTACATTTTAACGCTCAGCCGTTTGACTCGGCTTTATTATGCTGCTCGGGAGGAAAGATTGAACACGCAAGCCGCTATTGTTCCGCGTCAGCTTCATGTCGGATTGATCGGCGCGGGCATAGGCCGCTCTCTGACGCCGGCCATGCATATGCGCGAGGGCGAGCATTGCGGGCTATCCTATCGCTACGATCTCATCGATCTAGACGCGCGCAATCTTTCCGTATCGGACCTGCCAGTCCTTGTCGACGATGCCGAAGCGCAAGGCTTTGCGGGTCTCAATATCACTCATCCGTGCAAGCAGGCGGCGGTCACGCTGGTAGATGAACTGTCACCCGATGCCCAGACGCTGAAATCCATCAATACGATCGTTTTTCAAGGAAAGCGCAGGATCGGCCATAATACCGATTGGTGGGGGTTTGCCGAAAGCTTTAAACGAGGGCTGGCCGGCGTTTCGCTCGGCCACGTCGTGCAGCTGGGCGCGGGCGGCGCGGGCGTTGCCGTTGCGCATGCCGTAGCGCAGATGGGCGCGCATTCGGTGGAGATATTCGATCTGGATCCTGCGCGGGCGGAGGCGCTTGTGGATCAGCTTCAGCTGGCGCACGGCGGCTGCCGCTTCTCGGTTGGCCATGATCTTGCAGGAGCGCTTGATGTCGCAGACGGTCTGGTTCATGCAACGCCGACCGGCATGGCCGCCCATCCCGGACTGCCGCTCGATGCGCAACTTCTGTCAGACCGCCTCTGGGTCGCCGAAATTGTCTACTTCCCAATCGAAACCGAATTGGTAAAGCTCGCCAGGCAGACAGGATGCCGCGTTCTTGATGGCGGCGGAATGGCAGTGTTTCAGGCCGTAAAGGCCTTCGAACTGTTCACAGGCATGCGTCCGAACGCGGAACGCATGATGCAGCATTTCGATTCGCTGCGCTCAAAGCCCGTTTGACGTCAGCCGCATACGGATTAAGTCGGAGGTGCATCGCCATTTCCGAGTTACTCCGTATTTTAAATCCGCCGTCAAAGTTCCATAAGATAGATTATCTGATATCCCAGTGTAGCGGGGTACATTCTATTTCCCAGTGCGACATGCCAATGATTTCAATGGCCTCACTTTGGAGATTTTGGCATGTCCCGATGCTATACACAGCTTGCTCTCGCCGATCGACGACGCCTACATCAGTTGGTGGCGGCAAAAGTTCCCGTCAACGAAATGGCCCGTCAGCTTGGTCGTCACCGCTCGACGATTTACCGCGAGATCAAGCGCAACACGTTTCATGATCGCGAACTGCCGGACTACGACGGCTACTACAGCACGGTAGCGCACGATATCTCCAAGGACCGGCGACGCCGGCTGAGAAAGCTGCGGCGGCACCCGAATTTACGCACGGAGATCATCAACCGGTTGGAGGCACGCTGGTCTCCGGAGCAGATCGCCGGGCGCCTGTTGTTGGACGGGCGCAGCCTCGTCCGCGTCTGTAAAGAGACAATCTATCGCTTCATTTACAGCAAGGAAGATTATGGGCTTGGCCTCTATCAGTATCTACCGGAAGCCCGTCGCAAACGTCGTCCACTGCGCTCCAGGAAGCCGCGCGGCGGTGTGTTTCCAGCCTCGCACCGGATTTCCCAACGTCCTGATTTTATTGGAGATAGATCGCAGTTTGGGCATTGGGAGGGCGACCTCCTCATCTTTGAGCGTCCACTCGGTCATGCCAATGTCACATCGCTGGTGGAGCGCAAGAGCCGCTACACCGTCCTCATCAAGAATCCAAGCCGGCACTCTGGCCCGATCATGGACAAGATCATCAGAGGTTTTTCTCCGTTGCCGGCCTTTGCGCGTCAAAGCTTCACGTTTGATCGCGGTACCGAGTTTGCCGGATTCAGGGCTTTGGAAGAAGGGATCGGCGCGCGTAGCTGGTTCTGCGACCCGAGCGCACCGTGGCAAAAGGGCGCCGTGGAAAACGCCAACAAGCGCATTCGCCGCTTCATGCCAGGAGCCACAGATCTGGCCGCCGTGTCACAACGCGACCTGATCCAACTCGCACGTCATCTGAACGACCAACCCCGCAAATGCCTTGGCTACAAGACGCCGGCCGAGGTGTTCATGGCGCATTTGCAGGATCAGGCGTGATGCCCTACCCTGCAAAACAGGCGTGATGCACTTGGGTTAGCTTCTCCACGGCATTTTAGAGATGCGACACATAGGCCAGTTAGAAATGCGACAATCTCGCCTCTCGACGCTCTGGTCAAAGCCAACATTGGCGGCAAGGTCCAAGCTGCCGAACTGTTCGGGCTCAGTCGAAGTGATGGGGCCATGTGCCGCAAGGAAATCCGCACGCTGTCACAGGACCTGACGCTGCGCTACGACAAGGTGCTATTCATTCGATCCGACCGAGATTTCCAGACCCTTAGCCGGCCAGAAGGTCGTCGTCTGTGATTATCCGGACGGTCGCCTCGAGATCATGCATGAGAGTTATACCCTGCCGTACAGAACCTTCGACAAGCTGCGATCGGTGCATCGCTCGGCGGTCGTTGAGAACAAGCGGCTGGAAGACATGCCGTCGATCGTCGCCGAGACGCACCGGGCAGACGGATCATATGTTTGGCATTCGCAACGGCTACCAGAAGCGGGGCCGCAAGCCGAGGACAGATTACATGAACGATCCGGCGGTGATTGCACGGCGAGAGAAAGCACTATTGAGGCAGCCAGCGGCGGAATAAAGATCGTCAATGCACGCCGATGTCGCTCTGCGTGTCCGATTCCAACTGCAGGCAAGCTGCCCAAAGTGGCGTCTTGTGGAAGGATCCATCCTGGAGAAGCGTGAGCCCCTCTCGTGCCTCATGGAGCAAGCCGAGCCAGCATAAGCGTCGGAAGACGCCATACTGAAGCTCGGATTTCAACTCCCAGGCTTCTATGGTCATTTCGGTGTCCGACGGAGGCGCCAGGTCTGGATAGAGGATCTTCACAATGTCCATTGGCGTGCACCCTTCTCTGGCTTTGATATTGAGAAGATTGAGGAACATGCGCCACCAACGTAACCGAGCTTGGACCTCTTCTTTGCGCTCGGTGGCGTGGACGTACGAATAGAGATAATCCGTGGCGACCAGATCGAAGAAGGCCTGCGGGTTCATCAGGAACTCGCGGCCACGTCTGGTTGGCAGAAGCACATCCTTTTTCCGGCGAAGAAGCTTCAGATGGCGGGTCATGTCGCGCACGACCCAGAGCGGCGGCATGTCGCTTTCGTTCAGCACTTTGTTCATGCTGTAGAGGTCTTCGGCTGTGAAGTCGGGCCAGAGGAAGTGCACAGCGGCCCAATGCACGAATTTGCGGTTCATGGCGCCGGTCGCCGTCAATCCTATGCCACCCTCACCGTCAGCATAGGCAACCGAAAGAAGCATACTGCGAAGAAGTGGTGACAGCGCGGCCACATGGACGTCACCTTGCAGTTTGATTTCCGGAAGCATCGTGATCCCTACCCCGCCCCATTCAGATGCAGCCAAGTATCAACCAGCGACGGAACAATTGCTACTGAGAAAGCCGAAGAGGAGCGTCATCGCCCGCCCCCGCTCCGCCCTTTCAACCCGGCCCAGCCGGTCGGGTCGGGGGCTGATCCGGAGAGCCAGCGTCGCGTTTCCTAACAGGCTGGCACGGTCGGAGCCCTAATCAGCTTTGACATTGTGTAGCGGGGTGGGTTCAAGTTTGAAGTGCGACAGCGTATTCGGAGCGAGGTGCGCGCGAAGGTGATCATGTGTGGGAACAAATACAGAACATTCGGAAGGACATCAAGGACCTTTTCCAACACCCTTTGGCGAGCGCACCCCGGCGTCCTCGACGTCGTCATCAGACGGGTCGGGGTTGAGTGCATAGCGTATCGCGTCTTCGAGATCCTTGATGTCATCGTCCGAAAGCTCATCGAACAAAGCCCGCCTTCGCTTCGAGATCGAACCATTGTTCTGCATGTAGAAATTGACGAACATCGATGCCCGTCGATCCGGCATGTCGATGACGTCCCTCACGGCCTTATAGGCAGTGTCGTAGACTGCCATGAAATCCAGCTCATCCTTAAAGTCGATCCGAATGGTCTCGGAAATCTTCGCATACAGATACTCGACGAGCTCCGTCGCATCGAAGTACCGATAGAGGTCTGAGGTGTCATTCGTTACGACAACCTGCTGTGCGTTGTTCATTTCCCATTCGATCAGTTCCATTGTTGGCCTGGAAAACGACTCCAACGCCTCATCGTATGATTTCTGATCGCGGACAATCGCAGCTGAGATCGGGAACAGGATGTCGTGCGGAGTGAAACCTTCCCTGGACAAGACATGATGGATCAGGAAACGGTGAATGCGCCCGTTGCCGTCTTCGAACGGATGCAGGAAGACAAAGGAGAAGGCGATGACCGCCGCTGCCGCGACAGCGTCATCACCACCCTGCAGCCGCTCCGACATCGATGCCCAGTCCTTCATCAGAGACGTAAGATCCTGAGGCCGCGGGCAAATGAAGTGAACCTTCTCGCGGTAGCCGATGGTCTCTCCGACAAAATTCTGGAAGTCACGAAACTCCTTCGCAGCATATCGCGGATCGACGATCTGATTTTGAAGCTGGATAAGATCCTTGTCGCTCGACGGATTGAAGGATGCTGTCTGACGCAACGCGTTCACGAAACGCTCCGCCTTCTGTCCCGTCGCACGTTCGCGTTCGATCTCGAAGGAGGACTTCGTTTCCTTCGTATAGAGGTAGTTCACCGCACGGGCCAGGACGGTAGGGTCACAGTCCTGAACCAACTCCCGCGCCTGCTCATCGATGCCTTCCGCTTGAAACGCGCTGATCGATGGGGTCTTACGAACGGTGACGCAGAATCCCGGTACGCCAAGCATGTTGTTTGTCACACGATGGCGCGGCGAGTTGATTCCGGCCGAACCGATATTCAAGTCAGGATCGAGAGCTTTGGTGTACTGCACCACCGGAGCATCTGGGAGGTCTAGTGTTTCGCCCGTGAGGAACTCGTACAAGAACCACGCGCGGCGAGAAAACGCCCCGTTGGGTTCGGCACTAACCATCTCCTCGATCACAAGGGGATCTATCGTCTTCATGGCAGCAGCCATCACGGCGGTATCCACGGGCTCGTTTTTCAAGGCGAATTTCAGATGCCCTGCAATTGTCTCTTCGGGAGCATATGGCGTACTATACTTCTCGATGGTTCGACCGTTTCCCGTGGTTGTCCGCCTCACCCCCGGTCCGCAATATGAGGTCACCGCTGGTAAAGGTACCCGCAATTGCAAGTTCTCGATCAGCCAGAGCTGTCCAACAGGCACATCCGCCATCACAGATCCTCAAAAAATGTTCAGCAACCTTAAAATCCTTTCAGGTTTCGATGCAAGCCTCAAAAAACGTTCAGCGGATTAAAAAAACGTTCAATAATTGCCCATCCTCTCAAAAAACACTCAAACGAACGCACTCTAAAAATTCTTCAGGAAGCCGGTTGCCCCTCAAAAAGCCTTCAGGAGACGCAAAATTCTTTCAACAAGCTGGCTGAGGCTCAAAAGACGTTCAATGGATCTTCATCTCTTCCATGTATGGGTTTCGTCAAAGACTTGGGATTTGACGAAACGTCCCTCCCTGTAATCCTAACCGTCATTTGCTCAGATAGGATCCCACTTCATTGTGACTTCGATGACGTCGCGATCAACGCGGTCGTCGGAGAATTAGGAAATCGCTTTCTAGCCTTCAATTCTGCCCGAGACAGGGTTGACCAACATCTCCCGCGCTACGCCGCCTCGACGACGGGCAAAAATTCCGCGCTCGGATTCTCATGCACTCGTACCTGTACAGGGTAGCCTGTCGTGAAACGGTTGCGCATGTTCGGGGCGAGAAAATCCCGCAGATCCATTGGTAGCTATCCTCAGTTGCTGTCGTAACAGGGTGCCTTACGTGATCGTAGGCGCAACAATTTCGACGTTGCGATCAGCCTCGTCGCGGCCAGACATCCTCGCTCAGCGCGATACGTTTTCAAGGTCATTGACGTAGCTTGAGGAACATTGCCTCATTGTACGAAGCGCTGTGACAGTGACGATTCTACCCCCGAAATCCAGTCCAATATTATGGGTGACAGCTGTCACTCGATCCAAATTATGCCTTCCACGATCCAAGAACAGGCGTTTGGACTGGCCGACTTCCGCAATGAATTCAGTGATCTTGAATCCAACATTATGTGGCGACGCTCAGGAATGTGACAGTTGGGCCAGTTAGATGCGACAGTCTCGCCTCTCGACGCTCTGGTCAAAGCCATCGTTGGGAGCAAGGCATCTCTCCGATGCTTGATTATTGCATCGTTCCCAGGAACAAGGCAGCATGTTCTTCCCTGGCACGGCAGCCGATCGATAGATCTCGTATTCCTCTGAATTCACTTCATGCCGTGTGACGCGGGGCAAAGGGACGGACACCGTAATGGTGACGCGCGCGCAGCAAATTGGTGTCGTTATAGGTCTGGCCATCGTCACAGCGCTGGCGGTCTTGCGGGCAAGCGATCCTCAGCTGCTGAGGCTCGCCCGTGATTTGACATTCGACCAGTATCAGCGCCTGGTGCCTCGGAGCTTTGAGAACCAGCCCGTCCGGGTCGTCGACATAGACGAAGCGTCGCTGCGCGAATTCGGTCAATGGCCTTGGCCGAGAAACCGGATTGCCGCCCTTGTGGACAGGCTTTCCGATATGGGCGCGGCCGCTATCGCCTTCGATGTTCTTTTTGCCGAACCCGACCGTCTGTCGCCGCGCAATGTCGTTCGCGACGTCACCGGCGTCGACCCCTCGCTGCTCGGCAAGCTGCCGGATAATGATGAGATTTTGTCCCAATCGATCGCGGGCAAGCCGGTGGTACTGGGCTTCGGCCTCTCCAACGAGGGAAACTATCTGCCCCCGGTCAAGGCAGGTTTTGCCTATACCGGCGAAAGTCCCTTCGGTGCGCCACCCGCAATCAGGGCCGCGACACCGCTGCAGCCGCAATTGCAAGCCAATGCCGCCGGGCTTGGCCATATCAGCCTTAATCCCGGGACGTCATCGGCCGTGGTGCGCGCGGTTCCGCTTTTTCTCAGCGACGGCAAACAGCTTTACCCCAGCCTCGCACTCGAAGCGCTGCGCGTTGCGCAAGGGGCTTCCACCTACATACTCGATGCGGCGCCCGATACGGCCAATACGCTGACCCGGGTCAAGATCGGGAATTTCGTGGTGCCGGTCACGGCATCGGGAGAGCTCTGGCTCTATGTCAGCCCTGACACTGCGAAACGGTATATTTCGGCAAGCAAAATACTCACAGCCGGAGCCGCTTCAGCCGATATCGCAGCCGCCATCGAAGGCAGTATCGTCTTCATCGGAACTTCTGCTTCCGGCCTTCAGGATGTCCGCACGACGGCCCTTGGCGAAAACGTACCGGGTGTCTCCATCCATGCGCAGATCGTCGAGCAGATCCTTTCGGGGCGCTTCCTTTCGCGACCGGATTGGGCAGACGGGTTGGAAATCCTGTCCATCGCCGTGTTGGGCAGCCTTCTTGTGATCGTCACCACCTTCGTCAATCCCGCCGTCGCCCTTGCCTGTGGCCTGCTGATTACCTTTTTTGCCCTTGTGGCCTCCTGGATTGCCTTTTTGTATGGAGGGCTTCTTTTTGATCCGATGGCACCGATCGTCTCCGGATCGATCACGCATTTCGCCGCGACGGCATTCCGTTTTCTGGTGACCGATCGGGAGCGGCGCGATGTGCGGCGGGCTTTCGGCCACTATCTATCACCATCGCTGCTGCATCGCATCGAGCACACGCGCGATGCCCTGCGCCTCGGCGGAGACGAGCGCGAGCTGACCGTGATGTTCGTCGATGTGCGAAACTTCACCCAGATCAGCGAGGAGATAACCCCAAGCGCCGTCGTCGCATTTTTAAACACGCTGCTCGATGCGCTGAGCCACCATGTCATCGCCAACGACGGCACACTCGACAAGTTCATTGGCGACTCGATCATGGCCTTCTGGAATGCTCCCGTCGATGTCTCCGACCATGCCGGCAAGGCCGTGCGCGCGGCTCTGGGCATGCGGGAAACGCTCGCCCGCCTCAATAGCAGCGATGCGTTCGGTTTCGGAAACCGGCAAGTCGCGATAGGGATCGGCATTCACACGGGGCTCGCATGCGTCGGCAATATGGGAGCGGAGACCCGCTTCAATTATACGGCGGTCGGCGATGCCGTGAACATTGCCGCACGCATCGAATCCGCCTGCAAGGACGTCAATTTCGACGTTCTCGTATCCGAACAGACAGCGGGCCTGCTGCCCGATTGCGCTCTGCTCGAGGCGGGAGCGCTGACACTGAAGGGTAAAAGCACGCGCACCAAGCTCTTTGCCGTAATCGGCGATAGCCACCTGGCAAAGTCTGCTGATTTTGTCGAACTTCAGGCCATGCACAGTCAGCTTGTCGCTGCCCTCAGGACACGGTCAACGAGCAGCCGCAAGCTTATCGGCGCGACAAGGCTTAAAGCCCAGATCGCTGCGGCAGGACTGTTACAGGGGTTTTACAGCCAAATTTCGCGCCGGGCCGGACATTTTGTCGACGAGCAAGGAGACAAGGCGGCCGATATCTAGTCGATTTTGCAACTGTCGTACGCCGCTCCCCTCGTGCTAACGATTTTGATGCCCCCTGCCCTGATCGCCATTGTCGCCATCGTGGCCTTGGCTGTCATGGTCCTGGTCGTCATGATCGCTCTTGTCGTGATGATGATCATGATCTTTCGGCGTGCCGGGCGTTGCAGGCGTACTCGGTGTAGCCGCCTGGGTGTGTGGTGCTTCCGGCGCCGTATGTGTGCTCGGTGTGCTTGGCGTGTTGGGCTGTGCGGGAGCATTATTTGCCGGAGCGTTGCGGGGAGATATCCCTTTTGGCGGATCTTTCGTCGCCGTCGACAGACCGCATCCACCACCGCCGACAAAGCCCATTCGTCCCGAAAGCTGTTGATCTCCGGACAGAAATGGCAGGGCGCGTTGGTTGCCGAGTTTCTTGAGAATATCGCGATTGACCCGGCGCGGATCGCTGATCTCGCCATTGCGTTTGGCAATCACGCAATCGCACTGCGCCTTCAATTGCCTGCAGCCGCCCGCGCCGCAAAATTGAGCAGCGCCATTCAACAGAACGACCGCCGTCATGCCGTTGGCGCCGACGTAAAAATCGAACGCGGTTCCGCGCACGCCGATCGTTCCGGCCGGCGTCACGATCTGGTAGGCCGAATGATCCGAATTTCCGCTCATCCAGCGAAAAGTACCCTTCGCTGCATTTATGGTGAGCTTTTTGACCGAGCCTGAGTCATCGAAGACGAATTTGTCGATGGTCACGGACGAGCCGGCTCCGACTGCCAGTTTCGTGCCGTCCCGAAATGTGAACTGTCCAAGGCCCGAAAGGGAGGTACGAATTTGCTCGTCCCGATGGACGGGATCATCGACCGCCATCGGGCCGCCCGCGCCCCTAACTTCGGTTCTAATCAGCACCGCCTGGCCAACCGTCTCCGCGGCGTTCGAAGGCAGTGGCGCGAACAGCATGATGCTCAGCGCAACGGTCGCGGCGTGACGTATATACAACATCCCACCCTCCAAATATTATCGATACATTATCATAGAATTATCTCGGGCGTCCATTATCAATTAATGAGTATAATTATGGGAGATATTTATATCTCCATTTATCGTTCCCAATAAATCGATAATTTATACAATTTCAGTTCCAAAATAGCCTCGCAGATAACGGCCTTTACAGAAAGAGGCATGCGACCGCCCTGCGCCATTCACTGATGTTGTTCAGAATGTAATAGGTTTCCGCCCGCAGGGAACGATCGGACTTGATGTCCGGACGTCGCCACTGATCTGGCATTGCTGGACACATCGGACATTCCATCGATTTGGATGGGTCATGCCAAAACCTGCCTCAATGTCCGTCGCGTGCGACGGCATCTTTCGGGATCGTCTCGATCAGGTTTTTCCGATGGAAGATGAAAAGACCCGCCAGCACGATGATCACCGATCCTATGATGATCTGGGCGTCCGGAATATCGCCGAAGAATATGAAGCCGAGAACGATTGCCCAGATAAGCAGGCTGTATTGCAGCGGAGCCAGCAGCGATGCCGGTGCCAGCTTCAGGGATCGGGTGATCAGCATATGCGCACTGCCGGCGACGACGCCAAGCGCAAGCATGGCGCCCAGATCCAGCGCAGACGCGGAGCGCCAGTTACCGATGCTGAGGACGAAGCCGACGACAAGGGCGCCGACCGTCTGCCACGCGACGAGCGTCGCATCGCTCGTCTGCCGAAGACGCCGCCCCAGCACCAGCGTCAATGCAAATGCAAGGCTGCCGACAAGACCGAAAAGCGATGGCCAGGAGAACATCGCCGCCGAAGGCCTGAGCGCGATCAATACGCCGACAAAGCCGACGAAAACGGCCAGCCAGCGGCGCCAGCCGATCCTCTCGCCGAGGAAGAAATGCGAGATCGCCGCAACATAGATGGGACCCGCCATGTAGAAGGTCATGACATCGGCAAGCGGCAGATAGGCAACGGCGGCATAAAAGAGCGCGACATCGGCGGTGGTCATGACCACCCGCATGAGCTGCAGCGACGGTCGCTCCACGCGAAAAAGCGCACCGCTCCCCTGCCGCATGATCATAGGTGTGAGAATAAGGAAAGAACCAAAAGAGCGGATGACCAGAACTTGGCCGACGGAGAAGCTCGCGACCAGCCACTTGCCCATGGCATCGTTCATTGAGAACAGGAAATCGCCTAGAAGCATCAAAAGCATGCCGGCAAGTGCAAGATTGCCGTTCGCCGCTATCCTGCGAATACCCATGCTGATTTATCCTTGCAAATCCCGCGTTTCCATCATCCGGGCTTTAGCTTGTTTTGTCTTGAGTACGCAAGGCGCCTGCCGCTCTCGCCTTTCCTAAAGGCGGGAACAGCCCCTCTCCTGAAACTGGGCAGATATTCACACATTACGTCATACGAGAACGCAATATGGGCAGATATGGCCACCACAGCCGCCAGCCGGGTAACAATCCCGCTCCTTGGCCTCCGGCCGCCGGAATTTTCTCATGCTTTCACGATTACATAATTGCCTGACGATATTGTCCGCTTGCCAAGTGAGAGAGCATGGGATGACACAACGGTCGGATAGATCATCAAAGTCAGCGCGCAAGGGTCAGGAGGCCGATAGACGGAAGCGTGGGGATGCGCTTGAATTGCTGCGGACTCAATATCGGTCCCTCGCGGAGCGTTACGAGCGGCTCGAGGCGATGATCAACTACATTCCGGACTTCATCTACGCCAAGGATCGAGACAGCCGTTTCCTGTTTGCGAACCGGGCGATCGTCCTCAATAACGGCTTTACGCATGTCGATGAAATGATCGGCCTCACCGACGCCGAAATCCATCCCACGGCCGACGCCCGCAAGATCGAGGAAGTCGAGCGACGGGTGATGGAAACCGGCGAAGCTGACCTCGGCGTGGAAGAACAGCGTATGAAGGGCGAAGGCTGGCTTACGATGTCACGCGTGCCGTTGCGGGATAGAGATGGCAGGATTACGGGCGTCGTCGGCGCCTCCCGCGATATCTCCGCCCGCAAGCGCGCCGAAGAATTGATGAGCGCGCAGACAAGACTCCTGGAGGATGTCGCAAGGGGTATCGACCTTGATTTACTGCTCAAAGAAGCTCAGGCCTTGCTGCAGAGATTGCTCAACGGGAGACAGGTCGGCTTTATTCTGAGTGACGAAGACTCTTGGCCCATCGCCGGCGGGTTTTGGGAATTTCCGATCAACTCGCGCGATGGCGGCAGACATGGAACACTGGTTGTGGCAAGAGCCGGTGACGCCAAGACCGAGCCTATGGAATTCCTCGCGGGCATAGCACAGACGATCGGAATCGCCATCGACCGCCACCGGGATATTGCCCGGATCGCCTATCTTGCCGAGCACGATGCGCTGACGGGCCTGCCAAATCGCGTGCAGCTCGACCGCAAGCTTGGCCGCCTTCTGGAAGCGGCCGGTCGAGAACGAAAATCCGTGACCGTCGCCTTTGCCGATCTCGATAATTTCAAGTTGGTGAACGACAATCTCGGGCATGCGGCTGGAGACGAATTGTTGACCATCGTTGCACAGCGCATATCGGCCCATGTCGGAAACAGCGGTATCGTGTCACGGATCGGCGGCGACGAGTTCGTCGTCGTGCTGGAAGAGGCTGCCGGACCCGCATACGAGCGGCTCACGGCCATACTTGCGGACATATCCAAGCCTTTGACCATTGGCGGTGTCGAGATCCGTACGACTTGCAGCATGGGTGTCGCCTGCGCCACCGCGCATGGCGGTACCGTCTCTGAACTGTTCGTGAATGCCGATATGGCGCTTTACCGCGCCAAGGAATCCGGGCGCAACGCCATCCAGATGTTCACGCAGGCAATGGCGGAGCACGCCCGCAACAAGCTGATCCGGATCGAGGAACTGCGCCGCGCTGTGGAGCGCGATGAATTCGTGCTCCATTACCAGCCGCAAAAGGATATTCCCAGCGGCAAGGTGATCGGCGTCGAAGCCCTCGTGCGTTGGCAGCATCCGACCGAAGGCCTCTTGCCTCCCGGGGTCTTCATCTCCCTGGCCGAGGAAACGGGGCTCATCGTACCGATCGGCGAAATCGTTCTGAGGAAGGCATGCAAGCAGGCCCGGACATGGCAGGAGCGCGGCCTGCC
The DNA here is from genome assembly GCA_900468625.1 of Hyphomicrobiales bacterium. Classification (GTDB taxonomy): domain Bacteria; phylum Pseudomonadota; class Alphaproteobacteria; order Rhizobiales; family Rhizobiaceae; genus Rhizobium. The sequence goes on from UBUL01000031.1 coordinate 18,733, forward strand.
GGCGCTGCGCATCGCGGTAAACGTATCCGCCCGGCAGTTTCTCGAAGGCTCCCTGACGCACCAGGTCGCGTCGGCGCTGCACTCCGCGAGCCTCGATCCAGAGTGGCTTGAACTCGAATTGACGGAAAGCCTGATCATGCAAGACGTCGAGGCCGCCATAGAACGCATGTATGAATTGAAGCAGCTGGGCGTCAGCCTTGCAATCGACGATTTCGGCACGGGATATTCAAATCTGAGCACTCTTCGGCGCTTTCCTCTGTCTCGGCTGAAAATCGACCGGTCATTCATTGCCGACATTCCGGAAAAGCCCGGCGATATGGCAATCACCTCGGCCATCATCTCGCTTGGCAGGATGCTTGCTTTGGAAGTCGTCGCCGAAGGCGTGGAGACCGAGGGACAGGTCAACTTTCTCGAAGGGGCCGGATGCGAGCTGTTTCAGGGCTATCTGTTCGCCGGGCCCCTTCCCGCCCCGGAAATCGAAGAGCTGATTGCTGGAATGACGGCAGAGGCTGGCTGAGAGCAGTATCGGGGAAAACCTCCTCGCCCAAATGGGGCGGAACGCCGATAGCGGCCATCATTGCGGCTGCAGTTCGGCCAGCAGACGGTAACGGCGCTGGCTTGCCATCAGGTGGGCACGCATCGCCTGCCGTGCGCGCTCGGGATCCTGATCGGCAATCGCGGCAAGTATTTCCGCGTGTTCGGCATGAACTTTTTGCAGATAGGCGCGATCGTTGGCTTCCGGCAATGTCGGAAACTGCCCGCGCGGAATGGTACGTGAGCCGAAATGCTGGAGCACGTCGACATAGAAACGATTGTTGGTGGCGACTGCAATGGCCAAGTGGAATTCGTAATCCGCTTCGATTGTCGACATCCCCTGCTCTATCAACAGTGCCATTTTGCGGTTGGCGGCCGTGATTGCCGCTTCCTGCTCGGCCGTCCTGCGATAGGCAGCGATTGCCGCCGCCTCTCCTTCCGCCGCCATCCGAAATTCCAGCAGTTCCAGGGTTTCGGGGAGACTTTTGATCTCGACAGGTGTCAGCAGGAGGCCGGATCGAGCCGTCGCCTCGGAAACGAAGACGCCCTTGCCCTGAATCGGCTGGACCAGACCGGCGGCGCGCAGATCGGCGATCGCCTCGCGCACGACGGTTCGGCTGACATCGAATTCGGCTTCAAGCTGTGGTTCGGTCGGAAGCTGATCGCCCGCCCGAAGCTTGCCGGTTTCGATCTGCAAACGCAGCTGGTCGATAACCCTTTGCGCTAACCTTTGCCGCGTCCTGGCATTTGTGGTCATCCCCGATCCCCAATCCCGTTGCCGAGGGTCAACCGCAGTGCCTCCGCCGTCGACGCAAAGTCATAATATGAGACAGCTTTAACATCGCGGGTTTTGAATGCAATCGGGACAATATCCGAGATCAAATTTCCCAGTCAGATGTATATGTTCTGGACTCAAATTCGATGAGAGTTCCAGTTTGACCTCGATCGTTTTTCGCAGCCTTGCGGTAACAGTATCGGAAAGGGCGCCGCCATCGATCCAATCGCGCTCCGTGGCATATACGACATAGGGATTTATTACGCACTTGAAATCAAGCATCAGCGACATGGCGAGGCTTCCATATGCCATATAGCTATGCGGAAGCCCGCCGGAGCAGATGAAGGTGACGATCTGATCGAACCAGGCGGATTTTCGGCCGCCCGTACCTGTCGCTCCGGTGAGTTCGATCAGGCTCTTGGCGGCACCGCCGACAGACCAATTGTAAATGGGTACGGCAAGCAGCACACCATCAGCACGGCGAATTGCGTGATATAGCCTGTCATATGAGGGATGCTCGTAGCAATTCAGATTGTCGAATGCGGGCAACTCCAGGTCCTGGAGATCGATAAACTCGACCTCGGACCGTCTCTCCTGCAACAGCCTCTCTGCCTCGCGAGCTATCCGACGGCTCCGGCTTTGCGGATCTAGGCTGCACGACAGAATGGTGATTTTGGATGATTGCATCTTCTTCTCGCTCTGCCGTCTTGCGCGGCGGTCATATCAATGTGCTGATTACCGATGCAGCGTTTTGAGCGCGGACAGCGTCATCGAGTCCGATCAAAGGCCTGGTCAGCGACCGAAAACGGATGAAGGCGTCGCCCTGCCCGAAGCTATCGAACGCATATCAAGAAGGTCCTCGACAATCCAGACGACATCGACGCCGCCGCCGCTTCGGCCGTGATCATCCTGCGTACAATGGGGAATATGTTTGGAAAAGTTCGTGGGAACGCCTGAACCAAGGGGCGGCGATGTACAAACACATATGTAGCATATGTAAAAGGCAAATTGGATGGAGAATGGGACTGCGCGAAAGCCGGTTTGATCTTGAGCGGGCCAGTTCACCCAGCGGTAGCTCGCCGGGCAGGTTTACCCGCTTTCAGATGAATCGAGACAGGCTGAGCGAATTGGATCTCCCGATCATGAGTTGTTAAGTGTCTTACCATTTGCATTGCCGGCCTTAACCTGTATTTAATAGCTGACTGCGCAGGTTTAATACTATATGATAAATCACTCATAATTTCCAAGGCACCGGACCCAATGCGTCTTTTCGCCTCCATAGTTCTTGCAGTTCTCGCTGCATTCGTCACACCCGCCCTGGCGCAGGACGTGCCATCGGTGACTGTTATCAGCTCGTCAGGCTCGGTGACGTTCTCTCGCAATCAGCTGGAGGCTATGGGCCTGGTATCGGTCAAGACCTCGACGCCCTGGAATGCCGGTGTCGTCAATTTCGAAGGCGTGCCGATGGCGCTGCTGCTCGAAAAGGCGAAGGCGCAAGGAGCGACGGCCACGGTCATCGCCCTCAATGATTATAGCGTGGATATCCCGACGAGCGATTTTGCCAAATTCGGCACGATTCTCGCAGTCAAGCGCAATGGCAAATACATGCCGATTGATGATCAGGGGCCATTCTTCGTGATGTATCCATTCGACAGCAATCCTGTCCTGCAGGGCCAGCCCTACCATGGCCGCGCCGTCTGGCAGGTCAAGGCAATCTCCGTCAAATAGTTGCATTGGATCGCATGCGCTTCCTCCGCACAGCGCTGACAATCGTGATCCTGGGTTTCGTCGCCTCGGCAATCTATATTTCCGCCCTGGTCTTTCAACGCCAGACGGCGCTGGAAGACGTGGGCTTGGGGAATATCACTTGGACGATAGCCCAAGCTCCGAGTGAGTTTGCCAGGCTGGAGCAGCGTGTCAGCGCCGCCGGCATGAACGATGGCCACGTCGATGCGAACGAGGTCAGGATGCGCTTCGATATCGTCGTCAATCGTCTCAAGACCCTTCGGTCCAACGGGGTCGAGAACTTCGTTCAATCCGATCCGCACAACGGCCAGATCCTCGACGACTTCGAAGCCGCGCTCAAGCAGACCCGGCCGCTGCTCGACCAGCTTTCCGTGCCCGGTACGCCAGCGCGCATACTCACAATCCTGGAGCCCATCTATCCCAAGCTGACGCGGCTTTCCGGCAACGGCAACATGTGGTACTCGGCGCGTAACGCAGACGACCGGCGCGGTCTCCTTCGCCTGCAATGGGCTTTGACCTGGGTTACCGTCGGCATGATCGTCGGCGGGTGTTTGCTGATCCTGCTACTGCTCATTCACAATGGACTTTTGGGCCGCGCGCGGGCGATCCTGCAGGCCAAGGAACGGACCCTTGCGGTGCAGAACGACCGGTTTGATGCGGCGATAGAGGCGATGTCGCTCGGCCTGTGCCTGCTCGACGACCAATACCGCGTCATCGTTCACAACTCGCGTTTCCTGAGCCTATTCAGACTCGAGGAATCGCAGTGCACGCCGGGTACCCCGCTGGCTGATCTCGTCGCACCCGAATTGCTGCCCCCCGCCCTATCCCCCGGCATGGAGCATGGCCCTGCCGGAAGCGGCCCCGATGACCGGAATGACATCGCAGTGCTGAGCGACAATGTCCATCGTCTGGCCAACGACATGGTGCTGGAGGTATCGCACGAACCGATGGGCGAAGGCGGCTGGGTCTGCACGTTCGAGGATGTCACCGAGCGTCACCGCGTGCAGGATCGCGTGGTGCATATGGCCCACCATGATGCGCTGACCGACATGCCCAATCGGCTGCTATTCTGGGAGAGCATCAGCCAAGCCCTGCGTGCATTGGCGGCCGGCGGCCAGCTCTTCGCCATACTTTATCTCGATCTCGACCGCTTCAAGGAAGTCAACGACACGCTTGGCCACCCGGTCGGCGACGCGCTGCTGCGCAAGGTTGCCGGTCGGCTGCGCAAGATCGTCGCCCGGGATGACATCGTGGCGCGGCTGGGCGGCGATGAATTCGCCGTGTTGCACAAATGCGTGGATTCTGCGCTCGAAAGCGCCCTCGACCTGTCGGAGCGCCTCATTGCCAATATCAGCCAGCCTTACCGGATCGATGGCAACGAAATCGTTGTCAGCACCAGTATCGGCATCGCGGTGGCGCCGCGCGATGGCGGCGATACCGACCGGCTGATGAAGAATGCCGACCTGGCGCTCTACCAGGCCAAGGCCGACGGCAAAGCGGTTTACCGCGTCTTCTCCCCCTTGATGGAGCAACAGCTTCAGAACCGGCGCAATCTGGAAGCGGATATGCGCCACGGCATCGGTCTTGGGCAATTCGAGGTCTATTACCAGCCTCAGATTTCGCTCAAGACCCGCGAGATCGTGGCCAGCGAGGCGCTGGTGCGCTGGCGGCATCCCGAACGCGGGCTGATCCAGCCGGCCGAATTCATCCCGCTGGCCGAGGAAACCGGCTTTATCGACATACTCGGCGAATGGGTATTGCAGCAGGCCTGCCGCGATGCCCTTAACTGGCCCGGGGACATACGCGTTTCTGTCAATCTCTCTCCCGTTCAGTTCCGTCAGGCGGACCTGGTCGATATGGTCAAGGGAGTGCTGGCGCTCACTAAATTCGACGCGCGGCGGCTGGAGTTGGAAATCACAGAGACGGTATTCCTGCAGGATAATGCCGCCAATCTCGCGGTGCTGAACCGGCTGCGTTCGCTGGGCTTGACCATCGCGCTCGACGATTTCGGCACCGGCTATTCGTCGCTGAGCTATCTGCAGCGCTTCCCTTTCGACAAGCTCAAGATCGACCGCAGCTTCGTGCGCGACCTGGAGAGCCGGCCCGACAGCATTGCCATCGTCCTGTCCATCGCCTCGCTCGCGCGCAATCTCAATATGCTAACCATTGCGGAGGGCGTCGAGACGCCGACCCAACTCGATATGATCACCAAGGCCGGTTGCTCGCTGAGCCAAGGCAATTACTTCAGCCCGCCCATCCCGGAAGTGGAATTCCGCGCCCTGATCAACCGGCAGAACAACGATATCATCCCTGCCAGCGCAGTCTCTAACGCTCCACGGGAATTCTGAACAGGCAAAAGTTGGGCGGATGCCTCTTAGTCAAAGCCGTTCAAGTATCGCTCGCTATCTCGAAGCCAAGGTTACTGACCTTGCCCTGACCTTGCCCCCAAGTTTTATCCAGTTTTGAGTTTGCTCCAGTGGTTTTGGGTTGCTGTATTCGGGGCGGTAGCGGCGGGTTGCGGTGCGGAGCCATTTCGGCTGCGCAGCACCGCATCACGTCGCGGGTTGATTGTCTGAGCGAACTCGGCAGGTGTCATCCAGCCGAGTCCAGAGTGCGGTCGATGATCGTTATAATCGCTGCGCCAGTTTGAGAGCGCTGATCGAGCTTGGGTCAGTGACGAGAAAAGCGTTTCATTCAAGAACTCGTCTCGCAGCCGCCCATTGAAGCTTTCGATGAAGGCGTTCTGGATCGGCTTGCCAGGCGCGATGTAGTGCCATTCCACCTTGGTCCGATCCGTCCATTGCAGGATCGCGTTGCTGGTGAACTCGCTGCCATTGTCGCTGACGATCATCTTCGGCTTGCCACGCCCCTCGATGATCCGGTCAAGCTCGCGGGCAACCCGCAGACCGGAAAGTGATGTATCGGCGACGAGTGCCAGGCATTCCCTAGTGCAATCGTCGACGACCGTCAAAATCCGGAACCGGCGACCATCGGTAAGTTGATCCGACACGAAGCCCAGCGACCAGCGATCATTGGCTGCCATCGGAATCAGCATCGGTGCTCGTGTGCCAATCGCTCGCTTGCGACCGCCGCGCTTGCGCACCGTCAGCTTCTCTTCCCGATAGAGCCGGAAGAGTCTCTTGTGGTTCACAATGTGGCCCTCGCGCCTGAGCAGCACATGAAGGCGTCGATATCCAAAGCGGCGGCGTGCGGGTTTCGGAAAAGTCC
>UBUL01000032.1 GCA_900468625.1 Hyphomicrobiales bacterium
TCGACAATCATCATAGGAGTCGGATATGACCGATCTATCGCCCGTTCTCGACCGCGCCGATCAGAACCTCCCTTCCAGTCTCGACAATCTCTTCGAGCTGCTGCGCATCAAGTCCATCTCGACGGACCCCGATTACAAGGCGGAATGCCGCAAGGCGGCCGAATGGCTGACGTCTTATCTGAACTCGCTGGGCTTCAAGGCCTCCGTGCGCGACACGCCCGGCCATCCGATGGTGGTTGCCCACCACGATGCCGGCAGCGCCGACGCGCCGCATGTGCTTTTCTACGGTCACTACGACGTGCAGCCGGTCGATCCGATCGAACTCTGGGAAAGCGATCCCTTCGCTCCGTCCATCAAGGACATGGGCAATGACCGCAAGGTCCTGACAGGCCGCGGCACCTCGGACGACAAGGGCCAGCTCATGACCTTCGTCGAGGCCGTTCGCGCCTACAAGGAAACCAGGGGCACGCTGCCCGTGCGCATCACCATCCTGTTCGAAGGCGAAGAGGAATCCGGCTCGCCCTCGCTCAAGCCCTTCCTCGAAGCCAATGCCGCCGAACTGAAGGCGGATTTCGCGCTCGTTTGCGATACCGGCATGTGGGATGGCGATACGCCGGCGATCTCTGCCGGCCTGCGCGGGCTGGTGGGCGAGGAAATCGTCATCACCGCAGCCGACCGCGACCTGCATTCAGGCCTCTTCGGCGGCGCTGCCGCCAATCCGATCCATATCCTCACCGATGTCCTGGCCGGGCTGCATGATGAGGCGGCGCGCGTGACGCTTCCCGGCTTCTACGACGGTGTCGAGGAAACGCCGGCCAACATCAAGGCCTCCTGGGAAACGCTCGGCATGACTGCCGAAAAATTCCTCGGCGAGGTGGGCCTCTCGGTTCCCTCGGGCGAAAAGGGCCGTTCGGTGATGGAACTCACCTGGGCGCGGCCGACGGCCGAGGTCAACGGTATATGGGGCGGCTACACCGGCGCCGGCTTCAAGACCGTGATCGCGGCCAAGGCATCGGCGAAAGTTTCGTTCCGCCTCGTCGGCCAGCAGAATCCGGCCGCGATCCGCGAGAGCTTCCGTGCCTACGTGCGTTCGAAAATACCGGCCGATTGCTCGGTGGAATTCCATGAGCACGGCGGCTCGCCGGCCATCCAGCTTTCATACGATTCGCCGGCCCTGACCAAGGCGAAGACGGCCCTCTCCGATGAATGGCCGAAGCCCGCCATCGTCATCGGCATGGGCGGCTCGATCCCTATCGTCGGCGATTTCCAGAAGATGCTCGGCATGGAATCGCTGCTCATCGGCTTCGGTCTCTCCGACGACCGCATCCACTCACCGAACGAGAAGTACGAGCTGCGGTCCTACCATAAGGGTATCCGCTCCTGGGTCCGCGTCCTCGACGCACTCGCCGGCTAAGCGATCCGCGGGACGCGCCCATTTCCTGCGCGCGTCCCGCAACCGTTTTCGCCCCGGCGGCAAACCTTGCCGTCATTCGGAGCGAGCCGAGGCTGCCGTCGCACCATCTGGTTAAGATCGATTGCGAGAGAATATGGGAATCTGGATCGATACCGACATGGGGTTCGATGACATTGCCGCCATTCTGGTGGTCGCGCATTCGGATCTTGTCATCGACGGCGTTTCGCTGGTGAGCGGCAACGCGCCGCTGTCGCATGTCCAGGCCAATGCGGCGAGCGCTGCTGCCGTTTTCGGCTGGACCTTTCCAATCCATACGGGCCGCGAGCTGCCTGTCCTTTGCATGCTGGAAACGGCGCAAGGCATTCTCGGCCAAACCGGCATTCCCACGACCGGCAGGAGCCTGCCACCGGCCGATCCGCTTCCGATGAGCGATGCTTTCGGCGCACTCTGCGACTGGCTTTCGGATGGGAAGGGGCCGAAACGCATTCTGGCGCTTGGGCCGCTCACGAACATTGCGGCGCTGGCGCTGGCCCGGCCGGATCTTGCCGCGCGCATCGACGAGCTGACATGGATGGGCGGCGGCGTCACTGCCGGCAATCATACGGCATCGGCGGAATTCAACGCCTTTGCCGATCCCGAGGCGCTCGCCATTGTGCTGGCGCATAGCCTGCCGCTGCGCATGATCGATCTCGATATTTGCCGCAAGGTGCTGGCCTGGCCGGAAGATGTCGCCCGTCTCCGTAAGACGGAGGGCGAAAAGGCGCAGCTGCTCGCCGACCTGCTAGAAGGTTACGTCAATATCGCCATCAGCCGCGGCAGGCCGGCCATGGCAATCTACGATCCGACGGCGGCCGCCATTTTCGCCGAGCCGGAGATCGCTACCCTTCGGCACGCGCGGATCGAGGCGGAATTGCACGGGCAGCATACGCGCGGGCGCACCGTCGTCGAAACGCGTGCCTCGCATGCAGTGTTCAATGCTCATTTCGCCGCCGATATCGATAGGGAGAAGGCACGCCGGATCATCTTTGATGCGCTGCTTCTGGAGGCCGGCCGATGAGCGAAGATACTGACGAACCGGCGGACTTGAATGCTCCGGAGCTGCGCTCACGCGCAGTCGCCGCTGCGCGCGGCGATCAACCCTTCAATCTGCTGATTGCGGACGGCCGCCTTGTCGATATGGTGACCGGCCAGATCCGTGCCGCCGATATCGGCATCGTCGGCCCGCTGATCGCAAGCGTGCATGCGCCTGGCGGCCGCAGGGACGCGGCACGGACGATCGATGCCCGGGGCTGCTTCGTCTCGCCCGGGCTGATCGACACCCATATGCATATCGAAAGCTCGATGGTGACGCCGGCAAGCTATGCCGAGGCCGTGCTGCCGCGCGGCGTAACGACGATCGTCTGGGATCCGCATGAATTCGGCAATGTGCACGGTCTGGATGGCGTGCGCTGGGCAATAAAGGCGACGCGGCGGTTGCCGCTGCGGGTCGTGCCGCTGGCGCCCTCCTGCGTACCCTCCGCGCCTGGGCTGGAGCTGGCCGGCGCCGATTTCGATGCGGCAACCATGACGGAGATGCTGACCTGGCCCGAGATCGGCGGCGTTGCGGAAGTCATGACGATGCGCGAGGTGATCAATGGCGATCCGCGTGCCGGCGCAATCATCGATGCCGGGCTGCGTTCGGGCAAGATGATCTGCGGCCATGCCCGCAGCCTGGAGGGTGCGGATCTCAACGCTTTCATGGCGGCCGGTGTCTCTTCCGATCATGAGCTCACCTCCGGCGACGACCTGCTCGCCAAACTCTCGGCGGGTCTGGCGATCGAGCTTCGCGGCTCGCACGACCATCTGCTGCCGCAATTCGTCGGCGTCATCAACGATCTCGGCTTTCTGCCGCAGACCGTGACGCTTTGTACCGACGACGTCTTTCCCGATGACCTTCATGAGCGTGGCGGCCTCGATGATGTGGTGCGCCGTCTCGTCGGTTATGGCCTCAAGGCCGAATGGGCCTTGCGGGCAGCGACCTTGAATGCTGCCATGCGGCTGGGCCGCAGCGATCTCGGCCTGATTGCGGCCGGGCGACGCGCGGATATCGTCCTCTTCGAAGATCTACGGCGTTTCAAGGCCCGATATGTGATCGCCAATGGCGCAGCCGTTGCCGATGCCGGCCGGATGATCGGCATCGTCGAGCGCGCCGACCCCGCACCGCTGCGCAATTCGGTCAAGCTGACGCCGCTCGGCGAAAACGATTTCCGTGTGGCGGCAGCGGGCAGCCGCGTGCGGCTTGCGACCATCGACCAGCCGCGCTTCACGCAATGGGGAGAGACCGAGGCCGACGTGCGGGACGGCTTCGTCGTGCCGCCGGAAGGAACCACCATGATCGCCGTTGCCCATCGTCACGGCAAGGCGGATGGCCGGCCACGCGTCGGCTTTCTGGCCGGCTGGGGCGAATGGCGCGGCGCCTTCTGCACGACTGTTTCGCATGACAGCCACAACCTGACGGTTTTCGGCGGCAATACAGCGGATATGGCAATCGCCGCCAATGCCGTGATCGAGGCCAGCGGCGGCCTAGCCGTCGCGCGCGACGGCAGGATCGAGGCGCTGTTGCCCCTGCCGCTCTCAGGCCTCGTCAGCGATGCACCGCTCGAGGAAACCGCCCTCGCCTTCTGCGCTGTCCGCGACGCGATGGATAATCTTGTCGACTGGAATCCGCCCTATCTCGTCTTCAAAGCCTGCTTCGGCGCAACGCTTGCCTGCAACGCCGGGCCGCATCAGACGGATCGCGGCATTGCCGATGTCGCGGCGGGACGGGTGCTGGAGACGCCGGTGCTTGAGGAGTTTTAGGTTCTTCCTTGCCTGCTATCGGCTGCGCCTTGGTCACCCCCCTCCCCCAGCTCCTGCTCTACCAGCGTCGTCCAGAAAGCCACGCCGGAGGCAATTGCCTCGTCGTTGAAGTCATAGGCCGTGTTGTGGTGCAGTGCGCCGTCGATGGCCGGGCCGTTGCCGAGCCAGACATAGCAGCCCGGAGCATTCTGGCCGAAAAAGGCGAAATCGTCGCCGGCGGTCGAGGGCGGAAAACGAGTCAGCACCTTCTCGCCAAAGACTGTTTTTGCTGCCTTCAACGCCCGCTCCGTGGCATCGGCATCATTCACGACGGGCGGAATGCGGCGCTCGAACCGATAGTCGGCGGTAATCCCGAACATGGCGGCCGTCCCATGCGCGAGGCGTCCGATCTCCTCCTCGAGCTGATCGCGGACACCAGGTGTGTAGGCGCGCGCCGTGCCGCCGATCTCGACGGTGTCGGGAATGACGTTCAGTGCCTTGGGATCGCCCGCCTGCAAAGAGCAGGCGCTGACGACGGCCGGCTGCAGCGGATCGACCACCCGCCCGACAATGGTCTGAAGCGCAGAAAGAAAGGTTGCCGCGGCCGTGATCGGATCCTTGCCGAGATGCGGCTTGGCGCCGTGGGTTCCCGTCCCACGGAAAGTGACGCGCCAGCTGTCCGAGGAGGCAAGCTGCGGTCCCTCGACAACGGCCATCTCATCGGCGGCGAGGCCTGGCATATTGTGCAGCCCGTAAACGGCGTCGCAGGGAAACAGATCGAAAAGACCATCGTCCACCATGCGCTTGGCACCGCCTCGGCCTTCTTCCGCGGGCTGGAAGATGAAATGCACCGTGCCGGAGAATCCGCGTTTGGCGGCAAGGTGGCGCGCCGCGCCGATCAGCATGGTCGTATGGCCATCATGTCCGCAGGCATGCATCTTGCCCGGAATGGTGGATTTGTAGGACCGATTGGCCTTTTCCGGCATGGCCAGCGCATCCATGTCGGCGCGAAGGCCGATGCGGCGCGTGCCGTTGCCGACCTGCAGCGTTCCCACAACGCCGGTCTTGCCGAGGCCGCGATGCACCGCCAGCCCCGCTTCCTCCAGCAAGGTGGCGACGATGCCGCTGGTGCGCTCCTCCTCGAAGCCGAGTTCGGGATGGGCATGAAGGTTGCGGCGAAGCGACGTGAGGAAAGGAAGATCCTGCGCGATCTCACCGGGAAAAGACATGGGGAATTCCTGTGGCAAGGGGCACGATGACAGCGTGCTCCATCTTCGCCAAAGCATCGCCCGCTTCAACCCGAATTAACGTTCAGGTATCGAGCCTGTCGAACACATGTGCCTTTCCGATAACGCTCACCGAAACCATGCTACCGACCTCGGGCAGGCCAACGCCTGAACTCTTGATGTTCAGCGTCTCGGAGCCGTTGGAGAGCACGACCGTAACAGCGCAGACGGCACCGCCAAACTCGATTTCGGTCACTTTGCCGATGCAGGCAGCACCCGCTCCGGCCTCACCGATCGCCTGGAGGCGCAATTGCTCGGGCCGCAACATGATATCGGTGCGCCCCTGCCGGCTCTCGGCATCGACCGGAATATGCCCAAGGACGCATTTGGCGGATCCGTCGTTCAGATCGGCCGGCAACACGATGGCATCGCCGAGGAAGAGCGCGGTTTCGCGGTCCCTCGGACTAAGATAGAGCGCCTGCGGCGTGCCGGCCTGTATGAGTTTGCCCTGGCGCAGAACGGCGACCTGATCGGCAAAGGACAGCGCCTCTGCCTGATCATGCGTCACTAGAACCGCCGTGATGCCGGCAATCTGCAGTACGCGGGCGACGGCCTTCCGCATGTTTTCGCGCAGGCCGGTGTCGAGGGCTGAAAAGGGCTCGTCGAGCAGCATCAGTCTTGGTTTGCGGCCGAGCGCGCGCGCCAGTGCCACGCGCTGCTGCTGTCCGCCGGAAAGCTGGTGCGGCCGGCGGTCGAGCATGCCGCGGTCGAGCTCGACCATATCGATGAGGGCGTTGATGCGCTGGTCGCGGTCGCGCGCGCCGCGCTCCATGCCGAAACCAATATTCTCCGAGACGCTCAGATGCGGAAACAGGGCGCCGTCCTGCGAGACGATGCCAATGCCACGGCGATGCGCGGGCACGATGGCCTCGCCATCCGCCAGGATCTCGCCTTCCAGCTCCACCTGTCCCGCATCGGGGGTTTCGAAGCCGGCGATGATGCGCAGGAGCGTCGTCTTGCCGGAGCCGGACGGGCCGACGATGGCCGTTCGGCCGCCGGCAGCGACCGTGAGGTCGATGTTGTCGAGCGCATGCACGGGGCCATAGCGCTTGCTGATATTCTTGATTGCCAGAAAGGTCATTGTCCGGCCGTTCGCTTGGATTGCACGTAAAGGAGAAGGGTAAGCGGCAGCGACAGGACGATCATCATGAAGGCGTAGGGTGCTGCGGAGACATAATCGATCTCGCTCGTCAGAGACCAGAATTTCGTTGCCAGCGTTTCCGTGCCGTTGGGAGAGAGCATCAGCGTCGCAGTCAGCTCATTGGTGATGCCGAGTGCGACGAGTGCCACGCTGGCGGCGAAGCCGGGAGCCGCAAGCCGCATGGTGATCTGCCGTACAGCCTGCGCCGGCGTACGCCCCAGCGCCATGGCAGCCCGCTCGAGTTCGACGGGTGCCTGGGCGATGCTGGCGCGTAGGCCGACCATGGCGCGCGGCAGGAACAGCAGGACATAGGCAAGCAGTAGCGTGGCAAAGGTCTGGTAAAGCGGCAGAATCAGCCGGACGGTGATGGACACGAGGGCCAAAGCCACGACGACGCCCGGCAGCGAGCCGACATAATAATGGCAGGCTTCGAGAACGCGCTGCAGCCGGCCGGGCGCGCGCACCGACAGCCAAGCCATGGGGGCCGCTGCAATAGTGGCGAGGAGACCACCGGCGATCGCGAGAAGAATGGTCTGCAGCAGCGCGGAGCCGACGGTATCGATCCGCCAGATATCCAGTCCGCCGAGATAGAGCCAGCGCGCCAGGGTGACGAAGGGAATGCCGAGCGTCAGCGCGGCGGTGACGACGGGCAGCGCGATGGCGGGAACGACGAACCAACGCAGACGGCGGCGATCGGCCGGACGGGCAGCACCGGAGCCGATGCGGGCATAGCGCTCATTGCCACGCACCAGTACCTCGATGCCGAGCAGCAACAGGCAGCAGAAGACGAGGACGCCGCCGAGCATATTCGCGGCCGGGCTGTTATAGGCCGACTGGAATTGGTCGACGATGGCGGTCGAGAATGTGTCGAAGCGGATCATCACGTAGAGACCGTATTCCGCCAGGAGATGCAGGCCGATCAGCAGCGAGCCGCCGCAAATGGCAAGGCGGAGCTGCGGCAGGATCGCGCGGAAGAAGACGTGCCAGGGGCCAAGGCCGAGCGAGGCCGCGGCATCCTCGATCGCCGGATCGAGCCGGCGCAGCGCGGCTGCGACAGGCAGGTAGAGAAAGGGAAAATAGGCAAGAACCGAAACCAGCACGCCGCTCCAGAGCCCGCGCATGCCGGGCACGAGACTGACCCAGGCGTAGCTGTGCACGAAAGCAGGCACGGCAAGTGGCGCTGCGGCCAGCCAGGACCAGAGGCGGGCGCCGGGAATATCGGTGCGTTCGGTCAGCCAGGCGAGCGTGACTGCCAGCAGGATGCAAAGCGGAATGGTGCAGACTTCGAGCAGGACGGTATTGACGAGCAGCTCGCCGACGCGGCTACGGAAGATCAGGGCGGTGACTTCTGCCCAGCCGGTGTCTACCGTGATCCAGACGATGAAGCCGAGCGGCACAAGGCTCAGAAGCGCGACGATCGAAGCAAGGGCGACGACGGATGCATGCCGAACGCGGCTACGGGGAGCAGCCGTCAACTGGAGCATTCGCATGGCGGCGGCCTCGCCGGCATATGTGTTCTTCTGCAGCAAATCCGAGCTGCCTTTCACGCCCTGAAATAGGAAGGCAACCGCCGCATATCGCGATTGCCCGATCGATCGGCCCGGAGCATGACGCCGAAAAGTGTGAGCGGTTTTCGGACGACATCATGCTCTGCTTCTTTGAGTTCAGAGCCGGAAGGTTTCAGGTCGAACAGACCTGAAACCTTCCGGCTCCAAAGGCCATCCCTATGCCCCTAGCAGGGCATAGGACAGTGATGCAAGAGCCAAGCCCGCGCGAAGCGCTCGAAAGGCGCTGCGGCGCAGGCTTTGCCTTAGATGAGGCCTGCTTCCGTCATCAGATCGGTGACCTTCTTGCTGTTCAGCTTGGAAGGCTCGACCTTCGGAGCCTGAAGATCGGACAGCGGCACGAGCTTCGGATTGGAAGCCTCACCATTGCCGACGGCATATTCATAGGAATTACCATCGCGCAGAACTGCCTGACCGCCCTTGCCGGTAATCCACTTCAGGAAAGCCTGCGCTTCCTTCTGGTGCTGGCTCGATGCCAGAACGCCGCCACCCGAGATGCTGACGAAGGCGCCCGGATCCTGGTTCTTGAAATAGTGCAGGGCCACGTTCTTGCTGTTTTCGCCGGTCTTGGCCTGATCGCCGAACCAATAATAATGATAGATCACAGCGCCTTCGACTTCGCCGGCATTGACGGCCTTCATGGCGACACTGTTGCCCTTGTAGAAGCTGGCATTTTGCTTCATCGCCTTCAGCCAGGCGCGGGTGGCGTCCTCGCCCTTCAGCTCAAGCAGCGCGCTGACGATCGCCTGGAAGTCGGCGCCGGCCGGCGAAGCGCCCCAACGGCCCTTCCACTTGGGATCGGCGAGATCGAGCAGCGATTTCGGCAGATCGGCTTCCTTCAGCTTGGTTTTGTCATAGGCGAAAACCGTGGAGCGCGCAGCAACGCCGACCCAGTTGCCATCGGCCGCCTTGAAGGTTTCCGGCACCTGCGCAAGCGTATCGGCATTGACCGGGGCGAAGAGCTTGTTGGCATCGACCAGCGCCATGCCCGGCGAGTTTTCCGTCAGATAAACGTCCGCCGGGGAGGCCGCGCCTTCCTGGACGATCTGGTTGGCGAACTGCATGTCGCTGCCGTTGCGGATCGTGACCTTGATGCCGGTTTCCTTGGTGAAGCCATCCGCCCATGCCTGCGTCAGTGCCTCGTGCTGGGCGTTATAGACGACGATGCCTTCGGATTCGGCGGCATTCGCTACCATCGGAGCGATCGCAAGACCTGAGGCAAGCGCCAGCGCGCTGGTGAGATGAGTAAAGGAAAAAGTCATAAGCCCTCTCGCTTGAAAGTCACCGCCTGAGGCGGCCTTGGGATAGCCTATATTTTTCCTGAGAATTTTTTTCAAGTTTACACGGGCGCTTTATCATCAAAAAGTTTGAAGAATGAGTCAAGATTTCATCGCTATCTCTGCAGCGAGATCGATCCAGGCTTTGCCGGCATGCGAGAGATAGCCGCCTCGCCGCCATATCCATGCCATGTGCCACGCCATTTCCGGCTCGACGACGAGCGCGTGGCTGACGCCGGGACGCTGCCGCTGTTCGGCGATCAACCGCGGCAGGAAACCCACGCCGAGCCCGGCTGCGACAAGCTCGACGATGAAATTGATCTGGCTCGAGCGTGCGGCGATATCGGGCGCGAAGCCGGCGTTGCGGCAGGCATCGAGAATAATGCCATTGAGGGCAAAGCCGGCTTCAAACAAGATAAAGGAATTGCCCTGCAGCGCCGCGAGCGGTACCGCCGCACGCCCGGCGAGAGGATGCGCGGCGGGCAGCAGCACATGCATCGGCTCGCAGCGTACGCTCTGCCACTCGAATATGTCGCGCGTCGGCAGGAGCGAGGCGCCGAGATCGACTTCGCCGGAAAGAACCATTTCCTCCAGGCGCATGGATCCCTGCTCCGCCAGCTTGATCTCGATCCCCGGATAGCGATTGCGGAAGACGGCAAACATCGGCGCAAACAGCGCATCGTTGCCGATCGGCGGCAGGCCGAGACGCAGCGTGCCGCGGGCAAGGCCACGCAGTTCGGCGAGTTCGGCAAGCAGATCGTCTCGCGCGGAAAGCATTGCCACGGCCCGGCGATACACCACCTCGCCTGCATCGGTCAAGGTCGCGCTGTGACCAATGCGATTGAGCAGCGCCAGACCGAGCTCATCCTCGAGCTGGCGCACGGCCTTGCTGACGGCGGACTGGGTCGTGAATACCACCTTCGCAGCCTCCGAAAATCCGCCCTGGCGCACCACCTCGACAAATGCCCTTAAAGTTCGAAGTTCCATAGCTATTCCTTTTGGGACTGGATTTGATGAAATCAATTCATTTTATTCATGCTGGCACAAGGTTTATCTTTAGGACATCGAATTTTCCCGAGTTTCTCCATGCGCATCGATCTGCAAAACCATCCGAGAGTGAGCCGTTTGGCTCAGATCCTGCTGCTGCTCGCCTTCTGGCAAGCGGGCGAGGCCATCGTAGGCCTGACGCACCTGCCGATACCCGGCGCCATCGCCGGCATGCTGCTGGTACTCGCGCTGCTTGCCAGCGGCAGGATCGGCATGGCGAGCATGAAACGTGGTGCGGAGTGGTTCCTCGGCGAGATGCTGCTGTTCTTCGTGCCGGCGGTGCTGGCCCTGCTCGATCATGGCGAATTCATCGGTATCGTCGGGCTGAAGGTGCTCATAGTGATCTCCGCCGGCACGGTCATGGTCATGAGCGTGACCGCCATTGCGATCGATATCGGCTGCCGCCTCATGATGCGCCACGGAGCCTCCCACCATGTCCGCCATTGAAACCGCCGCATCCGGCCTGTTCTGGCCGCTGGCGACGATCGGTCTCTACTATGTTTCCAAGACGCTCCACCGGCGCTGGCCTTCGCTCTGGCTGTCGCCGCTGGTGGCGGCGCCTGCAGCCCTGATCGCCATCGCGCTCGTACTGCACGCAGATTATCAGGACTACATGCACGACAGCCGATGGCTGCTGGCCCTGCTCGGGCCGGCGACCGTCGCCTTTGCCGTTCCGATCTACGAGCAGCGGGGTCTCATCAAGCGCTACTGGCCCGTTCTCCTGTTCGGCGTAACCGTCGGCAGCACCACGGCCATGGTGTCTGCCTGGGGACTCGCCAGCCTTCTCGGCCTCGACGAGAGCGTGCGGCTCAGTCTGATGCCGCGCTCGATCAGCACGCCTTTTGCCATGGTGGTGTCGGGTGATATCGGTGGCGTGCCCAACCTGACCGCCGTCTTTGTCGTCGTCACCGGCCTGTTCGGCGCCGTTGTCGGACAAATCTTGCTGCGGCTGCTGCCATTGAAATCGGGCATGGCGCGCGGCGCGCTCTACGGCATGGGCGCGCACGGCATCGGCGTCGCCAAGGCGCATGAGATCGGCCGTGAGGAAGGATCGATCGCCGGTCTCGTCATGGTGCTGGTGGGGCTGACGAACGTGCTGGCAGCACCGCTGATCGCATGGCTCATGCATGCAGCCTGAACGAAAAAGGCCGCGGCACTTCCATGCCGCGGCCCTCCTTCAGTTCGATAGTCCGTCTCAGTTGTCGCGCGTTTCCAGCGTCTTGCTGAAGAAGATGGCGACCAGCGTGCAGACGACGCCCGACAGCAGATAGAGGCTGGTGTAGACGAGGCCGAACTGGCTGGAGAGGGCGAGCGCCACGAAAGGCGCGAAGCCGGCACCGATCAGCCAGGACAAATCGGATACGAGAGCCGAGCCGCTGTAGCGATAGTTGCGGGTGAAGCGCGAGGCGCTGGCGCCGGCTGCCTGACCGAAGGAAAGGCCGAGCAGCGTGAAGCCGAGAACCACATAGACATGACGGCCGGTCGCCCCGCCATCGAGCAGCCAGGGAGCCACGAAGGCGAAGCAGGCGATCAGCACGGCGCCGATGGCCAGCTGATTGCGGCGGCCGATCCGGTCGGCCAGCATACCTGAACAGATGATGGCGAGGATGCCGCAGATCGCGCCGAGGAACTCCATCAGCAGGAACGAGCCGGGGGTCTGCTCGCTGTAGAGCGTGACCCAGCCGAGCGGGAAGACCGTGACCAGATGGAAGGTCGCAAAGCTTGCAAGCGGCACGAAGGCGCCGATCAGGACGTCCCGGCCATGGACGCGCAGCAGTTCCGTCATCTTCACAGGCTCTAGCTCATGGCGGTCCAGCAGGGTGCCGAATTCTTCGGTCGCGACCAGGCGCAGGCGGGCGAAGAGCGCAACGACATTGACCGCGAAGGCGCAGAAGAACGGGTAGCGCCAGCCCCAATCAATGAAGTCCGCCGTCGTGAGGCTCGTGACGAAATAGGCAAACAGCGCGCTTGCCAGCATGAAGCCGATCGGCGCGCCGAGCTGCGGGATCATCGCATACCAGCCGCGGTGATTGGTCGGGGCATTGAGCGCAAGAAGCGAGGCGAGGCCGTCCCAGGCGCCACCGAGCGCGAGACCTTGGCCGATGCGGAAGATGGCAAGCAGGACGATCGCGTAGACGCCGACTTCCGAATAACCGGGCAGGAAGCTCATTGCCGCCGTCGAGCCGCCGAGCAGGAACAGCGCGACCGTTAGCTTGACGCCACGGCCATATCTGCGGTCGACCGCCATGAAGATGAACGAGCCGATCGGGCGGGCGATAAAGGCCAGCGCGAAGACCAGGAAGGAAAGCATCGTGCCATGCAGCGGGTCGGCGAAGGGGAAGATGAGCTTCGGGAAGACCAATACGGATGCAATGGCATAGACGAAGAAATCGAAGAACTCGGACGTGCGACCGATGATGACGCCGATGGCGATGTTGCCGGGGGCGACGGAGCCGTTCGCATGCATGCTGCGGGCATCGCTCTCCAGAGTTGAAGACTTGGGATTCAGTGATTCATGCGTAACGCTGACCATGCGCGGGAGCCTCCCTCTCCGGGCACGAATTCCTCCACGAATTCGTGCATAATGAAAATGTCGATCAAACGTGCGAACATATCAAGTATCCAGCATGAAATAATTCGCAAATTGGCCATCGGTCGAGCCATTGTCCGCCATTGGTGCCGCATTCGGGACGAAGAAAAACCGCCGGTGATAGCCATTTGTTCCGATCCAGGTATATTAGCGCCGGCGAAAGCGAATTGCTTGATTGAAAACCTTCTAGATTTTCGAGGGTTTTCCCGATAGGTGGGACGGCATTCCATACCGCAATGCACTCAAGCTTGCTGCGGTGCGACGAAACACCTCATATCGTTCATGACCGCCGTCCTTTAGTCGCGGTAGGGTCGAAACAAGAAGAGCTTTAAGACGTGCCAAGACTATTGAAGATTTTCAGTCGTTTATCCATCATCCCTTTGTTTTTGCTGCTATCAGGCTGCAATCTGGTGGTGATGGCCCCCTCCGGCGATATCGCCATGCAGCAGCGAGACCTCATCATCGTCTCGGTGGTGCTGATGCTGATCATCATCATCCCGGTGATCTTGCTGACGCTGTTCTTCGCCTGGAAATACCGTCAGTCGAACACGCAAGCGACCTACGAGCCGGATTGGCATCATTCGACACGTCTGGAGCTGGTCATCTGGTCCGCTCCGCTTGCCATCATCATCGCGCTCGGTGCGGTGACCTGGATCAGCACCCATCAGCTCGACCCCTATCGGCCGCTCGACCGCATCGCCGCCGACAAGCCCCTCAGTGCCGACGTGAAGCCGCTGACGGTCGAAGTGGTCGCGCTCGACTGGAAATGGCTGTTCTTCTATCCGGAATACGGCATCGCCACCGTCAATGAGATGGCAGCTCCCGTCGACCGCCCGATCAACTTCAAGATCACGGCCTCCTCGGTGATGAACTCCTTCTTCATCCCGGCGCTGGCAGGCCAGATCTACGCCATGCCGGGCATGGAGACCAAACTGCACGCCGTCATCAACCATCCCGGCGAATTCCAGGGCCTGTCGGCCAACTATAGCGGCGCCGGCTTCTCGAACATGCGCTTCAAGTTCCACGGTTTGGATCAGGCCGGTTTCGACCAATGGGTCCAGAAGGCAAAGAGCCAGGGCACAGCTCTCGGCCGCCAGGAATACATGGCGCTCGCCAAGCCGAGCGAACGCGAGCCGGTGCGCTATTTCAACGCCGTCGACGACGGGCTCTACAACGCCATCCTCAACATGTGCGCCGATCCGAGCAAGATGTGCATGAGCGAGATGATGCATATCGACGCCAAGGGCGGCGCCGGCAAGGAAAGCCACGAAAACCGCGAGCGCCTGATCTACGACAACCGCGAAGACGCCTCGGCCGAGGTCACGCCCGTCAAGGCTGAAGGGAATGCTACCCATACCATGCAGCATGGAGACAACTCCATGCCGGGCATGGACATGGGCAACGGCTCTTCTTCCGATTCGTCGACCGGTTCGGCGCAGCATCAGGGTCATTGATCCGGTGCGCTCAATAACAAGACATTCATAAGGGACAGAGGCAATCCATGTTTTCCAACCCGGACCTCTATAAATTCATCTTCGGTCGGCTGACGCTCGATTCCATTCCATATCACGAACCGATCCTCGTCGTGACCTTCATCGGCGTCGCCGTCGGCGGTATCGCCCTTCTCGGCCTGCTGACCTATTTCCGCCTCTGGGGTTATCTCTGGAAGGAATGGTTCACCAGCATCGATCACAAGAAGATCGGCATCATGTACGTCGTGCTGGCGCTGATCATGCTGCTGCGCGGCTTTTCCGACGCGCTGCTGATGCGCCTGCAGCAGGCCATCGCCTTCAACGGTTCCGAAGGCTATCTGCCGCCGCATCACTACGACCAGATCTTCACCGCCCACGGCGTCATCATGATCTTCTTCGTGGCGATGCCCTTCGTCACCGGCCTGATGAACCTCGTCGTGCCGCTGCAGATCGGCGCGCGCGACGTGTCCTTCCCGTTCCTCAACAACTTCTCCTTCTGGATGACGACGGCAGGCGCGATCGTCATCATGATCTCGCTCTTCATCGGCGAATTCGCCAAGACCGGCTGGCTGGCCTATCCGCCGCTTTCCGGCATCGCTTACAGTCCCGATGTCGGCGTCGATTATTATATCTGGGGCCTGCAGGTCGCGGGTATCGGAACGACGCTTTCGGGCATCAACCTGATCGCCACCATCGTCAAGATGCGCGCGCCTGGCATGACCTTCATGAAGATGCCGGTCTTCACCTGGACCTCGCTCTGCACCAACATCCTGATCGTTGCATCCTTCCCGATCCTGACCGCCACGCTCGCCCTGCTGACGCTCGACCGCTATGCCGGGACGAACTTCTTCACGAATGACCTCGGCGGCAATCCGATGATGTATGTCAACCTCATCTGGATCTGGGGCCACCCGGAAGTCTACATCCTGATCCTGCCGGCCTTCGGCGTCTTCTCGGAAGTCGTCGCCACCTTCTGCGGCAAGCGCCTCTTCGGCTACGCCTCGATGGTCTACGCCACCTGCGTGATCATGATCCTCTCCTACCTCGTCTGGCTGCACCATTTCTTCACCATGGGCTCGGGCGCCAGCGTCAATTCCTTCTTCGGCATCACGACGATGATCATCTCGATCCCGACGGGTGCGAAGCTCTTCAACTGGCTGTTCACGATGTATCACGGCCGCATCCGCTACGAGCCGCCGATGCTGTGGACCGTCGGCTTCATGGTGACCTTCACCATCGGCGGCATGACCGGGGTCATGCTGGCTGTTCCGCCGGCCGACTTCGTGCTGCACAACTCGCTGTTCCTGATCGCCCACTTCCATAACGTGATCATCGGCGGCGTGCTCTTCGGCATGTTCGCAGGCGTCAACTACTGGTTCCCGAAGGCCTTCGGCTTCAAGCTCGATCCTTTCTGGGGCAAGATGAGCTTCTGGTTCTGGCAGATCGGCTTCTGGTTCGCCTTCATGCCGCTCTACATCCTCGGCCTGATGGGCGTCACCCGCCGCGTCAGCCAGTTCGACGATCCGTCGCTGCAGATCTGGTTCATCATCGCAGCTTTCGGCGCCGGCCTCATCGCCATCGGCATCGCCTGCTTCCTCATCCAGCTCGCTGTCAGCTTCATGAAGCGCGAAGAGCTTCGCGATCACACGGGCGACCCCTGGGGCGGCCGCACGCTGGAATGGTCCACCTCTTCGCCGCCGCCGGCCTACAACTTCGCCTTCACGCCGATCGTCTACGATCACGACGCCTGGTGGGACATGAAGAACCGCGGCTACGTGAGGCCGACCGAAGGCTTCATCCCGATCCACATGCCGAAGAATACCGGCACCGGCATCATCCTCGGCGTTCTCTCCATCGGCTTCGCATTCGGCATGATCTGGTACATGTGGTGGCTTGCCGCCATCACCTTCGTCGCGATGATCGCCGTCACAATCGGCCATACCTTCAACTACAAGCGCGACTACCACATCCCCGCCGACGAGGTCGTCAAGACCGAGAACGAGCGTACGAAGCAGCTCGCAGGACAGGTGTAAGACTTATGACCACCCAAACCGCACACGCTCCCAAGGATGGCGAAACGCCCGCCTTCTACATGACGGAAGAGCACCATCCGGAAGGCAGCACCATGCTGGGCTTCTGGATCTACATCATGAGCGACTGCCTGATCTTTGCAGTCCTCTTCGCCACCTTCGCCGTACTCGGCCACAGCTATGCGGCCGGTCCGTCTCCGGCCGACCTCTTCGAGCTGCCGCTCGTCGCCGTCAACACGGCGATGCTGCTCTTCTCCTCCATCACCTACGGCTTCGCCATGCTGGCGATGGAGAAGAACAATAAGTCGGGCACGCTGATCTGGCTGACGATCACCGGCATCTTCGGCGCCCTCTTCATCTTCTTCGAACTTTACGAGTTCTACCACCTGATCCTCGACGGCGCCGGCCCGCAACGCAGCGCCTTCCTCTCGGCCTTCTTCACGCTGGTCGGCACGCACGGTCTGCACGTCACCACCGGTATCGTCTGGCTGATCACGCTGATGGTGCAGGTCGGCCGGTATGGCCTGATCACGGAAAACAAGCGCCGCCTGATGTGCCTTTCGATGTTCTGGCACTTCCTCGACGTCGTCTGGATCGGCGTGTTTTCCCTCGTCTATCTCATGGGAGTTCTCGGATGAGCTCGAACGTAGACCATTCTCATCATTCCGGCGACGCTCACGGCCACGACCACCATGGCGGCCACGAGGCGTCCCACGGCACTTTCAAGAGCTACATGACGGGGTTCATCCTCTCCGTCATCCTGACCGCCATCCCCTTCTGGCTGGTCATGGGCAAGGTTTTCGCCGATCCGGCCATCACCGGAGCGATCGTCATGATCCTCGGCGCGATCCAGATCGTCGTGCACATGATCTACTTCCTGCACATGAACACTCGCTCGGAAGGCGGCTGGAACATGATGGCGCTGATCTTCACGATCGTGATCGTCATCATCGCGCTGTCGGGTTCGCTCTGGGTCATGCATCACCTCAACGCGAACATGATGCCCATGTCGCCCGAGATGATGCGCAACATGCCGTAAGACCGAGCGGCGGGCCTTCAGGCCCGCCCTCTTTCCGGCCCAAAATATCAGCCGGATGCTGCGCGGCGCATCCTTGAGATCGCTCTAGAATATCCGCCTTTCTTCGAATCGCGAAAACGCTCTATCCTTTTGTCTTTACGCAATTCCGGACGGGAAACCGCCGCGCACTTTCCCTGGAATTGCTCTAAGTCGCAGGCGATTTTTCAAGACTACGCGTGATCTTCAGCGAAGAGAAACTAAGATCTCCCGAAGTCATGCGGCAGCGCGTCCCCGGAGACCAGCGCCATGACCGACACTTCCTCGAATACATCCCAAGGCAAGCCGCGTTCGACGTTTGCTCTTGCGATCTGGGTGTTCCTGCTTCTGCTGCTCACCGCTCTCCTGATCGGGCTCGGTACATGGCAGGTGCAACGGCTGCATTGGAAGCTCGATCTCATCGCCAGGGTCGATGCGCGCGTGCATGCACCCGCGGTTGCCGCACCCGACCAGTCGCAATGGGCCGATATCAACGCCGAAAACTCCGAATACAAGCATGTACAGGTGAGCGGGACCTTCCTCAACGACAAGGAAACGCAGATCTATGCCTCGACCGCACTCGGCGCGGGCTATTGGGTGCTGACACCGCTGAAGCTCGCGGACGGCACGATCGTTATCATCAACCGTGGCTTTGTGCCTACCGAAATGCGCAATCCGGCGACGCGGCCCGAGAGCCGGACCGGCACGGATACCACCGTCACCGGCCTGTTGCGGATCAGCGAGCCCAAGGGCACGCTGCTGCGCTCCAATGTGCCGGCGGAAGAGCGCTGGTATTCGCGCGACGTAGCGGCCATTGCTGCGGCTCGCGGCCTGCAGAATGTCGCTCCCTATTTCATCGATGCCGACGATCCGAAGAACCCCGGCGGCCTGCCTGTGGGCGGGCTGACGCAGATTACCTTCCACAACAGCCACCTCGTCTACGCCATCACCTGGTATGGATTGGCCGCGATGACGCTCGGCCTGGCCGTCTACCTCGTCTATTTCGAACGACGGCGGGCGATGGCGATCCGCTGATCGCCAAGGCATTTCCGCTTGCCGCTTTTGCGGGAACGGTCCTATGCCGGCTTCGCTGGGAAGCGAAGTTGCCAGCGTCGGCCGTCGCTGGTCATCTCGACGATTCCAAGCGGCTCGACGTCGATCGACCAGAATGCCGCGGGCGGCGCCTGCAGGGCCTGCAGAACGGCAGCACGAATGACACTCGCATGGGTGATGACGACGATATGGCCGGCATCCTCGATATGATTTCCCATCCATTCGCCGACGCGCTTCATGACCGCCGACAGGGCTTCACCTCCATGCGGTGCCACCGACGTATCCGTCATCCATAGCGCCAGAGAATCCGCGTCCCTTTCATGCAATTCTGCAAGGGATTGCCCGCGCCAGTCGCCATAATCGCATTCCCGCAAGGCGACATCCGGGATGGCGTCGAGACCGAGGACCGCGGCTGTCTGGCGCGCGCGCAGCGCCGGGCTAGCCCAGACCCGATCGATCGCCCCCAGGCCGAAGGACAGCGATTGAGCCTGCTGCGCCGCCTTCGCCTCCAAGGGTTCGTCATCCGGAAAGCAGCCATTCCGATTGGCTTGCGTCGCCCCATGGCAAATCCAGCTCAAACGCGTTTTCATAAGACTCCTCTATTTCCATCCCCTGCCGCGCTCTTGTCGCGATTTCGCATCGCCGTGGCGCTTGATTGACAATTATATTTGCAGATAGCTATAAACTTGCACTTGCGGGTGCGGAAGCCGGTGGAATCCCGGCGCGGTCGCGCCACTGTAATCGATGACGGAAGCTTCGCCTTCGAGAGCCAGACCCTTCCCGCAAGAACCCTTCCGCAAATGGAACGCGCTTTTCTTCAAGAGGGAAATACAATGTCCGACACCACTTTCGCCCCAACCGCAATTCCGCAGCCGATTCCGCTCGGCCAAATCCTGCCCTGGGCCATTTTTGCCGGCCTGCTGATGCTGCTCGCGATCTATTTCATCGGCGCGGAAGAAGGCGCGACCTCGCTCATCTCGGGCATGTATGTGCATGAATTCGTGCATGACGCACGTCACCTTCTCGGTTTCCCCTGCCACTAAGGGGTCAAGCACATGGTTGGACGTCTTTTGCTCCGCGGCATGATCGTCGGGGCCCTTGCCGGCATTCTCGTTTTTGCCTTCGCCCACATCTTCGGCGAACCGCTGGTCGATTGGGCCATCGGCTTTGAAGAAAAGGCCGCTCAGGCGGCCGGCGAAGCGCCGGAACCGGAAATCGTCAGCCGCGCCACACAGGCGGGCATCGGCCTCTTCACCGGCAGCGTGATCTTCTCGACCGCAATAGGCGGATTGTTCGCGCTGGTCTTTTCCCTGGTCTACGGACGCATCAGTTCTTTCGGTGCGCGCGGCACCGCTGCTCTGCTTGCCATCGCTGCCTTCGTGACGATCTCGCTCGTGCCCGACATCAAGTATCCTGCAAATCCGCCGGCCGTCGGCAATCCAGAGACGATCGGCGCGAGAACCGAGCTGTTCTTCATCATGATCGTCGCTTCCACTGCCGGCATGATCGTTGCCATCGGCTTCGGCCGCCGGCTGACGGCACGATATGGCTCCTGGAACGGCGCGATCATTGCCGGCATCGGCTATATCGCCTTCATCGCACTGATCCAATATCTGCTTCCGCCGATCGACGAAGTGCCGGAACAGTTCTCGGCCGTCGTGCTCTGGCGCTTCCGCATTGCCTCGCTCGGTATGCATGCCATTCTCTGGGCTACGCTGGGGTTGGCTTTCGGCGCCTGGGCGGAACGGCAGTTGACGCTGGTGCACTCCAGCAACGTGACCGCGCGCCGGGCCTGATGTGACACGCCGCCTGCATCCTGCGTGCAAGGCGGGCGATGAAGAGCGAAAAAGCGCGCTGGTCGTTCTCGCGGAATTATGGCTTGCGGCACGTGCATTGCGTCCCGAAAGCCATCGCTCCAGCGCCGCGCGTCGCATGTGACGCGCAAAGGTCACTGCAACACGCTGAACCATGCAGCAAGCAAAACACCGTCGCGCAGTGCGGCGGTGTTTCGGATCTTACCAATAGCGCGGGCGATCGCGCCAGCGGTCATCACCCCAGCCATCACGGTGATGGCGATGGCCATGCCAGCCCCATGGCGGCGGCGGTGGCGGCCTGTAATAACCCCAACGCCGCGGCGGCGGACCCCAGCGATTCGGACGGCATTCGCCCCAACGCGTCAGGTGCCAGCCGCGACCGCAGGCATAGTCAATTTTCACGATCGGCACTGAGGCCGTTGTCCCAACGGCCGGGACAGGCATTGCCTCTGCCGAAGATACAACCAGGCTGCCGAACAAGGCAGCGATAGCAATCACGGACGATCTCATTTTGATGGCCCTTTATCCAGGTTCCTTACATGCGGGATTTAACCCCCGAGGCGATGAACGCCGGCTGAACCGAAAAAGGCCTTTTGGCGGCAAAATTGCGATAGGCTCAAGCCGATAGTCACGCGGAAAAAGCTTGTCGTTGTCAACATTTGCGGGCATTCGCAACTTACTCGCGCGTCACGAGAGTTTCATGAAGGAGGCTTACACCAGCAATATCAATTGCCATAAAGGAGTTTGGGATGGTCGACCTCGCCTCAAGTACTTCGGAGGGTGGCAATGCCAGCCATCCAATTCACGGCGCAAGCAGCTCGGCAAAATGGTTTCTGCCGATCTTCGGCGTCGTTGTGCTGGCCGGTCTCGTCTATGTCGGCTATGCCCTCGGCAGCGATCTTGCCGAGGCCGCCGCTGTTCCGTGGATCCTGCTCGGCCTTGCGCTGCTGATCGCGCTCGGCTTCGAATTCGTCAACGGCTTCCATGACACGGCCAATGCCGTTGCCACCGTCATCTACACCCGCTCGCTGCCGGCTGAATTCGCGGTCATCTGGTCGGGCTTCTTCAACTTCCTCGGCGTCCTGACCTCGTCCGGTGCCGTCGCCTTCGGCATCCTGGCGCTGCTGCCGGTGGAGCTGATTCTGCAGGTCGGCTCCGGCTCCGGTCTTGCGATGGTGTTCGCCCTCTTGACCGCCGCCATCATCTGGAACCTCGGCACCTGGTATCTCGGCCTGCCGGCATCGAGCTCGCACACGCTCGTCGGCTCCATCATCGGCGTCGGTCTCGCCAATCAGTTCCTGGCGCCTGCCGGCTCCGCCACCAGCGGCGTCGACTGGTCGCAGGCAAGCAACGTCGGCATGTCGCTGCTCCTGTCGCCTATCATCGGTTTCGCCATGGCGGCGATCCTGCTGCTGGTCGCCAAGGTGCTGATCCGCAACAAGGAGCTCTATGAAGCGCCGAAGGGCAATGCGCCGCCGCCGGCCTGGATCCGCGGCCTGCTGATCTTCACCTGCACCGGTGTCAGCTTCGCCCACGGGTCGAATGACGGCCAAAAGGGCATGGGTCTGATCATGCTCATCCTCATCGGTCTCGTGCCGACCGCCTTCGCCCTGAACAAAACGCCCGACGTCAACTATCTCGACGCCTACAAAGCTGCCTCTACGCAAGTCGAGACTGTGCTCGGCAAATATGTGAAGCCGGGTGTTGCCGCGCCGGCCGATCCGAAGGCCGCTGTCAGCAATGCCGTAAAGACCAAGACCTGGACGGACGCGACGACACCGGCTCTCCAAGCCTATATCCATGCCACAAGCGCCGAAATTGCCGCCTATCCCAGCGTCGAGAAGCTGCCAAACGGGCTCGTCGGCAACGTTCGTAACGATATCTACCTGATCGGTGAATCGCTGAAGCTGATCGACAAGCAGAAGCTGCTGCCGATGAGCGCCGACGATCTGAAGGCCGTGACCAGCTATCACGCCGCCGTCGACCACGCGACCAAGTTCATCCCGCTCTGGGTGAAGGTCGCCGTCGCATTGGCACTCGGCCTCGGCACCATGGTCGGCTGGAAGCGCATCGTCGTGACTGTCGGCGAGAAGATCGGCAAGACGCATCTGACCTATGGCCAGGGTGCCGCCGCCGAAGTGGTCGCAATGTTGACGATCGGTGCTGCGGACCATCTCGGCCTGCCGGTCTCGACCACGCACGTGCTGTCCTCCGGCGTCGCCGGCACCATGGCGGCGAACGGCTCGGGTCTGCAGTGGTCGACCGTGCGCAATATGCTGATGGCCTGGATCCTGACGCTGCCGGCCTCGATCGCGCTGGCGTTCGGGCTGTTCATCGTGCTGCGTCAGGTGTTCTGACGGAGGCGTCATCCGACGCCCGATACCGGCTTCACAAGAGGCCAAAAAATAACGGCGCCCTGCAACGGGCGCCGTTATTTTTTGATGTTTCCGTAGCTCTTTACGCAATTCCGGACGGAAAACCGCTTGCGCACCTTTCCTGGAATTGCTTTAGAGCCTTTTGTTTTTGCGCAATTCCGGACGGAAAACCGCTTGCGCACTTTTCCTGGAATTGCGCTAGCGGACGCTTTCCTTCCTGTTGCCATTGGCACCGAGGCCGGAAATCTTGGCCAGTTCAGACCGCCGGTTGGCATAATTCTGCGCAACCATCGGATAATTGGAAGCCAGCCCCCATTTCTGCCGGTACTCCTCGGGTGTCATGCCGTAATGCACGCG
>UBUL01000041.1 GCA_900468625.1 Hyphomicrobiales bacterium
AAGCAATGATCCGCTCTAGAGCCTTTCCGCTTTTCTTCGAATCGCGAAAACGCTCCGTCCTGTTATTTTTACGCAATTCCGGACGTAAAACTGCTGCGCAATTTTTCCTGGAATTGCTTTACCTCACCCTAAGTGCTCAGGCGGCAGCGCCTGCACGGACATCCGCCTTGCGCTGAAGACCCAGCCTTTTGAGCACGTCGGAAATCAGCGCCGAGCGGTTCATCGTGTAGAGATGAAACTCATGGATGCCACGACGCACTAGGTCCTGGATCTGCTCGGCAGCCACCTCGGCGGCGACCTTGGCGCGGTCTTCGGTATTCTCGTCCAAACCTTCGAAACGCGTGTCGAGCCAGGAAGGGATGCTTGCGCCGCAAGCACCCGCAAAGCGCTTGAGCTGCGTCAGGTTCTGGATCGGCATGATGCCCGGCACGATGGGAATCTGGATACCGGCCGCACGGACGCGATCATGATAGCGCTCGAAGGCATCGTTATCGAAGAAGAACTGGGTCAACGCCCGATCGGCGCCATTCTCGGCCTTGCGCTTCAGCATGTCGATATCGGCTGATGTGTCGCGGCTTTCCGGATGCTTTTCGGGATAGGCCGAGACGGATATATCGAAATCGCCGCGCTCGCGCAAAGCACCGACCAATTCCGCGGCATTGGCATAACCGCCCGGATGCGGCAGATAGGCCGCGCCGACACCGCCTGGGGGATCGCCGCGCAGGGCAACGAAACGACGAACGCCTGCCGCCAGAAATTCGTCGATCACCCGATGCGTATCCTCACGCGTGGCACCGACGCAGGTCAGGTGCGATGCGGTCGTGAACGGCGTCTCATGAATCATTCTGCGTACGGCCGAAAGCGTCGGCGCCTTGGTCGAGCCGCCTGCCCCATAGGTCACTGAAACGAACTCAGGCTCCCAGTCGCTGAGTTCCTCGACGGTGTTCCACAGCTGCTGCTCGGCCTCTTCCGACTTCGGCGGAAAGAACTCGAAGGAGATGCGGATACCGTCATTGCGGCTTTCTGATCTCGAAGACATATCAAACTCTCCCGGCAAGAATGGGGGACGAATGAAGGTCTTGGCCGGCTGCAATCAGCAGCCGTGGATCGCGTGCCAGCCAGATGGTGACCGTCAGCGCCTGCCCGCCTTCCTTCCCCGAATGAAGGTCCTGCACGCGCTCCACATCCAGCCCCGCCAATTTCAGCCAATCCGACATGGTCTGATGGGAGAAGCCGAGACGCAGATGCGCATGCTCGTCACGCAGATATTCCAGCCCGTGCGGCGCAAGATCGATGATCACAAGCCGGCCGCCGGGCCGCAGCATTCGCGCCGCTTCGGTCACGGCGATCTCCGGCTGATCGAGAAAATGCAGGACCTGGTGGATGGTGATGAGGTCGAAATCCTGCTGTTCCAGCGGCAGGTTGAAAATATCGCCGTGACGCACTGAGGCGGCCGTGATGTTGGCCCGATCGAGATTGGCGCGGGCGACCGCCAGCATGTCGCGGCTGGCATCGATGCCGACCGCGCGGCGATAGTGTCCGGCCAGGAGCTGCAGCATCCGACCCGTACCTGTACCAAGATCGAGGAAGGCGTCGATAGGCTGCGGACCGATCAGCTCGATCAGCGCCTTGTCGACGTCTTCGTCGGCG
Source organism: Hyphomicrobiales bacterium (assembly GCA_900468625.1). Lineage (GTDB taxonomy): Bacteria > Pseudomonadota > Alphaproteobacteria > Rhizobiales > Rhizobiaceae > Rhizobium. Next base: position 1,651 of record UBUL01000041.1, read on the forward strand.
ACATGGAGGCGCCGCAGTTCATCCCATTCGGCGGCATTCCGGCTGAAATAGGTCTGAGCACGCTCGGCGCGAACACGCTTTACGGAGGCAAGACGCTCGCCGTCACGCAGCAGCACCGTATCCTTTTCGGCAGTATGGCGCAGGAGACTGCGCGCCAGCGTCACAGCCCTGCCCTCCTGCTTCAGGCGGAAATAAGCCCAGGCGCCTTCCTGGTAACGATCGATCAATCCGGCTTCGCCAAGCAGCTTCAAATGCCTGGAAATGCGAGGCTGCGACTGGCCGAGAATTTCGGTAAGATCGGTCACCGTCAGGTCGCCGGCCGCGAGCAATGCGAGAAGACGCAAGCGGGTCGGCTCGCCGACTGCCTTCAGCACGTCCACCACCTCGTCCAAACCGAGTTTAACCAGATCCGTCATTCCACACCCAATCAAGATATAAAGATATCTTTATGTGATTTGAGTACAGTGTGCAAGAGCCAATCCACCACGGCGGCAATTCGACGTCGGAAATCTGTTAATTTCTGGCGAAAACGGAATATTCCATTCCGTTGCCAGATACGCAAAAACCCCGGACAAGCCGGGGTTTTCGAAGAGCGAAACCGAGAGTTTAACGCGTCAGTCGCTTGTGCGCTTGGCTGCCCGGATTGAGGGCATCAGGACCGAGCCGGCGGATCTTGTCCTGCTCGTAATCCTCGAAATTGCCTTCGAACCATTCGACATGGCCTTCGCCTTCAAAGGCCAGGATATGCGTGGCCAGGCGGTCGAGGAACATGCGGTCGTGGCTGATGATGATGGCGCAGCCGGCGAAGTTTTCGAGTGCGCTTTCCAGCGCCCCCAGCGTTTCCGTATCGAGGTCGTTGGTTGGTTCGTCGAGCAGCAGCACGTTGCCGCCAGCCTTCAGCATCTTGGCCAGGTGAACGCGGTTGCGCTGACCGCCAGAGAGATTGCCGACCTTCTGCTGCTGGTCGCCGCCCTTGAAGTTGAAGGCGCCGCAATAGGCGCGCGAGTTCATGTCGAACTTGCCGAGCTTGATGACTTCGGCGCCGCCGGAGATTTCTTCCCAGACCGTCTTGTTGCCGTCAAGCGCGTCGCGGCTCTGGTCGACATAGCTGAGATGCACCGTCTCGCCGATGCGGATCGAGCCGGAATCCGGCTTTTCCTGCCCGGTGATCATCTTGAACAGGGTCGTCTTGCCGGCGCCGTTCGGGCCGATGATGCCGACGATGCCGCCGGGCGGCAGCTTGATCGACAGATCGTTGATCAGCGTGCGGCCTTCGAAACCCTTGGTGATGCCCTCCATCTCGATCACCACCTGACCGAGACGCTCGCTGACCGGAATGATGATCTGCGCGTCGCCAGGACGCTGATTTTCGGCGGCATCGACCAGCTGTTCGTAAGCGTTGATACGCGCCTTGGACTTGGCCTGACGGGCCTTGGGGCTGGAGGCGATCCATTCCTGTTCACGGCTGATCGCCTTCTGGCGGCCGGCTTCTTCGCGGGCTTCCTGCTGCATGCGCTTGGCCTTGGCCCGCAGATAAGCGGAATAGTTGCCTTCGTAGGGAATGCCGCGGCCGCGGTCGAGTTCGAGGATCCAGCCGGTAACATTGTCGAGGAAGTAGCGGTCGTGGGTGATCATCATCACGGCACCCGGATAGTCGCGCAGATGCTTTTCCAGCCAGGCAATGGTTTCAGCGTCGAGATGGTTGGTCGGTTCGTCGAGCAGCAGCAGGTCCGGCTGCGAGAGAAGCAGGCGGCACAGCGCGATACGACGGCGCTCACCGCCGGAAAGGCTGGTCACTTCGGCATCGCGCGGCGGGCAGCACAACGCTTCCATCGCCATCTCGACCTGGCTTTCCAGATCCCAGAGATTCTGGCTGTCGATGATATCCTGGAGCTTGGCGCCCTCTTCCGCAGTCTCGTCGGAATAGTTCATCATCAATTCGTTGTAACGATTGAGGATTTCGGTTTTCTTGGCAACGCCTTCCATGACGTTTTCGAACACCGTCTTATTGGGATCGAGCTGAGGCTCCTGCGCCAGGTAGCCGATGGTGGCGCCTTCGGCCAGCCAGGCTTCGCCGGTATATTCCTTGTCGAGGCCGGCCATGATGCGCAGCACGGTCGATTTACCCGCACCGTTCGGACCGAGGATACCGATCTTGGCGTCTGGATAGAAGGAGAGATGGATGTTCTCGAGGATCTTCTTGGCGCCATAGGCCTTATTCAGACCGGCCATATGATAAATGAACTGACGTGCCATAGCTTGGGTTACTCCACGGGCGGTAACATTGCGAATTGTGCCGCTATGTAGGCGAAACCCGGCCCTCGGGCAACGGCGAAACCTTGTCCGAGGGCATTTATCCGCGCCGCAAAGGCCGGATTGTGCTAGAAACCAGCTGCGTCCACCACGCCACGATCGCAGCCGAACGATGTGCTGCCGGCGCCCTGGATCAGTTTTGCGAGCCGCGGCTCGCTGCTTTGCTGCGGATCGATCGCATCTTCGGAGAGGCCGATGGTCAGCTCCGAAATCACCCTGACATCGCCAACCTGTCGGCAGCTCATCTTGATGCGCGCATTGGCACCTTCGCCGAAGCTTTGGTCAAAGGCTGCCTTGACGCTTTCCGCGTCCAGCTCCTTGCCGATATTCTGGGCGAAGAGTTCGCGCACGGCAGACGTGTTGAGTTCGGCGATCAGGCCGGCGGCGATGGAGAAATATTGATCGGCGCTAAGCTTCGTGCAGGTGCCGTGCTTGACCCATTCGTGCCGCTCGAGGCCGGATTGCGTGCCCGGCATCACCTTGTCCAGCTTCGTCTTGACGTCCTGCGACAGTTGCACGGCCGGCAGGTCCTTCCAGTCGCGGCCGCGATCGGCCTGCTTCAAATCCTCCGAAACATCGCAATATTCCTGCCTCATGGGCCAAAGGCCATGCAGCGAGAAATTCTTCGCATCGTAATTGCTCGGCGACTGGTTCCGGCATTCGGCCTTTTTCTGGTTCGTCGCGCAAAATGCCGGCTCCCAGCTTGCCGCCAGGATAAAACGCGTCCGCCCACGGCTATGCTCCTGCGCCATGGCGCCGGCGGCCGTTCCGACTGAAAGAAATACAACTGCAAATACCCGAAGCAACTGCCTCATTCCTGCCTCCGATTAGAACATTATGGGAACAAATAAGCAGTTTGATCGAGCGGGCGCAACCCTGAATCGTAGCGCTCGGAAAGATTTATTTCTGTGAGCTTCGACACCTATCCATTGCAATCGGCCGAATGATAACCTTTCGTTCAAATGAGGAGGACCCAATGCATGTTCGCGGATAAGCAGCGCCTGAATAGCTTGACGGGCGCGAAGATTGCCTATCATCACCTGCCGGCGGCGGCAAAAGCGCGCGGCATTCTGCTGATATCGCATGGTCTTGCCGAACACTCCCGCCGCTACGAAGCCTTTGCCGATGCGATGGCCAGCCAAGGCTTCCATGTCTACGCCCACGATCATCGCGGCCACGGCGAGACCATCGCCCACGATGCGCCGATCGGCCGCTTTGCGCGAAGAGACGGCGTGGAACTGGTCATCGCCGACGTACTCGCCATGTGCGAGCTTGCCGCAAGCGCCCATCCCGGCCTGCCGGTCATTCTCTTTGGTCACTCCATGGGCGGATTGATCAGTTTGAACACGGTCGTCACGTATCCGGACAAATTCGACGCCGTCGCCGTCTGGAACGCCAACTTCAATCCGGGCCTTGCCGGCCGTGCCGCCCAGCTCATCCTCAAGACCGAGCGCATGTTCAAAGGGTCGGATGTCCCCAGCGGGCCGTTGCCGAAGCTGACCTTCGGGATCTGGGGCAAATCGATCGAGAACTACCGCACCGACTTCGACTGGCTCTCGCGCATCCCCGAGCAGGTGGACAAATATATCGCCGATCCGCTCTGCGGTTTCGATGCCTCCGTCTCGCTCTGGCTCGATCTGTTCGAGCTCACCTTCCGCGCGCCGCAGAAGACCTATCTTGACCGGCTCCGACGCAACATACCGATTCACCTCGTCGGAGGCGGCGAGGATCCGGCGACCGACAACGCCAAAGCGATCTCCTGGCTCGCAAATCATTTGAAACGCGCAGGCTTCTCTCATATTACAACCGAGATCTACCCCAACATGCGGCACGAGACGCTCAACGATATCGGTGCCGACGAAGCCACCGCCCGATTTGCCGACTGGTGCAAGAAGGTGGTGACAAAGAACTGATTCTCAAGGAAATTCTGCAATGAACACTTCCAGCGGCTCTTCGGTCCGATTGCCGCAATCGGAACTGACCTTCGGCCTGTTGATGATGTTCCTCTCCGTCATCCTCTCGCCGATCATAGACATCTTTTCCAAGCTCGCTGCCGCCACCGTTCCACCGGGCGAAGTCACAGCCGCGCGCTTCGTTTTTCAAGCGCTCTTCGCTCTGCCGATGATGGCGATGCGCCGGCAATGGGGAGTGTGGACATGGCGGCGCAGCGGCGTCCATGCCATTCGAGCCGCAGTGCTGACGCTGTCCATGGTGTCGTTCGTCACCACGCTGCAGGTAATGGAGGTGGCTGATGCCATCGCGATCTTCTTCGTCGAGCCGATAATGCTCACCATCCTCAGCAGCATCTTCCTGAAGGAAACCATCGGCTGGCGGCGCTATACGGCCTGCGCCGTCGGTTTTTTCGGCGCGATGCTGATCATCCAGCCGAGCTTTCAGGAAGTCGGCTTCATCGCCCTTCTTCCCGTCGTCGCCGCGCTTTGCATCGCGGTCTACGTGATGATCACGCGTGTCGTCTCCCATAGCGAGGATGCCTGGTCGATGCAGTTCCAGACCGCCTTGTGGGGTATCGGCTTCGGCCTGGCGCTGCTTGCCGTCGGCCGGGCGACAGGATCTGCGATCCTCGATCCTGTCATGCCGGATCCCACGGCCATGCTCCATCTCTTCGGCGTTGGTGCCACCGCAGCCGCCGCTGGCATCCTCACGGTCTACGCCTATCGCGCCGTGCCGGCCTCGACGCTCGCACCGCTGCAATATTTCGAAATCGTCTCGGCGACGATCTTCGGCTGGCTCGTCTTCCGTAACTTCCCGGATGCGATCAAGTGGCTCGGCATCCTCATCATCATCGGCTCGGGCCTCTACATCCTCTGGCGCGAGCGGCGCTTTGCTTCCAAGCCCGTATCCGATACATCTGAAACAGCGTTCACGCCGTAAGCGAGTGGATCGACATGACTGACGAGAAGACCAAGAAACCTCCGCTTTCCGGTGTTCGTGTCATCGAGCTTGCCCGCGTTCTGGCCGGTCCATGGGCAGGGCAGATGCTGGCCGATCTCGGCGCCGACGTCATCAAGGTGGAAAATCCCGACGGCGGCGACGACACACGCCAATGGGGACCTCCCTTCGTCGAGGGCAAGGGCGGCGAAAATCTCTCCGCCGCCTATTACCATTCCGCCAATCGCGGCAAGCGCTCCATCACCGCCGACCTCAGGACCGAGGAAGGACAGGATGTGGTGCGCAGGCTGGTAAAGACAGCCGACGTGGTGATCGAGAATTTCAAGCTCGGCGGCCTGATCAAATACGGGCTGGATTATGAAAGCCTGAGAAAGATCAATCCGCGCATCGTCTACTGTTCGATCACCGGCTTCGGCCAGACCGGCCCCTATGCCAATCTCGCAGGCTACGATTATATCGTTCAGGGCATTTCCGGCTTCATGTCGATCACGGGCGAACCGGATGGCCAGCCGATGAAGGCAGGTGTCGCGATCGCTGACATCTTCACCGGTATCTATGCCGTTTCTGCGATCGAGGCTGCCCTGATCCATGCCTTGAAAAGCGGCGAAGGGCAGCGGATCGACATGGCGCTGCTCGATGTGCAATCGGCCGTGCTTGCCAATCAGAACATGAACTATCTGATCTCCGGCAAGCCGCCGGTAAGGCTCGGCAACGCCCATCCCAACATCTCGCCATATGAAGTCGTGCCCACGGCCGACGGCTACCTCATACTGGCCGTCGGCAATGACGGACAATTCCGGCGCCTCTGCGTCATTCTCGGCATGGAATACCATGCCGGCGACGAGCGCTACGCGACCAACAAAGCCCGCGTCGCCAACCGCAATGAGGTACGGGCTTTCATCTCGGCGCAGACGCTCAAATGGAATAAGGCTGATCTGCTCCGAGTCTGCGAGGCCAATGCGGTGCCGGCCGGCGCCATCAACACGATCGAGGATATGTTCGCCGATCCGCAGATTGTGGCACGCGGCCTGAGGATCGATCTCGAGGACAGCGCCGGCACCGTCATTCCAAGCGTGCGAACGCCGATCGTGCTCTCGGAAACGCCGTTGACCTATACACGGCCAAGCCCGCGCCTCGGCGAACATCAGGAGGAAGTTCTGGCCGAATTGGCCGAACTGGAGGGAAAGGCAGGCACATGAAGCGAACAGGCGGGCAACTCATCGTCGAGGCTTTGAAGGCAAATGGTGTGCAGCGTATTTCCTGCGTGCCGGGCGAGAGTTTTCTCGCCGTGCTCGACGCCTTGCATGACAGCGACATCAACGTACTCGTCTGCCGCCAGGAAGGCGGGGCTGCGATGATGGCGGATACCTGGGGCCGTTTGACCGGCGAGCCCGGCATTTGCATGGTTACACGCGGCCCCGGCGCCACAAACGCGTCCGCCGGCCTTCATATCGCGCGGCAGGATTCGATCCCGATGATCCTCTTCATCGGCCAGGTTCAGCGCGATGCCCGCGAGCGCGAGGCATTTCAGGAAGTGGAATTCCGCCGGGCCTTTACCGAATTCGCGAAATGGGTCGGCGAGATCGATGACGCCGCCCGCATTCCGGAATTTGTGACCCGCGCCTTCGCCGTCGCGACATCGGGGCGCCCTGGCCCTGTTGTACTGACCTTGCCCGAGGACATGCTGCGCGATGAGGTCGAGGCGCCGGAAGCACGGCCATACGCGCCGGTTGCCGCCCATCCCGGCCGCGGCCAGCTCGCTGATCTCAGGCAGCGCCTCGCTGCGGCAAAGCGGCCGATGGTGATCCTCGGCGGCTCACGCTGGAACGAAGAGGCCGTTGCCGGCATCCGCCAGTTCGCGGAGCGTTTCAGGCTGCCGGTCGGCTGCTCCTTCCGCAGGCAAATGCTGTTCGACCATCTGCATCCGAACTATGCCGGCGATGTCGGCATCGGCATCAACCCGGCGCTGGCAAAGGAGATCAAGGAAGCGGATCTATTGATCCTTCTCGGCGGCCGCCTTTCCGAGATGCCGTCCTCCGGCTACACGCTTGTCGATATCCCCTACCCGCGCCAGCAGCTCGTCCACATCCATCCCGATCCCTCGGAACTCGGCCGCGTCTATCGTCCGGACCTGGCCATCTGCGCCAGCCCGGCAGATTTCGTCGCGGCGCTGGCGGACCTCGCCCCGCCGACCGAAACACCTTGGGCGGAGCGGACGCAACACATGCACGCCTCCTACCTTGCCTGGTCGGTGACACCGGAGAAAAGCCCCGGCGCGGTTCACATGGGCCGCATCATGGATTGGATCGAAGCCAACACCGCTGACGATGCGATCTTCACCAATGGCGCCGGCAACTATGCGACCTGGCTGCACCGCTTCCATCGCTTTCGCCGCTTCAACACACAGGCGGCGCCGGCATCGGGCTCGATGGGCTATGGCCTGCCGGCGGCAGTTGCGGCGAAACAGCTCTTTCCGGAGCGCGAGGTCATCTGCTTTGCCGGTGACGGCTGTTTCATGATGCATGGTCAGGAATTCGCAACCGCCGTCCAGTACCGACTGCCGCTGATCGCCTTGGTCATCAACAACGGCATGTACGGCACGATCCGCATGCATCAGGAGCGCGAATATCCCGGTCGCGTCAGCGCCACGGCGCTCGACAATCCAGATTTCGCAGCGCTGGCCCGCGCCTATGGCGGCCATGGTGAAATCGTGAGAGCGACAGAAGAATTCGGCCCGGCGTTCGAACGGGCTCGCGCAAGCGGCAAGCCGGCAATCATTGAGATCGCACTCGATCCGGAAGCGATCACGCCCTCGCGCACCCTGACGGAAATCGCTCAAACAAAAGGCCGGTGAGCACAAGCCTACCGGCCTTTCATAAATTAGGCTGTACCCGATTTAGCCGATAGCTGCGGTCACAATGAATTCGACCTTGTACTTCGGTGCGGCCAGCTTGGCTTCGCTAGTCGCACGGGCCGGCGTATGGGCCGGATCGACCCAGGCCTCCCAGGCGGCGTTCATTTCGGCGAAGTAGGAGATATCGGAGAGATAGATGAGCGTCTGCAGGATCTTCGACTTGCTGGAGCCAGCTGCAGCGAGTAGGCGATCGACTTCAGCCAGCGCCGACTTGCACTGCTCCGTAACGCTTTCGCCTTCGCCAACCTGGCCGGCGAGATAAACGGTATTGCCGTGGATGACAGCGCCGCTCATGCGGGCGCCAACGTCGATGCGCTTGATGCTCATGGTCTTCTCCTGATGTTGTTTTTCGACAGGTAAACAGGGCGCGGCCGATGGCCTGCCTTCAAATTAAAGGGCCGAGGACCCAATGGGTCAGCCGCGAATGTGATGCGTCTTCTGATAGATTGCCGTCGAGCGGGCGCCGGACCGGCAATAGCCGAGCATCGGGCGCGGGAACTCGTCCAGAGCATCGACCATGCCCTGCACTGCTTCCTCGGTAACGCCCATGGGGCCAACCGGGACATGAGTGATTTCCAGGCCCAGTTCCTTGGCGCGCGCCGCGATGACGCCGAACGGTGTCTGATCCGGGCTTTCATTGTCGGGACGATGACAAACGATGGACTTGAAACCCATGGCCTTGATCTGGTCGAGATCCTCAATGCTGATCTGGCCGGATACCGAATACTCATCGTCGATCGGGCGGATATCCATGGTTCATGTCCTCTCTAAAACCGTGGCCTTGGTCTACGCCGCCCCAAAGCAGGCGTCAACCGCGGCACACTCTCAAACGAAGGCGAAGCTGAGCATGAAATCGCGGACTTCCCCGGGCTGGAGAATATTGAATTCGCCCGCGTCCTCAAGCTCTGCGCGCGAGACCCAGCGATGCGAAACCGGTTCGATACCGAGCACATGTGCGGGGGAGCGCTGATTGCGCCAGACCTGCAGGAACGGCAGCGTATCGGTGCCGAAACGCACTCTCAAAGACTTGCCGCCGATGGCCGCGATCGGCCCGAGGCTGATTTCAGCCCAATCTTCCCCTTTGTCCTGTGCCGGCACGCAGAAGATATCGCCCCCCTCCTTGCCGAACGTCCAGGGAAATCCGCCATTTTCCAGCATCTGCCCGGTGAGGCGCGTGCCGCTGTCGAACCATTTGCCCCCGATATTCATGTGGTACATCAGGAAGACAGGCATCGCCTCGACGCTCGTATTGACGATGCGATCAGCAAGCGACACTTCACCGGTCACGCCGTCGATCCGCCAATGGCGCTCCAGTCTCGCCGTCCGTCCTTCGGCGGTGACGACATCGATATCGGCCCGGCATTCCGCATTTCCTCCCTCGAACCTTGTCCAGAGAATTTTCGCCGGATGAGAGGAAAAGGAACCATGCAGAGGGTAGCGCTTGCCTTCGAAAGCCCCCGTCATCGGATCGGGATGGCGGATATGATCCGGGCCACAGGTAAAGAGGAAGCCTTGTACGGAATGACTGATACGCGGATCGCCATCATCGGGAACGGCGCTTCCAGGCGCAAGATTGTGGCCCTCGACGAGGCAGTCACCGATATCGAGCACGGAGGCGTCATCCAGCGCCAGCTTCGGCCCTTTGGCCGCAGAAAAATCCATCATCCCTAAAGTCCTCCGTGATCGCCTCCGCGCGGGCGCTGTTCCACGATGCCGCGCGGCTGAATAAACGGTGATTTGGCTTACCGAATGTTAACTGGAAGCCTTGATCACATAAATTTTTATATTTTATTCAGCATGATAATCTAAATTTCCATACTGGCGACAAAATTGCCATGTGTGTCAGCCGAACGACTACCCCGAGGATTCGATAGACGTGAACCGGTTCGTAAAATTGAGTTTTGCCTTGGCAATGACTGCCGCCGTGTCGATGCTTGCGCTCACCGATGCGCACGCACAATATTACCGCGGTGGAAGCGGCAACACGGTTCTCGTCACTCCTGACGGCCGGATCCTCGATCAGTATCCCTATGGCGGCGGATACTCCATGGCGCGCGACGGGCGCGGCCGCCGGGTTCTGATCGATGCCTACGGCAATGTCGTCGCGACCGAGATGAAGGCAAGCACCTATTATCCCCGCGCACCTGCCCGCGATACCTATGGCAATAACGGCGGCCGCTACGGCGATACGCAGCTGTCCGATAACGGCAATTACCAAGACTATCGCCAGTATCGTACCGACCGCTACGGAAATTATGACGGCGGCCCTAACAATGGTTACGGCCAGCAGGATCGTGACGTAGTCACTGGCGCCATTCCGCGTGATAGCGATATTCAGCGCCAGCCGCTCGACAATCAACCGATGCCGGAGCCGAGCCGAAGTCAGGCAAATGCCAGCGGCAACGACTATGCATCGATAGACCCGCAGCAGGGCACGCCCGATATCGTCAACAAGCCGCCTGCAGAGCCCGTCATCACACTAAAGGGCAAGTCGAAGATGGAAATCACCGCCCTCGAGGTGTTCCTTGCGCGGCAGGGCATTTCGCCGGGTGCCATCGACGGCAGAATGGGCGCCAATGTCACCAAGGCGATCTATGCCTACCAGCAGATGACCGGCCAGACTCTCGATCCGAACAATACTGACGCGATCCTCGAGCAGCTGCGCTTGTCCGGCGGCATGCCGATCGTCAATTATACGATCACGGCCGCAGATGCGGCCGGCCCCTATGTCGCATCGATCCCCGAAGATTATGCCGCGAAGTCCCAGATGCCTTCCCTCGGCTACACGTCGACGACCGAAATGCTGGCGGAGCGCTTCCATATGGATGAAGGCTATCTGAAGGCGCTCAATCCCGGTGTCGATTTCACCGTGCCGGGCAGCACTATCAAGGTCGTCAATACCGGTCCCAGCAAGACCGGCACGGTCGCCAAGATTCTGGCGGACAAAGGCCGTAAGCAGGTTTTCGCCTATGACGCCAACGGTACCCTGATTGCAGCCTATCCGGCGAGCATCGGCTCTGCCGACACGCCCTCGCCTTCCGGCACGGTGACGGTCGAGCGCGTCGCCTTCAACCCTGGCTATACCTACAATCCGAAGATCAACTTCCAACAAGCCGGAAACGACAAGGTTCTCAACATTCCGCCAGGCCCGAATGGCCCGGTTGGCACGGTCTGGATGGCTCTGTCGAAGCCAACCTACGGCATCCACGGCACGCCGGACCCATCAAGAATCGGCAAGACGCAGAGCCATGGTTGCGTGCGCCTCACCAATTGGGATGCGACCGAACTCGCCAAGATGGTCAAGCCGGGCGTCGTCGTCGAATTCGTGGATTGATCGGCATATAGCTTCTCGACAAAAGAGCAGCCGGGTGACGCCCGGCGGCTCTTTTGTTTGACCTGATGCGCTGTCAATTCCTCCAGCACATCAAGGTGTTGGGCAGCGTTTTAGAAGCAATCCCGGAAGAGAGCTTTAGTGTTTTCCAGTGTCATCGGCACCGGATTGCCCCCGGCGCTTGGATCTTCGATCGCCATGGCCGAGAGCTCATCGATGCGATCCGGCGCAATGCCCATGGCCGAAAGGCTTTCCGGCACGCCAAGTTCGGCACGCAGCTTCAGCACATAATCATAGAAGCCGTCGAAACCGCCTGAGATGCCGAGATAGGCGGCAGCGCGGGCAATCTTGTCCTCGATAGCCTTGCGGTTGAAGCGCAGGACCGCCGGCATGACGACGGCATTGGTCATGCCGTGATGCGTATTGTACACGGCACCGATCGGATGCGACAGCGCGTGAATGGCGCCGAGCCCCTTCTGGAAGGCAACGGCGCCCATGGCGGCCGCGCTCATCATATTTGCGCGCGCTTCGAGATCGGTCCCTTCACGATAGGCACGCGGCAGGAATTCCTTGACCAGCCGCATGCCTTCGAGCGCGATACCGGCCGACATCGGATGGTAGAAGGGCGAGGAATAGGCTTCCAGGCAATGGGCGAAAGCATCCATGCCCGTACCTGCGGTGATGACCTTCGGCATGCCGACGGTCAGTTCCGGATCGGCGATGACGACGCCGGGAAGGAATTTCGGATGGAAGATGATCTTCTTCACATGCGTTGCGGAATTGGTGATGACGCTGGCACGGCCGACCTCCGAACCGGTACCTGCCGTCGTCGGTACGGCGACGATCGGGGCGATGCCTTCGAGGCTGGCGCGTGTCCACCAGTCGCCGATGTCTTCGAAATCCCAGACCGGACGCGCCTGCCCCACCATGAAGGCAACGCACTTGCCGAGGTCGAGGCCGGAACCGCCGCCGAAGGCGACGACGCCGTCATGACCGCCATCCTTGAAGGCTGTCACGCCGGCTTCGAGGTTTTTCTCGTTCGGATTCGGATCGACGTCGGCGAAGATGGCGCGGCCGAGACCTGCGTCTTCCAGAATATCCAGTGCCGTCGCCGTGATCGCCATCGAGGCAAGTCCCCGGTCGGTGATCAAAAGCGGCTTCTTCATGCCCAGGCTCTTGCAGGCGTCCGCCAGTTCCTTGATGCGGCCACGGCCGAGTTTGAAGGCGTTCGGATAGCTCCAGTTGGCTGAGATAGTGCTCATGCTGTTACTTTCTTCAGATGGTAGGATTTCGGGCGCGTCAGATTGTGGAAGCCGATGATCGACAGCGAGCCGCCGCGGCCGGTTTCCTTGACGCCGGTCCAGCACAGGGCCGGATCGAGATAATCGGCGCGGTTCATGAAGACGGTGCCGGTTTCGATCTCGCGGCCGATGCGCGAGGCGCGCTCGACATCCTTCGTCCAAAGAGAGGCCGTCAGGCCGTAGGGGCTGTCGTTCATCAGCTCGAGCGCTTCCGCATCGCTCTTCACCTTCATGATGCCGACCGCAGGGCCGAAGGTCTCTTCGCGCATGAACGCCATGGAGTGATCGACATCGACAAGGATCTGCGGCGCAAGATAGGCGCCGCCATCGTCAGCCGGGAACAGCTTGGGATCAACCAGTGCCTTGGCACCCTTGGCAACCGCATCGGCGATCTGCTCACGCACGACCTTGGCAAAGCGCTTGTGCGCCATTGGTCCAAGCGACGTCACAGGGTCAAGCGGGTTGCCAAGCTTGTAGTTCGAAACCCAGGCGACCGACTTCTCGACGAAACTGTCGTAGAGCGATTCATGCACATAGATGCGCTCGATGCCGCAGCAGCACTGCCCGGAGTTGAACGTGGCGCCATCCATCAGCGTATCGACTGCAGCGTCGAGATCGGCATCCTCCATGACATAGCCCGGATCCTTGCCGCCAAGCTCGAGCCCCAGACCGGCGAACGTGCCGGCAGCGGCGCGCTCGATCGACCGCCCGCCTTCGACGGAACCGGTGAAATTGATGAAATTGAAGCTGCCGGCCGCAATCAGTGCCGACGTCGTTTCATGATCGAGGAAGACATTCTGGAAGACATCGGCGGGAACGCCGGCCTCGACGAAGGCCTGGACCAGCCGCTCACCGACGAGCAGCGTCTGGCTTGCATGCTTGAGAATGACGGTGTTGCCCGCCATCAGCGCCGGGGCGACCGTGTTGATCGCCGTCATATAGGGATAGTTCCAGGGCGCAATGACGAAGACCACGCCATGCGGTTCGCGCTCGATGCGGCGGGCAAAATTGGCGCTGTCCTCGACGACCAGCGGCGCCAGCGCATCGGCAGCGATCGAGGCGACATAGTTCGAACGCTCGTTGAAGCCGCGATATTCGCCGCCGTACTTGATCGGACGGCCCATCTGCCAGGCAAGCTCCGGCACCACTACTTCGGCCATCTCATTGAGCCGGGTCACGCCCTTGAGCACGAGCTGGGCGCGATCCTCCAGCGGACGACGCGCCCAATCCTTCTGCGCCTTGCGGGCGCGGGCAATGACGTCCTTGGCGGCTTCCAGCGACAACGCCGGACGCTCGGCATAAACCTCTCCGTTCACCGGGGAGACGCATGTGATCATGGTCATGATCGAATTCCTGTTTTCGTAATCATCCAATTGATTGCCTGATGTTGCAGAACCTTTGGCCGCCTCTGAGAAGAAACGACAGGTCAACAAGCATACCGGCGCCCCTGCCCGATCCTAGAATAAAAATCGGGCAAGAGGCAGATCGCAAAAGCCTTACGCTCTTTCGAATCCGCGCGCCACTTCCCAATCGGTGATGCGACGATCGTACTCTTCCTGCTCCCATTCGGCAGCGCGGGTATAGTGATCGATGACATCGTGGCCGAAGGCGGCGCGCAGCATCTTCGAATTGGTCAGGGCCTCGGCCGCGCCACGCAGGGTACGCGGAATCTCGCGAACTTCGCGTGCGCCATAGGCGTCGCCGACAAACGGCGCTTCCAGTTCAAGCTTGTTTTCGATGCCATCAAGGCCGGCGGCAATTAGTGCAGCAAAAGCTAGATAGGGATTGAGATCCGAGCCGCCTACGCGGCACTCGATACGGATGCTCTTGGTCTCGGCACCGCACAGGCGATAACCGGCGGTGCGATTGTCCGTGCTCCAGATTGCCTTGGTGGGTGCGAAAGTGCCGGCAACGAAGCGCTTGTAGGAATTGATATAGGGCGCAAGGAAATAGGTAATTTCGCTGGCATGCGTCAAAAGGCCCGCGACATAGTGCTTCATCAGCGGCGTCATGCCGTGCTCTTTTTCTTTGTCGAAGAACAGCGGTGTCTTGCCGTCTGCGCTCCAGAGCGACTGATGAATATGAGAGGAACTGCCGGCGGCGCTGTAGTTCCACTTCGCCAAGAAGGTGATGGCCTTGCCTTTCGACCAGGCAATCTCCTTGCAGCCGTTCTTGATGATCGCATGTCGGTCGGCCATGGTCAGGGCATCGGCGTAGCGGACGTTGATTTCCTCCTGCCCCGCCGAGGCCTCGCCCTTGGAGTTTTCTACGGGGATTTCGGCGCCCTGTAGTCCCTTGCGGATTGCCCGCATCACATCTTCTTCCTTCGTCGTCTGGAAGATGTGGTAATCCTCATTGTAGCCGCTGACGAGATTGAGATTGCGATAGCCGGACTCGCGTGCGCTGTCATAGCTTTGGTCGAACAGGAAGAATTCGAGTTCCGAAGCCATATAGGCTTTCATGCCCATGGCCTCCAACCGCTTCACCTGCTTCTTCAGGATGGCGCGCGGAGAATGCGCGACTTCTTCATGCGTATGGTGGTCGAGCACGTCACAGAGCACTAGCGCCGTGCCTTCAAGCCAGGGAATGCGACGCAACGTGGCAAGGTCCGGCTTCATCGTATAGTCGCCATAGCCCTTCTCCCAGCTCGTCGATTTATAGCCGGAGACGGTTTCCATCTCGATGTCCGTCGCCTGCAGATAGTTGCAGCTATGGGTTTCGTTCCAGGCGCTTTCGATGAAGAATTCCGCCTGGAAACGCTTGCCCATCAACCGGCCCTGCATGTCGACCTGGCATGCCAGAACCGTGTCGATGTGCCCTTCGGCCACATCCCGTTTGAGATCGTCGAACGTATAGCTGCTGCTCATAATTTGGTCCGCCTGGAAAATAGAAGTGGGTCGGCCAGCGGCGCTGTCGGATGCATTACCGGAGCCGCTCGTCAGGTTGGACGGGGCCGCGGCGGCGGCCCCTGCCAGTTTGATAGAATGGATCACACCTCGCCGACGGCCCGTTCGGCAGCGACGATATCGGCCTGCCGCTTGGCGATCATATCGCCGATCGGCGGGCCTTGGAAACGGCGCTGTTCAAAGGCGAACCAGACGATGGCGGTCAACACCAGGAAGCCGATCGTGATGTAGAGCGCCCATTCATTCGGCGGCTGCACGCCGATGATGAAGATGATCGCCATGGCAATGACCACCAGAACCGAGACCAGCTTATAAGTGCCGATGCCCATGTTCCACGGCCCCATCTTCGGCCACTTCGCAGTTCCGATCGCCTTGATGCCGAGGACGATCGGCACGGTGAAGGAGAGGAACAGGAAGATGACCGTGCACGATACGACGATGGTGTAGGCCGAAGAGCCGGCGATCGTGACGAGCGATGCACCCCAAACGAACAGCACGGAAAGAACGGCCGCCGTCCAGATGGCGATGGAAGGCGTGCGAAACGTCGGGCTGACGCTGGCAAGCGATCTCGAGAACGGCAGACCGCCGTCACGCGAAAAGGCGTAGATCATGCGCGACGCCGATGTAACGGTCGCAAGGCCGCACAGGAGCTGCGAAATGAAGATCGCAACATAGAGGATATTGGCGACGACGGGATTGGTGATGCTGTTGATTGTCCAGAAGAAGACGTTCCAGCCCTGTTTCGATGCCTCATTCATATCCGGGATGGCCAGCAGGAAAGCCAGCAGCATGATATAGCCGAAGAGCGACGACCACCAGACGGAGGAGACCATGCCGCGCGGCACGGAGCTGGATGCCTTGACGGTCTCTTCGGACGTATGCGCCGATGCGTCATAACCCGTGATCGTATAGATCGGCAGCAGCAGACCAAGGGCGAAGACGTACCAGATATTGTCCATCTTCGGCCAAACGGCGGAATCGCCCTCCGGCGTTCCGGAATAGTTGGTGAAGGTCCAGATGCGGCTGATATCCCAGCTCTTCACGCCGAAGAGGCAAACGATGGTCAGCGCGATCGCGGCCGCGAAGATCAGGTAGCCGGACATGTCGGTCAGCTTCGCAGTGAGCTTGATGCCGAAATGATTGATCAGGGCCTGCAGACCGGTGATGATCGCGACGAAAATGATCTGGTTGGCGAAACCGGCGGAAGTTGTGGTGTCGACCGCAATCCCGAACCATGGGGCGATGGAGCCGCTGAAGAAGCCCCACGTGCCGACATTGATCGCGCCAAGCACGGTGATCAGCCCGAGAAGATTGAGCCAGGCCGTCAGCCAGCCGGTGAACCGGTTGCCGAGGATCGAGCCCCAGTGATAAAGGCCGCCCGCCGTGGGATAGGCAGAGGAAATCTGCGCCATCGAGAGCGCGAAAACGCCTGAGATCAGGCAGCCTAACGGCCACCCGATACCGATCGCGGCACCGCCGGCGCCCGATGTCGCCTGCGCCAGCGAATTGATGCCGCCGGATAGAATGCAGATGATGGAGAAGGAAATGGCGAAATTCGAAAACGAACTCATGCGCCGTTCCAGCTCCTGAGCATAGCCCATGGAGTGCAGGATCTGGATATCCTGCTTTTTGTCTAACTCTGAATAATCAGACATGCCATTCCCCCTAAAGCCCGGTCGTCCGCGGGATTGCGAAGAACCATGTGTCACATAAGCCGCCAGCTTTGCCGTGCGACTTGATCGCAGTTGAACTGCTCCCCGGGGTCTTTTTCTTTTATGCTCGGGCTTCCAGACTGTTCTGGAGAAGCCCAGTCAGATAATCGGCCATGACCCCTTGGCCGACGTCATCTCGAATGAGGTCGTTGCGGACCTCGATCATCACGTTATGCAGGCCGTTGGCGATCCCATGCAGCTTCAGCGTATGGGTGACGCCGTCCTCCGGCCCGTAAGGCTGGTTGCGTTCGGTCCGATAAAGCGGCGCCTCTGCCGCAGCCTCCAGCATGCGATCGGCCAGCCAACTGTCTTCGTCATGCAGAATGCCGAGCTCCACCGCCCGAGACTTGCCATTATAGATCGGCGTGAAGCTATGGATCGTCACGATCACGGTTTTTTGTCCGCGCGCCGTCCTCTCCTTGAGCAGCTCCCGGATGCGATCGTGAAACGGTATGTAGAGCCCCTCCGTACGTGCCCGCCTATCCGCCTCGCCCAGATGCTGGTTGCCGGGGATCGTGTAGATCTCGCTCGTCTCCGGCATGGCGCCGGCGCTTTCCGGCGGCCGGTTGCAGTCGTAGATCAGGCGCGAGAAGCGCTGAAAAACCAATATGGCGTTCAAGCCCGCAGATATTTTCCTTGCAACCGGAAGTGCGCCCGGATCCCAGGCGATATGGCTGGCAAGCGCCTCGGCGGAAAGCCCGAGATCGCCGAACCGCTCCGGCAAAGTACGGGAGGCGTGCTCGCAGACGAGCAAAACCGCACTGCTTCCGTCCGGCCTTTCGACCGCAACACAATCGCCGTCCGCCTTCGTCAAAATGCCTTGCTGCGCAAGCATCGGAGACGCCCCATTGCCGATTAATAAAATCTTTATAAGAAA
This sequence comes from Hyphomicrobiales bacterium, assembly GCA_900468625.1. Taxonomy (GTDB): domain Bacteria; phylum Pseudomonadota; class Alphaproteobacteria; order Rhizobiales; family Rhizobiaceae; genus Rhizobium. The sequence goes on from UBUL01000041.1 coordinate 19,915, forward strand.
AGAATTCTTCAGGTTTTCGTCCCTGTCAACTGGGAACTGAAATTATTTCTTCATTTGTGACATTGACTCGAAATGTGACAGCGTTGTTATATCCTGAGAGGAAAGCGGCATAAGACCGTCCTGGGGAGCTAAAATCGAGTGAACAATGCGTCGAAGACAGTTTCGGACGTGATCAACGCGCGCTTTGACACCTTGACGCGCGCGGAAAGGCAGCTCGCAAAGAGCCTGCTCGACAACTATCCCGTTTCCGGGCTGGGCAGTATTACGACGGTCGCCGAGAATGCGCGCGTCTCGACCCCGACGGTCGCGCGCATGGTGCAGAAGCTCGGATACAAGGGCTATCCGGACTTTCAGGCCCACCTTCACCAGGAGGTCGAGGCAACGATCTCCAATCCGCTGACGAAACACGATCGTTGGGCCTCGAACGCGCCGGGCACGCATATCCTCAATCGTTTCGCCGATGCCATCATGAGCAATCTGCGGCAGACCCTGTCGGATATCGACGTGGTGACGTTCGACAGCGTTGCGGCATTGCTGTCCGAGAGAAAGCGCGGGCTTTATTTCGTCGGCGGCCGCATCACGGGCGCGCTTGCCGAATATTTCTTCACCCATATGCAGGTCATTCGGCCCAATACGACGCTGCTTTCCTCCAATTCCAGTGCTTGGCCGCAATATGTTCTGAACATGAATCCGGGCGATCTTCTCGTCATATTCGACATCCGGCGCTACGAACAGGAAATGGTCAACCTAGCGGCAGCCGCGCGGCGGCGCGGCGCCGAAATCATCGTCTTTACCGACCAGTGGGCGACGCCTGCCGCCAAACACGCCAAGCACACGTTCCGCGTGCAGATCGAGGCACCGTCGGCCTGGGATTCTTCCGTTGTCACCCTCTTCATTCTGGAAGCGTTGATCGAAGCGGTGCAGAGCTCGACATGGGACGAGACGAGCGAACGCATGAAAACGCTGGAAGGTCTTTTCGAACAAACCAAGCTGTTTCGCAAGCTGAGCTAAAGGAGAATGAAAATATAAAATAAGATGGCATGGAGCATGCGTGAAATGCAGCGACTGTCATACTCGTCGACTAGAAGCAAAATCAACCGCGTTTTCAGCAAACGCAACGCTTTGAAGCCGTCACACAAGCTTCATGTTACGTCATTAACAGCAACGCCAGACACTGAAAACCCAAAAGGAGGAAATGCAGTGATCTCGAAAATTCATCGTCTTCTGACCATCTCCACAGCGATGCTCGTCGCTTCGAGCGCAATCGCCGCCGCAGAACCGAGCGCCGACCTGATCGCTGCCGCCAAGAAGGAAGGCACGCTGACCACCATCGCCCTGCCCCACAACTGGTGCGGTTATGGCGATCTGATCGCTGCATTCAAGGCGAAGTACGGCATCGAAGTCAACGAACTGAACCCGGATGCCGGTTCGGGCGATGAAGTCGAAGCAATCCGCGCCAACAAGGGCAACAAAGGCCCGCAGGCTCCTGACGTGATCGACGTCGGTCTCTCCTTCGGCCCGACCGCCAAGAAGGAAGGCCTGCTGCAGCCCTATAAGGTTTCCACCTGGGATTCCATTCCGGACAGCGCCAAGGATGCCGAAGGCTACTGGTATGGCGACTACTACGGCGTCCTCTCCTTCGTCGTAAACAAGGACGTTGTGAAGAACCCGCCGAAGGACTGGGCTGACCTGCAAAAGCCGGAATACGCGAACACCGTTTCGCTCGCTGGCGACCCGCGCACCTCGAACCAGGCCGTTCAGGCCGTCTACGCGGCCGGCCTGGCCGCTGGCGAAAAGGACGCTGCCAAGGTCGGCGCCGCTGGCCTCGACTACTTCGCAAAGCTGAACAAGGCCGGCAACTTCGTTCCGGTCATCGGCAAGTCCGCTTCGCTCGCTCAGGGCGCAACCCCGATCGTCGTCGCTTGGGACTACAACGGTCTTTCCTGGCGCGACAGCCTGAAGGGTAACCCGCCGGTTGACGTGACCGTTCCGGCTTCGGGCGTTATCGCTGGCGTATACGTCCAGGCGATCTCGGCTTTCGCTCCGCATCCGAACGCTGCCAAGCTCTGGATGGAATTCCTCTATTCCGACGAAGGCCAGATCGGCTGGCTGAAGGGCTATTGCCACCCCATCCGTTTCAACGACCTGGCGAAGAACAAGAAGGTCCCGCAGGAGCTTCTCGACAAGCTGCCGCCGGCTGCTGCCTATGAAAAGGCCGTCTTCCCGACGCTCGACGAACAGGATGCCGGCAAGACCGCCATCACCACCAAGTGGGATTCGGTCGTCGGTTCGAACGTACAGTAATCCTGACTGACATGACCTCCCCGCTTCGGCGGGGAGGTTTTCCATTTTTTCGACGCGGCGGATTGGGTCTATCATGAGCATCGCCACAACATCGACGGTCAGTTCCGCTCCCATGATCAACAAGCGTTTGGTTGTCGACTGGCTGGGTATTGCACCCTTCCTGATCTTCGCGCTGCTATTTCTGATTTTGCCCACGATCTATCTGATCGCCGGCGCTTTTCTGACGCCTGACGGCGGCCTGACGCTGAAGAACATCGGCGATCTGTTCACAAAGTCCATCATGGACTCCTATTGGATCAGCATCAAAGTGTCGGTCACCTCGGCGCTCGGCGGCGCGTTGATCGGTTTTTATCTAGCTTGGGCCTTAGTCATGGGCGGGCTGCCGGCCTGGGTGCGTAATGTCTTCCTGACCTTTTCCGGCGTCGCCTCCAATTTCGCCGGCGTGCCGTTGGCATTCGCCTTCATCGCGACAATCGGCCGCCTCGGTCTCATCACGATACTGATGAGGGATTGGCTGGGCTTCAATCTCTATTCGACCGGTTTCAATCTCTACAGTTTCGTCGGATTGACCATCACCTACATGTATTTCCAGATTCCGCTGATGGTGTTGATCATCACGCCGGCGCTCGACGGCATGAAGAAGGAATGGCGTGAGGCAGCCTCCATCCTCGGCGCGACCAACGGACAATATTGGTTCATGGTGGCGCTGCCGATCCTTTGGCCAAGCCTGCTGGGCACGACGCTGCTGCTATTCGCCAACGCTTTCGGCGCCATCGCAACCGCCATCGCACTGACTGGCAGCTCGCTCAATATCATACCGATCCAGCTCTATGCCCAGATCCGCGGCGATGTGCTGCACAACGCCAATCTCGGCTATGCTATGGCTCTCGGCATGATCGTCATAACAGGCATTTCCAACGTCATTTACATCATCATGCGCATGCGCGCGGAACGGTGGCAGAAATGAAGCTGCAGAAATTCTTCGCGTGGATCGCAGTCCTCATCGGCGCCATCTATTTTATCGTTCCGCTCATCGGCACGCTGGAATTCTCGCTGCGCATGCGTCGCGATGCGTATAGTTTCGACGCCTATGCATCGGTCTTTTCCGACGCGCACTTCCTGTATGCGTTCGGCTATTCCATGCTCATGGCGGTGCTGACCATCATCGTCGGCATGCTGCTCGTCGTACCCACGGCCTACTGGGTCCGGCTTCGCCTGCCCCAGATTCGCCCGATCGTTGAATTTATCACGCTGATGCCGCTTGTCATCCCGGCGATCGTTATCGTCTTCGGCTATCTGCGTCTTTATAACTCGTCGTCGATCCTGCCGCTGACGGGCTTCGAGCAGTCGACGAACTTCCTTCTCGTCTGCTCCTATATTGTCTTGGCACTCCCCTATATGTATCGTTCCGTCGATACGGCGATGCGCACGATCGACGTTGGAACCCTGACGGAGGCGGCGGAAAGCCTTGGCGCGAAGTGGACCACCATCATGTTCCGCTGCATCTTTCCCAATGTCATGAGCGGCGTACTTTCCGGCGCGTTCATTACTCTGGCGATCGTCATGGGCGAATTCACGATGGCATCATTGCTCAATCGGCCAGCCTTCGGCCCCTATATGCAGCTCGTCGGCGCCAACCAGGCTTATCAGTCGTCCGCACTGGCGATCATCGCGCTCGCTGTCACCTGGCTCAGCATGGGCCTGCTCCAGCTTGTTTCCCGCTTCTCAAAAATGGCTCCGGTCAAAGCGTAAGGCTTCTCACCATGGCTTTTCTCGAACTTACCCACATCAAGAAGTCCTTCGGCGACGTTCAGGTCGTTCACGATTTCAACATGAACATCGAGAAGGGAGAATTCGTCTC
>UBUL01000057.1 GCA_900468625.1 Hyphomicrobiales bacterium
AACTTTTGCGAAGCGCGCAGATCATGCTCGGCGGAGCACCCAGAGGCATCGTTAGGCGGTTCATGGCGGCAACCGCCGCTACCGAGCTGGACGCACTATCCGCAATGGGAAATGCCCTCAAGGCCTCGGGAAAGCCGTTTGTGACGACCTTCGCGACCATGGGCCTCGCAAGCCCCGGAAACAAACCAAATGACAGCGCTCAGGAAGAAGATCTCCCCACGCCGCAATCGCCAGGATACATTCGCGCGAAACACGAGGAAAAGGTAGAGGAGTTGGCTTCCTTGGGCGTTCGTGCGTCCATCATAAGACTTCCCCCTTCGGTCCACGGTATGGGTGACGGCGGGCTTGTTCCCGCGATCATCAAGCTCAGCCGTAAAAGCAAGAAATCTGTCTACATCGAAGATGGTCGGAATCGTTGGCCAGCGGTGCATGTCCGCGACGCCGCAAAGCTCTATCGATTGGCGTTGGAAGAAGGCGTCGCCGGAACGCGCTATCACGCCGTTGCAGAGGAAGGAATGGAGTTTCGCGCGATCGCCGAGAAAATTGCGGGCCATCTCCACGTCCCGATTTCCTCGGAGCGAGACACCAGCGCTGGAAAGCATTTCGGTTGGCTGGCCCCGTTTGCCGCTTGCGACAACCCATGCTCAAGCACCTTCACCCGCTCCGCTCTTGGCTGGATCCCAGGTGGTCCGTCCCTATTGGACGATCTGGAGGGAAACTATTACTGGGCGACATAATGTTCAATCGATTAGGCCCACCATCAAGCGACCTGCTCAAGGGGCGCTCGACCTCACCAATCGCACTGCCCTGTCAGAATGCATCCTGTCCCCGTCATCGGCGGCAACGTTTCATGAATGCAAAGCCTGCCGGAAGTGCCGGCGTTGTTGGCAGAACGCGATGCTTTTCGGGAACTTCAAGACTCCTAATAGCGCGCTCAGGGACATCTCATATACACCAAAGAGTGTACGAAATGACAAGTCGCACGTCCTACCTCCAATCGGATGTCCAACAAACGCAAAGAGCTGAAGCAGTGATGCCAGCAACGAGATTCTTAGCCGGAGAGCAATGCTTGCAATGGGCCTCGCATACAGCCTCCGCAGTCCTTCCTGTATTGGCCAGCAATCACAAAAAGGAGAAATCCATAAGCAATTTTGCATTCACACTTACCGACGAAAGCGACCTTCGAGCGGACGACGCCGTCGGTCTCTACATCACTGCCTGTGCAGCGGCACCGCAGCGCGTGGGGCAAAGGCCAATACTGCTCGACCACTTTAAAGATGAATATGCGAGCATTTCTGCTGTCTTGGAGACAGCAAGGGCTCGTCATCAAACGGAGGAACATGGCCTGCCAAGCTGAAGCCAGCTTTAGTGTCACGTTTCACCGAATACATGAGCTGATCAGCCTGACGCAACAGCTCGTGCAGCGAAGTGCGGTCACCGGGAAGGGCAATTACCGCGCCCATGCTGCATGTGACACTGTGGCCGGTGTCCTCCAATGCTGCCGTGAGCCCCGCATGCAACCGCTCCGCCACTTCTGGGGCGTATTCTGTCTTGGACAGCTTTATCATCATGGCAAACTCGTCGCCGCCCATCCGCCCGAAACAATCCTCCAGGCTAATGAGCGACTTCCCCTCTTCTGCAAGACGTTGCAGGAGCCGGTCACCCGCTTGGTGTCCGAACCGATCATTAACGTCCTTGAAACCATCAAGATCGAAATAGGCAAGTAGCAAAGGCTGATTGCGCGTCCTTGCCGGCGCAAGCATTGCCTCAGCCTGGCGTTGGAACTCCTGCCGATTCAAAATTCCTGTCATCCAATCCCGCCGCGCAAGGAGGCGTTCCCGGTCGAAGCTTTGCCGGAAGCGCGACACGATACCAGCCGCACATCCGAATTTGATAAGTTGCACTACCAGCCCGATCATCGCACTCGCGTCCGGATGACTGGAAACTCCGAGCAAGATTGCAGCCGACAATGTAATTTCCGCGACCGCGACGCTCATCCCAGTTTTGAAACCGAAACGCCAGCACGCGATGCAAATTGGCAGCATATAGAGCGGGCCGCCATTGTGGATGCTGCTGGCTTGGAAAAGCCAATCCAAGCCTGCAATACAGATTGAGCTAAAGACCACCAGTCGCCAAGCAGCGACTGGCGTCAGGGAATCGAGCCACTGTTCCGGGGAAAACGAGGTGGGTCTGAAATGGCCACTTCGCTGGCTTCGATAGTCTTCCCGCAATATTGTCACCTCTCCGAACTCCGTCCCTCCGCTTGTGTCCCGCTCGAGATCCGGGCTAGTCGCATCAGAGGATCGCGAATGCGCAACAGAAATCGGCACTTCTAGGAAACCTGAGGATGAGTCTGGCACAAAGCCTTTGGCTCAAGGCTGAACATGCACGACCGTTACCCGGTCGCTGCGGCACCAAGCTTCCTAACCGTGTGGGGTTTCCAAGTCCCGGCCTTCGTCTTCACAAGCTATGGGAGGAAATACCTGAGAACCCTTAATAATTAGAAGCGTTGCCTATCTCCACGAGCAGGACTACTCTCGCAGTCCCCAGCGAGCGCATCGGCTGTCCCGCCAGGGACGCTCACAAAGGATCGGTTTTTCGTATCCTCTATGTTTGGAGAACGCTGTACATTAATGTGTTGAAAGAATCGATCTTCGTAAAAATGGCCTCCCTGTCATCGACATTCATTGCTGTTGATCGAATTTCATGAGAGTTCGCTCCAAAACTTATGAATTTCTTCAATATTGGACACCGGCCTTGCTTGCTTGGAATGGCCGATTTGGGGCGGCTATTCAGTTTCGCAGCGTTTTGACGCAGATTTGCATTTGTGGCTGATCCATTTAGTGGCTGAGATCCCATTGCCGAATTTGTGATATCAACTTCTAAGCAGGGTTGCTATGAAATGCAAAGTCGAATGAAATCTCGACACAAATGAACCGTCAGAACCCTTCTAGGACGACCTTGCCGATGGTCGAGCCGCTCTCGAGCTGAGCATGCGCCTTCTTGAGGTTGTCGGCATTGATCGTGCCGAGGCGCACCGTCGCCGTGGAGCGGATGCGGCCGTCATCGGCCGCGGCAGCGATCTCGTCGAGAATTCGTCCCTGTTCGATCATGTCGGGCGTCTGATAGATTGAGCGGGTAAACATCAGCTCGTGATGGATCGACACCGCCTTGCGCTTGAACAGCATGACGTCAAAGCTCTTCGGATCGTCGATCAGCCCGAAGCGACCCTGCGGGGCTATCAACTCTGCGATCTCCGCCACGTGCATCTCCGTCTGGGTAGTCGAGAACACAAAGGCAGGCGCGCCGATGCCCAGATCCGCGATCTGCCGCGCCAGAGGCTTCGAATGATCGACGACGTGATGGGCGCCCATCTTCGTCACGAACTCGCGCGTTTCCGGACGCGACGCGGTGGCGATGACGGTAAGTTCTGTGAACTGCCGGGCAATCTGGATGGCGATCGAACCGACGCCGCCAGCACCGCCAATGATCAGAATGGCGTTCGCAGCACCCGATGCCGGCTTCTTCACATTCATCCGGTCAAAAAGAGCTTCCCAGGCTGTCAGCGTGGTCAGCGGCAGAGCGGCAGCGTCGGACCAGTCCAGCTTGGACGGCTTGCGACCGACGATGCGTTCGTCGACGAGATGGAACTCCGCGTTGGTGCCTGACCGAAGGATCGAACCCGCGTACCAGACCTCGTCACCCGGAGCGAACCTGGTGACCTCGGGGCCGATGGTGGCGACGACGCCGGCCGCGTCCCATCCGACAACCTTCCAGTCCATGCCCTGCGCCGGTGGCGTGCTGCGACGGACCTTGTAATCGACGGGGTTCACCGAAACCGCCTTCACCTCGACCAGGATGTCATGCCCTTCAGGGACTGGCTTGGCGATCTCGATATCTACGAGGGAATCTGCCGCGTCGATGGCCGAGGGGGTTTTGTATCCGACTGCTTTCATTTTCTGTGCTCCTTGAACTGCTTTCACTTGGCGAAATTGCGAAGTGCTTCTTCGCCAGCTTCCTGGTCCTGCGCCCAGCTTCCGCCGGAGATGCCGAGGCCACCGATGATCATGCCGTCCTCCGTGATCGGGAAGCCGCCGGCCGCCGCCATCACACGCGGGACGTGGCGAAGGTTCGATGCGCCTCGATCTTCAAGGAGGTCAACCCACTGTGCCGTCGAGAGGCCGAAGGAGGCTGCCGTGTAGGCCTTGTCGATGGCGATGTTAACGGCGAGGTATGAGCTGCGGTCGCTGCGCTCGAAAGCCTTGAGGTTTCCTGCGGCGTCCACGATGGCGACGACTGGTTCAAAGCCGACGCGCTCCGATGCGGCGATGGTTTCCGCGACGAGCCTTGCGGCGGCTTCGCGAGTGATCGAACGGGAGATGAAGCTGTTTTCCGACATTCGGGAATTCCTTGAGGTTGCTTCCTGGTGGCTTGAGCGATCCCACCAGCTGGTAGGATCGTCGAACAAGTCATCTCAATGTAGCGTACCGGCGTTGTCTGTGGATACGCACAACGCTTGCCAATAGTATCCATTTGGATACCCTGCAGCCGATTGCAGGAAGCGGCGACTGCTCGTCATTACGGCGTAAATTCAATAGATTGCCTGCGATATTGATCGGCTTTCCGCTGTCGCCGCAGGTCAAGGAATACGCATCTGGCATGTTGCACGCGATCAGAAACCTGCAATAACTACAATACGCGAACTACAAGCAAAGACGCATCTAAGGATCAAAAGGATACCACCATGGCCAAGGCTCGTCATTCCCGCTTCGACTGCAATCCGGGCTGCTCGGTCGAGGCGGCGATCAGCCTGATCGATGGCAAGTGGAAATGCGTCGTCCTCTTCCATCTTCTAGGAGGAACCATGCGGTTCAACGAGATCCGCAGGCAGGTGGCGGGTGTCACACAGCGCACGTTGACAAACCAGTTGCGCGAGCTCGAAGACGACGGTCTCATCGAGCGGAAGATCTACGCGCAGGTTCCGCCGAAAGTCGAATACACGATCTCGCCACTGGGCCGCAGCCTCGAGCCTATCCTTGTCGCATTGAAGGCCTGGGGCGACGGGAACATCGGCAGGTTCGGAAAGCCTGTCGCGGCGTATTAAAATTCTGAAGATCGGTGTTTCACTCTTGCTCGGACTGATGTTTTTGGCCGGACCTGCGATGGTACTCGTCCGCGCGCATCCATAGGATCATGGCATTACGTGAAAGCGCGGCGCTACCAGATGACGACGAGAGGATTTGCGAGGCGTAGCATATGAAGTTCACTTTGCAAGATAGAACACAGGATAGAGGAAGACCCTGATCACATCCCCCAGATGCCATATACCGGCGGCGACGAGAACGATCGCCCGCTCCGGCCGCTCGATCGAGCTGCGTGTCAAGCGAAGCGACAGCGTGAGCAAAAGCACGATGCCGATTGTTGGTTTCCACGTTGAGCTAAGCCGGCCTAACCATTCAGGTTTCATTCAGCCATTTGGTTCCAAGATGATGATATAAAAGGAGGTCTGCTATGAAAATCCTTAAAAATCTCCCTGCGGCACTTCTGGGTGTTGGTTTGTTGATCGGCTCGGGTACTGTGTCAGCTGCGCCGATGATGAACATGACGAAGCCGGCGGTCCAGTCATCCGTTCAACCGGTCCGCTATCATCGCCATTGGCACGGCCCACGGCATCATCGGCCTCACCATTGGAGATCACACCGCAGCTACCGAAGCCATTACTGGCGCGGCCATCATTACGGTTGGTACAAGCATCGTCATCACCACCGTTACTACCGCTACTAAGCGCAAGCCCGCTCCCGATAGGGCAAAGATCCGGCCATGGGTCGGACGAAGAAAAAATTGGACGGTTCGGCGCGAAGCGGCGAAATCTATTTTTTCAACGGCCGACGGCGCCATGAGCGCGCTTGCCGTTGGCCTGATCTGCTCGCTGTCGTAAGGGCGGTAACGCCGAGCAAGAAAAGCGCAGCCGCATGACAGCGGATGCTCCGTGCAGACGGGAGCGCGAACTCGCTCCCCTCCCCCACCGTCACTGGTCGGAGTATGGCGGGATCAACGTTGTTGCAAAAGGATGGCACAGCGCCGACGGTAGAAGTGCTATGGCTGAAGCCGTATCAGGCAGGCAGGTGCCGCGACGGGCACGATGAGGTGCGGGATGCGGATCTTTATTTCGAGCGGGTGGACGACGAACCCGCCGACCGGGAAATGATGCCGCTCGTTCTGCAACTGATCAAGAAGCAGACGCAGGCCTGGAGTCCCAAAAAGGCCTCCGACCCCGTCCAGAGCAAGCTCCTCGACATCATCGTGACAAAGAAAAGGCAGATTAAGGAACCGGCAATGGCGAAGTCGAAGGGCAAAAGCCGCGCGGAGCCGGCGCCAAGCAACGTCATCAACATCATGGACGCGCTCCGCAAATCCCTGGATGCCGAGAACCGGTCTCGCAGGCATTAACCTGTGATCCCAACGCACCCGTGCCCTGCCTCTCCTCGACAAGTCGACGTCTTCGCTTCGGTCACGGCCGGTGCGCAAACGCGATCCGGATCAACCAAGCCTGCCGTTCGACCCGATGCCGACGCCGGTTGAGCCTTGTCTCGCCCTTTTGAAGTCAACGGTGCCGGTCGGCCCGGACTGGCTCTACGACGTGAAATGGGACTATCGCCTCGCCGTCCACATGGAGCCGAAAGGCGTTCGGATCATCACGCGCTGTGGCCACGACTGGACCCATCGCTTCCGACGATTGCAGAAGCGGCACGCAACCTCGGTGCAACGAGCGCCATGGGTTGTCTCCATTCTGTTGGTTCTATCGGCCAAGCTTACGCGTTGGCGCCGAGCCTTGCCCGGCGCCTTTGCGCGCGTCGCGCTGTTGGAAGGCTTAAGCTGCGTGCTTCTCGGTCTCGATCTGTTTCGTCTCGGCCTTCGGCAGAACCATGTCCGTCGAAATCTCGATCCGGCGCGGCTTCATCTCTTCTGGGATTTCGCGCTTGAGATCGACAGTCAGCAGACCGTTCACGAGGCCCGCCCCCACGACCTTCACATGATCAGCGAGTTCGAACCGACGCTGGAATGCACGGTTTGCGATGCCCCGATGAAGATAGTGGACATCTTCACCGTTTGCCTTTTGACCCGAGACGAAGAGGATGTTCTGCTCCTGCGTGATCGTCAGTTCCTCCTCTGAGAAACCCGCCACTGCCATGGCAATGCGGTAATCGTCTTCACCGGTCTTGACAATGTCGTAGGGCGGCCAATTGTCGATCGTATCGACGCGGCTTGCAGCTTCGAGCACATTCAACATTCGGTCGAACCCGATGCTCGACCGGAACAGGGGAGAAAAATCGAGGTTTGTCCTCATAGCCATATCCTCCTTATAAGCAACATGGATAGAAGGAGACGCCAAGAGCACATGGCGCCTCCTGGACTTCGTCGATTCCCGTTGGGCAATCGAACAATATTCATATAATTCCGTGGCTTGCGGGTTTCAAGAACAGGCAAACCTTCCAGGAAAAAAATTTGAGCTTCCGTTCTTTGTCACCAATTTTGGCGAGGAGAACGAAAGTAGCAACTTACTATGACCACGACTTTTGACCGCGTGATCGTCGTCCTTGGACCAGTCGGTGAAGCGCCGGACAGGGATCTTACGACCGGCGCGACGTAGAATGAATTTGGCTGGGCTGGCAATGACGAAGCGCTGGCAGGCGATAGGGGGCACCTGTCCGCAGCCAGGCAACGATTTGCCGGCGGCCCACGAGGAAGATCGGCTCGACGGACCTGGGGATCGACGGGATGCCATGCATCAAGCCATCGTGAGCACCCGAACATCGCCTTGACGATCGACGACGTCGACCACGAACTGGCGGCGGGAGCGACGAACGGCGATGTCGGCCGTAGCATTGCCGATCCGCATGCGTCGCAAGAGCACCTCATCAAGGAAAGAAGGCAGGTGCGGCTCGTTGAAGCTGATGTGCTGCGCGTTAGGGTCAAAATCCAGGCCAAGACATGATTGCAGCAGGAAGAGCGGGGCGGCGGCTGCCCATGCCTGAGGCGAGCAGGCGACTGGATAGAAGGTCGGTCCTTGGGCTCGTTGGCGCGGCAGCCCGCAGAAGAGTTCGGGAAGCCGGCGCAGGTCGATATAGGTCGATGCCGCAAACAGACCTTCGAAAATCCGCGCGGCCTCTGCGCGATGACCGTAGCGGGCAAGGCCATTGGCAATCAGGGCATTGTCATGCGGCCAGATCGAGCCGTTGTGATAGCTCATGGGATTGTAACGCGCCTCGCTCGAGGGAATGGTGCGGACACCCCAGCCGCAGAAAGATGAAGCACTCATCAGTGTTCGGGCAACGACGCTTGCTCTTTCGGGATAAGCAATGCCGGTAAAGAGGGCATGCCCGGCATTAGAGGATCGAACTCGGCAGGGTCGTTTATTGCCGTCCAAAGCGAGCACATAGGTGCCGAGTTCCTCATCGAAGAAGCTTGCGTCGAAGGCTCTGCGCAAGCCCTCCGCCCTCGCAAGGTAATTTGCGGCTCGTTCCGCTCTACCAAGCCGGCGAAAAATCTCGGCCGCCGCCTGCCAGGCGCCATAGAGATAGGCCTGAACCTCGGCGATCGCGATCGGTCCCTTCGCAAGCGTGCCGTCGATGTGGAAGATGGAATCGTGGCTGTCTTTCCAGGCTTGATTGATCAGGCCCTCTTCGGTCCGTCGTCCATATTCGACGAAACCATCACCGTCTCGATCGCCATATTCGTCGATCCAGGCAAGCGCCGCGTCGATAGCCGGGAGCAGCGACTGGATCGTGGCGAAATCAGCCGTGCGCTTGAGGTATTCGCCAGCCAGCAGCACGAAGAGGAGCGTGGAATCGATACTGCCATAGTAGCGGCGGAAAGGCACCTCGCCGAGTTCGGCCATTTCTCCATATCGGACCTCATGCAAAATCTTGCCCGGTTCCGCGTCCGCGACGGGGTCGATCTCTGTCGCCTGATTTGCCGCCAGATGGCAGAGGACCCCGCGGGCGATCTGCGAATCCAGCCAGAGCGTTTCCAGCGCGGTGATCAGGGCATCGCGGCCGAAGACGGTGCTGAACCAGGGAATGCCGGCGTAGGGATAAGGCCCCTCGCGCTTGTCGGTGATCAGCGTGTAAAGGTCCGAGATACTGCGGCGGACCACCTCATTGAAGATCTCGTTGGACGTGACGATCGATGCCGCGCGCGAGGAAGACGACCGCAAGGCTCGGCGCGCGTCCCTGAGCGCGAGGAAAAAAGAACGGTGGCTTGGCCGCTGGTGGGCGACTTGATCGCAGCCGATCTCGACAAAGAACGATCGCATTTCATGCGGCTCAAGATAGAGATCATAAACAACATGATCGCCGCGAGTTTCATTCGGTTTTGGATCAAAGCAAACGCGGGTCGACCGCTTTCGCTCATCGAGCCCGACATAAGAAAGCAGGATCGAATCCTGCTCCACGATGGGGGGAAGATGGCGACCTCTGCGTGTCCTCACAGTCCCGCGGACCTCAAATAGGTCGGCGAAATCGGCGCCAAATACGATCTCGATGCGAACATGCTGGTGCCGATCGTCGTAATTGCTGATGGCCAGCCGCTCATAGCAGCCGCCATTCCAAAGAAATCGAGACCTGCGAATATGAATGAGATCGTGACCGAGGGTGAGCTTACCTTTCTCATCAAAGAGATCGGGATTGGTAAGATCGCAGGTGAGCGTCGCGTTGTCGTCACGTAGCGTCGACGACAAAAGCATCGGCCGCTTGCGGTTGATTGTAAGATAGAAATGCGAGAGGTAACGTGTATCACGATGGAAAAGGCCTTCAGGGCTACCTGGCCCGGAAAGCGCATCGCCATTGTGGTCGAAGACAGCGAAGGTATCGCCGTGCTTCAGGGTGCGCGGCCGTCGCTCCTGCAGCGATGTGGTTGCCGGAATGAAGAATTGTGCCACCGGGGCCGCCGGCTCTGTCGATGCAACGGATGGCTTGCTGTCTGCAGAAGCGGTCGACATGCTGCTATCTCTCCTATGCGACGACTTGGAGATCCAGATCCTGGCCGTTGGCGCGGCGAAGCGGCGCCGCCTTCGTGCGAACGCCTGGCAGGTCGCGATAGATATCGAGATAGTCCCGCGCCATCCGTTTTGCGCTGAAACGCCTTTCGAAGGTCGCACGCACTCTGTGGCGATCCATTCGCAGAGCCCATTCGACATTCTCGGCCGCTTCCGTAACGCTATCGACGACGATGCCCGAGATGCCGTTGTCGATCACTTCTGGAACCGAACCGTGTGCGAACGCGATTACCGGAGTACCGCATGCCATTGCCTCGATCATCACAAGGCCGAACGGTTCAGGCCAGTCGATTGGGAAAAGCAAGGCGCCAGCGTTGCCAAGGAAATCGGCCTTCTGGTGCTCATTGATTTCGCCGATGAACTCGACACTCGGATGGCTCTTGATCATCGGTTCGATCACGGTTTCCCAATAGGCCTTGTCGGTATCGTCGATCTTGGCGGCGATCTTCAGCGACATGCCGGCCTTTGCCGCAATCTGGATGGCGCGATCCGGCCGCTTCTCAGGCGAGATGCGCCCCAGAAAGGCAAGATAGTCACCTTTGGGCTTTGCCGTGAAGGATAAAAGATCGGCCGGAAGACCATGATGCACCGTCCCGGACCAGTTGACCGGAGGCATCGGGCGGCGCTGATCATTAGAAATCGATACCAGCGGGACATCTGGGAAAGCCTTGTAGAAGGGCTTGAGATCCGGCAGGTCGAGCCGTCCATGCAGCGTCGTGACTGTACGATCCGCAAAATCCCGGATCAGCGGAAAATGCAGGAGATCGATATGAAAATGCAGGACATCGAACTCATGCGCCCGCCGGCGAATTTCTTCCAGCAGGACGATCTGATGCGGGAGATGATCGTGGACGGCGGAATTGAGCCTGAGCGCGACGTCCGAGCACGCCACCAAGGTGGCCTCCGTAATGGAGTCACCGCTAGCAAAAAGCGTGACGTCGTGTCCCTGGCGGACAAGTTCTTCAGTGAGATAGGAAACAATGCGCTCGGTTCCTCCATAGAGCTTGGGCGGAACGCTTTCGGCGAGCGGTGCGATCTGAGCGATCTTCATCGGCAAAACCTCCTCAAGTGAGCAAAGAGTCGTCGGCAAAAATCAGGTCACGTCCTCGAAGAGGCGCGCGTCAAGTCAGATGGAACGTCTAGATCTCGAATAGCTGTCCTCGACGTTCTCCTTTCCGGTAGCTGCAGAGGCCAAGACCGCCAAACCGGCGCACTTGCGGTCGCCGCGTACGGATCCTGTGAACGTTGAAGGAACCGGGCACGCCTTGCTCTTCGGATTGCTGCCGGCCATTATCCAACGCCTTCAGCGCTTCAATGATTTCGTCATACGAGACGGCCTCATCTGCGCCTGGATATAGTCTGAGGGCTGGAACGGACTCCATGGCGAAGATGTCGGAAGCCCAGGAGGCGAGAATGGCACGCTTATCGTCATTGCCGATGTCGTCGGCGGCAAGGACGTCACGCGGGTGACCGAAATGTCTGGCCGGATGAAGTAGATGCGCGGCGCTGATCGCGGCAGTGGCTTCCTCCGGTACCGAATTGCTGATGTTTTCCTTTCTCATAGCTTTGCTCCATTGATCTTGGCCGATGGAACTCGAATGATTTGACTGGGCGAAGAGAAGGCCCGCCCGGCGGACGGTGCGGGCCTTTCCGATCGCTTTAGAAGTCCATGCCAGCGGCAGCTGGCTGTGCCGGTGCGACGTCTTTCTTCGGCTTTTCAGCAATCATGGCCTCGGTCGTCACCAGCAGTCCCGCAACAGACGCGGCATCCTGAAGCGCCGTGCGCACCACCTTGGCCGGATCGATCACGCCCTGGGAATAGAGATCACCATATTCGCTGCTCTGCGCGTTCCAGCCATAGGAGAAATCGGTCTTCTCGCGCAGCTTGCCCACGATGACCGAGCCTTCCGCACCGGCATTCTCGGCGATCTGGCGGACCGGAGCCTCGATGGCCCGGCGAACGATATCGACGCCGACCCGCTGATCGTCGTTTTCAGTCTTGAGACCGTCAAGCGCCTTGACGGCTCTCAGCAGGGCAACGCCGCCGCCCGGCAGGATACCTTCCTCGACTGCGGCACGGGTCGCATGCAGCGCATCATCGACGCGGTCCTTCTTTTCCTTCACTTCGACTTCCGTCGAGCCGCCAACGCGGATCACGGCAACGCCGCCAGCGAGCTTGGCAAGACGTTCGTGCAGCTTCTCACGGTCGTAATCGGAGGTCGTCTCTTCGATCTGAGCCTTGATCTGGGCAACGCGGCCTTCGATGTCGGACTTGGCGCCAACGCCATCGATGATGGTCGTGTTTTCCTTCTCGATCGCGACCTTCTTGGCGCGGCCGAGCATGTTGAGGGTGACATTCTCGAGCTTGATGCCGAGGTCTTCGGAGATGACGGTGCCGCCCGTCAGGATGGCGATGTCTTCCAGCATGGCCTTGCGGCGATCGCCGAAGCCGGGAGCCTTGACAGCAGCAATCTTCAGACCACCGCGCAGCTTGTTGACGACGAGCGTTGCGAGAGCTTCGCCTTCGACGTCTTCAGCGATGATGAGGAGCGGCTTGCCGGTCTGAACGACGGCTTCGAGAACCGGGAGCATGGACTGCAGGTTAGAAAGTTTTTTTTCGTGGATCAGGATATAGGGATCCTCGAATTCGACGCGCATCTTATCTGCATTGGTAACAAAATAGGGGCTGAGATATCCGCGGTCGAACTGCATGCCTTCAACGACTTCGAGTTCGGTTTCCGCCGTTTTGGCTTCTTCAACCGTGATGACCCCTTCATTACCGACCTTTTCCATTGCCTCGGCGAGATAACGGCCGATCTCTGCATCGCCATTGGCCGAAATCGTACCAACCTGAGCGATCTCGGAATTGCTGGTGATCTTGCGGGCGTTAGTCTTCAATTCCTTGACCACAGCTTCGACGGCAAGGTCGATGCCGCGCTTGAGGTCCATCGGGTTCATGCCAGAGGCGACCGCCTTGGCGCCTTCCTTGATAATCGCTTGAGCGAGAACGGTTGCGGTCGTGGTACCGTCGCCGGCGAGATCGTTGGTCTTCGAGGCAACTTCGCGCAGCATCTGCGCGCCCATGTTTTCGAACTTGTCTTCGAGTTCGATTTCCTTGGCGACGGTAACGCCATCCTTAGTGATGCGCGGAGCGCCGAAGGATTTGTCGATAACGACGTTGCGGCCCTTTGGGCCGAGCGTGACCTTTACGGCATTGGCGAGCACATCGACCCCACGCAGCATGCGTTCACGAGCGTCGCTATGGAACTTGACTTCTTTCGCAGCCATTTCTTTAACTCCTCAATAGGCAGCTATCTGACTGATGATTTCGTGATATGGAGAGCTCAAGCAGCTTTTTTCTGCTCGGCCGGGGCTTCGATAATGCCCATGACATCGCTTTCCTTCATGATCAGCAGATCTTCGCCGTTGATCTTGATCTCGGTGCCGGACCATTTGCCGAACAGAACGCGGTCGCCTGCCTTGACGTCGAGCGCCTGGATCTGGCCGGCTTCATTGCGCGCGCCTGGACCAACGGCGATGACCTCGCCTTCCTGCGGCTTCTCCTTGGCGGTATCGGGAATGATGATGCCGCCCTTGGTCTTTTCTTCGGATTCGACCCGGCGGACAAGAATGCGATCATGAAGCGGTCGGAACGACATATTTTCCTCCGTGAGACAAAAAAGATGACGTTGTTCCCCTCCGGACCGGATGACCAGTCCGGGCGGGTGCGAACCTCATCTGAGCGTTCGCGCCAAAAGATTTATTTTTGCGATTTTTCGATTTCAAGAGGGCGCGATAAAAAAATTAGCACTCGTATGAGACAGCTGCTAACATGCTGGAAAGGAACAATAAACGGGTCTCCACGTTCAGAGATCTGTTGATGACTGCAAAATTTTGCGCCATCCTCTGCGTGTCATGAAACGGAGATGAAGCATGCGATTTTCGTCTGATCTGGAACGGCAGCTCAATGGCTACGGGCTGACCACTGCACACATCCTCTACCGCATTCCTGATTTTGAATCCGTGCTGCAGACCTATGTCTGGCAGAACTACGATCTGGCCCCTGATTTTCCGGAAATGCACAAGTTTCTGGACTTCTGGCAGTCCAAACTCGACGGCCCGCTGCATTCGGTCCGCTATACCCACCAGCGCCTGATCGGACCAAACGAATGGCGCCGCGTCGAAGGTGAGTTCAACCTTCACTGAAATCTTGAAACCAAATTTGTCTCTTCCTAGCTGTTTCGCTGCCGAGGCGTGACGAGCTCGGTCTGCATCTGCACGTCTGTTCAGAACTAGATCAACATGGAAGAGAAAATAAACAAAATCAAAGATCTGGACCTCGAGGAACGCAAGGAGGTTTTCGTCGATTTCGCCCGCGCCCTCGAAAATGCCGCGACGCCTTCATCGAAGGCCATAGGCGCTTGCAGCGCTGTCTGCCAACATGGCTGAAGCGCTTCGCATCAATGCCGATGAGCTTGCCCGCAATGACCTTCGGAATGCCGAGCTGTGCTGCGGCAGGCAACGGCTATGTTCGCGCAGTTCAAAGCCATGCATTCCTACTCTTTGGTGAGCATGTCCGTGCACTGATCAGGCCGCGCGTCTCATTCCCTTCGCCAGCCGCCAACGTACGGCGTGCGGCACGAGGAGGTCGAGAAGAGCACCAGGGTGGCGTCAGGAAGATCAATATCGGCATCGACCTGCGGATGGCATTAACGGGAGCCGCGCGCGCCTACACGCAGCGGCCACGACCGGAGCCATTCTTTTTCCGGCCATCGCCGATGCGGCGTAAGCGTCATTTTGATCCCACCTTCCGGATCATGTTGTGATTGACGATGTTAAGCCTGAACAGAGGGCTTAGACTTATGTCGATTTCAGAGCTTACACTTAAAACGAACGATGACGAGCCGGTTCGACGGTTCGAGGTTTTCACTGGAAGTGGTCGTCGCCGCGAATGGAGCGACGAGCTGAAGGCGCAGATCGTCGCGGAAAGCTATGAGCCCGGCATGACGGTTTGCTCGTCGGCTTCGACTTCACGTTCCAACCTTCGCTCGATCGCGATCGAATTCTCATCCTGGCGCAGCTCGGCTTCGTCAATCGTCACGAGGCCGTTTATTTCCTCGGACCACCGGGAACAGGCAAAAGCCATCTCGCCACAGCGCTCGGTGTCGAAGCCGTGAAGGCTGGAAAGAGTGTGTATTTTGCGACGCTCGCCGACCTCATTGGTTCGCTTGCCCGTTCTGAACGAGAAGGCAGGCTTCAAGAGCGCATTCGCTTCTTCTGCAGACCAAGCTTGCTGATTGTCGACGAGATCGGCTACCTGCCGGTCGTCCAAGGCGGCGGCAGTCTCTTCTTTCAGCTCGTCAATGCCCGATATGAACGCGGTGCGATGATCCTGACGTCAAAGCGCCAACGCACCGGCCTTCGGGTCGCCACGACGCTCGCCGAGTCAGCAGTGAACTTGCTCACTCCGCAAACGCATTCATTTCGCGAGTCCTTTTTTGGCACATCCTGCGTAGTCAATCCGAGGAGAAAAGACTTGCTTCCATTTCATGCAATGAGAGGCGTCGCTGGGATTGTGGTGGGATTTGAGAGCTTGTCCCCCTCTTCTCCGTCGAGACCGCATCGATCTGACGGCGTCACTCCGGATTCTGCGTCAGCCATTAGGATGACCAGCGGATTATTTAGATTTCCCGCATACCGAGTAGATGAAGGATATCGTTCGTTGTGATTTGCCACCCGATAACCATAAGCATCATCTAACATATGAAATCACTAAAATTCCCTATGGCTGCTTTGTTCAACAAAGCAACCACAGGGAGATTTCATAATGGCTCACAATCCCGCCCGCGGCAAACGCATTCGAGAAGCCATAGCTCGGCGCCAGATCCGGAAAGTGCACGCCCTCGCCGCCGAACTGAATGTCTCCGTCGCCGCCGTCTCGCGTTGGCAGAGTGGTGGTCATACATCATTGGACAGTGCCTGTGCGCTTGCCCAACTACTGGATGTCTCTCTCGACTGGTTGTTGCTTGGGCGCGGCACGATGGAATGGCATAAGGACAGCACAATTTCTCAGACAGAGCTTCAATGGGTGCTTGCGCTCCGCAGTCGGTCCGCCATGATCCAGGCCAGTCTTATCAATCTGCTTCACGCCATCCCTCCAGAACAATCGTTACGCTGAGCGCAATTGCGCTCGCATTTTCACCTTCTGCTCAACAGCCTCAGGTTGATTATATGGCATTTATATAAGATATTTCTAATCAGGGTTTCAAACATAGCAACCGTATGTGATCGGACGGCAAAGTAGTCAGGCTTGTGTCGTGCGAGAAACCCTGTGCCTCGCTCTCAACCCAAAAAGGATTGTTGACCATGTCTACATTGCTGACCATCAACGTGAAGAACTACCAGCCGCAGACCCAGAGCTTCTACTTCTTCCAGCAGCCGGCTATCTATACTGGCGGCGGGCAGGTCTACTCGAACAGCCTCTATTCGCAATCTCTCGGAAACTATGATGCGACAGGCGCAATCCTGACCTTCCAGGTCAACCTGCAATATTATGCCGGCATCCAACAGGCAAACACACCGCCGCAGGTTGGTCAGTCCTCGGGCTTCGCCTCCGCCAGCCGTGCGATCGATCTCGCCACGGCCGGCGGCGCGCCGAACGACTGGACGACCGCGACGGTCGCGCCGCTCGGTCTTTCCGCACCGGTCAACGGAGCGGGTGTGCAGCCGGGCGCGTTCCGTATCACCACGCCGAGCTTCACCTCACCGCCATATTACAATGTCGGCTCGGCGATCGCCGTCAATGGCGGCATCGTGCTGTCCAACTTCGTCCAGGCGAACCCGATGAACAACATCGATTGCCAGCCGATCCTCAAATACTTCGTTCAGACCGGTGCCTACACTCCGGGCAGCGTCATGAACTTCTCGCAGTCGAGTGTGAACGCCGCGCTCTCCGACTTCACAGGCGGCTATACCATCTGCAACGTCAGCTTGCAGGCCAACGGCAATTGGAGCACTCAGCTCCAATAGGCCGACTGCGGCCACGCGGGTGAAAAACGCACCTCCTCACCCTCACCCGCGTGTGCCCACCTTGCGCCGCCTGATGTCCGTCGCCAGCCAAGGCGGCGGACGACCCGAGCCTAGCAGCTGAAGTCTAAACGGGATTGTCGGAACATCATGAACAGTTTGTCCTACCAGATCATCGTTCAGAATCTCTCGCAGACTGCGCAGTATTTCTATGTCTTCCAGAAACAGGCGACGTTCGAGCCGTCCGCCGGCACCATCTACTGCTGCAGTCTCGGCTGCCAGAATGTCGGCAATTACGGCAATTCGGGCGCGCAGATAGTCTTCGGCCTGGACAAGCAAATCTACGCGGGTGCAATCAGCACCGCAGCGCCGCCGCCACCCTCGTTGGCTACGGCATCGGCCTCATCCGGAACTTCGCGGCTCCTGGTCAGCAACGCGACGACAAAGCAGGCGATTTCGCTCACGACCGGCGCTGGCAGCAATCCGCCGACGAATTTTACGGAACTGACACTCAGTCCGCTGGGGCTATCGGCGCCGACCTATCAATCGGGGATCTCTGTTGGGGCATTTGCGATCAACGTGCCGCCCTATACACCGGCACCGCTTCCCACACTCTTCTGTGGCGTCGCTGCAGTGAACACGAACCAAGCCGTCATCCTCTCAAGCTTCGTGGCGCCCGTGCCGAATGCAACGATGAATTGCTCGCCGGAACAGGTCTTTTTCGTAAAGACAGGCTATCAACCGGCCGGGAACCTTCTGACCTATGACGAAGGCAACTCGGCTCGATGCGACTTCACTATAGGCTTTGCCACGATTATCGCCACCTACAATTCCAACGGGACGTTTTCAACAACCGGCGGATCATAGGTCGAAACTAACCTGTTTGTCGGGAATGACTGAACGAGGCGCAAACTGTTTGCGCAAGACGACGGTGCGAGGCGGTGCCCCGCCGTTTGCCTGAATGCCCTGAGGCTGCCTGCGGGCACCTCCCTGAACACTCACAGACACGGCGGACGGCAGGAATTCGCTCACCGCCTACCAGGTCCGGCGGCGCGCGCTGTCGGTCAGCGCTCCCCGCATGCTGTGGGGAACGTTCATCCACTCTTAGCGAAAAGGAAAGCCATCATGCGAATTTCCAAATTGCGTTGCAGTATTCTTGCGGTGTTGCTTGCCGCCTCAAGCGGGCTTGGCATGGTCAGTCCCGCCTACGCCTATTCCGTCTACCGCAGCGTTACGGCCGATGCGGGAGGCGTCGTCATCTGGACCGCGGCGAACTTCGGTGTCAGCGGCGCTCCGCCGACCCTGTCGTTCTTCTACTTTCTGGACGATAACGCGGCGCGCGCAGGACTGCCCGCAGCCCAATGCTTCGTCAAGGTGGACCTTGGCGCTCTTGTTGGCCCGGTGCCCGGCACCCAGATCCCCATTGGAAACGGCATCGTATTCAACGCGAATCCCGCCGACAACCCGAGGCCTTTACCTTGGAACATGAACTTCGACAATGTACCGCCAGGCCACTGGAGCATAGCAAAGACGGAAATCCAAAATCCGACATCGTCCAATGCGGCAGCGAGCCGGGTGGCGGCCGCAGCGTTCCAGGCCCTTGCCACGACGGGCGGCTCCGGGGTTACCGTCATCAATGGACAACTGGCCAATTGTGCTGCCCAATAGACTCTTCTTGAGAAAACCCTAATGTTTCCAGTTGCAATGGCTCTAACCGCCGGTCTTCCCAAGTCCGGCGGCTTTTCACGGGGGAATTCGACATGGCAGTCCTTCATCACGCGTTTCGTTGCGCCGTCACACCAAGCTTCGAACGGACGGTTCTCGACCTGTTGGCAGCATGGGAAGCCGCCGACCGCGAGCGACTTTCGACCATGGCGATTGGCCGATATGCCGCGCTAGCACAGCGCCAGGACATTCATGACGCCTTTTATCTCGGCCCGGACGGCGCCGCCTCATCCTGGCTGCAGCCGCAATTCATCAGCCCCGGGCTTGCCGCCTTGGTGATGCTCGCGGCAAATTTTGTTCCGCTGCCTAGCTTGAGCGGCAGCAACGGTACGAACCACCACCTGCTTGCAACGCATTTGCCAACGCTTGGCTGGCAGCGCGAAGAGATCGACTTTCTGATCCATGGGCAGCCTATCGAGACCATGCTCCACCGCTATACCGATTCCACCCGCCATCTGCAGCAGGGAGAGTTTCGCCACACGGGCGGCTGGACCCCTCCCATGATGACGAGAAAGCTAAAGGAGAAAATCGACCTCCTGACCCTTGCCCCCCCTTTGCCGGCCGCCGAGGCAGAACAGGCGTGGAAACGACTGAATGAAAGCAAGGCTCTGGACGATGCCCGCGCAATGCTGGCACCCCTCAATGACGATGACTGGCTCGTGCTGTCCACCACCCATTGAAAACAAATTGCTACGCCTACCCATGGGAAAGTATCGAACTGATTTCCAAAACAACCTGCATGAAGTCGTATGTTCTGACCGACACCACCAGCCCAACGAGCATTGACGGCCCAGTCACTAACCTTCGTCAACGACAGAAATGGAATCGAAGAGGCGGCCTGGTTTGTTCGAGCAGATTGCGTGATTTTTGGCTGGCCAGCCAGACCGCGCGCCGATCATTGTCTAGGAAGTATCGTAAGATGCTTTGCTCTTGATGGGACGCAACTCTCGATCCGTCTTCTGCGGTCCACGTATCAACCAGTCGTGTCAAATCGTTAGCCAGATGTCGTTTTGCACTCAGCTCCTCCCTCCGGAAATGTCCGATATAGAACGCAGACAATATGAAACTTGCAGCTTTCGGGACGATCTTTTGCAAATCTTGGGAACCTTTTGCCGGCAGCCACATCTAACGACTGTTTCAGGTGCCGGACGCGCCTGAAGTTTCCATGGAGGAGGAAGCCAGCATGTTCAAGAGACTTCTCACAGCAACCGCGATGGCTGCGGCGCTTGCGACCGCGACGTTCGCCGCCGACAAGCCGACGGATCCGCAGATCGCGCATATTGCCTATACGGCTGGCGAGATCGACATTGCCGCTGCCAAACAGGCTCTCAAGATGAGCAAGAACGCCGAGGTTCGGCAATTTGCCGAGACGATGGAGCGCGACCACACGGCCGTGAACAAACAGGCGCTTGCTCTGCTGAAGAAATTGAAGGTCAAGCCGGAGGATAACGATACCAGCAAGTCGCTATCGTCTGCCGCCAAAGCGGAATTGGCGAAGCTCTCCAAGCTTCATGGCGCGGCATTCGACAAGGCCTACGTCGATAATGAAGTCGCCTATCACAAACAGGTCAATAGCGCGCTTGAAACCCTGCTGATCCCGTCGGCCCAGAATGGCGAACTGAAATCACTGCTGGAGACGGGTCTGAAGCTCTTCAAGGAGCACCAGACGCACGCCGAGCATCTTGCGTCGATGGTCAAGTAGGCTCGGGATGCGTTTCCTGTTTTTCATCCTCGTGGCGCTGGCCTTTGCGGGATTCCTGGTTGGAGGCCCCGCGAGCGCGGCGGCGGCCAATCACGACATCATCATCGCGCAGATGCAGTTCGGTACCGTGCCGCTACTGCACGTCGGCGACGTGATCACCTGGCGTAATGATGATATATTCCGCCATAGCGCGACCGCGCGCGACAAGAGCTTCGATATCGACCTGCCGCCGAAGTCGCAAAAAAGCATGACGGTCAAACAAGCGGGGAAAGTGGATTTCTATTGCCGCTTTCATCCGATGATGAAAGGCACGCTTGATGTTCAGCCATAGCTGGACGTGGATGCATTGAGCTACGCTGGAGTGATCATGGTTGGCGTTCCCACCGCGGCGTCGAGGCATATGCCGGACATGGCAGCGCTCTCCGATGCAGATCTCGTCGTCCATGCCAGGACCGGCGACGAGATAGCCATACGCGTCCTCGTGCAGCGACACAACCGTCGCCTGTTCCGCTCGGCCCGCGCCATCGTCCGCGATGACGCGGAGGCGGAAGACATCGTCCAGGCAACCTATGTGCACGCCTTCACTCATCTCACTGCATTTCGCAATGAGGCACAACTTTCGACCTGGCTCACCCGGATCGCGCTCAATGAGGCGCTCGGGCGCGTACGACGCCATCGGACAAGCGTCGGTTTGGAGGAGATCGACATGACTGCAGAATCAGGACGGGGCGAACTGCTGCAATTTCCGACCCCGTTCTTAGTCGCTGATCCAGAGACCGAATTTTCCCGCGGCGAGGCGCGCCATCTGCTTGAACGGGCTGTCGACGGTTTACCCGACGAATTCCGCGCAATCTTCGTGCTGCGGGACGTCGAGGGCATGAGTACTGAGGAGGCTGCATCTTTTCTCGGCATCAAATCTGGAACTGCCAAGACGCGGCTGCACCGCGCACGCAAGATGATGCGGATTGCAATCGAAAAGCAGCTGACGGGAGCATTCTCCTCATTATTCCCATTCGACGGAGCGCGATGCGTCGCGATGGCTGACCGTGTCATCGCATATTTGCGGGTTATTTCCTCAGCTAAGTGACGGCTCCCCGATCGAAGCCTTGGTGGCATCTTATGTCGCCTGTTGCCGCTATCAGTATACGTGTTGTTCAGTTTCACCACGCTTCGACCCGTATTTGTATGTGACGCTGATCCATTCAGTGACCAGCCATTGACGAATTTGCGATATCGACCTTCAGACAGGGTCGCGACGAAATGCGAAATTGGGTGAAGTCTCGACACAACTGAACAAGCTTCGCGAGGGAAGTCGCCGACCGCGTGATCTATATCGATCAGGGATCGATCCTGGAGATCGGCAAGCCCGATGAATTCTTCGACAACCCCGAGAATAATTGCGCGTATTCCTTTCTCGCGCGTGTCCTGAATGTTGAGCTCGGCCAGATTTTGACCCTGATTGTCATTTCGCGCTAACCCGCTTGGGCAGATGCAATACCTTGAAAAGATTGATAGTTCAGGCTTTTGGTTGGGTCATGGCCAGACGCGAAACTGGGTTAAATCGTCACGGAAATCAACGCTCTGGCGCCTTGCGGCAGTTCAGGGCATCCTATGATGGCTGAAAATTGTGATTATGGCAGTTGGAGGAAGACCGATGCGTTGCTTTACCGTGCTTGGACCCTCGCAGACCGGAAAATCGACAGTCGTGGAAAAGCTCAGCTCCCTGGAGGGTGCGCCGAGAAAATCCAGCTCCCCTTACGGATTGAACCTCGCAGAATTCACCTTTGGAAACGAGGCATGGTGTGCGCTGGATACGCCGGGACCCACCGAGGCGTTGGCGCATGCGCAGCACGCGCTTCTTGCCAGTGACGCCTGCATCCTGTGCGTTTCATCAGCACCCGAGGAGGCTGTGCTCGCCGCGCCCTATCTGCGGATTGTCGAAGCCTCGGGGACGCCTTGCATCCTCTTCGTCAACCGGATGGACGAACCGAGAGGGCGGCTGAGGGACGTGATCGCTGCGCTTCAAGACTACGCCAACCACACCCTTTTGCTTCGCCAGATCCCGATCCGCGAGGGGGACAGGATCATAGGCAGTTGCGATCTGATTTCGGAACGGGCGTGGCGCTACCGGGAAGGCAAGCCTTCGGCGCTGATCGCGATTCCCAAAAGCACCGCGGAACGCGAGCACGAAGCACGCACGGAGCTCCTGGAACACCTGTCCGAATTCGATGACTGGCTCCTCGAGGAACTGATCGAGGACCGTGAGCCGCCCAGCGACGCGCTCTACGCCATTTCATCACGGGTTCTCAGGGAAAACAAGATTATCCCGGTCCTGATCGGTGCTGCAAGCCACGGCAACGGCATGACGAGGCTGATGAAGGCGCTGCGTCACGAGGCGCCGCCGATAGGTGAGCTTCGGCAGCGTCTCGCTCATGCGGGAACTGTCGATGAAGGCAAGCTGGTGGCCGTGAGCTTCCATGCCTATCATCGCCAGAATGTCGGCAAGACGGTGCTCGTGCGCGCACTTGGCGAGGGACTGCGGCAAGGTGCGTTATTGGGCGGCTCCAGCCTCGGCGCCGTCCAAAGTCTCGCAAACGGGCGGTCCAATTCGGCGGTTCTGCCGGCGGCGGGGGATGTCTTCGCCACGGTCAAGTCCGACCATCTTCGCGTCGCTTCGCTGTTGACCGCCGACGCGTTGCTCACCTCGCCTGAGTGGACGGAGCCACCCACGCCGATGCTTGAGAGGATTTTAATTCCGGGCAGCGAGCGCGATGAAAACAAGCTTTCCGAAACGCTGGCGAAGCTTTCCGAGACGGATCGCGGCCTCAAAGTCTTGCAGGAGGAAGGCACGGGCGCTCAACTCGTCCGCGTCCAAGGGCCGGTACATCTGCGCGATCTCTGCCGAACGCTGTCCGATGTCTTTCACATCTCCGTGACCGACCGAACGCCCAGCCCGATCTACCGCGAGACGATCACGAAACCATCGGAGGTTCACTACCGCCATCGCAAACAGACCGGCGGTGCCGGGCAATTCGCGGATGTGAAGCTAAGCACTCACCCTAACGAGCGCGGCCAGGGCTTCACCTTTGACGAAACGGTCAAAGGCGGTGCAGTTCCGCGCAATTACATCCCCGCCGTCGAAGCGGGCGCACGCGAAGCGATGGAGAAAGGGCCGCTAGGCTTCGAGGTCATCGATGTCGGCGTAACGTTGTTAGATGGTCAACACCATACCGTCGACAGTTCGGAACACGCATTCCGGACTGCGTCCAAAATGGGGGTGCGTCAGGCACTTTCCGAAGGATCGACCGTCTTGATGCAGCCGGTCTTCCGCAGCGAGATTCACACTCCGTCGATCTATTCAGGCAGCCTCGTCCAGATCGTCTCCGCTCTCAACGGCCAAGTTCTCGGCTTCGAGCGGGATGAAGCCGCCAAGGGATGGGACATCTTCCGGGCGCTCGTTCCGGGCGGCGCACTTGACGATCTGGCGCGGGCGCTGCGCTCGGCGACGCAGGGCATTGGTTATTTTTCCAAGACCTTCGATCACTTCGAGGAGCTATACGGAAAGGAAGCGGACGCCATCGTGAGGGCACACGCGACATCAGGCGTCGCACACTAAAACGTTGCCCCACTTCATGCTCATCCACAGAAGCCAACAGGCTCTGCAGGTTTGAAACATGCAGCTGCCAATAACCGGCAAGTAATGGTCATGACCGATTTGGGGGCGCTTCCGGACCATCCTCGCCATAGGTCCGCCCGCAGCCTTGAATTAGACCAAGTCATAGACCATTTCTTGGGAGAAAACATAGGAAAGCTTAAAGGCGTCCAAGTGATGCGCGTGTCTGTCAGCCAGGCCAAAGGGCAACTCACGGAATTGGTGAAGCGAGCCGAAGCAGGAGATGAGGTGATCCTAACCCGTCGCGGCCACGAGGTCGTGCGCCTGGTCGCCGTCGCAGTCTCGCCTGGCCTGAAGGGGCGGCGCGCATTGATGGAGAAAGTCAGGGCATCGGCCGTAGCCAAGACGCTTCAAGGACCAGCGGCGGCGCGCAGCCAGGATTTTCTTTATGACGATGATGGGATGCCGGCATGATTGCAGTTGATACATCGGCTCTCATGGCAATTGTGCTCGACGAGCCGCAGGGCGAAGCTTGTATGACGGCAATCGAAGAGGCGGATCGACTGCTGATTTCCGCCGGCACCGTCGCTGAGGCCCTCATCGTGGCCTCACGACGCAATGTCGGTGAAGAAGTCAACCTACTCATTTCAGGCCTCGGCTGCGAGATCGTGTCCGTAACAGCTGCCGCCGCCCGTCGAGTGGCTCATGCCTACGGCCGATGGGGCAAGGGTGTTCATCCGGCTGGACTGAACTATGGCGATTGCTTCGCATATGAAGTCGCCAAAGAGCACGATTGTCCTCTGCTTTATGTGGGCGAAGATTTCACGCAGACTGGCGTTCGACCGGCTCGTTAGCACCTCTTCTCAATGGAAACGAGCGAACTGACTGGCAGTTAAAGAGCCGTGGAGCGTCCGATTCACGTTTATGCTCTTGATAGGAGTCGAACCGACCACGCGGTCGCTATAAGAGCTATTCGTTTGAAATTCTTCAGTAGCGAAACTGCCCATACGGAGTTCTTTTGATCCCTTCAGCGACACCAGTCCCTGCTCGTGTTGAAATTGCGATGTATCTGTCGGTAGCGAGGCTAAGGTATGCTGGCGACAACATCGGGAAGATGCGGAGAGACGGGCGGATTGTCGATGGTGACAATGCCGATCTCACCTTCATGCGTAATGGTAAGGGTCATGATCTTCCTCCCAGGTGCTACTTTTATAATTGACTGACCGGTCGGTTTATGCAAGGATTTTATCGTTGCTGCAGGAAGGGCGACGGGGAGGAAACATGTCCGATTCCGATACGGTTCTGTCGGCGCTCGCCGATGGCGTTTTGGGCCTGACGCTCAATCGACCCGAAAAACTCAACGCTTTCAACGAGGACATGCATCTTGCGCTGCGCGCCGGTTTTGAGCGCGCGCACAAGGATGCGGATGTTCGCGCTGTCCTTTTGACCGGCGCGGGGCGCGGCTTTTGCGCTGGTCAAGACCTTGGCGACCGCGATCCGCGCAAGGGCGCGCCTGACCTCGGCCATACGATCGAAACCTTCTACAATCCGTTGCTGCGGCTCATTCGCAGCCTGGAAAAGCCGGTCATTTGTGCGGTCAACGGCGTGGCGGCCGGCGCCGGCGCCAATATCGTCTTTGCCTGTGACATTACGCTTGCCGCCCGTTCGGCCCGCTTCATCCAGGCCTTCGCGAAAATCGGCCTCGTGCCGGATTCCGGCGGCACCTGGAACCTGCCGAGGCTTATCGGCGAGGTCCGCGCCAAGGCGCTGGCACTGACAGCCGAGTCTCTGGATGCGGAAACGGCAGCCGGCTGGGGGCTGATCTGGCGGGCGGTGGACGATGACAAGCTGATGGATGAGGCAAAGACGCTTGCCGTCCGGCTCGCCGCCGGTCCGACCAAGGGGCTCGGCCTGACGAAGCGCGCCATTCAGGCGGCGGCGACCAACTCGCTCGACGAGCAGCTCGATCTTGAGCGCGACCTGCAGCGCGAAGCCGGCCGCAGCGCCGACTATGCCGAAGGCGTCGCCGCCTTTCTCGAAAAGCGCAGGCCGGAGTTCAAGGGGCAATGAGCGTGATCGAAAGCCTCTCCCCTCAGGCGCTCGCGGAAGCCTGCGCCAGATCCATGTGGGACGAAGACAATGCGACCCGCTACCTTGGCATGAAGCTTCTTGCCGTGGCACCGGGCGAGGCAACCCTTTCGATGGCGGTAACCGAGGCAATGACGAACGGTCATGGCACCTGTCACGGCGGCTATATCTTCGCGCTCGCCGACTCAGCCTTCGCATTCGCCTGCAATAGCTACAACCAGCGCACAGTCGCCCAGCATTGTTCGGTGACCTACATCGCGCCGGCTTTCAGGGGCGACCGGCTGACTGCAACGGCACGGGAGGTGTCGCGCCGAGGACGAGGCGGCATCTACGACATCGCAGTTACCAATCAGGAGGGCGAGCAGATCGCGGAGTTCCGCGGCCACTCGCGCACAGTCAAGGGCGCGCTTTTGCCGGAATAGGCTTCATACCCGTAGCGTCTGGCATTTGGAGGAGACATTCATGGAAGATCTTTCCCCGCAGGCCGGCGAGCTTGAGGCGATCGAGACCGCCTCGCGCGACGAGATTTCCGCATTGCAGCTCGAACGCATGAAATGGTCGCTCACCCATGCCTACGAGAATTCGCCCTTTTACCGGCAACGCTTCAATGAAGTAGGTGTACACCCTTCCAACCTACAGACCTTGGCAGATCTCGCCAAATTCCCCTTCACCACGAAAAAAGATCTTCGCGATACCTATCCTTTCGGCATGTTCGCCGTACCGCGCGAGAAGCTCGCTCGCATCCACGCCTCCTCCGGCACGACCGGTAAGCCCACCGTCGTCGGTTACACCAAAAACGATATCGACACCTGGGCGACCGTTGTCGCCCGCTCGATCCGCGCCTCGGGCGGCCGCGCTGGCGACCTCGTCCATATCGCCTATGGTTACGGCCTCTTCACCGGCGGCCTCGGCGCGCATTACGGCGCGGAAAAGCTCGGCTGCACGGTGGTCCCCGTCTCCGGCGGCATGACCGAGCGGCAGGTCATGCTGATGCGGGATTTCAAGCCGCGTATCATCATGGTCACGCCCTCCTACATGCTGTCGATTCTCGACGAATTCCGCCGCCAGTGCCTCGACCCGCGCGAAAGCTCGCTCGCCGTCGGTATCTTTGGCGCCGAACCATGGACCAATGCCATGCGTGACGAAATCGAGCACGCCTTCGACATGCATGCCGTCGACATTTACGGGCTGTCGGAAGTCATGGGGCCAGGCGTCGCCAACGAATGCGTCGAGAGCAAGGACGGGCTGCATATCTGGGAGGACCATTTCTATCCGGAGGTCATCGACCCGGTCACCGGCGACGTTTTGCCCGATGGCGAGATCGGCGAGCTCGTGTTTACGACGCTCACCAAGGAAGGTCTGCCGATCATCCGCTACCGCACGCGCGACCTGACACGGCTGCTGCCCGGCACCGCACGCTCGATGCGCCGCATGGAGAAGGTCACGGGCCGCTGCGACGACATGATGATCCTGCGCGGTGTCAATGTGTTCCCGACACAGATCGAGGAACAGATCTTGAAATGCCGCGGGCTTGCGCCGCATTTCCAGATCGAACTGACGCGCTCCGGCCGATTGGACAACATGACCGTTCATGTGGAGTGCACGCTGGCGGCGGCGGACGAAACTGCGCGAAGCGTTTCTGCAAAGGAACTTACCCATCACATCAAGAGCGTGGTCGGCGTCTCGACGAAGATCACTGTGCATCCGCCGGGCGGCGTTGCACGCTCCGAAGGCAAAGCGAAGCGCGTCGTCGATAATCGCCCGAAGGAATGATTGGGCATCCCGCGGGATAGCGCGGCAAGGATTTGACTGTATATAGGAAACCGGCCGCACCAGGCAGCCACGACCGACGGGGAATGAGCAGAGCAGGACCACATGGCACGCACGCGCGCAGTTGATTTCGAGGAAAAACAGCGTGGCATCTTAGCAAGTGCCGCAGCGGTCTTTGCCGAGGTGGGCATGGAAAAAGCCTCCATGTCGATGATCGCCTCGCGCGGCAATGTCTCGAAGGCCCTGCTCTATCACTACTATCCGGGCAAGGATGCGCTGATCTTCGACATCGTGCAAACGCATCTGACGGAACTCGAAAGCGCAATCGAGGCGGCAGACCGCACCGACGTAACGCCGCAGGAGCGGCTGCGCCTGCTCGTGAAATCCGTGTTGAAGAATTACGAAGGCGCGGACAACGAACACAAGGTACAGCTGAACGGCACACATACCCTCTCGCCGGAGCAGCTTTCGGAACTGAGAGCGATCGAGCGGCGCATCGTCAGGCGTTTCTCCAGCGTCATCGAGGATCTCAATCCGAACCTCAACAAGAACAGGCCGTTATTGATGCCGGTCACCATGTCGCTCTTCGGCATGATGAACTGGGTCTATATGTGGTTCAGGCCCAACGGGCCGATCACGCGCGACGAATATGCCGACATTGCCACCACCCTCATCCTCGAAGGGGTCAAAGCCGTACGTTGATGTCGCGCATCAGCCGCCCAGCTTCATCCGTTCGAGGATAAGCGGATCATATTCCGGCGCCCGAATGCGGCGGCGATCCGGCTCGGGCGCGGTCAGCGGCTCGACCGCCGCCAGCTTTTCCTTCGCCTCCAGCGCCAGGCGCTGATAGATGGCGGTACCCTGGCGCTTCCAGGCGATCTCCTCCGGCGTCAGGTCGCGCACGACACGCGCCGGCGATCCCAGAGCAAGGCTGTTTGCGGGGATTTCGGCGCCGGCCTTGACGAAGGCCAAGGCGGCAACGATGGCGTTTTCGCCGATGACGGCTTCGTCCATGATGACGGCGTTCATGCCGACCATCGCATCGGCGCCGATCCTGCAGCCGTGCAGCACCGCGCCATGGCCGATATGCCCCGCCTCGCCAATCGTCACTTCCAGATTCGGAAAACTATGCACGACGCAAGTCTCCTGCACATTCGAGCCGCGCTCGAGCACGATGCGTCCGAAATCACCCCGCAGCACGGCACCCGGCCCGACATAGCAGGCCGGGCCGATAGTGACATCGCCGATGACGGTCGCCGCCGGATGCACGAAGGCTGCGGGATCGATGATCGGGATTACGCCGTCATAGGAATAGATCTGCGCCATCTAGTCGGCTCCTAATCCCTCGACATCACGGCCGGTCTCCGCTACCGCCTCCAGCCGCTGCGCGAATTCGCGGCGCAAGGTGCGGCGCAGCTGGGCTGCCTTGTGCCGGCGAATATCGGCAGGCGTTATCGGCACCAGCTCTGGCACCCGAACGGGCCGGCCGGCCTCATCGACCGCGACCATGGTGAAATAGCAGGAATTGGTATGGCGGCGCTGGCCGGATCGAATGTTCTCCGCCTCCACCCTTATGCCGACTTCCATCGACGTACGCCCCGTATCGTTGATCGAGGCGCGGAAGGTGACGAGTTCGCCGACATTGATCGGCTCCTTGAACAGCACCTGATCGACCGACAGCGTCACCGCATATTGTTTGGAGTAGCGCGACGCGCAGGAAAAGGCGACGCGGTCGAGCAGGTTCAGAAGTGCGCCGCCGTGTACCTTGCCGCTGAAATTCGCCATATCCGGCGTCATCAGCACGGTCATTTCCAGGCGATGCGGGTCTTGCTCGGTCGTCGTCATGCACTCACTCTCTCGTTTTCGCCACCATCGTCAGAACGTCATATTGCGCGACGACGGCATCCATCTGGTTCGTTACCTTGCAATCCCAGCGCACCTCGCCATGCTCGGCATTGGCACGGGGATTGATCTCCTTGCAGGTCAACTGCACCTGGAGCGTATCACCCGGATTGACCGGTGTCAGGAAGCGCAGATTGTCGACCCCATAATTTGCCAGAACCGGACCCGGGGCCGGATCGACGAAGAGGCCGGCGGCAAACGAAACGATGAGATAGCCGTGCGCCACACGGCCCTCGAAAAGCGGATTGGCCTTGGCCGCCTTCTCGTCCATATGGGCGTAGAAGGTATCTCCGGTGAAATGGGCGAAATGCTCGATATCGTCGAGCGTGACCGGGCGCTTGGCGGTAATGAGCTGATCGCCGATCTTGAGTTCGGCGAGCGATTTTCGGAACGGGTGCTCGCTGTCTGTCCGGGCATCCGCACCGGCCATCCAGCGACCGGTGACAGCCGAAAGCAGACGCGGCGTGCCCTGTACGGCTGTGCGCTGCATATAGTGCTTGACGCCGCGGATACCGCCCAGCTCCTCACTACCGCCGGCGCGACCGGGACCGCCGTGAACGAGGCCCGGAAGAGGCGAGCCATGGCCGGTGGAGCTTTTGGCACTGGCGCGGTTGCCGATCATCACACGGCCGTGGAATGGTGCCAGACCGAGAACCACGTCCTCGGCAAAATGAGGATCATTGGTGAAAACGGAGGCAACCAGGCTCCCCTTGCCGCGGCGCGCCAGATCGACCGCCTCTTCCGCCGTATCATAGGGCATGACGGTGCTGACCGGGCCGAAGGCCTCGACATCGTGAACGGCGCGCGCCGAACCCGGCTTGTCGCAATAAAGCAGAACCGGATTGAGGAAGGCGCCGGCGCGTGCATCGCCGGACATGACACTCGGATGATCGGGATCACCGCCGACGATTTCGGCCTCGCTGGCGAGATCACGAATGCGCGCCCTCACTTCTTCGCGCTGGCCGAGGCTCGCAAGCGGCCCCATGCGAACCGTCTCATCGGACGGATTTCCGATCGCCGTCTTACCGAGGCGATCGTTCAAGGCTTCAATCAGTGCCTCGCTATAGGTCCGGGGCGCGATCACACGGCGGATGGCCGTGCATTTCTGACCGGCCTTCACGGTCATCTCGCGGACGACCTCCTTGACGAAGAGGTCGAATTCCTCCGTGCCCGGGGCGGCATCGAGACCGAGCACGGCCGCATTGAGGCTGTCGGCCTCCATGGTAAAGCGCACGGAATTCTCGACGATCTCCTTGTGGGTCTTCAGGCGCTGGCCGGTGGCAGCGGAGCCGGTAAAGGTCACCACATCCTGGCCGTCGACATGGTCAAGAAGATCGCCGACCGAACCGCAGATAAGCTGCAGCGCACCTTCCGGCAACAGACCGGTTTCGATGATGCGGCGGACCATAAGTTCGGTGAGGTAGGCCGTCTGGCTCGCCGGCTTGACGATCGCCGGGACGCCGGCAAGCAGGGTCGGCGCGACTTTTTCCAGCATGCCCCAGCAAGGAAAGTTGAAAGCGTTGATGTGAACGGCGACGCCCCGAAGCGGGCTTAAAATGTGCTGAGCCGAAAAACTCTGATCTTTGGAAAGCTGCTCCACATCGCCATCGAGCAGCACATGCGTATTCGGCAGCTCGCGCCGGCCCTTGGAGGCGTAGGACAGCAGGGTGCCGATACCGCCTTCGATATCAACCCAGCTGTCGGCGCGCGTGGCGCCTGTTGCCGTCGAAAGCGCGTAGAATTCTTCCCTCCTGTCGAGCAGCGCCTGGCCAAGCGCCTTCAGCATCGCGGCGCGCTCGTGGAAGGACATGCGCCTGAGCGCCGGCCCGCCCTTGTCGCGGCCATGTGCCAATGTCTGCTTGAAATCGATGCCGGAGGAATCGATTGACGCGACAGGCTCGCCTGTGGACGCATCGAGCAGCGGCACGCCTTGCTTGGCGCCGGCGACCCATATACCTCCGACGTAGCTTTCAAGCCGGCGCGGCTGGCTTGCCATGATGTTCATCCGAATTTCCTTCCTTCATCGTTCCCAGCAGTTTCGAAGGGAAAACCGTTCCGCAGTTTTCCGGAGCTGCTTAATTCAGTCCAAGCGCGGACAGCTGCGCATCGGCATCGGCCTGCCATTCGGCGAGCAAAGTTTCGTTGGGCGTATGGCGCAGGCCGAAGTGCGACAATGTCTCGAAGCGGGCCGAGCCGGCATGGCCGAAGCTCGCGGCAACGCGGGGATACCAATAGGCAACCGAGGCGCGCGCCTTCGCCCGCCCCCCATCTTCAGCGACGATGCGGGCAAGGCCGGCAGCACCGAGTTCCGCATGCCGCTTCTCGCGCGGCAGGACGGCACGAAAGACTTCGGCTAGCGGCTGATAGGATACGCGGGCGAGCTCCTTCAGCTGGACGACGCTGGCTGTGCCCATCAAAACATTCATGACGACGGCATCCGCCCAGCCTTCAAGCGGATAGTGAAAGACGGAAAGCCGCATGTCGCCGCCTTGCCTGACAGCGCCGATATCGGCATCACGGGCGAGCCTTACCGCCCAGGGGTGGTGCACGGCGTAGCGGCCGCCATCGACGCCGAAGGTCTCCATGATCTTCAAAACCTGGCCGGCGTGATCGGTCTTTTCCAGCACGATGCGTGCCGCGGAAATGCGCTCCTGAATGCCGGGCGCATCGTTGATGATATCGGCAAAACCGGCGGAACCGGCCAGCTCGCTATCGACGAAGCTCGCCATCAGACGCAGCAATTCGCCACGATAGCGAGCAGGCACATTGTCGGGCGAGGAGAGCATCCCGCCCTCCTCCAGATATTGCTCGATCGGCATCGTCTCGGACATGTCGTTCCTTCCTTCGATGCGGACGCGCTTACTGGTCGTAGCTGACGACGATGCGGTCGGTAAGCGGGTAGCACTGACAGGTCAGCACATAGCCCTGGCGCACCTCATAATCCTCGAGCGCGTGGTTGACCTCCATCTCGACTTCGCCTTCGAGAACCTTGGCCCGGCAGGTGGAGCAGACCCCCGCCTTGCAGGCGTAGGGCGCGTCCATCGCGTTTTCGAGCGCCGCGTCGAGCAGGCACTGACCATGCTTGGGAAACTTGACGACACGCGTCGCGCCATCGAGCGTGACGGTCGCCTCACAGCTCGTCTCATGATCGGCGGCGGCGACACTCTCCATTTTGCGGCGGGCGCGGCCGGGCTGTGAAGAAGCGAAAAGCTCGAACTTGATCTGGTCGTCGCGCATTCCGTGCTCACGGAGCGCCGCAGCGATCACCAGCATCATCGGCTCGGGACCGCAGATGAAGGCTGTCGCAACCGACGTCAGATCGATCCAGCTCTTGAAGAGCGCCTTGCATTTTTCCGCATCGATCCGGCCGGTGAAAAGGTCGATCTCCTGCGCCTCGCTTTCGAGAATATGCAGCACCGAGAGACGGCCGAGATAGAGGTTCTTCAGATCGTCGAGTTCCTCGCGGAACATGATCGAACTGATCTGCCTGTTGGCATAGACCAGCGTGAAGACCGCACGCGGCTCGCGCGCGAGCACCGTCTTGATGATCGAGAGGACGGGCGTGATGCCGCTGCCGCCGGCAAAACCGAGATAGTGCTTGGCGACATCCGGCTCGATCGCCGTGAAGAAGGCGCCCATCGGCGGCATGGCTTCGAGCGTGTCGCCGGTCTTCAGGTTTTCATTGATCCAGGTCGAAAAGCAGCCGCCATCCACGCGCTTGATGCCGACCTTCAGCACGCCCTCATCCTTGCCGGCGCAGATCGAATAGGAGCGGCGTAGCTCCTCATCATCGAACTTGCGGCGGAAGGTCAGATACTGGCCCTGCGTGAAATCGAAGACGGCCCGATCCTCCTCGGATGGCGCAAGCGTGACGACGACCGCATCGCGCGTCTCGCGGCGAACCTCGGTGACGGTCAGGGGATGGAAACGTGCCATGGATGCGGGTCTCGTCCTGTTGGGATCAAATGCACTTGAAATAATCGAACGGCTCGAGACACTCGGTGCAGCGATAGCTCGCCTTGCACGGCGTCGAGCCGAACTGGCTGATCTTCTCGGTCTTCGTCGATCCGCAGCGCGGACAGGCGATCGTCAGGTTCGAGCGGCCGGAAAGCCGGTCGATGCGCTTCATCAAGATGCCGTCTTCAGCCGTGCCGTCGATCGGCGGGGCGATGCCGTAGGCGCGCAATTTCTCACGTCCCGCAGCGCTGATCCAATCCGTCGTCCAGGCGGGCGACAGCCGGCGCTCGAGGCGCACCTTGTCGAGGCCCTTTTCAGCCAATGCCCGCTCGATATCGAGGTTGATCACCGTCGTGGCGGGACAACCCGAATAGGTCGGCGTCACCGTCACGACAAGCGTATCATCCTGCCAACCGACATCGCGGATGATGCCGAGATCGGTCACGGAAATCACCGGGATTTCCGGGTCGGGCACCTCAGACAGCCAGTGCCAGATCTCATCGATTGAAGGATGAAGCGCGGTCGTCATTTGCGCCTCCTACCAGGTCGCGCCCGGATAGGCGCGCTGCAGGAATTGCAGTTCGGTAAGGATATAGCCGAGATGCTCGGTGTGAACGCCGCGCCGGCCGCCCTTGTGCATGTAGCCGTCAGCAGGTCGCTTCAGCGTCGCCTCCGCAAGTGCGTCGGAGACGATCTCATCCCATCCGGCTTTGAGGCTTTGCGGTTCCGGGATCACGCCCGCTTCCACCAGCGCCGCATCGGATGCATCGCCGATGAACATTTCGCCGGTGAAGGCCCAGAGATCGCCGAGCGCCTCCTGCATGC
This sequence comes from Hyphomicrobiales bacterium, assembly GCA_900468625.1. Lineage (GTDB taxonomy): Bacteria > Pseudomonadota > Alphaproteobacteria > Rhizobiales > Rhizobiaceae > Rhizobium. The sequence continues at coordinate 34,666 of UBUL01000057.1, forward strand.
GGCGATGGCTTTCAGCCGTGCCGTCGCTAAGGCGGACGATCAGGTCGCGGCTGCGATCAAGATGATAGGAGACTTCCTTGAAGGCCTTTTCCGCGATCTCGGCAATGCGCGGATCGGCCGAGCCTTTCAACGCTTTCAGCAGCAGATAGTGCCAGGCGTCGAAGAGGAATTGCCGCATCAGCGTCTTGCCGAAATCGCCGTTGGGGCGCTCGAGGAGCAGGATGTTGCGGAACTCGAAGCCGTCGCGCAGATAGGCAAGATCGTCCGCCGAGCGGCCCTTGCCTTCCACCTCGCCGGCAAGACCGAGCCACAGCTGTGTCTGGCCGATGAGATCGAGCGCCGTGTTGGCAAGAGCGATATCCTCCTCCAGCGCCGGCCCGTGCCCGCACCATTCGGAGACGCGATGGCCAAGTATCAGCGTGTTGTCACCTATGCGCAGCAGGAATTCGAAGAGAGCGGCACGATCGACCATCGGCTCAAGGGAAGTGGCCGCCATCACATGTGCCCCACTTCATCGGGAATGTCGAAGAAGGTCGGGTGACGGTAGATCTTCGAATTGGACGGGTCGAAGAGCGGCCCCTTCTCAGAAGGGGCGCTGGCGGTAATCTCGGACGAGCGCACCACCCATATGCTGACACCCTCGTTGCGGCGCGTATAGACATCGCGCGCGTTGTTGATCGCCATCTCGGCATCGGGCGCATGCAGGCTGCCGACATGGCGATGGTTGAGACCGTGCTGACCACGGATGAAGACTTCCCAAAGCGGCCATTCGCTGGACATGTTTCTCACTCCCAGAATTTTCGAGCCGCCTTATTCGGCGGCAATCCTTGCGGCGGCACGGTGCTCAGCCGCTTTCTCGGCATGAGCCGTCAGGCCGTCGCGGAACCATGCGCCATCGTCCCACGCCTGCTTGCGGGCATTCAGCCGCTCCGCATTGCAGGGACCGTTGCCGGCGATCACGTTGAAGAACTCCTCCCAATCCGGTTCGCCGAAATCGTAGCCGCCTTTTTCCTCGTTCCACTTCAGCATGGGATCGGGGACGGTCAGACCGAGATATTCGGCCTGCGGAACGGTCTGGTCGACGAATTTCTGCCGCAGCTCGTCATTGGAGTTCTGCTTGATCTTCCAGGCCATCGACTGGGCGGAATGCACGGAGGCATCGTCCGAAGGACCGAACATCATCAGCGACGGCCACCACCAGCGGTTCAGCGCATCCTGCACCATGGCCTTCTGTGCCGGCGTGCCCTTGACCATCTTCATCAGGATGTCGAAACCCTGGCGCTGGTGGAAGCTTTCCTCCTTACAGATGCGGATCATGGCCCGCGAATAGGGACCATAGGAACAGCGCTGCAACGGAACCTGGTTCATGATGGCAGCACCATCGACCAGCCAGCCGATCGCGCCGATGTCGGCCCAGGTCAGCGTCGGATAGTTGAAGATCGAGGAATATTTGGCCTTGCCGGAATGCAGCTGCTCATACATCTCGTCACGGCTGATGCCGAGCGTCTCGGCGGCACAGTAGAGATAGAGGCCGTGGCCGGCTTCGTCCTGCACCTTGGCAAGCAGGATCGCCTTGCGCTCCAGCGTAGGAGCACGGGTAATCCAGTTCCCCTCCGGAAGCTGGCCGACGATTTCGGAATGGGCGTGCTGGCTGATCTGGCGGATCAGCGTCTTGCGATAGCCTTCCGGCATCCATTCCTTCGGCTCGATCTTCTGACCGGCATCGACGCGTTCCTGAAAGGCGCGCTCCTCAGGCTCCATCTCGTCGAGGGAACGGATGCGGGTGCCGTCGGTTTTCACCATTTGCGCATACATTGATCTTCCTCCTGTCGATCGTGTCAGGCTCGTTCGAGAATAAGTGCGATACCTTCACCGACGCCGATATACATCGTGCACAAGGCACGGCGACCGCCTTGGCGATGACGCCGGTAGGCCACAGCAGACACAAGCTTCCGGCACGAATTTCTCCCCGTCCTCCTTCGAAGGACAATTCGCCGACCGATCGGTTAATTAATACCAATTTTAATGTCACGTTTCAACATTATATTTCCGATTTTTTGTGACATTTCGGCTGGCAGGCTTTTGTTCGCTTTTTTGCAAGGCGAGGGGCCGTCATATGATGGCGAGAAGCTCGGTCATTCGATGTTTGGTGGCTGCTGTTTGACCTGGAAGCGGTCCCTCTGCCGTCCGGAATTTCCTGGCGACGAAGTCATCCGCCTTAGCCGACAACCGAGTGTAGAGAGAGGCGAACAGGCGGCGTACTTCGGCATGCGGCCAATCATCCGGCAGCGCCGCCGCTGGAAGCTGAGGATCGCGCAGCACAATGACACGGTATTGATGGACAAGAAAAAGACGGGCGGCGAGATGCTCGATCGCGGTGAGCTTTTCTCCCGATTCAAATGCCTCATAGAATTGCCCGAACCGCTCGAGGAATTCGTGATAAGCTTTGGCGTATTTCGACAGGTCCCAGTATTCGGCCGCGAGCCCCCGGAGGCCGAAGTTGGCGCCGGCAGCATCCGCCGTAAAAACAACACTGCCTTCGGACAATTGCGGATGGGCTCGTACTCCGATCATCAAGCGAACGCCCAACCGCGTATAACCGGAATGCTCCAGGAGCCGCACATCGGTCTCAATCGATTGCCCACCCAGATAGACGAAACGCCATTGAGATTGGTCGGCAGGACCGAACAATAGGCGCGCAGCTGCGGCGAAATCGGTTTGAGCAGCCTCCGTCAGACGATAGTAGCTGCGACGCCCCTCCCGCTCGCCTGTCAGCTGGCCGGCAGCTACCAATCTGGAAACCGCGGTGCGGACAAGAGTTTCGCTGATTCCCAGCTCTGCGCAGACTTCTATGAGGTTCCCAATCCAGATCGCACCGCCTCTCGGCTCCACCACATCGCCATAAATCGTTACGATGAAACTCGCAGCTCTGAGTGAAGCGCTGCTCAGCAGAAGACTTAGCGACATACTCTAGTGATCCAGTTTTTTTTGCGAGCTCACCATAATCTCGATGAGGTAGGACCGAAGCCCGCGCTGCCGTTCGTCTTCATGCATTACATCGGCGAACAAGGCAATTGGACATCGCCTTTGGCTCAATGGAGTCAGCCGGTTGTTTGACCTTCAGACCTTCCACCAGGAGAACTTCGATAGGCTGTTGGCTGCTGCAGGCGTCCATTAAAATCCAGATCCTGCGCCCGCCAGATCGAATCATGCTGCTCGCGCATTGCGTCAGCTGCGTCCCGGACCACTTCGGAAATCTGCTCGAGCTGCCTGGCCAAAGGGCTCGTCCTGCGCCAGATCATGCCGATCGTCCTGGATGGCTGGGGACTTTGGAAGCGCACCGTCGAGACCGAGGCGGAACGGGTCTCAACCGCCACGGCCATCTCCGGTATCAGTGTGACGCCGATACCGGCGCTCACCATCTGCACCAGCGTCGATAGCGAGCTGCCGTCCATGAGCTCACGCGGAAGCGCCGACTGTATGTTGCAGAAGGAGAGCGCCTGGTCGCGGAAGCAGTGCCCTTCTTCCAGCAGCAGCAGCCGCATTTCGCGGAGCGCTTCCCGGTTTGGCACCGGCTTGCCTTCGTCCTCGCTCGGCCGCACCAGCACGAAATTTTCCGCAAACAGCGGCACTTCCATCAGGGATGGCTCGGAGATCGGCAGGGCGACGATGGCCGTATCCAGCCTCCCCTCCTGCAATTCCTCGACCAGTTTCGACGTGAGGGTCTCGCGGACATGGATATCAAGCCCGTCATATATGCGAGAGAGATTGCCTATGATGCTCGGCAGCAGGTAAGGCGCAACCGTCGGAATGACGCCGATCCGCAGCCGGCCCACGGGCTGGTTATGCGATGCGCGGGCAAGGTCTCCCAGCTCATCGACGGAGCGCAGGATGTCGCGGACACGGATGGCGAACGCTTCCCCGAAATTGGTCAACCGGACCTGGCGCGCGCCTCTTTCGAACAGGTCGGTGCCGAGCTGCTCCTCCAATTCCTTGATCTGCATCGACAAGGCAGGCTGAGAGATCGCGCATATGTCGGCGGCACGTCCGAAATGGCCTTGCCTGGCGAGCGCCTCGAAATAGCGAAGCTGTTTGAGCGTCAGATTTGTCATAAGCTCACCTTATCGCACCAATCAGGAAATCCAACTTAAATTAATCGATTGTCTTGGCTATAGTGCCGCGGCAAAGATGAGATGCGGCCGCCTGTCATACGAAGCTCACATTGGGAGCATTGACTGCGTTCAGTTCATCGATGCTCGGACTGCCCGAAGTCATTGGGGCCAGCAAAGCCCGGCTTCGGCAGATACGTTCGTGCGAGGCCAGAACTACGAGAGATTTCATGCGTCTGACATGTCGCCGCCACGCCCATCATCAAGCCGGACCGTTTTGCGGGAGGATCCAAGATATCCTCACCGGGTTGCCACAAACCAAGTCATCGTAAGGGAGAGAACTATGGATACTAAAGTCGAAAACGCAGGCAAGTGTCCGTTTCCGCATGGAAATACGAATGTTTCGGCCCGCTCGAACCGGGACTGGTGGCCGAACCAGCTCAACCTAAAGGTTCTGCACCAGAACTCGGCGCTGTCGAACCCGATGGGCAAGACGTTCAACTACGCCGAAGAGTTCAAGAAGCTCGATCTTGCGGCCGTGAAGAAGGACCTCGTCGCGCTGATGACGGATTCGCAGGACTGGTGGCCGGCCGACTTCGGCCACTACGGTCCGCTCTTCATCCGCATGGCCTGGCACAGCGCCGGCACCTACCGCACCGGCGACGGCCGCGGCGGCGCCTCCTCCGGTACGCAGCGTTTCGCGCCGCTCAACAGCTGGCCGGACAACGTCAACCTCGACAAGGCCCGCCGCCTGCTGTGGCCGATCAAGCAGAAATACGGCAACAGCATCTCCTGGGCCGACCTCATGATCCTGACGGGCAACGTCGCGCTGGAATCCATGGGCTTCAAAACCTTCGGCTTCGGCGGCGGCCGCGAGGACATCTGGGAGCCGGAAGAAGACATCTACTGGGGCACGGAAGAGACCTGGCTCGGCGACAAGCGCTACACCGGCGACCGCAATCTGGAAAATCCGCTCGCAGCCGTCCAGATGGGCCTCATCTATGTCAATCCGGAAGGCCCTAACGGCAATCCCGATCCGATCGCCGCCGCGCGCGACATCCGCGAAACCTTTGCCCGCATGGCGATGAACGACGAAGAAACCGTGGCGCTGATCGCCGGCGGTCACACCTTCGGCAAGACGCATGGCGCAGGCGACGCAGCCCATGTCGGCCCGGAGCCGGAAGCCGCCGGCATCGAGGAACAGGGTCTCGGCTGGAAGAGCAGCTTCCGCAGCGGCAAGGGCGGCGATGCGATCGGCAGCGGCCTCGAAGTCACCTGGACCTCGACGCCGACCAAGTGGAGCAACAACTTCTTCTGGAATCTTTTCGGCTACGAATGGGAGCTGACGAAGAGCCCGGCCGGCGCGCATCAGTGGGTGCCGAAGCATGGCGCCGGCGCCGGCTCGATCCCGGATGCGCACGACAAGTCCAAGCGTCATGCTCCGTCCATGCTGACCACGGACCTCGCCCTGCGCTTCGATCCGGCCTATGAGAAGATCTCCCGTCGCTTCTTCGAAAATCCGGACGAGTTCGCCGATGCCTTTGCCCGCGCCTGGTTCAAGCTGACCCACCGCGACATGGGACCGCGCGCCCGTTATCTTGGCCCGGAAGTGCCGAGCGAAGAGCTTATCTGGCAGGATCCGGTCCCGGATGCAGACTATGCTCAGATCGATGCCGATGATGTTGCCGCACTCAAGGGCCAGATCGCGGCCTCCGGTCTGACCATCCCGCAGCTGGTCTCGACCGCCTGGGCTTCGGCCTCCACCTTCCGCGGCTCCGACAAGCGCGGTGGTGCGAACGGCGCACGCATCCGCCTTGCCCCGCAGAAGGACTGGGAAGCCAACCAGCCGGCCCAGCTCGCTTCCGTGCTGCAGACGCTCGAAGGCATCCAGAAGGCGTTCAACGACGCCCAGACCGGCGGCAAGAAAGTATCGCTTGCCGACCTGATCGTGCTTAGTGGCTCGGTCGCCATCGAACAGGCAGCCAGGCAGGCCGGCCACGACGTGGTCGTACCGTTTGCTCCGGGCCGTACCGATGCGACGCAGGAGCAGACCGATGTCGATGCCTTTGCCGTCCTCGAGCCGATCGTCGATGGCTTCCGCAACTACCAGCGGCAGGCCTACACCGTGTCCACGGAAGAGCTGCTGATCGACAAGGCGCAGCTTTTGACGCTGACGGCGCCGGAAATGACCGCCCTCATCGGCGGCCTGCGTGTGCTGAACGCCAATGTCGGCCAGAGCCAGCACGGCGTCTTCACCAAGCGTCCGGAAACACTGACCAACGATTTCTTCGTCAACTTGCTCGACATGGGCACGGAGTGGAAGGCCGTATCGGATGCGAAGGACGTCTTCGAGGGACGCGACCGCGCAACGGGCGACGTGAAATGGACGGCAACGCGCGCCGATCTCGTCTTCGGTTCCAACTCGCAACTGCGCGCCATCGCCGAAGTCTACGGTCAGGCCGATGCCGGGCAGAAGTTCGTCCAGGACTTCGTCTCGGCCTGGACCAAGGTCATGAACGCTGACCGGTTCGACATCGCTTGATGCTAAAAGCTATTGGGCGCGGCCGAAGCCGGTCGCGCCCGTTCAGCCCATTTTTAAAACGGCCCGTTCTCGGTTGCCTCTTTCCAGCCAGGCGTTCAATCGCGTACGGGTCGGCTGCTCGATCAGATAGTAGCTCAGCAGCCCGAAGCATACTGCCAGAGCCAGCGCAGGGAGCTGGGGCAGGTGACCCTGCCGGGCAAGAATGTAAAATGGCTGCTGCCACAGATAGATCGAAAATGACATCCGCCCGATTTGCCGGATGATATCCCCTTCAAACAATATTCTCGAGAAGTGCTTGACGCTCTCGATCGTGCACACGGCAATTGCCAGCAACAAGGTCTTGAGGCCGAAGAACATCCAAGCGGCATCGGCAAACAGGCGCATCGCGAGGCCGCAGAAAAACGCCAAGGGCACCAGCCATTCCAAAGCCCATGGAGAGCGATGTTGGCTGAATAACAGCGCGAACGCAGCGGAAATTAGTATCGGCGCCGCTGCTACATGCGTCGGCCAGAAAACGGTGAATGGATTCTGTTCGTAAACATCGTATTGCCGGGTGCCGATGGCCAGCGCGGCAAAACCGAGCGCCAGAACAAGAAGCCCAATAAACCTGCTATCCGCGCCACGAAGCAAAAGGGCGAACAGGCCAAGCAAGACGTAGCTGTGCTCCTCCACGCATAATGACCAGATATGATCAAATATCGGGATGAAGGTACCGCTCTCGGTTATGACGTAGTTCACCGTGAAGGAGAGCGCGGATAGCACTCCCACGACGGCAGGTGCCAGCGGTGTCAGCGAGAAAACGGCCGCACTTACCGACACGAATATTAACAAGGTCGGATAGACTCGACTGAACCACCGGAAGAAGAACGCTCCAAGGGGCACGTTCCTGACAAAGAGGATGTCGGCCATGAGACGCCCGGAGAGAACGAAAAACAAATCCACTCCCGCCGATCCAAGACCGCGAGATAGCGATCACCACCGAAATGCCCAGCCAGCACCAAGAGGATGGCCATTCCGCGCCAACCGTCAAGTGCCGGAATATAACGTTGCTTTTCAGTTTCGGACATCAAAGACCATCGGTTGCTCAGCCGAGCCACCATCCTAAGATGTCCACATTAATGAAAGTGATAGATAACGGCGTCTCGCGCTTTTTTTGCTGAACGAGCGATACCGCAAACGGCCCAAGGCTACGGCTCAGTCAACGCAGCTCAGGGGGGCGACATTCTGCAGAAGCGACGGCAGGACGACCGAAGGGTTCGGGATGGTCAGCGCGTCGAGGGTCGCCGTCTGTTGCGCCGAAAGCTCGACCTGGAGCGCGCCGATATTCTCATCGAGCTGCTCGAGAGTGTGAATGCCGATAACCGTTGACGAAACTCCCAGGCGCGCGATGGCCCAGGCAAGGGCTACGCGGGCGGTCGTCGTGCCGAGCTCATCGGCAACGCGGAACAAGGCGTCGACGATTTCCAGATCCTGTTCGTCGGGCCTTTGTGCCAGTTGTGCCGTATGGCCCGCTTTCGTCGCCGCGCCGGCGCGCTTATACTGTCCGCTGATAAGCCCCCCGCTCAACGGCGAATGCGCGACGACACCGAGCCCCAGCCCGCGCGCCATAGGGATGAGCTCGATCTCGAACAGCCGTGCCGCCAGGGAATATTCGATCTGCAGACCGATGAACGGAGCCCAGCCGTTGGATTGGGTGAGCAGATGCGCGTGCGCCACCTTCCACGCAGGCGCATCCGCAATGCCGAAATAGCGCAGCTTCCCCGATCGAATGAGATCGTGGAGCGCGGCAAGTATCTCTTCCAGAGGCGCCTGTATGTCCCAATTGTTCAGCCAGTACAGATCAAGATAATCGGTGCGCAGCCGCCGCAGAGCCCGTTCGACATTTGCCATGATGGCCTTTCGGCCAAATTCCTGGCTATGACGATCACCACCGAACTTGGCGGCGATAACGAACCGGTCGCGTTTGACCGGATGGTGCGCGAAGTAGCTGCCGACAACCGTCTGGCCGCCCGCTTTCATATCTCCGCTGCCCGTATCCAGATAATTTCCACCGAGATCGAGATAACGATCCATGATCGCCTCGGGCCTGTTTTCAGAGGAAGGCCGGGCGGCATCGAAGGTCATTGTGCCAAGCGCAAGCGGACTGACACACAGGTCCGAACGGCCGAGTGCCGCATAGCTGTCAAGATGCATAGATTGTCCCCCGGCCGGCTCAAGCCATCATATATCTTATCTCAAATCTAAGATCGTCAAACAAAGGAATTAAGTGTGGTTTCGTGATTTTACAATTCCTGAATACGGATAATGGGCCGGTCGCTAACGGATCATCCTTTGCGATCTTTTCGGTGCGCTTTGTCCGCGCTGCCGCTCACGAACGGCAGCGATCAAGTCTCGCCGAGCCGGACGCCTGCATCGAAGCAATCGGCTACGATGCAAGGCTGGAACCTTTCCGGAGCCTGCCAGAGAATGGTGGCGGCGGCATGCTCCAACGTGGCGATGCGGATGGTTCCGGCAGGCTCTCGCGCAATCCCCTCAGGGAAGCGAGTTCGCGGTCAATGCTTCCGAGCGTTCGCCGATTGCCTCAATCGTGCGGCGATCACGACAAACATATCTCACGCATTATCAAATAATAAATAACAGGACACGACAAGGCGCAGCTCGGTTGGAGCCGGATGATTTAGGCGAACCGACCAAAATCTGAATCCTCGAATCAACGAAATAAAGCGTGATGTTGTCCGAAAACCGATCACACACTTCGGCATCATGCTCTGGGCTCATGGCACACTCAGCCCCGCTCCGCCTTCATTGCCCACTATCAATGAATGTAGCCTGTTTTCCTCTCGGCGATACCTGCGGGACTATGGTCACGCTCGGTTCGAAGAGCCAGGACGTTGAAGGGTTAAGACCGTTTGCGTATGAATTCGGTGCGCAGCACCAATCCCTTGATCCCGTCGTAACGGCAATCGACCTCTTCCGGATTGTCGGTCAATCGAATCGACTTGATAACCGTCCCCTGCTTCAATGTCTGGTTGGCGCCTTTCACTTTCAGATCCTTGATGAGGGTGACGGAGTCGCCGTCGGCAAGGACGTTGCCGCTTGCATCGAGAACGACACGCTCGGTGGAGGCAGCCGCAGCCGCCATTTCCGCGGCAGGGCGCCATTCGCCGGTCACTTCGTCATAGATATATTCGTCATTTTGACTGGTCATGCCAAACTCCGTCCTGCAATTTTTCCGAGTATTCCAAAGCCGGCGAACGCCTGGCTTTCATCTCGCTCATGATCGATAAGTGGCGTCTATCGCAGACGATCACCCCATGCAACATGAGGTTGGCGCAAAACGGCGGCCCCGAGGAGAGCACTCAGCTTTGCCGGTCCAGCACCGATGCCGGCCAGGGATTGCGGCCGTCGCGAAGCCACGACAGCGTGTCGATCCAGAAGCCGGCGGCATGGCTGTCGTGAAACAGGCCGAAATGACCGATCCTGTCGCGGCCGAGGTCAACAGGGTACAGTTGCACCACGACGGATTGGGCGCCCGCATAATAGTTCAGCGTGCGCCGGACCGCTGGCGCCGTGCCGAGTTCATCATCCGAAACGGCAATTGCCAGGATCGGCGCCTCGACCGCAGCCATTCGGCGCAGCACTTCCTTTCTCTCGTCCTTGGGATGGCTGCGCTCGAACCGGGAGCGGCGAAAGCTCCATTCGTTTGCCACACCCTTCGGCAGATCCTCCAGCCAGCCAAGCCGGCGGCCCGGAAAATAGCCGCAGAGCGCGGTTACTGCGGGCATGACGACATGCCATTTGAAAAACAGGGCAGCACGCCTGCTCGGCATATAGTCACCCCACCAGGCATATTGTGCTCCGACGGTCAGCATCCTGTCGATCATCGGAGCATGTTCGGCCAGCCCCGGCAGGAAGCCGCCAACGCTATGACCGACCACCATCAGCGGTCCGTGACGCCGATGCCCGCTCATCAGCCGAAGCACGGCCTCGAAATCCCGCTCCCCCCAATCGCGCCAGCGATAGCCCGCGCCTCGCAGCTCAGGCGGGCGCGACTGGCCGATGCCGCGATAGTCGAAGGTTAGGACATCGAACCCATGCCTCGCCAGAAAATGCGCATAGCGATGATAGTAGCGCGCCAGAACGCCCGTCGCCGGATTGACGATCACGCTGCCCTCTGGCCAAGGCGTTTCCGCCAGCCAGAGATGGCCGCCGAGCACAACGCCATCCGGACAAGGAATGGAAATGGGCAGGCCGCCCGGCTTCGGCGATGACGGAATTGGCTGTTCGCTCATGGTCGCCACGATGGAGCAGCCGCTGCGTTGTGTATATTCACTACCCGGTATACATTGGGCTATGAGAGACCGTTCCCAGCCGACACGCGAACGCATTCTTCAGGCCGCCGGAAAGCTTTTTCATCGCGACGGTATCCGTACGGTCAGCGTCGATGCCATCGCCGAAAAGGCCGGCGTCACCAAGCGCACGCTCTACTATCATTTCCGCAGCAAGGATGACCTGATCGCCGCCCATCTCCAGGCGCGCGACGAGCCGAACCTTGCTCTCTTCAAACGCTGGTTCGAGGAAACGGAGGGCGATATCGCCGAGAAGGTTGCCGGTATTTTTCGCCATTTGGCGCAATCGGCACGCAATGCCAAATGGAAGGGCTGCGGCTTTCTGCGCACCTCGGTCGAACTTATCAACCTTCCCGGCCACCCAGCCCTGGTTGCGGCGCGCGCCCATAAGAAGCGGGTCGAAGGCTGGCTCGGATCGATCTTCACGGAGGCAGGAGCCGGCAATGATGCCCTGCCGCTCGCGCGCCGGATCATGCTGCTCCTCGACGGCGCGTTTGCCGTTGTGCTGCTCCATCGCGATCCAAGCTATATGGAGACGGCGGCGGAGACGGCAGCTCGACTTATTGCCGATAGACTATCGAGCGTAGCAGGATGCAAAAGCAGCCTCCATGAGCGACGCCCGTTTGCCGATCAATGATACTTCAGGCGCTCGCGGCCAAGGATGGCGGGAGCATCGACACCGGCGATCGGCTGGGAAAGATCGCTCGAAATATCGCCGGCAAGCTGCAGATCGAGATAGCGCGCGCAGCAGACCCGCAGGAACGATGTGAAATTGCCGAGATCGTGGCCGGCATCGATCGATTCATGGTGCAGCTTGGTAATGAGCTGCACCACGTTCATGCCGTCGCGCCGTGCGATTTCCTCCAGCTTCGACCAGAAGAAGTTTTCCAGTCTGACACTGGTCACCATGCCATCGATGCGCAGGGAACGCGTGGTGCTTTCCCAGAGCCCAGCATCGGCCTTGACGAACAATTCGCACATGCGCGTCTCCCCTTTTTGGTCTCAGGCGGCGTTTTCTTCCGACAAGGCGGCAGCATCGAGTACTGCCATGAACTGACGTAGCCAAGACGGATGCGCGGGCCAGGCTGGTGCCGTGACGAGATTGCCGTCGGCAACCGCGTCGTTGATGGCAATGTCGGCATAGATGCCGCCGGCAAGCTCCACCTCGGGGCGGCAGGCGGGATAGGCCGAGCAGGTCCGTCCCTTGAGAACACCGGCAGCCGCCAGCAATTGCGCACCATGGCAGATAGCGGCAACAGGCTTGCCCGCCTCGAAGAAATGCTTGACCGACTTGATCACGTCGGGATTGAGGCGCAGATATTCCGGCGCACGGCCGCCCGGAATGACGAGCGCATCGTAATCCTCGGCGCGGATACTGGAAAATGTCGCATTCAATGCGAAATTATGGCCGCGCTTCTCGGAATAGGTCTGATCGCCTTCGAAATCGTGGATGGCGGTTGCCACCGTCTCGCCGGCATTCTTGCCGGGGCAGACGGCATGGACCATATAGCCGCAGGCAAGCAGCGTCTGGAACGGCACCATGGTCTCGTAATCCTCGGTGAAATCACCGGTGATCATCAATATCTTCGCTGCTGGCATCGTCATCCTCCCTCAAAACCAACGGCGACACCCTATCAAAGTACCCGGGATCGCGGGTATTAGGCGAATACTACATCCCATTTATGATCCTGCTTACTGCACCGGCGAGCGGCTGAGATTTGGGACAGCACAAGCCTCGCCGCCGCCGAAGAGGCGCGAGCGGGTCAGAAACCGCTTCTCCCGCCCATTGTCGAGCGAGAACATGCCGCCGCGACCGGGTACGACATCGATGATGAGCTGCGTATGCTTCCAGGCCTCGAACTGACTGGCGCTGATATAGACCGGCACGCCGCCGATCTCGCCGAGTTTGACGTCGCTGTCGCCGATCATGAACTCGTTTGCCGGATAGCACATCGGCGAAGAGCCATCGCAGCAGCCGCCCGACTGATGAAACAGAATATCGGGATGATCCTTCTGAATCTCACGGATAAGCTCGAGCGCCCTGTCGGTCGCCAGCACCCGAGGCTCCGATCCATTGTCGCCCATGACGATCCTCCATCACCGCCTGAAAATGCTTGAAGGCTCCCGGCCGCCGCCGGGAGCCTCGCCGGCTTCCTTGGGAGAACTCAGAAGAAGCCGAGCGCTTTGGGACTGTAGCTCACCAGCATGTTCTTGGTCTGCTGATAATGATCGAGCATCATCTTGTGCGTCTCGCGCCCGATGCCCGATTGCTTGTAGCCGCCGAAGGCGGCATGGGCGGGATAGGCGTGATAGCAATTCGTCCACACGCGGCCGGCCTGGATCTCGCGGCCGAAGCGATAGGCACGATTGCCGTCGCGGGTCCACACCCCGGCGCCAAGGCCGTAGAGCGTATCATTGGCGATTTCGAGCGCGTCCTTCTCGTCCTTGAAGGTCGTGACCGATACGACCGGGCCGAAGATTTCCTCCTGGAAGACACGCATCTTGTTGTGACCCTTGAAGATGGTCGGCTTGACGTAATAGCCGCTCGACAGTTCGCCGCCGAGCTCGGCGCGACCGCCGCCCGTCAGCACTTCGGCTCCTTCCTGCCGGCCGATATCGAGATAGGAGAGGATCTTCTCCATCTGCTCGCTCGATGCCTGGGCACCGATCATGGTCGCGGAATCGAGCGGATTGCCCTGCTTGATGGCTTCGACACGTTTGACGGCCCGCTCCATGAAGCGGTCATAGACCGATTCCTGGATCAACGCGCGGCTCGGGCATGTGCAGACCTCGCCCTGGTTGAGGGCGAACATCGCAAAACCCTCGAGCGCCTTATCGAAGAAATCGTCGTCTTCGGCCGCAACATCGGCAAAGAAGATGTTCGGCGACTTGCCGCCGAGTTCGAGTGTGACGGGGATAAGGTTCTGGCTGGCATACTGCATGATCAGCCGGCCCGTCGTCGTTTCGCCGGTAAAGGCGATCTTGGCGATGCGCGGGCTGGTCGCCAGCGGCTTGCCGGCCTCCAGGCCGAAACCGTTGACGATATTGAGCACGCCCGGCGGCAGAAGATCGCCGACGAGTTCGGCCCAGACCAGCAGCGAGGCCGGCGTCTGTTCCGCCGGCTTGATGACGACGCAATTGCCCGCGGCAAGCGCAGGTGCCAGCTTCCAGGCCGCCATCAGGATCGGAAAGTTCCAGGGAATGATCTGCCCGACGACGCCGAGCGGCTCATGGAAATGATAGGCGACGGTGTCGTGGTCGATCTCGCCGATCGAACCTTCCTGGGCGCGAATGCAGGATGCGAAATAGCGGAAGTGATCGATGGCGAGCGGAATGTCGGCCGCCATGGTTTCGCGGATCGGCTTGCCGTTGTCCCAGCTTTCCGCCTGCGCCAGCACTTCCAGCTTGTCCTCCATGCGCTGGGCGATCTTCATCAGGATATTGGAACGCTCGGTGGTGGACGTCCGCCCCCATTTGTCCTTCGCGGCATGCGCGGCATCGAGCGCGGCGTTGATGTCCTTCTCGTCGGAGCGCGGTATTTCGCAGATCTTGCCGCCGGTGATCGGCGTCAGATTGTCGAAGTACTTGCCGCCGATCGGCTCGCGCCACTTGCCGCCGATATAGTTGCCATATTTGAGTTTAAACGGAGATTCGACGATCTTCTGATGCAGCATGCCATCCTCCCTTGGTCGGCAGGTTCGATTAAGCGAACCGATAAGAGAAGTCTGAGTGCATATGGCGGCAGGCGATAGAGGCGGCTTGCCATGCTGCAGCGCACAGTGTCGCAACTCTGCGACAGCTGCCGGGTCGAATGCGATTTGACGGCGCGTTAGTGCAGATTGAGCCGGTTCATCTTCCGATGCAGCGTCGAACGGCTCATGCCGAGCGCTGCGGCCGCCTGGGAAACATTGCCGTTGGCGCGCGAAAGAGCCCTGAGCAGGGCGGCGCGTTCGGCCTCCAGGAGATCCTCATTCCCGGCTCCCTGCTCACGCAAGATATCGGAAGCAGGAATTCCCGCAGCGATGCGCTGGTCGTCGAGCTTCAGCGCAAGGCGGGCCGCCCGCGTCGCTCCAAGCACGAGGTCATTGCGGTCGACGGCGAGCAGTGCGGATGTGGAAGCCGTCTCCGTCGGCACCATCACGAAGCGGGCACCGGCAAAAGCGCTGCGGAAAAGATTGAGCTCGATGCGTATCGCGGCATCGCGCACCGTCTGCGACAGGATCGCCAGGGTCCCGTCGTTCACATCGTCGCGGCAGCTCGAAATATCGAGCGCGCCTGCGAGCTGGCCGCGATGGTCGCGGATCGGCGCCGTGGTGCAGCTGAGATTGATGTTGGAACAGAAGAAGTGCTGGTCGCGGAAGATCGCCACGGCCCGCTCGTCGGCCAGCGCCGTGCCTATGCCGTTGGTGCCGATGCTCGCCTCGGTCCAGACGGAACCGATCCATAGGCCGAGATCGCGGAATTCCTTGTCGTCACCCGCGGCGCCGCGGCGCTCGAGCGCAATGCCGTCACGATCGGTCAGAAGCAGGCAGCAACCAGCCCTGCCGACCGCGAGAAAGAGACGATCCAGTTCACTGGCCGCTTCGGCAACCAGCCGCTCCGATCGGCCAAGCGCCGTTTCAAATTCGTGACCGGTGAGGCGCAGCGGCAGACGCTTGTCCTCCGGCGCCAGACGATGCATGACCATGCATCGCCGCCAGGAGGCAACGACCGAAGAACTCGCCGCCGCCGATTGCGCCGACGCATACACCTGATCCGCATGCGCGGAATATTCCTGCATTTGGCTCCTCCCACCGAACGCTGCCGCAATTGTCGCTAAAAAACGCCGGCGAAGCAATCCTCCCTGCAGCCTTCGCTCGAAGGCGCCGAATTCGGTGGCGAACACATTGACGGCAAAGCCTTTTTCAGTGTCACGCATCTCTCTCAGCCATGCCGGCACATTTCGAAACGAATCCGGCCGATAGATGTGGAACATTTCGGCTCGCTGTCCGCGTAAGCGCGACCTGACACGCCAATCACGATCTTTCAGGCGGCTGTCAGCGTGTTGCTGTAGCAGCTTTTCCCAGGGAAACGGAGCGGAAGGCGATTGGTGAAGCCGGCTCCACGGACAGCTGTATCGACAGCAACGGAAAATCGGCTATGCAAGCATGGCAGCGAGGCCGAGAGGTCATGAAAGAAATGCTGGCGCGTTCGGCCCACACCGGCCGCAGGCGTATGGCCAGCGGCCTTCGCCGTTTCTTCACCACTCCGGCCGCCCTACCTCCTGCAAATCGGGCATTTCTCGAGCGTCCGATCGTCCTCATCGCCATCTTCCTTGCCCTGTCATTGCTCGTGATGTGGACGGCCGATTATCCCTTGGGCGTTTGGATGAAGTCGTTTCCGCAGCAGTTGCGCGGGACGGCGAAATGGATCAGCAGTCTCGGCACGGGACTGTTGGTGCTCTCATTCAGCGGTGCGCTGCTGATATTTGCGATCTTCGCGCCTGCGCAAAAGTTGCGCAAATCGATGCGCCGGAGTGCGGATCTCATCGCCACCGGAGCGGCATTCGTTTTCCTGGCGGTCGCCGGCGGCGGTATTGTCGATTCGCTCGCCAAGAACATCATCGGCCGTGCCCGACCGGAACTCCTGCAGACGGACGGCGCGTTCACCTTCCGACCCTTTGCCTTTCACGCCGACTTTGCCTCCTTTCCCTCCGGACATTCAGCAACCGCCGGAGCCATGGCGATGTCGCTTGCCCTTGTCTTTCCCCGCCTTCGTCCTTTGTTCATTCCCGTAGGCGTCTTGATCTGCCTGTCGCGTCAATGGGTCGGCGCCCATTGGGCGAGCGACACGCTGATGGGCTGGGGCGTGGGCGTCGCCTTTGCGCTGTGGCTGGCGCATGCGTTTGCCCGGCGGCATCTCCTCTTCACGTATGATTCCAGCGGCCGCCTGCGCCCGGCAGAGCAATACAAATCGATCCAGGCCATTCTGCGCGCCTTGATACGGCGCATACCGATGATCGGCAGGAAAGTGGCACCCGCAGCAAAGGCGTGCTCTCCGCAGTCCCGCCTCGCAAACTCTTGAAACTCGATCCCGGTCCTGCGTCACGCGCAGACCTCGAGCTGCGCCATAGCACTGTTATTTGCGGCAGCAGGCTCGTGCGCTGCAAATGCCCGCCTTTTTTCAGCTGAATGCAAAATGATCGATGTGCAGCGACGGATTTGCCGAACGCGGCCGTTTAAGTGCTGAAGGGACAACAGCTCAAAGCTCTTCAAGTACGAGTGAGGACATCATGAAAAAGATCATTTTGCTGGCTTTTGCCGCGACCGCTTGCTTTGCAGCCATCTCGCCGGCCGAAGCCCGCGACGGATGCGGCATCGGCTGGCATCGCGGACCCTATGGCTATTGCCGCCCGAACGGACGGCCTGTTGTCGTCGTGCCCGCGGTTCCCGCCTATGGCATCTTCTATCCCGGCCGCGGTTACTGGGATGGGCATCGCTATTGGGTACATCGCACGTGGTGGCATGGTGGCTGGCGTTATCGCTAAGCCGCCCTTCAGCGATGTGCGCGGCCCGGTCTTGAAGATCGGGCCGCATGCGGCCGGCGGATCGAGGCCTTGCGGCCCTCCCTCAGCATATCCTGAAGGCGCCATCTTCACGCTTTCAGGAAGTTGGCAAGAATGATCTCGCGCCAGACGCGGGTGGGCGTAATCCAGGCGTCCCATGAATTATACTTGCCGGAGTAGATAACGGCGGCGATTCCAGCATGGGGCATCAGCCAAAGTCTTTGCCCACCATTTCCGAAACCTGCATACCACGGGCTCGGACGGTCAAACGCCGGCACCGGCGCATCTCCGCAAAACCACAGCCGGCCATAACCCAAACCGTCCTCGGTCGGAATCGCCCGCGTAAACGATTGACGGATCCAATCTTCGGACACGATCCTTCGGCCGTTCCACACGCCCTTTTGAAGAAGAAGCATGCCGATCTTCAGCAAATCCGGAGCCGTGAGGCGCAGCCCGGATGCAGCCGACGCGACGCCGTCATGCCCGGCCGACCAATGGAACCTCGCAATATCGAGCGGCTCGAAGAGAACTTCCCGCGCGAAATCGGACAAGCGCTTGCCGCTGCCGCGCTCGATGATGGCCCCGGCCAACGCGACGCTGCCACCGGAATAAATCCAGCGCGTTCCAGGCTCGGCAACCATCGGACGGTCCAGGGCGAATCGATAGCGATCCGGCGCATTCTCCATGGCGATTTCGCTGTTCAGCGGGTCGGTATAGGGACGTTTCTCGTCCCACTCCATTCCCATCGTCATCGTCAGGGCGTGGCCCACGGTGATCTTGGCGCGCGCAGCATCCCTGGCCAGATCGCCGTATTCCGGGAATTGCTCATAGAGAGGAGCGTCCGGCGGCGGCACCAATTCCCTGTCGAGCGCAATACCGTAGAGGAGACCCACCACGCTCTTGGTAACCGAACGGAGATCGTGCAGCGTGTCCGCATCAAAAACGACGTCGCCGAGCGGAGCTCCCCAATTCTCGTCGGGGCCGGCAGCATAATACTCCAGGCAAATGTTGTCGGAACGGGCGGCAAGCACGACATGCAGATCGCGCAGCAAGCCCGCTTCTATTCCGGCTTCAAACTTGCGTCGAAGCCCCGGATCGAAGCCCATGGCCTGCAAGGTTTCGCGATCGGGCAAAAAAGATGAGGCGCTCTGTGTGATGACCATGCAATCTCCACCCTTCGCTCGGTGACCTTAGGAGAAAGCTACAATCAAAGCGCGCATCCGGCAAGGCGACCGGGCGGCAATTTGGCATCCGTATCCGCCGGCTTTCGGATCAGCCCTGCCCCTTCTCGGGTCTGCCTCCGGCCTCATCGCGACTATGGAGCCCTCCATTTCTGACGAGAGTCCCGGCCGCGACTGTGGGCCGCTTCCGAGACTCCCGGCTGTCGTCAGGGGTGAGTACGACAGCCAGGCCAACAAATCGACTTTCAGACCGGTAATCCATAGGCCGAAAGGAAATTGGAAAACATAAGCTTAAATTCCACAAGTCATTGCCCCACTTCGGCACATATGCTGCAAAATTCGAAAATCTATCCCGATCAGGATTGATCCTGCCGGTCGCCATTGCTGTTCAGATCTTGCACAGCGTCAATAGCCCGAATGTTCCGACCTGGCGAAAGAATCATCACTACGGACCTGCTTGCCCGGCAGGAAAGGCGCGACTTTGAGATCGTTCTTCAACATATTTTCCGAGACAATCCGCAAACGCATCACTGGCAAAAACGGCCGGTAGTTTGCCGCCGACCGCTTACCGCCGAATGACGAGAGCTTACGCTGCCTCGGACTGCGACTGACCTTCAAGAGCCATCGCGCGGGCCGTCACGAAATCGACCTTGCCGGAGCCGAGAACCGGCACCTTGCCGACTGTTACCTCTGCCGGAACCATCATTTCGGTGGCGCCCTTCGATTTGGCGAATGCCAGGAAATCGCTTCGGGTCGCACCCGGCGCATCGGTCAGGAGCACCAGACGCTCGCCCTTTTTCGGATCGGGCACGGCCGAAACGACGGTGAGAGCACCCGGCCAAAGCTGCGCGGCAAGGGTCTCCACCGCGGCAAGCGAGATCATCTCGCCGCCGATCTTGGCAAAGCGCTTGGCGCGGCCGCGGATCTTGACGAAGCCGTCCTCGTCGATGGTTACGATGTCGCCGGTGTCATGCCACCCCTCGGGCAACGCCTCGAGGACGCCGGGGTTGTCGGCGCGCAGGTAGCCGGCCATGACGTTGGCGCCGCGGATGTGAAGCCGGCCGCCCTCGTCGATGCCGGGAACGGGCTCGAGCCTCCATTCCATGCCCGGCATGATCTTGCCGACCGTTCCGGTGCGGTTGTACATCGGCGTGTTCAGCGAAATCACGGGGGCTGCCTCGGTGACGCCGTAGCCCTCCAGGATGCGCAAGCCGAATTTCTCCATATAGACCTCGCGGGTCGATGCCTTGACCGGCTCGGCGCCCGAGAAGATGTAGCGGATCGACCTCAGGTCATAAGGATGGGCGGTGCGCGCATAGCCGTTCAGGAAGGTATCCGTGCCGAAGACGATGGTTGCGTTCGAGACGTAGATCAGCTCCGGCACGATGCGATAATGCAGCGGCGACGGATAGAAGAATACCGGCACGCCCGAGACCAGCGGCAGGATCGTGCCCGCCGTCAGGCCGAAGGAGTGAAACATCGGCAGGATGTTGAACACCTTGTCGCCGGGGTGGAAGTCGATGCGCGAGGCCGCTTGGGCTGCGTTCGACAGGATATTGCGGTTCGTCAGCACCACGCCCTTCGGCGCCCCTTCCGAACCGGAGGTAAAGAGGATGACGGCCGGATCGTCGGCGCTGCGCCTGACCAGCGGCCGATACTTGCGCATGAGACCGAGCATCTTGTCGAGAAAGGTGACCTGCGTGCGCAGCTCATCCAGCCAGACGAAAGCCACATGCTTTTCAAGCTCCTCGACCACCGGGCCAAGCTTGGCCTGCGTAATGAAGGCACGCGAGCAGAGCACATGCTTGACTTCGGCCGTCCGGCAGGCGGACAGGATGTTCGCCGCCCCCGCCGTGAAGTTCAGCATGGCCGGCACCTTGCCCGCCGACATGACACCGAGCACGGTAGCAGCCGTACCATTGGCGTTCGGCAGCATGACACCGAGCGTCTTCTCGTTCGGGAACATCTTCTTGAACTTCGCGCCGAGCACCGCAGCGCCGGTCAGAAGCTTGGCATAGGAGAGCTTGCCGGCGATCGGATCCTCGACGGCCAGTTTCTTGCCACCATATTCGTGGGCGCTTTCGATGACGCGGCCAAGCACAGTGTTGTCCGTGTCGGCAGTGCGGAACATCAGCGCCGACATGATCTGATAGAGCGCGGCACCGGCCGCGATGCGGCGCTTCCTGCCCTTGAGTTCCGCGGGAACGTCGAGCTTGACCGGTTCGAGGATCGTCACCTTGACCTTGGGGAAAAGGCGGCGGCGGACATGGCTCGACGTCAAATAGGAGGCATAGCTCTTTTCCAAACCGTCGATACGGACGGGCACGATCATAGCTCCCGTCTTGTCGGCGACCATGGCGGCACCGTCGTAGACCTTCATCAGCGTACCCGTCACGGTCAGGCGACCCTCGGGGAAGATGCCGACTGGACTGCCTTCCTGGACGACCTTGATCAGCGAGCGCGTCGCCATCGGCTTGGTCGGATCGAGCGGCAGGAACTTGCACATCGTCAAAAGCGGCCGCACCCACCATTTCCTCGCGAAGGCATAGTCGATCGCAAAGACGGGTTCTTCTTCGGTGATGGCAAGTGCGAGCGCACCGTCAAGCAGGCTCACATGGTTGAGTGCGATGATCGGCGCGGGGCCTGCCTTGCGGATATTTTCCAGGCCTTCGACCTCAAGTCGCATGAAGGCGCGGAAGATGATGGAGATGAGATCGCGGAAGGCATTGGTCGGCAGGTTTTTCAGCATCGCCCAGGCAACCGCGACGTTCAGCGCGGAGATACTGAGGATGACGACGGGAACCGACAGGCCGACGGCCTGCAGGACAGCCACAAGGGCTAGGCCGACGGCGATAAAGAGAGCCGAGAGCACATTCGCAGCGCCGATGACGCGGGCGCGGCGGTCTTCATTCGCCCAGCTCTGCATGGCGGCGAAGGTGGGAACGGCAAGGAAGGCACCGCCGATCGCCATGCCGGCGAGATCGATGGCAACGCGGATGGTCTTCGGCCCGGCAAAGAAGCCGAGAATGGTTTCGGCATGGCTTGCCGACTGCAGGCCCCACAGGTTCCAGGCGAGATCGAGACCGAAGAGCGCGACGATCAGCATGCCGACGGGCGCCGGCAAAAGCACGATGCGGCCGGCCGCCATCCATCCGGCAATGGCCGAGCCGATGGCGACCGAGATGGCAAAGATCGCCAGATAGGCGGGAACGACGATTTCCGAACCGCCGAGAATATCGGTGACCATGACCGGCAACATCGACATGATGAAGGCACCGACGAACCAGAACCAGCAGTTCATCAGCGAGGCACGCCAGATGCGGCTATCGGCGCGAAGCTCGTTGACCAGCCTGTAGCTGGAACGCACGACATTGGTGTCGACGACGAGATCGGGCGACTTGGAGCCGGTCGAGGGAATCATGCGGGCGGCAAACCAGCATAGGATGGAAAGCCCCATCATCATCGGCCCGAAGATCCAGACATTTTCGCCCTCGCGGAAGGCGACGGCTGCGACCATGGTGCCGGTCAAGATGGCGATGAAGGTGCCGCCCTCGATCCAGGCATTGGCCTTGGGAAGATCCCGGCTTGCCAGGTGGTCGGGCAGCATGCCGTATTTGATTGGTCCGAAAAGCGAAGAAATGACGCCGAAGCCGAAAAGGGCAAGCATCAATATCCAGATCGAGGAGAAGGCGATGCCGACCACCGAGATCGCCGCCACCAAGAGCTCGCAGCGCTTCAGAAGCTCGGCCATCTTGGCCTTGTCGTATTTGTCGGCGAGCTCACCGGCAATCGCCGACAAGAGCAGGAACGGGACGATGAAGATGCCGCCGGCAAGTGTGACCAGGGCTGCACCTTTTGTCGCCATCTGCGCGAGAATGACGAAAACCAGAGTCTGCTTTAAGAAATTATCATTGAAGGCAGTGAGGAACTGCGTCCAGAACAGCGGCGCGAACTTCCTCGATCTCATCAGGTGCTTTTGCATGGCGTTTCCCTCATTTGGCCTACAGGACGCCACAAAGTTGTTACGCAAAGGTTGAGTACGGATACAACTCTGCGACGTCGTTAATAAAGATTAGTCTTGACCGTCGCGATTGAACTTAACCAGAAGCTTCTCCGTACGTGCATCCTCTACTTTGCGGATGAGCTTGTCAGCCTCCGTATTGTCACGAACCGTCTTGGTGACGTTGACCGTCGTCTGCACCAGCATCAGGATGCCCATGGCGAGATAGCCTTTGCCCCACAGATCGATCGGCATCATGTAAAGGCCGACGAGCAGCATGAATGCGGCGGCGGCAAAAGAGATGTAGGAAAAGCTGACCCAGGCCTGGGAATGTTTCTGGAAGCTGTCGTTCATGATCGTATCCTCTCTTATCTGTTCGATGTATTGGGTTTCAGGCTGCTGAATTCATGTGTTGGCGAAGGCGGGCGAGCACGTCGTCGGCAGAAGGGCCGAGCGGGGCACCGCAGCCGGCATGGGCGAGCTTTTCGATAATGCTTGCCTGCCGGCTTGCGGCGTCCATTTCCTTCATGACAGAGGCTGCAATCTCGCAGCGGCTCTGGTAGGCCTGAAGTCGGGTAAGCGTCTCTTCGGCATCATCGAGCGTTGCCAGAGCGGAATTGTCGTCGCAGGCGGCATTGAGCTTCTGTGTCTGCTGGGTAGCTCGCGCCAAACGTTCGCCGCGCTGCAATTCCTGAAGCCGCGCTTCCGATGCGCGAACCGTTGCCTTGAGCTTGCCGATCGCCTGGGTGAACTGCGCCTGCGCCTTTTCGGAAGCATCGCGCTCGGCTTCGAGCTGGGCGATCGCCTCTGCCGCTTCCCGGGCAAGCTCGTCGCTTCCCTTTTGAAGGGCGGCGACGGCACGCGTTTCCAGATCGGCGATACGAGCGAGTATCCCAGAGTAATGGCTCTTTTCCTGCTCATTTTGAGCAACGGCAATCGCCACCGCCCGCCGTGCCGACTGGATACCGAGGGCCGCGTCGCGGATCTGCTGTGCAAGCAGAGGCACGGCATTGCGATCGATGAACGCCTGCTCCGCATCATGGGCTCTGCCACGGATGAGCGTCAGAATTGAATTGAACATTTGCCATCTCCCGTTTATGAACGATGTTCACAAACTGACATATGCCAGAACTATGAACATCGTTCAAGAAAAAAGTTTGAACAATGTTCAAAAAAATTGGATTGGAAATGAAATGGCGAGAAAAACCCTGGAAAAGCGCGAGGATCTGAAGCTGCGGCTGATCGAGGCGGCACGCAATCGCATCGCTGCCGACGGGCTTTCCAACCTGAGGGCTCGCGATGTCACGCAGGATGTCGGCTGCGCTCTTGGCGGTCTCTATACGGTCTTTGCCGATCTCGACGATCTCGTCATTCACGTCAACTCGGCGACGCTGAAAGCGCTGGAGAAATCCCTGACACTGGCCGAGGTCAGGGATCGCACGCCCACGGATCGGCTGCGCAATCTCGCGCGCGGTTACCTGCGCTTTGCAGTCACCCATCGCAATCTATGGAAGGCGCTTTTCGACCATCGTCCGCCAGATGACCGCCCGAGCCCCGAATGGCATCTCGAAGAGCATATGTTCCTGATGGGCGTCATTGCCGAGCCTCTCGCGGAATTGCAGCCGAACATGCCGGAGACGGCGCGCGCCATCCGCGCGAGAACACTGTTCGGCGCGGTGCATGGCGTCGTCAGCATCAGCCTCGAGGGCCGATTCGTCGGCCTGCCTATCGAAAGCCTGGAACAGGAGCTCGACGACTTCATCCTGACGGTTGCAGCCGGGGCCGCGGCGAGACAGGCTTAAACAAATTGAGGCGTGTCAGGGGTTCGACGGTGCGTAGTCCCTGATATCGCCGAAAGCATAGCCGCGCCCACGAAGCTTGCCGATCAGAGCCTGCAGGTTCTCACGCCCGTTGAACCGGTCCTGAAACATTTCGTCGTGCATCAGCAGGATCATCTTGCCGCGCTGCGTGAAGCGACCGTACTGGAAGAGATGATCGATCTCGCTGACCAGATGGTCGACCGATTGAACCGGCTTGCCGTCGCCGCCGTGAACCCATTCGAAATCCCAGCCGTAGAGATGGAAGCCCGCTTCGGCGACGAGTTCATAGTCCAGCCACTCCCGTTCCCATTGCGCGACATTGATGGAGAGATCCTCTCTCGATACCGCCGGAAGCCGAAAGACGTCCCTGCCCGGCAGCCGCGCATTGACGATCGGCTTCAGTCCCAGCACCTCGTTGGCATGCAGCATGTCGTCCACCACAGCCTGCGTATTGGAGTAATATAGTCTGTAGCGATTATTGGCGTGGCTGTAGCTGTGATTGCCGACCGTTACCAATGGCATCGCCTTGGCTTCGGCGACAAGATCGCGGCCGGAGGGACTTGTCTCCGCATGCAGGCCGACCATGAACATGGCGGCGGGAACGTTTTCCTCACGCAACACTGAAAGAATGTTCTTCGTTCCCGGCAGCGGGCCATCGTCAAACGTCAGGTAGATCGTCTTGTCAGCCGCTTGAGCCCCGATTGCGCACGCCGCGAGGAAGATACCGGCAAGCAGCCATCTGAACACCGTGCTCCGTCGACGATTCAATCCGCCCAAACCAGCCGCCTCCCGCATGATAAACGCAAACTGGCATATCGCAGCGAACAAGAAAAGCGCGGCAAATGCGACAAAAGCAAAGGGCGCTCTACCCATTTCTGGGGAGCGCCCTTGCTTTTTTAACCCGGACAGCGAACACCGGCTCGACACAGAAATGTCAGCGCGGCAGGCCATCGATACAGGTGATAGCGTGCAAATAATCGCGAATCGCGCCTTTTGCAAGGGCAAACTTCGAAAAACCTCGAAGTTTCGCCACAAGGGAACACCAGGCGGCATCATTCGCACACATGTCAGTGCCCGAACCTTCGTCAGGCGGCCTTCAAGGCTGCATCGCGCGGGATTTCGACATCGATCTCCAGCATGGAGACGTCCTTGTCGCGATCCATCTTCACTTGCACCTTGTCACGGTCGACCTGGACGTGCTTGGCGATGACGGCGAGGATTTCCTCCCTCAGCACGGATACGAGATCCGAGCCGACGGAGGCGCGCTCGTGGGCAAGGAGGATCTGCAGACGCTCGCGCGCCATCGGTGCAGATCTCTGCTTGCGGAACAGTCCGAAAATGCTCATGCGGCCCTCCTTGCGAAGATTTTGCCGAAGATACCCCGCTTTTCGCCGGGAATGGTGATCGGCAGCTGCTCGCCGGCAAGACGGCGCGCGGCTTCGAAATAGGCGAGCGCCGGCGCGCAGCGCGCATCGGCAAGCGTGACCGGAGAGCCGAGGTTGGAGGCGCGCAGGACGTCGGTGCTTTCCGGAATAATGCCGAGCAGCGGAATGGAGAGGATTTCCAGCACATCGTCGACCTTCAGCATGTCGCCGCGTTCGGCGCGGCTCGCGTCGAAGCGGGTCAGCAGCAGATGCTTTTCCATGCGCTCGCCGCGCTCCGCCTTCAGCGTCTTGGAGTCGAGCAGGCCGATGATACGGTCGGAATCGCGCACCGAGGAGACTTCGGGATTGGTGACGACGACGGCAACGTCTGCATGGCGCATGGCAAGGGTGGCGCCGCGCTCGATGCCGGCCGGACTGTCGCAGATCACCCAGTCGAAATAGTTCTTGAGCTCGTTGATGACGCGCTCGACACCCTCGGGCGTCAGATTGTCCTTGTCGCGCGTCTGCGAAGCCGGCAGGAGGAAGAGCGTCTCCAGCCGCTTGTCGCGGATCAGCGCCTGCGGCAGCTTGGCATCGCCGTGAATGACGTTGACGAGGTCATAGACGACGCGGCGTTCCGCGCCCATGACCAGATCGAGATTGCGCAGGCCGACGTCGAAATCGACCACGACGACCTTTTCGTTTCTCTGTGCCAGAGCCGCCCCCAATGCGGCCGTCGAAGTCGTCTTCCCAACTCCGCCCTTGCCTGATGTGACGACGATTACCTTGCCCATCTCGCTCTCCTGTTTTGGCCGGCTTCGGCTCAGATTAGTTTTTCGGCCATGATCGTTTCGCCATCCAGCCAGAGCTGGACGGCCTGCCCTTTAAGGCCGGGTGATATGTCTTCCGCCATTTTGTAGATGCCATCGATCGCCAAAAGCTCGGCCTCGAGCTTGCGGCAAAAGATTCGCGCCGAGGCGTTGCCGATCGAGCCCGCCATGGCGCGGCCGCGCAGGGCGCCATAGATATGGACCGATCCGCCGGCGATGACCTCCGCGCCGGAGGCAACCGAACCGATGACGGTGACATCGCCTTCCGGAAAGATCACCGATTGGCCCGAACGCACCGGCTCGCGGATGATCAGCGACTGCGTGACAGCACGAATTTCCGGCGCCGCCGGCTTCGGTTCGCTGTTGCGGCGCTCCACGACCGGCTCGGTCTCGTTGACTTCGAAATCGGCAGCCGGACGCCCACCCTTCAGGATCGGCGGCATGCCAGGCCCGGCGATCGACGGGCGACCGCCCTCGATGCCCATGATGCTGACGTTGCGAGCCGAAAGCTCTGATATCAGCTCCTTGAGCTGCGCCTTGTCGATCGGCAAGTCGGTGATATCGAGCACGACCGGCCGCCCCAGGAAGAAGCCGGCCGAACGGGCTGCAAGGTCGTCAAGCCTGATCAACCACTGGTCCAGCGGAAGATCCGGCGAAAGCATGACCGCAAGAAAAGAGCGGCCCTTGATACGGATCGAACGAGCGTCTGTTAGCACTTTGGTCATCTATGTGAATAAATCGTTGATCCTGTGTACCGTCGATATAGTTAACAAACGGTTAATACGGGGCTCCATTGGAGCCAGAACCGCCCCATAAAACGGCGATGCTCGCAAGCGCCGAAGGCTCGTTCGAGCCGGGGTCGTAGACGCATGGAGCGGCGAAAATCGCAGCTCCTGCAAGGAGAAGAATGATGGGACGCATATGATCCTCCAGGCGCAAAGTAAAGGCTGCCTTGCTCGATGTTCAAAGCGATAAAAATTAACGATTCGGCGCGCCGCACCTTTCGAAGCGGCGCGCAATGTCGATGCGCGGGTGATTCTCAGGCGAGCTTCAGCTCGACATCGATGTTGCCGCGAGTGGCCTTTGAATAAGGGCAGGTCTGGTGAGCTTCCTCGACCAGGGTGCGTGCGAGTTCCGGCTCGATTCCGAGCATGCTGATGGTGAGGCGCGCCTGCAGGAAGTAAGCACCTTCCGTCATGCCCAGATCCACTTCAGCATCGACAGCAAGATCGGCGGGCAGCTTGACCTTGCGCTTGCCCGCAGCCAGGCCCATGGCACCGATGAAGCAAGCCGACCAGCCGGCTGCGAAGAGCTGTTCGGGGTTGGTGCCGACATGGGCGCTGCCGGGAGGCGAAAGCTTGACATCCAGCCGGTTGTCGTCGCTACGCGCGAAACCGTCACGGCCGCCAATGGTGTGGGTCTTGCCCGTGTAGAGAACCTTGTCGATCTTGGTCATGGAACACTCCTATGATGATTGTCGA
>UBUL01000033.1 GCA_900468625.1 Hyphomicrobiales bacterium
AAGCAATGATCCGCTCTAGGCGTGCCGGTTTTCAGAATGTGAGGGTAAAGCCATTGCCACCATCGCCGTCGAGCTTGATCTTCTTCGAGTAGCGATGCCCGGGATACCGGTCTCCTCTTGCCGGAAGATGCGGAGCCGGCGACGAGGGGGCTGCCGCCCCCTCGAGCCCGGTGGCAGAAATCAATCCCCCTCAGTCCGCGCGGCCTTGCGCTTGGCTCTCGAATTCGGC
This sequence comes from Hyphomicrobiales bacterium, assembly GCA_900468625.1. GTDB lineage: Bacteria > Pseudomonadota > Alphaproteobacteria > Rhizobiales > Rhizobiaceae > Rhizobium. The sequence continues at coordinate 230 of UBUL01000033.1, forward strand.
TTGCCTGCTTGTGGGCCGTCGTTCTTGGCGAAGTTCGACTTGCCGGGCTTTTTAGCCCAGGGTTTCTTGTCGGATCGTTCGGAAACGCCGCCCTCGCCCGCATGCGCCCTCTCCGGCTTGCGGTCGGACTTCCATTTCGGCTTCGGGCCATCGTTCGAACGAGGTCCCTTGTCGGCGAAAGGCTTCTTCTTTGCGAAGCCACCTTCCCGCTTCGCCTGGAAATCCGGCATGCCGGCGAGCTGTTTGACGCGGATGCCACGCTCCAGCGTCTTGTCCGGGCCGATAGCCGAAAGGAAGCGTTCGGCACTATCGGGCGCAAGTTCTACGAAGGTTTCCTCGGGCTGCATCTTGATGGCGCCGATGTCACGCTTGGTCAAATTGCCGTTGCGGCAGAGCATCGGGATCAGCCAGCGCGGCTCGGCATTCTGTTTGCGGCCGACGGAGAGCGATACCCAGACGCCGTCGGTGAAATCGTTTCGTCCTGCGGAAGAGCCCTCATCGCGAGGCGTGACCGGGAAATCGTCCCGACGCGGCTTCCTGCGCTCACCTTCGGCCGGCACGTCCTGCAGTTCCTCGGGCGCTGAATGGCCGGCGCGGTATTGCCGCAGGAATGCGGCGGCAACCTGCTCGGCGCCATGGCGCTGCAGCAGCTGCTGCACGATCGATTGTTCATCTTCGGCAAGTGCGGCAGTAAAGACCGAATCGGCAAGAAGACGCTCATCGTCGCGTTGGCTCACTTCCTCGGCCGACGGCGGCTTTGCCCAGGTGGCGCGGATGCGGGCGGCTTCCAGCAGGCGTTCGGTGCGACGACGGGCACTCAGCGGCACGATCATGGCGCTGACGCCCTTGTTGCCGGCGCGACCGGTGCGGCCGCTGCGGTGCAGCAGCGTTTCCGGATTGGTCGGCAGATCAGCATGGATGACCAGCTCCAGCCCCGGCAGATCGATGCCGCGGGCGGCGACGTCGGTGGCGATGCAGACGCGGGCACGGCCGTCGCGCATGGCCTGCAGCGCGTGCGTGCGCTCGTTCTGGCTGAGCTCGCCTGAGAGCGCAACGACCGAAAAGCCGCGATTGTTGAACCGCGCTGTCAGGTGATTGACGGCAGCGCGCGTCGAGCAGAAGACGATGGCGTTGCGCGCCTCATAGTAGCGCAGCACGTTGATGATGGCGTTTTCCCTGTCGCTCGGTACCACGGTCAGCGCGCGATAATCGATGTCGACATGCTGCTTGGCTTCGGACGCGGTGGCAATGCGGACGGCATCGCGCTGATAGTTTTCGGCAAGCTTGGCGATCGAGCGCGGCACCGTCGCGGAAAACATCAGCGTGCGGCGCTCGGAGGGCGCAGCTTCCAGGATGAATTCCAGGTCCTCGCGGAAGCCGAGATCGAGCATCTCGTCAGCCTCGTCGAGTACGACGGCGCGCAGTTGCGATATGTCGAGCGAGTTGCGGCGGATGTGATCGCAGAGACGGCCGGGCGTGCCGACGACGATATGAGCGCCGCGCTCCAGTGTCCGCCGTTCCGTACGCATGTCCATACCGCCGACGCAGGAGGCGATCGTCGCGCCAGTCAGCCCGTAAAGCCACTCCAGCTCGCGCTGAACCTGCAGCGCCAGTTCGCGGGTCGGCGCGATCGCCAACGCCAGCGGCGCGCCGGCGGAGGCGAAACGCTCCGAGCCCTCGAGCAGGCCTGGCGCCAGCGCCAGACCGAAGGCAACCGTCTTGCCCGAGCCCGTCTGGGCGGAAACAAGCGCATCCTTGCCGGCGAGGTCCGGATCGAGCATGGCCTTCTGCACGGGCGTGAGCGTTTCGTAACCGCGCTTTGCCAAAGCCTGGGCAATCGCAGGAGCGATGCCTTCGAATTCAGTCATCATCTGTCTTTCGGAATTCTTCGCGCACCAAGCGGCGGCGATCATCGTGGCTCGCACGTCGCGAGCCTCTTCTTTACGTGAGCACATACTTGCTCGACGAGCCAATGTACAGAGCGGACGCGCCTCCGCAACGGGCGAAATGAAAAAAAGGCAGCGAAGCGCTGCCTTTGAAGTTGATGCTGTCTAAAGCAAGCTCGAGTCGGTGAACTTCATGTCTCGGGAGCCAAGAGCAGCTCCAATCCGCTCCAGCTCATGCGAACGGCCTCAAGTTAGCCTTTACTTTTGACCAAGCTTTCTTAACGCGGGGTTACCAGATGAGGGTCATCGTTTGCCCCTCAATTTTAAGGTCCGCCTTAATTCTTCAGCTCTTCCAGCCCTGCAAAGAGATCCAGCGCTTCCGGATTGGCGAGCGCCTCCTTGTTCTTGACCGGGCGGCCGTGAACGACCTCCCGCACGGCAAGCTCGACGATCTTGCCGGATTTCGTGCGCGGAATATCGGCAACGGCGATGATTTTGGCCGGCACATGGCGCGGCGACGCGCCGGTGCGAATGCGGGTCTTCATCGCCTTGACCAGATCCTCCGTCAGAGAGACGCCGGCGGCGAGACGGACGAACAGCACCACGCGGACATCGTCATCCCAGTCCTGACCGATGCAGAGCGCTTCCAGAACTTCCGGGATCTGCTCGACCTGATTGTAGATCTCGGCCGTTCCGATGCGCACGCCCCCCGGGTTGAGGGTCGCATCCGAGCGGCCGTGAATGATGAGGCCGCCATGCTGCGTCCACTCGGCGAAATCGCCATGGCACCAGATATTGTCGAAGCGCTCGAAATAGGCGGCACGATATTTGGCACGTTCCGGATCGTTCCAAAACATGACCGGCATCGAGGGAAAGGCCTTGGTGCAGACCAGCTCACCCTTTTCGCCGCGCACCGGCTTGCCTTCGTCGTTCCAGACATCGACGGCGAGACCGAGGCCTGGTCCCTGGATTTCGCCGCGCCAGACCGGCTGAAGGGGATTGCCGAGCACGAAGCAGGAAACGATATCGGTGCCGCCGGAAATGGAAGCGAGCTGAATGTCGTCCTTGATGCCCTCGTAAACGAAGGAGAAGCCCTCGGGCGACAGCGGCGAGCCGGTTGAGGTCATCAGCCGCAGGCTCGAAAGATCGTGTGTGGTCTTCGGCGTGAGGCCGCTCTTGTGGACGGCATCGATATATTTGGCCGACGTGCCGAACAGCGCGAATTTCTCTTCCTGGGCATAGTCGAACAGGATGTTGCCGTCGGGAGCGAAAGGCGATCCGTCGTAGAGGCAAAGCGTGGCGCCGGCGGCAAGGCCCGTCACCAGCCAGTTCCACATCATCCAGCCGCAGGTGGTAAAATAGAAGACCTTCTCGCCCGGCACGACGCCGCAATGCAGGCAATGTTCCTTGATGAGTTGCAGCAGCGCGCCGCCGGTGGAATGCACGATGCATTTCGGGACGCCGGTCGTGCCCGAAGAAAACAGGATGAACAACGGATGGGAGAAAGATACGGGTTCGAACTCGACCGTTTTTGCCTCGAAGGGCGCAACCAGATCATCGAGGGTCCGCGCACCAGGCGTCGCGGCGACGACCGCCTCGGCATCACCTGCATAGGGCACGATGACGGCAGGCGCCTTCAGGCGCTGCGCAACGGCGCTGACCTTGGCGCTGACGTCCTGCAATTTACCGCCATACCAATAGCCGCTGCAGGCGATGAAGAGCTTCGGCTCGATCTGGCCGAAACGGTCCATCACACCCTGCTCGCCGAAATCCGGAGAACAGGAAGACCAGATCGCGCCGATCGACGCTGCGGCAAGCATACAGGCGATGGTTTCCGGCATGTTCGGCATCATTGCCGCCACGCGGTCCCCCTTGCCGATGCCCTCGGCACGATAGGCCTGCTGCAGGCGTGATACCATTGCCGCCAGCCGGTCCCAGGACCAGCGATCGCGCACCTTGTCCTCGCCCCAGAACACCAGCGCATCGCCTTCGCCGCTTCGCGACAACAGGTTTTCGGCGAAATTCAGCTTGGCATCGGGAAAGAAGCGGGCATCCAGCATGACGTCGCCATCGACGAGCGCCCGGTCCCCGCGTTCGCCCTTCAGGCCGCAGAAATCCCAGACGGCGGTCCAGAAGTTCTCCCGGTCGGCGATCGACCAGGCGTGGAGGCCGGCAAAGTCGGACAAAGACAGCCCGAAACGGCGGTTGCATTCCTGCATGAAAACAAACATCGGGCTCTGGCGGCGAAAATCTTCCGATGGCGTCCAGAGCGGCGGCTGGTCCTGCATATTTCTCTCCTCCGGTTTTCGCTCTATATAACAATGCTGCAGCGCATTATAAAGCCAGGGTGGTGCGGGTATTGCCGATGCATGATGTTTGCATCCGCCAAATATTTCCTATATCCGGCAAGCATAGACAGAGCATCCCTATCAGTTCGAGAGTCTCCACGGGATCATGAGAGCGTCGAGAAACAACAAGTGGCGGTTGACGATGCGATCGGCTTCGCGCTGGCTGCCAACCGTCGCTCGCACGACCGGCATCATTCTTCTCACGATACTTATCGTGTTCGCTGTCTTCAGAGCGACCGCGCCTTTCCTGATCTCAAGCGGGCTGGTGCGTTCCGGCATCGAGAGGGTGCTTTCGGAATGGACGGGATATCGCGCCCAGATCGAAGGCGATCCGACGCTGGATTTCTGGCCTTCGCCGCGTGTGACGCTCAATCAGGTCACTATCCGCGAGCCGACGAGGAACGGCAAGGTCCTCGGCCATGTCGACAGTCTTTCCGCGGACTTTTCACTGTGGTCGGCAATCCGCGGCCATGCGCATTTTCATGAATTCCATTTCCTGCGCCCGATCCTCTATATCCGCCGCGACGAAAACGGGCTGATCGACTGGACGAACGAGGGCCGCCTTTCCAAGGCGATCGAACAGGCCGAGGCTTCATCCGGCGGGGGGCTGGAGATGCGGAAGGATCAGGACGCCGCCATCGGCATGCTGACCATCGAAGACGGCAGCATCGAGATGACCGACGAGCGCAGCGGCAACGTCTACAAGCTGAACGCCGTCAACGCCGATATTTCGTGGCCGAGGCTCTCCCAGGCGATGACCGCGGTAATCCTCGCGCGTTTCAACAACCAGGACATCAAACTCAATTTCAACTCGACCCAGCCGCTGCTCTTCTTTGCCGGCAAGAATGTGGATACCAAAACCAGCTTCGTCTCTCCGCTGATCAGCTGGACCTATGCCGGCATTGCTAGCATATCGGATTTTTCGGCGCTTTCGGGCAATCTGGAACTCAGCGTGCCGAACGTGCCCTCCTTCCTCGCCTGGAGCGGACAACACCTGCCGGCCGCCGACGCTCTCAAGAATGTTTCGCTCAACGCCGATATTGCCGCGATCGACAACGGCCTGCGCTTCAACAATCTCAATTTCAAGGTCAATGATTCCGCAGCCTCCGGCATCATGGATCTGAACTATAGGTCGAGGGGCAAACCGAAGGTTTCCGGCACGCTCGCCTTCGACCAGATGAACCTCAATCCGTTCCTGGCGGCCTTCTCCATGCGCCTTGCGGCCGAAACAGCCATCGATGCCCTTCTGAACGGCAATCCGCTGCAGCGGCTCGACCTCGACATGCGCCTCTCGTCCAACAAGGCGTCACTCGGTCCCTTCCAGTTCGAAAATATCGGTGCAAGCCTGCTGGTGGCCGGCGGCAAGGCGAAGTTCGATATTGGCGACAGCGGCTTTGAGGGAGGTTCGCTGACCGCGCATCTGGAGGTCGCCCCGGGAGACTTCGACGGCGGCGGGAAACTGCAGATTTCGATCCGAAATGCCGATTTCGGCGGCCTCTTCACGCGGCTGAAACTCATAGGGCCGCTGCCGATGCCATCGTCGGGTTCGCTCGATCTCGCGCTCAGCACCTCCAAGCCGATCTGGGTCGCCACGCTCAGCGATGTTGCCGGCACGATGCACTTCACTTCGGCGGCTGGGTCGTTTCGGCAATTCGACATCTCCACCTTCCGGACGCTTGCCACGGAGAAAGCCTTCTTCCGGATGAGCGATATTGCCAATTCATCTTTCGACTTCGACAGCATCAATGTCGATGCGAGTTTTGCGAAGGGGTCGGCCGAAGTAAAAAATGCCTCGGTCAGGGGACGTAACGAAACGGTCACGCTCAACGGCGTCGTTCCATTCCGTACCAATGGTCTTGCACTCTCGGGCGCGATCGAAGCGACATCGCCTTCCAATGCGGACGAATTGCCGATGCTGCCCTTCTTCATCGGTGGCACCTGGCCGAACCCGGTCGTCTCGCCGGTCGCAACGCTTCTGCAGAGGCCGGCGCAGCCGTCACAGCAGCAATAGAGTTCAGCCTTCCTATAGAAATTCCGCACTGCTCTGCCGCTTTGTTTGCTCGCAATTGCGGACGGAAAACGCCGCGCATTTTTCCTGGAATTTTTCGGGGTCGCGCCTCAGGCCATGGCGGCGGCCTGCTCGTCCCTCCGTCTCTGGACCTCGCGGCGCTTCGTCGCGATGGAAGCGCAGACGACGCCGACGGCGACGACGCCGATCAGGATCGTGCAGATGGCATTGATCTCCGGCGTCACGCCAAGCTTGACCTGACTGTAGATCAGCATCGGCAGCGTCTTGGCGCCGGCGCCGGATGCGAAGGTCGCGATCACCAGGTCGTCGAGCGACAGCGTCAGGGCCAGCACCCAGCCGGAGAAGACGGCCGGTACGATGATCGGCAGCGTCACCTCGAAGAAGGTGCGCACCGGCGGCGCGCCGAGATCCATCGCGGCTTCCTCGATGGAACGATCGAAGGTCAACAGGCGCGATTGCACGACGACGGCGACGAAGCACATGGTCAGCGTCGTATGCGCCATGACGATCGTCCAAAAGCCGCGATCGACGCCTGACGTGACGAAGAGCAGCAGCAGCGACAGGCCGGTGATGACGTCGGGCATGACCAGCGGCGCATAGATCATGCCAGAGAACAGGATACGGCCACGGAAATGCGTGTAGCGCACCAAGGCGATTGCCGCAAACGTGCCGAGCACGGTGGCAATCGTTGCCGACAGGAGAGCGATGCGCACTGTCAGCCAGGCGGCATTCAGCATGGTGTCGTTGCTGAAGAGATGCATGTACCATTGCGTCGAGAAGCCGCCCCAGACGGTGACCAGCCGGGAGCTGTTGAAAGAGTAGATGACCAGCAGCAGGATCGGCAGATAGAGGAAGGCCAGGCCGAGCGTGACTGAGACGATGTTGAAGCGGGACCAGCGGATCATTTGTTATCTCCCCTTCTCATCGGCCTTCGCCTGGAAATGCTGGAAGAAGACGATGGGCACCACCAGCACCAGCAGGAGGATGGTCGCCACCGCCGAGGCCAGCGGCCAGTCGGTGTTGCTGTAGAATTCCGTCCAGAGCACCTTGCCGATCATCAGGGTTTGCGAGCCGCCGAGCAGATCGGGAATGACGAACTCACCGACGGCCGGGATGAAGACCAGCATGCAGCCGGCGATGACGCCGGGAAGAGAAAGCGGAAAGGTGACGCGCCAGAAGGCGCCGATCGGCGTGCAGCCAAGATCCTGTGCCGCCTCGATCAGCGTGCCGTCCATCTTCTCCAGCGCGGAATAGAGCGGCAGCACCATGAAAGGCAGGTAGGAATAAACCATGCCGATATAGACGGCGGTATTGGTGTTCAGGATGACGAGCGGCTCGTGGATGACGCCGAGCGCCATCAGGAGCTGGTTCAGCAGGCCCGTCGTGCTCAAGATCGACATCCAGGAATAGACGCGGATCAGGAAGCTCGTCCAGAACGGCAGGATAACCAGCATCAGCAAGGTCGGCCGGATCGTGCGCGGCGCCTGCGCCATGCCGTAGGCAATGGGATAGGCGATGATCAGGGTCAGCAGGGTCGAGATGCCGGCAATCTGAAGGCTCTGAAAGTAAGCGTTCAGATAAAGCGGATCGCCCGTCAGCCACACGTAATTATCGAACGACATGGTCTGCAGCTTGTCCCACCAGTCGCCGAAACTGTCCGTCCAGTTGAAGGATGGATCGTAGGGGGGAACGGACATCGCCTTCGTCGACAGCGAGATGCGGAAGACGATGAGGAAGGGCGCGAGAAAGAAGATCAGCAACCAGGCATACGGGACGATGATGACGAGGCGCTGATAGATTAGGGAACCAAGCGCTCTCATGGTCAATCCTTCAGCAAGACGCCGGCATTTTCGTCGAAGGAGACCCAGACGCTCTGGTCATAGGTGAAAGGCTCCTCCACGGCGCGTACGGCGTTCAGCGACGAGGCCTTGACCACCTGCCCGCTCTTCAGCTTGACGTGGAAAACCGTCATGTCGCCGAGGTAGGCGATGTCCCATATCTCGCCTTCGGCGGCATTGAGGGATGGGTTGGCCGGCGGACGCGGCGCAACCCTAAGCTTTTCCGGGCGGATGGCGAGGCTGGCGCGACTTCCAACCGACGGCGCATCTCCGGCAGCCGTGCGTACGGTGAAACCCGAATCGACCGATATCTCGACCATGCCAGATTGCGCCGACGTGACGTTACCGTCGAGGATGTTCACATCGCCGATGAAATCGGCAACGAAGCGGCAATTGGGCGCCTCGTAGATCTCGGCCGGCGTTGCCACCTGCACCACCTTGCCGTGGCTCATGACCGCGATACGGTCGGCCATGGTCATCGCCTCTTCCTGATCGTGGGTGACGACAACGAAGGTCAATCCCAGGCTCTGCTGCAGATCCATGAGTTCGAACTGCGTCTCTTCGCGCAGCTTCTTGTCGAGCGCGCCAAGAGGCTCGTCGAGCAGCAGCACCTTCGGGCGCTTGGCAAGCGAGCGCGCCAATGCCACGCGCTGGCGCTGACCGCCGGAGAGCTGGTTGGGCTTGCGCCTGGCAAACTGCTCCAGCTTGACGAGCTTCAGCATCTGCCCGACACGATCGGCAATCTCATCCTTCGGCATGCCGTCCTGGCGAAGGCCGAAGGCGATGTTCTTTTCCACCGTCATGTGCGGAAACAGCGCGTAGGACTGGAACATCATGTTGACGGGGCGGCGATAGGGCGGCCTCCCGGCAAGATTCTGGTCATCCAGTACGATCTCGCCCGTCGTCGGCTGCTCGAAGCCTGCGAGCATGCGCAGCAGCGTGGATTTGCCGCAGCCGGAGGCACCTAGAAGGGCGAAGAATTCACGGTTGTAGATGTTCAGGGAGAGGTCGTCGACGGCGGTAAAGTCACCGAATTTCTTCGTCACGTTCTTGAAGGAAATGTAGGGTTTGGCCGAAGGGTCGGTCCAGGGAGCAAAGGAACGCCGGATGTTACCGAGTGACTTCATTATCTATCCCCAAATGGATGCCCGGACGGGCTTTTCCGGAGCATTTCCGCGTTGTTCGAATCTCGGAAATGTCTGTCTTTTTGTTTCTTCCGCATTCCGATCGGAAAACCGCCGCGCACTTTTCCCCGAAATGCATTGCGCCGGCTCTTCCCCATCCTGGCGCAGCCGTGATTCCCACACGACCCTCTTAAAGAAGGGCCCGGACGTTGCCGTCCGGGCCGCTTCGATTTATTGGCCTGTCGTGACCTTTGTCCACAAGCGCGTCGCCACACGCTGCGTTTTCGGATCCCAAGGGGTCAGGGTGAACAGTTTCTCGCGCACCGCGTCGGTCGGGTAGACAGACGGGTCGTTCAGCACGTCCTTGCTTACGAACTGCTGCGACGCCTTGTTGCCATTGGCATAGGCGGTGAAGTTGCTCGCCTTGGCGACGACTTCCGGTTTCATGATATAGTTGAGGAAGATATGCGCCTCTTCGACATGCGGCGCATCGGCAGGGATCGCCATGACGTCGAACCACATCTGCGCGCCCTTGGTGGGGATCGAATAGCCGATGTTCACGCCGTTCTTGGCTTCGGCGGCACGGTTGCGAGCCTGCAGCACGTCACCGGAATAACCGAAGGCGATGCAGATATCGCCGTTCGCCAGCGCGTTGATATATTCCGAGGAGTGGAACTTGCGAACGAAAGGACGGATCGCGGTCAGGAGATCCTCGGCCTTCTTGAAGTCTTCCTGTTTGGTCGAGTTCGGGTCGAGACCCAGATAGCGCAGAGCGGCCGGAATGACGTCCGTCGGGGAGTCCAGCACATAGATGCCGCAATCCTTGAACTTGGCGGCCAGCGCGGGATCGAAGATCACGTTGATGTCGGGCGCGGCATCGGTGCCGAGGATCTGCTTCACCTTGTCGACATTATAGCCGACGCCGCTGGTGCCCCACATATAGTCGATGGCGTATTGATTGCCGGGATCGTAAGTGGCGATGCGCTGCTGCACCGTATCCCACATGTTGGAGATGTTCGGCAGCTTGGATTTGTCCAGTTTCTGGAAGACGCCAGCCTTGATCTGGCGTTGCAGGAAGTAGGCGGTCGGGACGACGACATCATAGCCGGTCTTGCCGGCCAGCAGCTTGGTTTCCAGCGTCTCGTTCTGGTCGAAGGTGTCGTAGACGACCTTGATGCCGGTTTCCTTGGTGAAATCCGACAGGATCGAATTATCGATATAATCCGACCAGTTATAGATATTGACGACCTTGTCTTCCGCCTGAGCGACCGTTGCCAGCGAAACGACCGCAAAAGCCGTTGCTGCAAGCCGTGCGAACATGGACTTCATAGTCTCTCCTGTTTGTTCAAGGGCATCCAGGCGATACCCAACCCTCTGTTTTTCCCGTTAGACTAGAAAGGAAATCGGAAGGCGACAAGGGGAAAAGCATGGCCCTGGCCTCTTTCACGGGTTTGTCGGAGACCGGCAGGGAAACGCAAAATGAGCGAAGACAGGCTACCGAGCCGCAAGCTCATGCATATGTCGGTCGCTTGCCCGCAAATAGCTCGGCATGGCTTTTCAGCAGCTTGGCCATACGGTCGACCACGGTCCGGATATCCCGGCGGTGGCGATCGGCATCGTTCATGACGATCCACTGGCGATGGCGCAGCGATGCGATCTCCTCGCCTACCCTCTCCAGCCGCGGCTCCTGATCGCCAACGAAGCAGGGCAGAACGGCAACACCCGATCCGGCCAGCACCAGATCGTGCAGCGAGCGCGGACGGCTGACCGTGAAGGTGATCTCCTCGCGCTTGTTCTGATGCGGCCATCGCAGATAGGCCGACACGGCCTCTTCCTCCGCCACGGCGATCCAGCGTTGCGGGCCGGCAAAGCCCATGTTGCGGGCCTGGTAGGCGGCATAGGCGACATCTCCGATCTTGATGGCGGCGAGATTGGTCTCTTCCGGTTCGAAGGCGCGGATGCCGATATCGCTTTCGCGATGGGCGAGGCTGGCGCGGCGTTCGCCGAGATGCAGATCGATGCGGAAGCCATCCCGCTGCGAACAGATCGTCGGCATATTCTGGCTGAGCAGCCAGCCGACCCAGGTTCCGGCGGCGATGCGGACGATCGACGCGCCCTGCGCGTCGCGCTGCCAGCTATCGACCTTGCGGGCAGCGGCCTCCATCTCCAGCAGCTGATCGAACAAGGCCTGGCCGTCTCCCGTCAGCGCATAACCCGCCTGGCTGCGCTCGAAAAGCGGACGGCCGATCTGCCCCTCCAGTTCCAGCATGCGCCGGCCGATCGTCGCCGGGCTCAGGCCGCTCGAAGCGACCGCACCCGTCAAGCCGCCGCCACGGGCGACATCGAGAAAAAGCTGATAGGAATTCCAGGTCGTGTTTTTCATTGTTGAAAAATATAGGGCGAAAGCGGCTGTTTATAAAGAAAATTCCAATGTGTAATTGAAGGGATGCCTCAAAAACATGGAGACATCTCATGCTGGAAAGCATCGCTTTGGCCAAGGCCATCGAACTACAGAACCGGGCGCGTGAACAACAGTGGCGCCGCAAGGAGGATCTGTTCTACCTCGTCCATGCGCGGGAACCCCTGCCCTTCTTCCTATGGCTCGGGCGGATATTTGCCTCAATGCGCGGCCTTAACAGGACAATAAAAAAGGCGGATCGGCCGGAGACCAGCCGATCCGCCTATGACAGCAGCGATTGCCGGGATCAGGCGGCCTGCTCGCGCATATAGCCTGCGCTGTGTCCGGCCTCGATCTTGAACTGCTGGATGAGATGCAACAGGGCGTCGGCTTCGCCGGAGAGTTCGCGGCTTGCTGCCGTGGTTTCCTCGACCATGCCGGCATTCTGCTGCGTCATCTGGTCCATGTGGTTGACCGAGGAATTGACCTCCTGCAAGGCGCCCGCCTGATCGTGGCTGGCACGGGCGATCATTTCCACATGCTGGCTAATGGTGACGATCTGGCTGCTGATCTGTGCGAGAACCGAACCGGCCTCCTGGACGAATTGCGAGCCGGAATTGACCTCCTGCGTCGACTTGTTGATCAAGCCCTTGATTTCCTTGGCCGCAGCGGCCGAGCGCTGTGCCAGTTCGCGAACCTCCATGGCGACGACGGCGAAGCCCTTGCCGGCATCGCCGGCGCGGGCAGCTTCGATGCCAGCGTTGAGCGCCAGGAGATTGGTCTGGAAAGCGATCTCGTCGATGACGCCGATAATCTGTTCGATCTTGCGGGACGCATCTTCGATGCGCGTCATCGCGTCGATGGCGTTGCCGACGACGACGGAGCTGTCATCGGCGCTGCGCTTGGCTTCGCGCACGATGGCGTCCGCATCCTTGGCGCGCTCGGCGGACGAACGGACCGTGACCGTGATCTCGTCGACAGCCGCGGCGGTCTGCTCGAGAGAGGCGGCCTGCTGCTCGGTGCGCTTTGACAGGTTCTCGGCGGAGGCGGCCATCTGAGCGCCGTTGCTTTGGATCATCTCCACATTGCTGCGGACCTGGCTCAACGTCTGCTGCAAGCGAGACAGCGAGCTGTTGAAGTCCTGCCGGAGCTGCTCGAGACGACCGATGAAAGGTGTGTCGATCGTTGCCGAGATATCGCCCTGGGCAAGGCGCTCGAGACCGGCGGCAAGCTCGCTGACGGCGTAGTCGATCTGGCGGTCCAGTTCGCGCTTTTCAGCGTCGTTGCGCTGGCGCTCATGCTCCGCGGCCGCGCGTTCCTCGTCGCTCTGCTCCTCGATGCGGATCTTCGAAATGGCGTTTTCCTTGAAGATGCCGAGGGCGCGCGCCATGTCGCCGATTTCGTCATGGCGCTGCTCGCCGGAGATCGAAGTCTCCAGCATGCCGTCGGCGATGCGGCGCATCGCGGCGGTGATCTGACCGATCGGGCGCTGCAGGGTCAGGACGAGCGCGATGCCTCCGGCAACCGAGAGGATGATGCCGAGAGCAGTTGCGAGGATGGATATGGAGTTTGCCTGGTTGCGCTCGGTGCCTGCGCTCTGCTTCTGGGTTTCGGCGAAAGCGGTGAGCTGGCCCCACACCTGATCGAGCTGCTGGCGGGCGCTGGCATATTCGCCGATCCGCTGGGTGATGGTATCGACCAGCTTGCCGCCGGCGGCGTCCATCGACTTGATCGCCGGACGAATGGCCGAGTCGATGTCGCTGGCGAAATCCATGCTCTTGGCGCTCTGGTTCAGCGTATCGATATCGCCGCCGAGCTTGGAGACTTCCTGGCGCAGGCGCACGAGGTTGTCCTTGTTCGTGTTGGCGTTGAAATCCGCCAGCACGAGCTGCAGCGAATAGATGGAATCCTGCAGCCGGCGCGTGTCCTGCAGAACCGAATTGGTCTGCGCGACGCGGGCATCGAGGGACACGAAGGTCGTGGTCGCCTGCCGCATCATCTGCGTTGCCGTCAGCTGCGTATAGGTCGAGGTCTGACGGAAACGCGAAAGCAGCCGGCCAATATTGGCAACGGTTTCGTCCGTCGGCGCATCGGCGCTTTCGGTGAAGGCGGCAAGATCCTTGATCGTGCCCGCCAGCGACTGGACAACGCTTTTCTGGTTCTGCGGCAATGCGAGGTCGATGGAGCGCTGCGCTTTGTTCAGATCCGGCAAACGATCCTTCAGAAGCTTGACCTTGTCGGCCGGCGTGGCTGCCTTGTTGAAATCTTCCGCGACGGACGCCAGCATATCGCCGCCCTTCAGCAGCCGGTCGGCCGAGCGCAGGGTCGAGGTTGCGTCCGCCTGATCCTGGCGCATCCGGTCTTCAAGCTGCTGGCTGTTGAAGTTGACGTTGAAGCGGGCGCTGATCAAGGCGCGCTGCGCGTCGTCAATCGTCTTGCGCACGGAGAGCTCCTGCTCGTGCAGCGACCACAGCCTGCCGACGAGATTGGACATTTCAGCGGTCTTGGCAATCGCCTCGTTCAGATTGTCGCGGCCTTCCGCTTCCTGGCCAAGCTGCCCTAGCGTCGCGTTGAGCACGCCCTGCTGGGATTTGATGTCCGCATAGAGCTTGTCGCGTTGCTGCGTGTTGGTGATGCGCAGGAAGTCGTCCATCGAACCGTAGAGATTCTTGAAGCCGGTCAGCGATTGCAGCACGCTGTTGGATATCTCCATGCGCCCCTGCAGCAGGCCCGACGCATAAAGCCCCGTGAGGCCTACGGCAGAAATGCTGATAACGAACGGCAGAACGAATATCAGAACCTTCGTCTTGATCTTGAAACGCGACAATATCTTATCAATGAACATAGTGGCCCAGACCTCTCACACACCGCTCCCCCGTCGACGCCGCCTCGGCGCTGACCGGATGTATAACCATCGTTCTTGAAGTATCTGCAGGCAGGGATCCCGAGTGATGTCAGGAAGCAATCATTGCTTCAGCTCCAACTTGCAGTAGAGCACCCCAATAAATCGCCTGAGATTGTCGGTGCGATTAATTAATTTTCAGATAAGGGAGGGCGCGTAGCCCGCAACATACAATCAAACGCTGAAAACGAACGGAAAATCTCTATCCGCACGGGCACAGGCCGTCACCCAGCGACGGCCAAGAACAATGAAGCGGCTCGATATCAGTAGCCGCGTACCGCCAGCAACGCAATGCAGGCAGCGGTCACACCGGTCGCCAGCATCAAAAGTCTCGCAACCACGAGCTTGGTATTGTCACGGGTTTGAGCGATTGCAATGGCACGAGCACGACGCTTTGTTCTGTTCATGAGTATATTCCCATTTTCGCACTGACACGATAACCGGCAAAAGGCCGCTCCCGCAACAGGCAACATACAAAACAAAAATGTAGGAAAAGAAAACGGCGAAACCAGAGGTTAGCCACGAGCTTTGCGGCTAACCGTAACAGGTTCGGGATTTGTGCGGCCAAAGCGGGCTACTTCAACAATGCGGCGATTGCCGGATCTGTAGCCATTTCGGCGGCCGTCTTGCCGCTGGTCGACTTGATGGTCTTGTCGGCGCCATCCTTCAGCAAAGCCTTGACGACGGCCGGATCGCGCTGCTGGGTCGCCATATGCAGCGGCGTCCAGCCATCGAAATCGCCTCGTGCATTGATGTCCGCGCCTTTGGAAACCAGCAGATCAATCATGTTGGCAGGGCCGTAATAGGCGGCAGTATGCAGCGGATACCAGCCTTCCGTCGTCTTCAGGTTCACCTCGGCGCCGCAAGTCAGCATTTTCTTGACGAGATCGGCCTTCTTGTCACGTATCGCAATGGCGAAATTCGTGTCGCCTCCCCTATCCCTGCCGTTGGGATCCAGCTTCTTGCACTGCCCGGAGGCAGCGCCGACACCCGATGCCGTGACGGCAAGCATGCCAAGCGACATTGCTGCGGCCGCCGCAATGCCTGAGAGAGCGGCGCGGCGGAGTATTTTGGCTCTGAACGTCATGATTGCTCCATGGAATATTTCGCGTCAGAGGCGTTCTTTGCCCGCTTCGCCGCCCATTGGCAAGGTCAATTCAGGCCGCCTCGCCTGCGACATGGCCGGACGCCCACGCCCATTGGAAATTATAGCCGCCGAGCCAGCCCGTCACATCGACGCACTCGCCGATGAAAAACAGGCCGGGAATGGTCTTTACCTGCATCGTCCGCGAATCGAGGCTGGCCGTATCGACGCCGCCAAGCGTCACTTCCGCCGTGCGATAGCCTTCGGAGCCCGATGGTTTGACACGCCACGACTGGATGGCTGACGCGAGTTGCTGCAGGCGCTTTTCGGATTGATCGGCCATGTTGCCGGTTATGCCTTCGCTCTCGACGATATGCTGTGCCAGGCGTTTCGGCAGGATTTCCGCAAGCGCCGTCTGCGCCGATTGCCGGCCGCTCGCCTGCTTGGCTTTCTTGAGAAGCGCAAGGATATCGATATCGGGCTCGATCGCGACGGTAATCTCCTCACCCTCCCGCCAATAGGAGGAAATCTGCAGGATGGCGGGACCGCTGAGGCCGCGATGGGTAAAAAGCAGGGCTTCGCGGAAGGATGTCTTGCCGTGGCGGATCTCGGCAGGCGCGGCGATGCCGGACAGCGGCGCCAGGCGCTGAAGCAGTTGCGGATCGAGCGTCAGCGGCACGAGGCCGGGCCGGGTTTCGACCACAGGCAGGCCGAATTGCTCGGCAATGCGATAGGCAAAACCGGTCGCGCCCATCTTGGGGATCGATTTGCCGCCCGTGGCGACAACCAGCGAGGATGCTTCGAAAACGCCTTCGGATGTATGGATACGATAACCGCCGGCACTTTTCTCGATGCTGCCGATCTCCGTTCGCAATCGCAGTTCCGCGCCAGCCGCCTGCATCTCGTCGGTCAGCATGCGGATGATGTCCTTGGCGCTGTTGTCGCAGAAAAGCTGGCCGAGCGCCTTCTCATGCCAGGCGATGCCGTGGCGCTCGACCATGGCGATAAAATCCTGGGGCGTGAAACGAGCCAATGCCGATTTGGCGAAATGCGGATTGGCCGACAGGAAGTTCTTCGGGCCGGCATTGATGTTGGTGAAATTGCAGCGGCCGCCTCCGGAAATGCGGATCTTTTCGCCCGGCGCTGCGGCGTGATCGAGCACGACGACGGACCGCCCGCGCCGGCCGGCGCGAATGGCGCACATCATGCCTGCCGCACCCGCGCCGAGGACGATCACATCATATCTGCCAGCCACACTTCAGCCCTTTATTCTTCGCCGTACGCTCTCGTCATTTTTCCATCATACGGCGAAAGTCCGAGCGGTTTTCCCCCTCGCCAATTGGCAAACTGCAGTTATGATGCACTCACCGATTAACCCAAATACGGTGTTTTATGCCCGCTAGAAAGACCCTGCTGAAAGCTTCCATACCCGTCTCCAAAACCCCTACGGTACCTCCTGGTCTGAGATCGGCACGCGGCGTGGCAAACTGGAAGGAAGCGGCCCAATGGCTGCGGGCGCGCGGGATCGAGGACATAGAATGCATCACGCCCGACCTTGCCGGCGTGCCACGCGGCAAGATGATGCCGACTTCGAAATTCACCTCCAACACCTCGCTGGCGCTGCCGTCGGCGATCTATCGACACACGATCTCCGGCGAATATCCGGAGGAGACCGAAAGCTTCCGCTACGAGCCGCGCGACAGCGACCTGAAGCTTGTACCCGACCTGTCGACGCTTTCGGTCGTGCCCTGGGAAACCGATCCGACCGCGCAGGTGATCTGCGATATCGTCAACTCCGAAGGCCAGGAAGTCTCCTACACGCCGCGTAATGTCTTGAAGCGGATCATGGGACTCTACCGCGAGCGCGGATGGAAACCGGTGGTGGCGCCGGAAATCGAATTCTACCTCGTCGCCAAGAACGACGATCCGGACTATCCGCTGCATCCGCCGAAAGGCCGCTCCGGCCGTTCCATCCTTGGCGGTCAGGGCTATTCGATCGCCGGCATCAACGAATTCGACGAACTGATCGACGACATCTATCATTTCTCCGAGAAGCAGGGTCTGGAGATCGACACGCTGATCCATGAGGAAGGGCCGGCGCAGTTGGAAATCAACTTGCGTCATGGCGATCCGATCGAACTTGCGGACCAAGTGTTCATGTTCAAGCGCACGATCCGCGAGGCGGCGCTGAAGCACGGCATTTATGCAACCTTCATGGCCAAACCGATGCAGAGCCAGCCGGGATCGGCCATGCATATCCATCAGTCGGTCGTGAACATCGAGACCGGCAGGAACGTCTTCACCAATCCGGACGGCAGCCCCTCGCCGGAATTCTTCCACTTCATCGGCGGCATGCAGCGCTATGTGCCGAATGCGCTTGCCATGCTCGCACCCTATGTGAATTCCTACCGCCGACTGGCGCCGAACATGTCCTGCCCGGTCAACAATGCCTGGGGCTACGACAACCGCACCACCGCCTTCCGCGTGCCGGTTTCCGATCCGCAGGCGCGGCGCGTCGAAAACCGGCTGCCGAGCTCCGACGCCAATCCCTATCTGGCGCTCGCCGCCTCGCTCGCCTCCGGCCTGCTCGGCATCATGAAGCAGGTGGAGCCGACGGCGCCGACCGAGGATTCCGCCAACGAAGGTTCCATCGACCTGCCGCGCGGGCTTCTCGAAGCCATTGCGCTCCTGGAAGGCGAGCCGGCTTTCGAAGAGGTCCTGGGCAAGGACTTCATCGACATCTATGTCGGTGTCAAACGCGGCGAATTCGAAACCTTCATGCAAGTGATCAGCCCGTGGGAGCGGGAATTCCTTCTGCTCAACGTGTGAAGGAAGCGCTCATGACGCTGCAGGAAACATGGCAAAGCCCGATTGCCCCCGGCCTTTCCTTCTACCAGGCGACCGTCGGCCCGCGCGCGACCTATCCGAAGCTCGATGGCTCGCGCCGGGCTGATGTCGCAATCGTCGGCGGCGGCTATACCGGCCTTCAGGCGGCCTATAATCTCGCCAAGGGTGGCGCCGAGGTCGTATTGATCGATGCCAACCGCTTCGGCGACGGCGCCTCCGGCCGCAATGGCGGACAGCTCGGCACCGGTCAGCGTTGGTGGCCGGAAGAGATGGAAGAGAAGATCGGCTACGAGCGGTCGAAGGCCCTGTTTGATCTGGCCGAAGACGCCAAGCGGCATCTCCTCGATTTCTCCGCCGAGCATGGCATCGACATCGATTTCCTGCCCGGTCAGATGAATGTCACGCACAAACACCGCTATAAGCGCGACTACATGGACAGTGTCGAGATCGCCGCGACCCGCTACGGCTATCCGCACATGAAATTCATGGACGAGACCGAAACCCGGGAGCGGCTGGGGTCGCAATTCTATCTCTACGGCGTGCGGGATATAGGCACGGGTCATATCCACCCGCTGAAACTGCTCATCGGCCTTGCCCGCGTTGCGGCAGAAGCCGGCGCTTCGCTCTTTGAAATGACCAAGGCGGAAGGCTTTCGCCAAACGGGCGGCAAGACGATCGTCGAAACGGATGGCGGCGAGATCACTGCCGACCGGGTGCTGATCGCCTGCAACGGCCATATCGGCAGCCTGGAGCCGGTGACGGCGAGCCATGTCATGCCGATTCGCTCCTTCATCGGCGCGACTGAACCGCTTGATCGGTTTCCGACCGTGCTGCCCGGCAATGAGGCGGTCGCCGATTCGCGCTTCGTCGTGCGTTACTTCCGCAAATCGAGGGATGGGCGGCTGCTGTTCGGCGGGCGCGAGGCTTATACGGCCGACAATCCGCGCGACATAACGCAGCATATCCGCCGGCAGATCACCGAAATCTATCCCGCTCTCAGCGATGTCAGGATCGACTATGCCTGGGGCGGCTCGGTCGGCATCACCATGCCGAGGCAGCCTTTCGTGCGCGAGGTCATGCCTGGCGTCACCTCCATCGGCGGCTATTCCGGACATGGGGTGATGCTGTCAAATTATTGCGGTAAACTCTATGCGAAAACGGTTCTCGGGAATGCGGACGAGCTTCATCTCTTCAAGGAGCTGAACATACCGCCCTTCCCCGGCGGTGCGCGCATGCGGGCGCCGCTGCTGTTCCTGGCGCTCTCGTGGTTTGCGCTGCGCGACAGGTTTTAAAACCGGAAGAATGATTTCTTCCGCCGGCAATCCGCTCTAAAAAGCCGAGTCTGAATTTTGCGATGCACACTGGCCTTTTTAAATCGATTAGATTAAAAGGGGCCTCAACCAAGACCGATTGAGAGATAGCTCATGAGCAGCCAGATCATTCCCGTTGAACCATTTGATTATGTCGTTTTCGGCGGCAGCGGCGACCTTGCCGAGCGCAAGCTCCTGCCAGCTCTTTACCATCGTCAGGTCGAAGGCCAGTTTTCCGAGCCGACGCGCATCATCGGCGCTTCGCGCAGCGCGCTTTCCAACGAAGAATACCGCAAGTTTGCCGACGCCGCCCTGAAGGAACACCTGAAGAAGGGCGAATATGACGACGCCGAGGTCAAGAAGTTCCTGGCTCGCCTGTTCTACGTGCCGGTCGATGCGCGCAGCGATGCCGGCTGGGATCAGCTCAAGAAGCTTCTGGACGAAGGCAAGGAACGCGTGCGCGCCTTCTATCTGGCCGTCGCTCCAGGCATCTTCGGCGACATCTCGCAGAAGATCCACGATCACAAGCTGATCACCAGGCAGACCCGCATCGTTGTCGAAAAGCCGATCGGCCGCGATCTGGCATCCGCACTGCAGCTCAACGACACGATCGGCAAGGTCTTCAAGGAAGAGCAGATCTTCCGTATCGATCACTATCTCGGCAAGGAAACGGTGCAGAACCTGATGGCGCTGCGCTTTGCCAACGCTCTCTACGAACCGCTGTGGAACGCCAACCATATCGACCATGTGCAGATCACGGTCGCTGAATCGGTCGGTCTCGAAGGCCGCGCCGGCTACTACGACACGGCCGGCGCTCTGCGCGACATGGTGCAGAATCACATCCTGCAGCTCCTGTGCCTGACCGCGATGGAAATTCCCTCCTCCATGGATTCGGAAGCCGTTCGCGACGAGAAGCTCAAGGTTCTGCGCGCGCTGAAGCCGATCGACACCTCCAATGTCGAGCAGGCGACGGTTCGCGGCCAGTATCGCGCCGGTGCTTCGGCAGGCGGCCCGGTCAAGGGCTATCTCGACGAGTTGGAAGGCGGCGTCTCCAACACCGAAACCTTCGTTGCCATCAAGGCCGAAATCGGCAACTGGCGCTGGGCCGGCGTTCCCTTCTACATCCGCACCGGCAAGCGCCTTGCCGGCCGCGTGTCGGAGATCGTCATCACCTTCAAGCACATTCCGCACACCATCTTCGATCAGGCCGCCGGCCGCATCGTCGCCAACCAGCTCATCATCCGCCTGCAGCCGGATGAAGGCGTCAAGCAGTCGCTGATGATCAAGGATCCGGGTCCGGGCGGCATGCGCCTGCGCAACGTCTCGCTCGACATGAGCTTCGCGGCTGCCTTTAACGTCCGCAATCCGGACGCCTATGAGCGCCTGCTGATGGACGTCATCCGCTCCAACCAGACGCTGTTCATGCGCCGCGACGAAGTGGAAGCCGCATGGGAATGGGTCGATCCGATCCTCAAGGGTTGGGAAGAGGCAGGACAGCAGGTGCAGGGCTATACGGCCGGCACCTGGGGTCCGAGCCAGGCTATTGCGCTCATCGAGCGTGACGGCCGCACCTGGCACGACGACATCTAAACCGGGACGACCACGATGACAGCGAACATGCATGCATTTGCCAATGGTGCCGAACTCGCCGGCAAGCTCGCAGACAAGGTGGCCGAGACCCTCTCGGCGGCCATCGCGACGCGCGGCTCCGCAAGCATCGCGGTCTCCGGCGGCTCGACGCCGAAGGCTTTCTTCCAGTCGCTGTCATCGCGCTCGATCGACTGGGACAAAGTAACGGTCACCCTCGTCGACGAACGGTTCGTGCCGGCGGATAATCCGCGCTCGAACCACCTGCTCGTTCAGGAAAACCTGCTGAAGGACAAGGCGGCGGCGGCTAGGTTCCTCCCGCTCTATCAAGCGGCGGCTTCCGTTGAGGAGGCTGCAGTTATTGCCACGGAAGAAACCAAGGCTGTCGGCCATCCCTTCGATGTCGCCATCCTCGGCATGGGCAATGACGGCCACACGGCTTCCTTCTTTCCGGGCGGCAGCAATCTCAAGGCTGCACTCGATCCGAACACCCCGCGCGGCATCATCACGATGGAAGCGGAAGGTGCCGGCGAGCCGCGGCTGACGTTCACTTTCTCCAGCCTTCAGGATGCCCGATTGCTGGTGCTCCATATCGAGGGAGAGGGAAAGAAGGATGTCCTCGCCAAGGCGGAAGCTGCAGGCGAGGAAACCGAGATGCCGATCCGCGCCATGCTGCGCCGGGCCGCTTCTCCGGTCGAGATTTATTGGGCTCCGTGACACGGCCGGCAGGCCTCGTCATCGAACCCTGAAGACACAGCAACATGTGCTGCGCCATGCGCCCGCAAGGGTGCGCCGGCAGAGCATTGACTTTTGGACCCCGCGCCGCGCCTTTTACAAGACAGATCGAAGTCGATCTTCCGGGCAACGCGCAGAACAGACGGAGGCAGATCGACCATGGCCGCTGACGCCCGCATTGCCAAGATTACCGCACGCATAGCCGAGCGCTCGAAGCCGACACGCGAAAGCTATCTGGATCGCCTGCGCAATGCCGCAACGAAGGGCGCGCAACGTTCCGTGCTCGGCTGTGCCAATCTTGCTCATGGCTTTGCCATCTGTTCCCCCTCCGAGAAGGACGCACTGGCGGGAGACCAGGTGCCCAATCTCGGCATCATCACCTCCTACAACGACATGCTCTCGGCGCATCAGCCCTTCGAGACCTATCCTGCCATCATCCGCCAGGCTGCGGCCGAAGCGGGCGGCATTGCCCAGGTTGCCGGCGGCGTGCCGGCCATGTGCGACGGTGTCACGCAGGGACAGCCGGGCATGGAGCTCTCGCTCTTCTCGCGCGACCTGATTGCGATGTCGGCAGCTGTCGGCCTGTCGCACAATATGTTCGATGCGGCCGTCTTCCTCGGCGTCTGCGACAAGATCGTCCCTGGCCTCGTCATCGCCGCCCTCTCCTTCGGCCATCTGCCTGCGGTCTTCATTCCCGCCGGGCCGATGACTTCGGGCCTGCCGAACGACGAGAAATCGCGCGTGCGTCAGCTCTATGCGGAAGGCAAGGTCGGCCGCGCGGAACTGCTCGAGGCAGAATCCAAATCCTATCACGGCCCCGGCACCTGCACCTTCTACGGCACCGCCAATTCGAACCAGATGCTGATGGAAATCATGGGTTTCCACATGCCGGGCGCCTCCTTCGTCAATCCCGGCACGCCGTTGCGCGAAGCCCTGACCCGCGAAGCGACCAAGCGTGCGCTTGCGATCACCGCCATGGGCAACGAATTCACGCCGGCCGGCGAGATGATCGACGAGCGCTCGATCGTCAACGGCGTCGTCGGCCTGCACGCGACCGGCGGTTCGACGAACCACACCATGCACCTCATCGCCATGGCCCGCGCCGCCGGCATCGTGCTCACCTGGCAGGATATTTCCGAGCTTTCCGATGTCATCCCCCTGCTTGCCCGCGTCTATCCGAACGGGCTTGCCGACGTGAACCATTTCCACGCCGCCGGCGGCATGGGCTTCCTCATCAAGGAACTTCTGAAGAAGGGTCTGCTGCACGATGACGTGCGCACCGTCTACGGCCAAGGTCTCGAGAGCTACTCCATCGACGTGAAACTTGGCGCCGACGGCAATGTCGTGCGCGAGCCCGCCCCGGACAAGAGCCACGACCCGAAAGTGCTGGCAAGCATCGAGACGCCCTTCCAGAGCAATGGCGGCCTGAAAATGCTGCGCGGCAATGTCGGCAAGGCCGTCATCAAGATTTCCGCCGTCAAGCCAGAGCGCCACATCGTCGAAGCGCCGGCCGTGATCTTCCACGATCAGCTAGAAATGCAGCAGGCCTTCAAGGACGGCAAGCTGAACCGCGATTTCGTCGCCGTCGTCCGCTTCCAGGGGCCGAAGGCCAACGGCATGCCGGAGCTGCACAAGCTGACGCCGGCGCTCGGCGTGCTGCAGGATCGCGGTTTCCGCGTGGCGCTCTTGACCGACGGCCGCATGTCGGGCGCATCGGGCAAGGTCCCGGCCGCCATCCATGTGACGCCGGAAGCCATCGACGGCGGTCCGATCGCCCGGATCAAAGAGGGTGACATCATCCGCATCGACGCGGTCGCCGGCACGCTGGAGGTGCTGGTCGATGCCGCTGACATGGCCGAGCGCGAGCCTGTTACAGCCGATCTCTCGGAAAACGAGTTCGGCATGGGCCGCGAGCTCTTCGCTCCGTTCCGCCACGCCGCAGGACCAGCGGATCAGGGCGCAAGCGTCCTGTTCCGCCACTGAGATTGTCGCCGGATTTCAGCAGAACGGCATCGCTGCCGCTGATCACGTCTCTTGAGGATGCGCTCGAAAAATGGCGGACGGAAATCTGAACCGTCCGCCGCGTGGATCGCTACGCCCGTTTGCGTGCCCGTCGATCAGGCGCGGATATCGAGCACGCGATTCTTATGGGCCGGATGCGTGCTGTAAACGAAGATCTTGTTCATTTCCTTCTCTGTGAGAAGGCGCAGGAAACGGACTTCCACCGTATTGTTGGAGAAGACCTTCATCAGTATGCAGCCGATCTTGGTAATGCGCGCGTCCGGGATATCAAGATAGAACTGCTTGGGCAGATTATACTGGGTGAGGATCGCGAGAACCGCGCTGCTCTGCGAGATGCGGATAATATCACAGCGGCGGGACGCAAGGTTCATCACGCCCTTTTCGGTGTATTCAAGGCGTGCTGCGTTCATCGTGTCTTCCATGCGAAACCGCACTTCGCGGTCATACATGAAGGATTCTTCCTTATTGAGGAAATGCTGACCTGAATTAGCTCTGCCGAACGCGGCCATCCTAGTAAACCTCTGGAGGTTATATTATGAAGGCGAGACTATCAGCGGGTGTTTAACAGAAGGTTTGAATGCGCCACCCCAAGATGAATTTTGTTGTTCATTTTTACTCGGGCCAGCGCATCCAGTCAGCGGCTATTTGCGATAGGAATGGCCAGCGGCGTCGAAGAGATGCAGCTTCTGCCGGTCGGCAGCAAAGCGCATCTTCTGACCGCGATGAATGTCCGCAATGCCGGGGATCTTGACAATGATCGGTTCGCCATCGACCAGGCCTTCGAGATAGAGCTGCGTCACTTCGCCGAGCGCCTCGACGATCGAGACCTCGCCTTCAAAAAGATAGTCTTCGCCCGTCGCGATACGCAGATCTTCTGGGCGCACGCCGAAGCTCGCCGTCTTACCCTTCTCGGAAGCCTCCGTCGGCATGTCGAGCGTTACCGACTTGCCGCCGGTCAGCGTTACGGTCGTCGTCGCACCGGTCTCGGTGACCGTCGCCGGAATGATGTTCATGGCCGGCGAGCCAATGAATTTTGCGACGAAGAGATTGGCCGGGCGCTCGTAGAGTTCGAGGGGAGCGCCGACCTGCTCAACTCGGCCGGCCGACAGCACGACGATACGGTCGGCAAGCGTCATGGCTTCCACCTGGTCGTGGGTGACGTAGATCATCGTCGTCTCGGGCATGGAGTCGCTGAGTTTGGCGATCTCGATGCGGGTCGCGACGCGCAACGCGGCATCGAGGTTCGAGAGCGGCTCGTCGAACAGGAAGACCTTCGGGTTGCGGCAGATGGCGCGGCCGATGGCGACGCGCTGGCGCTGACCGCCCGAAAGCGCCTTCGGCAGGCGTTCCAGATATTGCGTGAGCTGGAGGCTCGCTGCCGCCGAACGCACGCGACGGTCGATCTCCTGCTTGCTTTCGCCTGCAATGCGCATACCGAAGGCCATATTGTCGTAAACGGTCATATGCGGATAGAGGGCATAGGACTGGAAGACCATGGCGATGCCGCGCCGCGACGGCGGCACCTCGTTCACCTTCTGACCGGCGATCATCATATCCCCGGCCGTGATGCTTTCCAGCCCGGCAATCATCCTGAGCAAGGTGGACTTGCCGCAGCCGGAGGGGCCGACGAAAACGATGAATTCGCCCTCGTTGATCTCCAGATCGATACCGTGCAGCACATGCACGCTGCCATAGGATTTCTTGATATCCTTCAGAACAAGTCCCGTCATTATGCTCCCTCCTCCCAAAGGCTCAGGCAAGACGCGCGAAATAAGCGCCCCAGGCCGGAATATCGATCTTGTTGCCGTAGTTGTTGCTGGTAAAGCCGTGTCCCGTCAATGCCTGCCAATTACCTTCAGGCAGGATTGCCATGACTTCGACGGGGCTCATGTTGAAGGCGCACAGAATGATTTCGCCGGCATAAATGCGGGTATAGATCAGCACGTCGCCCTGCGGTTCCGAGAAGGCGATCTCCCCCTTGGCGAAGGCTGGATGCTGCTTGCGGAAGGCGAGGAAGCGGCGGTATTGCTCGAGCACCGAATTTTCATCACCCTGCTGCACGCTGACGGCACGCAGGATGTGTTCGACCGGCACCGGCAGCCAAGGCTTCACGGTCGAAAAGCCACCCTGCGCCACCTGGCTGTCCCAGACCATGGGCGTGCGGCAGCCATCGCGGCCCTTGAACTCCGGCCAGAACTGGATGCCGTAAGGATCCTGCAAATCCTGATAGGCAAGATCGGCTTCCGTCAGTGCAAGCTCCTCGCCCTGATAGAGGCAGACGGAACCGCGCAGCGTCAGCAGCAGCGCCGCATAGAGTTTGGCGAAGGCATCGCGGTCGGCAACCAGATTGCCCCAGCGGCTGACATGGCGCACGACGTCATGGTTGGAGAAGGCCCAGCAGGCCCAGCCTTCCGGAGCTGCCGCATCGAAGTCATTCATGACCTCCTCGACGCGATCCGGCGAAAGAGCATCCGGTGACAGGAATTCGAAGGCGTAGCACATGTGCATCTTGTCGCCGCCGGAGGTATATTCGCCGACGATTTCGAGACCGCGCTGGCTGTCGCCGACTTCGCCGACGGCGGCAATGGCCGGATATTCCTCCAGAACGGCACGGAAGCGCTTTAGGAACTCCAGGTTTTCCGGCCGGTTCTTGTCGTAGAGATGCTCCTGAAAGTTATAGGGATTGACGGCCGGTGCTGTGGACGCGTTGCGACGCGAAGGTTCCAGCGCCGGGTTGTCGCGCAATTCCTTATCGTGGAAATAGAAATTGATGGTATCGAGACGGAAGCCGTCCACGCCACGGTCGAGCCAGAAGCGCACGACGTCGAGCAGGCGGTCCTGCACCTCCGGATTGTGCAGGTTCATATCCGGCTGCGAGGTAAGGAAGTTGTGCAGGTAATATTGCATGCGGGTCGGATCCCAGGCCCAAGCCGAGCCGCCGAAGATCGACAGCCAGTTGTTGGGCGGCGTGCCGTCCGGCTTGGCATCGGCCCAAACATACCAATCGGCCTTGGGGTTACCCTTGCTCGAACGGCTTTCGACGAACCAGGGATGGCGGTCGGAGCTGTGCGACAGCACGAGATCGATCATCACCTTGATGCCGAGGCGGTGGGCTTCCATCACCATCGCGTCGAAATCGGCCATTGAACCGAAGATCGGATCGACATCCTCGTAGTTGGAAACGTCGTAGCCGAAATCGCGCATCGGCGAGGTGAAGAAGGGCGAAATCCAGATGGCATCGACGCCGAGCGCTGCCACATGCGGCAGGCGGACGGCGATGCCCTTGAGGTCGCCAATGCCGTCACCGTTGGAGTCCTGGTAGGAGCGCGGATAGATCTGATAGATCACGGCGCCGCGCCACCAGTCCTTGTCAACTTCCTTAGCCGATTGAGGGGCAATGCTCATACTGATTGGGTCCTGTAGTAAGTGCGCGTTTTTGAATCAGCCCCCCTTCACCGACCCGGCGAGCAGACCGCGCACGAGATAGCGCTGCAGACCGAAGAAGACGAGGAGCGGAATAATAATTGTGACGAAAGCCGATGCCGTCAGGATTTCCCAGTTGCCGCCGCGCGAGCCGAGCAGCGCGTTGAGGGCCGCCGTGAGCACGAGGTGATCCTTGTCCGTGCCGAGGAAGACCATGGCGATCAGAAGGTCGTTCCACACCCAGAGGAACTGGAAGATCGCAAAGGAGGCCAATGCCGGGAATGACAGCGGCAGGATGATCCTGACGAAGATATCGAAATCGCTGGCGCCATCGACGCGGGCGGATTCGATGATTTCCTTGGGCAGGCCAGAAATGTAGTTGCGCAGCAGGTAGATGGCGAGCGGCAGCCCGAAGGCCGTATGCGCCATCCAGATGCCCGGATAGGTCTTCGACGGCACGCCGAAGATCTGGCCGATCTCGTTATAGATGCGCAGGAGCGGAATCAGCGACATCTGCAGCGGCACGACGATCAGGCCGACCACCAGCGCGATCAGGATCGCACGGCCGGGAAACTCCATCCAGGCAAGCGCATAGGCCGCAAAGGCGGCGATCAGGATCGGAATGACGGTCGCCGGGATCGTCACCGTCAGCGAATTGATGAAGGACTGGCCTATACCTTCGCCGCCGAGAACCGTGCGGTAGTTGTCGAATGTAAATTGCGGCGGCGTGGCGACGGTGAGGTAAACGCGCTTGGCGCGCGCGTCCGCTCCGAACGGACCGCTCTTCTGATAGCGGTAGCTGCCATCGGCGTTGATCGTCAGCGTCTCGCCGTTCTCCAGCGCTGCCGGCGCGCCGGCCTTGTAGGCGGCCGGCTCCTGCACACGCAGGCCGAAGGACTGAATCTTGCCGCCGCCTTCCACGGCGAGCGTGCCCGATATCACGAAATTTGCGCCCTCTGGCTTGGCCTTGTCCGGCCCGTCGAGGCGGGCGGCCGTCGTACGCGAGGAGCCGGCAAATGCCGTCCACCAGCCGGAAGCGACGATCTGATCCCTTTCGCGCAGCGCGGTCACGAAAATGCCGAGCGTCGGCAGCAGCCAGAGGAAGACGATGAGCAGCACCGCGGCATGAACGAAGATGCGGGCGGGACCGATGCGACCGAGATTTCCCATCATGTCAGCGCCCCTTCATTTCAGCGTTTGCACGGCGGATGTTCCAGATCATGATCGGCGTGACCGCAATCATGATGACGAGCGCGATGACGGCGCTTCGGCCGCTGTCGCCGCCGCCGCGGAACATCCAGTTGAACATCAGGTTGGCGAGCACCATCGTATTCCACTGGCCATTGGTCATGGTCAGCACGATGTCGAAAACCTTGAGGACGAGGATGGTGATGGTCGTCCAGACCGTGGCGATCGTGCCCCAGACCTGCGGCACCATGATCTTCCAGAAGATCTGCCAGCCATTGGCGCCGTCGATAACGGCAGCTTCGATGGTTTCCTCCGGAATCCCGCGCAGCGCGGCAGAAAGGATGACCATGGCGAAGCCGGTCTGAATCCAGATGAGCATGACCATCAGGAAGAAGTTGTTCCAGAAGGGAATGGTGATCCAGACCTCCGGCGTGCCGCCGAAAAGCTGAACGACGGCGTTGAGCAGACCGATCTGCACGTCGGTGCCGCCGCGATATTCGTAGATGAACTTCCAGATGACGGAGGCGCCGACGAAGGAGATCGCCATCGGCATAAAGATGACAGCCTTGGCGATGTTGCCCCACCAGATGCGGTCGGTCATGACGGCGATGACGAGGCCGAAGAAGGTGCAGGCAGCCGGCACGACGGCAAGCCAGAGAATGTTGTTGAAGATCGACTGGCGGAATTCGGTGTCGTTGAGCGCCCAGACATAGTTGGCGCCGCCGACGAACTTGTTACCGTCGGGTCCATAGAAGGACAGGATGAACGTCGCCACCACCGGATAGACGAGATAGACAACGAGCAGGAACAGCGCCGGCCCGAGGAACAGCCAGGGCCGGATGAGACCGCGACGGCGAAGGTTGACGGCGGCCCGATGGACGTCGTCGCCCTCCCGCGCCGGGAAAATCAAGTCCAAAAGCTTGTTTGAAAACCAGAAATAAGCGGCGCAAATGGCAACGCCGAATATCATGGCGCCAATCGCTGATACGATCTGCGAAAACATCCATTCTCTCCCCGAATTTGCCTGCTGGAAGCCACCCGTTCGGCATCGGCCGCGCAGGAAAGCGGGCCGTCATATGCTGAATGGCGCCGCCGGCATTTGCCGGCGGCGATGGGACTATGATGTCTTACTTGATGGCGTCCCAGGACTTCTGGATGCTGTCGGCAACATCCTGTGCGGACTTGCCGCCGACAAAATCCACCATGCCGGTCCAGAACGAGCCTGCACCGATCTTGCCCGGCATCAGGTCTGAACCGTCGAAGCGGAACGTGGTGGCGGTGGTCAGGATCTCACCTTCCTTGCGCAGCGTATCGTTGGCGTAGGCGGCGGTGTTGACGGCCTTGTAAGGCGTCAGGAAGCCCGATTGCGCCATCCAGACTTCCTGGGCGATCGGCGTCTGCAGGAACTGGATGAAGGCACGGGCAGCCTTGGAGTCCTTGGTGATGGCAGCAAGCGTACCGGCACCTTCCACCGGCTTGCCGAGTTCAGGATGCGAGGCGAAAGGCGGGAAGTAGAAGAAGTCCGCATCCTGGCCGAGCTTGGTGCCTTCCGGGAAGAAGGACGGAATGAAGGATGCCTGCTTGTGCATGTAGCACTTCGGCGGAACCGTGAAGAGGCCCTTTGGACTGTCGCGGAAGTCGGTCGAGGCAACCGCTGCGACGCCGCCAGCGACATATTTCGGATTCTTCGCAAACTTGCCGAATTCCTCGATCGCCGCGACGACCTTCGGATCATTGAACTTCAGCGAGTTGTCGACCCAATGATCGTAATCCTGCGGCGTATTCAGGCGCAGCATCAGGTCTTCGACCCAGTCGGTTGCCGGCCAGCCGGTCGCGCCGCCAGAACCCAAACCGATGCACCAGGGCGTGCCACCATCCTTGACGATCTGGTCCGAAAGCTTGACCAGATCTTCCATCGTTGTGGGAACCTTGTAGCCGGCTTCTTCGAAATTCTCGGGCACGTACCAGACCAGCGACTTCAGGTCGGCCTTGTATGGGAAGGCATAGAAGGCATCCTTGCCGTCCTTGCCCTTGTAGGTGCCGTAGCCGATCCAGCTTTCGCCGGCGCCATAGTTCGTCTTGACCCAGCCGGCAAGATCATCGCCGAGCGGCGTCAGATAGCCCTTGCTGGCGAGGTTGGCGAGCAAGCCCGGCTGCGGAAGGATTGCGACATTCGGCGGCGAACCGGCCTGCGTGTCGATGACGATCTGCTGCTCGTAGTTTTCCGAGGACGAATATTTGGCGTTCACCCCGGTCGCTTCGGTGAAATAGTTCAGGACGCTGGTGAAGAGCGCCTCGTCCTCGCCGCGCCACGGACCGAAGATGGTCAGCGTCTCGCCCTTCAGGTCGGCATGCGCGGCCTTGAAGTCGTCGTAGCTCTTCCAGTTGAATTTGGAGTCCTGACCAGGCTGGAACTTCAGATCGGCCGCCATCGCCGTGCCGGCCACCAAAGCGGCGGCGGCAACGGTCATCAAGAACATCTTTTTCATGCGTTGTCCTCCCAAATAACGAAAGCCATGAGCCCAACACCATCCCGTGCTGTACGCTCCATTCCTCAAAGCGCTTTGGCTACTCCTGTCATCCATTGAGAGCGGGATAAAGTCAAGCGCTTTTCAGATTTCCGCCAATATTCACAGCATTTCTCGCACTGCAGCATAGAATGCGGCCGAATACCTTGCTAATTATCTTGTCACTCGCATGTCTCCTGCTACATAATTGAAAGCGCTTTGGAAGTCTGGAGGCTTTTCGGGAGGTTGTCTCGGCATCTTGGCGGCATGCAGTTGGAGGAGCTGGAACACCGTGAACCTGAAACAGCTATCGCAAATGCTGGGGCTGTCGCAGACGACAGTCAGCCGGGCATTGAACGGATATCCCGAGGTCAATCACGAGACCCGCGAGCGCGTTCTCAAAGCGGTTCGGGAAACCGGCTATCGGCCCAACAAGGCGGCCCAAAGGCTTGCGACCGGCAAGGCCGGTTCGATCGGGCTTGTCATGCCGACTTCGCCCGGCAACTCTTCGGACGTGCATTTCAGCGAATTCCTGACGGGGCTCGGAGAGGAGGCCCTGCGACATGACTTCCATTTCGTGCTGACGCCCGCCGACCCGAACGACGAAGTCGGCGCGTTGCGGCGGCTGGCCGCCAGCGGCAATGTCGATGCCCTCTTCGTCAACTATATGCGCGGGCACGATCCACGGCTCGACATGCTGAAAACGCTCTCCATGCCGTTCCTCGTGCATGGACGCTCGATCGGCTCCGAGCCCGACTACCCTTTCCTCGACATCGATAACGAAGCCGCCTTCTACGATGCCACGAAACTGCTGCTGCAGCTGGGGCATCGGCGCTTCGCTCTCCTGAACGGCCCGATCTATCTCGATTTCGCCATCCGCCGAAAGAAGGGCGTGGATGCGGCCCTTGCCGAGCGTGGCCTGGCGCTCGACGAAGCGTGCGTCAGCCATACGGCGATGACGGACGAACAAGGCCTGTTCACCATGGAACGCATCCTGCAAATGGAGAGGGAGAGGCGCCCAACCGCAGTGCTATGCTCCAGCACCGTGCTGGCGCTCGGCGCCGTTCGTGCCATCAACCAGGCAAAGCTGAGGCTTGGCGAGGACATCTCGATGATCGCCCATGACGACGTGCTGACCTTGCTCAAGCCGGAAAACTTCACCGTGCCGCTGACGACCACCCGCTCGTCGCTGCGGGCGGCGGGCGTGCGCATCGCCGAACGGCTGATCGGCGAAATCAAGCATACCGATACGTTCCCCGCGCAGGAATTGTGGAAGGCGGAGCTGATCGTCCGCGCCTCGACCGGCGTTGCGCCGGCCGATTGATCGCGATTTAAAGCATGTCGCGCAAAAGTGCGCAGCGGTTTTGCGATGACGACATGCGCAAAATCAGAGACCTAGAGCGGATCATTGCTTATCGGAATCGGTTTGGGATTCCCAAATCAGTGGAATTGTGATTCCTGAT
>UBUL01000021.1 GCA_900468625.1 Hyphomicrobiales bacterium
CCATTCATGCCATCTCCTTAGGGTGATGCAGCTTGCCGAAAATCCTGGCCCCATGGCGAGCAGTGCGGAACGCTCAGGCAATCCAGCGGCGATTGCGCGCTCCAGTACGAAGAACACGGTGGGGGAGGACATGTTGCCATAGTCGCCGATCACTTCACGCTCGATATCGAGCGATCCTTCTTCGAGGCCGAGTGCGCTCTCGAGCGCTGTCAGCACCTTGGCTCCGCCGGGATGGCAGATGAAGCGGCCGATATCCGCGATCAAAAGCCGGGATCGTTCCAGAATGCCGGCAACGGCGCTCCTGAGATGTGTTTCGGCGAAGACCGGTAGAGATTGTTCGAGCACGATGCCGAAGCCGCTATCGTCGATCTTCCAGCCCATGATGCCGAGACTGTCGGGAAAGAGATGTTCGCCTGACGATTCGATCTCCGCGATGCCGCTTTCGCCTGCCTGCAGCACGCAGGCCGCTCCTCCATCGCCGAACAGCGCGGTGGCAATGATGTTGGGGCGGGTCAGCTCGTCCAGGCGGAAGGCAAGCGAGCAGAGTTCGACCGCAACGAAGAGCACGACGGCGCCTGGCCGGCTCCTGGCCAGCCTCGCCGCAACGGCCAGGCCGGATACGCCCGCCGCGCAGCCGAGCCCGAAAATCGGTACGCGCTCGATGTCGCGGCGGAAGCCCATCTCGCCGGCGAGCCGCGCCTCAAGGCTCGGCGTTGCAAGCCCGGTGGATGAAGCCGTGACGATGCAATCCACCTGGCGGGCCTCAATGCCGGCGCGTTGCAGCGCCTTGGTTGCGGTACGGCGGAAAAGTTCGGACGCGACTTCGGTATAGGCGGTCATGCGGTCCTGCCAGCCATGCGGTTCTTCGAACCAGGAAAGCGGTTTTGCCACATGGCGCTTGCGAATTCCGGTGCTTTCAAAGACGCGGGCAAGATATTTGAAATCCTGAAAGCGGTCCGAGAACAGGCGGCCCGCCGTCTCGGCGGCGTCGGTTTGGAGGATGATGTTGTCGGGTGTTGCAACGGCGAGGCTTAGAAGTTTGACGGGATCGGTCACGAGTTTCACCTGTTGTCCTTGAGGGGCATGTGACGGAAACACGCGATGACGACGGTCTATTCGATGCCGGGGCGGTCACGAAAGAGTGACGGTGCCACAGCATGCGATGCGCCAAAAAAATCTAGGACCAGGCCGAATAAAAGGTGCGGGCGGTGTGTTCTCCTCTCGCAACGTTCATTTTGCCAAGGAGACATCCCATGACGACCAAAGTATTCCGCCTGGCTTCCATTGCCCTCGGCGCAAGCCTGACCCTCGGCGCCTTCGCCGTCCCCGTCTTCGCCGCCGGCGACGATTCGAGCACGACGCCGACCTGCAAGAAGGGCGAGATCTACGATCAGAAGGCGAAGAAATGCGTCAAGCAGCAGGGCGCCAACGTCACCGACGAGAATCGCGCCGATTACGCTTATTCGCTGGCCAAGAAGGATCATCGTTATGAGGAAGCTCTGGCTGTTCTGGATACGATGGAGAACCCGAATACGGCAGAAGCGCTGAACTATCGTGGCTACGTCACCCGCAAGCTCGGCCGCACGGATGAAGGCATCTCCTATTACCAGAAGTCCGTCGCCATGGACCCGAAGTATACGCTGGTTCGTGAATATCTCGGCGAAGCCTATGTCATCAAGGGTCAGATGGATTTGGCAAAGGACCAGTTGAACACGATCAAGACGCTCTGCGGCAATACGAGCTGCGAGGAATATCGCGATCTTCACGCTGCGATCATGAACCCGTCTAGCCTGTGATTACGGGTTCAGGTCGGTGATGAAGACTTTAGGCAGGGAGCTTTGCGAGGGATATGGGAGTGATACCGGTCGCTCGTGGCGCGATTTCCGCCTATAGTCTGACGGCAACGGAGCCGCCGAAAAGGTCGGTGGCTCCGCGACATGCGAACGCGGCGGAGGGTGTCATAGCGAGCGAAGAGGACATCAGGGCAGGCCTGTCCCAGCACCTGACGCGGCTGTGGCGCTACGGCGTGGTGTTGTCGCGCCAGCGGGACGTCGCCGACGATCTCGTTCAGGCGACCTGCGTCAGGGCCTTGGAACGGGCGGCGCAGTTCACATCGGGTACGCGGCTGGATCGCTGGCTGTTTGCCATCCTCCACTCGATATGGCTGAACGAGGTCCGTTCGCGCCGGGTGCGCATGGGGCAGGGCTTCGTCGATGCCGACGAGACGCTGGTTTTCGATGGCGCGCAGGAAACCGAAACGCATATCCTGGCCGGGCAGGTGTTGCAGCGCGTGCAGGCGCTGCCGGAAGCTCAGCGGACCGCCGTGTTCCTGGCCTATGTCGAGGGGCTTTCCTATCGCGAAGTGGCCGAGGTTCTGGAGGTGCCGATCGGCACCGTCATGAGCCGGCTGGCGGCGGCGCGGGCGAAGCTGGCGGATGGAATGAGGGTGGCGGCCGACGGAAAAGCGTCCGGAGGCGGGCGACTGGGGAATGGCAATGAGTGAATTGAACAAAGGACAGATGGTCACAGACGAACAGCTCACCGCCTTCATCGATGGCGAGCTCGATGCCGCCGCCCGTAGGAGGATCGAACGATTGATCGCCGATGATGAGCGTGTGGCGGAGCGTTTCGATTTTCTGTCGCATAGCGCGTTGCCCTTCAAGATGGCGTTCGAGCCGATACTCGCCGAGGCCCCTGCCGCGCAGCTGGAAGCTATCCTTGCTGCTATTCCAACAACCGAAAAACCCAAGATGCACGCTGCCGGCATCGGTCGCCGCGGCTTTCTTGCGGCGGTCGCCGCCAGCTTCGTAGCTGCCATCGCCGTCGACCGCGCTGTAATCGGCATCGGCCGCCGGCTTTCAAAGCCGGATGAGGATAGCGAATGGCGTGCCGTGGTTGCCGAATATCTTTCGCTCTACACGGCGGATACGCTGAACGCGCCGGCCGGCGACCATGCGCAGCAGGCCGCGCAGTTGAATGAGGTCGGCAGCAGGCTGAGGCTCTCGCTGGCGCCGGAAGCGATCACCATGCCGGGTGTCGAGTTCAAGCGTGCTCAGATCCTGAATTACGACAGCAAGCCGCTCGCGCAGATCGCCTATCTCGATCCGGAAAGCGGCCCGATGGCACTTTGCATCGTTCAATCCTCCAAGGGTGCGGCGCCGCCGGACATGGAAAATCGCCGGGGTATGAATATCGTCTATTGGTCGAGCCCGACCCATGCCTTCATGCTGATCGGCCACGCGCCGATCGACCGGATGCAGCAACTTGCGACTGATGTCAGAGCTCATCTGATCGCCTGACGGCTGCTCCTGCCGGCGCCAAATTGGCGTGAGCCAAAAAGAATTTGGCGAAAACCCATCCTGCTGGTATTCTCTGCCCAACGAAAATCGAACGAACGCCAGCAGCATGCCCCAAAGGCCTTGCGCGGCGCGGTGGAAAAGATACGTGAGTGACCCCGACAGCGGCCCAGCGCCGCAGGCAAACGGGGCGTCGTCAGCAGAGCGCAGGAAGGGTAAATCCTCCCGGCGCGCGAAGCGTAAGCGCGGCCATGGCCGCCCGAACGTTCATTCTGCGGAGGCCAGCCAGGCAGGCAAGTCCAGCCAGGTGGCACAACGCCCAGCAGAGGATGAGGCCGGTTCACCGGCCAGAAAGCGCAAGCGCCGGCGTCGTGCCCGCGGCGCCGTCCCGGGTGTCGTGCAGCCTGCTTCACAGACACAACAGCTTTCGGCACCGGCAGAGCATCGCGCTTCGCCGGAGCATGGCCATCCGTCATCTTCGCACAAGAGCGGCAAGAATCGGCGCAAGCATCGCAGCAAGCGTGGCCTGCAAGGCCGGCCGTTGGCGCATGAGAAAACGGCGCAGATCGTCGCTCCCGCAGATACGTCCGCGAATGCGCACGTCGCGGCACATGACGATCATCGTCAGAACCGGCAATCGCAGCCGCGGCGTGAAGGGCAGGGTCAGCAGCACCATGCCGACGCCGATTCCCGTCCGCTCGACCTCTATGCCGCTCTCGATCTCGGCACCAACAATTGCCGCCTTCTGATCGCGCAGCCGACCCGCCCGGGGCAGTTCCGCGTCGTCGATGCCTTTTCCCGCATCGTGCGTCTGGGCGAAGGGCTTGGTGCCAGCGGGCGCCTGTCGAGCGACGCCATGGACCGGGCAGTGGAAGCGCTGCGTATCTGCGCGGCCAAGCTGAAGACCCGGGAAATCCGCCGCATGCGGCTGATCGCCACCGAAGCCTGCCGCGCTGCCGACAATGGCGAAGCGTTCCTTGCAAGAGTGACGGAAGAGACGGGACTGCGGCTGGAGATCATCGACCGCGAAACCGAAGCGCGGCTTGCCGTCTCGGGCTGCTCGTCTCTCGTCGGGCCGGAGGCACGATCGGTCGTGCTCTTCGATATCGGCGGCGGCTCTTCGGAAATCGCCGTCATCCGGATCGGCGAGAATCGCTCCAGCCGCCTTGCCAATCACATCACTCACTGGACGTCCCTGCCTGTCGGTGTCGTGACGCTCTCGGAGCGGCATGGCGGACGCGACGTGACGCCGGAGCTGTTCGAGACCATGGTATGCGAGGTCGAACGCATGCTCGAGCGTTTCGATTGCCCGCCGGTGCACGGCGCCGCGCGCGACAGCGGCGATTTTCATCTGATCGGCACTTCGGGCACGGTAACGACGCTTGCCGGCGTCCATCTCGATCTGCCGCGCTACGACCGGCGCCGCGTCGACGGCGTCTGGCTTTCGGATGACGAAGTGAGCGCGATGCAGGCCAAGCTCCTATCCTGGGATTTTGCCGGCCGCGCCGCCAATCCCTGCATCGGACCGGACCGTGCCGATCTGGTTCTGGCGGGATGCGCCATTCTGGAGGCGATCCGCCGCCGCTGGCCGAGCCCGCGCATGCGCGTTGCCGATCGCGGCCTGCGCGAGGGGCTGCTGACCGACATGATGGCAGACGATGGAGTGTGGCGGCGGGGCCGCTCGCGCCGGGGTCATCGACCGAGGGATATGAAGGGGCCGCAGACGTGACCAAGCCAACCATCGCCGGCAACCGCACGGGCCGCAAGCTCGGCCAGCGCGTCAAGAAAAAGAAGCTGAAGGCTTCGTCGCGCCAATGGCTGCAGCGGCATATCAACGATCCCTATGTGCAGCGCGCCCAGCTTGAAGGCTACCGCGCCCGCGCAGCCTTCAAGCTGCTGGAGATCGACGAGAAGCATCACATCCTGAAGGGCGCGCGCCGTATCATCGATTTGGGCGCTGCTCCGGGCAGCTGGTCGCAGATCGCCGCCAAGGTGACCGATTCGACAGAAGAGGATATCCGCGTCGCCGCCATCGACTTTCTCGAAATGGCGCCGATCCCCGGCGTCAGTATCCTGCAGCTCGATTTCCTTGACCCGCAAGCGCCGCAGCGGCTGGTCGATGCCGTCGGCGGCACGCCGGATCTCGTCATCTCCGATATGGCTGCACCGACGACGGGCCATCATCGCACCGATCACCTGCGGACCATGCACCTCTGCGAAGTCGCGGCGCATTTCGCCGTCGAGGTACTGGCCGAAGGCGGGCATTTCCTTGCCAAGACCTTCCAGGGCGGCACGGAGCGAGATCTTCTGACTTTCCTCAAGCAGAATTTCCGTCAGGTCATCCATGTGAAGCCGGGCGCATCCAGAGCCGAGTCGGTGGAAATGTTCCTGCTGGCGAAAGGCTTCAAGGGCCGCAAGCCGGACGCCGAAACGGAAGAAGAGCAATCCGCAGCCGATCGTTAAATCCGGCGGTTCCCCATCGATAAATCGGCGAAACCCTTGTTATGCTGCGGTCTCGCCGAAGCGTAACGAAAATTGCATCGTCACTTGGCGGCTGGCTGCTGCACCTGCGGCTGCAGCGCCGCAACCCGCTTGAGACCAGCCTTGTGGCCGGAAACCATGGCGCCGGCGCTGCGATCCATCCGGATGAAAGGGATGGTCGCAAGCACGGTCAGGATGGAGATGCAGAAGAAGGCGATGTGGAAATCGCGTACCTGCAGTTCCGTACCGCCGAAGAATGTCGAGGCTTCGAGGATCATGGCGGCGACGGCCACACCGAGCGCAAGGCTGATCTGCTGCATGACGGAGCTCATCGAGGTTGCCTGGCTTGCTTGCTTGTCGCTGATATCCGCGAAGGCAAGCGCATTGATGCCGGTGAAGAAGAACGAGCGAGAGAAGCCGCCGATCAGCAGGACGCCGACGATGATGAGATGCGACGTCCAGGGCTGGAAAAAGCCGGTGCAGATCGTGGTGATGGTCGTAATAGCTGCCGCCGAAAGCAGCGCTGCCTTGAAGCCGACGGCGGTGAAGACGCGGCGGGCGATGAACTTGGTAGTAATCGCGCCGATCGCACCGGCAAAGGTGATGAGGCCGGACTGGAACGGATTGAGACCGAAGCCGAGCTGCAGCATCAGCGGCGTCAGGAAGGGCATGGCGCCGATGCAGATACGGAACAGCGTGCCGCCGGTCACCGAGGCGCGGAAGGTGGCATTCTTCAGCAGCGACAGGTCGAGGATCGGTGCCGGATGCCGGCGCGCATGGCCGATATAGAGGAAGCCGCAGACAAAGCCGATAACGACGGCAGAGATGCCGACGATCGGCGGCAATGCCGGCAGGCTGATGACGGACATGCCGAAGACAACGCCGGAGGCGGCGAACGATGTCAGAAGAAAGCCGATAAAATCGAGCTTCGGCGGCATGGTCGCTTCCACGTCGGGCAGGAAGATCGACGACAGGATGACCCCGACGATGCCGACGGGCACATTGATCAGAAAGATCCAGTGCCAGGAGGCATAGGTGGTGATGAAACCGCCGAGCGGCGGGCCGGCGAGCGGGCCGACCAGTGCGGGAATGGAAAGCAGAGCCATGGCCGAAACTAGATCGCTTTTCTGCGTGGTGCGCACCAGTACGAGGCGCCCGACCGGCGTCATCATCGAGCCGCCGACACCCTGCAGGAAGCGGGCGAAGACGAATTCGAGCAAGCCGCCGGAAAAGGCGCACATGATGGAACCGATGACGAAGACGCAGATGGCAACGCGGAAGATGTTCTTCGCGCCGAAGCGATCCGCCATCCAGCCGCTGATCGGGATGAATACTGCAAGCGACACCATATAGGAGGTCAACGCCAGCTTCAGCGTGATCGGACCGACATGGAGGTCGTTGGCGATCGCCGGCAGCGCTGTGGCGATAACCGTGGAATCCATCTGTTCCATGAAGAGTGCGACGGCGAGGATCAACGGAACGATGCGATTCATAGGCATCCGCCTTGATGGGTCTGTCTTCGGGAAGGCTGCCGCCCACTGCATAATTCCTTACATCGATTCCGGTTTAAGGAATTATGCAGCAGACTGAAAGTGCTGCAGCGACTTTGCGCGTCACATGTGACGCGCGACGCTGTAGGGCGCGATCAGCCGGTCTGTAGTCCTATGCGAGGCTGCTGCCAATCCCGGATTTTGCTCCATGAAGGCTTGGGAATCACGTCTTCGTGATATCCATTGCCGCATGGCAGGGAACGCAGGATTGACATATGCTAAGAGCATGGAAATGCTAAACGCATAAAACGTTGTCCGGTCTATTAGTGGATTTGGATTGTCTTGTCATGATCAAATTTCGGTCGAGCGACTTACCCTTCCAAGCCGCTGCTGCCGGCGGCGGCGATAGGCGCAGCTTACGCTGTGCATCAACATAAGGAGTGAAACATGACTGCCGTCCCGCCCCCGGATACGCACCAGTTCAAATTGGGATCCTGCACCGTCACCGTCGTCAAGGACGGCGCCGCCATCATGGACAATCCCTGGGAAACCTTCGGTTCAAACCAGACGCCCGACACCGTCCGCAAGCTGCTGGAGCAGAATTTCCTGCCGACGGAAAAACTCGTCAACAGCTATGCGCCGGCCATCATCGATACCGGCTCCGACGTGATCGTCGTCGATACCGGTTTCGGAGCGGGCGGCCGTGCCCGTGGCCTCGGCCGCTTTCGCGAGGGGCTGAAAGCTGCCGGCTATACGCCGGAGCAGGTGACCGTCGTCGCCCTGACGCATCTGCATGGCGATCACATCAACGGACTGATGGAGGACGGCGCCCCGGCCTTTCCGAACGCTCGCTATGTCGCCGGCGAGATCGAGTACGGGTTCTGGACTGACAAGGCGCGCGAGGGAACGCCGGCGGAAGGCGGTCACAAGGCCGTGCTCGCCAATGTCGTACCTTTCGCCGAAAAGATGACCTTCCTTAGGGATGGCGACCGGATCGTCAGCGGCATGACTGCCATGCTGGCTCCGGGCCACACACCCGGCCATCTCGTCTTCCATCTCGAATCGGACGGCAGGCAGCTCGTCATGACCGGCGACACCGCCAATCATTACGTCTTGTCGCTCGGCCGCCCGGACTGGGAGGTCCGCTTCGATCTGGACAAACAGCAGGCGGCCAAGACCCGTCGCCGCATCTTCGACATGATCGCCGCCGACCGCATCCCCTTCCTCGGCTTCCATATGCCTTTCCCCGCCGTCGGCTTTGTCGAGAAACAGCCGGAAGGCTTCCGCTACATCCCGAAAACCTATCAGCTGGACGTTTGACAATTGACGGATTGAGAAGAAGCGTGCATCGCCGGCATATCTGCTGGGCTCTTTTTTCTATTCCCTTCCTGTCATAGACGTGTTACCAGCCCTCGCCAACTTCCAAGCAACACTTGCAAGATCGCCCGGTAGACGATTCGTTCCGGGCTTTCCTGTTTTTCACAGACGAAGGAATTGGCCATGGCACGCATTATTGAAACGTCAACCGGGTTGGATGCTCTGACATTCGACGACGTGCTCCTGCAGCCGGGACACTCCGAGGTCATGCCGGGCCAGACGAATATCGCCACCCGCATCGCCCAGGACATCGAGCTCAACCTGCCGATCCTCTCCGCCGCCATGGACACGGTAACGGAAAGCCGCCTTGCGATCGCCATGGCTCAAGCGGGCGGCATGGGCGTCATCCACCGCAATCTGACGCCGGTGCAGCAGGCCGAAGAGGTCCGCCAGGTCAAGAAGTTCGAAAGCGGCATGGTGATCAATCCGGTTACCATCGGTCCTGACGCGACGCTTGCCGAAGCTCTTGCCTTGATGAAGGCCCATGGTATTTCGGGCATCCCGGTCGTCGAAAAGTCGCATCGTCTCGTCGGCATCCTCACCAACCGCGATGTCCGCTTCGCCTCCGACCTCTCGCAGAAGATCTACGAGCTGATGACCCGCGAGAATCTGGTCACGGTCACGGACAACGTCCAGCAGCACGAGGCCAAGCGCCTGCTGCACAAGCACCGTATCGAAAAGCTGCTGGTTATCGACGGCGATAGCCGTCTGGTCGGTTTGATCACGGTCAAGGATATCGAGAAGTCGCAGCTCAATCCGAACGCCTCGAAGGATGCGCAGGGCCGTCTGCGTGCCGCTGCCGCCATCAGCGTCGGCGATGACGGCTTCGAACGCGCCGAGCGCCTGATCGACGCCGGTGTCGACCTTCTGGTCGTCGATACCGCCCACGGTCACTCGCAGCGTGTTCTCGATGCCGTCACCCGCGTCAAGAAGCTTTCCAACTCGGTCCGCATCATGGCCGGCAATGTCGCCACCTATGACGGCACGCGGGCGCTGATCGATGCCGGCGCGGATGCCGTCAAGGTCGGCATCGGCCCCGGTTCCATCTGCACGACCCGCATCGTCGCGGGTGTCGGTGTGCCTCAGCTCGCCGCCATCATGTCGGCGGTGCAGGCAGCGCAGGACCAGAACATCCCTGTCATCGCCGATGGCGGCATCAAGTTCTCCGGCGACCTGGCAAAGGCGATCGCCGCCGGCGCATCCGCCGCCATGATCGGTTCGCTGCTGGCCGGCACGGATGAAAGCCCGGGCGAGGTCTATCTGTATCAGGGCCGCTCCTTCAAGGCCTATCGCGGCATGGGCTCGGTCGGCGCCATGGCGCGCGGCTCGGCCGATCGTTATTTCCAGGCGGAGGTCCGCGATACGCTGAAGCTCGTGCCGGAAGGCATCGAAGGCCAGGTTCCCTACAAGGGCTCCGTCTCCGGCGTGCTGCATCAGCTCGCAGGCGGCCTCAAGGCTGCCATGGGCTATGTCGGTGGCGCCGATCTCAAGTCCTTCCAGGAGCGCGCGACCTTCGTGCGCATCTCGGGCGCGGGCCTGCGCGAAAGCCATGCTCATGACGTCACGATCACCCGCGAAAGCCCGAACTATCCGGGCGCAGGCGGCTGATCGATGGCGGATCGCGCTCAGGGCAACGCCAGGTCCTTGCAGGGCCTGGCGGCGATCCTGGCAGCTCTTTCGCTGGCACTTTTTGCCTGGATCTATGCCGGCTTCGTCAGAGCGTTCAGCGAGACCGCAGCCGGCCAGCAGATGCTGGATGCGCGCATCGGCGGCTATGAGCGCGACGATGTCCTTGCCATGCTGGGCTACCTCAAGGATCATCCCGATCCGGCTGCCATCCTGCATTCCATGTATCTCGGGCCGGAGCTGATCTTTCCGCTGGTGTTGGGCGGGCTGCTGTTCTGCCTGATACGGCTGATCGGCCCTGGCGGATTTTCCTTCGGCCGGCCGATCCCGCCCGGCGCAACCGCAGTCATTTTCTGCCTGCCGATCTTTTATACGCTTATCGATTACGCCGAGAATATCGCCGGCCTGATGCTTTATCCGCCGGCAACGCCGTCCGAGGCCACGATATCGCTGCTTGCGAGCCTGCTGCCGATCATCGTGCGGCTGAAATTCCTGACACTGGTGGTTACCGTTATTCTGCTGGCCCGCTTCGCAATTTTTCGCTACCTGTCGCCGGACGGCTCAAAGCCGTCCTGATCGACTACAGCGACCTTCGCGCATCATACGTGACGCGCGAAGGTCGCTGTAGCATTTTAAAGCTATACAGTGGTTCGGTTTTCGGAAATTCCAAAGGAGTTGGCGGCGTGACAGGCTACGAAATGTTCTGGCCCATGGTGGCGCATGCGGTGCTGGTCTTCATCCTCTATGCGCTCCTGGGATGGCGTCGCCGCGTTCTGGTGAGAGCCGGCCGAATCCAGCCCGCGCAATTTCGGGAGAATCATGCAGCCAACGAGCCGGCAGAAAGCCTGGCGGTGCGCAACAGTCTTGCCAATCAGTTCGAGCTCCCTTTGCTCTTCCACGTCTGCTGCATCGTGCTCTACACGACCCAGGCGGATAATCTGCCTTCCGTAATCCTTGCCTGGATCTTCGTCGTCACGCGCTACGCCCATGCCTTCGTGCATGTGACGAGCAACGACCTGCGCTATCGCAGCCCGCTCTTCACTCTCGGCTTTTTGGCGCTTGCCGGCATGTGGGCCTGGCTCGGCATCTGGCTTGCCTTTTCCTGATGCCGCTGCTTCAACGCGATGACAACCTGCGGTAACGCGTTTGTGTTTTTCCTTTACCGTTACGCGGCTACCCGCTGACCTATCTTGTCAGCAGGTGGTTGGGCGTTTGTGCCTGCTGCCGGGGAACAGGGAGAACAGGATCATGAGCACGGAAAGGCCGGTTGTGACGCAGGCGATGATCGACGCCTACGACGAATACACGCATCTGACGCTCGATCGCCGCGGTTTCATGGAAAAGCTGACCAAGCTCGCAGGCTCAGCCGGCGCTGCCGCTGCCATCGCGCCGCTGCTCGCCGCCAACAAGGCAAGCGCCGAGATTATTGCCGCCGATGACGGCAGGCTGGACACAAAGGACGTGACGTTCGCTGGCAGCAAGGGTGAGATGAAAGGGTATCTCGCCCGCCCGAAAGATGCGAGCGGCAAGCTCGGTGGTGTCATCGTCATCCATGAAAACCGCGGTCTCAATCCGCATATCCGCGATGTCGCCCGCCGCATGGCGCTGGAAGGGTTCGTGGCGCTGGCGCCGGATTTCCTTTCGCCGCTCGGCGGCACGCCTGAGGATGAAGACAAGGCGCGCGACATGTTCACCAATCTCGATCCGGCACTAACGGCCGCCAATGCCGAGGCGAGCCTGACCTACCTTGAGAAGGCTGATGGTGCCAACGGCAGGGTCGGTGCCGTCGGCTTTTGCTGGGGCGGCGGCC
Source organism: Hyphomicrobiales bacterium (assembly GCA_900468625.1). GTDB lineage: Bacteria > Pseudomonadota > Alphaproteobacteria > Rhizobiales > Rhizobiaceae > Rhizobium. The sequence continues at coordinate 12,081 of UBUL01000021.1, forward strand.
TCGTCAATCGTTTCGCGACGGTCTCGCCGGAGTTGAGGGCGGGTGTCGCCTATTATGGCGCGCAGCCACCGGCAGGCGACGTGCCGAAGATCAAGGCGGCTCTGCAGCTCCATTATGCCGGGCTGGACGATCGCATCAACGCCGGCATCGATGCCTATCGCAAGGAGCTGCAGGCGGGCGGCAAGACCTTCGAGATATTTGTCTACGAAGGCGTCAATCATGCCTTCAACAATGACACTTCGGCGGCCCGCTACGACAAGAAGGCGGCCGATCTGGCTTGGGGCAGGACGGTTGAATTCCTGAGGAAGTACGTGTCCTGACGTATGCCGCGCAAAGCTGCACAGCGGCTTTGCGACAACGACAAGCGCAAGATCGAAGATCTGAACCGCAAGAAGCGAATCTGAAAGATCGCGGCGTGCTTTGGAACGATACGAATCCTTACCTCCGGCTTACCGGCCATGGGCTGATTACGAGAGGCGGAAACCATGTTTCCGCCTCGGTTCGGGAGTTCTCCGATGGCTCCTAGAGCGGATCATTGCTT
>UBUL01000035.1 GCA_900468625.1 Hyphomicrobiales bacterium
AAACATGATTTGCTCTAGATCACCAGCCGGTTCTGGCGATTGTCGGCCAGCAGGCCAGGCGCGCCATCGGCGGTCACTATCAGCAAGAAGTCGATCTTGCCTCGTTGTTCAAGGATGTGGCCGGTGATTTTGTTCATCAGGCCTCGCTACCGGCACAGGTGCGCCACTTGGTTGATCGCGCCGCGCGGATTGCGCTGGCGAATAAGACGGTGACCGCCATCATCCTTCCCAACGACCTCCAGGAGATGCCCTATCAGGAGCCGCCACGCAAGCATGGTACGGTACATTCCGGAGTTGGCTTCAGGCCGGCGCGCGTTGTGCCTCACGCCGACGATCTCAAAGACGCGGCCGACATTCTCAATCACGGCAGGAAATGCGCGATTCTCGTCGGTGCCGGTGCGCTTCATGCCACGAACGAAGTCATCGCTGTCGCCGATCGCCTCGGCGCCGGGGCTGCCAAGGCGTTGCTTGGCAAGGCTGCCCTGCCTGACGACTTGCCTTGGGTCACCGGATCGATCGGGCTCCTCGGCACCAAGCCCTCGTGGGACCTCATGGCCTCCTGCGACACCTTGCTGACAATCGGTTCTGGCTTCCCCTATTCCGAATTCCTTCCCGAGGAAGGCCAGGCAAAAGCCGTTCAGATCGACATAGCACCAAGCATGCTGTCGCTCAGATATCCGGCGGACGTAGGCCTGGTGGGCGATGCGGCGGAGACGCTCAAAGCACTCTTGCCGCTGCTTTCGCAAAAGGGTGACGAGTGGCGTCAGGAGATCGCCGACAATGTGCGGGAATGGTGGAAAACACTTGAGGAACGTGCATTGGCCAAGGCCGATCCGGTCAATCCTCAGCGCGTGGCATGGGAATTGTCGTCGCGATTGCCTGATCACGCCATCGTCACCAGCGATTCCGGCTCCTGCGCGAACTGGTATGCTCGCGATCTGAAGATGAAGCGCGGAATGATGGCATCGCTTTCAGGCGGCTTGGCCTCCATGGGTGCGGCCGTCCCTTACGCAATCGCCGCCAAGTTTGCGCACCCCGGTCGACCCGTTATCGGACTGGTTGGCGATGGCGCCATGCAAATGAACAACATGGCCGAACTCATCACCGTCGCGAAATACTGGAGGCAGTGGTCGAGTCCCACCCTTATAATTTGCGTCTTCAACAATGAGGACCTCAATCAGGTGACGTGGGAACAGCGCGTGATGGAGGGCGACCCCAAATTCGACGCCTCGCAGGATATTCCGAATGTCCCTTACCATCGCTTCGCCGAAATGATCGGACTTAAGGGCATTTACGTCGATCGACCGGAAGAGGTCGGGCAGGCCTGGGACGATGCATTGCTTTGCGACCGGCCGGTTGTCCTTGAGGTCAAGACCGATCCGGAAGTGCCTCCCCTTCCGCCGCACATCACGTTCGAGCAGATGCAGCATATCAGCCGAGCTCTAATGAAGGGCGATCCCCACGAATCCGGGATCGTCACAGGCACGCTCAAGCAGTTGTTTGCAGGCTGGCTATCTGGCGGAGACGAGACATGAGATCCGCACCGGCGGCCATCGGCGGGATTGAATGTTTCGCCTACAAAATTCCGACGGATGCGCTTGAGGGGGACGGCACACTTCAATGGGATTCCACCGGCCTGGTGGTCGTGCGTCTTCAGGCCGATAGGCAGAGAGGCATAGGTTATACCTATTGCGATGCCGCTGCGGTCAGTGTCATAGCCGCCTTGCAGCAGGTGATCGTCGGGTCGCATTGCGATGATGCGGCCGGAATAAATTCGAACATCGAGGCGAAAATCCGAAACTTGGGCCGCTCGGGCATCGTCGCCATGGCACTGTCGGCCATCGATATTGCGCTTTGGGACCTGAAGGCAAAATTACTAGAGAGCCCCGTTGCGGTTCTTCTCGGTGCCACTAGCCGGGCCGTTCCAGTCTATGGCAGCGGAGGCTTCACAACCTATGATGATGTCCGTTTGGGCGAGCAGTTGTCTAGGTGGGTCAGACAAGGCTGCAAATCGGTAAAGATGAAGGTCGGCGCCGAGCCGCATCGCGATCCTGGTCGCATTGCGGCCGCAAGGCGTGCATGCGGGTCGGCCGAACTCTTCATCGATGCCAATGGCGCTTTCAACCCTGGTGCAGCGGTCCGGTTTGCCGCATCCGTTCAAAACGCCGACATCCGCTGGTTCGAGGAACCCGTTTCGTCAGATGACGAGACGGGGCTTTCTTTCGTGCGGGAGCATCTTCCCGCAGCAATGGAGCTTGCAGCCGGCGAATACATCTACACGCTTGATGATGCTCGCCGTCTTCTGCAGGCGCACAGCGTTGACGTCCTGCAAGCCGACGTCACCCGTTGCGGCGGCATTAGCGGCTTCATGAAGATCGCGGCGCTCGCCGAAACGTTCCATGTCGATCTTTCCGGCCATTGCGCGCCATCAGCCCATCGTCACGTCGCTTGCGCAACTGCCCGGCTTCGTCACCTGGAATGGTTTCACGATCATGTCAGGATCGAACAGATGCTGTTTGATGGAGCGCCCACCATTTCAGACGGGACAATTCAGCCGGATCTATCGCGCCCGGGAATAGGCCTCGATTTCAAGTTTTCCGACGCAGAACGCTTTAGAGTGCGATAAATCATGCCATCTCGATCCTATCCTCCCCTGCGGCTTTCCGATCGCGCCGAAAGCATTTCAGATGCGATAAGCGCGCTCGCTGCGGGGATCGCCGCGCTGCGGGAGTTATCCGAGCCACCAAGGCGAGCGGTCGGGGCAGATCACATCGTTTCCGCGGCGCGAAAGCTGAATGGCGCCGCTGCGGTACTGGCGCTATCCGTGCTGGCCGACAGTGGAATCGAGCATTATAGAGGTAGTTTTCGCAACCGCGCAATGTATGCGCCGCTCGCAGCCTCCGCCCTGACACTCATCGCCAGCTTGGTTGGTATCGTCGATCTCAAACCCAGGCGCCACCTTGTTCGCGATGCCATATATGCAGTGAGCGGCGCCATCGGTCTTGCGGGCTTAGGCTTTCATACCTTCAACGTCATGAAGCGACCAGGGGGATTATCCTGGCTCAATCTGTTCTATGCTGCGCCGATCGGCGCGCCGATGGCCCTGGTGCTCACAGGCAGTCTCGGCCGTGCGGCGGAGAGCGTCCGCGATACGAACCCCGGCCAGTTGCCGTCACTGCTGAAGCAGCCGGCGGGAAAGATCCTGACCCTCGGATCGTGCCTCGGCCTTGTCGGCACCATTGGAGAGGTTTCCCTTCTCCATTTCCGGGGCAGCTTTCAAAACCCCGCAATGTACCTTCCCGTGACAATCCCGCCGGTAGCCGCGGCCGCCCTTGCAGGCTGCCTGACCACGCAGCGCAGGTGGATCGTCGCCCTTGCTCGATCAATTCTGAGGCTGACATCGATCCTGGGCATCGTAGGAGCAGGTTTCCATGCCTACGGGGTTTCGCGAAATATGGGTGGCTGGCGGAACTGGTCGCAGAATGTTCTAAACGGACCGCCTATCCCGGCACCTCCGAGCTTTACTGGGCTCGCCATAGCGGGCCTTGCCTCCCTCTCTCTGCTGGAAATGGAGCGGGATATTGACTGACAAGTTTCCTGGCTATGACGTCCTCAGCAAGAAAGATGGACCCTCGTGGAATGACCGGACACGCCAGGTCATCGATGAAAGGCTCGCGACGAATTCCGAGGCTCATAGCTTCCTTTCACCGGAAGCTTGGCTTGTGCTGAAAGCCCTCTGCAGGCGCATCATTCCTCAAAATACCAGCCGCGCCGATCCGGTTCCCATCGAAGCCATTCTCGATCGAAAGCTGCTGGAGGGACTATCCGAAGGTTACCAGGACGCGCGCTTGCCCCCAGCTCCCTTGGCGTGGTCACTCGGGTTGAAAGCAATCGATCACGAAGCAAGCCTGCGAAAAGGTCGTTCCTTCGCGGAACTCGATGACGGCGAGCAGGACATGATACTCACCGCGGTTTCTGCGGGGAAAGTTCGTTCACCGCTCTGGTCGGGCCTGCCCTCTGCGGTCTTCTTCAAGAAGCGGGTGCTGCACGACATCGTGTCGATCTATTATGCGTTTCCGGCATCCTGGAACGAGATCGGCTTTGGCGGTCCGGCAAGTCCCCGAGGCTACGTGCGCCTAGGTTTCGATCGGCGAGATCCTTGGGAAGCTTTTGAAGCTGAACCGGGGCACTACGACGAGGCAGTCCAAGAAAATGCCAAAGTCAGATAATCCGATGGAAACTCCGCGCGCAAAAGATGGGCGGGCACCCGACGTCTTTCGCAAAGGCGCGTGGACGCCGATGCGGACATATCGCGATGACGAACCGGTCGACTTCGCAATTGTCGGGACCGGGGCGGGCGGCGGGACGCTTGCCTGCAAGCTAGCGGAATATGGCTTCTCCGTCGTCGCTTTCGACGCCGGACCCTATTTTCGGCCGCTTGAGGATTTCGCGTCAGACGAAGCCCATCAATCGAAACTATACTGGACAGATGAGCGCATTGTGGAAGGCGAGACGCCTCTGCAACTCGGCGCAAACAATTCCGGCAAGGCGGTCGGTGGCTCGACCGTGCATTTCGCAATGGTCTCCCTTCGCTTTCGCCCCGAATGGTTCAAGTCGCGCAGCCTGCTTGGCTACGGCGCCGACTGGCCTTTGGATTGGCGCGAAATGTGGTTCTATTATCGCGAAGTCGAACTCGCAATTGGGATTTCCGGACCGGTCCGCTATCCGTGGGGGCCACCTCGCCCGCGCTATCCCTATCGTCCGCATGAGTTGAATGCCGCTGCGCTCGTCCTGGCGAAAGGCGCCGAGGCAATGGGGATCAAGTGGACACCGACACCCTTGGCAACCTTGTCGGCACCTCGCGGCCTGGCGCATCCCTGCATCTACCGCGGTATGTGCGTGCTCGGCTGCTCTACTAACGCAAAACAGAGCGTTTTGGTAACGTGGCTTCCCCGCGCGCTTAAAGCCGGTGCAGAGATTCGCGATCTCGCAATGGTCGGCAAGATCGAGCACAGCAGATCGGGTCTCGTGACAGGGGTGCATTACCACCGAGAGGGGCAGTGGCGATTCCAGAAAGCCCGCAATGTGGTCGTGGCGGGGTATGCGATCGAAACGCCACGACTGTTATTGAATTCGGCGACCTCGAAATTTCCCGATGGGCTTGCGAACAGCTCCGGACTTGTCGGCAAGAATTTGATGGTCCAATCCAACCAGGCAGTCTGGGGACGCATGGACCAGGAGATCCGCTCCTATAAGGGTCCACCTTCTCTCGCAATTACGGAGCACTGGAACTACGAAGACGAAGGCAAGGACTTCTTCGGAGGGTATTGCTATATGAGCCAGGGTCCCCTGCCGATCGTCTGGGCAAATACACTTGCTGCAAAAAGAGGGCTCTGGGGTTCGGCCCTTTCAACTGAAATGGAGAACTACAATCACAGCGTGGGACTGAAGATCGTGGGCGAGTGCCTGCCCCAGGAGCGCAATCGGGTCACGATCGCTCAAGAGCGGGATCAATACGGCATTCCGATCGCGCGTGTGACCTATAGCTACTGCGACAACGACAAACGGCTCATCCGTCATGCGTTGAACTTCATGAGAGAAGCGCTGCGTGCGTCGGATGCTCATGATATCTGGGAGGAAGAAGACGATACGTGTCATCTCAATGGAACAGCACGAATGGGACACAATGCCGATACGAGTGTCGTCAATGCCGATTGTCGCAGCTGGGACATTCCCAACCTATGGATCTGCGACGGATCCGTCTTTCCGACAGTCGGCGGCGTAAATCCCTCACTCACCATTCAAGCGATTGCTTGTCGGACAGCGGATAGAATTCAGTCTCTCTCGGCTCGCGGAGAACTTTGACATGACGACGGGAGCTGTCGCGCCGATAAAAATGCTGAATTCCTGGAATGAAGATCCGATTTGCTCCTGTTCCCGCACGGCCTACACTCGTCATGCACGAGCTCAGCTAAGACAGAATGCTACCATAGGCTGACGACCACTCAAGGCCTGATCATCTGAAAGCAAAAGTGATTGCGCCGTCAGATTCCAATGTCCAAACTTTTCCTCTCCCCCATAAACGATCTTGAAGGAAATCTGTAAGTCGAGACTGTCGCGAACAACATCGTTGATTTGGACATTATTTCTGCACGAATAGCAGTGAATCAAGAATCGGACCGGTCAGGGTAAAGTCAACATCAACGTCCCCAGACCAACACTACGCCGAGCCGCCCTCGGGAGTAATATCAAATAACTCCTCGGGAGATATTTTTCGCCTCACCAGACCACTGTCATCCCTGTATATTTGTAGCTCCCGAAGAGAAACTCCATTCCAAAATATGATCAGGTGGACAGGGGTCCCATAATCTCCTTGTTGTTGTCATCGTCAAAATAGGCAGACACTGGTGCTTTTGTATTGGTGAGCTTTACTTTTCTTGTGTCCTCACGTCTGCAGAGGGCGAGAGAACCGAATTCATCAATCGTCTTTCCGAGATATAGATTCGGCTCGAAAGTGAATTGAGACGAGACCTCGCCTGTCATTCTTTTTATAACTTCAATTTCACACGTTGATAGTTCACGCCAGCCATTGTCCATTTGCGTCTTTCCCGTCAGCTTGGAAAATAGGTTCCGATATGTATTCGCCCAGGAAGGGGATAGCCCCGATACTCTAACCCGCTTGGAGTCCTCCCTCTAAACTCCCCCCAAATAGTTGACGGATCTGGCAAACATTGCAGAATTTCGGCTCGTGCCGCGGTAAATATCCCCGGCAAAGCCCTACGATATGCACACATCTCGATGGCCTCTTGCCGAACACGGGATTTTCTGAATCGATGATGCCCCGATGGTGTTTGGGGGATCGCGAGATGGAATACGGTTTAGGGCGGTTCGGAGACCGGCGTCTTGAAAAAGGGGGGTCGATTTGCTGGCCCGCCTCGTCACGGTTGGGCAAGCCGGGATCAGCGTGCGCCGGGTGGGCGGCAATCGGGCTGGCGAGATGCGCTTTACGCGTTTTCTGCGTAATCGGCGCGTGAGGCCTGAAGAGATGATCTCAACCGCGCGTGCGCGCACGGCCGGATTGGCCGGGGGACGGCATATCCTGGCGATACAGGACACCACTACCCTGCGCGACGATGGCAATCAGCGCAGTTTGAACCTCCATGCGATGATCGCGGTGGATGCTGACGATGGCGGGCTGCTTGGGCTTGTGGATGCGGTGTTCCTCAAGCATGTGGGAGGCAAGAAGGGGCTGCGCAAGAAGCTTCCCTTTTCGGAGAAGGAGAGCCGTCGCTGGCTTGACACGACACATACAGCGGCGCGTTTGATCGCGTCAGGAGCCGCCTGCGTCACCGTTGTCGCCGACCGGGAATGTGAGATCTATGAAGAATTCGCCTGTCGGCCTGCCGAGACGGAACTTGTGATCCGTGCCAATCATGATCGTTGCCTGGAAGGGGGCGGCAGGCTTTATGAATGCCTGAAGACTGTGAGCGAACTGGGCCGTGAGACGATTGAACTGCCGGCCAATCCGGGTCGGCTTGCTCGCAAGGCTGTTCTGGCGTTGCGTACCTGTGAGATCACGCTGAAACGGCCCCAATCCCACAAGGGTGGTCATACGGTAAAGCTGCCGGAAACGGTCACGCTCACTTTGGTCGAAGCGCGAGAAATTGATCCGCCGGCGGGGGAACCGAAGTCGGCACTCACTTGTTGGTTCAAGGAGCGCATTGCTCAAAACAGCGGTCGTCTGAAGAAGCCGATGATTGTGGCACTGGCCCGAAAATTGCTGGTCGCACTCTGGAAGTATGTCAGTTCCGGCGTCGTGATCGAAGGCGCAATCATGAAGAACGCCTGAAGCGCGAGCGTCTGCGAAAAGCAAATTTTAATCCTCAGGGAGTGATTGCCCTGACGGATCCAGGTGAACGGACCGGGATTCCTTTTGGCTTCAACCGCCGGTCTTGAGTTTGGTCCCGTTCTCCTGAGCCCGCGCCCGCGAAAGCGGGAAATTGGTGCCTGCCGCCAAAGTGCGGCGACCGGATGTGAGGTTGTACAGGCGCGAAAGCCGGGCCGGTAATTGCTATGGGCTCAGACCGTGGATCCGTTTACTTAGGAGAAATTCGATGCCACTCGAATGAACAATTGACAAAAAGCCTGATGTGAGGGAATCGGCATCGCTCGCATCAGGCGGAAACTCAAGGTAAAAATCTAAAACCCTGATGGCCATCGCTGATGAGCATGCATGACCGTGAGAATCTCTACGTCTTGCTCGACACGGTAAGGAATGATGTAGGGAATATCCGGCAGCACCAGTTCGCGGGTGCCATTGATGCGGCCAACGCGACCTGTTGCGGGAAACTCCGCAAGCATGTCTACCGCCGACACGATTCGCTCGATGACCCGTGCAGCAGCATCCGGATTATCCTTCTGGATATGCGCGCCGATCCCATCAAGCCGCCGCAATGCTCTCTTTGTCCAGCGGATACGCTTTTCGCTCATGATTGACGAGCAGACTTGATGTACTTTCCAATGACTTTCGCCACCTCGCCGTCGCTGGCGAATTCGCCTCGGCTGGCTTCAACCAACCCAGCCTCGATTTCAACAATTTGCCACTCTTCGCGAGCGACATAATCCTCGATCGCTTGGGCTGCCATATAAGAGCGCGAGCGATCAAGCTTTTCCGCGATCTGGTCGAGTTTGCTAGCCGTTTCGTCCGAAACACGCACGGTGAATGCAGTCATGACACCAAACCTTCCATAGTTCACAATGATTATAGGTGAACCACTATAGTTCATCAAGGTTCAGGCCACTAAGGAACTTTTCATCAAGCCACAGATGGCTATGCTCTTGAACTAATTCGAACCGGTGGATTACGCTCACGGACCAAACTAAACATCTGAAAGCAGCCATATTTTCCGCGCCGCGATACTGCTTTCGGTCGGTTGTTGAGTTGCGCGAGATTCTGATCCGCATTTTCATTTTGCGCTGACCGGCTTGGAAAATTCAACCATTTGAAATAATTGATTTATTCTAAGCTTTTGCTGGACCTTGGCCAAACGCAAAAACGGATTAAATCATCACGGAAATCAACAATTAAGTTCACGCCGAGGGAGGGCCGAGCGATCGTGGAGGTCGAAGGTGGACGCATTGCGACAATAACGGTCGAGGACACCGGTATAGGAATCCGCACGGAAGATGCCGAGGCCGTGCTGCGTCGCTTCTACAGGGCTGAAAAAAGCCGGCATGCCCCCGGCAATGGTCTGGGCTTGAGAGCAATCGCGAGACTACATGGCATGCGTTTAGAAACGGCGGATATTGGCACCCGTGTTCGGCTTGCAATATAATCACCAATGTCGAAGGCGCATGATGCGAGATTCCGGTTTCGTAGCTGGAATTCATGCGCCCGATCGTTTCATCAACTCGGCACAGTTCGTCGAGGGTCGCTAATGATCTGATCTTACTTCCCTTTTTGACGGGATAACGGACAGGACTGGACCCGCCGCCGGCTTGGCCCGGTCGCGAATAGTCCATAGCCGAGTTCAGAGAACTGCGCGCAAACCAGGCGTTCGTTGGGCCACGAAGCCGACAATGAGAAAACTTGCCAAGATGCCGCCCAGACTAGCGAGCGCGAATTTGACGCCAATGGAAGCAGGTAAAAAGTGCAGCAACCGTGTAATCGCTACCAAGATTGGCGCATGCAAGACATAGACACCAAACGCATTGCGCGTGAGGAAGCGCGCGACGCGTCCTTGGCTGTCAAAGCGGTCTCGGTACAGGACGATGGCCCCCAACGAAAGCGCAAGACATGTGAATGAACGCCACGCATCCATGCCGGCAGCCTGCCAGTTCCAACCGCCGCCGTAGGGAGACACGTCGCCGCTCATGGCACCCCCTACAGCGATCAGCACGATCCACAATGCACCACCGACCCAAAGGCCGCTCCACAACCAACGCCGTCCGACACGCGATGATATCCGGCGCAACCAGTCACCTTCCCATGCGGCAATTCCGGCGGCATACATTAGCGGGTATTGCGGGAAGTCGTGTACATCGATGTTGAGAACAGTCGTCGCGTTCGGAAAGATAGCGCCGACGACAAAGGTCACGATGGCGATCACGGTGGCGTAACCTAACACGGTTCCCGTCGAAGGCGGATGACTGGGAGCGAATTGTGTCGGGCGCGCCTGGCAGACAACTGCGTAGATGGCCGAGAATAGGAGAAGTACAAGGCAGAACCATAGAGGTCCCGAGCCGTCGAGTAGTTCCCCTGAACGGAAGTGCAGCCACCAGTCCTGGGCGAAGGTGCGCGGCGGATTCGACCGCCACGACCCTGCGACGAAGTATTCGGTCAGCGGACCGATCAAGCTCATATAGAGCAACAATGGCAGGCCAAGTCTCCGTAGCCGCTCGCGGATGAAGCTTTGGACGCCATTGCGCGCAACGGCACCGGCCGAAAAGAAGCCTGCAATGCCGAAAAGCAAACCCATTGCCACCGCGTGCTGGAAGGATTGATAGGTAGCAAAGGCAATCTTCGCTTGGATACTCAGTTCGGGATGTTCACGGTAGTACCATGCGCCAAATGGCGAGTAGGTCACGGCCGCGTGCATGACGACGACCATGCTGATCGCTGACCAACGCAGATTGTCTATATATAAAAGGCGATGGCTCGGCCTCTCACCAGGCATGACTTGTCCTCCGGTTTTACGCCCGGATCAGGCCTCATGCCGAGGTCGGCGTCTTGCCAGAAGTCGCATCCGCCCTGGCTGAATCTCGCAAAACATGGCCGATTGCGAAATCGGCCAGTGCGCGACGGCGGAATTCAGTGGGCGTTTGGCCGGTTTGGCGCTTGAAGGCGCGATTAAACGGACCGATCGATCCCCAACCGGCATCAAGGGCGATCGTGAGGACTGCGACGCGCGATTGTGCGGGATCGGACAGCGCCTCCCGCGCCTCTTTCAACCTGTGCTCGTTCACAAAATCAGTGAAATTCCTATAGCCGAGGCGCTGGTTGATCATTCTCCGGAGACGATATTCTGGAACTCCCAACTGCTCGGCCAGTCGATCCACCGAGAGGTTCGAGTCTCGATAAGCCCGGTCTTGCTCCATCGCCCACCGCAGCCGCTCCGCCAATTGGCGCTCCTCAGTACTCAGTTCCGTTGCCGCGGTGTATATATCAGAGCCACTTCGCGCGGCTGGCACCGGTTCAAGCGTTGGCTCAGGCATCACGGCACGCAGACGCATCAAAGCGGCGACTATCACCAAGCCCAGCACGGCCGAGAGACCGGGCAGCCAGCTCACACCTGCTGCATCGAGCATGGTTGTTGCCAGGATTACCAGACCCACGGCGCACGTAAAAATGATCCTAAAGCGCCGTCGTCCCTCAACCAGATCTGCTTTGCGTCCTGCAAGTACCCGAGCAATTTCGACCCCTACCACGATTAGCGTCGCAGCATGCGTCGTATTCCACGCCAAGTTTGAGCCGGATAAGGTTGCCACGCCTGCGAGCGGCAGGAAAGCAACGAAGACCGCCCACCTCCATGGCGTCGACGCAGAAGCATCACCGAAGACGGTCTCGGCCCACGCAACGAAAATGCCTGCGATTGAGTTGCTGAGGATCCGCAGTGGGACGATCCACCAGACGAGCCCCTCGTGTATTGTGGGAGCCGTTTCGATGAGAAACGCAATTGCGCATAGATCGAATAGCAGCGTGGCGCGACCAATCAGTAATCGGAGCGAGCCAGGAAGACCGATGATCACAAGTAGACCGAGCAGTGCCAATGCACCACCTCGGACCCCGGTTTCGAGCAGCATTCGCGAACCTCCAATGCTTTATCTGGCTCGAAAAATAACCTGATGCAAGCCCTAGAGACATTGCGGGTCCATGGAACATCGCTGAGGCATTTTTGCCGCACTGATACTCCCCTGCGGACGATATCGAAAGTGCGATCTGCAGCTTCAAGAGACGATCTCGTCACCTACCGCGGTCCTCAAAGCCGAGGGCGCAGGTGACGAAAATTGACAGCGCTTTGGCTATTTGCACCGGCGCACATTCAATTGTCGGCCCCCTGAAGGTCCAGAGCCGATTCTGAGCCGCGTTCGTCATAGCGGGAGAGGTCAATTCAATCGGGCTAGGACTAAGGTCTGACGGTTCGGGGGCACGAAGTCTTAGCCGGGAACTCTAGTTCCATCCGACGGTTAATTCTCCAGCGTATCCAATCGCAGAACAGGAGAAAAAATATGAATATCAAAGTTGTAGGCGTTGCCACGGGTATCCTGCTGGCATCGACATCTGCCTTTGCCCAATCCTCGATGGTTAACGGTGCGGCCGGTGGCGCAGCCACCGGAGCGATCGTCGGCGGCCCAGCTGGCGCAGCTGTCGGTGGTGTTGCCGGCGCAGCCATCGGCGCCGCGATCGATCCGCCGCCGCAAAAAGTGGTGACCTATGTTCGGCAGGCTCCCGCCCCGACCACACGAGTCGTGGTGAAGGAAAAGGTGGTTGTCGGGCGGTCCCTGCCGGAAACCGTCGTCGTAACGCCGGTTCCCGACGATCCGAAGTATGCGTATGCAATCGTCAACGACCAGCGTGTTATCGTCGAACCTTCCTCGCGGAAGGTCATCCAGGTCATCCGGTAACCGACCGGCGGCGGCAGCCGTCCTCTTTCCAACCATAGGACATGCATGCGCCGCATGGGAATGCGGGTGGTATGCCGTGCCGAAATCGACGTTCCCTGGCGGGCCATGCGCACCGCCGATCCCCAGGAGCAATCAATGATCTTCCATGAAAACAAGCCGTCTGGCACAGCCCTTCCCATCGTCGTCATCCTGGTTGCGATGATTGCGATTGTCGCCACCCTAGCGCTGTCATCAGGTCACCAAGCGCCGGCTCGAGTGTGGGTTCCCGCTCAATCGGCAGGACCTTGAGCCCGATTTCGGCGCCGGCTATTTGTTGACGGCCTATCTTTCCGATCTCCTCTTAAATAAGCTCACGGTTGACCAGTCCCACTTATGCCGTACCCATATGGGGCTCTCAGATAGCAGTCAGCCCAGGCTACAAAACAGAAATGCGAACATGGTCGTCGAGATCCGCCCGCATCACGACGCGGCGAATTTCACCGTCACGCCGCGTTGTCGAAAGTAGGCCTGCATAAGTTTCCTGCCGGAACGGTTGTTATGTGCGAGTCTGGCCGGATCGAATACGGCCTCCTTTAAACCCGCCCGCGCCAAGGCTGTCTTGAGCGTCGCGATATGCAAGTCGATGTCGGCATTTTCCGCCTCAAGAGATTCATAAATGCGGTTGACTGCGTCTGCTACGGTCGGTTCGATCACTCTCATGCTCCAGTTATGATTGGCTCACGCTTACCACGTTTCTCGGGCCTGGCCTTATTGTGGTGAAGTATGTCCACGTCAACGAGGAACGATAAAACCCTGATCGCCGTTCGCGCATCTTTATCTTCAATCTGGCGTCTCTTCTCGGTGGCGAGTGGAGTTCAATGAGTGGGCCCAGTCTGAATGAAGAAGTCATCTAACAGCACCGAGGCACTATTCCGGATGCGATATTGACTTGTGTCAGTAATGATCTCGTCATGTCGTCGGCACAAGCACTGGTTTTCAAGAAAAGCGAGACAATTCGTCTCCCGATAGGATAGAGACTGCGCAGCCGCTCGTCGCGCTCGAGTGCAAGGGCGTGACGGGAGCGGCCATGCCAGCCGGCTTACGTCTCCAGACACCTCAGAGCAGACCTCACCAAAATTCACAAGAGATTACGAGCGCCTGCAAGAGTACTGCTTTCGATGTCAAATCTTTGGAAGATTGGCCGCGATCTGGTTGGTGACCGTGCGCCGCGGTAGATCGGACGAAGATCTGGCATTCGTGGAAAGTAGAGCTCTGATGATCAAAAGGCCTGAACGCTTACTCCTTTGGACCCGATCGCCAAGCCACCAAAAGGTCAGAGGATTGGACGGAATGCGGCCATTTGTAGGATTTGCTGGGCGAACGTCGATAATAGAAAATCCCATAGATTCTTCGTGTGTTCATCGGCATCCGTGCGAACAGCCATACCGTATTCAACTTCGGGCGAAAATTCCCTCGGAAGCTCAACGATTCTGAATGAGGAGTCCGATTCCAGAAAGCGCGCATTCGAATAATAGCTCATCATCAGGTCGGCTTCTCCGGTGGTTATCAGATGGCCGGCGCCCGTACCGGCGGGCGTCGGTGGTGAGTTGCGACCACCCACCAGCAGGCGAGTTCGGGATTTGATCGCCGCTCCCTTGCCCGGATGCACCGCCTCGATGCGATCAAACACTTCGAACGCATAGTCGCCGCCCGGATCGTCGCCCGGTGTGGACGTGCCGATCTTCACGGTCGGATCGGACAGCACCGCGAGAAAGTTTTCCATCGTCAAACCAAGATCGGCGCGCGAGAGCACGCAGAGCCGATTGCGGGCAAAACAGACCGCATCTTCCGCAAGACCCATAGAAACAAGCCGCCGCGGATGCGCCATGTTGGCGGAGGCAAAGAGATCAAACCTGGCGCCCGCTTCGATCGTTTCGCGCAACAATCCCGCAGGTCCGAGCGTCAGCGAAATGCCAATACCATATTCATGGCCAAAAGCATCGATGATCGCCGGAAAGGCATGACGCAGACTGCCGGCCGCCAAGACTTGAACTGCATTGCTCACGGGCGATTTCCTTTCCTGTCTCTTTGCCGGAACAGCGGCACGAACGCGGTCTCCACAAGCTCGCCACTGCCGAGCGTCGCCGAGCGAACCGGAAGGCCATAGAGCGCTTCGAGATTTTCTTCCGTCATCACATCATCGGTGGCGCCGAAGGCGGCCCTCGCGTGGCCGAGCATGAGCAGCACCTTGTCGGCGATGGCGACCGCATGGTTCGGCTGATGTGTGGTGAAGGCAATCGCCAGCCGCCGATTGTCGGCAAGGGTTGCAAGCAGCGACAGAACAATATCCTGGTTCTTGAGATCAAGCGCCGAGGCCGGTTCGTCAAGCAGCAGCACGGCGTTCTCGCCGGCCAACGCCCGCGCGATCAGCACCAGTTGTCGCTCGCCCCCGGAGAGCGCTTCGATGTTGCGCGGCGCATAGTCGGCCATGCCGGTGAGATGAAGCGCCTCCATGGCTTTCTCGACATCGGCCTTGCGCGGCGCCTGAAACAGCCCGATGTGACGGGCACGGCCCATCAGCGCCACATCGAGTACGGAATAGGGGAAGGAGCTGGAAAACTCCTGCGGCACAAAACCTGTCTGCGGGTTCAGCGCGACCTTGCCGGCGCTCGGTTTCAAGAGCCCCGCCAGCACACGCAGCAAGGTGGACTTGCCGCGACCGTTCGGCCCGAGGATGGCGGTGATCTCGCCGGCGCGGAGATCCAGATCGAGATCGCGGAACTGCCAACGCCTGCCATCATAGGATTGGCTCGCCCCTTCGGTGCGCAGCTTTACCGGATCAGAAGCCACGCGCGCCTCGCTGGGATTGCCTGAGCACCAGGGCGAAGACCGGCGTGCCGATCAGTGCCGTCAGGATGCCGAGCGGGATTTCGGACGGTCGGACATCGCAAACCAGCTGCGAAATCCGCTGTTCCTCATCGGAACGACGGCATCCTTTCTGACAAGTGTGCTGGCCGCACACAGTTGCCTGGTTGCAAGCCTGCCGGACCGTTCTCGGTTCTGGCTGCTGCTGCCCCTTGCACCGCTCGCGGTATGGATGACAACCGTCGGTTATGGTTGCCTCACGAATTGGGTGAACTACGACGCCGGCGAATTGCGAATGGGGATTGCTGTTCAATGCTTCGCCACGGTCCTTCTCGTCAGCTTGCCATTGTCGATATCGATATTCGTGATGTTGCGGCACGCCGTTCGCTTGCGTCCGACTTTCGTGACCTTGGTTGCCGGGTTGGCCGTTGCCGGAATGACGTCGACGGCGATGTCGCTCCTCTATCGCCTCGATGCCACCATCATGAATCTGATCTGGAACCTCGGAACGGCGGCTCTGATCGTCATCTTCAAAGCGATTTTCGGGCGACGAGTCCTGAAGGCAATCGCAGGAGCCGTCAGAGGCTAACCAGTAGGATCAACACCGCAACAGGTGAGAACGGATTGGGTAGCTTTTTGCTGGCTGCCGCAGATCTTGCCGGAGCAGATAGCCCGTCCAATGTACTGTGTATGGTCGCCGCTGTCAGCCATGGCAACTGCCTTGCAGTTCGGCACTGCCCGCAAACCTGCCCCGCTTAGTACGCGGGATAAAATCGGTGGCAGCGCTTCAGCGAGCGAACATAAGCCGGCAGGCTATTTCACCGCAATTCGCAATGGAAACGTTCTTGATGGTCAGATCTATTTTTCCTGAGAGGCACGTCTGCGGTTTCCTAAGACATAGGCGACGATGGCAACGTGGACAAGGATCGCCGAGAGGAGGCCGAGCACATGATGAGGCCAACTGACACCCGAAACAGATGAGACCTCGACCAAAGCCCAGATGCCGAGCGGCAGAAACAAGACGATGCCGCTGACGAGGCCGGGATTATAGCTGCGCAGGCGGATGGCCGAGATGATATGCACAACCGAATTGACCAGTGTCAGATAGACGCCGATCAACCCGAAGCCAGCACCATATTCTGCCGCCAGCCAGATCGAGATCATATTGATGCCCCAGACGCCCGGGACATTGATGACGAAAATCGCAGCCGACGACAGCAGTGTGCGGCCATTGCCTAGCATGTCGTTGACGAAACGCCCGAAACGATTGGCGTCGTGCTCCTCGTATTGATGAAGCATGTAGACAGGCAGCTGCAGGAAAATGGCAATCATCGGCCAGGGCCAGCCACGCAGCATAAGGGGTGTGAGGCAGAGGATCAGGATACCGGCCAGCATTCCACCGTAAATCCAGCTTTTGAAGATGCGATCAAACATGGGAAGTTCCTGCGAATTCGGGTTTCTCTAGCGAGTGTCGATTTGTGCCAAAGTTTGACCGATTCGGCACCAGAAGCTCCAATTTACAATTGAGTTTTCGCACATGGCACGGACTGGAGTAGCGACCCGAATTGAGCTACCACGTCCTTCCAACCAATCTCCATAGTGGCTCTTCCTGGATTGTTATGGCGAAGCTTTTTCTTTCCGCCCTGGCGGATAAATGCGTGATCAAGTTTCCTTTTCTGCTGGATTTTTCAACCGGCTCCGGGATGGGCTGGATGCGGATGCACGGGCTGCCAGCATTCTCGCTCGCGAGGCAATGGCGCTACCACCGAATGCGATCGCTCGCTTATTGAGCGCGTTTTGTTCTTTCGATATTCCGGAAAGACCAGCGCTCATCGACAAGGCTTTACCGGCGCCGCATGACCGCTCGACCGAGATTTTTTATCGCGATCGTATTGCGGATCTGCACGCAGTTTCTCTCGCGCCTATGGCCTTGGCAGATCCCAACCAAGCCCTCGACTTGGCTCCCTAGATCCTCGGGCTCCCTGACAGCGATGCCGACTCGCCTGAGGTTGTTGCAATGCTGCTGGCAATTTTGAGCCACATGTATTGTCTGACACCGGGTATTCCGGTGGACGCAACTGAACCTCCCCCCGCCAAGTCTGGTGCTGCTAACCTTCTAAACAATCTGGGACCTCGCCGTGCGAATGCGACGCGCTCAGCCATATTCGAGATACTTGCCGACAAGCTGGAGCGCGCCAGGCGGGCTGGAAAATTCAATTTCGATGCATCAGCCGTGGCGGCCGTTGCGGCCAAGCTCGGCGAGCCTAGACTTGCAAAGGTGGCTATTGATTTTTCTGACGCGGGTTACGGAACTCATGTCGGATACAATAGCGGCCTGTTCAAACTGATCGGTGATATCGCCGAACTACAGCGTTTGCCGTCCATGACGCACCGTTTTCAAAGCAAGATCACCCCCTGTCTGACAATCGCCACATTACAGTTGCAGGAGGGGAATTCGCAGGCAGCATTCGAGACAGCCGAAGCTATCCTCCAGGAAGCTCTGGTCGGGGAGAACCTCAACGAGACCGCCATCGTCAATGCGGTGCAATCTGTCATTTCCTTGCACTTGCTCGGCGCCGATCAGCGCCGCGCGCTGGCGCTTGCCAGAAGGGCTTCCGAAACGTTGATGACGCTTGCGAGTCCGCGCGTCTACAGCCTCTCGATTTTGTCTTCTCAGCTCTCCCATGTCGGCGATACACAGGCTGCTGTCGAGCTTTGCCGACGTGGCAACGACATCTACGCGTCCTCACCCCCTAACTCCTATCCCGAACACTACTACCTCGCCTACGCCGCGTATTGGGCAGGCCTTGGCGACATGTTCTCCGAACTCAAAGCCAAGGTTCCGTCTGAGCATCGCGAGATTTTCTGGGTATGGTTTGTAATGCTCGCGACGGATCATCGGAATGCTAGCCCAAACGACAGCGATGTTTTAGCCGGTGGCGGCGTCGGACTCTGGGACAGGTTGATCGAGCGTGCCATCGTACTGGGTGATCGCGAAAAAGCGATAGCCTTTCTGCCAAAGGCAATTCAGGCGACGATCAATGGCGCAAATGCAGGATCTCTCCAGACGCTACGCCAACTTGCGGCCTATGCGGTATGCCTAGGCCGTCCAGATACGGCGAAAGACGCCCTATATCATGCCGCTCGCGTGGCCACCGTGGTGGGCAAAGGCCACGACGGCATTAAGGCACAGCTTGACGTCCTGATCTGGAAGCGAGCGCTGGCGCGAAATGAGCTCACGGCGACTATGCGCCTACCGTAGTTAGCGAAAAGACTGGGAGGCATGAGATGCCTTTCCTCCTAAGCCACCTAGCTGATTCAGAGTAAGCGCAGTCCTGGGCCACGGCGGGTGGGATCTGATGCTGCTATTTTGTGGGCTGATGGGCAGCCAGACGCTCTGCCTGTACCAACGCGGCAGTTTTGGTTTTGAAGGGGTCGACATCATGGTCTTCCGTGTCAGGCAACCATTTCGGAAGGAACCACCAGCCTCCAGGGCGGTAGCTGGAACTGTTTCTCACAGAACCGACATTCTTGGCGAAGCTAGGCAGCTTCTCTTGCCCCTTCGAGATTAGCAAACATATGATCCAGATTGAGGAAACAAACCATCCCGTGGTCGAGAGGGATGATCCCGTGAGAAAACGCCGGATCGAAGGTCCTGCCGAGATCGGGCACGGGCTGAATCTGGTCGCTGGCAATGGAAAGGATATCGGACACGCGGTCGACGACCAAACCGATGATGTTGTCGCCAATTTCCGCCACAACGATGGCACTGCGATCGGTATGGGTTGCGCTGCGAACCCCAAGCTTTGCCGCAAGGTCGATCACCGGGATCACGGAGCCGCGCAGGTTCATCACCCCAAGAACATCCGGCGGAGCATGGGCAGCGGCGTTGCCGCCGCCCATCCCCGGATCTCCCGGATCGCGGTCGTCCTGATGCAGAACTGCTGCTCGCCGAGATGGAAGGCGATGATTTCAAGAGTCATGCTGTTGCCTGCAGTTTCCATCAAAACTCCTCCCATTCCTTTGTCGCAACAGCAGCCGCGCTACGCCCGCCAAATGCGCCAGCGAGTTTCTGCGTTAAGGCACGCGCCGGAGAAGCAACGGGTTTGCTGTCTTGCCGCGCGACACGGGGCGCAGAGACCTGACCGCCGAGGTTAAAGCGAGCGATCAGCTGAGCCAGATTGACCGCCTCGTCGGCAAGCCGGTTCGTGGCCGCCGTCGATTCCTCCACCATTGCTGCGTTCTGCTGCGTCGTTTGATCCATCTGATTGACGGCGGTGCTGACTTCCGACAGGCCTGTCGATTGCTCCTTCGCAGCCGTGGCGATCGAATGTACGTGCTCATTGACCTTGACGACATGGCCCTGGATAAGACCAAGGGCCTCGCCGGTCGCGGTCACCAACTTGACGCCAGTGTCGACTTCCTCGCCAGACCGGTTGATCAACGCCTTGATGTCCTTGGCGGCAGTCGCCGAACGCTGCGCCAGTTCGCGTACCTCCTGGGCGACGACGGCAAAGCCCTTGCCCGCGTCGCCAGCACGGGCCGCTTCCACCCCGGCATTGAGCGCCAGAAGGTTCGTCTGGAATGCGATCTCATCGATGACATTGATGATCTGGCCAATCTCGCCCGAAGCCTGCTCGATCCGCCCCATGGCCGCTACAGCATCCTTGACGACGGCACTCGACCGCTCGGTGCTCCTACGGGCTTCATCGACCATGTGACTGGCCTCCGTTGCCCGCTCCGTCGAACTTTTGACCGCGACAGTGATCTCTTCGAGCGCCGAAGACGTCTCCTCAAGTGCGGCCGCCTGCTGCTCCGTGCGCTTCGACAGATCACCGGAAGCGATGCGCATTTCGTCCGCTCCGCCATTGATCGTGTCGATCGCCGATCGCACCTCGCCGAGGACGGAGCGGAGATTGGCCATGGTCGCGTTGACGTTATCCTTCAATTCGCCGAAGGCACCCTGGAACTCGCCGTGCATGTTTTCCGTCAGATCACCATCGGCAAGCGCAGAAATGACGCGGCGCGTTTCGGCGACGCCGCGGTCGACGGAGGTCACAAGTTCGTTGACGCTTGCGGCAAAGCGGTCGAGATCGGCATTGTCGTAACGCTTGGTGATACGCCGGGTGAAGTCGCCGGCAACCGCGGCAAACACGACTTCGCCGATGCTTGACTGCAGGTCGGCGCTCTTGGCCTGCAATGCCGCTTCCTGCGCGTTCATCTCACGCACCTTGATGCCGTTCTGCTTGAACACCTCGACCGCACGCGCCATGGCACCGAGTTCATCGCCGCGCGCGGAACCGGGAACATCAACGGCCAGATTGCCGTCAGCAAGCACCGTCATCGTATCGGTCAGACCTCTCATCGGCCGCACGACTTGCGTGACCGTTACGTAGACGCTCAACAAGAGCGCAAACAATGCGCCAATCCCGAGAACAACATAGGAGGTGGTGATCGTCGTGTCGGTAACGGCGCTCGCCGCATCGTTCTTTCGTTTCAGCTCAGACTTGGCCCAGTCATAGACTTTGGTGGCATCACTATCAAACTTTCGGCGAGCGGGCATGAAGCTCTCCTTGCCGAGCTGCAATGCCGTTGCGTTGTCGTTGGCTAGCGCTGCCTTTTCGATCGGCGCCGCCGCTGCTCGCACCGCGGCGAGATCGGACGCCAGCATCGTAAAGTCATCCTTCCGTCCAGGATAATAGACTGCCCCTTGCTCGATAAGTTTGCCGGCTTCGTTAAACACTTGAGTCAGCTCTTCGGTGGATTTCTGCATGTCCGAGCCGTCGGTTTCCGCGATCATGCGGTAGAGAACGCGGCCGATGGAATCGGAGGTTCCTGTAATCTCCGCCAGTTTGAGCGACCCATTCACGTCGTCATCGAGCACAGCGCTGTAAGCGTTGTCTATCGACCGCAATTTTGTCGCCTCGTAGATGCCGACGCCGGCCCCAATCGCAACCGTCACGAGCGTCAATATCAGCAACTTTCTACCTATCATTAGAGATTCCAATGTATTGGTAAACATCGACGGGATCCTCTTTAAGTCAAGAAAACACAATTAGAGTGCGACCTGGTAAAGATTAAACAATCTCTGCGTTAGTTCGCGCCATATATTTCCGATTCAAGTCATTTAAATCGTAAGGCCAGGCTATCTGCGCCGTTTGCCGGAATTCTTTCGAGATAATACTTAGTCACGTATAGTTAAATAATCTTTTCGAGATCTCACATGCGTCGTAAGAGCTGCAGATCGGACAGGGCCGCACTCGAATATCAGTCGAGTCTTTTGTCATCACGTTTCGGGCGGATTGGTCGAACTCATTGGGTAAAGCTATTCGCTGCGATATAGTATCTCCGTTCACCCCGTATGCGCAAAACATCGCACCGTTCTATCCGGAGAAAGACGAGGGGCGAATAAAGTGGCTTTGATGGGGTGGACGCCTCCTCAAAATGGTGGTCAATGTCTCTATTCTGGCACACAGATGCCGTCGGGGGACGTCCACCCCATCAGAGCCCCCCAATTCCGCCCCTTCGTCTTTGTCACAAAGCCGCATCGGAATGTGCTGTAGTAAAGTTGGTATGATCAACTTTGCCCGAGCGTGACCATGCGAATTCGCCTTCTTTCCAAGCTTCTCATAGCCGGTCTGATGTCGCTGATGTTCCAAGGGGCGGCCCTGGCGCAGCCGGCGCAGATTGTTATCGCGCGTCATGCCGAGAAACTCGACCCTTACGCGATTTGCGACATGGGTACCCAGCGCTCCCAGGCGCTGACGGAGCAATATGTCGGCCGCGGCGCGGCGCAACCCCTCTTCGGCATCAAAGGCCCAGACGCGATCCTCGCGATCGGCCTGCATCCGATTGAGACGAGCACGCCGATAGCGCAGAGTTGGGGGATGCCGGTCGTCGCATACACGGTCCTTCCGGCCAAGGGCGGCAAAGGCCGCGCGGAAAAGGTCCTCGAAAACCAGCGCACCCAGCAAGCAGCGCATGATGTCCTCACCGAACCACGCTACGACGGCAAGATCGTGCTGATGATCTGGGAGCATGATCACATTGCCAAGGCCAAGCTCGAACAGGAATTCCCGGGAGAGAAGGTCACTCTGCGTCAACTTCTTCATCTCGATCAGATTGCCGACGTGCCCGACACATGGCCCGACGCGACCTACGACTACTTCTGGATCATCGATTACGCGCCCGGCAATCCAGTGCCGACAAAGTTTCGCATGGTGCGGCAGGTCTTTGTTCCACCGTTTGAAACCCTCCCGGCCAATAGTTGGGGCGAGCCAGAGCCGAACCATATAGCTGCGGGCTGCCTCAAATAGCGGTGAGATCCGAGCAGGACCGGCCCGGCCGGACCGCCATCAACCGCTATGACGAATGCCGAGCACTCCGGCTGGTGCGCATCCGCGCAGGCGGCAGAGAGGACTTCGCAGACGCAGCTTGATGACACTCCACACCCACTGATTCGACGGCACTGACACTGAGCGGCCGTTGATTTCGTCCATGTGGACCGGGATCTCTTGCGATGCGTCGACGGATAAGTCATGAGCATCGGGAGATGCCAGAGCTGAAATCTGGCCACCGTTGAATCTAAGCTGCGAGTTGAAGCTTGATGTTGAGTGCTGTCGGTCTTGCGATTGTCCTGTTCGCCTCTACGAATATCGACGACATCTTCGTTCTACTGGGCTTTTTCGCCAATCCGAAGTTTCAGACGCGACAGGTCATTATCGGCCAGTATCTCGGCTTTGCCGTCTTGGTCGCCGCCAGTCTCCTGGCATCGCTCGTTTCGCTCGTCTTTAGCCCCGCCCATGTCGGCTTGCTTGGACTACTTCCAATCCTCATCGGCGGCAAGAAGCTTGTCGAGCTATGCGTAAGCCATGGCGACCCGGAAGATGACTTAGGCAAGCCTGCCCTCGGCAATGTTCTCGCCGTCGCAGGCGTAACGATCGCAAACGGCGGTGACAATATTGGCATCTACACGCCAGTGTTTGCCACCAGCCCCGCTGCATCTATTGTGGCGACGATCCTGGTGTTTGTCATCATGGTGGCGATCTGGATCTTGATATCCCACTTTCTGGTCAATCATCGTGCGCTCGGTGCGCCCATCCGGCGGTTCGGACACATTGCGACACCCATCATTCTAATCGTAATCGGGGCGCTCATCCTGTATGAAGCCGGCAGCCTGCCCCATCTCTCATTGTAGCCTGCTCACAAAAAGGGTATAACTCAGCCGTCCTGGCCATCCCTGTGACAAGGCTCTCTTGTTCCCTACTTCCTAATGCACTATATCTTTTCCCCGAAAAGGTATAATGCGAGGCGACCCTTGAAGACCATTGACCTTATGTACCAGACCATGCTCGCCGAGCTGGGCCAGCGTTCGCTCGACGCTGCATGGACAGCCGACTTTCCTCCAGAGGGTAGATTTACTCCCGTCACGGTGAAGGGTCGGCGCTACTGGTATTTCGACATCCCCGATGGGACAGGTGGTAGGACACGTCGCTATGTCGGTCCCGCGGACGATCCGGACATCGCGCAGCGTGTCGAGGCTCACAAGCGCGACAAGGACGATCTCCGCGCAAGACGTCGCCTGGTCTCGTCCCTGACCCGAGAAGGTGGCATGATCGCGCCCGACCACATGTCCGGCGACGTCGTCGAAGCTCTGGCGGCCGGCGGCTTATTCCGGCTCCGTGGCGTTCTGATCGGGACCGTCGCTTTCCAAACATACGCGGGCATTCTCGGCGTTCGGCTACCCATGGCCGCGCTCCTGACCGGCGATGCAGATCTGGCCCAGGACTACGCCATTTCCCATGAGGTCGAAGACAGTCTACCGCCCATTCTCGATCTGCTGCAGGCGGTCGACCCTTCCTTCCGGGCGGTGCCTCATCGATCGGGCGGAGCCGCCTCCTCCGCATTCGCTACCGAGAGCGGCTATCGCGTTGAGTTCCTGACCTCGAACAGAGGTAGCGACGACTATATGGATCAGCCCGCGAGGATGCCCGCCCTTGGCGGTGCCAGCGCCGATCCTCTGCGCTTCCTCGATTTCTTGATCCGCGATCCGGTCCGCACGCTGCTCCTGCACAAAAGCGGCATTCCGGTTGTTGTCCCGGATCCGTCCCGGTACGCTGTCCATAAGCTCATCGTCGCCAGCCGCCGGCACATCGACGGAATGAGCGCGATCAAACGGGATAAGGATATCCGGCAAGCCGAGCTGCTGTTCGAAGCCCTAGCCCTAACGCGCCGGATGTCTGACCTAGCGCTGGTCTACAATGAGGCATGGGAGCGTGGCTCAGCATGGCAAGACGCCATACGGGCAGGGGCAGCGATGATGACCGATACTGGCCGTCGGCAGCTCCTCGATACCCTTCAGCTCGGCGCTACCCAAATCCGGGAAGATATCACCACACCGTTCTGAAGAGCGCCGTCATATCTTTACACAAGAATGGGGACTGCCTTGGATGTGCCCGTGACCAAGGGATTAGAAGACGCTTAGCGAAGCAAAAGCACAGGAATGGATGGATGCAGTCGGGGCCGACGCTCGGCTGGAGCCTATCTTGGATGAGGTGGATGCGACCTACACTCGGGGAATTCAAATCATTCCCGGGCCTGAATGGCTCCTGCTGCCATCCGCCTCGTCAATAGTCTCATCGGAAGCAAAGCTATATCATTCTGTGCAAGGGTCAGGATGAGGTGATCGTCGAACACGCGCTTCGAGATTCAACAAAGCCGATGGGTGTTGCCGAATACCGGCTCTCTGACGCCCTTCCCGAGCCGTTGCAGACAGAGCTACCGACAGAATCGGAATTTGCACGCGAATTTCCCCTGCGCTTACCTCTTGGCTCTCGCCATTAACCATCTATTAAGATTTGCGGCGCCGGCCTGGCCGCCCAAATTGACTTTGGGTGCCGCAAAACTTAACGATCCGTTAATATTGTTCCTTAGGTAAAGGCGACTTTATGTTTTGCGTAGTCCGGCCAACCAGGATGCTCTCCCTATATAAGAGCATTGTCTCGGCTTTGACCTTTGCCATTGCGCTGCTTTCGTACGGCGCGAGTGCATCGGCTGCATCAAACCAGTTTATGTCGACAGGATCGATAACCTCACAGCCGATCGGGCATTACGAATTTTGCAAGCGGCGGCCTGATGAATGCTCGATGCATCCCACTGATTTGCACCCAATCACGATCAACCAAAAGACTTGGGATGAGATCGTGGAAGTCAACACCTCCGTAAATAAATGGGTCCACCCAATCAGCGATATGGATCACTACGGCGTCGTCCAGTATTGGAATTATCCTGACGACGGCATGGGCAATTGCGAGCACTACGCTCTGGAAAAGCGAAGGGAACTCATGGAAAAGGGCATGTCGCTTGCCGATTTGCTAATCACGGTTGTCCGCCTGCCGGATGGCGAAGGTCATGCGGTCGTCACCGTGCGCACCGACCGCGGCGATTTCATTCTCGACAACCTGACCGACGACGTAAAGAACTGGACGCAGACGCCATATCATTTTCTGAAGCGGCAGGCGACCGATGATACCGGGCGTTGGGTGGATATCATCCAGAAGCCGATTGTCGTGGCCACTATCGTGAAATAGCGATCCGAGCGTTCCCGGGTGATAAATCACTTCCGAACCGATTTCCCCAAGCAATATGCCTCAGTCCGCAGAATTATCCGGCACCCGGGCCGCACCCTTTGTCTACGATGGCGCAATAAACGGTAACGTCGCCATCATGGACAACTTGCCGATGAAAATTACGCTATCCTCTGTCAAGGTTCGCCTCACTAAGCTTGGGCTCGGCTCCGGCCTATCCAGGGCACTTCCTGAATCCAGACTGCTCGTCGAGGGGGCTATCCCTCCGCCAGAGTCGTGCAAACCCCGGGGTGTCCGTTTGTGTCGAGATTTCACCCAGATTTGCATTTCATCGCAACCCTGTCTGGATGTCGAAACCACAAATTCGTCAATGGATTCGCAGCCGCTGATTGGATCAGCCTCAAATGCAAATCTAGATCAAAGCGCGATGAAACTGAACAGTCGAGCCCTTGAATGTCTCACCAGAATCCATTCTCGCTGACGCTGGAAGGACAATTTCAGCCTTTCCCTGGGCCGGTGGCTTCTTTGGGCCTGAGCCCGAAATCCTCAAAGCCCTCAAAACACTCGCAAGCATACCGCCGCCTTGCTTGAACTGAAGGTAATCATCATAGGGGATACGGCCTCTCGCATAGGCGGTGAGGACACGGCGGCAAAACTCTAGCCGGACATTCGCCTCCGACACACCCATGAGCTTCGCAAGCCCTTCCTGCACCTCAGGTCTGATGCCACCGTGGCTGCCTCGATGTTCCAATTGAGAGCCGATGGGTCGCTCAGCAAATTTTGTCGTATTCATATCCGCCCCTGCTTGCCGCCGATTGTGCCTGTGCCGGTATTGTAAGCGCCGCCATAGCGATCGCCCCCGAAATTATTTGCCTTTTTCACTGTGCCCGTTTCCCCTTTGATTGGTCTACCGCTCCTGCATGGCCTCGGAGGCGACTTGTGCAAGCGGCGAGAGCTGCCTGAAGATCCTATACGATCTCTAAGATCCGCCCTGGTCTTCCGCTTCTAAGTCGATATCGGCCTCTAGATCGAGCTCCAAATCCATTTCGTCGCCAAGACCACTAGCATCTGTTGTAGCTGCCGCCTCCGATTGAACTTCCTGCTCGGAGTCACCGCGAAAAACCTCGTAAAGGAATTCGAGTTTCGCTAGCATTTCGTATCAAGTATCGATAGTTAGCCATCAGACGCCAAACCTTGCTATCTTCGCCGCAAAGCACTATCTTTGCGCCATGATATCCGGGCCAGGAGTGCTCAACATGTCCGAACCGCAGCTTTCCATCCGCAGCTCCAAGGCACGCGATCTGGCGCACGCGCTGGCCAGACGTACCGGCCAACCAATCAACAAGCTCGTCGAGATCGCGCTCGAGCACTACGACCAAGAACTGCGGCAAAAGCCAACACAGACGCCAGCCGACACGCTTTGGGAGTTAATGGCGGAGGGCCGACGGTCCGTGCCACCCGGCACCACCTCCGCCCACGATGATCTCTACGACGAAAATGGCTTGCCGAAATGATCGCCGTCGATACGTCGGTGATTGTGGCCACTTCACTGGGAGAGCCCGAAGCTGAACGGTTTCATGCGCTCGTCACCCGTCAGGAAGTCGTCATTGGCTGGCCGACCTTGCTTGAGGCACGAATGGTGCTCACCGGCAAGAGCTTTCCCAACGCTGCAACCATCATTTCACAGCTCGTGGCGCTGCCAAATGTGACCGCGGTGGCCTTTGGCGAGCGGCATTATTATGCCGCCGAGAAGGCCTTCGACCTGTTTGGTAAAGGTCGCCATCCGGCCAGCCTGAACATAGGCGACTGCTTCTCCTATGCCGTTGCCGCGGTTGCCAAGGCCCCTCTCCTCTTCAAGGGAAATGATTTCGGGCAGACAGACGTAAAGTGCCATCCCGCATCGGCTACGCAATGACAAGCAAAGTTGTCGTCCAGCCCTCCCCCGCTGATCCAGTGCTCAACCGCGCCGAAGAACTCGATGCGCTCGACGCCATCCTGCCAATCGACCGCCGCGACCAACTGGCGACGCTGCTGACGGACGAGGATGTCGCCACCCTCAAGTATCTCGCCAAGGAAGGAATGGGCGCCAATACGCTGCGCGCGCTTGCCTCCGATCTCGGCTATCTCGAAGCCTGGTGCGAGCTTGCCACCGGCAGCGCCCTCCCCTGGCCGGCGCCGGAGAGCCTGCTCCTGAAATTTGTCGCCCACCATCTCTGGGATCCTGTCGAACGCGCCGAGGATTCTTCCCACGGCATACCGGCCGAGGTCGAGATCGGATTGCGGGCAAAGGGTCTGCTGCGTGTCGAGGGCCCGCACGCGCCAGATACCGTCCGCAGGCGGCTGACGTCCTGGTCGATCCTCACCCGCTGGCGCGGTTTGAGCGGATCGTTTTCCGCCCCTTCCCTAAAAGCCGCACTCAGGCTCGCGGTGCGGGCCAGCGCTCGGCCAAGGCGACGCAAGAGCAAAAAGGCGGTCACCGGCGATGTCTTGGCAAAACTGCTGGCCACCTGCGACGGTGAACGCCTGGTCGATCTTCGCGATCGCGCCCTGTTGCTGACCGCCTTTGCCTCCGGCGGCCGGCGGCGCTCCGAGGTCGCCGACCTGCGGGTCGAGGATCTGGTCGATGAAGAACCAGTCCATGATGATCCAAGAAACCCCACCTCCCCTCTCCTGTCGTGTCTCACCGTTCATCTCGATCGAACCAAGACGACGACAGCTGAAGATCAGGCGCATGTCGTTCTGATTGGCCGGCCGGTTGTCGCGCTGAAGCGCTGGATAGAAGAAGCAAGGATCGAGAGCGGACCGCTCTTCCGGCGGATCGACCAGTGGGGCAATATCGACCGGCGAGCGCTGACGCCGCAGTCGGTCAATCTGATTTTGAAGAGCCGGTGCAAGCTGGCTGGGTTGGATGCCGAGATGTTTTCCGCGCATGGGCTGCGGTCCGGCTATCTGACGGAAGCCGCCAATCGTGGCATACCGCTACAGGAGGCGATGCAGCAATCCCTACATAAGTCAGTGACGCAGGCCGCGAGCTACTACAACAATGCCGAGCGAAAGAACGGACGCGCGGCTCGGCTCATTCTGTGAACTATGACATTCGCGCTCTCCAGCTCTGCCAAGGCATCGCCGTATCAATCATCCGCTTGTAAAGAAGGGCCGACTAGCGTCGATTTTAGTGCCGCCACAATAAACACCTGTTGGCCGTCACGACTATTTTTGGTTCGCTGGGCAATAACGCCAAAAATGTCTGTGGCGGCTGCATGCTCCTAATTTTGGATTCATGAAGTCGTCCTAAGAAGACCTGCTAATCGGGAGAATTTAAGATGCAGAATATCACGAACATCTTACGAGCGGTTGTTTTTACGGCAGCCATTGCCTCGACTTCTACGGCTTGGGCCTCAGGCTTTGAGAACATCATCGTCTCGAACAGCAAGGATGCCGATGCGACAGAGACGACGCTTCCGGCGAACAGTGCCGCCATTTATCTGTCGGCGGACGTTGCAGAGGACATTCAGTCAGGCTCAAAGATCACCGTTTCGTGGATCGCTGTTGATACCAACGGTGTGGCACCAGCGAATTATAAAATAGACGAATCCAGTTTCGATATCGGCTCGCTGGAAAACCGCGTTGATGCGTCACTTAGCAAACCGAACGCAGGTTTCCCCGTCGGCAAATACCAGGCGGTCCTATCTGTGGACGGCAAGGTGCTGAAAACCGTCGACTTTTCCATCAAGTAGGCCCGTCCGGATACCGAGCAGGCCATAACGGACATTTCCAGGTGAAGTTCGCGTGAACACCGCGGTAATGTCCCGTTCATTCCCGAGGTGCCATGCGAAGCTGGTTTCAATGTTCTAGGTGTCGAGGCGTCGCCTTGTTGGACGATGGGCGAAAGCGTGATGCCCTGACAGAATGGCTGGCGACAGACCTCCCCGGGCGCTTCGAAAATCGGGGGGGGGGGGGTCACAGTGAATGAACCGATCGCCTTGGCATGGAGCAATCTTATGGGCCTTGCAAAGCGCAGTGGTCGAGGGCTTTCATCTATGGACGGTTTGATTGCCGCCACCGCGATTGTCCATGACCTCACAATCGCGACCCGCAACGTCGAGGATTTTGAGGGATTTGGAATGGCTTACCGGCACCATCGATCTACGGCATTGCGATAGCCTTAAGCAGGACGTCGGCATAGGTTCGGCTGTCGTTCAATCGCTTTTCATACAAGGCAGCCGCCGCATCTCTGCCGGACCTGCGCGCATCCTCGGCCATCTTTTGGGTAAGGACGATCCGCTCTTCCATGATCCTCAGCGCCACGCGAACCGCCTCGTCCACCGAGCCCTCCTGTTCACTCGCGAGGGCTTCGGCGGTGTAGGCGTGGCCGACCTGGCACCGGAACCGCAGTGGCGAGCCTTGTTTGATTTGTGAAAGGACACCCCCACATGCCGGGCATGTGAGCGCAACCGGATCGGCGAGCCGTGCGGTCGTCTCGGCATCCGCTCGCCTGCCCAAAGCGATTGCGACCTCGCTCCTGATATTTTCCGGAATTTCGACAGCAGGACCTGCTTCTTCACTGCAGAGCTTCACCAAAAGCTCCGCCATATTCGACAACGGGGCGCGATAATCGACATCGCTGGCTTGAAGCGCTCCCATCGGCATATCCGGAGCGAACGCATCCGCAGGTGTTTGCACCACGGTGATCCCACCGCATCGTTTGACATCCGCGAGCCCGGCCGCCCCGTCATTGAGCATGCCCGTCAGCACCACCGCAATCGCTCGTGGTCCGAAGGAGACGCCGACGGAGCGAAAAAGTGGATCCAGTGCCGGACGGGCCATATTCTCGCGCGGTCCCCGGCCTAATCTCATCCGATCGCCCATCACCAGGAGGTGGTGGTCGGCGGGAGCGACATAGGCGTGACCCGGCCGCAGAACCTCCCCATCTACCGCTGTCTGGATGGAAATCGCTGACTGGGCGTTAAAAATCTCGCCCAGCAGGTTGTTACCCTTAGCGCCGACATGAATAACGATAAACATCGATGCAGCAAGGTCGCCCGGCAGCCCCTGACAGAGCTGCCTGACCGCGTCCACAGCCCCTAATGATCCTCCGATTGCAATGATGTCGCGGCGGTTCATGTTATCTCCTGCGCCTCCCGAACATCTCAGAAACCTTTTTGTTCGATCGGACGGGCTCCACGGCGTTAAGACAAGCGGCCCAGCTCTACCATTAGAACGATTGCCCGGACGCGGAACTAAAATGTACAATGCGAACTCATGAACGGCTGCGCTTTCTGGGGCAATGGCCAGCAGATAGGGAGATATGTCATGGCGTCAGATTCCGATCCGTCGATCGTAGGGGTCGGTGCATCAGCCGGTGGTGTCAAAGCCCTTCAAAGCTTCTTCGAGGCACTGCCGGACGAGCCGAACGCGGCTTTTGTCGTCATCGTTCATCTTGATCCGGAGTCCAGAAGCCAGCTCGCCGACATTCTCGCCACGAGAACGCCGATGCCGGTGTCTCAGGTCAACGAGACAGCAAAGCTCGAAAACAACCATGTCTATGTCATCGCGCCGAACAGCCGGCTTCTGATCTCCGATCACATAATTTCGGCAGTTCCTTTCGATGAGCCTCGTTTCCATCGCGCGCCGATCGACCTTTTCTTTCGATCGCTCTCTGACCAGCACGCCAATGGCCGCATTTATGGCGTCATCCTCACCGGGGCCGGCACCGATGGCGCCAACGGTGTTAAAGCACTCAAGGAGGCAGGGGGCATTATTCTCGTGCAGGATCCAAAAGAGGCGGAATACCCATCCATGCCGCGCAATGCGATCGATGCCGAAATCGCGGACTTCGTGCTTCCGATCCGAAGTCTGGCGCAACAGCTCACTGATCTTTTGAATGACGGTGAAAAGGGATCGGTTACCCCTGTACAGGATACGGACGAGGAGACGCTTCGACGCATATTGGGCCACCTTCGCATCAGGATCGGCCATGATTTTTCCTTGTATAAGCGCGCGACCATCCTGCGTCGGATCGCGAGACGCATGCAGGTCACGCGACAAGACAGCCTTTCGGATTACTATGCCTACCTGCGAGAGAACCCCGAAGAGGCTCAATCTCTTTTTGCCGACTTTCTGATCTCGGTTACTACGTTCTTTCGCGATCCACACGCCTTCAATCTTCTCGCCAGCGACGTCATATCCGTGCTTTTCGAAGGAAAGGACGCAGCAGGCAGCATCCGAGTCTGGGTGCCAGGCTGCGCGACGGGCGAAGAAGCCTACACGCTCGCCATCTTATTGCTCGAAGAAGCGGCTCGTCGGGATCTGAGGCCAGAACTTCAAGTTTTCGGTACTGATCTGGACGTCAGGGCTCTGGCCGTCGCCCGGGAAGGCCGGTTTCCCGCGACGATCGAAGCGGACATTTCCGATGAACGGCTTCGCCGGTTCTTTTTGCGCGAAGGAGAGCATTATCGTGTCCGACGAGAGCTTCGTGACGTAGTGCTGTTTTCCAATCACAGCCTTCTGCGCGATCCGCCTTTCTCGCGGGTAGACATGATCTCGTGTCGTAATCTTCTTATCTATCTCGATCGGGAATTGCAGCAGCAAGTCTGCAATACCTTTCATTACGCGCTTAATCCAGGTGGTTTCCTTTTCCTGGGGGCCTCAGAAAGCGCCGATCAGCCAGCCGGCCTCTTCAGGGCCATAGACCGTGATGCAAGAATCTATCGCTCGACAGGCAATCCGGCGGAAAAGCGATCCGCGCTACCGATGCTGCTTGGCCCCCGCCAGGCAGCAGAGGGCGGACCAGCAGTTCCCCGCCCCTCCTCGCCAGGCGCGAACATCGGCGATGCCGCTTTGCATCGGCAGATGCTGGAGAAGATCGCCCCCCAAGCATGCTGGTAGACGAACATTTTCGAGCCGTTCACCTTTCGGAAAATGCGGGCCGGTTCCTCCAGTATTCCGCCGGATCGGTGAGCATGGAAGCGACCGAAATGGTCCGAGAAGCGCTTCGTTTCGATCTCAGGACAGCCCTTCACCGCGCCTTTGAGCGTGGCGAAGCGACACTCAGCATGGCGCTGCCGGTTCAGCTCGACGGCTCAAAGCGTAGCGTTTACTTGCAAGTGAAGCCCGTGCTTCAGGACAATGATCCGGCGCGCTATGCGCTCGTCATGTTCATCGAGGGTGAGGCGCTGGACGAAGACTCGCTCCCAGGTGGCGCTCGGTTTGATCGGGGAAGCGAAGGAGAGACCGTCAAACAGCTCCAAGAGGAGCTTCAGCTGGCTCATAGCCGTCTTCGTGCAACACGCGAGGAGTCCGAGGCGACGAACGAGGAGCTACGCGCTGCCAACGAAGAACTCCAATCGATTAACGAGGAGTATCGATCCACTTCCGAGGAACTGGAGACGAGCAAGGAAGAACTGCAATCCATCAACGAGGAACTCGAGACCGTCAACAATGAGCTAAAGCTCAAGCTGGAAAGCATCTCGCGCGCCCATAGCGATCTGCAAAACCTCATGGCAGCAACCGATTTCGGCACCCTGTTTCTCGATCCATACCTGCGCATCAAGCGCTTCACGCCTCGCCTGACGGAATTGTTCAACGTTACCGCAAGCGACGAAGGCCGTCCGATCACCGATTTCACTCACCAGCTCCGTTATGACGGATTGGCTGATCACGCCCGCGCTGTTTTGAAAGACCTGGCACCAATCGAGCACGAAGTCCAAAGCCTCGACGGTGGATGGTTTCTTGTCCGCCTCCGGCCATACCGCACTGTTGATGACAAGATCGATGGGGTCGTGGCGACCTTCGTCGATATTAGCGAACGCCGCCGGGCGGAGGAGGCCTTACGCGAAAGCGAGGAACAGCTCAGGCAGGAAACACTGTTGGTTGAACTCTCTCGTTCCCCGATTTTCGTCTGGGATTTCGATGGCGGCATCATTCAGTGGAACCGCGGGAGCGAGGAGCTCTATGGTTACTCGCGGCAGGAAGCGATCGGAAAGAGAAAGGAGACGCTGCTCAGGACGTCCGTTCCGGGCGGCACGTTCGATGAACTCCAGCAGTCGCTGCTGCAACAAAAGAGCTGGAGCGGCGAATTACTGCATCGAACAAAGGACGGGCGGCTTCTGACGGTGGAAACCCAAATCGAGCTGGCTTTGATGAGCGGTCGACGTCTGGTTCTGGAAAGCACGCGAGACGTAACGGATCAAAAGAAATGGGAACGTCGAAGCAAATTGCTAATCAGCGAACTCAGCCATCGGGTGAGCAACACATTGGCTGTTGTTCAGTCCATTGCACGGCAAACGTTGCGGACAGCAGGCTCCGAGAAACGATTTCTGGAACTGTTCGAGGGCCGTCTGGACGCCCTGGCACGCGCCCATAGCCTGTTGGTCGAAGCTCGGTGGGAAGGGGCCGAATTTGCCGCTCTCGTTCGTAGCCAGCTCGGGGCCTATCTGACGGATGATCCGCGGCGCCTCGTCTTCGAAGGAGATGCAGTGATGATTCCTCCAGACTTCGCGACGCCCTTTGGCCTTGTCCTTCACGAGCTTGCGACGAACGCAGCAAAATATGGCGCACTGTCAGCTGGAACAGGACAAGTGCTGCTGAGTTGGGGGGTCCAACGCGAGAGCAGTCATCGCCGCTTCATGGTTAGATGGCGGGAAACGGGAGGTCCACCGGTGGTCGAGCCTGAAAGAGTAGGATTTGGAGGTACGCTCATCGAGCGTGGCTTGCCTGGCGCAGTCGTGCAGCGTGAATTCGCTCGCGAGGGACTTACCTGCACAATAGAGCTTGAGCTTCCGGAGGACCAGCACAATGGGGAACGAGGCTGAGCACGCCCAGGATCTGCGGGGGATGCGGGTTCTCGTCGTCGACGATGAGTTCCTGATCGCAATAGCCATTGAACAAACCTTAACCGAGGCAGGCGCCGATATTGTAAGTGCCGCAACGTTGCCGGCCGCTCTGAAAATCGCGTCGGAAGAGCCGCTTTCAGCCGCTTTGCTGGATGTCGGCCTTGGCCGTCAGACGTCGGAAGGGATCGCGGACATATTGGCGGCGCGTGGGATACCGTTCGTCTTCTACACCGGCCAGCCCTTGCCGGACAGCATGCGGGAGAAGCATCCAGCCGCCCAGGTGCTCATGAAGCCGATCCATCAGGACGCATTCGTTCGAGCGATAAGACAGTGCACCAGCGAATGATTGCTGCCAGCAGTCGTGCCATCATTGCCCCCGATTGCAAGCCTGTGGCTCACATCCATTCAAAATGGCCGAATTCACGAAGCTTCAGCCGTATGAGCCCGCTCAGATAACGTCCGTATGCCTGCTTCACCTTGAGTGAAGTTCGAACCAATCATTCAAGCGATCCGCTTGATCTGACAATGGCTGACCGCTAGGTTGGCGTCGCGTTCAAACTGCAAAGACATGAGGATTGTTATGCCGACTGGCAAGGTTAAGTTTTTCAATGCTGACAAGGGCTTTGGTTTCATCACGCCTGAAGCCGGAGGACCGGACGTTTTCGTTCATGTCTCCGCCCTGCAATATGGCGATGTGCTGAGAGAAGGGCAGTCCGTTTCCTACGACATCGGCCAGGACCGAAAGACCGGCAAGTCAAAGGCGGAAAACGTCAGGCCACTTTGATAGCAGTGGACACACCGCTACCCGACATGTCGGGTAGCGTTTCTGCAGGCGTCAGCTGATCTGACCCGAAAATGCATCTTTCATCTGGGCGAGCGTCAGGCATCATCTGCGAACAGCCGCGGGACTGGTGAACAACCCGGCTGGATATGCGATCATGTCCGACATTCAACACGAGAAGTGCGGGAAGCCGGAAAGTTGAAGGCAGTGCTGCTCTCTTATCGGCATCGCACCCGTCCGACCGGCGGTGCGGCATGCATCGGTATTGTCCGACCGCCGCTTCCGAAGACCTTTTACGCAGCATACGCAAGCTGACGCCGTCGCCGACGGCAGGTAAAGCCTGAAAAAGAGAAGGATCCGGAGGGAAAGCCGGATCCTTCTCGCTTTGATCGGAGGTCAACCGATCTAAGTGAGCAGCTTCTCGGATTGGAGACGATCAGCTGCTGCTACCGACACGATGTGTCGGATACCGTTAAACTTCTGCTCAGGACGAGGAGCCATCATCCCATTTCGGAAGATCAAATCCGCTTCCCGAGCCTCGGTTCAAGTTCGGTAATAGATATACATACGTTTGGTATGTTTGACAATACGCCCAATGCTGGATAAGCCGTCGTCGAGACCTAAAATTTGACGGCGCAAGTTCGTGCTTTCCGAAACGCCGCATGCGTTCAGGCGAGCAAGCCGATCGCACCTGCGGCAAGCTCGCCTCGCTACCGGCGGTCCCCCACGCGTGACGAAAATGCACCAACGATCCGCGACCGAATGCACGACGGCGGCAATTAACGCAGATCCGCTTTCAATATGATGACCTCAGGCGGTATGTCAGAAACCGTTACGGGGCAGCGACGTGGCGCGGACCACGACATGGGCAAATGCACGGAGATCGGGATGAAGCCTCTGGAGAAGGGCAATTTTGCAGATGCGTTCGGCGGAGAAGCATCTGCGGAAGATGGCCGATTGTCCTCCGTTTTCAGATGGGTCCCCTGGATTCTCGCAGCATATTTCGTCGTGCAGGCCGCTATCCGCATCTCCATCTCGGACTCGCTGCGGATCGACGAGGCTCAGCAATTTCTCGTAGGCCAGTGGCTTGCTTGGGGATACGATGCGCAGCCGCCGCTCTATAACTGGTTTCAATACGGCGTCTTTGAAATTTTCGGTACGAGCGTCGCGTCCTTCGTTGTCGTGAAAAACCTTCTGCTCTTCCTCGTCTATCTCGCCTATCATAAATTGCTGCGGCTGCTGGTGGTCGACAAGAAACTGGCGGCGGTCGGAACCCTGTCTCTTCTGACGATGCCGCAGATGTTCTGGCAGGCTCAAAGGGATCTCACCCATACGGTCGCGACGCTTCTTGCAGTTGTCTTATTCATCTATTTCGTGGTGTCGACCATTCGCCGACCGACCCTCGCCTCCTATGCGATGGCCGGTTTCTCGGCTGGGCTTGGAATGCTGACGAAATATAATTTCGCTCTCACCGTGCTCACCGTCCTTGCCGCAACCCTTCTTCATCCCGAGGGTCGCAAGCGGCTCCTCGACAGACGTCTCCTGCTGACGCTGGCAATTGCCGTTCTGGTCTTTCTGCCGCATGCCGTCTGGATGATGTCCAATATGAATCTTGTCCTGACCACGACGGTCAAGACGATGTCGGAGCAAGAGACGGGCGGAAAATTGTCCGACATCGGCTTTGGAATTGCCGAATTGATCCGCACGACCGCAGGGATCGTCGTTCCCACGACCGCGGTCTTCCTTCTGGTCTTTCGTCAGTCCTTCCTGCGGTCGCTGCGCGCCAGAAGCGAATGGAGCGACTTTTTTGGAAGGATGCTCGCAAGCACCGCGATCATCCTGCTGATGTTGATACTGATCGTGACGCTCACTGAGTTTCGTGACCGCTGGCTTCTTCCATTCCTGTTTCTGCTGCCGATCTATTTCTGCCTGAAACTCGACGCTGCCGGCAAGCAAGACCCGGCCGTCGTGAAAAGGTTCCTTTATGTGCCCATCGTCATGATGGTAGCCTTGCCCATCATCATTGCGGGAACTGTCCTGCTGGCGAGATACTTCCACTCATATGAGCATCTGAATACACCTTACGCGGCCTTCCTGGATAAAAGCATCGCAGCGGAGGGCCGTCAGCCCAAGGTCGTGGTGACGACGACATGGCACAAGGCGGGCAATATTCGTGTGAGCATGCCGAATACGGCCGTGATCTCCACGGAATATCCTGCATCGGACCTCAGCCGCCAGGCTATCGGCGAGGGGCCGGTCCTTTTGGTCTGGAACCAGCGAAACGGACAACCATCACCCATGCCGGATGAGTTGAAACGATGGTTTACGGCGAAATTCGGAAACGAGGTTCAGCTGCCGCCGGAACAGGATGCCGCCCTTCCCTACTATTACGGGAAGGACCCGGATCGTTATCATTTCGGCTATGCGTGGTATTATCCGACGCCGAATAGCGGCTGAAACCGGCGCTCCTCCCGCGCCGGGACTTGACCATAAGGCCGATTTCAGCGCCGGCGCCTCATTCGATCGAGACGCTATTTTCTGAAGCGCGCATGGTAAGGCGATCTTAATATTAGACTTCTGTTAACCATCTCAAGGTTAAAGATTTCTGATCGGAAGGCGCATCCGCCCCTCCAGTTTTTGCGAACAATCGGTCATGTCGATCATCCACGCCC
The DNA here is from genome assembly GCA_900468625.1 of Hyphomicrobiales bacterium. Lineage (GTDB taxonomy): Bacteria > Pseudomonadota > Alphaproteobacteria > Rhizobiales > Rhizobiaceae > Rhizobium. Next base: position 38,342 of record UBUL01000035.1, read on the forward strand.
TCAGCGCAAACAGCGGTCGCCTTATCAGGATCACCTTCGGCCCGGGAGGGCGCGTGCGCCCGCCGGCGAGAGCTACAGGCCAAGCCAAGCTCGCCAGAGCGCGCATTATGATGCTCGCGGGCGGGCTCGTCATCTGCTACGCGGCGATCTTTGCCAGGCTTACCTATTTCGATATGGAGCCAAGGACCGACACGTCGGCGATTCCGCCTGACCATGTGAGTGCGGCGCGTCCGGATATCGTCGATAGAAACGGCGAATTGCTGGCGACGGATATCCGCACCGTCTCGATGTTTGCCGAGCCCAACCGCGTGGTCGATCCGGACGAGGCGGTGGAGAAAATCGCTTCGATCTTTCCGGATATCGACCGCAAATCCCTCTATAAGAAGCTCGCCGACCGCCGTTCGCATTTTGCATGGCTGCGCCGGCAGCTGACGCCGAAGGAACAGAGCGAAATCCTGGCGCTCGGCATTCCGGCGATCGGGTTTCGGCCGGAGGTCAAGCGCTTCTACCCGGGCGGACGAACCGCCGCTCACATTCTCGGCTATGTCGATATCGACAATCATGGCGTTGCCGGCATGGAGAGATATCTCGACATGCAGGGCCTTTCGGATCTCGCATCCACCGGGCTGACGAGCCGCGACCAACTGGAGCCGGTGCGCCTTTCGATCGACCTGCGCGTCCAGAACGTCGTCCACGATGTGGTTTCGGATGCGATCGGCCGCTACCAAAGCCAGGCGGCCGGTGCCGTCATTCTCGACATCCACACCGGCGAGGTGCTGGCCATGGCCTCCGCTCCCGATTTCGATCCGAACGATCCGCAGGCGGACGTCAAGGGCTGGCTGAACCGCATGTCGAACGGCACCGACGAAATGGGTTCGGTATTTAAGACCTTCTCGATCGCAATGGCCATCGACACGGGCATGGTCAAGCTGACGGACACCTTCGATGCCAGCGCGCCCCTGCACTACGGCGGCTTTACCATCCATGACGACCGCGACGTGCCGCGGCGCGTCCTGTCGATCCCGGAAATCTTCCGCTATTCGTCCAACATCGGTACGGCCAAGATGATGGACAAGGTGGGTATGACCATCCAGAAGAGCTATCTGACCCGCTTCGGGCTGTTGACGAAGATGCAGACGGAACTGCCTGAGGTGAAGGCGCCCAGTCAGCCGAAAGTTTGGAAGAAGCTCAACTCCATAACCATAGCCTTTGGCCATGGTGTCGCCACCACGCCGATGCAGACCGCCGTCGCTGGCGCAGCCCTCATCGACGGCGGTAAGCTGATCGAGCCCTCCTTCCTGCCGCGCACGCAGGAAGAGGCCGAAAAGACCGAAACGATGATCGTCAAGAAGAGCACCAGCGACACGATCCGCTACCTCTTCCGGCTGAACGGCGAGCAGGGCACCGGCAGAGCCGCCGACGTGCCCGGCTATCACGTCGGCGGAAAGACGGGCACCGCAAACAAAGTCATTCACGGTGTCTATTCGCACAAGCTCAGCTTCAATTCCTTCCTGGCTGCCTTTCCCATGGAAAATCCGAAATATGTGGTCCTAGCTTTCATCGACCAGCCGCTGACCGGGGTGCACAATCTGAACCTCGCTGCCGAAACGGCGGCACCGATGGTTCACGACATCATCAGCCGCGCAGCACCGATCCTCGGTATCGAGCCCGATTTCGGAACGAACCTGGTTGCATCCTACTGAGCGTCGTGTCCTTTCGCGGCGGCTGAAAAGAAGACCTGGAAATATCGATGACGCCTTCCTGCCGGCCACTGTAGGAAGCATTCGGCCGTTGCCCTTCATTCCCGCCGCTGCCCAACAACGCGATACCTGCCGCAATCGGTGCGCAGGACTTCGGCTACACCGCCGCCTGGGCGGAGCTGTCCCAGGGCAGCGTGGCGACCATGGTGGTGGTGTTCGTTGCCGGCTATCTGTCGTCGAGGCCGCACCCAAAATACCTCATCGCGATCGGCGCAGGCTTTATCGCTCTGTCGATGTATCGGGTCACGATTATCCATAGCGGTGCTTGCTTCTGGCATCTTGCCAAAGCGCGGATGTTACAGGGAATTGGCTTGCCCTTCATCTCCCTGCCGATCATCTCGGCTTCAGATGACGGCATTCCAGCGACCAGGATCGATCAGGTCCTCGCCTCTGCTCAATGCTGCCCGAAATACCGGCGGGCGGGTCTATCGGAGTGTCACGAATATCGTATATCTACGCACCGGGAGTTGCTCCACCAGAGCCGTCCGATCGAGCATGTCGTTCCGTCGAACGGCGTTGTCAAAATATGTTCGATCACGCGACAAGCTACTTCATGGGGCTGGAAGTTCGCTGGTGAGAGCCCAGCAGCAGGCGCTCGGCTGGATCGACCAACAGATCCAAGATCACGCCTCATTCCTCTCTTGTGTCGATGATTTCTGGGTTCGATACTTATTCCGCTCGCGACCATTCCCCTCACGCTAACGCTGAGAAACGCTGCCCCGGCAAGAAGGCTTCGATGGGTTACTGGCTGACAACGCATGGCCGGACCTTCGATTATGATGGAGGTTCCGGCGTTTCCGGATGGCCATAGCCTTTTGGGGAACTAATTCAAGCGGCCTCCCATATATCAAAAGCCTGCAGTGGCGCGAGGCGAATCTGCATCGATAGCGATCTAAGATCGGCCAATCAGGCTACAATAGATAGAATCCTGACAGCTGTCAGGGTTTTATGTGACGACGTCGGATGAACGGCATCGACATTCCCGTAACCTGCCTCGAAAGCGGCTCAGGCCGTCCGCGCTCGTCGCGTCCTTCCTTACACGCTTCTTCAAAATCCTGACAGCTGTCAGGATTTTGAAAAGCGAGTACCTTCGGCTCAGTTCTTCAGGCGCAACCGACGCGCGTCTATGACCGCCCCGGCCACCATCTTCCTCGTCGTGAGAGCCGATTCGGCACTTCTTTGACCCTACGCGCCTAGGCAATAACCTTTGCAACAGCGAACGGCCACAATATCGATTGGGACAGTCCCGCCGTTTGTTTCCCTAGCGGATACCGGAAAGCCACATCCGCTTGAATTCCTTCCCCGCCGCAGACATCATCCTCTTCCTCCTGAAGGGAAATTTGAGCGGGGATAGCTGTCCATATCGGGCGAAGGAGTAGGAAGTGGAAATTGATGAGCAATTTCTCATAGCCGAGACCGACGGATGGCTCGTGAGCCATCGGATGAATTCCGCGATGCCTGGCTATCTCATCATTGGCTCGAGGAAGTTGACCGACGATCTATCGGAGTTATCCGATGCAGCCTTGCGCGACATAGGCCCATTGCTGGCTCTAGCTCAAACTGCTCTGAAACAGCAATTGAACGCCCGGCGGATATATATAGGCCGCTATGGCCATATTCCTGGCCTCGCAATCCACTTCCATGTGATCCCGATCTACGATTGGGTCGAGGAGCTGTTCTGGCAAGACGTGCGATATCGCGCGCTTCAGCAATTCGCAGCGGTTCCAGGCGAAACGGAAACGGATGGCGCCGAGCTGACGCTATTCGTTTGGCGGGAGTTCTGCGAACGCCCTGATCCGCCTCCCATTAGGGGACCTTAAGATTCCCGAAGTCATCGAAATGCTGCGTAAAACGATGCCTCTCAGCTCGCAGTCCATCACGTCGCCACCCATCTTTCGTTGAAGGCATGCTGAAACTCTCAGCCGCGCGCCAGGGCAAGTAATTTCTCAGGCGGTGTACCCGTTGAGGGCATGAGAACAGCGGCCGCGGAAAAGGATCGGCAGCCTGCTCCAGACGACAATTTGCTTGACTAATCGGGGTATCTGACGTGCAATATGATCGAAGAAAGATTGAGATTCTCTGTTCTTCCGGGTCGAAATCGGCGTAACGTAAAGAGCTGATTTTCCAACGCAATTTTTTTATCCTGAAGTAATATCAGCTTTAATTTCCATCAGCCATACAATGCTGAAAGTGCCTTCTCGTGAGCAAAACTGTCCCTGCATGCAAACGTCGCTTTTGCTCAGGAAACTCGCGCAAACAGGTATCTGAACTGCGATTTCAAGTCCGTTTTCCTGATCCGGTTGGAGCTTGGAATGAACCGGCTTTTCGAGCCTCGTGCATCAAAAGCTCTCGCCTTGAAATGATTTTTCAAAGCCTGGTGTGGTCAGCTGACAAGCCGTGATGTTGGCATATGGCCGAGTCATGCCGGCTCGAAGAAATCTTCTCGTCGCGGGCGGACAAGCAAGGCTTCCGACATGGATCCGACCATTTCACGCAGCAGCAGACGCCTTCGCTTTCCGGGGGGCACTTGCCGCCGGCTCAAGCATCGGTTAGTTCCGATCTGAGTCTTACGAAATTGTAAGGATGCTATTCATTTTCGGTTAAGTCGAATTCGGTCACAAAAGTCATGCGTAAACACGCAGCATCAACCCCCAATGCTTACGAGGTTCACCATGAAAAACGTCCTTCTCGCTTCCGCAATCGCCCTTGTGTCAGCTGTTGCCGTCAGCGCTCCGTCGCAGGCTGCCCCTTTCCATCGCCATCATCATCACCATTGCATCGTCAAGGCTGTAAAGCACAAAGTTCATGGTCATTGGGTGGTGCGTAAGGAACGCATCTGCCGTTGATCTCGTATTCACCCCGCCGGTAATGATCTGGCGGCAACTGGACGGCCATAACTGAGGCAATATCAGCTGTGGCCGCTCAGCACGTCATGACAAAACCTTTGCCCGCAGCATAACCGGTGCCGTTATTTGCCCTGAGCAGCGCCATCAGAGCCGGTCCGAGCGAAAATTCACCGCGCTTTGCTTTTATTGAAAGGTTGCGCAGATAGGCGCCGGCTGAGTTGATATGCCCGGAGCGTTCGAGAATGCAGGCCATTGTTGTCGCCGCGTTCTCCGGTCCCATCATGTTGCAGGCCTCCTGGTAGGTTCTGGGGCTGACACCCAGCATGGATCGCACCACGACGGCAGCCGACAGCATGTCCCGCCAATCGTTGATGGCTCCCTTAGGGCCGTAAGACGAGATTTCGGGGCAGGCTTTCAACACAAGGCTCAGCGGGAATACCCGCATCTCGCCGTTGCATGGTTTCTCAGCCTGAAGAATTGCTGGTTCGCGATCTTCCGAGGCGCATTCAGATTCAGAAATGGATTCTGGATTTGAATTCTGTATGTGATGCTCATTATGAGCATCATTGGTGCTATAATTTTGCGGTTTTTCCTGCTTTTCCAGAAGCTTGATGATCTCGCCGCGCAAAAGCTCCATAGCCTGAAGGATGGAACCGATCTCCGTCATCGTCGGAGATCGGGGAATGAGATTGGTAAGCCGGTTGAAGTTCTCTTCGATAAGAGCCCAGTTGCCGGCAGCGCCTTCCTCGATTGCCGCTGCAATCAGCTTGCGGACGTCACGCCGGCAAATCGTCAGGTTCTCCTTGGCGCGGCGGAAGGCAAGGCGGTCCGCGACTACTTGTTGGGCCAAGCCTGCCAGCTCCTCGGCACGCCAAAGAAGGGGAGAAATATCGAAACCGAATGCGCTTTCGATCTCTCCGGTCTTGCTTTTTCGAGCATAGCGTTTGCCATTGGCGCTATCCCTGCGCACGATCAGACCGGCCTCAACGAGGAGGGCAAGATGCCGGCGAAGCGTCGCACCGGCAATGCCATGGGCACGCAAGGCCAACTGCGCGTTGGAGGGGAAGACAACAAGCTGCGCGTCTCGACGAAGCTCATTGTCGGGATAAAAACTCAAGAGAGCATTGAGCACGGCCAAGCTGCGATCCTGCAGCCCCAGCAGCTCTCTTGCCTCGGAGGCATCCCGAAAGATTCTCCATTTGTCTGCTGATTTGGCACGCCCCACCTCTGCTGCTGCAGACTGTCGCCGCAGCAGGGCAAGCGCTACCGTCCGCCGCCCAAACGGCGTCGTTACACTTCCATTTTGCATTTTCCCCACCTCTGAAGAGGCAAAAGAAATCCGTTCACCAAAAACGGTGCCAAAAACTCTTGACTGTGATTCGGGGAAATGCGATTCTTCAGTTGCTACATTGAAGAGAAGGCTTCCACGACGGCAACGTTTGGGGGCCTTTTTTCTTTTGCTAAGCTTCCTTTCCCATCAAAAAACCTGACAGCTGTCAGGAGTTGCGACTATTTCGTTGGCGAGAAAAGCGCTCGACCAAGCCGGGCAGCTCCTCTTCGACAAATTTTATGAATTCGGTTCCCAGCGCTCCTTCGGCCGAGATTCGAACTTCCTTGGGTAAGACAAGGAAGGCTCCGAGCTGAGTTCCGGAGGCGTCGGCAAGCGGGATCTGCGTACTGCTGCGCGGACCGGGGCGAGGCTTGGTTGCATTGAGAACCTGCTGGAATCTCTCATTCGATGTCTCATGTTCGTCACGAGCACCGGACAGGATCGCGCGTACGGTCCGCAGCGCATCCGGTGTGTCGGATATGGTTTTTGCGAGCTCCAGCCATCGAGGCCTGCCGATTTTCGGTGCTCGCCCGATCGACTCGATCACATCCGAAGGGATTGCCCGGTAGACGCTGCGCATTCGCGCAAGCTCGGCATCCTCGATCGAAAGGGCTGCGTAGATATGTCGTGCCTTGATGCCTGCATCATCCATACGGGCGGCAAACAGGGCGCGTTCGATCCATGTCAAATCTTGCCGGCCGGCGTTTTCGATGCCCTGAGCCAAGACCAGGTCGAGATCGGAGATTTCGACTTCAATGGCGCGCACTGCACGGCCAAGTTCACGAGCAGCCCGCCATCTGCGATGGCCGTAAATCACCTGATAGCGATCGGATTGAGACGGATGCCGTCGAACCTGAATCGGAATCTTCTGCCCTTCCTCCTCTATCGAGCGCTTGAATCTCTCGAAATCATGGAGATCGTCGTCCGGCAGACGGTCCGGATAGGGGGAGGGATCGATGATGTCCGGATCCAGCTCCTGAATCCAGCCGCCACCGGATTCGACGATTGCCCGCAGCCGATCGCGCTCGGCACGTATATCGCCGATCGCCCGGTGTGCGGCACCGATGACGCCCGCTCCCACACGACCCGGCGGAGCGGGGGCAAGGGCGGGGGAAGGCTGCTCGGTGGAGGATTCGTTGCTGTCCAATTCGGCGGAAAGCAGGCCGAAGCTTGCGACGATGGATTTTCTCGGGCTCTTGCTCATCCACGCCCCCAGCTTGCATTGATGAGCTGCACGATCGACTCGTTGACGGCGTCCACAGCCTCGCGCGCTCGCTTATGCGTATCACGGCCGATCTGGCCCATCTCGAGCTCGTACAAGGACCGCTTGGCAAGTCCGGCCGCTTCGACCGCCGTACTTTCGATTGCCGTCGGCAACAAGACGTCGGCGCCGAAGAGGTGGCGCAACATGGCGACCACCTGCGACTGCGGCGCATCGTTCGGATCGTGCCGGGTGACCAGATATCGGATGAAATCTTGGTCGAGCTGGGCGCCGCTTTCGTTGAGCACGTTGATCAGATCGCCCATCATGAGGAGGAACTGGCTCATCGATGCCACGTCGAGCATGGCCGGATGCACCGTGATGATCATGCTCGTCGCGGCGTAAATTGCGCTCAGCGTCAAAAACCCAAGCGAAGGAGGTGTATCGAGGATGACGATATCGTAGTCCGCCTCGACCTCGGCAAGAGCAAGTTTGAGGCGCTCGAAAAAGATAGCGCCCGTCCCCGACTTCTGGGCGAGCACACGAGGGGTCTCGTGTTCATATTCCATGACTTCCAGATTGCCGGGAATGAGGTCTATGCCGTCGAAGTAGGTCTTGCGGATGATTTCACGGATCGGGCGCCTTTCTGTGGCATCATATCTCAGAGCGGCATAGATGGTTTCGTTGGCGCCGACATCGATTTCCGGCTGTGCGCCGAACATAGCAGAAAGCGACGCCTGCGGATCGAGATCAAGGGCAAGCACGCGATAGCCATGCAGCGCGAGATAGTGGGCGAGATGAACGCAGGTGGTCGTCTTGGCGCTGCCGCCTTTGAAGTTGGCGATTGCAAGAACCTGAAGGTGCTCGTTCTGGCGGCGGCGAGGCAGGAAGCGAAGCGCTTCGGATGGCTTCTGCTTGGCAAACAGCTCCCGCAATTCATTGATCTGGGCAAGCGTGTAGACGCGATGATTGTTTTCCAGCCGGCTAGGAACGGGGCCGCGGCCTTCGCTCGACATCAGTTTCAAGGTCGAGTCCGGAATCGACGTCAGCTTGGACACTTCGTTGGTCAGAAACTGGCGGAGCATCTTTTCCGATTTCGGCGGATACATGCGCGTTCTGAGCTGCTGGAGCTGGCCCGACAACACGGTTGCATGGCGCGCAATTTTGCTGCCGGCATTTTCCCTGGAAGGAGCCATCGTCTCCATGCGGTTTTCTATCGCCATCTGTTCCTCTTGGCGGCCTGTCGCCGGTTTGCCGACCTTTGGCCGCCAGAAGATAGAACACGATTCTGTCAGGCCGTCCAGAGATTAACGGTCAATGACCGGCTAGCGTATGACAGCCAAGACTCCAAAGCCGATCGACTAACGCGCTGCTTTTCCTGAACTTTCTTCCAGAGAATGCGCAAATACTTTGCTGCGGCGAGCTACATCTTTTGATAGCAAGTCGCGGGCGCAATCGAGCAATCGGCCTCTATCCGGCTAAGTTATTTGCGATCTCGCTAAAGAGAATCACCGTCTCGCATCTTGTGAGTCGCGTGCTCGTCCTGCCAACAGTACATCCGTTCGTTCAAGTTCTGGGCGATCAATATCGCGTTCCAGCCCCTCGGCAAACAGATTTCAAATTGGTCGCAGGCGGGCAATTGCAAGCCAACCGGCAGGTCTGCCGTTGCAATGAGAAAATCGCTCAGCGCGCTTCATGCATAGCGCCAAACGAGAGCGCCAGCGCCTCAAGCTCCTCGTAAAGCGACTCTGCAAAGCTGCGCAGCACTGTCAGTTCGAAGTCATTGATAGCAGTGCGCGTGAGCTGGATCGTGATATGACCGAATAGGGTCACGGCGCTGCTTCCTTCAGGAAAATTGACCGGATGCAGGTCGATGGCCGTACCTTTGTTGAGGAGCGCGGCTGCATTCGATCCGGAAACACGGATGCGGATACGGCCGTGGCTCTGGTCCGATATGAAAACCCGCCCGGCCAGAGCGTCTGCGAGAGCCTCCTCTTGATGTACGGCGAGCTGCTCGTTGCCGGCGACGAACCATTGCCGGTATCCGGCCGGGCGCACGGAGCTTTTCCTGAGGCCTACTGCAAGAAGATGGCTCATAATCTCCTCGTTCGTGGTCGCGCCCGTGACATGCAAGAGATGGCCTTCGGGCAAAGCTTCCAGCCGGATGGTCTCGCCCTGCAAAACGGCCTTGCCGGCAAGGACCGGCTTTGATGTCGGCAAATCACGCATGGAGTTTCTCGTTCTGAGGGTCGATGAAGACGGGACTGCAGATCATCGCTTCCGTGTATTCGTTTCTAAGGCCATTCCAGACGATAATCTTCTCGCCGATACGCTCCGGACCATTCTTGATGAGCGCGAGCCCGATCGTATGGCCAAGGTTCGGCGAAAAGGCGCTCGATGTGACATAGCCCTGATCGTTTTCGAGCGTTGCAACTGCACCTTCCGACAGGATATGGGCGCCGGTGCGGAAAATGGTCGCGGGGTTCACCGGTCTGACGCCGACGAGGCGAGGCCGGTCGGGCGCCTGCAGGCCCTCACGCTGAAGCATCGCTTTGCCGATAAAATCGGGCTTCGTGGTCGAAACCATGCGGGCAAAGCCAAGATCACCGGGCGTTACCGTGCCGTTGATCTCCGCATGGGTGACGTGGCCCTTCTCGATGCGCAGAACGCCGAGCGCTTCGGCGCCATAGGCGCAGATATCATGGCTTTGACCCGCCTGCATGATGGCGTCGGCGACGAACTCGCCATAAGCCGCGGGCACGCCAAGTTCGTATGCGAGCTCGCCCGAAAAGGAGATGCGAAAGAGCCGGCCCCTGAGCTTGCCGCCGAACAAGGAGACCGCGCGCGCGGTCATGAACGGGAAAGCCACATTGGAAATGTCGTCATCGACAATCCCGGAAAGGATGGCGCGGGATTTCGGGCCTGCCACCGCCATCTGCGCCCATTGGTCAGTCGACGATGCAAAATAGACGTCCAGCTCGGGCCAGAGCGTCTGGGCGCAGAATTCCAGATGCGTCAGCACGCCGGCCGCAAGCGCCGTCGTCGTGGTCATGAAGAAATGGTCTTCTCTCAAGCGGCTGGTGGTGCCGTCGTCATAGATCATGCCGTCCTCGCGCAGCATGATGCCATAGCGCGCCTTGCCGACGGGCAGCTTGGCAAAGCCGTTGCAATAGATGCGGTCGAGGAAGGTAGCCGCGTCCTTGCCGAAGATCTCGATCTTGCCGAGCGTCGAGACATCGCAGATGCCGGCGTTCTTGCGGATGTTCAAGACTTCGCGATCGACACTTTCGCGCCAGGTCTTTTCGCCATCGCGCGGAAACCAGGAAGAACGATACCAGAGGCCGGTTTCGACGAAGACCGCACCGTTCTTCTTTGCCCATTCATGTAAAGGAGATTTGCGTGCCGGCTGAAAATGCTTAGCCCGCGAAGTACCTGTCAGCGCGCCGAAGGAAACAGGCGTATAGAAGGGCCGGAACGTGGTTGTCCCGACCTCGGCCGGCGAGATGCCGCGGGCTTCGGCCAAGATGCCGATGGCGTTGATGTTGGAAAGCTTGCCCTGATCGGTTGCCATGCCATTCGTCGTATAGCGCTTGGCAAGCTCGACATGGCCATAGCCCTCGCGCGCGGCAAGGCCGAGATCCTCGAGGTGGACATCGTTCTGATAATCGACGAAGGCTTTGCCCTTGCAGCCTTTGACATGCCAGAGCGGCGCGGCGGCGGCCGATGTTTCCTCCGCCGAAGCAAAGGCGGGTGCGACCTTGCCGAAACCGATTGCCTCCAATGCCTCGGCTGCCTTGATGGCTCCGTCACCAAGGCAGCTATCCGTGGAGGCAAGGCCGGCCGCAGAGCCGGCGATCAGCAAGCCGTCCTGCCGTTCCGGCGCGAGGAAAGCTCCATGCCTTTCCGACCAGACCGGCTTAGCCCCGCGATGGCAGGCAAGATGGATGATCGGGCTCCAGCCGCCGGACATGGCCAACGCATCCGCATCGATCTCCTGCGTGCCTGACCTGCTCGCAATACTGACCGCACGGACCTGCCTGGCGCCAAACGCATCGACAACGCATGCGCCGGTCAGCACCTTCGCCCTGCCGGTCCAGCGTTCAGCGCTATTGGCGCGCGTATCGACGATGGCGGCGACTTCGAGGCCCGCGGCTTCGAGGTCGGCGGCAGTCCGGTAGCCGGAACTGTTGGTCGTGAAGACCACGGTGCGCTTGCCGGGAGCAACAGCCTGACGACCCAGATAGCTACGCATGGCCCCTGATATCATGACGCCTGGAATGTCGTTGCCGCCGAACACGAGTGGCCGCTCCTCGGCGCCCGTCGCAAGGATCGCCCGCTTGGCGATGATGCGCCAGAGGCGCTCGACCGGCTGGCGCGGGTCCGGCGTTGCCACATGCTTCTGGACGCGTTCGACGGCGCCGAAGACATTGTCGTCATACCAGCCAATGACGGTCGTGCGCGGCAGGCATTGCACGTTCGGCAGGTTGGCGAGTTCGCCCAGTATGTCCTTGAGGGGTGAATCGCACTCTGAGAGCAAACTGCCGCCGAGTTCGCGGCCTTCGTCCGCGAGAATGACGCGCGCTCCGGCGCGTCCTGCTGTCAGCGCCGCGGCAAGGCCGGAAGGCCCGGCGCCGACGACGATGAGATCGCAATGCGCCCAGCACTTTTCGTAGGAATCGGGATCTGCCTCATAGGACGCCTTGCCGAGACCGGCGGCCTTGCGGATCAAAGGTTCGTAGACTTTCTCCCAGAAAGCGGCCGGCCACATGAAGGTTTTGTAATAGAAACCTGCGCTCAGGAAGGGTGACAGCAGCCCGTTGACGGCGCCGACATCAAAGGCAAGCGAGGGCCAGCGGTTCTGGCTGCGTGCGATCAGCCCGTTATGGAGTTCGATCATCGTGGCGCGGCTATTGGCTTCCGTTCGCCCGCCTGTGCCAGTCGTGACGAGCGCATTGGGTTCTGCGGCGCCAGCCGTCAGGATGCCGCGCGGCCGATGGTACTTGAAGCTGCGGCCGACAAGCTGGATGCCGCTGGCAAGAAGCGCGGAGGCGAGCGTGTCGCCGGGATGGCCGGTCAGGTTCTTGCCATCGAAGCTGAAGGCAATGGTTTTGGAGCGGTCGATCCGGCCACCGGACGAGAGGCGATAGCTGCTCATGCGCCACCTCCAAGCTTGGCAAGTGCCGCATCGCTGACGCCGTGGACCTTGTGGGTGACGGTGTCGCGCTCGACGATCAGCCAGCGGCGGCAACCGGAGGAGTGATGCCAATATTCCTTGTGCAGCCCTTTTGGGTTGTCGCGCAGGTAGACGTAATCGTACCAGCCCTCCGCGGCGGCATGAGGTACAGGACGGCTGAGGTTCGCATCCCCTTTGATGGTGAATTCTTCCTTGGGACGTGTGCCGCAATGAGGGCAGGAAATCAGGCTTGCCATGTCGTCATGTCCTCAATGCAGGTTCGGTTGGGCGCCGCTGCCCTTTTCATCGATCTGATAACCACGCTGAAAGCGGTCGAGGCGCAATTGCCGGGCCGTCTCATGCGGCTCGTTGCGGGCGATCAGATGTGCGTAGCAATAGCCGGATGCTGGCGTTGCCTTGAAGCCGCCGTAGCACCAGCCGGCGTTCAGATAGAGATTGTCGATGTGGGTTCGGTCGATGATGGGAGAACCATCCATGCTCATGTCCATGACGCCACCCCAGCTACGCAGGTAGCGCACGCGGGTCAGCGCCGGGATCATCGCAACGCCGGCCTCGGCGACATGCTCGACGGTCGCAAGATTGCCGCGCTGGGCATAGGAATTGTAGCCATCGATATCGCCGCCGAAGACGAGGCCGCCCTTGTCGGATTGCGAGACGTAGAAGTGGCCGGCGCCGAAGGTGACGACGCAATCGATGAACGGCTTCAGGCCCTCGGAGACGAAAGCCTGCAGTACATGGCTTTCGATCGGCAGGCGCAGGCCGGCCATATCGGCGACGACGGTGGAATTGCCGGCGGCTGCCAGCGCCAGCTTGCCGCAGCCGATGAAGCCTTTCGTGGTTTCGACGCCCATCACCCGGCCGTTTTCGGTGCGGATGCCGGTTACCTCGCAGCCGGTGATGATATCGACGCCACGGCTATCGGCGCCGCGGGCATAGCCCCAGGCAACGGCATCGTGTCGCACCGTGCCGCCGCGCGCCTGCAGCAGGCCTCCCATGATCGGGAAGCGGGCATTTTCGAAATCGAGAAAAGGCAGTTTCTTACGGACGGCCTCGCGGTCGAGCAGCTCGGCATCGACGCCGTGCAGGCGCATGGCATTGCCGCGGCGAGTGTAGGCGTCGCGCTGCGCATCCGAATGGAAGAGGTTGAGCACCCCGCGCTGCGAGACCATGGCGTTGAAGTTGAAATCTTGCTCCAGTCCTTCCCAAAGCTTCATGGAAAGTTCGTAGAAAGGATTGTTGCCCGGCAGCAGGTAATTGGAGCGGATAATCGTCGTGTTGCGGCCGATATTGCCCGAGCCAAGATAGCTTTTTTCCAAAACGGCGACGTTGGTGATGCCGAACGTCCTGGCGAGATAATAGGCTGTCGCCAGCCCATGCCCGCCCCCACCGACGATGACGACATCATAGTGCGGCTTCGGTTGCGGCTGGCGCCAGGCAGGCGGCCAGCCGGTATTGCCGCGAAGGCCGTTGAGGAAAACTGAGAAAGCCGAATAGCGCATGATCAGGTCCGCTTTGAACTGCGCTCATGTTGACAGATCGGCAAATAGCGACTTGTACAATTGGGACCTGTTTCGATAGAAAAGGGACATGACTGCGATCGACGCGAGAAATACCCAAAATATCGGCTTCATCCTGATCTCGGGATTCGCACTGATGTCCTTTGCATCCGCAAGCGAGCCGTTGCGCGCCGCCAATCTCCTGGCCGGGCGCGAAATCTACCGGCTCTCAATCTTTTCGCCGGACGGCACCCCGGCGGTATCGTCGGGCGGAGTGCCGGTGCCGGCCGAGCCTCTTCCGGGTCGCGGATCTGGCCTCGGCACGGTTTTCGTCTGCGCCGGCGGATCGCCGCGCGATTGGCACTATCCCTCGGCGCTCGCCTGCCTCCGCCAGCTCGCCCGCGAGGGTGTGCGCATCGGCGGCATTTCCGGCGGCCCCTATCTGCTTGCCGCCGCCGGTCTTCTGGCCGAGCGCGATTTCACCATTCATTGGGAACATGCACCGGCCCTGCTCGAAGCCTTTCCAGCGCTTTCGCCCCGCCAGGCGCGTTTCGTCATCGATGGCAACCGCATCACCTGTGGCGGCGGCATCGCGCCGCTCGACATGATGCATGTCTTGATTGCCGAACGCATGGGGGCGGATTTTGCCCGGCGCGTCAGCGACTGGTATCTGCACACCGAAGTCGGCGAACCTGCGGCGCCGCAGCGCGGTTCGCTCGCCGAACGCTATGGCGTTCATCATCCGGGTTTGCTGAGTGTGCTGGAAAAAATGGAAGAAACGATCGAGATGCCGCTCGATCGCGCGGCCATGGCCCGGATTGCCGGGATCACGCCGCGTCATCTCGACCGGCTGTTTGCCGCTCATCTCGGCTCGACCTTTCTCGCGCAATATCGGCGGATAAGGCTGCAGCATGCCCGCCGGCTCCTGGAACAGAGCCCGCTTTCGATTTCGGAAATTGCCATCGCCACCGGCTTTTCCAGCGGCGCGCATTTTGCCCGCGCTTATCGCTCTTTGTATGGGATGGCGCCTGGCGATACCCGTCAGGTGTAGTTTCGTCGCAGTTGAGAAGATTTCACTGGGAGGATAGAGTTCTTCCCAATAAGCCCTGCCGATAAAAAAGGATATAGAATGAAAACCAAGGCAGACAAAATATCGGCTGACGATCCATCCCATGCAGGACGCTTGGCCTTTTCCCAAGACCCCCACGCGGTTCGCGAGCCGAAGGAAAACAATCTCGAAATGGCGATCGGCCACGAGGTTCGCGCCTATCGCAAGAAGCTCGGCATTACCGTGACGGATCTTGCCGCCGCGACGGGTATCTCGCTCGGGATGCTGTCGAAGATCGAAAACGGCAACATCTCACCATCGCTGACGACATTGCAATCGCTGTCGAGCGCGCTCGGCGTGCCCTTGACGGCCTTCTTCCGCCGCTATGAGGAGCCGCGCAATGCCGTTTTCGTCAAGGCTGGCCAGGGTGTCGAACTGGAACGGCGCGGTACGCGTGCCGGGCATCAATATAATCTGCTCGGTCATATCGACAACAATTCGAGCGGCGTCATCGTCGAGCCCTATCTCATTACGCTGACAGCCGATTCCGATGTCTTCCCGACGTTTCAGCACGAGGGCATGGAGTTCCTCTACATGCTCGAAGGCGAGGTCATGTACCGGCATGGCGACCAGCTTTATCCCATGCAGCCGGGCGACAGCCTCTTCTTCGATGCCGATGCTCCACATGGCCCGGAGGTGCTGGTGAAACTGCCGTCGAAATACCTGTCGATCATCAGCTATCCGCAGCGAGGCAAGATCGACTGACTTGCCTTAAAAGAAAAAAATATTCTTTTGAGTTGATAAACTGCAATAGACCTGATAGCCATTTTTGCAGATGCGAAAACGGAGGCTTTGGGCATGTGCGGAATTGTCGGTCTTTTCTTGAAGGATAAGGCGCTGGAGCCGAGACTCGGCGCGCTTCTATCCTCGATGCTGATCACGATGACCGATCGCGGACCTGATAGCGCAGGCATTGCGATCTATGGGAGCGATAACGGCAACACGGCGAAGATCACCGCTCAGTCGGCCGATCCGGCAAAGGATTTCGACGGATTGGACTATGAGCTGAGACGCGCGCTCGACGTGCCGGTGACCGTGACTGTCAAGAGCACCCATGCCGTCATCACTCTTGCCAAGGACAAGCTCGACGAGGGCAGGAGGGTCCTGGCGACCCTGCGCCCGAATGTCCGCGTCATGAGCAGCGGCGATACCGTCGAGATCTACAAGGAAGTCGGCCTGCCAAAGGATGTGATTTCGCGCTTTGGCGTGACCGGCATGTCCGGGACGCACGGCATCGGTCACACGCGCATGGCAACAGAGTCCGCCGTCACGACGCTTGGCGCCCATCCGTTCTCCACAGGCTCGGACCAGTGCCTGGTCCACAACGGTTCGCTGTCGAACCACAACAATCTGCGCCGCGAGCTGAAGCGCGAGGGCATGACCTTCGAAACGGAAAACGACACCGAAGTCGCCGCCGCCTATCTCACCGCCGAGATGGCCAAGGGCAAGGATCTCGGCGCGGCGCTCGAAAGCGCGGTCGACGATCTCGACGGCTTCTTCACCTTCGTCGTCGGCACCAAGTCGGGCTTCGGCGTCGTCCGCGATCCCATCGCCTGCAAGCCGGCTGTCATGGCCGAAACCGATCAATATGTCGCCTTCGGCTCCGAATATCGCGCGCTCGTCAATCTGCCTGGTATCGAGGATGCCCGCATTTGGGAGCCGGAGCCGGCAACCGTCTACTTCTGGGATCACGAAAAGGCTGCCTGACAGGCTTGCTGCAATCGAGAGAGTTTTTCATGCCAGTTTTCGACCTATCCGTCACGCCGCTGCGTGAACTCAACAGCGCTCTTCATGGCCTTCCTGCGGGCACCAATGATCTAGCCTTCGAAGTCGTCAATCCGCGTGGTCATCATGCCGTGGCTGCCGGTATCGATGCAGCCGTTACTGTCGATATCAAGGGTTCTGTCGGCTACTACTGCGCCGGCATGAACGATGGCGGCAACGTCACTGTGCATGGCTCCGTCGGCCCGGGCGTTGCGGAAAACATGATGTCCGGCATCGTCGTCATCGAAGGCGATGCCAGCCAGTATGCCGGTGCGACCGGGCAGGGTGGCCTGCTCGTCATCAAGGGCAATGCCGCTTCGCGCTGCGGCATCTCGATGAAGGGCATCGACATCGTCGTCCACGGCAATATCGGCCATATGTCCGCCTTCATGGGACAGTCCGGCCATCTGGTCGTGCTGGGTGACGCCGGCGATGCGCTCGGTGACAGTCTCTACGAGGCCAAGCTCTTCGTCCGCGGTTCGGTGAAAAGCCTCGGCTCCGACTGTATCGAAAAGGAGATGCGTCCTGAGCACCTCGCAAAGCTTTCCGAGCTTCTGGAAAAAGCCGGCGTGCGCGGCGTCAGGCCGGAAGAGTTCAAGCGCTACGGATCGGCGCGCAAGCTCTACAATTTCAACATCGACAATGCCGACGCCTATTGAGACGAAGGGGACCTCATGAGCTATCACAATCCATATACGCCACCCCGCAAGTCGGCGACCTTCGACGATTATACGCTCGCTGAAATCCGTCGCGCGGCGGCGACCGGCATCTACGACATCCGCGGCGCCGGCACCAAGCGCAAGGTACCGCATTTCGACGATCTGCTCTTTCTCGGTGCGTCGATCTCGCGCTACCCGCTCGAAGGCTACCGCGAGAAATGCGACACCACCGTCGTCCTCGGCAGCCGTTTCGCCAAGAAGCCGATTACCCTCAAGACCCCCATTACCATCGCCGGCATGAGCTTCGGCGCGCTTTCGGGCAATGCCAAGGAAGCGCTCGGGCGTGGCGCGACGCTTGCGGGAACGTCGACCACGACGGGCGACGGTGGCATGACCAACGAGGAGCGCGGCCATTCGCAGACACTGGTCTATCAATATCTCCCCTCGCGCTACGGCATGAACCCTAGGGATTTGCGCCGTGCCGATGCGATCGAAGTCGTAGTGGGCCAAGGTGCAAAGCCCGGCGGCGGCGGCATGCTGCTTGGCCAGAAGATTTCCGATCGCGTCGCCCACATGCGCAATCTGCCGAAGGGCATCGACCAGCGCTCGGCCTGCCGTCATCCGGACTGGACCGGTCCGGACGATCTCGAAATCAAGATCATGGAATTGCGCGAGATCACCGATTGGGAAAAGCCGATCTATGTCAAGGTCGGCGGTGCGCGGCCCTATTACGACACGGCACTCGCCGTCAAGGCCGGCGCCGATGTCGTCGTTCTTGATGGCATGCAGGGCGGTACGGCAGCAACGCAGGACGTCTTCATCGAGAATGTCGGCATGCCGACGCTCGCCTGTATCCGTCCCGCCGTCCAGGCGCTGCAGGATCTTGGCATGCACCGCAAGGTGCAGCTCATCATCTCCGGCGGTATCCGCTCCGGTGCGGATGTGGCGAAGGCTCTGGCGCTTGGTGCGGATGCGGTGGCCATCGGCACGGCCGCACTGGTTGCGATCGGCGACAACGATCCGAAATGGGAAGAGGAATACCAGAAACTCGGCACGACGGCCGGTGCTTATGACGATTGGCACGAAGGCAAGGACCCGGCGGGCATCACCACCCAGGATCCCGAGCTTGCCAACCGCCTCGATCCGATTGCGGCCGGCCGGCGCCTTGCCAACTATCTCAAGGTGATGACGCTGGAGGCGCAGACGATCGCACGCGCCTGCGGCAAAAATCACCTGCACAATCTGGAACCGGAGGACCTGTGTGCCCTGACGATGGAAGCTGCCGCCATGGCGCAGATCCCGCTCGCCGGCACCAACTGGTATCCGGGCAAGGGAGGCTTTTGATATTTCGGCCGGGCCGGTAGGCCCGGCCGTTCAATGCATCATCGAAGTGTCTCGAAGAAATCCAAAGGGGAACGAGAATGACACTGGATCTTGCTGCCTTTGCAAAGGACAAAGGCATCAAATATTTCATGATCAGTTATACGGATCTTTTTTCCGGCCAGCGCGCCAAGCTGGTACCGGCGCAGGCCATTGCGGGTATGCAGGAAGATGGTGCCGGCTTTGCCGGCTTCGCGACCTGGCTCGACATGACGCCCGCCCATCCCGATCTTTTTGCCGTACCCGACGCATCTTCCGTCATCCAGCTCCCATGGAAGAAGGACGTTGCCTGGGTCGCGGCCGATTGCATGATGGAGGGCGAACTCGTGGGCCAAGCACCGCGAAACGTGCTGAAGAAGCTCGTGAAAGAAGCGGAGACCGCAGGTAAACGCGTCAAGACCGGCGTCGAAGCCGAATTCTTCCTGATCACCGCTGATGGCGGCAAGATATCGGATGAATACGACACGGCGGAAAAGCCCTGCTATGATCAGCAGGCCGTCATGCGGCGCTACGACGTCATCTCCGAGATCTGCGACTATATGCTCGAGCTCGGCTGGGGCGCCTATCAGAACGACCACGAGGACGCCAACGGCCAGTTCGAGATGAACTGGGAATTCGACGACGCCCTGAAGACGGCCGACAAGCACTCCTTCTTCAAATTCATGGTCAAGTCGATCGCCGAGAAACACGGGCTTCGCGCGACCTTCATGCCGAAGCCTTTCAAGGGGCTGACGGGCAATGGCTGCCATTGCCATATTTCCGTGTGGGACAATGACGGCAGGATCAATGTCTTTGCCGATAGGGAGGCCGAATTCGGCCTGTCGGCCGAAGGCAAGCATTTTCTCGGCGGCATCATGAAACATGCCTCGTCGCTGGCGGCGATCACCAATCCCACCGTCAATTCCTACAAGCGTATCAATGCTCCGCGCACGACGTCGGGCGCCACCTGGTCTCCCAACACCGTGACATGGACCGGCAACAACCGCACCCATATGGTGCGTGTACCCGGTCCCGGCCGCTTCGAGCTGCGCCTGCCCGATGGCGCCGTCAATCCCTACCTGCTTCAGGCCGTCATCATTGCTGCTGGCCTGGACGGGTTGCGCAGCAAGGCCGACCCCGGACCGCATCACGATATCGACATGTATGCTCAGGGGCATCTGGTGAAGAACGCGCCGCGCCTGCCGCTCAATCTGCTCGATGCGCTTCGGGCCTATGACGAGGACGAGGGGCTGAAACAAGCGATCGGTTCGGAGTTCTCCGAAGCCTACCTCAAGCTCAAGCATCAGGAATGGAACGCCTACTGCTCGCACTTCACGCAGTGGGAGCGCGACAGCACGCTCGATATCTGAGCGCGTTAAAAGATGCGAGGACTAATCCATATGCCACGTTTTTCGCATATGGTGGGATCATCCTCGGAAGCTCCTTCTCCCCGCTGGGGAGAAGGAGTGTGCGGCAGCGTACCTGCCTCATGTGCGATTGCCTGGGACACATGAGGCGGAATTTTAGCCGCAGAATGCGGAGGAAGATCAGCATGACAAGCTATGTACTGA
>UBUL01000037.1 GCA_900468625.1 Hyphomicrobiales bacterium
GGCTTCGAACTTATGCATTCGGGTGAAAGTATCCGCAGCGTCGTGCTGTATTGAGGCCAAAAGCCACCCGACAAGATGTATGCGGCGCATGAGAAAAGCGCCGCATATAATTGAAAAGATTTGATATCATGATTTATGTCGATGCCGACGCCTGCCCGGTCAAGCCGGAGATCCTGAAGGTTGCCGAACGCCACGGCATCGAGGTGACCTTCGTCGCCAATTCGGGATTGCGTCCGTCGCGGGACCCGATGGTGCACAACGTCATCGTCTCCAACTCCTTCGATGCCGCCGACAACTGGATCGCCGAACACGCGGGCGCTGGCGATATCGTTGTCACCGCCGACGTGCCGCTTGCGGGCCGCTGCGTCGCGACCGGAGCGCTGGTGACAGGACCGACCGGCCGCATTTTCGATAAGAGCAATATCGGCATGGCAACCGCCATGCGCGACCTCGGCGCACACCTTCGCGAAACCGGCGAGAGCAAGGGCTACAATGCCGCCTTCTCGCCGCGCGACCGCTCCGCCTTTCTCGAAACCTTCGACCGGCTCTGCCGGCGTTCAAAAACTCACCAGACGCCTGGAGGCCAGCCGTGAATATCATTTCCCAGAACACTGCTTTCGGCGGCATGCAGGGTGTCTTCTCGCATGAGTCTGAAGCCTGCAAATGCGAGATGACCTTTGCCGTTTTCGTGCCGCCACAGGCGATCAAGGAACCTCGACCGGTTCTCTGGTATCTGTCCGGCCTCACCTGTACCCATGCCAATGTCATGGAAAAGGGTGAATATCGCCGCATGGCCGCCGAACTCGGCCTGATCGTCGTCTGCCCGGACACCAGCCCACGCGGCAACGACGTGCCGGACGAGCTGACCAATTGGCAGATGGGCAAAGGCGCCGGATTCTATCTCGATGCTACCGAAACGCCCTGGGCCGAGAACTATCGGATGTATACTTACATCACGGAGGAACTGCCTGTGCTCATCGCCAAGCAGTTCCGGGCCGACATGAGCCGGCAGGGCATATTCGGCCATTCCATGGGCGGCCACGGCGCCATGACGATCGCACTGAAGAACCCGGAAGGCTTCAAGAGCTGCTCCGCTTTCGCTCCTATTGTACAGCCATCGACGGCCGATTGGTCGGCTCCCGCCCTCGAGAAGTATCTCGGCAGCGACAAGGCCGCATGGCGCCGATATGACGCCTGTGCGCTTGTCGAAGATGGCGCTCGCTTCCCCGAATTCCTCGTCGATCAGGGCAAGGCTGACGGTTTCCTCGAAAACGGCCTGCGTCCGTGGCTGTTCGAAGACGCGATCAAAGACACGGGCACAGGCCTGACGCTGCGCATGCACGAGCGCTACGACCATTCCTATTACTTCATCTCGTCCTTCATGGACGATCACCTGAAGTGGCATGCCGAACGGCTCGAAAAGTAGAAGTGGTATACCCGCCGCCTTGAAATACCAAGTCGGCACAGGCATATAGGAAATACGCAGACGACTGCGGCGGCCGGCACTCCTTGCCTGCCGCAGATATCGCGGGGACGGCCTCGCTCTTCGCAAAGGAGCGCAAAATGGCGTGGTTCCTGCTTTTCCTCGCGGGCATGTTCGAAATCGGCTGGGCCGTCGGCCTGAAATATACCGATGGCTTCACGCGGCCCGTGCCGACCATTCTCACCGTCATTTCCATGGTCATCAGCGTCGTGCTGCTCGGCCTTGCCGTAAAGACCCTGCCGATGGGTACGGCCTATGCGGTCTGGACCGGCATCGGCACCGTCGGTACTGTTCTGCTTGGCATATGGTTGCTCGGCGATCCCGCGACCCTGGTGCGGCTGCTCTGCATCGGCTTGATCGTCATAGGCATCGCCGGTCTCAAGCTCACGGCCTGACCGAGGTCATTGGCGCTGGCGATTGTCCAGCGCCCACTTTCCAGGACCCGCAAATACCAGAAACAGGAAGACGAAGCAGAACAGCACCGCGCCATCGCCCTGATTGTTGGCCGGGAAGAAGTCGATCTGCATATGCACCAAGAAATAGGCGATCGCCATTTCACCGCTGAGGAGAAATGCAACCGGCCGGGTGAACAGACCGAACAGGATGAGGAGGCCGCCAACGAGTTCGATTATCCCCGCGACGAAGAACAGCGTTGTGATAGTGAAAGGCGCTGGCGGAAAGCCGAATAGCTTCTGTGTGCCATGCTCGATGAACAAAAGGGCCGTAATGATTCGCAGAATTGCAAGGGCTGCGGGCTGATAAGGCGATAAACGCTCGAAAAGCGACATGAAGATCTCCGCTCCAAAAGGCAATGCGAACGAGATCCTGTCGAAAGTGCTCCCGTTGCGCCGACAAGGGAATCAACACGCGAGACACGAATTTATTCGCCGGACCCAACATCAGCCGAGCCCGGCGAAAAGCAGATCACTTCCTGCTATTGTCGATCGCCAGAAGACCCGGGCCTGCAAAGATCAGGAACAGGAAGACGAAGCAGTAGAGGATGGCTGCGTCACCGCCATTGTTGGCCGGGAAGAAATTCTTGGGCGAATGCGCCATGAAGTAGGCGACTGCCATGTTGCCGCAGAGAATGAAGGCAACCGGGCGGGTAAAGAAGCCGACGATCGTCGCCAATCCGCCGACAACCTCGATGATTCCCTGAACCAGGATCAAGGTCGGCAGCGGGCTTGGAAATTGACCACCGGCCGGAAAGCCGACAAGCTTCTGCAAGCCGTGTTCGATGAACAGCAGGCCGGTCATGACACGCAATACAGTAAGAGCATAGGGCTGATATTGATTCAGCCGATCGGAAAGCGCCATTTTGAACTCCAGTTTTGACTCCGGAAGGAAGCAATAGTGCCACCTGCCCGAAACGGGAAAACACGGCTTCTGACACTCAATCAATTTTCCGTGTGAAATCCGTGACTTGTTGTCACATGCTCACAAAGGGATATTGTCGTGCTTCTTCCAGGGGTTGGTCAGGTCCTTGTTGCGCAACATCCTGAGGCCCTGCGCTAACCGCCGCCGTGTCGAGTGTGGCATGATCACTTCGTCAATATAGCCGCGTTCGGCCGCGACAAAGGGGGACAGGAAGCGATCCTCGTACATCTTCGTATGCGCTGCGATCTTCTCCGGCTCGGAGATGTCCTTGCGGAAAATGATCTCGACCGCGCCCTTGGCCCCCATGACGGCAATCTGCGCCGTCGGCCAGGCATAATTAAGGTCGCCGCGCAAATGCTTCGAGGCCATCACGTCATAGGCGCCGCCAAAAGCCTTGCGGGTGATGACAGTCAGTTTCGGCACGGTCGCCTCGGCATAGGCGAAGAGCAGCTTGGCGCCGTGCTTGATCAGACCACCATACTCCTGCGCCGTCCCCGGCAGGAAGCCGGGCACATCGACGAAGGTGACGATCGGAATATTGAAGCAATCGCAGAAGCGCACGAAGCGAGCGGCCTTTCGCGATGCGTCGCTGTCGAGCACGCCTGCAAGCACCATAGGCTGATTGGCGACGAAGCCGACAGTCGCACCCTCGATGCGGCCGAAGCCGCAGACGATATTCTTGGCGAAGCTCTCCTGGATCTCGAAGAAGTCACCCTCATCCGCAACCTTCAGGATCAATTCCTTGATGTCGTAGGGCTTGTTGGCATTGGCCGGGATCAGCGTATCGAGCGAATTATCCGGTTCGGTGACCGATTGATAGCACTCGATTTCGGGCAGTGCCCCCGTATTCGATTGCGGCAGAAAGTCGATGAGGCGGCGTACCTGCAGAAGCGTGTCGACATCATTGTCGTAGGCGGCATCCGCGATCGACGATTTCGTCGTGTGCACCGAGGCACCCCCGAGCTGCTCGGAAGTCACGGTTTCGTTCGTCACGGTCTTTACGACATCCGGCCCGGTGACGAACATGTAGGACGTATCGCGCACCATGAAGATGAAATCCGTCATGGCTGGGGAATAGACGTCGCCGCCTGCGCAAGGTCCCATGATGACGGAAATCTGCGGGATGACGCCGGAGGCGAGCACATTGCGCTGGAACACCTCGGCATAGCCGCCAAGTGCGGCCACGCCCTCCTGAATGCGGGCGCCACCGGCATCGTAGATGCCGATGATCGGCGCCCGGTTCTTTAGCGCCATATCCTGTATCTTGATGATCTTTTCCGCATGCGCTTCCGAAAGAGATCCACCGAAAACAGTGAAATCCTTGGCAAAAATGAAAACGGTGCGTCCGTTGACCGTGCCCCAGCCGGTGACCACCCCGTCGCCGGCGATCTTGCTCTTGTCCATGCCGAAATCGATCGAACGATGCTCGACGAACATATCGAACTCTTCGAAGGAACCTTCATCCAGGAAGATATCGATCCGCTCGCGCGCCGTCAGCTTGCCGCGCGCGTGCTGCGCATCGATCCGCGCCTGCCCGCCGCCGAGCCTTGCGATGTCGCGACGACGTTCCAGTTCCTGCAGGATTTCCTTCATGCTGCCCTCTCTCCATGGCTGCCCGGGCTTAGCACGGCGCGAGCTCTCTTTGAAGCCGCCGGTTCAATCCGCCAGCCGCGGCATAGTCAGCGAAAAGATGGAACGGACGCGGGCAGCGATGTCTTCCGCCATCAGCTCGTCGGCCGTGGCAGGATCGGGAGCGACGGTCCTGGTCTCGAAAGACGCCATGGCCACGACCGCGCCGCCGTTCACCGCCGCGGCATCGATATTGATCTTCGCGCTGTTGCGATCACGATTGAAACCGCGCGCCTTGCGCACATCGGTCAGGCGGACGGTAAGCGCAACGGGCGGCAATGTCGCGTTGTGACCGGTTGCGGCTATCGAAGCGTTCAGGCGGTTATTGACTGCGGCAACCAATGCCGGCGAAACCGGCGGCAAGGCCTCATCGGCCACGACGGTCGCGCTGCGAACGTCATAGGTTGGAGCGGGAGGATCAACGGACCAGCTCGAGCATGCCGCCAGCGCCAAACATCCCACGAGCGCCAACGCGACGCCCGACCTCGACAACAACATGATACCTGTCCCGACTTTCGAACCTGCAAGATGCGAAGACCGATATAAAGGACTGGAAATCAACAATATTCAACTGCGGAGCGCGGAAAAAACGTCGGTTGCTGCCTGAAATTCCTCAAAGCGCTGTGCACGGCGCTGTTCGGCTTCCTCGTCGCTGCCCCAATGTTCGATCGTCCAATCCTCGTCAAGATGAGCGAGCGACCAGACATCGGCCAGCGGCAGGAAGCCCTCGGCGAAGGCAAGCGCCAGGATCGCTGATCCGGTCAGCGTCGTGATCGTGTGAAGGCTCGCAAGCTCCATTGGCGTATCGTATTTTCGCAAGGCAGCAGAGAAGGCAGCAATTGCTTCCGCGGGCTGTTCCTGATGCATGACGCCTTCCGCCAGGATGAAGCGGGCGCCGAGATCCCGGGCAGCCCATTCGATCACCGGATTCCAGCGCTCCGACTGCCGCTCGACGAGCCGTTCCGGCCCGTCGGCACGATAGCAGAGGAGATCGCTGCCTGAGAATCGGACGATTTCGCCGAACACAGCCTGGCTCTCGGCCGCAACACCATCGATCGCCGTGTTGACCAGGCGCGTCACCGGCATCGTCGCCGGATCGATGACATCGACCTGTCGTGCCCATTCGGCAGCCACCAGCCTGGCAAGAGCTTCCGTCGGCAGGGCCAGCGGACGCCTTGCGGGCGTTTTGATCACCTTGCCGTCAAGCGCGATGGCGCGGCCGCCCTCTTCCTCGTTGATCGTCACATCCTTGTAGAAGCGCTTGGGCAGAGGCTTCTTCATCTGGATCTGCGCGCGGCGGATCGGATCGGGATGGCTGAGACCCTCGGAAAGATCGTTCAACAGGTCGCGCATGGCGTCACCTCAGAGAATATGGCTCAACAAATCGTTCGGATGGTGGGCGATGGCATCGGCCCCGGCTGCCAGCAGTTCCTCGACGGAAGCATAACCCCAGGAGACGCCGATAGCAGTCGCACCCGCCGCCTTCGCCATCTGCATGTCGTAGATGGCATCGCCGATCACGATCGTATTATGCGGATCCATGCCGGTCTCGCCGCAGCATTCCGTCACCATCGCCGGATGCGGCTTCGACGGGCAATCGTCGGCGGTGCGCGAGACGATAAAATAGGGCGTGAAATCGTTGACCTCAAGGATATGGGTCAAGCCGCGGCGGGATTTGCCCGTCACCGCGCCGATCAGCAGCTCATCGCGGGCAGCAAGCGTCTCGATCAGCGACTTGATGCCGTCGAAAAGAGGCGTCTGCATGTCGGCTTCGTCCCGCACGTCGGGAAAGATCGATTTATAATGCGCCGTCATCGCGATCGCTTCGTCATCGACATGCGGCTTGCCTTGCAGCCGCGCAATGGCGATATCGAGCGTCAGGCCGATGATCGACTTGGTTGCCGAAACGTCCGGGCGCTTATAGCCAAAGGCGACGAAAGTTCGCGCCATAACCTCATGGATCAGCCGCGCGCTGTCGACCAGCGTGCCGTCGCAATCGAAAAGTACCAGCTTCATTCGTCGTCCGGCTCCCCCGCCGATTCCATATCAAAGCCGAGAAGGTTCCAGGTCTGCACCATATGCGGCGGCAGAGGCGCGGTAACGCGCAGGCGTCCACCACTCGGATGCGGAATATCGATATGCCGCGCGTGCAGATGCAGACGCTTCTGGACGCCGCCGGGAAAATCCCAGTTAGGATCATCATCGAAATATCTGGGATCGCCGATGATCGGATGCCCCATATGCAGCGCGTGGACACGTAGCTGATGGGTACGGCCGGTATAGGGCTCCATTTCCAGCCAGGCGAGGCTCTGCGCTGCGGTCTCGAGTACGCGATAGTAGGAGATGGCGTGATCGGCGCCCTCCTCTCCATGCTTGGCGATGCGCATGCGGTCGCCGTCCGGCGTCGCTTCCTTCACCAGCCAGGTGGAGATCTTGTCCTCATGCTTGCGCGGCACGCCCTTGACCAGCGACCAATAGGTCTTCTTCGTGTCGCGCTCGCGAAAGGCTGCCGTCAGCTTCTGCGCTGCGCCACGAGTGCGCGCGACCACGAGCACGCCGGACGTATCACGGTCGAGACGATGCACCAGACGCGGCTTCTCGCCTTTCTTGTTCGTCCATGCCTCAAGCATCTTGTCGATATGACGGGTCAGGCCGGAGCCACCCTGCACGGCGAGGCCGGCCGGCTTGTTCAGCACATAGACTTTGTCGTCTTCATGAAGCAGCATGCGCGCTAGAAGCTCGGCATCGCCACCATGTTTAAGGTCGTTACCGGCGATCGGGCCGCTCTTCAGAGCCTTGGCATCGACATCGAGAGGTGGCACGCGCACCATCTGTCCCGGCTGCACACGCGCATCCGTCTTCACACGGCCGCCATCGACACGCACCTGGCCGGAGCGCAGCAGCTTCTGCAATTGCCCGAAGCCAAGCCCTGGAAAATGCACCTTGAACCAGCGGTCGAGGCGCATGCCGGCCTCGTCAGGCTCGACCTGTATATGTTCAATCCCGGCCATTCTTCTTCTTTCAAATACCGCAGCACGTCCCGGACGTCGCCAAACCTCGTTCGGCGGGATCATGCGAATTCAAACGACGGGACAATTGGCCCCGTGGCCGGAGATTTCCCGGCCTTTTGACGTGGCTTTAGAGCATTTCGAGGAAAAGTGGAAACCGGAATTGTAGGGGCGAATGATTTTCTGGCTCAGTTTCCCTTGGCCGAGACGACGGGCAGATTGATGTCGACCATGCCTGCCTTGTCGAACATCAGCATGACCGGCACCGTGCCGCCCTGCTTGAACGGCATCTTCACCTGCTTGAACATCATGTGCATCGTGTTGGGCGCAAGCGTCACCGTCGCGCCGGCGGGGATGGCGATGCCACCCTTGATTTCGCGCATCTTCATGATCTCGCCCTCCATCTTCATCTCATGCAGTTCCACCTTGCCGGCGGACGAAGAGGTCACGGAAGCCAGCTTGTCGTCGCTCTTGCCCGCGTTGTGGATGGTGATGTAACCGCCGCCGACCGGCTGGCCGGGAAGCATGGCACGAACATAACCGCCGCTGATGTCGAGATCGCCGAGCTTGGCGCCAGCAGAGCCGGAAGGTGCCGCAGCCGCATCCGTACGCATCCCCGGCATGGATTTCATCGCGCCGCTGTCCTGTGCCATTGCCCGATCAAGGGACAGAGAAAATGCGGTGATGGAAATCAGCAATGCGGCGATATGGTTGTGGTTCATCTTCATCTCCTGCCCGGCTCTTTGATCGAGCAAAAAGGGATAACCGCTCTGATGGTTGTTGCAAAGGCCCGCAACCATTGCCAAACGCAGGATTGATCGGCGCGACAAAAATTTGTTCAGCGGCGACATTTGCCCCTTGCCATCTTTGACCGGGACCGGATAATGGCTATCGACCTTGTTGGGAGAATCCGGCGCGAGCCGGTGCCGAAGGAGCAACCGCCCCGGAAACTCTCAGGCCAAAGGACCAGCAAGGGGCAGACGGAACTCTGGAGAGAAGCGCGCAAGCGTTCGCCGAAGGGATAACAATCTCAGGCAAACAGACAGAGGGGGCTCATCGTCAGGCGCGTTTGCGCCGAAATTGTGAGCTCTGCGCTTCGAAACGAGCGCAAACCCCGGAGGCGTCATTTGGACGAGACCGCTGCCCTCAAGACCACCCCCCTTCATGCCCTGCATGTGTCGCTCGGTGCCCGCATGGTGCCTTTCGCGGGCTACGACATGCCCGTGCAATATGCGCCGGGCGTGCTGAAGGAACATCTTTGGACACGATCCTCTGCCGGCCTGTTCGACGTGTCGCACATGGGTCAGGTGACCATCCGCGCCCGTTCCGGCAAATATGAGGATGCGGCATTGGCACTCGAGAGCCTGGTGCCTGTCGATATTCTCGGCCTCGCCGAAAATCGCCAGCGCTATGGCTTCTTCACCGACGACAAGGGCGGCATCCTCGACGATCTGATGATCGCCCATATGGACGATTATCTTTTCGTCGTCGTGAATGCCGCTTGCAAAGAGCAGGATTTCAAACATCTTCAAGACCATATCGGCGATATCTGCGAAATTACATTACTTGATCGCGCCCTCGTTGCGCTGCAGGGGCCGCGCGCCGTCGACGTGCTTGCCGAGCTCTGGGCCGATATCGCCTATATGAAATTTATGGACATGCGCCATTGCCGCCTTCACGATGTCTCCTGCCTTGTATCGCGCTCCGGCTACAGCGGCGAAGACGGTTTTGAAATTTCCGTCCCGGCCGACAAGGCCGAGGATATCGCCAAACGGCTGCTGGAGCATCCGGACGTGCAGCCCATCGGCCTCGGCGCCCGCGATTCACTTCGCCTGGAAGCCGGCCTCTGCCTCTATGGCAACGACATCGACCGGACGACGACGCCGACCGAAGCTGCGCTCGAATGGGCCATCCAAAAGGCCCGCAAGACCGGCGGCGCACGCGCAGGCGGCTTTCCCGGCGCAAGCCGTATTCTTACCGAACTCGACGGCGGCGCCTCACGCCGCCGCGTCGGGCTGAAGCCCGAGGGCAAGGCGCCGGTGCGCGGCCATGCCAAGCTCTACGCCGATGCCGAAGGCAAGACGGAGATCGGCGAGGTCACGTCAGGCGGTTTCGGCCCGAGTGTCGAAGCTCCGGTAGCCATGGGTTACGTGCCGACCGAATTCGCCGCATCCGGCACCACCGTTTACGCCGAGGTACGCGGTAAATACCTGCCCGTCGCCGTCAGCGCCCTGCCTTTCATCAAGCCTACCTACAAGCGTTGAACGTTTTTTCCCAGAGAGGATTCCCATGCTGAAATTCACTGAAGAACATGAGTGGCTGAAGGTCGAAGGCGATGTCGCAACCGTCGGCATCACGACGCATGCCGCCGAGCAGCTCGGCGATCTCGTTTTCGTTGAATTGCCCGAAGTCGGCGCCAGCTTCTCCAAAGGCGACGACGCCGCAACCGTCGAATCCGTCAAGGCAGCCTCAGAGGTCTATTGTCCGCTCGACGGAGAGATCACCGAAGTCAACGAAGCCATCACCGCCGATCCGGCGCTCGTCAATTCCGATCCGATGGGTGCGGGCTGGTTCTTCAAGCTCAAGCTGAAGAATGCGAGCGATATCGATGCTCTTCTTGATGAATCCGGTTACAAGGAGCTGATCGGGTAATGACGACGCCTACGGAATTCACGTTCACCGACTACCAGCCATACGATTTCGCCAATCGCCGCCATATCGGCCCGTCTCCTTCGGAGATGACCGATATGCTCAAGGTGATCGGCTACAAGAGCCTCGACGGGCTGATCGACGCGACGCTGCCGCCGGCGATCCGCCAGAAGGTACCGCTCGCCTGGGACGCCCCGATGACGGAGCGCGAGGCGCTCGACAGGCTGCGAGAGACCGCCAACAAGAACAAGGTTCTCGTCTCGCTCATTGGCCAGGGCTATTACGGAACCATCACGCCACCCGTCATTCAGCGCAACATTCTGGAAAACCCGGCCTGGTATACGGCCTATACACCCTACCAGCCGGAGATCAGCCAGGGTCGCCTCGAAGCTCTCTTGAACTACCAGACGATGATCAGCGACCTCACCGGTCTCGATGTCGCCAACGCCTCTTTGCTCGATGAAGCAACCGCTGCGGCCGAAGGCATGGCGATGGCGGAACGCGTCGCAAAGTCCAAGGCGAAGGCCTTCTTCGTCGATGCCGCCTGCCATCCGCAGACAATCGCGTTGATCAGGACCCGCGCCGAGCCTCTCGGCTGGACCGTCATCGTCGGCAATCCCTTTACCGATCTCGATCCGGTCGACGTGTTCGGCGCGATCTTCCAGTATCCGGGCACGCATGGTCATATCAACGACTTCGGCGGCCTGATCTCGCGCCTGCACCAGACCGGCGCCATCGCCGTCATGGCAGCCGATCTCCTGGCATTGACCCTGCTGAAATCCCCAGGCGAAATGGGCGCGGATATTGCCATCGGCTCCTCACAGCGCTTCGGCGTTCCGGTTGGATATGGCGGGCCGCACGCGGCCTATATGGCCGTCAAGGACGATTACAAGCGCTCCATGCCCGGCCGCCTCGTCGGTGTTTCCATCGACGCGCGCGGCAATCGCGCCTATCGCCTGTCGCTGCAGACCCGCGAACAGCATATCCGCCGCGAAAAGGCGACGTCGAACATTTGCACCGCCCAGGTGCTGCTCGCCGTCATGGCCTCCATGTACGCGGTCTTCCACGGTCCGCAGGGCCTGAAGGCCATTGCCCAGCAGGTACACCAAAAGGCCGTCCTGATGGCCAAAGGCCTGGAAAAGCTCGGTTACACCGTCGAACCGGAAAACTTCTTCGACACGATCACGGTCGAAGTCGGCCATATGCAAGGCCTCGTCCTGCGCGCGGCCGTTGCCGAAGGCGTGAACCTGCGCAAGGTCGGCGAAACGAAGATCGGCATCAGCCTCGACGAGCGGACCCGCCCGGCGACCGTGGAAGCCGTCTGGCGCGCATTCGGCGGCAATTTCCGCATCGCCGATTTCGAACCGTCCTACCGCCTGCCGAAGGCTCTGCTGCGCACCAGCGAATACCTGACGCATCCGATCTTCCACATGAACCGTGCCGAAAGCGAGATGACGCGCTACATCCGTCGTCTCTCCGACCGCGACCTGGCGCTCGACCGTTCGATGATCCCGCTCGGCTCCTGCACCATGAAGCTGAACGCCACGGCGGAAATGCTGCCGATCACATGGCCGGAATTCTCCGACATCCATCCTTTCGTGCCGGCCGACCAGGCGCTCGGCTACCGCGAAATGATCGACGATCTGACGGACAAGCTCTGCGCCATTACCGGCTATGACACCTTCTCCATGCAGCCGAACTCCGGCGCGCAGGGCGAATATGCCGGCCTGCTGACCATCCGCAACTACCATATCGCCAAAGGCCAGGGTCACCGCGACATCTGCCTCATCCCAACGTCTGCGCACGGAACCAACCCCGCCTCGGCGCAGATGGCGGGCATGAAGGTCGTGGTCGTCAAGGTCGGCGACAATGGCGATATCGACATGGCCGATTTCCGCGCCAAGACCGAACAATATGCCGACAGCCTCTCCTGCTGCATGATCACCTATCCTTCGACGCACGGCGTTTTCGAAGAAACGGTGAAGGAGATCTGCGATCTCGTGCACACGCATGGCGGCCAGGTCTATCTCGACGGCGCCAACATGAACGCCATGGTCGGCCTCTCGCGTCCGGGCGATATCGGCTCCGATGTCAGCCATCTGAACCTGCACAAGACCTTCTGCATCCCGCATGGCGGCGGCGGTCCCGGCATGGGTCCGATCGGCGTCAAGGCGCATCTGACGCCTCACCTGCCCGGCCACCCGGAAACGGACGGCCGCAGCGGTGCCGTATCGGCGGCAGCCTTCGGTTCGGCCTCCATCCTGCCGATCTCCTGGAGCTACTGCCTGATGATGGGCGGCGAAGGCCTGACGCAGGCGACGAAGGTGGCGATCCTCAACGCCAACTATATCGCCGCGCGGCTGAAGGGCGCCTATGACGTGCTCTACAAGTCCAAGGACGGCCGCGTCGCGCATGAGTGCATCATCGACACGCGCCCGCTGGTCGCAAGCGCCGGCGTGACGGTCGACGATATCGCCAAGCGCCTGATCGACTGCGGTTTCCACGCGCCGACCATGAGCTGGCCGGTCGCCGGCACGCTGATGATCGAGCCGACCGAATCAGAAACCAAGGCCGAGCTCGACCGCTTCTGCGAAGCGATGCTGGCAATCCGGGAGGAAGCCCGCGCCATCGAACAGGGACGGATGGACAAGGCCAACAATCCGCTGAAGAACGCTCCGCATACGGTGGAAGACCTCGTCGGCGAATGGGATCGCCCCTATTCGCGCGAACAGGCCTGCTTCCCGCCCGGCGCCTTCCGCGTGGATAAATATTGGTCGCCGGTCAATCGCATCGACAACGTCTACGGCGACCGCAACCTGATCTGCACCTGCCCGCCGCTGGAATCCTACGCCGAAGCCGCGGAATAGGTTTTTTTGAAAAAGCGAAGCGGTTCAGTCGCTTCGCTTGCAATAGACATAAATCTATCGCGAAACTTGTCTATGAAAACGCCGCGCATCCGTTCGGATGCGCGGCGTTTTCGATGACGCGACAATGGGGCCTTGGAATTCAGATTTATGCCGGAACAGCCGGAATTTCATTTCGTTGCCGGACAAGCGGAACGTGCTTTCGCACAGCTGCTTCTCCTGCATGGGAACGGCAGGGATGAAACCGTGCTTGGTCATTTCCGACGAGCTCGATCAGCGGCGCGAGCTTGGCGATGCGAAAATCATGAAAAATCAATTTGAAAATGCCGGCGCGGATGTCATCGCGCATTTGCTGGCGACCGGTCACGATCTTCATCAGCACGAGATCGTGCATCATCCGCGATTGGCTCATACGGAAAGGCATATGACATGGACCAAGAGAATTCCCTGAGCCCGGACAACCCCGACAGCTATATCGCAGCCGCCTTCGAAACGGACGATCCGGCGTCGATCGCCAAGGCTTTGGGCGAAGTCGCCCGCACGCGCAACATGAGCAAGCTCGCCAAGGACGTCGGTATGAACCGCTCGGCGCTCTATCGCGCGCTCAGCGGTGATGGAAATCCGGAATTCGCAACAATCCTGAAAGTCGTTAAAGCGCTCGGCCTCAGGCTGACGCCGGTGCCGGCCGCGTGTTTACTGCAGCCACAGCGCCAGCATTAGCCGCCATCACTGTGATCAATGTATAAGACCCATGCCCAATGCCGCCATAAAATCCCCTCGCTCGCCTGTCGGCTTTGTCCAGCTCAGCCGGTTGATCAGGAAGGGGCAGAAACCTAGCCTTGCGGCGCTCAGAGCAGGAAACGCTGCGAGGGGAAATACAGCGATATCTGCTTTAAGCGGGCTGGGCGGCCTGACGCTGAGCCGCGAGGGCAGCGAGATCGGCGGGCTTCAGCTCGACGGATTCGCCGCAGCCGCAAGCGGATGTCTGGTTCGGATTGGTGAAGATAAAGCCCGAGCGCAAGGTTGTGGTTTCGAAATCCATTTCCGTACCCAGCAGATAAAGCACTGCCGACGGCTCGACCCAGACCTTCGCGCCATCGCGCTCGATCAGGTCATCCTTTGGGTTCGGCTCTGTCACCAGGTCGATGGTATATTCCATGCCGGCGCAACCGCCCTTTTTGATGCCGACGCGAACGCCCTTGGCATCGGGACCGGAGTTTTCGACGATTGCCTTGACGCGGGCTGCTGCCGCGTCCGTCATGCTCATGACTGAAAAGCCCATGGGCTCATTCTCCTTCCGCAACCGGGGTCAAGATCCGGTGCTTCGAGTCTCAATGTAAAGCCGGCGGCCTGAGGCTTCAATACCAGCCGACGGCAACCTGCGCTTCTTCCGACATGCGATCCGGCGTCCACGGCGGGTCGAAAGTCATGCTGACCTCCACACCGGAAACGCCTTCGACGGCGCCGACGGCATTTTCCACCCAGCCCGGCATCTCGCCGGCAACCGGGCAGCCGGGTGCCGTCAGCGTCATGACGATCTTCACCATGCGGTCATCTTCGATATCGATCTTGTAGACCAGGCCGAGTTCGAAGATATCGGCGGGAATTTCCGGGTCATAAACCGTTTTCAGCGCGGAGATGATGTCGTCGCTGAGGCGTGCCAGTTCATCTTCGGGAATGCTGGAATGCACGATCCCTTCGCGTACGTCGATCTTCTGTTCGCTTTCGTCGAGTGACATCGCTTGCCTCCTCAGGCAAAGAATTTCCGTGCATATTCCAGCGCGTCAGCCAAGGCATCCACCTCGGCTCGCGTATTGTACATGCCGAACGATGCACGGCATGTGGAGGTGACGCCGAAGCGTTTCAAGAGCGGCTGGGCGCAATGCGTGCCGGCACGAACCGCTACACCCTGGCGATCGATCACCATCGAGACGTCGTGGGAGTGAATTCCCGCAAGCTCGAAGGAGAAGATGCCGCCCTTGCCGGGGGCCGTGCCGATGACGCGCAGCGAATTGATATCGCGCAGCCGCTCCGCCGCGTAGGCGGCAAGGTCGGCCTCATGCCGTGCAATCGCGTCCCGGCCGATACCGTCCATATAGTCGAGCGCATAGCCAAGGCCGATCGCCTGAACGATCGGCGGCGTTCCCGCTTCGAAGCGATGCGGCGGATCATTGTAGGTGACGTTTTCCTCGGTGACGTCGAAGATCATTTCGCCGCCTCCCTGGAAAGGGCGCATCTCGGCGAGCCGCTCTTTCTTGCCGTAGAGCACGCCGATACCCGAGGGACCATACAGCTTATGGCCGGTCATGACGTACCAGTCGCAATCGATATCCTGCACGTCGACGGGCATATGCACCGCGCCCTGCGAACCGTCGATCAGGACGGGAATGCCGCGCTCATGGGCGATGCGGCAGACTTGCTTCACCGGAACGACCGTTCCGAGCGCGTTCGACATATGCGTGATGGCGACGAGCTTGGTGCGCTCCGTCAGGCTCCTCTCGAAATCCTCGATATGGAATGCACCTTCATCGTCAACCGGCACCCATGTAAGCTTCGCACCCTGCCGTTCGCGGATGAAATGCCAGGGAACGATATTGGAGTGATGCTCCATGATGGAGACGACGATCTCGTCGCCCTCGCCGATCTTCGGCATGCCCCAGCCGTAGGCGACCGTGTTGATCGCTTCCGTCGAGTTCTTGGTGAAGACGATATCGTCGATGGACGGCGCATTCAGGAAGCGGCGCACCTTCTCGCGTGCCGCTTCATAGGCTTCCGTAGCCGCATTGGACAGGAAGTGCAGGCCGCGATGCACATTCGCATATTCGTTGGAATAAGCATGCGAGATGGCGTCGATGACGACCTGCGGCTTCTGTGCCGATGCGCCGTTGTCGAGATAGACAAGCGGCTTGCCATGCACCGTCTTCGCCAGGATCGGGAAATCCCGGCGAATGGCTTCGACGTCATAGGCCGTTGCCGGCACGATCTTGTCCACGAGCTTTGCCTCCAATCAGGCGTGCTTTTCCAGCCAGGCCGAGATAACGCCTTCCAGCGCCTCGACCAAGGCTTCGTCTTCCAGTTCCTCGACGATCTCGGCCACGAAGGCGTTGACCAGCATCGCCCGAGCCTTGTTTCTCGGAATACCGCGAGCCATCAGATAGTAGAGATGGTTCTCGTCGATATCGGCGACCGTCGCACCATGGCCGCATTGAACGTCATCGGCAAAGATTTCGAGCTCCGGCTTGACGGAGAATTCTGCCTCGTCCGACATCAAAAGCGTGTTGCAGGCCATGCGAGCGTCGGTCTTTTGCGCATCGGGCGCCACACGGATCATGCCTTGGAACACGCCGCGAGCACGATCAAAGACCACGTTGCGGACGATCTCGGTCGAGCCGGTATGCGGAACGTCATGGCCGAGCACCAGCGTCACATCCGTATGGCTATCGCCGCCCAGCAGGTTGATGCCGCGCACCGTCAGATCGGAGCCCTCGCCCGTCACCTTCACATGCAGTTCCTGACGCACCAGCTTGCCGCCGGCATTGATGACGAAGAGCTTCAGCTTTGCGTCGGCGCCAAGATCCACACGGATCTGGCCGAGATGCGTGTCCTCGGCCCCCTGCTTCTGCAGGACGATCCAAGTGACTTCAGCACCTTTGCCGATCTTGATTTCGCTCACCGACGATACAAGCGCGGCAGCTCCTTCGACCGCCTGGTGACGCTCGATGACCGTTGCCTTGACGCCGGCGCCGAAGGAAACGGGCAAGCGGCTATGGATCTGTCCGCCGGCATGGATGAACTGCACTTCCAGCGGCGCTTCGAGTTCCGTGCCATCGGGGAAGTCGATGACATAGCCGTCGCGGACGAAGCTTGCATTGATGCGCCCGATAGCGTCATCCTTGCCGAGCGCCTCGAGCCCGGCTGCAGCCGTGCCGTTGATCAGGCTGTCGGCATAAGGTCCGACCGCCAGATTCTTGACGGCACCCTTTTCGCTTGCCTTTCCTTGGAGAACGGCAAGAACGGAAGAGCCTTCGACCGTCGCCGGCAGTGCCTCTATCAGGCCCTTGCCGATATCGCTCGGCACCAGCCGCAGCAGGTTCTTGAAATCGGTATAATGCCAGGCCTCGACACGGCGCGTCGGCAGGCCGGAGGTCTTTAGCTCGTCCAGTAGGCGATCGCGAACGGCGAAAACCTCGCCGTCGCCGGGTAGATCGCCCATCTGGTCGTTATACGCCTCGATCAGCGCCGTTTCGGCTGATGTCAGGCGGTTCGTCGTCTGAATGTTCATCGACGTGTCCTTTCCGCCTCGATCAGGCTGCAGCTCCGATGATGTCGGCATAGCCGTTGGCTTCAAGTTCATGCGCCAGCGTCTTGTCGCCGGACTTGATCACCTGGCCCTTGTAGAGGACGTGAACGGTGTCCGGAACGATATAGTCGAGCAGGCGCTGGTAATGTGTGATGACGATCACGGCGCGATCCGGGGAGCGCAGCGCATTGACGCCGTCGGCAACGATCTTCAGCGCATCGATGTCGAGACCGGAGTCGGTTTCGTCGAGTACGCAAAGCTTCGGCTCGAGCAGTGCCATCTGCAGGATTTCGGCGCGCTTCTTTTCACCGCCGGAGAAGCCGACGTTCAGCGGGCGCTTCAGCATGTCCATATTGATCTGCAGCTTGGCAGCGGCATCCTTGACGCGGCGCAGGAAATCCGGCGTCGTCAGCTCGTCTTCGCCGCGTGCCTTGCGCTGCTCGTTCAGCGCTACCTTCAGGAACTGCATGGTGGCAACGCCGGGGATCTCCACCGGATACTGGAAGGCGAGGAAGATGCCCTTGGCAGCGCGCTCGGCAGCGTCGAGTTCCAGAATGCTCTCGCCGTTATAGAGGATGTCGCCCTCGGTGACTTCGTAGTCCTCGCGGCCGGAAAGAATGTAGGACAGCGTCGACTTGCCGGAGCCGTTCGGCCCCATGATGGCGGCGACCTCGCCTGCCTTCACGGTCAGGTTCAGACCACGGATGATCTCGGTGCCGTCTTCGGCGATACGGGCATGCAGGTTCTTGATTTCAAGCATTTTAGTATCCTATCGCAGGAATGAGTGTGTGGCACGCATGACGCGCCAAAGCTAATTCTGTTTCGTGGACGTCAGCCGACGCTGCCCTCGAGCGAGATGCCGATCAGCTTCTGCGCTTCGACGGCGAATTCCATCGGCAGCTCCTGCAGCACTTCCTTGACGAAGCCGTTGACGATCAGCGCGATCGCCGCTTCCTCGGGAATGCCGCGCTGCAGGCAGTAGAACAGCTGGTCTTCGGAAATCTTCGAGGTCGTCGCCTCATGCTCGAACTGCGCGGACGAGTTCTTCGCCTCGATGTAGGGCACCGTATGCGCGCCGCACTTGTCGCCGATCAGCAGCGAGTCGCACTGCGTGAAGTTGCGGGCATTGGTTGCGCGGCGATGCGCCGAGACCTGACCGCGATAGGTGTTCTGCGAGACGCCGGCTGCGATACCCTTCGAGATGATGCGGCTCGACGTGTTCTTGCCGAGGTGGATCATCTTGGTGCCGCTGTCGACCTGCTGATGGCCGTTCGAAACCGCGATCGAGTAGAACTCGCCGCGGCTGTCGTCGCCGCGCAGGATGCAGGACGGATATTTCCAGGTAATTGCGGAGCCGGTCTCGACCTGCGTCCAGGAAATCTTGGAGCGATGGCCGCGGCAATCGCCACGCTTGGTAACGAAGTTGTAGATGCCGCCCTTGCCGTGCTTGTCGCCCGGATACCAGTTCTGCACCGTCGAATACTTGATCTCGGCGTCATCGAGCGCAACCAGCTCGACGACGGCTGCATGCAGCTGGTTTTCGTCGCGCTGCGGCGCCGTGCAGCCTTCGAGGTAGGAAACGTAGGCTCCTTCTTCGGCAATGATCAGCGTGCGCTCGAACTGGCCCGTGTTCTTCTCGTTGATGCGGAAGTAGGTCGACAGCTCCATCGGGCAACGGACGCCCTTCGGCACGAAGACGAACGAACCGTCGGTGAAGACGGCCGAATTCAGCGTTGCATAGAAATTGTCCGAGGTCGGTACGACGGAACCAAGATATTTGCGCACCAGCTCCGGATGCTCGCGGATGGCTTCGGAGATCGACATGAAGATCACGCCGGCCTTCTTCAGCTCTTCCTTGAAGGTCGTCACGACCGAAACGGAATCGAACACCGCGTCAACCGCGATCTTCGGCTTTTCGACACCGGCGAGAATTTCCTGTTCACGCAGGGGAATGCCGAGCTTCTCGTAGGTCTTCAGAAGTTCCGGATCGACGTCGTCGAGCGACTTCGGGCCGGCGAATTTCTTCGGCGCGGCGTAATAGTGAATGTCGTTGAAATCGATCTTCGGATAATCGACGCGCGCCCACTTGGGCTCTTCGAGCGTCAGCCAGCGACGATAGGCCTCGAGGCGCCATTCCAGCATCCAATCCGGCTCCTGCTTCTTGGCGGAGATGAAGCGGATGATGTCTTCGGAGAGGCCCTTGGGAGCCTTTTCCACCTCGATCGTAGTCTCGAAACCATACTTATACTGGTCCACGTCGATCTGGCGAACCTGATCGACCGTTTCCTGGACTGCAGGCATTTCGTTCTCCAATCTCGCCGGATCCAAGGTCCGGCAGCTTGTCAACGTTGCGGCAGACTTATGTCTGCCCCCTATGTAGTCGGCCAAAAGGGACTTTTCACCCCGATTGGCAAGCGGAAATTTCGGTTTCCGCAAAATTATGCCCGTCAGGCCGCCGCACCCGCCAGCTTGCGCCTTGCCGCGATGCGGGCAAAAGCAGCGATTGCGCGATCGATATCCGCTTCGGTCGTGGTCGTCCCCAGCGAGATGCGCAGCGCCCCAAGCTTGGGATCGCATCCCATCGCCACGAGCACATGGCTTTCGCCTACCTTGCCCGACGCGCAGGCCGAACCGGCAGAAATCGCCACGCCTTCGAGGTCGAAGGCGATCTGGCCGGTTTCGGATTTCAAGCCCGGCAAGGTGAAGAAGCTGGTGTTGGGAACACGTGCGCCGCCCTTGCCGTGAATAATGACATCCGGCGCTGCAAGCTCCATGCCTTCTTCCAGCCGGGCGCGCAATGAAGCGATCGACGCATTGCGAGCATCGAGATCTAGGGCTGCGGCCTCGGCGGCGGCACCGAATCCGACGATGGCAAGCGTGTTTTCCGTGCCCGAACGATGGCCCTTTTCCTGGCCACCGCCGTGGATCAACGGCTTCGGCATCAGCACCTCGCCGCGCGAGATAAGCGCACCCACCCCCTTTGGTCCACCGATCTTGTGCGACGACACGATCAGAAAATCCGCACCGATCGCATTGATATCGAGCGGAACGCGGCCGGCCGCCTGAACAGCATCCACCACGAAGAGACCGCCCGCTGCCTGAACGAGCTTAGCTGCATCGCCGACAGGCTGGATAATTCCGGTTTCGTTGTTCGCGAGCATGATGGCGACCATCGGCAGGCCGCTCGCCTTATCATGGGCGGCGAGCATGGTCTCCAGCGCAGCAAGATCGACGGCACCCTCTGATGTCACGGGTATTTCGCTGATGTTGTCTTTGGCAAACCGCCCGCCTTCGCGCACGGCAGGATGTTCGACCGCTGATATATAGAGATGGCTAATGGCAAGCGGCGTCCGCCCCATCCGGAATTCCGGTGTCAGCACCATATTGGCGGCCTCGGTGGCGCCACTGGTGAAAATCACATGAGCAGATTCCGCGCCCGTAAGAGCCGCAACCTGCCGGCGTGCGGCCTCGACAGCTGCGCGCGCTGCCCTACCTTCGCCGTGAACGGAATTGGGGTTGCCTTGAATATCCATCGCACGCAGCATGGCTTCGCGAGCCGCCGGATGGAGCGGTGCGGTAGCATTCCAGTCGAGATAGAGGCGCGTTGCCGCCATAATCTTCTTCCTGCACGACTTTGCTTTGCTGCGGCCGGCTCATTTTCCTTGAAATTTCAGCCGGGCATGCCTTATGACACGTTCCACAAACCGTTGCACAGACAACGCGCGGACCACCGCATCAAGTTTCGAATTGTTCTAAACTGCGTTCTAGAAAAGATGAGCGCATTCGTCAAGTCAACTTGCTGCGTGCCGTTGGGTTTGAACGCAGAAAAAGAAGAGC
The DNA here is from genome assembly GCA_900468625.1 of Hyphomicrobiales bacterium. Lineage (GTDB taxonomy): Bacteria > Pseudomonadota > Alphaproteobacteria > Rhizobiales > Rhizobiaceae > Rhizobium. The sequence goes on from UBUL01000037.1 coordinate 21,148, forward strand.
CGGAGTATCGATGCCCGAAGTAATTTTCAACGGCCCCGCTGGTCGCCTGGAAGGCCGCTATCAGCCCTCCAAGGAAAAGAGCGCCCCGATCGCGATTATCCTTCATCCTCATCCGCAGTTTGGCGGCACGATGAACAATCAGGTGGTCTACCAGCTCTTCTACATGTTCCAGAAGCGCGGCTTCACGACCCTCCGGTTCAATTTCCGCGGTATCGGCCGCAGCCAGGGCGAATTCGACCACGGCGCTGGCGAGCTTTCCGATGCAGCCTCCGCTCTAGACTGGGTTCAGAGCCTTCATCCGGACTCCAAGAGCTGCTGGGTTGCTGGCTATTCCTTCGGCGCCTGGATCGGCATGCAGCTCTTGATGCGCCGCCCGGAAATCGAAGGTTTCATGTCGATCGCGCCGCAGCCGAACATCTATGACTTCTCCTTTCTCGCCCCCTGCCCGTCGTCCGGCCTGATCATCAACGGCGACGCCGACAAGGTAGCTCCGGAAAAAGACGTGAACGGCCTCGTCGAGAAGCTGAAGACGCAGAAGGGCATCCTGATCACGCACAAGGTCGTCCCAGGCGCCAATCATTTCTTCAACGGTCAGGTCGAAACGCTGCTCGGCGAATGCGAGGACTATCTCGATCGCCGTCTGAACGGCGAACTCGTGCCGGAACCGGCTGCCAAGCGCATCCGCTAAGAGGCTGTTTCCGCTTTCAGAGCGTTTCCGCCGTTCTTTAAAACACGGAAACGCTCAATTTGCTGTTTTGCGCATACCGGTCGAAAATTCGCCGTGCACTTTTCCCGTAACTGCTCCTAGAGCGGTTCAGTTTTTCACGGAATCTCTGAACCGCTCTATCTCTTTGTTTTCACGCAATTCCGGACGGAAAACCGCTGCGCACTTTTCCTGGAATTGCTCTAGCGCGACATCCCGAAGCAAAGTCCCGGGGTGCCGCCGACTACGATCGGTGCTTCGTATTGCATACCGATTTTTTGGAGAACTCGCTGCGATGCCATGTTTTCCGGATGTGTGAATGCAATGAACCGATCGGCAAAACCGCGACGGAAAAACCACTGCGCGAGCGCGCCGGCGATCTCCGTGGCGTAACCGTTGCCCCAAGCGTCCTGACGAAGCGAATAACCAAGCTCGAACTCGCCCCGTCCCCTCTCTTGGAAACGCGAAAAGCCGGCACGGCCGATAAAGCGACCGTCCTCACGCCGCAGCATCTTGTACTTGGTCACGCCATCACGCGCCTCTTCTGCAAACCAGCTTTTCAGCCGCTCCTCGGCCTTCTCCAGCGTCCAGGGGGCCGCGCCCGATAGATAGCGCGTCGTTTCGATCGTCGAATGCAATTGCTGAATCGCTTCGGCATCGCCCTTGTCCCACATCGTCAGAATAAGGCGCGGAGTTTCGAGTATGATGGTGTCGCTCATCTGTTTTCCCGCCTTGATGATATATCTGCAATCCGCTGCAAGATGCACGGCAGCGCCGATTGGCATCCGATGCATCAGTGCCAAACGCTCCGCCTGATTTCAACAAGGCAATGAAGCAACAATTCCGAGCAAAGGCCCGCCGAAGCGGGCCTCCAGATCAACATTTGGCATCACCTGTCAGTGACATGCAGGCAGGCCCGCAGCGCCGCACTTCTTCTTTTCCGGCGGCTTCTGCGGCGGAGGCGGAGGCGGCTTCCTCACCTGCTGCTGCACGATCTTCGGCTGCGGTTGCGGCTGGGGTTTCGGTTGAGCCTGCATCTTCGGAGCGGGGGGCACGGGCCTTGGCTGAGACGCGGCCGGATTGACCTGGCGCGGCGGCGCAGTCGCAATACGGGGCTGATTGCTGACCGGTGGCCGGGCATTGTTGACCACGTTGGGTTTCACCGGGGGCTTGGCGGCAAAGGTGGGTGCGGCTGGTTTCACCGCCTGAACATGCACATTGGGTTTCGGCGCGGTGGCCACGGCATTCGGCTTCGCGGCCGGAGCCGCCTGCGGCGCCGGGGTCTTGGCGATCTGATTTTGACCCTTCACGGCAGGCGTGTTTCCGGCCGGCGGCAGGGGCTGCCCCTTGGCGCCCGGAAGCGCATGTGTCTTGGCATTCGTGCCGGGCTGTGCAGGTTGCGTGGCGATGGCCGGGTTACGCGTCGCGTTCGGTGCCGCCTGAGGCTGTTGGGCCTGCTTCGTCTGTGCCGCACCCGGCACCTTCGGAAGATTGCCGGTTGCAGGCAGGGGCTGGCCGTTGGCGCCGGGAAGCGCGTGTGCGTTGGTATTCGCTCCCGGCTGGGCAGGTTGGGTGGCGACAGCCGGATTATGCGTGGCGTTCGGAGCCACCTGTGGCTGCTGAGCCTGTTTCGCAGGAGCCACGCCCGGAGTGGCTGGAGCCTTGCCGGTCGTCGGCAGGGGCTGGCCGTTGGCACCCGGAAGCGCATGTGCAGCATTCCCCGTCTGCGGCTGTGCTTGCGGCTGGGCAGAAGGCGCAACCGCAGGAGCTGCTCCAGTCGGGGTTTTGATCACCGCGGCCGGATTCTGCTGTTGCTGGGCTGCAGCCTTCTTCTGCACCGAGGGCGGCAAGGCAACATGCAGAGCAGCCGCACCCGCGCCGGCAAGGACGGCGGCGCCTGCGATCTTCTGTCCGGTCGTCAATCCTGGAGCTGCCTGTGGCGTTGCCGGTGCCGCTCCATTCTCGTTGATGACCGTCGTGTTGTTCACGACCGTATTGTGGATGTTATTGAAGATGACGTTGTTTTCCGGCGGCGCGACATCACGCGGCGGCTCGACCCAGTCAGGAACCGGAACGTAGGCCGGCTCCGGCAACACGTAGAGATCGACAGGAGGCGGTGGCGGCGCAAGCACGACGAAATCCGGCGGCGGCGGCGCCAGGAAGACGACAGGCGGCGGCGGTGCATAGCCGAAGTCGGCATCATCGAAATAAAGGACGGGCCGTTCCACATAGACGATTTCCGGTGGCGGTGGCGGCGGCACGTCATACTCGATCACCGTAAACGAGGGCGGCGGCTCCAGTGCTGCCTCGAAATGATCGAGACGGCGGCGGGCATCCCATACGTGGGGACCGCGGGGATAGCGCCTCAGATAGGACCAATAGGCCTCCGGCGTATCGGCACGCCACGTCTCGCGCCAGGTAATCGCCTCGCGGCGGGCGGCGATGATAGCGCGGACACGCTTCGCCATGGAATCGTTGGGATAGGCGGCGAGAAAATCCTCATAACCCTGCAGCGTATCGCGATCGAGCGCGGCGAAATAGGCATCCCGCTCGTCAAAATCGCGGATCGCCTTTGTCCGGATTGCGGCATTGTCGTAGCTGGAGACCTGGGCGGCCGGCGCATTGGGACCGCGATCGAAGAAGGTGAAGGCGTTCTTGAATTTGGAGGCATCCCAGGAAATCTGCGCGCCCTTGGTCAAATCGCTGACCCGCAGGCGCGTGCGATCGAAAACGTCGTCCAGCGACAGGCCGCCGACGCGGATCATCTCAGCCAGCGCATGTGCGTACGAGCCGTAGGGGCCAGTCTCCTGCGGTGCGACCGTACCGGGCGCCGCATTGAAGGCGATCAGCTGATTGGCATCAGGATCGACCAGCGCCAGACCGCCTGCGAGCGGCTGACTGGACTGCACGAATGGATTGGCCCTCGCCGCGTCGAGCACGACGATGCTGCCGCGATTGTTGAGCGATGCCAGCGACTTGGTGAAATCGGTAACCCGTAGGGCTTCAACCGGGACATCGGTGGCATTGGCCATCTGAGCATCCACAGGCACGAAATAGTTATCGCCCTGATACTGCACCCCGTAACCCGCCATATAGACGAAGACGACGGTATTGGGTCCCGACGCATTCGCTTTGGTCAGAAAGTCGCGCATCGCATCGCGCAACCCGTTCTGGTCGAGGTCGCGCGCGCCGATTACGTCGAATCCTGCGGCCTGCAGCGTCTGCGCGATCAGACCGGCATCGTTGGCCGGCGTCGGCAGCGCACCCACCTTATAGGCGGCGTTGCCGACGACAAACGCTATTCTCTTTTCAGGGGAACCTTGCGCCTGGACCGGGCTCACCGCGGCAATGCCGCCTAAAACCAACATCAGAGCGAAGAATGCGAAGATCGTCTTTTTGAACGACAATTCCATCATCGAAAGCAAAGCTGACATACCGGTTTCTTTCACGAAACATGCGCTGCACGCGGGATTAACAGCAAAACAATGAGCTTCGATTCGGGCGAATACGCGGCACATTCCGGGTGGCTTCGGGGGTTCATGTCATGATCCGTTCACATTAAGAGGCGTTATGTTACAAACCCGCCCGGCCCGCGAGGCCTGTCGAAACTTGGTTTCGCACCCACCAAAATGGTGACGCGCCGGTAAATCGATGCTAAACGCGCCCGGCGACATTCAACAACAGCGACTGCGCCGCATTCTCTGTCGATGCGGTTTCGAGAGACCAAGATCATGGCTGAGTTCAAATCCGATTTCCTGCGCACCCTGCAAGAGCGCGGCTTCATTCATCAGATTTCCGATGAAGCCGGCCTCGACGATCTCTTCGCCAAGGAAACCGTGACGGCCTATATCGGTTTCGATCCGACGGCATCGAGCCTGCACGCCGGCTCGCTGATCCAGATCATGATGCTGCACTGGATGCAGGCAACCGGTCATCGGCCCCTATCGCTGATGGGTGGTGGCACCGGCATGGTCGGCGACCCCTCGTTCAAGGACGAGGCTCGCCAGCTCATGACGATCGACACGATCGAGAGCAACATCGCTTCGATCAAGCGCTGCTTCTCGAACTATCTCACCTACGGCGAAGGCTCGAAGGACGCGTTGATGATCAACAACGCGGAGTGGCTGCGCTCGCTGAACTACCTCGAATTCCTGCGCGATGTCGGCCGGCATTTCTCGGTCAACCGCATGCTGTCCTTCGACAGCGTCAAGACACGCCTCGATCGCGAGCAGTCGCTGTCGTTCCTCGAATTCAACTACATGATCCTGCAGGCCTACGATTTCGTAGAATTGGCCAAGAGATACGATTGCCGCCTGCAGATGGGCGGTTCGGATCAGTGGGGCAATATCGTCAACGGCATCGATCTCGGTCATCGCATGGGCACGAAGCAGCTCTTCGCATTGACCTCACCGCTGCTGACGACCGCCTCAGGCGCCAAGATGGGCAAATCCGCCACCGGTGCGGTCTGGCTGAATGCCGATCTGCTTTCGGCCTATGATTTCTGGCAGTACTGGCGCAATACCGAGGATGCCGACGTTTCCCGTTTCCTGAAGCTCTATACGACGCTGCCGATGGACGAGATCGCCCGCCTCTCGGCGCTTGCCGGTTCGGAGATCAACGAGGTCAAGAAGATCCTGGCGACCGAAGTCACCGCAATCCTGCACGGCCGCACGGCAGCCGAACAGGCGGCCGAAACGGCGCGCAAGACCTTCGAGGAAGGCGGTCTGTCGGAAAACCTGCCGTCGATCGACGTTCCGCCCTCCGAACTCGACTCTGGCATCGGCCTTCTGGCTCTGATCGTGCGCGCCGGCCTTGCCGGGTCGAACGGCGAAGCTCGCCGTCACGTCCAGGGCGGCGCCGTGCGCGTCAACGACCAGCCCGTCAGCGACGAGCGCAAGATCATCGGCGCCGGCGAAGTCACCGCGGATGGCATCATAAAGCTTTCGCTCGGTAAGAAGAAGCACATCCTCATCCGTCCGGTTGGCTGAGCGGCGAATATACGGAAAGCAAAAAGCCGGTGCTTCTCGCCGGCTTTTTTATGTACACATCGTCCCTTTGGTTTTGATCGCTTTGCGCTGGCATGGGGAAGGTTGTGTCTCTAGGTCGGCTGAATCTCGCTGCGCTTGACGGCTGGCATGTTGAAACCGTCGAGCTCGGATATTGCCAATTTGCAAGTTCACGCCCAGCCCTCCGCCAGTTTTCTGCATGCGTGATGTCGGATTGCGGCCTACCCGTTCGCCTTATGTTAGCATCCCAATTCAGGAGGTGGATTATGGATGAGGTCCCTGTCATCAAGACGAGGCGTAAAGGGCGAAGCCTTACGCAGAGCATGTTGATTCCCAGCGAAGAGATGGTTGCAAGCGCGCTGTTGGCGGCGCCTCCGGGTCAGTTATCTGACCTGGGCGGAATAAGAAAGGCGCTTGCCCGGCAATATGGCGCAGATGCCTGCTGCCCTGTCACCGTTCAGCGGCATCTGGCGCAGATCAGCGAAAGCGGCACTGCGCCGTTCTGGCGCGCCGTCGATCCCGATCGACCGTTTGCCCGGCGCATGAATGGCGGGGCGGAACGCATACGCCGGCGATTGGCGGAAGAAGGATGATTTTTCGGACAGGTTGCTCGATAAAGGGTGCAAGGCGCCGGTCGCGACGGCTCGTCAAAACTCGAATATCTGCCTGAAAACGCCCGGCGCGATGATCGACAGAGGATTGATCTGCATATTCGGCTTCTCGAAACTGCCTGTCAGCCGGAAGGTGATGCCGATAAGACCGCGGTCGCTGCCGTTGCCCAGGATGAAGCCGACGATCGGGACCTCTGCGAACAGCCGGTTCAGCCCGTAGGCAGGCATGAAGGTGCCTGTCATGTCCATCTTGCCGTTGGCATCCTTCAGCATTCCCTGGAACGTTGCGCCAACCTGCACGCCGCGCACCACGCCATTTTCGACCGAAAGCGCACCGTCCCGCAGCACCAGCCGCGCAAATCCCCGTTCGAAATTCTGCGAACGCGTGTCGATATTCTGCTTCACGGCCGAATTCAGGCTCTTTCCGTTCTGGCCGCTCGGCGTCGAGACGATGGTCGAGAGCTTCTTTTCATCGATAATCGCGAAGTTGCGGATATCCAGCGACCCGTCCCAATCGTCCTGCCCGATCGAGCGCAGCGACAGGTTGAGCAAACCGCCTTTCAGGTGCTTGTAGAGGTCGGTGAACCGTGCGACCGCGCCGGCATCGCCGCTCGTGATGCGGATCACGCCGTTGTTGCCCTTGCTCATCTGGGTGACGAACGCCTCACCGCTGAGGGTCACGCCAGTGAAATCGACGCTGGTCGTCTTGCCGCCCGAGATGGAATAAACGCCTTTCAGGTTGGCAATTGCCTCATCGTTGAAGCCGATAACCTTGTCGAGATTGGTCCGGACGATCGCACTTCCGGAGGCATCGTCTCTGGAGCCGGCCTGCCCTCCCGACGAAGACGCCTTCAGTCGGGCGAGGATCGGACGTATGTCGGCGGAATCGCCCGACACCGAGATATCGTAACCACCGCCCTTGCCCCGCTTCAGCGACAATGCAAAATTATCGAGCGCGGAAAGCTTTACGCTGTCGAAATTCGCAGACGACAGGTTCCCCTTGCTGATCAGGAGATCGCCGCTGACGCCGAAACCGTCGCCCTTCAGCGTGAAATTCTTGAGCGCGGTCTGATTGTCCGGCCCAGACGCTTCGAACTGCGCGATCGCCGGAATTCCGGCTCCCTTCGACCAGCCGATCCAGGGCACCGTCAGCGCTGCCTTGCCGAGATCGACCTTCACGCCCTGGCGATCGTCATCAATGCGCGTCAGCTCCACTTTCACAGGTCCGTCGATCATATCGCGAAGACCGGGTAGAACGGTATCGCGCTGCGCATCGGTGAGCGTGGCGGTAATCACGCGGCCGCGCTTGACCGTCGATTTGCCGTCGGTCGGCTCCACCATGTCGATCTGGGCCGGAATGCCGTCTATCTGGGCTTGAGCCTGCAGATGCACCGATTGCGGATCGGCCGAAATCTGGCCGGTCAGATTGTCGATCTTGCGATTGTTCATCGGCTTGAGCAGATCGACATTGTCGAGATTGAGCGTGGCCTGCCAGTCCGGCGGGGGCGGCTGCTGGTCCCTGATCAGCCCGATCCTGGCATCGACCTTCGCGACGATCTTGCCGTTGAAATTCTCCGGCTTGAATTCGGTCCGTTGCAGCACTTCCAGCGGCTTGTACGTCAAGAGTTCGCCGATCGCGTCGCCGGAACCGGAAATCGTCAGCTCGAGATCCGCCATCAGCGGCTTGTCATAGGTTGCCGGAATCGAGAAGCTGCTATCATTCAGCGTGATCGTTCGTCCGGTGGAGAAATAGGACGTCGCCGTCTTGATGGCGACGACCATCGTCGGGCCGGTCAAGTCGAAATGAGCTTTCGCGTCGCGCAGGGGCGGAATCTCGCCAGGGACGTTGAGGCGGGCACCATCGATATCGAAGGCAATGTGCAGCTCATTCTTGCCGAGCTGCAGCTTGCCAGTCTGCGAAGCTTCCCTCAGCCTCCCGGCGGGAATGAAGACGGATATCACGGCATTGGTTACCGAGCCGCCGAAGAGATTGCCCTCGACCCAGGTCCGTGGCTTAGAGGCCATCCAGAAGGGCCACAGCTGCTTCACGACCGTCGTGTCGAGCTTGTCTGCACGGCCGCCGAAGCTGATTTCCGGCGAACTGTCGCCAAGCTTCATGTGCAGCGAGCCGAAGAGCGCACCCTGTGGGGTCGATATGCCGAGATTGTCGAACTGGAATTCCTTGGTCGCCGACAAGAAGCGGCCGACGGCGCGGCCGTCGAACCTGATGGGCGTTTCGCCCGACAGCGCCGAGGCTGCGACACCGTCCTTGATCACAAAATCGATGCCGAAGCCCTTGCCCGCATTGGCATCGATGCGATCGAGATCGATGAGCGCGCCGGAAAACGGCGCGACAGTCCCCACGAACTGCGCCTTCGACGGTGCGATCTCAAGGGTCTGATGGTCGAAATTATAAGCCAGGTTGATGCTCGCCTGCGTCAACTCCTGCATATCGCGATCCATGTAGAGGACGCCAGGCCGGACATCGATGGCCGCATTCAATTTCGGATCGACGCCCGCCTCCCCCTTGACGGCCGAAAGCGTAATGTCGGCGAAGGTCATGAAACCCTGACGGGGCGTACCGTTCGGATCGAAGGCCATCGTCAAAGGCTTGAGGTCGAGATTGGATATTTTAGCGATCAGCGACGAACTATGGCCCGCCTCCTGCTGATCCGCTTTCACATCCAAGGTTGCGACGGACCCGTTGACGGCGACCTTGCCGTAAAGGTGCAACATATTCGGCTCGGTCCGCTCGAAGGTCAGATTATCGACCACGAGAGAAATCGGATCGCCCTCCTGACGCGCGATCTTCACGGAGAAACCGGAAATATGCACGGAATTCGTGCCGCCGCGCTGCACGAAACGCTCGAGGAAATCGAGATTGTCGAAGGCAGCACTCAGGGCCTTGGGCAATGCGTCGACGCGCAAGGCGGTCAGATCGACCGGATCCCCTTGAGGCAGGAGTGAAGTGTCGAGCGCGATACCTTCCGCCGCCACGCTGGCGATTTCCACCCGGCCCTCGATCAGGGCCAATGGATCCAGCTCCATGTTGACGGCCGACATTGTCGACAGATGCTTGCCGCTGTCCTGATCGATAACATTGACATCACGCGCTTCCAGGGCCAGTCGCAGACCGGACGTGAAGCGGATCACCGTCGCGCCGACCTCGGCCTTGTAGCGCGGGCCAATGGCCCGATCGAGCGCAACCTGCGCCTTCTGGGACAAGGGCTCGTCGAAGATGCCGCCTTCGATGGTCGCAATCACCGCCCCGAGAATGAGTGCGAGAAATGCAAGGAAAACCAGTGTCATGCGGCAGACGTGCCAGACATGCGAACGGCTGCGGCGAGCGCGATCAGGCACACGCACGATCAGGGGATCTTCGACCTGAGCGGACGGCAGATGGTCGAGCGACACGAGATCCTTTTTGCGGAATATTACCTTTTCGCCTCGGATCACTCCTGTGCGTGCCTTTCGCTCTTCGCAATTTTTGGTGACGCTGCATCCCATTGGACGGCATACGCGGGCAGTATATATGCCTTCCCGTGAGTGTCATCTAAAAAACCGGCAAAAGAAAGGTTTTCCCGTGGCGGAAGTTTTTCCAGTTCAACTAGACATTGGCGACAAGGCACCGGATTTCGATCTTCCGCGCGATGGTGGCAGCCATGTGCGTCTTGCCGATTTTTCCGGGAAGCCGGTGGTTATCTATTTTTACCCCAAGGACGACACCACGGCCTGCACAACGGAATCGATTTCCTTCACCGCACTCGCAAGCGATTTCGCCAAGGCGGGGATCGCTCTTCTCGGCGTATCGCCCGACTCTGTGAAAAGCCATGACAAGTTCGTCAGGAAGCACGCGCTTTCCGTTCCGCTTGCGTCGGATGAGGAGAAGACCATGGCTGTTGCCTACGGCGTCTGGCGGGAAAAGAGCATGTATGGCCGCACCTATATGGGCGTCGTCCGCTCGACCTTCCTGATCGGAGCCGACGGCCGGATCGCGAGAATTTGGGACAAGGTAAAGGTCGCGGGACACGCCGAGGCTGTTTTGGCCGCCGCCAGGGAGCTTTGACGGCATGACCGGCGATTCCTTACCGATTACGTCGCTGCGCGGCGGCGCCATCGCCGCCATCCGTTCGGCCGATCTCGATGTGAAGACCACCCTTGCTCAGGAATCGGCAGCGCGCTGGTTTGCCCGCACCCTGTCGCTGCGTTCACCGCTAGATCCCCCGCTGGCCGACCGCCCCGGCCGGCCGGACAAACCGGAACTGGTTCCGCCGAAGCACATGGAGAAACGCTCCCTGCATACCCTTAAAGGCCGTATCGCGCTGCTCCATGCCATCGCCCATATCGAGCTGAATGCCGTTGATCTGGCGCTGGATATCGTCGCACGCTTTGCGACGGGGCCGGTTCCCAACTCGTTCTTCGACGGATGGATGCAGGTTGCCTTCGAAGAAGCCAAGCATTTCCGCATGGTTCGGGCGCGCCTGCGGGAACTGGGTGCCGATTATGGCGATCTGCCGGCTCACGACGGCCTGTGGCAGGCCGCCCATGCGACCCGCACCGACCTGACCGCCCGCCTCGCCGTCGTGCCGCTGATCCTCGAAGCGAGGGGACTGGACGTAACGCCCGCACTGCAGGCGAAGATGCGCGAAACCGGCGACCTGCAGAGCGCGGCCGTACTTGATGTGATCTATAATGAGGAGAAGGGCCATGTCGCGGTCGGCGCCAAATGGTTCCGCTTCCTATGTGCGCGGGAGAAGCGTGACCCGGCCCGCACTTTCCAGGAGCTAGTGCGCGCAAACTTCCGCGGCTCCCTCAAGGCGCCGTTCAACGATATAGCGCGCGCGGAAGCGGGACTGACGCCGTCCTTCTACCGTTCGCTGACATCCACAAGCAATGCTTGATATACTAGGGTAAAACGGCCTTTTTCTAGTATCCGATACCAAGATGGAAAGCATTCGTTAACCATAATGACGTGTACTTCCATTGGGTGCCAAAAGGCACCAATTGGGAGATTCTCGGTGACAGCAAGGCCTCACAACCGGGTTTTCGGCAAACAGCAGCGGCAGCACACCATTATCCTGGCCAGCGGAGATACCGTACGCCATATGACCGTGCGACCGTGGATGGCCGCCATCGCGGTCTGCCTGATCGGGATATTCTCGATCGGCTATCTTCTTGCGACATCCTACCTCGTATTGCGTGACGATCTGATCGGCGCGACGATGGCTCGCCAGGCGCGCATGCAATATGACTACGAGGATCGAATTGCCGCTTTGCGCGCCCAGGTCGACCGTGTCACCTCCCGCCAACTTCTCGATCAGCAGGTCGTGGAAGAAAAGGTCGATAAGCTGATCGAACAACAGCAGCAACTCTCTTCACGCAATGGCAAGCTCGGCACTCTGCTCGACAGAGCCGGGAATTCTGGCCTCACGGATAAGAGCGCGCATCCGGATGCGAATGCCGCTTCCAAGAACGAACATGCCCAGCTTACTTCGCCCAAGGCGATCGAAAAACTTCTCCTGAGCGGCAAGCCGGCCGATGCCACACCCGACAACTCCACGCTCGCCTATGTCCCCGCTCCGGAAACCGTTGCAGATCGGGCCGACCGCGTCTTCTCCAAGGTGACGCTGTCGCTGAAACATATCGAACAGGATCAGCTGTCTCGAATCCGCGGCCTCACGGCAGACGCGTCTGAGACTGCCAATTCCATTCAGTCGATCATGCAGAATGTCGGCGTCAAGGTTCCGAACGAGATCGCAGCCGCGGCCGGCAAGGATACGGATGGCGTGGGCGGACCCTATGTCCCGCCTCAAAATGTTGATCAGTTCGAGCAGTCCATGGCGGATCTCGATACCGCCTTGACGCATCTGGAAACAGTGCGGGGCGCAGCCGAGAGCCTGCCGTTCCGTAATCCGGCACCGGGCAAGCTCGTCACCAGCCCTTTCGGCAACCGCAAGGACCCTTTCTTCGGCACGCTGGCGCTCCACACCGGTACGGACTTCCACTTCAGCCCAGGCGAGAAAATCAAGGCCACCGCTCCGGGCAAGGTAATAGCGTCCGGCTGGACGGGTGGATATGGTAACATGGTGGAGATCGACCATGGCGGCGGCATCTCCACGCGCTATGGGCATATGGAGCAGATCCTCGTCAAAGTCGGAGACAAGGTCGGCGCCGGCGATACGATCGGTCTTGCGGGCAGTACGGGACGCTCGACAGGAACACATCTGCACTATGAAGTGCGCGAGAACGGGCATCCCATAGACCCGATGTATTTCATCGCTGCCGGCACGAAACTCGCAAGTTACATCAGCGGATTGGGCGCAATTTAGCTGCCGAAATTGTGACAAACGCGCAACAAAGATGGCACTAATCCAAAAATTGCGTCATGAATGAACTTCAGGCCGGTTGAAGCGCCTGCTTTCCTTGACTTCACGGGTATTTGGTTCTATGTCGCGCTGCGTTGCGATGCGTTCCTGCGTGTCGATTCATGGTGTTCGACTGAACCAAGACGGAATTAGATTTCCCTTTGACAACATTTGCTGACCTTGGCTTGAGCCAAAAAGTCCTTTCCGCGGTAACTGACGCGGGCTACACCACACCGACTCCGATCCAGGCCGGTGCGATCCCCTTTGCGCTTCAGCGCCGCGACATCTGCGGCATTGCCCAGACCGGAACTGGCAAGACGGCTTCCTTCGTGTTGCCGATGCTGACCCTGCTCGAAAAGGGCCGCGCACGCGCCCGCATGCCGCGCACGCTGATCCTGGAGCCGACGCGCGAACTCGCCGCGCAGGTCGCCGAAAACTTCGAGAAGTATGGCAAGAACCATCGCCTGAACATTGCTCTGCTGATCGGCGGCGTCTCCTTCGAGGACCAGGACCGCAAGCTGGAGCGCGGCGCCGATGTGCTGATCTGCACGCCCGGCCGCCTGCTGGATCATTTCGAGCGCGGCAAGCTGCTGATGAGCGCCGTCGAAATCTTCGTCATCGACGAAGCCGACCGCATGCTCGACATGGGATTCATCCCGGATATCGAGCGCATCGCAAAACTCATTCCCTTTACGCGCCAGACGCTGTTCTTCTCAGCGACGATGCCGCCGGAAATCCAGAAGCTGGCCGACCGCTTCCTGCAGAACCCGGAACGCGTCGAAGTTGCCAAGCCGGCATCGACGGCCAAGACGGTGACGCAGCGCTTCGTTGCCTCGCATGGCAAGGACTACGAGAAGCGTGCGACGCTGCGCGATCTCATCCGCGCCCAGACGGACCTCAAGAACGCGATCATCTTCTGCAATCGCAAGAAGGATGTGGCCGATCTCTTCCGTTCGCTCGAACGCCACGGCTTCTCCGTCGGCGCACTGCACGGCGACATGGACCAGCGCTCGCGCACGACGATGTTGCAGAACTTCCGTGACGGACAGATCCAGCTTCTCGTCGCCTCCGACGTCGCAGCCCGGGGTCTCGATCTTCCGGATGTTGGTCACGTCTTCAATTTCGATGTTCCGATTCATTCGGAAGATTATGTTCACCGCATCGGCCGGACCGGCCGTGCTGGCCGTTCGGGCGCCGCCTTCACCATCGTCACCAAGCGCGATACCAAGCATGTCGACGCGATCGAGAAACTGATCGGCGAAGATGTCCAGTGGCTGAACGGCGATCTGTCGTCGCTGCCGCCGGCCGACGAGAGTGGCGATGACAATCGCTCGTCCCGCCGCCGCGACCAGAAGAGCAAGGGCCGCGACCGGGATCGCAGCCGCGGAGGCCGCAACGCCTCGAGTCATAAATCTGATATCGACGTCGAGGATAATGGCGTCGTGGCGATTGAAGCAGCACCAGCAAAGGCCGAAGGCGTGAAGAACGAGCGCAAGTCTGAGAACAACAATAACAAATCCCATAACGGTTCTCGCAACAACCACCGTCCCTTCCCCGCTGCCAACGACGACCATCGCGAGCGCCGCAACCGCTACCGCGATCAGGATGACGGCCCGACGCCGGTCGGCTTCGGCGACGATATCCCCGCCTTCATGCTCATCGTGGCAAACGCCAAGGGCTGATAGATCCCGTCCAGACACGCAATCTCGGGATCTGCATATTGGGCAAGCCAGGCATCGATTTCCCAGGGCTAGGAACCGGTCTCGCAATAGTGCGGGACGGCAAGCTTTTGCTGTATCGGCGCCTTAAGGCGCCCGAAGCCGGCCTCTGGAGCATCGTTGGCGGCAAGGTCGATCATATGGAGCCGGCCGCCAGGGCTGCCATCCGCGAGGCTGAAGAGGAAAGCGGTCTTTCCATCGGCAAGATCGACTATCTCTGCACCGAGGAAGTCATCATAGAGGCCGATCGCCAGCACTGGATTTCACTGATCTTTATCTGCCGGGACTTTTCCGGCGAACCGCGGCTCACGGAGCCCGACAAGCTCTCCGATTTCGGCTGGTTCGGCCGCAGCGAGTTGCCGGCTCAGCTTTCCGAATTCGCGAGGGCAACCATCGCCCGTCTGAGCGAAGAAGATTTCCGCTAGAGCCTGAAGCCCAGCGTCACATCCCCTTCATCGTCTCCGGTTACGCAGGCCGAAATCCGGAGACCATCGATGCATTCCGCCGCACAGCCAAATCGCCCCAAAATCGCCGAGACCGTTATTCACTCGACGGCGAACATAAGAGATTCGACCGTAGGCAAATGCTGCGAAATCCTCGCCGACACGTCCTTGCATACCGTCGAACTCGGAGATTACTCCTATTTAGGGCCTCGCTGCATCGTCGGTGATGCAACGATCGGAAAGTTCTGCGCTATCGCGGCAGAGGTCAGGATCGGCGCGCCCAACCATCCGATGGATCGCCCATCCATGCACCGCTTCACCTACTGCCCGGAATATTACTCGGCAGATGCTGTGCGCGACACCTCCTTTTTCGATCAGCGGAAGGCAGACCGCGCCATCATCGGCAACGACGTGTGGATCGGCCACGGCGTCATCGTCTTGCCGGGCGTAAAGGTTGGAGATGGCGCCGTGCTCGCAGCAGGCACGGTCCTCACGAAGGATGTCCAACCCTATACCATCGTCGGCGGCGTCCCTGCGAAATTCATTCGCGAGCGGTTTACGCGAACCGTTGCGGAGAGACTTGCGTCGATCGCCTGGTGGGATTGGCCGTTCGAGACTATCATGGAGCGGCTTACGGATTTTCAGTCGAGCGACATAGAGGCTTTCTGCGAGCGCTGGGCATAAGACCCACCGCTCGCCCGCGTCCGAAATAAAAGTGCAGTAAACCGCCAAGAGGTCGGCTGGGGACAACCGCTGCTGAATTTCAAAGGCTTGCGCGACGCTCTTTACTTATCCGCGCGCAATGCCGCCTCATAGGCAAGCCTGACCCATCGCGCCATCACCTCCGGATCGTCGAACGCGTCGTCGGGTATCGACCAATAGGGCATGTTGACGGCCTTGCCCTTCTTGCCCTCGTAGGCCCAGCGCCGCGCGCCGGCAGCCGCAAATTCGGAAGCGCTGGCATCGTCGGCCTTGAGGAGTATCTCGTCATCCACTTCGACCGCGAGGATGCGCCCCATATGATAGATTCCCTTGCCGCCGAACATCCGCTTGACGGTGATCGGCCCAAGCGACTGAAACATCTCCTCGATATCGATATCGTCCATTCCCTACCCCTTCAAAACCCCGCCTGCCGCGACGACGGCCTCGGGCGTATCGACATCGAGATGTGCGGCCTCGCCGATCTCGATGTCAACAACCGGAAGGGCCGATGTTTCGATGATGTGCCGGGCGCCCACATCGCCCTCCAGCCGCATCACCGCATTCAGGACCGATCTCGGCAAGATGACGGGATTGCCGCGCTTGCCGCCGGACACCGCCCGCACGATCGCATGGCCGTTCGCCTCACGGAAGGCGGTCATCAGGGTTTTCAGGTCGTTGCTGGTGACACCGGGCATGTCGGCCAGCATGATAAGAATGCCGTCGGCCTTTTGAGCCGCTCGCGTGCCGACGCCTGCAACCAGCGAACTGGCCATGCCCGAGGCATAGTCCGGATTGAAGACAGGCTCGACAGCAAGCCCATGCAACGCCGCTTCGATATCGTCCCGACGATGCCCGGTGACCGCGACGATGTCGGACGCGCCGCTGGCAATAGCCGTCAAAGCCGAACGGCGCACCAGCGGTACGCTGTCGAATTCGGCCAGAAGCTTGTGCGAACCGCCCTCGCCCATGCGGCTTGCCTTCCCGGCGGCCAGCAAGACGATGGCAACCGATATCTCGGACGCCGGCTTGGCGGCAATGTCGCGCGGCCGCGGACGTGACTGTATTTCCATGAGCAACCCTCCAACGCCCATGCGTGTGATGTCTTGCGGAGTCGGTCGTTCGCCGGCTAATATGCGGTCCAGCACCCAGTCGAACCCATTCTCCTTCGGGCTGCGCGCGCATCCTGGCGCCCCGACGACATGAACATCGCCGACTCTACCGAGCACCAAGAGATTACCGGGATCGACGGGCATACCGACCTGAATGATCTCGCCGCCGGCAAGCCGGATCGCTTCCGGTATGACGTCGCCGGCATCGATGACCGCCGAAGCGCCAAAGACAATCACCAGCTTCGGCATCCGGTCAGGTGCCGCCAGCGCACGACGGATCGCATCGGCAACATCGGCCGCCTTATGGGCAACACGCTCCTCCCGCTGCAGCACGCTGCCCGAAGGACGCAGCCGCTGCGAAAGGATGCGTGCCGTCTTGTCCATGACCGAGGCCTTCAGCGACGGCAATTCCGTTGCGACGAGCGAAACGGCATGAGGCAAAAACGGCCTGACCTCGAAAACCGGCATGCGCCGCAGAATTTCGACGCCTGCCGCCACTTTCGCCCCGGAAACCGCAAGCGGGATAATCTTGAAGGTCGCCACCATGTCGCCCGATCGCACCGGCACGTGGTCGGCGAGACAGGCAAGGGTGATCGCCGGATCGAGATTGTTGATCCGATCGACCGCCGCACGGTCTGCAACGAACAGGCCGTCAACGGCGCTGTAAACATTTACCCGTCCCGTCGCCGCTTCGGAGAAAGTCAGGTGGTCGGGCGCGATCGCACACGCCAGCTGCTCGGCGGCCTCGTCCTCCATAAGATCGCCGGGCTCGATGCGCGCGGCGATGACACGCGCGATCCCGGCAGCCGTCAAACGGGCTATATCGCCGCGTTCCAGCTTATGCCCCTTGGAAAAATTGCCATCGGCCAGCCGAACGGAATGCGCGAGAACCGCGCCTTCCGCCTCCGCCGTCAAGAATTCGCCGAAGATCATGGATGGCTGCCTTTTGGCGCTGACACATCCCGCCCGCGAAGCGAGCCGATGATTTCAGCCAGGATGGCGACTGCAATTTCTGCCGGGCTTGCGGCGCCGATGGGAAGCCCGATCGGAGCATGGATGCGAGCAAGTTCCGTGTCATCCAAACCTTCCCGCCTCAACCGCTCCAGGCGACCGGCATGCGTCTTGCGGCTGCCGAGCGCGCCGACGTAGAAACAGCCTGTCCTCAACGCCTGCAGAATCGGTTCGTCGTCGATCTTCGGATCGTGTGTCACGGCAACCAGCGCCATGTAGCTGTCGAGCGGCCGCTCCCTCAGTGCATCCAAGGGCCAATCGGCAATCAGGTCAATGCCTTCGAAGCGTTCTGGGGTCGCAAAGGCAGTGCGCGGGTCGATGATCGTTACGTCGAATCCCGCAAGCGCGGCCATCCGCGCCAGAATCTGGCTGATATGCACGGCGCCGATGATGACGATACGCGGCGGCGGCAAATGAACATTGAAGAACAGACTCTGTCCGTCGGTCTCAAGCGCTGCGGACTTGCCCGAGCGAAACGCCGATGCCGCGGCATCGGCCAAAGCGCCTTCCAGCGCATCGCCTTCGACGATGAGCCGATCCGGCCCTCCGGAAAGATCGGTCACGAGGATCGCCGCCTGCCGCCTGCGCCGCATGTCATTCAACCGCGCCAGTATCTGACGGTCCATCAGGCTAGCCTTTCCACATAGACGCGGATACGGCCGCCGCAGGAAAGACCGACCCGCCACGCCGTCTCGTCGGCAACGCCGAATTCCAGCATGCGCGATTTGCCCGTTTCGATGACGTCGAGCGCCTCGGTGATGACGGCACCCTCCACGCAGCCGCCGGAAACGGACCCATGGAAATTTCCCTCGCCGTCGATCACGAGATGACTGCCGGATGGTCGTGGCGCCGAACCCCAGGTATCGACAACGGTCGCCATTGCCACGCTTCGGCCCGCCGACACCCATTCCTCCGCAATCACGAGCGGATCCAGATTTTCGGGTATATCTGACATCAGAGCCTCATTATTTGCCGAGAAACCGCCTAGGATCATGGATATCCGCGCGGCTGGCGGTGAGAGCCGATACGAGATCGGCCAGAGATAATAGATTGTGAACGGGACGGAATTCGTCAACATGCGGCAGCATTGCTTTTACACCGCGGGCACGCGCCTCGAAACCCCCGAAGCGCAAGAGCGGATTGAGCCAGATGAGCCGCCGGCAGGAGCGGTGCAGGCGATCCATCTCCGCTCCAAGCAATTCCACGCCTTCGCGCTCCAGCCCATCGGTGATCAAAAGCACGATCGCGCCCTGCCCGAGCACCCGGCGCGCCCATAGTCTGTTGAACTCCTTCAGCGTCTCGCCGATCCGCGTCCCGCCCGACCAGTCGCGCACCGCCGCTGCGCATTCGTCCAGCGCCTGATCCGGGTCCTTGTGGCGCATCGCCCTGGTCACATTGGTCAGGCGCGTTCCGAACAGAAACGTATGAACGCGGCGCCGCCGCTCGGTCAAAACATGCAGGAAATGCAGGAAGATACGCGTATACTGGCTCATCGAGCCGGAAATATCGGCGAGCACGACAAGCGGCGGCTGCATTTCCTTCGGCCGTCGAAAGCGTGGCAGGATCAGCGCTCCTCCCGTGCGCAAGGCGGAGCGCATCGTCGCGCGGGGATCGATCCTTGCCGACGTGCGCGACGGCGCGAAACGGCGTGTGCGCACGCGGTCCAGCGGCAGTCGCAGCTTCTCGAGCTCTCTCCTGGCGCAGGCAATTTCCGCCGCCGACATCTGCGCGAAATCCAGGTGGCGCAGCACCTCGCTGCCGGAGCTGGTAAATCGTGCATCGATCTCGATATCGGGCGGTTCGCGCTGCGGGCGGCGCTCGTTGCGGTCGCTCAGCAGCGCATCGTTTGCCCGGCTCTCGCCCGGCTTCGGCTTTTCCTTTTCCCGATGATCGGGAGCGATCGGCGACATCATGGCGATCATCTTGGCAACGAGATCGCGGGAGCGCCAAAACAGACGGAATGCCTCGTCGAATACCGTGAGATCCTCGTGCCGCTTGACGAAGATCGAACACAGGGCAGCATGAAATTCCTCGCGGGAGCCGATGCCGATGGTCTCGACCGCCTCGATGGCATCCGCAATCGCTCCAGGCCCGATCTTGAGGCCAGCCTTGCGCAGTGCCCTACCGAACAGCACGATATTATCGGCAAGGCGTCCATCACCGGGCGGTGACTGTGCGGCAGTGATGCCGTTCCGCGCGCCCGGTTCCATGGCTTATCCCGCCGCGAGCAATTCGGATTTCACCTCGTCGAGCACGCGCTTGCCTTCGGCCCCCTGGATGCGGGCGATATCGTCCTGATATTTCAGCAGCGTGCCCAGCGTATCCGAAACAGTCTCCGGATCGAGCGCCACCCGGTCGAGCTCGGTCAGGGCGGTCGCCCAGTCGATTGTCTCGGCGACGCCCGGATTCTTGAAGAGGTCGAGCGTGCGCAGCTTCTGTACATAGGCGACGATCTGGCGCGAGAGTGCCCCGTTGCAGCCAGGCACCTTGCGGCGGATGATCTCAAGCTCCTGTTCGGCCCCAGGATAATCGACCCAATGATAGAGACAGCGCCGCTTCAGTGCGTCATGCACCTCGCGCGTCCGGTTGGTGGTGATGATGACAATGGGCGGCTCCGCCGCGCGGATCGTGCCGAGCTCCGGCACCGTTACCTGAAAATCGGAAAGCACTTCCAGAAGGAATGCCTCGAAAGCCTCGTCGGTCCGGTCCAGCTCGTCGATCAGGAAGACGGGTGCACGTCCTCCGCCCCCCGACAGCGCCTGCAGCACCGGCCGGCGGATGAGATAGCGCTCAGAGAAGATATCGGCCTCGATACGATCTCGATCGGTGAGACCGGATGCTTCAGCCAGTCGGATTTCCAGCATTTGCGCGGGATAGTTCCACTCGTAGACGGCCGAAGAAACATCCAGCCCTTCATAGCATTGCAGGCGAATCAACGGCCGGTCGAGCGCCTTCGACAAGACCTTGGCGATTTCCGTTTTGCCGACACCAGCCTCCCCCTCCAGAAAAAGCGGCCGTCTCATCTTTAACGCAAGAAACAGGACCGTGCCGAGCGCGCGTCCGGCCAGATAGTCATGGGCGCCGAGCAGCGCTATCGTCTCATCGATCGAACTCGGCAGCGAAAGTGATGTCTGATCCGCCATGACAACTCCCTTGAAGGGGTTATAGCGTGTGATAGCCCCGGTTCATATAGAGCAAAGCCGGCTTTGGCTCGCTGTAGCGAATGGCCATCACCTCGCCGAAGATGATGTTGTGGGTGGTGGCCTGCTTGATCTCGATCACGCGGCAATCGAAAGCGGCAAGCGCATCGGCAAGCACCGGAGCGCCCGTCGCCAGCGTCTCGAATTTGCCGGCAGCGAAGCGTTCATCGACGGTCAACTGGGTCTTCCCGGAAAAGGCATCAGCCAGAGATTGATGATCTGCGCTAAGCGTGTTCAGGGCGAATATGCCGCTTTTGAAGAAGATCTCGTTCTTCTCGTTGCTGTTGTTGAGGCAGATCAGAACCGTCGCAGGATCGTCCGACACCGAGCAGGCGGCGGTAATCGTCACGCCGCGCCGCTCCGCCCCGAGCGCCGTCGTCACGAGCTGCACATGTCCCGCATAGCGGCTCATGGCATCGCGATAAAGCGCCGGATCCATACGCTTCCTGTCTAGCACCACCATCTCCATTTTTCTGTGATACCTTGTCTTTCGCTCAATATGGCGGGCAGGCGTTAGCTTTTCTACAATAGCATTATTGAAAACGAACGGATTTTGCTGCTTTTTCTTTGACGATCCCCTTCAGACGGATAAATAGAGCAGAAAAATTGCTCGGGATAATCGATCGATGAACGTTCTGCGTCGCCTTCCGCTCCTGTTTGTGCTGCTTTCGGCGGCCGGCAGCAGCTACGCCGCGGGAATCCAGATCGGGATCGTGGCACCCCAGGACGGCAATTTTGCAACGCTGGGCGCAGAGATCGTCGCCGGAGCCAATTTCGAAATCCAAGCCCAAAAGGACGCGGCAACGGTCGTGAACGAGCCCTGCACTGAAGATGGCGGTCGGGCCGCCGCGGAAGCATTGGTTGCGGCCAAGGCACAGATCGCGATCGGCTTTCTCTGCACCGAGACCCTGGAGGGCGCACTGCCGCGCCTCAAGGATGCCGGCATTCCCGTCGTTACGGTTTCCGTGCGCTCCCGCATCCTGATGGAGGATGCTCTGAAGAACGGCTGGCCGCTCTTTCAGCTGGCCCCGCTGGACAGTGCCGAGGCGGCCATGGCCATCGACACCATCCTGAAAAACTGGGCGGCGGAACCGATGGCGCTGATCGACGACGGCACGATCCACGGCCGCGAACTGGTCGGCGCTATCCGGAGCGCGCTGGAGGAAAAGGGGCTGAAGCCGGTCTTCACCGATACCTATCGCCCCGGCCAGGATCAGCAGATCGCGCTTGTGCGCCGCCTCAAGAAGGCCGGCGCGATGCGCGTTTTCGTCGGCGGCGATCGCAGCGATGTCGCCGTGATCGCCCGCGACGCAAAGAGCGAGAACATCCCGCTGGTCCTGATGGGCGGCGATGCCATGCGCGCCGCCGACCAGCCGGTGCCTTTGCTGGAAGGCGTGCAGGCAATCGCACTGCCTGATTATGCCAGCCTGCCGGCAGCACAGCAGACCACGCTGGCCATGCGCGCCGGCGGCATCGAACCGGATGGATATATCCTGCCGGCCGCTGCCGCCGCTCAGATCGCCAGTCAGGCGGCTGCAGGTGCGAAAGCCGAAAACAAGCCGATTGCCGATAAGCTCGCCGGCACGGAATTCCAGACGGCAATCGGTCCGATCTCCTTCGGGCAGAACCACGAATTGACTGAAAATCCCTTTCGCCTGCTGGAATGGCGCGGCAATGCCTTCGTGCCGGTGACGACGCCATCGAACTGAGGCATGCCGCTCGGGCGGTTGTTTGCCTATTGCAGCGGTGGTAATCCAGGCGCGAAATAATCAGATGGAGCTCAGCTACCCATGACCCTGCCGATCCGTATTGCCCCTTCCATTCTCGCAGCCGACTTCGCCAAGCTCGGCCAGGAAGTCAAGGATGTGACCGAAGCCGGAGCCGATTGGATCCATCTGGATGTCATGGACGGCCATTTCGTACCCAACATCTCCTTTGGCGCCGATGTCATCAAAGCGCTGCGCCCCTATACATCCGCCACTTTCGACTGCCACCTGATGATCTCGCCGGCTGACCCCTATCTGGAAGCCTTCGCCAAGGCCGGCTGCGACCGCATCACGGTCCATGCAGAAGCCGGCGTGCATCTGCATCGTTCGCTGCAGACGATCCGCCATCTTGGCAAAAAGGTCGGCGTTACCCTCAATCCGGCAACGCCGCTTTCCGTGCTCGAAAACGTGCTCGACGATATCGACCTGATCCTAATCATGTCGGTCAATCCGGGATTCGGCGGACAGAAGTTCATCCCTGCCATGGCCGACAAGATCCGCAGCGCCAAGTCCATGATCGGTGACAGGCCGATCGAGCTCGAGGTCGATGGCGGCGTTTCGGTCGATACAGCTCCGCTCATTACGGCTTCGGGCGCCAATGTCCTCGTTGCTGGTTCTGCCATCTTCAAGGGCGAATCGGTCGAGGCCTACCGGCAGACGGTGGGCGATCTCAGGGCTGCCGCCGAACGAGGCCGCATTGGATCGAACTAATCCGACCCACATCTTCAGCGCGACGGCCAGGACGCGGTCCGTCGCATCGTATTGCCTCGAAGTCTTCCGCGGTGCGATCGGCTGGGGCATGGCCATGTCCGCGTCGGCGCTGACGGCCCTCTATTTGCGCAACGGCCTTCTGACCAGCCACGTAACCGCCCTTACACTCGTCTATTTCTTTGGCGGCGCCCTCTCATGGCCCATCCTCGTGCCGCTTGCCCGGCGCTTCACGCGCTACAGACCGACAAGTGCGCGTTTCGCCGCCTTCTTTCTGGTGCTGGCCATTGGCACCGCAGCCATGACGGCATTCCTGTTCGCGATGGACTATCGCTGGTTCTATTCGCGCTGGCATGCGCCGTTCGGCTCGCTCATCTGGACGTTCCAGTTCCTGTTTACCGGCGCCAGCGCCGTCTATCAGTTCGCCGTCCTTGGCCTTACCCTATTTCTGCCGTTGGGACTGCTATGCCTGATCGCCGTTTCCGCCTATCTTGCGCGACAGGTCCGTTAAGGCGCACGAAAGATTGGTCCGACAAACATTGTGCCCTTGAAACATTGTGATCGCCGCCCGTCTTTGTTATGGGGGCGCCGAGTTTTCCCTTTCCGTCAGCCAAGAAAGCTTTGAGCCCATGATCCCGCGCTACTCCCGACCGGAAATGGTCGCCATCTGGTCGCCCGAAACCAAGTTTCGTATCTGGTTCGAGATCGAGGCCTATGCCTGTGATGCGCTGGCCGCTCTCGGCGTCATCCCGAAGTCGGCCGCGGACACCATCTGGGAAAAGGGCGGCAAGGCCACTTTCGACGTCGCGCGCATCGACGAGATCGAAGCTGTCACCAAGCACGATGTCATTGCATTCCTGACGCATCTGGCCGAAATCGTCGGTCCTGACGCCCGTTTCGTCCATCAGGGCATGACCTCCTCGGACGTGCTCGATACCTGCTTCAACGTGCAGCTCGTGCGCGCCAGCGACCTGTTGCTCGCCGATATCGACAAGCTGCTGGAAGCCCTGAAGCGCCGCGCTTTCGAGCATAAGGACACGGTCACGATCGGCCGTTCGCATGGTATCCACGCGGAGCCGACAACCTTCGGCGTCAAGCTGGCGCTCGCCTATGCCGAATTCGAACGCTGCAAGCAGCGCCTGATCGCCGCCCGCGAAGAAGTCGCCACCTGCGCCATTTCCGGCGCCGTCGGCACCTTCGCCA
The DNA here is from genome assembly GCA_900468625.1 of Hyphomicrobiales bacterium. Taxonomy (GTDB): domain Bacteria; phylum Pseudomonadota; class Alphaproteobacteria; order Rhizobiales; family Rhizobiaceae; genus Rhizobium. Next base: position 45,693 of record UBUL01000037.1, read on the forward strand.
ATATCGATCCGCGCGTTGAAGAACATGTCGCCGCCGCTCTCGGCCTGAAGCCAGAGCCGGTCTCGACCCAGGTCATCCCGCGCGACCGTCATGCGATGTTCTTCGCCACCCTCGGGGTCGTCGCTTCCTCGATCGAGCGTCTCGCCACCGAAATCCGCCACCTGCAGCGCACCGAGGTTCTGGAGGCGGAAGAATATTTTTCGCCCGGCCAGAAGGGCTCCTCGGCCATGCCGCACAAGCGCAATCCGGTGCTGACGGAGAACCTGACGGGTCTCGCCCGCATGGTCCGCTCTTACTCCATTCCGGCCATGGAGAATGTCGCTCTGTGGCATGAGCGCGATATCTCGCACTCCTCCGTCGAGCGCATGATCGGCCCGGATGCGACCGTCACGCTCGATTTTGCGCTCGCTCGCATCACCAGCGTTGTCGACAAGCTTCTCGTCTATCCGGACAATATGATGAAGAATTTGAACAAGTTCCGCGGACTTGTTCATTCGCAGCGCGTGCTGCTGGCGTTGACCCAGGCCGGCGTGTCTCGCGAAGATTCCTACCGTCTGGTCCAGCGCAATGCGATGAAGGTCTGGGAAGAAGGCAAGGATTTCCTTGAGGAGCTGCTGGCGGACCAGGAAGTGCGCGCCGCTCTTTCGGAAGAGGATATCCGCGAAAAATTCGACCTTGGCTATCATACCAAGCATGTCGACACGATCTTCAAGCGGGTTTTCGGCTAGAGTTTCCCGTTTTGGATTGTGATTTCGTCGAGGCGGTGCGGCTGACGCGCCGCCTCTTCTTTTTCGCGGCAGACTTGGCGACGACTGGAAAATCATCAGCTGCGGCTTCGTTCACTTCATCCGTCAGCCGATCTTGATGGCGTTTTGCCGCCTTCTCGACCAGCCTGTCGAGATGCTTCAGATCCTCTTCATCGAGGTTTTCGATTCCGACGAAGCGATTTTCAGCGGCGCTGGTCAGGATCAGCTCGTTGAGTTTGGCCTGAATGGCCCGTGTATCGCGGGTCTGCGCGTTCTGGAGCAGGAAAACCATCAGGAAGGTGACGATCGTCGTGCTCGTATTGATGACGAGTTGCCATGTATCCGAATAGTTGAAGATCGGTCCGGTGGTGCCCCAGAGAACGACGGAAAGCAGAGCAAGGACGAAGATGGCCGGCTTGCCGGTCCACTCCGAAACCACAACCGCGAAGCGGGTAAAAATATGTGTGAGGCGAGCCATGATCCGCATCTCCTGATGATGCGGATCAACGTGGAAACCCCGTCGCAGTTCCAACGATGCAAGGAACCGCCGAAAGCCCGAAAGTCTAATCCTGGGCGGCAACCAGCTTGCGATAGAGATGCCAGGATGCATGACCGAGTATCGGCATGACGACCGCCAGCCCCGCAAAGATCGGGATGGTCCCGACCACGAGCAGCGCTGCCACGATGAGGCCCCAGATTGCGATCGGGATCGGATTGATCAGCGTCGCCCGGATGCTGGCATCGATCGCGGCGACGACACCGACATCGCGGTCCAGCAGAATCTGGAAAGTGACGACCGTGGTCGCCAGCACGACGAGCGCGAAGACGAAGCCGATCAGATCCCCCCAAAACATCATCGCCATGCCTTCGCGCGTCGTGAGCACACTCGACACGAAGGACGAGAGCGTGGGCGGCACGCCATCGCCGAAAAAGATGAAATAGACGTTCTGCGCCACGAAGAGCCAGACGATGAACAGACCGAACAGCATGAGGCCCGTAACGATGATCGACGGCAGGGCCGGCGAGAAGCGCACATCGAATGCATGGCTCCACGACGTATCCAGTCCCTTCTCGCGCCGCCGGCTGATCTCATAGAGGCCGATCGCGGCCATCGGGCCTAGCAAGGCAAAACCGGACATCAATGGAAACAACAGCGGCAGCAGGTTCTGGTCCGTGCTCCAGATCGCAAGCGCAATGCCGGCTATCGGATACATCAGACACAGGAAGACATAATGCGATGGCTTCTCGCTGAAATCGTCCAGCCCCAGCTTCAGGGCATCGACGAGATCGGCAATACCTATCTTGCGGATGGCTGGGCGGGCGAAAGTATGGTCCGCTCCGGCCATGACATGAAAGGCCGTCATAATGCTCTCCTCCTCAACCTCGATGTGCTCGGTCGGCGGTGCTAGGATGGCGGCAAAATGGATGCCGACATCGTCATTCGCTACCGGCTGAGCCGATAGTAGCAAATTTTGCCGCAATTGTCGCCTTTTTCCCTTGACAGTTGGGTTCACCTTTTCCACATCGCGCGATCATGAAGACCTCAGACGCAGATATCCTCATCATTCCCGGTTATACCAATTCCGGCTCGGACCACTGGCAGACACGCTGGGAGCAGAAGCTCTCGACGGCGCGGCGCGTGGAACAGGCCGAATGGTCCAAGCCCGTGCGCGATGATTGGGTCGCCCGTATCGCAGAGGAGGTGAATGCCTCGGACAAGCCGGTCGTACTGGTCGCGCATTCCCTCGGCGTTCCCTCGGTGATCCATGCGATCCCGCATTTTCGCAGCAAGATCGCCGGCGCCTTCTTCGTCGCGCCGCCCGATGTCGCCAATCCCGGCATCCGGCCGAAGCATCTGATGACCTTCGGCCCTTACCCGCGCGATCCGCTGCCGTTTCCCTCGATCACTATTGCCAGCCGCAACGACCCCTTCGGCAGCTACGAACATGCCGACGACATTGCCAACAGCTGGGGCTCGCTGCTGATCGATGCCGGAGAGTCCGGCCACATCAATACAGAATCCGGCCACGGACCTTGGCCCGAGGGCACGATGGTCTTCGCCAGGTTCCTCAGCCAGTTGAAACCGTAGTTTTATCGACGGGCGAAGACGGACAGGAGCGCCCTTACACCTCACTGCAACGCGTCCCGTCATGCATGACGCGCAGGGCTCGCCGCAGTACTTAAACTTACTGCATAATTCCTTAAATCGATTCCGGTTCGAAGAATTATGCAGTAGCCTGTGAAGTACCGGGCACTTTCATTCCATCGTCAGACAAAAGCCTGTAAAACAAGTCATCACAGGATCCCGATTCCCAGCATTGGCACCCCGCCAGGGCCGGAATTCCGAGGAAGGAGGCGTAGGCGGATTGTGAATTCGCTTCTTATCCGTTATGGGACGCCCACATATGATCCACTTGCGCTATCCCAAGAGCGCCAAAGACAGAGAACAATACCAATGAACCGTCGCCGCCGTATTTACGAAGGCAAGGCCAAGATCCTTTACGAAGGGCCTGAGCCGGGCACGCTGATTCAATTCTTCAAGGACGACGCCACCGCTTTCAACAAGAAGAAGCACGAAGTCATCGATGGCAAGGGCGTTCTGAACAATCGCATCTGCGAATATATCTTCAGCCATCTGAACAAGATCGGCATTCCCACGCATTTCATCCGCCGCCTCAACATGCGCGAGCAACTGATCAAGGAAGTGGAGATGATTCCGCTCCAGATCGTCGTGCGCAATGTCGCCGCCGGCTCGCTTGCCAAGCGCCTCGGCATCGAGGAAGGTGTGGTGCTGCCGCGTTCGATCATCGAGTTCTACTATAAGTCCGATGCGCTCGAGGACCCATTGGTCTCCGAAGAGCATATCACCGCCTTCGGCTGGGCCAATCCTGCGGAACTCGACGACATCATGGCGCTCGCCATCCGCGTCAACGACTTCATGACCGGCCTTTTCCTCGGCGTCGGCATTCAGCTCGTCGATTTCAAGATCGAATGCGGCCGTCTCTTCGAAGGCGACATGATGCGGATCATCCTCGCGGACGAAATCTCCCCGGACAGCTGCCGCCTCTGGGATATTGAAACCCATGAGAAGATGGACAAGGATCGCTTCAGCCGCGACATGGGCGGCTTGCTGGAAGCCTATTCCGAAGTGGCTCGCCGCCTCGGCATCATCAATGAAAACGAACCCGTGCGCGGCACAGGCCCGGTTCTCGTCAAGTAAGCTCAGAAAGGACAATCGTGATCAAGGCTCGTGTAACCGTCACGCTGAAGAACGGCGTTCTCGATCCGCAGGGCAAGGCAATCGAGGGCGCGCTCGGCGCACTCGGCTTTGACGGCGTCCATCAGGTCCGCCAGGGCAAGGTCTTCGACATCGAACTGGACGGCGCCGACAAGGCAAAGGCGGAAGCAGATCTTCGAGCCATGTGCGAAAAGCTCCTCGCCAATACGGTCATCGAGAATTATAGTATCGCTCTCGACTAAGGATTGTGGAGCCTGTGTAATGGTCGAAGTGACGCAAGAGTTGATGTATGAGCTGCTGAAGAAAATCCAGGCGGAACAATCGTCGACGAAAGACGAAATTCGGGAGATGAAAGCGGAGATGAACGCTTTCAGAACGGGTCTCGTTGCGGTTCATCGGGACCTTCTGAATATCCACACCACGCTTATGCGGCACGAAGAGCGCCTGGAACGCATTGAGCGCCGTCCTGAACTGCGTGAGCTCGCAGAAGCAGCACAAACGAAATATGAGCCGCACCCATGAAATCAGCAGTTGTTCAACTCCCCGGCCTTAATCGCGACCGTGACATGATCGCGGCGCTGACCAAGATTTCCGGCCATGCGCCCGTAACGGTCTGGCAGACGGAGACGGAGATTCCGGATGTCGATCTGATCGTCATTCCCGGCGGCTTCTCCTACGGCGATTATCTGCGCTGCGGCGCGATCGCAGCCCGCATGCCGATCATGCAGGCGATCAAGGAGAAGGCTGACAAGGGCGTCAAGGTTTTGGGCGTCTGCAACGGTTTCCAGATCCTGCTCGAAGCCGGCATGCTGCCGGGCGCGCTGATGCGCAATGCCTCTCTGAAGTTCGTCTGCCGCGAAGTGAAGCTGGAAGTCGTCAATGCCGAGACGGACTTTACGGCCGCTTACGCCAAGGGCCAGGTCATCCGCAGCCCCGTGGCGCATCACGACGGCAACTATTTTGCCGATGCCAACACGCTGAAGGCGATCGAAGACAACGGTCAGGTGGTCTTCCGCTATGCCGAAGGCACCAATCCGAACGGCTCGGTCAACGACATTGCCGGCGTGATCAATGCCAAGGGCAACGTGCTGGGCATGATGCCGCACCCCGAAAACCTGATCGAGGCCGCCCATGGCGGCAGCGACGGGCGCGGCCTCTTCGCCTCTGCACTCGGCGTCGTCGCGGCCTGATAACTGGCCAATCCGAGACCGGACCATAAAATCGGCGTCTTTGCATCAAACAGCAGGGCGCGGAATGCGATCCGATAAATTTCGCCAGACCAGCCGTAGGGCCGAAATCCGGATCCGCTCCAGAATCAAATAAGTAGAGCATGATGTTCGCCCGAAAACCAATCACGGCATCATGCTCTAAACGCTTCATTGGAAAGAGATTGATGCGCACTCGCCTCCTGACAGGAACTTATTCCGCCGCCACCTTCGCGGTGCTCGGACTGCTGGTCACCTCGTGCGGCCCACGCCCGCCGAGTATCAACGCGACGGATCGCAGCGCCCTGTCGACGATGGAACGCATCATGCTCAATGCCAATGCCTGCTGGTTCAAATCGTCTGACCCGGCCTTTGCCGGTTATCAGCTGTCTCCGGAGCTCAACTCCTTCACCGGTCGCCCGCGCATCCTCGTGGTCGACAGGAAACATCCGACCGGCCGGCCGTCGCTCGTCGTGCAAGCGGAAGGCAATCCCGCACAGATGCAGGCCTTCGGTCCGATGATGTCAGGCGCCTCCGGCGGCCGCATTACGGGCGACGTCAATCGCTGGGCTGGAGGCTCGAAGGCGTGCAGCTGACGCTGCGGGCCTGAGATCTCCGTTTCCACGGCAATCCGCAGCCGGTGCATGACGTGCCCTCAATCTCAGGGATCATTGTCATGGACAAATTCGTCATTCTTTCGGGCTGCTCCGGCGGCGGCAAATCCACATTGTTGGAGGCGCTCAAGCGTCGCGGCCATCACACCGTCGAAGAGCCTGGGCGGCGCATCGTCATCGAGGAATTGCAGGGCGACGGTGCGGCCTTACCCTGGATCGACGCACCGGCATTTGCGCGCCGGGCGATCGCCCTATCGCTCGCCGATCGAGAGGCTGCAGCGGCAATTCCAGGCACCGTCTTCTTCGATAGGGGATTGATCGATGCCGCATCGGCCCTCGAGCATCTGACGGGCGAGCCGGTCCTAGCCTCGCTCGCCCGATTGCATCGCTATAACAGACATGTCTTCCTGACGCCGCCCTGGCCGGAGATCTATACCGGGAATCGCGAGCGGAGGCATGATTTTACGGCAGCGGTCGTGGAATACGATCGGCTAAGCGCCGTTTATCCAGCGCTCGGCTACGAAGTCCACGTGTTGCCGAAAATCGGCGTGGAGGAACGCGCCGATTCGGTATGTTCCGTTCTGAAGCTCGATTAGCTTGCCTGCCCGTTCAATCCCAAAAAAACGACTTCTTTGCTTCCGCTGCCGCTTGGCGCCGGGTCAGGCCGATGTCGTTCAGCTGATCGTCCGTCAAACCTCGTAGAACCCAGCGGCTCTCACGCTTCTCCAGCCAGTGCAGATAAACGGCCCAAAGCCTACGCAACGGATGCGGCTTTGGCGGCGCCGTCCGGACCTTTGCGCTTGCCAAGGGCGCAGCCTGCGCCTCAGCTGTGCAGATTGTATCTATTGTGCTCATCTTCATTCTCTCAGGATGGTGACAATTTTCAAGTATCGAGCCAAACGATACAAATTGACTCATAATCTTGACTCGAAGACAGAGACAATCTAGGAAATTGTCATTATGACAAATTGGCTTCCTGACATCTCCAGCGGAACCGGCCCGGTTTATATCCGCGTTGCCGACGCCATCGAGAACGCGATTACGCATGGCGTGCTGCCGCCGGGCACCAAGCTGCCGCCGCAGCGAAATCTTGCCTATGATATCGGCGTGACCATCGGCACGGTGAGCAGAGCCTATGCCCTTGTGCATGAGCGCGGTCTGGTGGCCGGCGAAGTCGGCCGCGGCACCTATGTGCTGGAACGCTCGAACGGCAAGCAGATCGAACTCGTCGATCCGATCACGCAGGCGCTTGCCGGCACCCGAGGCCTGAATGCTCCGGACGCCAAGATCCGCTTCGACACGACCGCCGCACCCGATATCGGCCAGGGTCAGATTATCGGCAAGCTCTTTGCCGACATCAGCAACGAGCACCAGACGGAAATCTCCTCCTATTCGCGGAATTTCCCGGCGAGCTGGTTCGAGGCCGGGCAAATATGGCTCGCCCGAAACGGGTGGCAGCCGGCAATCGAGACGATCGTGCCGACGCTCGGCGCCCATGCCGCCGCCATCGCGGTCATTTCAGCCGTTACCTCGCCGGGCGACAAGATCGTCTTCGAGAACCTCACCTATACGCAGATCAGCCGCGCGGCTCGCCTGCTCGGCCGCCGGACGATCCTGGTGGATTCCGATGAGCACGGCATGATCCCCGCGGATTTCGAGCGTCTCTGCCAGCAGCAGCATCCGCGCCTCGCCTTTCTGATGCCGACCGCTCATAATCCCACGCTCGTGACAATGCCCGAGGCGCGACGCCGGGCAATCGCCGCCATAGCACGCCGGCACAGCGTCTGGCTGATCGAAGATGATCTCTACGGCGGCATGACCGGCGACCAGAACCCGCTCATGGCAGCAATCGCGCCGGAGCGGACTTTCGTCGTCAGCAGCCTGTCGAAATCCGTAACGGCCGGCGTGCGCGGCGGCTGGGTCGCCTGCCCGCCGCATTTCGCCCAGCGCATCAAAGTCACGCACAAGATGACGACGGGCGGCCTACCCTTCATTCTGGCTGAAACCTGCGCCCGGCTCGTGCTGGGCGGCCATGCCCTGGAACTGCGCCGCCGGTCGGTGGAAGAAATCAAGGCCCGTGAGCAGTTGGCGCGCGAGGCCCTGTCGGGATTCGAGTTCAATTCACATCCGCATCTGCCGTTCCTGTGGCTGAAGCTGCCCGAGCCCTGGCTGTCGGGGACGTTCAAAAACGCCGCCCTCGCCGAGGGGGTGTTGATCGACGACGAAGATGAATTCAAGGCAGCCCGAATCGAAAGGGTCTATCACCGCGTTCGCGTCGCCTTTTCGTCGCCGCCACAGCGAAAAGATGTTGCAGCAGGCTTCATGACGTTACGCAGGTTGTTGGAAAACGGCTCCTCGGGATACGATAGTCACATTTAAGCAAGCCTTATTAATTTATCGACAGACATCTTGCGCAAATGCGACTTTGTCGTCTCGACTCTTAGCACGCTACCATTCTATCAATGCAAAGTGAAAATTCGCCCGCCATACCAGGGGGAGTGCATGGCTATTGCAGGCTTTGTAAGCAAGCGTCTAGTTCCGAGTTTTCTGGCAATCAGTTGCGTATTCATCGCAGGCCATTCGGCCGCCATCGCCGCGGACCAAGTGACGGCCGTCTCCAACACCAAGGTTTTCGACGAGTTGCGTTTCGGAGCGAGCGGCTCCATCCAGAACGGCAACGAGCACGAAAATGGCGTGTTTCCCGAAATCCAGGTGCTCTTCAATCCGTTCGGCTACAATCCGACTGCGGACTGGAAGGACCAGCTTGCCCATCCGCGCATCCATTTGGGAACGTCGATCGGCACGGCAGGCTCTGCGACCCAGGTCTATGGCGGCCTTTCCTGGACGCTTACGCACAGCAACGGCATCTTCACCGAACTTGGCTTCGGCGGCACGGTGCATACGGGCAATCTGGACGATTGGAGAGAACACGGGCCGATGCTCGGCTGTCGTCTTCTCTTCCACGAATATGCCGGTCTCGGCTATAATTTCGACAGCCACTGGAACATGATGGCCCAGATTGCACATTCGTCCCACGCCAATCTTTGCGACGGCCCGAATGGCGGCATGACACGCGTCGGCCTGATGGTCGGCTATAAATTCTGATCGCTGGAACGGCGACTTGACGATTGGAAATACCGGCCTGTTGTGAACGCCGGTATTTTCCTGTCGCACGACAGGGAGACTTGCGCTAAAGAGACCCCGATCCCTGACCGGCCTTCAAACCTTTTACAGGCAAGGACACTCGAGCGCCCATGACCATTTCCAATTCGATCCAGATCACCCCCGAACTGATTGCCGCCCACGGCCTCAAGCCGGATGAGTATCAGCGCATTCTGGATTTGATCGGTCGCGAGCCTTCCTTCACCGAGCTCGGTATCTTCTCGGCCATGTGGAACGAGCACTGCTCGTACAAATCTTCGAAGAAGTGGCTCCGCACGCTGCCGACCAAGGGGCCGCGTGTCATTCAAGGTCCCGGCGAGAACGCCGGCGTTGTCGATATCGATGACGGCGATTGCGTCGTCTTCAAGATGGAAAGCCACAACCACCCGTCCTACATCGAGCCTTACCAAGGTGCTGCCACAGGCGTCGGCGGTATCCTGCGCGACGTGTTCACCATGGGCGCCCGTCCCATCGCTGCCATGAATGCCCTGCGCTTCGGCGAGCCGGATCATCCGAAGACCCGCCATCTCGTTTCCGGCGTCGTTGCCGGCGTCGGCGGCTACGGCAATTCCTTCGGCGTCCCGACTGTCGGCGGTGAAGTCGAATTCGATGCCCGTTACAACGGCAATATCCTAGTCAACGCCTTTGCGGCCGGCCTTGCCAAGTCCAATGCCATATTCCTGTCGGAAGCCAAGGGTGTCGGCCTGCCGGTGGTCTATCTCGGTGCCAAGACCGGCCGTGACGGCGTCGGCGGCGCGACCATGGCTTCGGCCGAATTCAACGAATCGATCGAGGAAAAGCGCCCGACCGTTCAAGTCGGTGACCCCTTTACCGAAAAGTGCCTGCTAGAAGCCTGCCTGGAACTGATGCAGACCGGCGCAGTCATCGCCATCCAGGACATGGGTGCCGCCGGCCTCACCTGCTCTGCCGTCGAAATGGGCGCCAAGGGCGACCTCGGCATCGAGCTCGATCTCGACAAGGTGCCGGTACGCGAAGAGCAGATGACGGCTTACGAAATGATGCTGTCGGAAAGCCAGGAGCGCATGCTCATGGTGCTGCTGCCGGAAAAGGAAGCCGTTGCCAAGGCGATCTTCGTCAAGTGGGGCCTGGATTTCGCCATCGTCGGCAAAACGACCGACGATCTTCGCTTCCGCGTCATCCATCAGGGCGAAGAAGTCGCAAACCTGCCGATCAAGGATCTCGGCGACCAGGCTCCGGAATATGATCGCCCCTGGCGGGAATCCGACAAGCGCGCCGCCCTGCCCGCCGATCTGGTAGCCGCGCCGGAAGATTACGGTCAAACCCTGCTGAAGCTGGTCGGCTCCCCCAACCAGTCCAGCCGCCGCTGGGTCTACGAACAGTACGACACGCTGATCCAGGGCAATTCTCTGCAGCTTCCCGGTGGCGACGCCGGCGTCGTCCGCGTCGAGGGCCATGCCACCAAGGCGCTGGCCTTCTCCTCCGACGTCACCCCGCGCTATGTCGAAGCCGATCCGTTCGAGGGCGGGAAGCAGGCCGTGGCCGAATGCTGGCGCAACATCACGGCGACAGGTGCCGAACCGCTGGCCGCGACCGACAACCTGAACTTCGGCAACCCGGAAAAGCCAGAGATCATGGGCCAGTTCGTCGGCGCGATCAAAGGCATCGGCGAAGCCTGCCGCGCACTGGATTTCCCGATCGTTTCCGGCAACGTCTCGCTCTACAACGAAACCAATGGCATCGCGATCCTGCCGACCCCCACCATTGCCGGCGTCGGCCTGCTGCCGGACTGGAAGACGATGGCCCGCATTGGCTCGGCTTCCGAAGGCGATCACGTCGTGATGATCGGTGTCGACGGCAGCCATCTCGGCTCCTCGATCTATCTGCGTGATATCATCGGTTCGACGGAAGGCCCTGCCCCGGAAGTCGATCTCTTCGCCGAACGCCGCAACGGTGATTTCGTGCGCTCCGCCATCCGCAACGCTCAGATCACGGCCTGCCACGACATCTCCTCCGGCGGCCTGGCTCTCGCGCTTGCCGAAATGGCGATGACTTCCGGCAAGGGGCTGCGCATCGATCTCGGCGAATGCAGAACCCTGCCGCATGCAGCCCTCTTCGGTGAAGATCAGGCCCGCTACGTCATCACCGTCCCTGCCGATGTCGCCGATTTCGTCTGCATCAACGCGGAAAGCGCCGGCGTGCCCTTCCGCCGTCTCGGAACCGTCGGAGGCGATGCGCTGGCCATCGACGGCCTGTTAACGCTTCCGGTTGGACAGTTGCGCGAGGCGTATGAATCGTGGTTTCCTGCCTTCATGGACGGCGGCGCACTCGCTGCCGCTGAATAGATCGAGGTACCACTCATGCCAATGAACCCCGGCGATATCGAAGACATGATCAAGGCCGGCATTCCCGGCGCCAAGGTGACGATTCGCGACCTGGCTGGGGATGGTGATCACTATGCTGCAGAAGTTGTCGCGGAAGCCTTCCGCGGCAAGAGCCGCGTGCAGCAGCACCAGATGGTCTATGATGCCCTGAAGGGCAATATGGGCGGCGTGCTGCACGCCCTTGCGCTGCAGACCTCAGCGCCCGATTGAGAGCGCCTGGGCTTCCTCGCCGGAGTTGAACGTCAGCTCCGGCAGCTTTTGGAACGAGAATCCGGCGAAATCTGAGGCCGGCAGCGGACCGGCAGTCATCAGCGTAAAATCGAAAAAGGCCCTCACATCGGGACCGAGCACATATTGCCGGTGGACGCGGAGAAAATCGCGCTTGATCTTGGCATAATGCTTCGCCGTCAGCATCTGCTTGAAGCGCACGAACAGGATCGACGCCTGCTCGGCATCCGGATGACCGCAGACAGCTGCAACCTTCGCCTTATAGAAATGGATCGCGTCGGTCAGACAGTGCACGTCGAGCCAGGAGATATCCTGGCAGCGGGCGATCAGTCCGACACGTGAGCGCAGCACCGAGGCCGGCCGCAAGAGCGCGCATTGAAGGATGGCGCTGCCAAGTGTGGTGAAAATCACGCGCTTGCCCTGCAGCAGCTCCGGCTCTCGCTCGAGCAGCAGGCCGACGACATGGGCGGCGACGGACGAACCCATGCTGTGCGAGGAGATGACGAATTCGTCGGCATCGGGATCATCCAGCGCCTGACGCGTGCTGATCGCACTCGCCTCCAGCCATTGTTCGACGCCGAGCCCATTCAGCCCCGCCATCGCCACCGCCATTTCCCAGTCGGAAAAGAGATGCAACGTATGCAGTTTCTCGGCCTGCGGCAGAAAGACATAAACGAAGAAGGCGACGGCCAACGCGATGCTGCCGATATGGCTCCAGGCCGGCAGCCCGAACAGGAACGGCGCAAACGCGATCGATAGGCTGATCAGCAGCCCCCCTAGCATCAGCAAAAAGGGAAAGATGAAGAACAGGCCGAAGCGCCAGGCATGACGAAAGTAGCCAATCATGCCGCCCGCAGCAGCGACCTGCGCGGCCGCACGATAGCCCAGCAGCAGTCGCGTGAAGAGCGGTCTGCCATTCAGAGCGCCAACCAGATCGTTGTGATCGACGATATGAACGCGGTTTTGCGTGTGCCAATCCGCACCCGTCGCAGCCACATCGAAATAAGGAGCCCGGCCAAAATTGTTGAGTTCACCGATTTCGGCGGAAAAATCCCAGACGCCGCCGCTCTGCCGTGCGGAACGCTCGTAACGCGCGCGATGCGCAGCAGCATCCAACGGTTCGAAGCCAGGGAAGTGGAGAACCACCCTCTTCTTGATGTTACCCATATTGTAGTCTGTCCCCGGGGCGCATTTACATATACGTCCAAGCGCCAAGATCATGAGCTGCGGGCTTTTTCAAGGCAGCTCATCGCAAAAGCGGGCGGACACCTAAATAGAAAATCGGAGCCGTGGGCCGTGTCGGCAGATAGCACGAAGGCGACGACAGATGTCACCTGCCCGACTCAAGGCAATCAGCATTCCCGCCTGGGATATGGCGAGACATCGGCGCAAGGATCCGTTGGCGGACCGGTCATGATCTTCTCGACGATTGGAATAGACGCCGGCTGCTGTTTCGGCGCGGTCGAGGCGCGATAGCCGAAAGCAATACTCAGAATAACAACGATAGCCGTCACCGTGACGGTGCTGTTCAATATCGATGCGCGCGGGGTGCGCACATGCTCATAATACTCCCGCTCGCCTTCGCTCGTATCTTCCGAGCCATAAAATTCCCGCTCTTCACCAACCTGCCCGTCTGAATAGTGATGGTGGCTCATGGTGTCCGCTCCCTCAAAAGTCCGAATGCAATGTTTACAAGGGACGCGCCAAATCGCATCAATCGACAAACTCTAACAAACATACCGACCGCTTGTAAATTAAATAGCAGCCTAATATTAATCATCCCTTGCTTTAAGTATATGTGTGTTGTTCAGGAGCGGAGTTGAAGTGGCGTTTCCAAAACGCACTGTTCAGAAAAGCCAGCCAATTCGCAGATTTCATCACAGCCTCGATAGCTCACGAAGGAACCCATTCATGCGATGAAAAAAACGGCGCCGACGTTTTGCGGCTGGAAATCGCGCCGGACGCTTGCTATTTAAGGAGCAGATGTAACGCTGCGGATCTTGACCCCGCATGTGAAAGGAACTGGACAATGAGCGGCATTCAGGAATTCATCGCCAACGAAGTTAAGAACAACGACGTCGTTCTTTTCATGAAGGGCACGCCCCAGTTCCCGCAGTGTGGTTTCTCCGGTCAGGTGGTTCAGATTCTCGACTATATCGGCGTCGACTACAAGGGCATCAACGTCCTTGCCGACGCTGAAATCCGTCAGGGAATCAAGGACTATTCCAACTGGCCGACCATACCGCAGCTTTACGTAAAGGGCGAATTCATCGGCGGCTGCGATATCGTGCGCGAAATGTTCCAGGCGGGCGAATTGCAGCAGCACCTCCAGGAAAACGGCATCAGCGTTCGCGGCGCCGCCTGACCGGGCACCGGGCTATCCGTCCGGTTTCCATAGTTAAATTCGATCGATAAGGCGCTGCCACCGGGCGGCGCCTTGACATGTTTATGGGAATAAAACCGTGACGACTACATCCCAGGCCATGACCCATGGGCAATTGCCCATGGGCAAGCGCGAGTTTATCGCACTCGCGGCCTTCCTGATGGCGACCAATTCGCTTGCAATTGACATCATGCTTCCCGCTCTCCAGCAGATCGGCTCGAGCCTTGGTGTGATGAACGAGAATCATCGGCAATATGTGGTGACGGCCTACCTGATCGGTTTCGGTTCGGCGCAGCTCATCTACGGTCCCCTGTCGGATCGATTCGGCCGTCGTATGCCCCTCTTGATCGGCATCACCGTCTACGTCGTCTCGGCATTCGGCATTGCACTCATTCCGTCCTTTGCCGGCCTTCTCACCCTGCGTTTCATACAGGGCCTTGGCTCGGCGGCGACCCGTGTCATCACCGTGTCCATCGTCCGCGACGTCTTCGGCGGTCGCCTGATGGCCGAAGTCATGTCGCTCATCATGATGGTCTTCATGATCGTTCCGGTCATCGCGCCGGGAAGCGGCCAGATCATCATGCTCGTCAGCACCTGGCACATGATCTTCGTTTTCATCGGCACCATGGCGACGCTGGTCGGTCTCTGGATGTATTTCCGGCTTCCTGAGACGCTGAAGCCTGAAAATGTCCGTCCCCTGACGATCCAATCGATCGCCTCCGGCTTCAAGATCGTTCTGACGAACCGCGTAGCCCTCTGTTATACCCTTGCCAGCACGTTCCTGTTCGGGGCGCTGTTCGGCTTCATCAATTCGGCGCAGCAGATCTACAGCGGCATTTACGGACTTGGCGTGTATACGCCGGTCGCCTTTGGTGGCGTGGCGCTGTTCATGGCGCTGTCCTCCTTCATCAACTCGCAGTTGGTCGGCCGTTTCGGCATGCGACGGCTATCGCACGCCGCACTGCTCGGCTTCTCCCTCATTACCTCCGTTTGGCTGATGGTGCAGCTCTATGGCCCGGCGCCGATGCCTTTCCCGTTGTTCATGGTGTTTTTCGCTATGGCGATGTTCCAGTTCGGCTGGATCGGCTCGAATTTCAACTCGCTCGCCATGGAGCCGCTTGGCCATGTCGCCGGCACCGCTTCGTCGGTGCTCGGTTTCATGAGCACGGTCGGCGGCGCATCGATCGGCGCCGGTATCGGTCAATATTTCGACGGCACGGCGACGCCGATGGTCATCGGCTACTTCACCGTCTCCCTCATCGGCATCGTCTTCGTCTTGATCGCCGAAAAAGGAAAGCTGTTTCGCCCGCACAACGCACCGCCTCCGGCTGACCAGTCGCTCGCTTTACATTGACAGGCATATCCGAATGACAACCCAGCCTCAGTCCCAGCAGCCGACCCAGTCCGGCTCCAGCCGTATCGGCCTCGGCATTGTGGAATTCATTCTCACGATCGCTCTGATGACGGCCAGTATTTCCATGGGCATCGACAGCATGCTGCCTGCGCTGCCGAATATCGGCCAGTCGCTTCACGTCGCCAATCCGAACGACACCCAGCTCGTCATCGGCGTCTATTTCCTCGGTTTCGGCATTTGCCAGCTTTTCTTCGGCAGCCTGTCGGATACCTATGGCCGGCGGTACATCCTGCTCGGCGGTCTTGCATTCTATACGGTGACCCTGTTCGCAGCGGCCTGGAGCGGCAGCCTCTTTGCGCTGCTGACAATGCGCTTTGCGCAGGGTGTGGGCGCGGCAGCAGTCCGCATCACCACGCTTGCCATCGTCCGCGATTGCTTCGGCGGCCGCGAAATGGCCCGCGTCATGTCCTATGTGATGATCGTCTTCATGATCATGCCGATGGTCGCGCCCTTCGTCGGCCAGATGATCGTCGCCTATTCGAACTGGCAATGGATCTTCATTCTGCTCGGCATCGTCAGCGCCGGCCTTTTCCTCGTCGCCTTCTTCCGCATGAAGGAGACGCTGCCCGTCGAAGAGCGCCTGCCGCTCTCGGTCGCTTCGGTTCTTTCCGGCTTCAAGACGGTGCTGACCAACCGCATCACCTGCGGCTACATGATCGGCCTGACGCTCTATACCGGCGTCATCTGCGCCTACATCGTCTCCGTGCAGCAGGTTTTCGGCGAAGTCTACGGTCTCGGAGAAACGTTCCCGATCGCCTTTGCGGCAACGGCAGCCGGCACGGCCGTCGCGCAGTTTGCCAATGGCTATTTCGTCCGAAGCTTCGGCATGCGCCGTATTTCTCACGCCGCGATGATCGTTTTCACCGTTTTGGGTGCGGTGGGCTACGTGGTCGGCATGTTCGGTCAGCCGAGCTTCGCGTTCATTTACGTGCTGATCTCGATCATGCTGATGATGTTCGCCGTCATCACCACCAACTGCATGGCGATCAGTCTTGAGCCGATGGGGCATCTGGCGGGCACTGCCGCCGCCATCACCAGCTCGGTCTCCACGACAGTGGGCGTTCTCATAGGTGGAGTCGTCGGCCAGATGTTCGATGGGACCGCGCAGCCGCTGCTCGCCGGTTTCACTTTATTCGGTGTGCTGTCGATCCTGGCGACGCTCTGGGCGGAGCGCGGCAAGCTCTTCACCCATCCAGGCGATACACCGGCCCTGGAAGCGGGCATGGGGCACGTCTAGTGCAATTCCAGGAAAAGTGACAAGCGGTTTTCCGTCCGGAATTGCGTGACGACAAAGACTCTAGGCGACGTGCGCTCCTCAAACGCCGCCGCGCGGACGGCTGACCCAGCGTACCGCCGCAGCGATCGCGAGGCCGAATAGCGGCCACATCGCCCATGGCGTTCCATGCCAGGTGAAGAGGTTGATCGCGACGATGCCGACGCCGGTGATGACAAAGCCGGCGATGGCCATATCGATCTGCCTGCTACTGCGCATAACGCGATATGCCGTAACCCACAGAATGATGAGTATCGGCCATTTCGCCCAGAACTCGCCATCCCAAGTCAGTCCGTTGAGCAAGGCAAGGCCGGCGCACACGACCAGTGGCGGACCATAGCTACGCCGCCAATCCAGCATCACAAGTTCTCTCGCCGCGATCTCGGGCGACCATGCCGGCTCTGGCTTCGGATTAGGGTTTGACTTCGGCTGGTAGGCGGAGGCGGCGGTATCGAGTACCTGCACGCCAGCGATCCGCAGCGCATAGCTCGGCACACCGCCCTCGATGTTCTTGACATCGAGCTGCCCAAGAAAATCGAAACCGACGGCAACCTTATTGCGGACCTGATCATAGACTGTGTTGGAAATGACGATGCCGCCAGGAACTGCCCGCGATTGCAGCCGGGCGGCGATGTTGACGCCATCGCCATAGAGGTCGTTGCCATCGGCGATGACGTCGCCGAGGTTAAGGCCGATGCGGAAGAGCATCTGCTTTTCGGGATCGATGGCGGCGTTATAACCCGCCAATTCGTTCTGGATGTCGATGGCCGCCCGCACGGCTTCTACGACGCTCGGAAATTCGGCAAAGACGCCATCACCCCAGGTATTGATCACCCTGCCGCCATGAGCCTCGATCAGCCGTGTCATCGCATCGCGGTAGCGTCGGAGGGTTTCAAGCGTACCCTCCTCGTCCTTCCCCATAAGACGCGAATAGTCCTGCACATCGGCGCAGAAGATGGTAGTCAGCTTGCGGCTTGTCTCGGACATCGACCTCATCTCCGCGGCAGGCGCCCACCAAGGCTCCCGCCTGTTGCAAAAAAGATAGCTTTCCAGACGCCACTTTCCAAGTAGCAGCGACGATTATCAGGTCGATCCGCTCACCTTAAATGGTGAAGACCTCGCGCCGCAGCAATTCCCAGCTATCCTTGTCCACTGCAACCAGCAGTCCGCCATCGAGATGATGCGGCAAATAGGGCGAGCCGTCGAAACGACGGACATAGGCGCCGGCTTCGGCCGAGATCAGCGATCCGGCCAGATGATCCCAGGGCATCAGCTTGTTGTACATGAGGTAATGCGCATAGCCGCCCGCGAGCGTACGGTATTCATGCGCCGCACAGCGATAGCAGGTCGTATAGCGCACCTTGGCGAGATTGCCCATGATTTCGGCGCGTTTTTCCTTGGGTAGATAACCCGTGGCTGCCATGCCGACCAGTTCGTCCAGCGGGACGGATGGAGCAACGTTGAGACGCAGCATCTCGCCATCGGGCCGGCGCAGCCATGCGCCGCTGCCGCGTTCCGCCAGCACCCAGTCGTCGCCCATCGGATCGAAGATGATGCCGGCAACAGTCTCGCCCTTCGAGACTACCGAAGCCATGACGCCGTAGGCCGGGATGCCGGCGGCGAAATTGAATGTCCCATCGACGGGATCGACGATGATGGCGAGATCGGCATTCTGCAGCTTCGTCAGCAGGTCCGGGTCGGCCGCGACCGATTCCTCGCCGACAAACAAGGCCTCGGGCCAGAGCCGGGCAACCTCGGTCTTGATCATGCGCTCGGCCCGCTCGTCGGCCTCCGTCACCAGATCCGTCGCCTCGCTCTTGGCGCGGATATCGTCGCTGCCGAGCCTGCGAAAGCGCGGCAGGATCTCCGTCTGCGCCGCGCGCCGCAGCACATGAGCAAGCGTGGTAACGTCAACGAGCGATGTCATGTTTTTCCTTTCGCGTCAGGCGCCGATGATCTCGCGGCGGATTATCCGCCAGCTTTCTTCATCCGGCGCAGAAATGATGCCGCCCGTCGTTTCGCCGGGCTTGTAGGGCGTACCATCGAATTTGGCTGTATAGCCACCGGCTTCCTGGTGCGCCAGCACGCCGGCAAGATGATCCCAAGGCATCAGCTTGGAATGGCCGATGAAATGCCACTTGCCAGACGCCACCATCCAATATTCGTAAGCCGAACAATTCAAGGAGAAAGCCATGCGTGTCTTCGACAGACTGCCGCAGATGCGCGACCGATCAGGCTCATCCATATGACCCCAGGATATGGCGCCCGTCATGGAGCTCAAGGGAGCGGAAGCGGCAACGGCAAGCCGCCTCGCCTGCCCGGTTTGCCGGCGAAGGAAAGTGCCGCCGCCCTTCATGGCAGTCAGGGTGTCACCAAGCACGGGATCATGGATGATGCTCGCGATCGTCTCGCCATTGGCAACAACGGCCACTATCGTCCCGAAGACCGGCAATCCCGCTGCGAAATTGAACGTGCCGTCGACCGGGTCAATGGTGAAAGCCAGCTCAGCATGAGCCAGCGCCGGCACGACGGACTTGTCAGCCTCATAGGCCTCCTCGCCTACGATCACGGCAATTGGAAAACGTGTCCTCAGCGCTGCTGTAATGTGCCGCTCGGCCAGAAGATCGGCCTCGGTCACAAGGTCGATAGCAGACGTCTTTTCCGATATGTCGCCATCATCCAGATTGCGGAAGCGCAGCATGATTTCCTTTGACGCCGCTTCGGCAACGATCGTCATTACATAGTCGAAATCTGCATCGGAAAAAGTCATCGGAAGCCTCTGTTCTGAAAGGGCTTCCTCTTATGCCCGATTCGATGACGGCGGTGTGGCAAAACCACTTAATCGGCGTCGGATCGTCCCGCCGAATGTCCGCCGGCCGTCAAGCCAGCGAAATCGAACAATTTCGGATCGAGCAGATGCGACGGATTCACATGCGCCAGCGCCCGCAGCATCGTATCCTTGCGCCCCGGCATGCGCCGCTCGATATCGGCAAGCATGTCCTTCATGGCATTGCGCTGCAGCCCGTCCTGCGAGCCGCAGAGGTCGCAAGGGATGATCGGAAACTGCATGGCGGCGGCGAACTTGGCGAGATCGTCCTCGGCCGCATAGGCGAGCGGACGCAGCACCATCAGATCCCCTTCATCATTCAGAAGCTTTGCCGGCATGGAGGCCAGCCGGCCGCCATGGAAGAAGTTCATGAAGAAGGTTTCGAGAATATCCTCACGATGATGGCCGAGCACCAGCGCATCGCAGCCTTCCTCGCGCGCAATGCGGTAGAGATTGCCGCGGCGCAGGCGCGAACAGAGCGAGCAATAGGTCGCCCCCTCCGGCACCTTTTCCTTCACAATTGAATAGGTGTCGCGATATTCGATGCGATGCTCAACGCCAATTTTCGTGAGGTATTCGAGCAGAATATGCTTCGGGAAATTCGGCTGGCCCTGATCGAGATTGCATGCGACCAACTCCACCGGCAGCAGGCCGCGCCATTTCAGATCAAGCAGCAGCGTCAGCAGGCCGTAGGAATCCTTGCCGCCGGAAAGGCCGACGAGCCAGCGCTTCTGGCCCTTCAGCATCTGGAAATCGTCCATCGCCTGGCGCACCTGCCGCAGCAGGCGCTTGCGAAGCTTGTTGAAGGAGACGGATCGCGGCGCATCGGAAAACATCGGATGCGCGGCAGAACCGCCATCTTCAGCCTCGATATCGATGTCGTCTTTCACCGTGGTCGCGATATTCATTCCGTCGTTCCTTGCATCTCAACCCGCTGATAGCAGAAAGCAGGACGAGAAGACACCGTATCAATCGCCGAACACCGACCAGCCGGTGCGTGCCGCCAGCATTTCCAGCGCAACCGCACCGAGCTGCGAATTGCCGACCTTATTCAATCCTGGCGACCAGACGGCAATGGAGCCGATGCCCGGGGCTACGGCCAGAATGCCGCCGCCGACGCCGCTCTTGCCCGGCAGGCCGACATGATAAGCGAAGTCGCCGGAACCGTCATAATGCCCGCAGGTCAGCATCAGCGCATTGATACGCCGCGCCCGCTTCGGCGAAACGACAGAATGGCCAGTGATCGGATTGCTACCGCGCGCGGCGAGATAGAGCCCCGCCTTGGCAAGCTGCTGGCAGCTCATCGCGAGCGCGCATTGATGGAAATAGACGCCAAGCACATGCTCGACCGGGTGATGGATATTGCCGTATGCCCGCATGAAATTGGCGAGCGCGAAATTGCGATAGCCGGTCTGCGTCTCCGAACGCGCCACCTTGTCATCGATGCTGATCGTCTCGTCGTCGGCCACATAGCGCACGAAGCGTAGCAGTTCGCCGATTGCCTCGCGCGGCTCGTGCCCAGCCAATACAACATCGCTGACGGCGATGGCACCCGCATTGACGAAGGGATTACGGGGAATACCCTCTTCCCGCTCGAGCTGGACGATGGAATTGAACGCGGTACCGGACGGCTCGCGCCCGACGCGCTTCCAGAGGCTCTCGCCTACCTTGCCGAGCGCCAGCGTCAGCATGAAGACCTTGGAGATGCTCTGGATGGAGAAGGGAACTGCGGCATCGCCGATGCTGTAGACATCGCCGTTGACCGCGGCGATCGCCATGCCGAACTGCTTCGGATCGACCTTCGCCAGTTCAGGAATGTAATCGGCAACCTTGCCTTCGCCGATGCGTGGCGAAAGCTCCGCATGAATGCCGTCGAGAATGGCCTGCAAATCCGTCATGAGGCGCTCCAAAGACAAAAAAGCCGCTCTAACCGAGCGGCTTTTTCATTCATCAAGAAAGTTATCCGCTTATTAACGCGAATAGAATTCGACGACCAGCTGCGGTTCCATGACGACGGCGTAAGGCACATCGGCGAGAGTCGGGACGCGAGCGAAGGTCGCAACCATCTTGTTATGGTCGGCTTCGATATAGTCCGGAACGTCACGCTCAGCGAGACCAATCGATTCCAGAACGATCACGAGCTGCTTGGACTTTTCGCGAACTTCGATAACGTCGCCAGCCTTGCAGCGGTACGAACCGATGTTGACGCGAACGCCGTTGACCGTGACGTGACCGTGGTTGACGAACTGACGGGCAGCGAAGACCGTCGGAACGAACTTGGCGCGGTAGACGATCGCGTCGAGGCGCGATTCGAGCAGGCCGATCAGGTTTTCCGAAGTGTCGCCCTTGCGGCGGTTGGCTTCGTCGAAGATGGCGCGGAACTGCTTTTCACGCAGGTCGCCGTAGTAGCCCTTCAGCTTCTGCTTGGCGCGCAGCTGCACGCCGAAGTCGGAGAGCTTGCCCTTGCGGCGCTGGCCGTGCTGGCCCGGGCCATATTCGCGGCGGTTGACCGGGGACTTCGGACGGCCCCAGATGTTTTCGCCCATACGGCGGTCAATTTTGTACTTGGACGATTCGCGCTTGCTCATCGCATTTCCTTTCAAGTGTTATGGCGGCCCGTTGCCGAACCGCGAAGGAAACACGCCCTCCTCTGAACTCCGTTTTCGAGCTCTGACAGGCTTCTCACGTTAGCGAACGGACGAAGCCACGGGACATGTCAAATGAAACACCGGACATTTCTGCCCGGCGTTGGCGCGGTCTGTAAGGGGTCGTCATGAAATTGTCAACAGCGATGGACGCTCTTCGACAAGAATAGGGCTGCTATTCCGCCGCCGCCTGCTCGCCACCCTCGATATCGGGCGCATTGGCATCGCCGGGCGCGGTCTGCGAGCCCATATCCGGGAAGGCGACGATGCGCTTGCCGGAGAAATCCGTATGGACGACGACGCTGCCCTGCTCCTCGAAATAGCTCAATAGTCGCCGCGCGCGTCTGGCCGAATGGGTGCCATAGGCGCGGGCGATGCGGGCATCGGACGGGCACGGCTCGCCGCTGATCGCTGCCTTCGCCAGCATCAGAAAGACGCCCTGCAGGTCATCGGTGACGCCGGCAGAGAGCGACAGCGCCGTCGCCCACTGGTCCGTCGCCATGACCTCCTCGTCCGCACCGGAGCGCGCGATCGCCACACGACGGCGGAATTCCGACAGGCTCATGGGTGCGCCGGGAACACGACGCATACGCAGCCGTACGAGAAACTCCTGATAAAGCACCGAATCCGTGCGGAAGCCTGAGGCCGGGTCATCGAGAATTTCGGAGAGCACGGCACTCACCCTCGCCTCCCGATCCTCGCTCGATAGTTCCGGCTGGATGACCTTCGGCTCCGCCGGCGCCGGGCTTGCCGCCGGTACGGAGCGGGAAAGCTCTGCCAGGATATCGGTCGTCGGGCGCGGCGCCGGCGTGGTGCGGCGAACAACGGGACGCGTGAACTCTTCCGGGTCCGGCGTGAAAATCAGATCTTCGACATCCTGCGGTGCGTCCGGCAGCGGCATCAATTTAGGGCTGGAGGAGCGCGCCGAGGTTTCCACCGTGCCGATGGTGATCGGCAGCGGCCGACGCGAAAGTGCCGGCCCAAGCGCGACGAAATTGCCGCGCTTCAGGTCGCGGAACATCTCCGCTTGCCTGCGATCCATGCCAAGCAGATCGGCGGCACGCGCCATGTCGATATCGAGGAAGGTGCGGCCCATCAGGAAGTTGGAGGCTTCAGCGGCAACGTTCTTGGCAAGCTTTGCCAGGCGCTGCGTTGCGATGACGCCGGCAAGTCCGCGCTTTCGGCCGCGGCACATCAGATTGGTCATGGCGCCAAGCGACATCTTGCGCGCGTCTTCGGAGACATCGCCGCCAACCGAGGGCGCAAACATCTGCGCCTCGTCCACTACGACAAGCACCGGATACCAGAATTCGCGGTCGGCATCGAACATGCCATTGAGAAAGGCAGCGGCAGCGCGCATCTGCTGCTCGATATCGAGCCCTTCCAGCGTCAGCACGCAGGAGACGCGATGCTGGCGGATACGATTGGCGATACCGGCAAGCTCGGCCTCCGTGCGCTCACCATCCACGACCACATGCCCGAATTTGTCGGCCAGCGTGACGAAATCGCCTTCGGGATCGATGATGACCTGCTGCACCCATTGCGCCGACTGTTCGAGCAGCCGCCGCAGGAGGTGCGATTTCCCCGAGCCGGAATTGCCCTGCACCAAAAGACGCGTTGCCAGCAGCTCCTCGATATCGAGCTGGGCGCTGGTCCCGCCGGACGCCGTTCCCATGTCGATGCCGACCTGCAATGCACTTCCCCTACGAGCAAGAATCAAACGTGGATGCGTCCCATCTTTCTGAAAGGGCGCGCTTCCGTCTAGCAAAGATTTCCAGGCTTCGCGCCCGCGGATTGAAAAAACCCACAGGCGATTGCGATGTCAGCGAAACCGCAAGTTTGCCCGCGACAGCTGACTGACCGAGGTACAACCCATCAGCTTCATATCGCGCTCGACTTCGGTGCGGAGATGCCGGAGCGCGCGCTCCACGCCCGCCTGACCGGCGGCGGCCAGCGGGTAGAGGTAGAAGCGGCCGAGACCGACGGCCTTGGCGCCGAGCGAAAGAGCCTTCAGCACATGCGTGCCGCGCTGGATGCCTCCGTCCATCATCACGTCGATGCGATGACCGACGGCATCGACGATTTCGGCCAGTTGATCGAATGCGGAGCGCGAGCCGTCGAGCTGCCGGCCGCCATGGTTCGAAAGCACGATGCCGGTGCATCCGATATCGACGGCACGCTTGGCGTCCTCGACCGACATGATGCCCTTCAGGCAGAACTGCCCGTTCCAGTGCTTCACCATTTCGGCGACGTCGTTCCAGTTCATCGACGGATCAAGCATTTCGGTGAAATATTTGCCGATCGACATGGCGCCACCGCTCATGTCCACATGCTCGTCAAGCTGCGGCAGGCGGAATTTTTCGTGCGTGACATAGTTCAGCGCCCAGGCCGGCTTGATGGCGAATTGGGTAAGACCGGCCAGGTTGAGCTTGAACGGAATGGAAAATCCGGTGCGGAGATCGCGCTCGCGATTGCCGCCGGTAATGCTGTCGACCGTCAGCATCATGACGTTGACGCCGGCTTCCTTGGCCCGCTCCATCATCGCGCGGTTCAAGCCGCGGTCCTTATGGAAATAAAACTGATAGACCTGCGGCCCTTGATGCTTCTTACGGATCTCCTCAAGGCTGACGGTGCCGAGCGAGGAGACGCCGAACATAGTACCGAGCGAAGATGCCGCAGCAGCAACCGCATTCTCACCCTGGTGATGGAACAGCCGCTGCAGCGCCGTCGGCGAGCAATAGAAGGGCGTCGCGAGCTTTTGTCCCATGACGGTGACAGACATGTCGATCTCGCTGACCCCGCGCAGAACGTTGGGCACGAGATCGCAACTTTCGAAGCTCGACGTATTCCGCCGCAGCGTCACTTCGTCGTCGGCTGCGCCGTCGATATAGTTGAAAATGGGGCCGGGAAGGCGCTTTTTCGCAAGAAGGCGGAAATCATGGAAGTTGTGGCATTCACGCAGACGCATGGCTTGCCTCGACAACACTGCTATCATTCTCAAAAGACATCAAATATCGACCTCCCAATATCCTGCCGCTCAATCCGATCGTAAATTACAGCCGGTGCAAGCGCGCTTCCCATTTGTAAAGCACATCCGGCTCCTTTTCCTCATTGCCTGCCCCGTCCGACTCGTCAACCACGAAGAAGCCGTGCTTTTCGTAAAAACGGCGCGCCGGCTCGTTTCTCTGGAATGTCCAGAGCGACAGCGCCGGATAGACCGACTTGGCGATGTCGAGCAGACGGCTGCCGATGCCACGCCCCTGCGCCTCGGGCAGAACGTAGAGCTGGTCGATCCAATCCTCGAGAAAGGCAATGACACCGACGAGGCGGCCGCCCTCTTCCGCGCCCCAGATCTGACAATCCTTGAACACGACGGCGCTCCAGAAGCCGACATCTTCTTCCGGCGTATGAAGTCCGGCAAGCATCGGCAGCCGCTCGTTGAAAGAGGCCCGATGGACGGCGGCAGCAGCCGGCATGTCCGTCAGATCGAGTTTACGCAGCAAAACCTTGTCTTTCATCATCAAGCCTTGAGTCCAAAGCCCTGCATCAGCCGGCGGGTGGGAAAATCCGGCGCACCGGAGGTAAAGACCGCAAAGTCGAGATTGTCGGGATGGACGGCATCGGCCACCTGCGGCACCAGGCTGCGGGCACGCCTTGCGATCGCCTCGGCCGGATCGAGCCAGTCGACCGGCCAGGGCGCGAGCCGGCGGAAGATATTGGCCATGAAGGGATAATGCGTGCAGGCAAGCACGACGATATCGGTCTTGCGGCCGTCCATCTCGACAAAGCACTGGCCGATCTCGGTCATGACAGCTTCGTCCTCGACGACATCGCCGCGAATATAGGCCTCGGCGAGACGGGCAAGGTTCTGCGATCCGACAAGCCGGACATGGCATTGCGTGGCGAAGGACTGGATCAGATCGCGCGTATAGGCGCGCTTGACCGTGCCCGGCGTCGCCAGCACCGAAACGAGGCCGGAACGTGTGCGCTCTGCAGCCGGCTTGATCGCCGGCACGGTACCCACGAACGTCATCTGCGGAAAAGCTGCGCGCAGGTCGGCTCCTGCCAGCGTGAAAGCCGTGTTGCAGGCGATGATGCAGACTTCCGGATCATATTGAGCGAGCAGCTTTGCGAAAAGACCGACGATGCGCTCCTTCAGCGCTGCTTCTTCCCAACTGCCATAGGGAAAGCCTGCATCGTCGGCGATATAGATGAAGCCGCGCTCCGGCATCAGCACACGCGCCTCGCGCAGCACGGTCAAACCGCCGATCCCAGAATCGAAGACGAGGACCGGTTTCAGCTCATTCGCCGCTGCTGTCATCGCTTGGGGCTTCCTTCGGTGCTTTCGAGGATCGGGGATGCGAGCCGCTGCCACGCGGGGACTTGCGTGAGAAGCGGTCGAGAGACGAGATCACTCCACGAAGGACGCTGATTTCCTGTTCCGTAAACGCCCGGCGCGAGAGGACAGCCCGGAGATTGTCGACCATTTTCGGCTTTTTCCCGGCAGGATGGAAATAATTGCGCGCATCCAGCGCCTCCTCGAGCTGTTCGAAGAGACCGAAGAGCTGCTCCTTGGTCGAGGGCCGCTGCTCGATCGCTTGGAACGGCACGGCGCCAAGATCCTCCATGCCCGATTTCATCCATTCATAGGACATCAAGAGCACGGCCTGCGCGATGTTCAGTGATGCAAACGCCGGATTGACGGGGAAAGTCACGATTTCATCGGCCAGCGCCACCTCCTCGTTCGTGAGCCCCCAGCGCTCGCGCCCGAAGAGAATACCTGTGCCCTCGCCGGCTTTGAACTTCGTGCGAAGGGTTTCGGCCGCAACGACAGGCGAACGCACCGGCTTGTAACCGTCTCGTTCTCTCGCAGTGGTCGCATAGATGAAATTGAGGTCAGCGATCGCCTGCTCCAGCGTCTCGTAGACCTTGGTCGCCTCGATGATGTGATCCGCCTTGGAGGCCGTCGCTTGCGCCCTCTCGTTCGGCCAGCCATCGCGCGGATTGACCAGGCGCAGCTCGAAAAGCCCGAAATTCGCCATGGCACGCGCCACCATGCCGATATTCTCGCCCATCTGCGGCTCGACCAGGATGATGGCCGGCCCTTCGGCCAGAAGTTGACGCTCGCTATTCGTGCCTGCCATGCTGTTTAAATCTCCGCGCGTGCCCAGCCGCGCCAGTTCGAGCATGATGCCGAAAAGTGTTAGCGGCTTTCGGACGACATCGTGCTCCATTTACTGAATCCGGAGCCGCAATAGCGAGACAGGCGGCGATCGGCAAGGTTTTTACGCACGGACGCGGCGATGCATCCTGCCCGACTACTGCGGATTGGCCGGCTTCGCCTTGTCCGAAGGTTGCTGCTGCTGATCGACCGGCTGTTGCTGCTGCTGTTTGACAAGATCCAGCATCACGCTTTTGAGCGAGCTTGGATTGCCGTTGTCGTCGTTCGTGACGATATCGTCGACCACAGGCCGTCCGCCCTCCTGGATCACCTCGAAGCGAACCGTAGTCGTTTTCTGATAATCGGCATCGGAGCCCATGCAGGTGGACTTCTTGAAAGTCGCCAATACCTCCGTGACATTGTTCTTCGGCGGCTGGGCGGCGATCTTCACGTCTTCCAGCGGACAAGCATCCTGCGCATTGACGATGACATCGTAGTCGAACGGCGAAATCCCATCTTCGTCCGCAGCGGGAAATTGCGCTGCCGCCTGGTATTTTGCGGCGAAATCCTTGCTGTAGACATCCTTCAGCTTGTCCTCGCCGAAAATATCCTGCCAGTCGCTGTCGCCGCCCGCCCAGTTCGAGACGGTCGCATCCATGATGACCTTGACCGGCGTCGTCGCATCGGCAGCCAGCGCCATATGCGCGCCGAGCGAAAACTGGAACAGCGTGAAAACAAGCGCGGATGCAGCAAATTTTTGCATGATATGATTCCGTTGCAACAGGCAAAGCATGCGCGACATTAGCTCCATCGACCGCTTTGGCAATGGCCCGATCGCAAAAAGCGGGTGATGTCACGAATGATCAAAAACGCGCCGCCAGCGGTTCTATCGGCTTTGCGTTCCGTACTTGCGGTGCTATAGCCCTCGGGACTTCCAATTACTCACAGGACCATCCGGTCCCATCAGCTTAAACGAGGCAGAAGCATGAAGAAGATCAAGGTCGCTAACCCCGTTGCCGATCTCGATGGCGACGAAATGACTCGCATCATCTGGCAGCTCATCAAAGAAAAACTGATCTTCCCCTACCTCGATATCGATATCGACTATTACGACCTCTCTGTCGAAAACCGCGACGCCACCAACGACCAGGTTACCGTCGACGCCGCCAACGCCATCAAGAAGTACGGCGTCGGCATCAAGTGCGCCACGATCACGCCGGACGAAGCGCGCGTGAAGGAATTCAACCTCAAGGAAATGTGGAAGAGCCCGAACGGCACGATCCGCAACATCCTTGGCGGCGTCATCTTCCGCGAGCCGATCATCTGCAAGAACGTTCCGCGCCTGGTTCCGGGCTGGACGCAGCCGATCGTCGTCGGCCGTCACGCTTTCGGCGACCAGTACCGCGCCACCGACTTCAAGTTCCCCGGCAAGGGCAAGCTGACCATCAAGTTCGTCGGCGAAGATGGCACGGTCATCGAGAAGGAAGTCTTCAACGCTCCGGGTGCAGGCGTTGCCATGGCCATGTACAACCTCGACGAGTCGATCCGCGAATTCGCCCGCGCTTCGATGATGTACGGCCTGATGCGCAAGTGGCCGGTCTACCTGTCGACCAAGAACACCATCCTAAAGGCCTATGACGGCCGCTTCAAGGACATCTTCGAAGAAGTCTACCAGAACGAGTTCAAGGCTCAGTTCGACGAAGCCGGCATCACCTATGAGCACCGCCTGATCGACGACATGGTCGCCTCCGCCCTCAAGTGGTCCGGCGGCTACGTCTGGGCCTGCAAGAACTACGACGGCGACGTCCAGTCCGACACGGTTGCCCAGGGCTTCGGCTCGCTCGGCCTGATGACCTCGGTTCTCCTGACACCGGACGGCAAGACGGTCGAAGCCGAAGCTGCGCACGGCACGGTCACCCGCCACTACCGCCAGCACCAGAAGGGCCAGGAAACCTCGACGAACTCGATCGCTTCGATCTTCGCCTGGACCCGCGGCCTCGCGCACCGCGCCAAGCTCGACGACAATGCCGAACTCGCGAAGTTCGCTTCCACGCTGGAAAAGGTCTGCGTCGATACCGTCGAAGCCGGCTACATGACGAAGGATCTGGCGCTGCTGATCGGCCCCGATCAGCCGTGGCTCTCGACCACCGCCTTCCTCGACAAGATCGATGAGAACCTCAAGAAGGCCATGGCTGCCTGAGCCTTGCCGCCATCTGGATATGCGAAAACCCGGCCTCGGCGCCGGGTTTTCTTTTGCCCGAAATCTTGCCGCCGGGGCTAACCAGTGGCAACAATGCGCGCAACAAAAGGGAGAGGCAGATGGCTGAAGAACTCGTTTTCTATACCAACCCGATGTCGCGTGGACGCATTGCCCGCTGGATGCTGGAGGAGATCGGCCAGCCCTATCGCACCGAGTATCTCGACTTCGGCACGACGATGAAATCTCCTGAATACCTTTCGGTGAATCCCATGGGCAAGGTGCCGGCCATCAAGCACGGCAATACCGTCGTCACCGAAGGGGCGGCCATTTGCGCCTATCTGGCCGAAACCTTTCCGCAGGCAGGTCTTTCCCCGACAGCGGCCGAGCGCGGCCGCTATTTCCGCTGGATGTTCTTTGCCGCAGGACCTATGGAGATGGCGGTAACCAACCGTGCACTTGGCTTCGAAATCCCTGCTGAACGTCTGCGCATGGCGGGCTGCGGCAGCTTGAATCATGTCTTCGACACCCTGGAGCAGGCCGTTACCGGTTCGCCGTTCATCGCCGGCGACCGATTTACGGCCGCTGATGTCTATGTAGGTTCCCATGTCGGCTGGGGTCTCAATTTCGGCACCATCGAAAAGCGGCCGGCTTTCGTCGACTACTGGAGCCGCGTCAGCGACCGCGACGCCTATCGCCGCGGCAACGAGATCGACAATGCCGCCATGCCGAAGCCGGCTAATGCCTGAAATACAAGGCATTGAGAGGAAATCCTCTATCGCTATCTTATGCCGCTATTTCAGGGGCATATAGATATCCGTCAGCAATTCCGTCGGCGGGACGTCGCGCGGATTGTTGATATACTCCTCGAACATCACGGTATCGCGCAGCTGCCGGCCGGAGGCTGGCAGCCATTGCGCATAGAGCCACTGATAAGCCTTGTGCATGTTTGCATAGGGACCCTTGTGGCGCAGCACGGCATATTCACCGCCCTCGATCGCGCGGCGTTCCAAAGGGACATCGACGGCTATAGTCTCGCCAGCGGTGACGCAAGCGTAGGAGCGCAGCTTGTCCGCTTCCACGACATCGGGATCGTCGAGATAGATGCCGATCATGCGCATATTGGGACCTGCAAGGCCGCGGGCAAAGATCGTGCCGAAGAGTGTTTCAAAGGCCCGGCCGATCTGCATATAGGAGCCGCGATGGGCGACACCGATCAGTGACATCGGGGAGATGGTGCGAAGCGTAACGTCGAACATGACCGTAATCCTTCCTTGGCTACTGGGTTCGAAGATCGTGTGGCTTCCCTCATTCCGATATCGCGCGGGCGGCATGCCGTAGACGGACCTGAAGATGCGGTTGAACGACTGGAGGTTGGGATAGCCCGACCGCTTTGCAATGTCGCTGACGGATAGACGGCTGTTGACGAGATCGCCCGCGGCACGATGCAGCCGAAGCCGCTTGACGGTCGCCGCCGCCGTCTCGCCATAGATCGCCCGATAGATCCTGTGCCAGTGATAGCAGGACATGCAGGCGATTTCGGCGAGCTTTTCCATGTCGAGTTCATCGTCCAGATGCTCATGGATATAGGCCGAAACCCGCCGCAACCGGGTCTCGTAAAGCGTCCACGCCGTTCCGCCACTCATGTCAACTCCCTTACAAATCGATCGGCCCGACAAGAGCATAACCCGATTTGACAAATCCTGCGGAGTTGTCTGGACAAAAGAAAATGGCAGACACCGAAGCATCCGCCATTCTTGATTATCAATCGGAAATCAGTGTCTTAGCCAGCAAGCGCCGCAGCAATCGCCTCGATCGCTTCGTCGGCCTTGGCCCCATCCGGACCACCCGCCTGGGCCATGTCGGGACGGCCGCCGCCGCCCTTGCCGCCGAGTGCAGCTGACGCGACGCGGACGAGATCGACGGCGCTGAAGCGGCCGACCAGATCTTCAGTGACAGCGACGACAGCGCTAGCCTTGCCGTCATCCGAAACGCCGATCAGCGCAACGATGCCAGAACCGAGACCTGCCTTGGCTTCATCCGCCATGCCCTTGAGATCCTTGGGGTCGACACCGGAAACGGGCTTGCCGAGGAACTTGACGCCGCTAACTTCACGGACCGCATCGGAAGAACCGCCCTGGCCGCCGCCCATGGCAAGCTTGCGCTTGGCATCGGCCAATTCGCGCTCGAGCTTGCGGCGCTCATCCATGAGCGCTTCAACGCGCGAGACGACATCGGCCGGCTGGACCTTCAGCGTCGAGGCAAGGCTCTTCACGCGGTCGTCCTGTTCGGCGAGATAATCACGCGCGGATTCACCTGTCACGGCTTCGATGCGGCGCACGCCGGCACCGACGGCGCTTTCGCCGAGAATGCGGACAAGGCCGATCTGGCCGGTAGCGGAAACATGCGTGCCGCCGCAAAGCTCGACCGAGTAAGGCTTACCGGACTTTGCACCGCGAACACCCTGCCCCATCGACACGACGCGGACTTCGTCGCCATACTTCTCGCCGAACAGCGCCATCGCACCCTCCGCGATGGCATCATCGACGCTCATCAGGCGGGTCGTAACCGGCGAGTTCTGCAAGATGATCTCGTTGGCCATCTCTTCGACGACCTTCAGCTCCTCAGCCGACATGGGCTTCGGATGCGAAACGTCGAAACGCAGGCGCTCCGGCGCGACCAGCGAGCCTTTCTGCGCTACGTGGGTGCCGAGTACTTCGCGAAGTGCCTCGTGCAGCAGATGGGTCGCGGAGTGATTGGCGCGCAGGCGCGAGCGCCTGTTGTGATCGACGGTCAGGACGACGGCGTCGCCAACCGTGATCTTGCCTTCCGAAACTTCGGAGCTGTGAACGAAGAGGCCCTCGCCCTTCTTCTGCGTATCGCCAACCACAAGCTTGCCGTGGTCGCTCGAAATCACGCCGGTATCACCCATCTGGCCGCCGGATTCGCCGTAGAAAGGCGTCTGGTTGACCACGATCTGCACCTTGTCGCCGGCAGAGGCGCTGTCGACGGCGACACCGTCCTTGACGATCGCCTGGATCACACCCTCGGCGGCCTCCGTGTCATAACCCAGGAATTCGGTCGCGCCGTTCTTTTCCTTGAGCTCAAACCAGATGGTCTCGGTCGCCTTGTCGCCGGAGCCGGTCCAATGCGAGCGCGCCTCGGCTTTCTGACGCTCCATGGCATCGGTAAAGCTGGAAATATCGACGCCGATGCCACGAGCACGCAGCGCGTCCTGCGTCAGATCGAGCGGGAAGCCGTAGGTGTCGTAGAGCTTGAAGGCGGTTTCGCCGTCCAGGCTGTCGCCCTTGTGCAAGTCGGAAGTGGCGTCGTTGAGCAGCGACAGGCCGCGTTCGAGCGTCTTGCGGAAACGGGTTTCTTCGAGCTTCAGCGTCTCGGAGGTCAGCGCTTCGGCGCGCACCAGCTCCGGATAGGCGCGGCCCATCTGCTGGATCAGCGCCGGCAGCAGCTTCCACATCAACGGCTCCTTGGCACCGAGGAGCTGTGCGTGACGCATGGCGCGGCGCATGATGCGGCGAAGCACATAACCGCGGCCCTCATTCGAGGGCAGCACGCCATCGGCGATCAGGAACGCGGACGAGCGCAGATGGTCGGCGATGACGCGGTGGCTGGCACGATGCTCGCCTTCAGCCTTGACGCCAGTTGCCTCTTCCGAGGCTTCGATCAGTGCGCGGAACAGGTCGATGTCGTAATTGTCATGCTGACCCTGCAGCACAGCGGCAACGCGCTCGAGACCCATGCCGGTGTCGATCGACGGACGCGGCAGATCGACGCGCTGTTCCTTGGTGATCTGCTCGAACTGCATGAAGACGAGATTCCATATCTCGATGAAGCGATCGCCGTCTTCTTCTGGAGAACCGGGAGGGCCGCCCCAAATATGGTCGCCGTGATCGTAGAAGATTTCCGAACAGGGGCCGCAAGGGCCGGTATCGCCCATCGCCCAGAAATTGTCGCTGGTGGCGATGCGGATGATCTTGTCGTCGGAAAGACCGGCGATCTTCTTCCACAGGTTAAAGGCGTCGTCGTCGGTATGATACACCGTGACCAGCAGACGCTTGGCGTCGAGGCCGAATTCCTTGGTGATCAGGTTCCAGGCAAGCTCGATGGCGCGCTCCTTGAAATAATCGCCAAAGGAGAAGTTGCCGAGCATCTCGAAGAAAGTGTGATGGCGGGCAGTATAGCCGACATTGTCGAGGTCGTTGTGCTTGCCGCCGGCGCGAACGCATTTCTGCGCCGTCGAGGCTGTCGTATAGGAACGCTGCTCCAGGCCGGTAAATACGTTCTTGAACTGCACCATGCCGGCATTGGTAAACATCAACGTCGGATCGTTGCGCGGCACCAGCGGGCTCGACGGCACGATCTCGTGGCCGTTTTTCTTAAAATAGTCGAGGAAAGTCGACCGGATTTCATTCACACCGCTCATATGAGGCCCTTCAGTCCTGCGCTCAGCAACTTGCGTCAAAGTCAGAGGCTTTTATCGTTCGCTCCGAGCGCTGTCCAGCCGCACGAACAAAACCGGCCGCACATCCCTTGGATGATGCGGCCGGCTGCAGCATTTAGTCTTGTCTTATGCCGGGAATTGCTCCCGAAATTCCTTATTCGCCGCCGGCGTCGCCCTCGTCGCCGGAATCGGGACCGCCATTCTGCAGGAAGCGGTCGGCAATCAGGCCGGCATTCTGGCGCAGCGACAGCTCGATCTCGCGGGCGAGATCCGGATTGTCGCGCAAGAAGATCTTCGCGTTCTCGCGGCCCTGGCCGAGGCGCTGGCTGTTATAGGAGAACCATGCGCCCGACTTCTCGACGATGCCTGCCTTGACGCCAAGATCGACCAACTCGCCGGTCTTGGAAACACCTTCGCCATACATGATGTCGAACTCGACCTGCTTGAAGGGAGGTGCCATCTTGTTCTTGACGACCTTGACGCGGGTCTGGTTGCCGATCACCTCTTCGCGCTCCTTGACGGCGCCGATGCGGCGGATATCGAGACGCACTGAGGCATAGAACTTCAGCGCGTTACCGCCGGTCGTCGTTTCCGGTGAGCCGAACATGACGCCGATCTTCATACGGATCTGGTTGATGAAGATCACCATGCAGTTCGACTTCGAGATCGAAGCTGTGAGCTTGCGCAGTGCCTGGCTCATTAGGCGAGCCTGAAGCCCCGGCAG
Organism: Hyphomicrobiales bacterium; assembly: GCA_900468625.1. Classification (GTDB taxonomy): domain Bacteria; phylum Pseudomonadota; class Alphaproteobacteria; order Rhizobiales; family Rhizobiaceae; genus Rhizobium. Next base: position 80,335 of record UBUL01000037.1, read on the forward strand.
GCTGTCGCCCATTTCACCTTCGATTTCGGCGCGCGGCGTCAATGCCGCGACGGAGTCGACGACGAGAACGTCGATCGCGCCGGAGCGCACCAGCGTATCGGTGATTTCGAGCGCCTGTTCGCCGGTATCGGGCTGCGAGATCAGGAGGTTCTGCAGGTCGACACCGAGCTTGCGGGCATAAACCGGATCAAGCGCATGTTCCGCATCCACGAAGGCGCAGATACCGCCCTTCTTCTGGGCCTCTGCAATGGTCTGCAGCGCCAGCGTCGTCTTACCCGAACTTTCCGGCCCGTAGATTTCGATGATACGCCCCTTCGGCAAGCCGCCAATGCCGAGAGCGATATCGAGGCTCAGAGAGCCAGTGGAAACCGTTTCGATTTCGACCACGTTCTCGTTCGAGCCGAGTTTCATGATCGAGCCCTTGCCGAACGACCGCTCAATTTGAGAGAGTGCCGCTTCAAGTGCCTTGCTTTTATCCACCGATTTGTCCTCTACAAGCCGCAAAGAATTCTGAGACATCCGATCCACCTTTAGGTTATTGAAGCCGCTCTAGCAATGTCGCCGCCGATGAGAATTCTGTACTCTATTTGTTCTCTTATCGCAAGAGCACAACAAGCAATTGAAAGAAAAAGGTAAAATGAATTTCGTTCTATTTTTGTTTTCCTCTTTCTTCCCAGGCACTTACATGCCCGAAGCGGTGAATTGCGACATGTTTGCGGCTCGCTCGATTCGCCTTTTCGGCTGCTGAGGATAACCCTATGGCGAAAAAGATTCTCGTTCTCGGCGGAGCCCATATCGACCGGCGCGGCCGTATCTTCGGCGACACGGCGCCCGGCGCCAGCAACCCCGGCGCATGGTTCGAAGAGCCCGGCGGCGGCGGCTTCAACGCCGCGCGCAATCTCGCCCGCCTCGGCTTCGACGTAAAGCTGATCTCGCCCCGTGGCGGCGATCCTTCGGGTGAGATGGTCGCGGAGGCCGCCAGCCACGCCGGCATCGACGACAAGCCCTTCGTCTTCCTCGATCGCAAAACGCCGAGCTATACCGCGATCCTTGAGAATGACGGCAATCTCGTCATCGCGCTCGCCGACATGGAGCTCTACAAGCTGTTCGTGCCGAGACGGCTGGCGATTCGCGCCGTTCGCGACGCGTTTGAAGAGACGGACCTCATTCTTTGCGACGCCAATCTGCCCGCCGAGACCCTGGCGGCCATCGCGGCAAGAGCCGTCGTTTGTGGTAAGCCTGTTGCCGCCATCGCCATTTCGCCGGCAAAGGTGGTGCGGTTGAAGCCAAGCCTTGCCGGCATCGACCACCTGTTTCTCAACGAGGCCGAAGCCGCGGCGCTGACCGAAATCCGTCCGGAGGATCCGCGCGAATGGGTGAGCGCTTTGCGCGCGCTCGGCCTGCGCAACGGCGTCATCACCCGCGGCAAGCGCCCGCTGATTGCCTTTTCGCGCGATACCGTCATCAGCCTGCAGCCGCCTGTCGTCGATGATGTCGCCGATGTCACCGGAGCGGGAGATTCGCTTGCTTCCGGCGTTCTTTCGGCGCTGATGGCCGGCCATGATCTCGCAGAAGCTGTCCGTCATGGAGCGGCAGCGGCGGCAATCACCGTCCAGTCCCCCTATGCAACGGCAGAAAATCTCTCTCCGGAGCTTTTGAAGGTGATGTTGGCCCTTGTTCCCAAGGCCGAAACTCTGTCATGAAGCCTGCTCAAAACGCGTATACTGTTTCAGTGAATTGGAAACGACAATGACTCAGCCTATCTCGCCCCTGCTTCCGATTTCCTATTCGAAGGAAGTCGCCGCCGCTAAGCTGCGCGGTGCGCCGATCGTCGCATTGGAATCGACCATCATCACCCACGGCATGCCCTATCCGGGCAATATCGAGATGGCCCGCAGCGTCGAGGCGATCATCCGGCAGGAAGGCGCTGTTCCGGCGACCATCGCCGTCATCCACGGCACCTTGCACATCGGCCTTGAGCCGGAAGAGCTGGAGGCATTGGCCAAGACGGAAGGTGCGATGAAGGTCTCGCGCGCCGATATCGCCTTTGCGATCGCCGAACGCCGCACCGGCGCGACTACGGTTGCGGCCACGATGATTGCCGCAGCCCGCGCCGGCATCAAGGTATTTGCCACCGGCGGCATCGGCGGCGTGCATCGCGGTGCGGAAGAAAGCTTCGATATTTCGGCCGATCTGGAAGAACTGTCCCGTACCGGCGTCATCGTCGTCTGCGCCGGCGCGAAGGCGATTCTCGATATTCCGAAGACGCTGGAAGTGCTGGAAACCCGCGGCGTTCCGGTCGTGACCTACGACAGTACTGAGTTCCCGGCCTTTTGGTCGCGTTCCTCCGGCCTGGCGAGCCCGCTGACGCTGAACAGCCCCGCGGCAATCGCAAACTTCCAGTCCACGCGCGAGCAGCTTGGCATCGATGGCGGCATGCTGATCGCCAATCCGGTTCCGGAAGCCGACGAAATCCCGCGCGAAGAAATGGAAATCTATATCGAGCGCGCCCTCGATAGCGCCGAGCGCGACGAGATCACCGGCAAGGCGGTTACGCCTTATCTGCTGAGCACGATCTTCGACATCACTGAAGGCCGCAGCCTCAAGACGAACATCGCGCTTGTCGAAAATAATGCGCGCCTGGCCGCAGAAATCGCCGTCGCTTTGGCTGAATAATCGGAGCTCTGGTCCATAGTGCGGCCTGTCGTTTCACCGAAACGGCAGGCCGTTTTCTTTCGTGGTTCCGAGAGGAAAGGTTGCGCACCTTCCGGGATAGCTCAGGCCAGAGTAAATAGGCCCAGGGCGGCACGTAATTCGCCAAGCGTTGCCTCCGTCCGCTCTCTCGCTCTCCACGTACCCTCGCGCAGGATCCCCATCACATAATCCGGTTCGGCAGCGTAGCGCGCGCGGCGCTCGCGGATCGGCGCGAGCAGCGCTTGCAAAATGTCTTCCAAGCATCTCTTCAAGGTGACGTCGCCGAGCCCGCCGCGACGATAATGCGCCTTGAGGCCATCGACCAATTGCTGATCGCCACAGAAGGCATCGAGATAGGTGAAGACGACGTTTCCTTCCACCTTTCCGGGGTCGCTGACGCGCAGGTGATCCGGATCGGTATACATGCGCCGTATCGCACCTCGGATTTCGTCTGATGATGCCGAAAGTGGAATGGCGTTGCCCTGCGATTTGCTCATTTTGGCCTTGCCGTCGATACCGGGCAGACGTCCAACGGTCGGCACCATGGCCGCAGCCTCGACAAGGATATCGCGGCCGATCTGCCGGTTGATGCGGCGAACGATCTCATTGGCCTGCTCGATCAACGGCGCCTGATCCTCGCCGACGGGAACAACCGATGCCTTGAAGGCTGTGATATCGGCCGCTTGAGAAACCGGATAGCAGAGAAAGCCGGCAGGTACGTCGCGTTCGAAACCGCGCAGCTGGATCTCCGTCTTGATCGTCGGATTGCGCTCCAGGCGGCTGACCGTGACGAAATTGAGGTAGAGCATCGTCAGTTCCGCCAGTGCGGGCAAGGCAGATTGAACGCAGATCGTCGTCAGCGTCGGATCGATGCCGACGGCGAGATAGTCGATCGCGACTTCCAGAACATTGCGGCGGACCTTTTCGGGATCGCCGGAATTGTCGGTCAGCGCCTGCATATCCGCCAGCAGCAGGAATTGCCGATGGCTGTGCTGAAGCGCAACGCGGCTCTTCAGCGACCCGACATAGTGGCCGAGATGGAGTGGACCGGTGGTTCGGTCGCCGGTCAGAATGACGGGACGGGTATCGATAGGGGAAAACATTTCGTTGCTCCGCAAAAGGAGCCGCCGCAATCGGGAAGGAAAACAGAAATAGACCAATGCCCGCCGGATCGCGGCGGCAGGGTCGATCTCAAGATATGACGACTGCCGCTCCTACAAGGAGCGCCACCAGAAACGGCAAATGGGCTTGGCAAGGTCGATCATATGCAGGCTGATAGCATCTTTGCGCCGTAAGGAGAAGCAAAACCGCTTGCACACGGTTGAGCGATATACGGCTACTTCTTGTCCAGCGTCTCCCGCACGACGACGGCAAGCTGCTTCAGCGAAAACGGCTTGGGCAGGAAACCGAATTGCGCGTCCGCCGGCAGATTACGGGCAAACGCATCCTCGGCATAGCCGGAGACGAAGATGAACTTCAGATCCGGATATTTCTTGCGCAGCTCACGCAGCAGTGACGGACCATCCATTTCGGGCATGACGACGTCGGAAACGACGATATCGACCTGCCCGTCGAGCTCGTCCATGATGTCGAGCGCCTCGACGCCGGAGCCCGCCTCGTAGACGGTATAGCCGCGCGTCTCGAGCATCCGCTTGCCGCCGCGACGCACCGCCTCTTCATCCTCGACCAGCAGAACGACGGCGGACTTGCCTGTCAGGTCCGCCGGCTCTTCCGCTGGCGCAAAGGCCGCAACGCTTTGATCCATGGCTGCGACATCACGGCTTTCCGGCGCTCTGGCTTCGGTTACGGAAGGCATTTCGACAATGTGCCGCGGCAGGAAGATGCGGAAGGTCGTTCCCTTGCCTACTTCCGATTCCGGCTGAATGTAACCGCCGGACTGCTTGATGATGCCGTAGACCATCGCGAGGCCGAGGCCGGTGCCCTTGCCCACTTCTTTCGTCGTAAAGAATGGCTCGAAGATCTTATCCATGATCTCGGGCGCGATACCCGTACCGGTATCGCTGACTTCGACGAGAACCATGTCCTCATGCGGCAAAAAGGGATAGTTGAAGGCGCTGACATCGGCCGCGAGCAGATTGCGGGTACGCAGCGTCAGCATGCCGCCGCCCGGCATGGCGTCGCGCGCATTGACGCAGAGATTGATCAGCACCTGCTCGAACTGCGAAAGATCCGTCTTCACCGGCCAGAGATCACGTCCGTAGTCGACATCCAGCTTGACGTGCGTGCCCGACAGCAGCCTGTCCACCAGCATGCGCAGATCGCCGATCACATCGGTCAGGTTGAGGATCGTCGGCCGCATGGTCTGCTTGCGCGAGAAGGCAAGCAGCTGCCGCACCAGCACCGCCGCGCGATTGGCGTTGCGCTTGATTTCCATCAGATCCGCAAAGCTGGCATCGGAAGGCCGCGCCTGCAGCAGCAGATGGTCGGAAGACAGAAGGATCGCGGTCAGAACATTGTTGAAGTCGTGCGCGATGCCGCCAGCAAGCGTGCCCACGGCATTGAGCTTCTGTGTCTGCGCCATCTGCGTTTCGAGCGCCTTCTGCTCTGTCACTTCGACAGCATAGACGATGGCAGCTTCCTCCGGCGCCTCGTCGGTCTGATCGATGACGGCGTTGATATAGAAACGGAAATGCCGTGTCTCGTCTTTCGGATTGCGGGAATCGATCGGCGGAATATCGCCCTGCCGGTCCTTGGCCGCCGCCAGCGCCTGCTGCAGCTGCGGCCGATCGCTTTCATTGACCACGGTTTCGAGGGCAGCGCCACGCTCGATATCGTCGCGCGATACCAGCTCGGAGAAGAGTTTCAGGAACGGCGCATTCGTCCGCAGAATACGGCCATTGCCATCGACGGACGCGATCGCCATGGGTGTATTGTTGAAGAATCGGCTGAAGCGCATCGCCGCGGCGGAAGCCGATTGCTCGGTCTCCCCGCCGTTCTGCCGGGTCAATACGATGGTACGGCTCTCGCCCGGAGCGCCGTCGCGCATCGACGTGACGCTGTGAACGATCTGCACCGGCAGACTTTGACCGTTGGAACGGCGCAGATCGAGATCGAGCGTCACCGTCTTCTTCAATCCCGGCTCGGCCTGGACCGACTGAATGAGCGCCAGCCCCTCGCCGGCCACCAGATCGCCTATCGTCATCGAGCCAGGCACGAACTTCGTCAGATCGAAGCCCAGCCATTCGGCGAGCGTTGCATTGAGATAGAAGATCTCGCCCTTGCGGCCGGCGGAGAAGAAACCGGCCGGCGCATGATCGAGATAGTCGATCGCGTTTTGTAATTCCTTGAAGAATCGTTCCTGGTCATCGCGTTCGGAGGTGATGTCGGTGACCTGCCAGATATGCAGCGCCTTGCCGCTCTGCTCAGGCGGCAACACGCGCGCTTTCAGCCGATACCAATGTGCCCCGTTACCGCTTCCATCCGTGGGACCGAGTGGCTTCAGCAGCCGGAACTCTTCCGATCCCTCCTTGCCGTCGCGCAGACCGTTGGCGAGACGGTAGAGAGCCTCGTTGGACTCGCGGTTGCGCGACAGGAGCATCTCCAGCGACTGCACTTCCGTCGCCTTGGTGGCGCCGGTCAGACGGCCATAGGCGGCATTGGCGTAGACAATGCGCCCCTTCTCGTCGGCAATCAGCGTCCCGTCCGGGTGACTGTTCAGAAACGAGCGCGCCAGGCTGTCGGACTGCGGCTGCGGCATGACCTCGACGAAACCGATGATCGAGGAAACGAGGAAGAAGATGCCGACCATGGCAAGAATGCCGAGGCCACCGAGGACGGCTTCATTGTCGAGCTGGTTCTTGAAGACGACGAAGGCTGCGGCGGCAGCCACGAGAACGAGCGCAAGCAGAATGATGCGCAGCACAGTTCCCGAACGAACTCCGCGATCCACCAGCGGCACGCTATACTCGTCGGACGGACGCTGTTTCGTCATAAACCCCTCGTATCAGCCGTTCTCCTTGCGATATGTCATACACGTTAGGGATCGCCGGAGTCGGACCTTTCGAATCTTCTTTATCAATTTGCGTCATCGGCAAAAAGCGTTGCCGGTTCAGAAAGGCTTGAATTCACAGGCAATAGAGCACAACGGGCCGCAATCGCATCTTGTCTCTGGCGCTATCCTGTTCATATGATCGCCGTATAAAAGGGCCAAGATCAAAGTATCTACCCGCCGCAGTTGCGTTTGAAGCGCGACATCGGGGACAATTACGGAGTATCTCGACATGTGGGACGACATCGCCGGAGCCTATGGCAGCCGTTTCTTTCTTGCAGCCGGCGGGGTCGGAATTGCCCTCCTCGTATTGATCGGCATTCTGTGGGTCGTACGCAACCGCGCACCCTCGCCCTTCGTGCGCGGCGGCAAGAACCGCCAGCCCCGCCTGCAGGTGCTGGATGCAGCCGCCGTCGACGCTCGCCGCCGCCTCGTGCTCGTGCGGCGCGATGGCATCGAGCATCTGATCATGATCGGCGGCCCCACGGACATCGTCATCGAGTCGGGCATTTCCGATCCCACGCGCGCAGGCTCCGCGCCGGGGCCGGCCGAAATCCCTTTGGCATATGAGAAGCTGCAGCAGCCGCAGCAGAAACCGGCCGAGCTCGATGCTCCTCCGGCAGCACTTCCGCAGCGCCAGCAATCCACTGAGGACAAGATCGAAGCCTATCTGCGTTCCGAACCCACGGCTGTATCAGCTCCGCAGTCCGCGCCGGTGCCGGCCACAGCGGAACGTCCGCAGCCCGCTCCCGTAAAACCGCCGCAGCATGTCCCTCAACCCGCTCCGGCCATCAGCCGGGCCGAAGCCGCCGACATATTGGACGCGGCCCGCCAAGTTGTGCTGCCGCAACAACAATCTGCATCCGCGCGCCCGGCGCCCGTCGAGCCCGTCCTCACAGCTCCTCGCCCCGCCGAGCCCGGCAACGATTTCCAGCGTGTGCTGGAAGCTGAAATGTCAAAGAACCTGACCGCCGAGCGGATCATTCCAAATGCGCCGCCGCTCCGGCAGGCCCAGCAGCAACCCATGCCCGCGCCGGCACAAACATCGAATCCCGCACAGCGGGTCGAACCGGAACTCGCGCCGCTGACCGGCGCCGACAGCGCTCTTCAGAAGGAAGTAGCGCGTATCTTCGGCGAAATGAGCGTCAGCCGCGACAAATAATCCCCCATAATTCGCGCTGAAAGCCTGAAAACAAAAAGGCACGACCGAGATATCCGTCGTGCCTTTTGCGCTTCAAACCCGACCGAAACCGGTTGTTTCACTACTCGTCGCGATAAACCTTTTCGCGGCGCTCGTGGCGTTCCTGCGCTTCGATCGACAGGGTGGCGATCGGACGAGCATCGAGACGCTTCAGGCCGATCGGCTCGCCGGTTTCTTCACAATAACCGTAAGTCCCATCTTCGATCCGCTGCAATGCCGCATCGATCTTGGAGATAAGCTTGCGCTGACGATCACGAGCCCGAAGTTCGATGGCTCTGTCTGTTTCCGAGGAAGCCCGATCGGCCAGATCGGGATGATTTGCGCTTTCTTCTGCCAGATGATCCAGAGTCTCGCGCGCTTCTCTAAGGATATCGTTTTTCCAGGCAATCAGCTTCGCTCGAAAATAAGCCCGCTGATTCAGATTCATGAACTCCTCGTCTTCCGAGGGAACATAATTGCTAAGATCGATCTTCTCACTCAACGCGATTCTCCTGAAGAACATCTCATATGGCTGGGCTGTATATCCCAACCAATAGTGCCGGTTCAAGCCAAATAGATGCTGTCAACCGATTTTTAAATTTGTCATAAAATTCAGCTAAGTGTATATTTTTTCACCACTTCTTTCGAGCAACCGGATTCGCCGCACTCGTAACCTTCCCGTGAAGGCTGGGCATTTCGCTCTCTGAAGGATCGCGTCGCAGTTGACGGCGCGCACGAACAGACGCTACCTCATTAGAGAAATCGAGCTTCGGAATTTCGCCATGATCAGAATTTCGCCGCCTCCCTCCAGGATCTATCTTCTGCGTCACGCCGAGGCCCGGCAGGCTGCACACGGCCAAAAGGATTTCGACCGTCCCTTGAGCGACAATGGCTACGCGGCAGCCGAGATTGTTGCCGACGAGGCAGCCGACAAAGGATACAAACCGGACCTCGTCATTTCTTCCACCGCCCTGCGTTGCCGCCAGACCGCGGAGGCCATGCGTCGCGTCGTCACGCCGTCGACGGAATTCCGCTTTGTCGACGATCTCTATAACGGCTCACCGGATGTCTACCTGTCGCTCATCGCTGTGCAGACCAATCAGGACTCGGTCATGCTGGTCGCGCACAACCCGGTCATCGAACTGACGCTTGCGGCCTTGATCGGGCGCGAGGCTCTGGCTGGCGCGCTTCCGCGCGGCTTTCCGACGGCCGGCCTTGCCGTTGTCGATTCGACGCCGTCGGGCTGGATGCTGGCCGACTTTGTCACCGAATAGAGACTTTTCCGGGCTGGCCGCAAGCGTCGGCGCTGCTGATTGCAGGCACATATCCGCTCATCTTTTCGGCGCAAGTTTCCATCCCTATATTCACGGTCACGCTGTCATCCAGGGATCCCGCCTTGCCCCCAAGCCTGACCTCTTTTACTGACGACGCCCTCATTGCCCTTGACAATCTTGCCGATCGCGCAGCCGGCCTCGTCAATCCGACAATTCGTCTGGGCGTAACAGGCCTCTCCCGTTCGGGCAAGACCGTCTTCATTTCGTCTCTGGTGCACAATCTCCTGAACGGTGGGCGCCTGCCGCTGTTCGAGCCGGTGCAGTCCGGCCGCGTCTCCGCCGTTCGCCTCGAACCCCAGCCGGATGATGCGGTGCCGCGCTTTCAATATGAGGATCATATTCACGCACTCGTCAAAGACCGCATCTGGCCGGATTCGACGCGGGCGATCTCCGAGCTGCGCATAACGCTGGACTACCAAAGCGCCAGCGGCTGGAACCGCCTGTTTTCGCCCGGACGTCTCTCGATCGATATCGTCGATTACCCCGGCGAATGGCTGCTGGACCTGCCGTTGCTCGCCAAGGATTTCCGCACCTTCAGCGACGAAACACTGGCGCTGGCCAATACCGGTATTCGCGCCGAGCTGTCGCGTCGCTGGCTGGCGGCAACAGACGCGGCCGATGTCACCGAAACCGCGGATGAAATGAAGGCTCGCGACCTCGCCACGGCCTTCGCTGACTACCTGAAAGCCTGCAAATCCGACGAACGCTCGCTCTCGACGCTGCCGCCCGGCCGTTTCCTGCTGCCAGGCGACCTCGATGGTTCGCCTGCCCTCACCTTCGCGCCGCTGAAGCTGCCTGCCGGAGGCAGCGCGCCGAAAGGGTCGCTGTGGGCGATGATGGAGCGCCGCTACGAGGCCTACAAGGCGGTCGTCGTCAAACCTTTCTTTCGCGAGCATTTTGCCCGTCTCGACCGGCAGATCGTTCTTGTCGACGCACTGCAGGCCATCAATCGCGGCCCTGAAGCGGTGCAGGATCTCGAACGGGCGCTGACGGACGTGCTAGCATGCTTCCGTCCCGGCACGAACTCGCTCCTGTCGTCTCTGCTTGGCCGCCGCATCGATCGCGTGCTGGTCGCCGCGACCAAGGCCGACCACCTTCATCATGAAAGCCATGACCGGCTGGAGGTATTGACTCGCCGCCTCGTCGATCGCGCCATAGAGCGCATCGGCATGGCCGGCGCCGGCATAGAGGTCATGGCGATCGCCTCCGTGCGCGCAACCCGCGAAGCGACCGTAACCCGCGATGGGCAAACGCTTCCCGTCATCGTCGGCACGCCGATGGACAGGGAAACCATTGCCGGCGAGACCTTCGACGGCAATCGCAAGACGGCGGTATTCCCCGGCGATCTCCCTGAAAATCCGCGCTGGCTGTTCGAAGTCCTTGAAGCGGATAAGGCAAAGGTCCATCTGCCCGAGGTGAATGTCGTGCGGTTCCGCCCGCCCGAGCTGGAAAAAACCGGTGAGGGCATCAAGCTTTCGGTGCCGCATATCCGCCTCGACCGCGCCATGCAGTTCCTGTTCGGAGACCGTCTCGCATGACGAAATCGACCGAAAACGAGCCGAACGGCAACCGTCGCCCAGCCGCCTTTGCATTGGAACCGGAGGTATCGGGAACAGGGCCGGACAACAGGGCCACTCCGCCAGCGGTGCGCAAGCCGCAAAGCTTCGATACCGACGTCGTGCTCACGCCCGATGCGGAAGATCCATTCATCAATCCGGCCCTCGGCGCTGATTCGGATGCGAATGCCGTCGCCAAGCCCCGTCGCAAGGGATTTTCCTTCGGCAAGGTGGCGCTGGGTGCGCTCGGCATTCTGGTGTCGCTTGCCTTCGGCCTCTGGACCGATCAGCTCATCCGTGACCTGTTCAGCCGGGCAGATTGGCTCGGCTATACCGCCCTTGCGGCCGTTAGCGTCGGCATTCTGGCCGTTCTTGCCATCGTCATCCGCGAGGCGGCCGGCATGATGCGGCTCGCCGCCGTTCAGACCATCAAGGCCGAGGCGGAGGCCGCCATCGTCGAGACCCGGCCTGCCCGTGCCAAAGCTTTGGTCAAGCGTCTCTGCGCCATTCTGGAAGCCAATCCGGACACGGCAAGGGGCCGTGCGACCCTGAAGGCAGCCGAAGACGACATCATCGATGCGCCGCAGCTGATCGATCTTGCCGAGCGCGAGCTGCTCGGCCCGCTGGACCGCCGCGCCCGGGGGTTGATTCTCGGCGCCTCGAAACGCGTATCGGTGGTAACTGCCGTCAGCCCCCGTGCGCTCGTCGATATTCTCTGCGTTCTTTACGAAGCGGCAAAGCTGGTCCGCGCCATGGCGGAACTCTATGGAGGCAGGCCGGGGACGCTCGGCATGCTCAGGCTGATGCGCGATGTGATCGCCCATCTGGCCGTCACGGGCTCCATCGCCGTCGGCGACAGCATCGTCCAGCAACTGATCGGCCATGGCTTAGCATCGAAACTCTCCGCCCGTCTTGGCGAAGGCGTCGTCAACGGCATGATGACGGCGAGGATCGGAATAGCGGCGATGGATCTCTGCCGGCCGCTCCCCTTCAGGGCACTCAAGCGCCCGGGCATTGCCGATTTCGCCGGCGACCTCACGCCGAACGTCACCGGCCGCAATCCGGCGTGATGACCTGCAAATTAGGGACTTTGGCGCTCTGGAAACCAAGCATTAACCATTCTGAGGCAAAAGTGAGTATCAGTTTCACGGTTTCGCCTCGCTAGGGAATTTCCATGTTTTCGCGTCGATTTCTTCTTGTAAGCAGCCTTGCCGCCGCAGCCATCTCCACCGGCGTCTGGGTGCAATCAGCCGACGCGGCTCCCCGCGATAAGGCCTTCTTCCAGTCGATTTCTGGCACCTGGAGCGGCCCCGGCGAAATCGTTGCGGGCAAATACAAGGGTACGAAGTTCACCTGTAACCTCACGGGTAAGCCGTCCGACAGCAACACTGCCGGCGTCAAGCTCGACGGCACCTGCCGCGTCGGTGTCTTCCAGCAGCCGATGTCGGCGGAAATTACGCAGAGCGGCGGTTCCTACAGCGGAAAGTTCCTGGATGGCGCAGCCGGCAAGGGCCTTGACGTCACGTCGGGCACCGTCAACGACAATACCGTCGTTCTCGGATTGAACCGCCAGAAGCTGAACGGCGCCATGATCGCCCGCGTTCCGGACAGCAAGTCGATGAATGTTACCATCTCGGTGAAGGTCGGCGAACAGATGGTCCCGGTCATCGGCGTCACGCTGAAGCGCGCCGACATCGATCAGATGGCCGTCGGATCGATCCAATAGGCTTGGACACCAATTCATAAAGAGAAAGGCCGGCAACGTTGCCGGCCTCAGACCGCTGACAAACCCGTCGATATTTTGGCGGGTTTTATTTTGTTGGCCTTGTCGTGCTGGCCAAGGTTTTGTCGAGCGGGTTGAGAGAACGGCGCAAAGGAGCCCTTTTGGCGTCAGCCCCAGGCTGGTTTGGGGGCTTTTGTAAGTGCGATTGCAATCTTCTTGATGTTTTGCGCTGCGGCGGCCAGCAAGCATTGACAGGCGACGCGAGTGAGACCTCGGAAGCGGGCGTAGCGGTGGCCATGCAGTTGCTTGGCATCGGCAAAGGAGCGCTCGACGGTCTCCTTGCGCCTGACGTAGATGGCCTTGCCCCAGGGGGTGAGACGGTGGGCATCGGTGCGCTCGCGGGCATCGGCCCAGACATGGCGGGTGATCGTCCGCTCTGCCTTGGCATTTGACGTGCAGGAGGCAAGGAGCGGGCACTCCCGGCAGATTGCAGGGTCGGAGCGATAGTGTTTGTAGCCATTGCGGTCGGTGGTGGCGTAGGTCAGCAACTGGCCCTCGGGGCAGCGGTAACCATCGGCTTGCGGGTCGTAGACGAACTTCGACTTGCGCATCATGCCGTCTTTCGGCGGCGTGGGATTGCGATAGCCGGTGACGCCAAGGATCTGTCGGTCTTCCAGTCCCTTGGCGATGCCTGCCGTAGCATAGCCGGCATCCAGTCCGACGGCGCCGACATCGAAGCCGAAACGGGCGCGTTGCCGGTCCAGCCGACCGAGATAGACGATCGAGTCATGCACGTTGGCCGGCGTCACATGAATATCGGTGATGATGGCAAGCCTGCCGTCCACTGTGCGATGGTCGAGATAGAAGAAGCCCTTCGGCTTGCCGTCGCGCACCATATAGCCCGCCTCCGGATCGGTGCGGCTGACCTTGGTCTCCTTCACCTCAGGCTTGCGGTCCTTCTCCTTCAAGGGCTTCTGCCCATGCAGGGCGCGTTCGGCCTCGATCGCCCGATCGAGATCGGCCCAGTAGTCGGCGCGCGACTTTTCGATCATCGCAAGATCGTACTTGCCCTTGTTGGCACTGGCCTTCAGATGCGTGCTGTCGGTACAAAGAACCGTGCCGTCGACCAGCTTATGGGCGATCGCCTGTTCGACGATATGGTCGAAGATATCCTGGGCGATGCTGGTATCGTTGAAGCGCCGGCGGCGGTTCTGCGACAAGGTCGAGGCATCGAACACGCCCTCCGTCAGCTTCAGCCGCAGGAACCAGCGATAGGCCACATTGACCTCGATCTCGCGCACCAACTGACGCTCCGAGCGGATGCCGAACAAATAACCGATGAACAAGGCCTTGAACATCAAGGTCGGGTCGAGCGGCGGCCGGCCATTGTCGGCGCAGTAAAGCCCGGCAACGCGATCATGGATGAAGGAAAAGTCGAGCACCTGATCAATCTTGCGCAGCAGGTGATCCTTCGGCACCAGGCTATCGAGCGTCACCATCTCGATCGCCGTCTGTTCGGGAGCTGGTTTCTTCAACATGTCCCAATGAATCACAAAACCCCCAGCCAAGCCAGGGGTTTGTCAGCAGTCTGAGGCCGGCAACGTTGCCGGCCTTTCTCTTTACAACGGATATATTGCTCATTTAGGCAGTGCGCCACCAGTCGCGGCTTTCGTCCGCAACCTCGATGCCTTCGACATCGACGTCTCGCAACCAGTCGCCGACTGTTCGGCCGTTTACGACGAAATCGGCGGCGAAATCGGCAAGCGGCATCAGCACGAAACCGCGTTCGACCATTCGCGGATGCGGAATGGTGAGCAGCGGTTCGGCCTGTTCCAGATCTCCATAGGTCAGCACATCGATATCGATCGTCCGCGGCCCCCAGCGCTCGGCCCGCACCCGCTTCATCTGCCGCTCTATGTCGAGGCATACGTCGAGCAGGGCTTCAGGCGCCAGCGTCGTCCTGACGGCCGCGCAGGAATTGTAGAAGAATGATTGGTCCGTCTTGCCCCAGGGCGGCGTGCGGTAAAGCCGCGACACCGAAATCACCCGGCAATCGGCGCGCGCATCCAGCATGCGTAGGGCGAGCGCCATGGCATGGACCGGATTGTCCAGATTGCCGCCCAAACCGAGCGTCGTCCGCACTGCTACAGCTTCAGGCAAAATGCTCAATGCTCACCTGCACATAATCGAGAACGCCCGGAACCGGAGCATTGGGCTTGCGTACCGTGATTTTGGCCCGGCGGATACTCGGAAAACGACGGCATAGTTCTTTAGCTACATCGAGCGCCAGAGCCTCGATCAGATAGCGCCGGCGGCCGGTCACGATTTCCTCGATGACGCTGAATGCAATGCCGTAGTTGACAGTGTCGTCGATCGAATCGCGCTCCAGCGCGTCACCGGCTTCGACATCGAGCTCGGCGTCGACGAAGAAGCGCTGGCCGAGGAACTCCTCCTCATCGTGCACGCCGTGTCGGGCAAAGAAGGCGCAATTCTGCAGAGTAATGGTGTATGTCACAGCGCTCATAGCGTCTCTCCGTTTCGAACAGGCACGATCGGGTCCGAAAACCGCTCCCTTGCGTCGAGCATTATGTTTTAAGTCTCGCGCGCGTCCTGAGAATAGCATCCGCAACCGCCAGCGCGTCCCTGTTGATTGCGACATTGTGTACGCGGAATATCGCAGCCCCCTGCAACCGCAGAATCGCGCTGGTTGCGGCGGTGCCGACATCGCGATCAGCCGCGTCGCGACCCGTTATAGTGCCGACGAACCGCTTGCGCGAGGTGCCGACCAGCAGCGGCAGCTCGAAGCGCAGCAATGCGTTGAAACGCGCCATCAGCTCCAGATTTTCCTCGGCGTTCTCCTTGGCAAAGCCGAAACCCGGATCGAGAGCGATGGTCCGCCTGTCGACGCCGGCTGCAGCGGCAATCTCCAGCGAGCGATTGAGAAAGAGAAGCTGATCGTCGATCACGTCGGGCAGCTTCTGCCGGTCGCGTCCCGTATGCATGATGCAAAGCCCGGCGCCTGTCTGCGCCGCGATCGTGGCAATGTCGGGCTCGCGCTGCAGGCCGAAGACATCGTTGACGATATGCGCGCCGGCCCCGATCGCCAGCCGCGCGGTATCGGCACGATAAGTATCGACCGAGATCAGCGCGTCGGTCCTGCTGCGCAGGGCTTCGATGACAGGCAGCACCCGTCCCTGCTCCTCGCTGGCATTGACGGCGGCAGCACCCGGCTTGGTCGATTCCCCGCCGATATCGATGATGGCAGCGCCATCCTCGACGCAAGCCAGCGCATGGGCAACAGCCGCATCGACGGCCTCATAGTGTCCGCCGTCGGAAAAGGAATCCGGCGTCACGTTGACGATCGCCATGATGACGCTCTGCCGGCCGACGTCGAGGCTGCGGCCATGCGCGACATGCCAGGTTTGGCTGCGAAGCTCGGTCACGAACCATCCCATCCCATTGAAATTGAAAAAACCTTGCGCTTGATATTGCGCTCACAGTGGCTATGCCGCAAGGTTTACGGAAGTTCAACATGGTAGCGACACGAATGCCGCTTGCATCCCATAAGTTCAGTCTTTCGTGTGCTCTGCTGCTCGCGTTCTGCATGCCCGGTGTGGCCGATGCCGAAGTCCTTGCCCGCAAATCGATTTCCTATTTCGACATCAAAGGCAACACCGCCGACGAGCTCGATACCGCATTGAACGAGCGGGGACCGCTCGCCATGGGATCCAGCAGCCACCACCCCGGCGCGACGAAAATCCGCTTCGGCGGCAATGCGACCTATAGCGAAGCGAGCGGGCGCTGCTACATTTCCGGCGTCAAGGTCACGGTCGATACGGAAATCATCCTGCCGCGCTGGCGTGATCGGCGACATGCGAACAAGCAGCTTTCCCTGATCTGGGACGCACTGGAAGCAGACATTCGCCGCCACGAAAACCGTCACGTCGAGATCGCACGTCAGCACGCCAGGCAAATGGAGCGGCAGATACTGTCTCTGCCGTCCGCCGGCAATTGCGACGCGCTTCAGGAGAAGGCGAACGCGATCACGGAGCGGGAAACCGAACGCCACGATGCCGATCAGGCGCGCTTCGATCGCATCGAAGCAATCAACTTCCCGAGCCGGATTCAAAGGCTGCTTGACTACCGAAACCGGAAAAACAGCCGGCAATAGGTCGATCCGCACCATCATCTCCGGGAAATTGCCCCTCGGATGCGCCAACTACGGGAAAACAGACACTATATCTGTGAATTGTCGAGCCGCGACGCTCTTTGAACTTTACGGGAATCTGAAATAGGTTTTTCCTATCAATTATAGAGATAAACGCATCGGTTGATTCGAAAATACCGGGCGGAGCTCTCGGAAAGATCGATTGAGAGTGCCTGCGTTGGCGGGTTTGTTCGCTCTTCGGCGCAGTCGGGGTTTGCCTTTTAAAGCATGCGCTACATGTTCTCCTGGCGCGTCCTCAAGCCGCAGGTGTTTCCTCCCTTGCCTGCCGGTGATGCGCCCGCCTCGCCTCGCTCGCTACTTCGGCTGAGCGGGGCATCTTTTTGGGCGCTGGCAGTCGGCGTTCATCCCATCGTCTCCACGCAAATCCGAACGGAGAATTGCCGCGCATTTTTCCGGATGTTGCTCCACCATGGCAACGAACCGAGCGGCGGGGACGCGGAAAGCCAGGCGTCAGGCCTGGCGTTCCGGCACATGTACGACGAGCCCGTCGAGGGCGCTCGTCATCTTGATTTGGCAGGAAAGCCGCGAGGTCGGCCGCACGTCGAAGGCAAAATCCAGCATGTCTTCTTCCATGGCTTCGGGACTGCCGACCTTTTCGGCCCATTCCTCGTCGACATAGACATGACAGGTCGCACAGGCGCATGCACCGCCGCATTCGGCTTCGATGCCGGGGACGGAGTTGCGCACGGCATTTTCCATCACGGTGGAGCCCTCGTCGACATTGAGGTCAAAGCGCGTGCCGTCGAAGGCGACGATGGTCAATTTGGTCATGTGGATGAATTCCGATATTCGTGAATGAAGGACGATCGGAATTTTACTTCCAACAAATTGCCGGGGCAGTCAACATTTGCGCCGCCGAAACGGTCGGGACCATCCGGCGGCGCAAGACATGCGTTTCGTCTGTCTTCGAGACAACGCTTTAGCGTGCCAGCTTCAAAATGAAGTTCTCCGCCTCGATGACGCACGTGGTGACGGCCGCCATGCGTGCCGCATCCCGGCCCTCGGCCTCGAGCGCGGCTGCCGCATCGGCGACGCGGAAGGCGCCGACGGCGCTGGCCGCACCCTTCAGCTTGTGCGATGCCGCCTCGATGCGCTTGGGGTCGCCGCTGCCGATCTCCTGCAGGCAGGAGCGAGCCTGCCTTGCAAACATCTGCAGCACCTCGACTTCCAGCGCCTTGTCGCCCATGGTCTGCTTTCCAAGGTGGACGAGGTCGATCGCCCGCTCCCGGGAGGGCGCCGCCCCCCGCGAATTATCCGGAGATTCAAACGCAATGTTCAACGCTGCCATTTGCCAATGCTCCCGTCTTTTATCTATGACTGTTTTAGGGACGTGCCGCATGCTTGCGGTCTGAACATGGCCATCCAGTTAAATTTTGGCACATTGAGGGCGCAAAACTCCAGACATGGTTAACGCGCGTTAAACATGCTCAAAATCTTGGGTTTTCATGGCGTTGAACGAACAAGCAGGGTTAACGACGCCTTAATGATCCACTGCCTTTAAGGTGGAATTAATTGTCATACCTAGGGGAATGTGTCACTACGATACTAGTAAATTCGGCTTATGGCACATGCCTTTGCCCAGGAAGTGGATGATGGTAATGTTTTCATAACATCCGTTTGAAAAACCAGTATCCACTCTGAAATGTAATGGGAAATCCATCCTCGATTTTGATCGGAGACGGAGTCCCCCACGGGAGGCAAGGTTCGTCTTTTCCGCGCGCGGCGGAATTAGCGGAAAAGACACGGCAGGCCCGATTGAGTTGTAACGAGGCGTAACCGCATGGCGAACAAAAAGTACATCGAATCGGTCGAGGACAAGGCCTTTCAGGCATTGGACGAAGCTCTGCAGATCGATTTCAGTGACGAGAGCTTGGAGTCTCGCAGCGCCCCTACGCCCGATGTCCCGGAGCGAAAAGTGTCTGAGCCGCCCAAACAGCCGATTAAGCAGAGCAGAGATGACGCAGCCCGCAATACCGGCGGCACGCGCAGCACGGCCAACCCGGCAGCAGCACCACGCTCTGCCGAGGCGCCGAGGAATCCGAACCTTGCGGCGGCCAACGACGGCAGCCGGGCAAGTTCCGCCAGCATCCTCAAGGCGCTGGACGCCGGCTCTCAGAGCCATGCGGTACGCAATGCCACGATCTTCTCGCTCTTCTGGATCATCGGCGGCGTCGGCCTCGCCTTCCTTCTCTATGGCGAGCAGATCCGAAACATCCATTCGCTTGCAGATCTGGTTGCCCTGCCCGGCGTTATCGCCTGCATCGTCGGCATTATCGTCCCGGTCCTCCTCTTCTACGCATTCGGCATGATGATCGCGCGCGCGCATGACATGCGCAACGCTGCCCGCTCCATGGCCGAGGTCGCTCTGCGCCTCGTCGAGCCGGAAACCGTGGCATCCGAACGCATCATGACCGTCGGCCAGGCCGTACGTCGCGAAGTCTCCGCGATGAATGAAGGCATCGAGCGCACCATTGCGCGCGCTACCGAACTCGAAACCCTCGTCCATACCGAGGTCAACGCCCTGGAGCGTAGCTACGCCGACAATGAATTGCGCGTGCGCGGCCTGGTCCACGAACTGGGTGCCGAACGCGACGCCATCGTCAATCACGCCGAACGCATCCGTTCGTCGATCTCCGGCGTGCACGATCAGATCAAGGAAGACCTGTCGCTGGCGACCGAAGAGATTGCCGTGCGCCTCTCCACGTCGGGCGAAGCCTTCGCATCGATGATCGATACGCGCGCCGCCGCCTTGATGGAGAAGTCGGATTCGGCCGTCCAGGCCCTTGGCACCCTGCTGTCCGCCAAGACCGACAGCCTGCTGCAAAATCTGAATGCTTCGGGCCTCGCCCTCGGCCATGAATTCGATACTCGCCTGGAATCCCTGTCGTCGACGCTTGCCGAGCGCGGCAACGCGCTTCTCGGCCAGTTCGAAACGCGCGCCTCGACGCTCGATGCGAACACGGAAAAACTGAACTCGGCACTCAACGACCGTGCACGCCAGCTCAATGAAACGCTGGTCGCCCGTACGAGAGAGATCAGCGAAAGCCTCAGCGGCGGCGAGCGGTCCATTACCGGCACGCTGGACAATGTCCTGTCCCGCCTCAACACGGCCCTTGATGAAAAGGGCGCCAGCTTCCGTCAAAGCCTGCAATCGACGGCCGATGACGCCATCATGGACATCGACCTGCGCTCCGGCTTCTTCGATGAACGCTTCCAGTCGACCATTGCACAGCTATCGACGACGTTCGATGAACGCGTATCGGAATTCACCTCGGCCTTCGACAAGCGTGCCGGTACGCTGGACACCAAGCTTTCGGAAAGCCTTACCCGCATCAATCAGTCCCTCGGCAGCAATTCGGACGCGCTGGAAGGGATACTGACCTCCAGCATCGAGCGCCTGGGCTCGCACCTCACCGACCAGTCTTTCGCGCTGGCAACTACCCTTGCCACGGGCCAGGAAGTGCTGGAAAGCGCGATCGGCTCCAAGGCAAACGAGATCACCGCCGCGCTTCAAAACGCCACGACGGGCATTTCGTCCGCCCTCGCCTCCGGCACGGGCGATCTCAACAGCACGCTTGCCTCGCATGCCGGCGCTTTCACATCGGCCGTGCAGGGCGTCACGCGGGACGTCTCGGCCGCTCTGCAAAGCGGCACCGAAGAACTCACCTCCGCGTTCACCGGCCGCGCCAACGACATCAACAACACTCTCTCCGCTCACACCAGCGAGATCACCCAGGCGCTGGGTTCCGCCCATGAGCGCATCGACGCTGTCATGGCCGCCCGCAGCAACGCCCTGTTCGGCGCGCTGAGCGATAATCAGTCCCGCTTCGAGCAGACACTTGCCGAACGTTCCGAAGCAATTACGAGCGCCGTCAGCGGCTCTCACGAACATCTGACAGCCGCCCTCGACGAGCGCACCTCGATGCTGGCGATCTCGCTTGCGGAAAGCCAGCTTCGCCTTGAAAACACCTTGGCCAGCCGTACCGAAACCATCGCCAGCACGATTGCCGACACGCATGGCAAACTCGCCGATACGCTCGACGACAAGACGATGGCGCTCGCCATCGCGCTTTCCGAGAGCCAATCCCGGCTGGAAGACACCGTTTCCGGCCACGCGGAATATGTTGCCGGCACGCTGGATGCCAAGACGAGGGAACTCGCCCGTACGCTTGCCGAAGGCCAGGCCCGCCTCGAAAGCACTGTTTCGGGCCACGCCGAAAGCGTCACCAATGCGCTTGACGACAGGACCATGGCGCTCGCCATTGCCCTCTCCGAAAGCCAGGCGCGGCTGGAAGACACGGTTTCGGGTCATGCGGAACGTGTCGCCGATACGCTCGAAGGCAAGACCAATGCTCTTGCATCGGCCTTGACCAGCGGCCAGGCCCGCCTCGAGGAGACCCTTGCCAACCGCGCCGAGGCGATCGTCAAGGCATTTGCAGGCAATCACAATGCCTTGGCCGACGCATTGGACGACAGAACGATGGCGCTCGCCATTGCTCTCTCCGAAAGCCAGGCCCGTCTCGAGAACGCAGTCTCCGGACACGCGGAAAGCGTTTCCAGTACCCTGGACGACAAGACGATGGCGCTCGCCATTGCGCTGTCGGAAGCCCAGGCTCGCCTGGAGGATACCGTATCCGGCCATGCTGACCGCGTTGCCGATACGCTCGAAGGCAAGACGCGAGCTCTTTCCGATGCGCTGACCTCGGGCCAGTCGCGCCTGGAAGCGACGCTTGCCAATCGCGCGGAGGCGATCACCAACGCCTTTACCGGCAACTATGCCACCCTTTCGGACGCCTTGGACGACAAGGCGATGGCGCTTGCCATTTCGCTTTCCGACACCCAGTCTCGCCTCGAGGACGCGGTATCACACCGATTGGACGCACTCTCCGAAACCGTTGCCGGTACCCACGACAGGATCGTCAACAGCCTCGATGACCGGACGATGTCACTGGCGGCCGCCCTTTCGGAAGGCCATGCGAAGCTCGAAGAAACCCTGGCAAGCAGCGCCAAGGCCATCGCCCATACCGTTACCAGCGGCCATGAGGCGCTGACCAATACGCTCGACGACAAGAGCATGGCCTTCGCGATCTCGCTCGCCGAAAACCAGAACCGCTTCGAAAGCGCTCTGGAAGAGCGTGCCAACACCTTGCTCGACAGCGTCTCGGGTGCTGAAGCCCGGGTTGCGGGCGCCTTCGGCGACAAGGCGGACGCTATCCGCGCCGCCTATAGCGAGAACCAGGATCGCCTTGATCGCTCTCTGACCGCCCATGCGGACGCTCTTTCCGAAATGCTCGGCAGCAACAGCGATCGCGTCGAAGCCGTTCTCGGCTCCACGACCCGCCATCTCGAAAATATGCTCGGCGCCGGCCTGTCGCAGATGGATCAGAACCTGGCTTCAGCTTACGAGCGCATGCGCTCCACGCTGGAAGACCGCAGCAATGCCATCAGCCTTGCGCTGCGCGACGCCCATGCGCAGATCGACGAGACGCTGATGGAGCAGACCACCAATATCGGCACGTCGATCGCTACCAGCGCCAGCATGCTGGAAATGTCGCTCGAGGACCGTGAGGCCTCGCTGCGCCAGACCATCGACGCCAGCGCAAGAGCATTGGAAGAGCGCCTGAACGGTGGCGCAGGCGATATTGCCGGCCGCATCCAGCAGGCCGCCGGCGACATCGCACGCTCGGCCGAAACTTTCTCGTCCAATCTCAATCAGTCGATCGACGGCATGACGACCCGCTTCGCCGAGACCGGCTCTCGCGTCGAGGCCAGCCTTTCGGCTCTCGAAAATCGCATCAACGAAGGCGTCACTGGCGTTGCAGCCCAGGTCGACGCCGCCGGCAACCGCCTCTCGGATACGTTGGCGAGCGGCGCAGCAAGGATCGACGACAGCAGCGGCCACGCGGCTGCCCGCATCGAAGAGCGGCTTTCGACCATGGATCGCGCCCTCAACCTCGGCCTCGAAGCCGTCAACCGCACGATCGAGGGCAAGGCCGCCAATCTTGCGACGACGCTGCGCACGGCGGTTGCCGATGCCGCGCAAGGCATGGACACGGAAGCGACGCGCACCGCCGGCCTGCTTGCCGACACGGGACAGCAGTTCGCCGAGAATCTCGGCAGCCACAGCGATGCCTTCGCACGCGCCATGACGGAGCGTTCCAACGACCTCGTCAACCGCGTCTCGGAAACGCAGAACCGGTTGGCAAGCCAGGCCGCGGCCGTCGCCCAGACCTTCTCGGAAGCGGGCAACGCGATCGTCAACAAGGTTGCCGAAGCCGAAGGCCTTGTCAGCAACCAGGTCAATACGATCTCGCAGGCGCTCTCTTCGGCAGAACAGTCGCTGGAAGCCCGCGGCGCGGCCATCCGCAACACGCTGACCGATGGCAGCGAGCAGATCGCCTCCACCATGGCGCAGGTCGAACGTGCCCTCGACGAGCGCGGCACTGCCATCCGCGCATCCTTGGAAGAGCGCACCCGCGAGATCAACAGCACTCTTGCCGATGTCGACAAGGCGCTGGAAGCACGCGGCTCGTCCATCCGCACCTCGCTCGACGAGCGCACCCGCGAGCTGAACTCCATGCTGGCAGGACGCTCCACCGAACTCTCGCGCCTGATCGACGAAAAGGCTCGGCCGATCGTCGATCGCTATGCGGCGACGGGTCAGGAGGCGGCAGCCCTCATTTCGGCTGCAGCCCAGGAAAGCACGGAGCGACTGCGCGCTGAAAATGCAGCCCTGATCAACGCGATCGCGTCGCGCACTGAACATGCGGTCAATACGGTCAGCGCGCTCGAAAACAACCTGCTCGCAAGCGTCAACGGCATCATCGCCCGCCTTGCCGAGAACAATTCTGCGATCGCCGGCCTGCTGACCAATGCCGCATCTGAATTCGCGAGCGTGGATGATCGTCTGACGGCGACCTCGACACGCTTCGCCGAATCCGCGGCGAAGGCCGGCGAGATGGTTTCGGCGTCCAGCCGCCTTCTCGAAGGCAAGGTCGACAAGCTCTCGGACATCACCGGCCAGACCTTGTCGCAGGTCGGCAACATCGTCGGCCGTTTCGACGATCACTCCAAGGTGCTGTCGCAAGCCTCGCAGCTTTTGGGCGCTGCCCAGTCGAACCTCGTGTCGACGCTGGAAGAACGCGAAACGGCATTGCAGAACCTGGCCGTCGGCCTCGTTCAGCGTTCGGAAGAGATCGAGAACACCATGCGCGCCCTCGGCTCGATGGTGGAAACCGCCTTCGACCGTGCGGAACAGAGGTCGAACCAGGTGACCGGCAATCTCCGCCAGAGCGTCCAGTCTTCCTTCGGCGATATCGGTCGCGTTCTCTCCGATGCCGAGAAGCGCGCCGAGGATGCGGCGGAAAACATGCGTATCGCATTGCAGAAGGCTGGCGAGGAAGCGAACCAGGCGGTCGAAAACACATTCGCCAATGCCGAGCGCCGTTCCAGCGATCTCACCAATCGTCTGCGCGGCGGCCTCACCGCCTCGCTATCCGAGGTCGAGCAGATGCTGGCCGACGCCGGCAAGACCTCGGATGCGGCTGCCCAGCAGCTGCGGGAGACCCTGCGTGTCGCTGTCGATGACGCAATCGGCCGCTTTGCCGGTGCGACGGACGAAATCCGCCGCTCGGCCGGCGATATCCGCCGGGAACTGGATCTCACCCGCAGCGAACTGAAGCGCGGTGCCTTCGACCTTCCGGAAGAGGCAAAGGAAAGCGCCGCAGCCATGCGCCGCGCCGTTGCCGAACAGATCAAGGCCCTCCAGGATATCTCGCAGATCGTCGGTCGCTCCACGCAGCAGCTGGAAATTTCCGAGCCAGCTGCCCGTGCCCTTGCGGATGCGCAGCCCACCCAGCGCCCGCTGCCCGCCAC
>UBUL01000026.1 GCA_900468625.1 Hyphomicrobiales bacterium
CCGATAGACGAAGGGCGCGTTCAGCTGTTGTGTGGCGCGCTTATAGCGGGGCGATTTCATTCCCGCAAGCGGCAATTTTGCTTTTTTGTGGAAAAAATGACAGATGGGTGAAACTGCCGCCGACACTGAATAAGCGAGCCTTAACAGGATGTTGCCGGCAATAGCGAATATTCCCCGGAAAGGCGGACTCTTTACTGGCCGCTTGCCCCTTGTACCGGCTGCACCATCAGCTTGCCGTTCTGAGGCTGGTTTTTCGAGGCGATGAACTGTGCTAGGGCCGCGGCTTGCTTGCCGTTCAGCTCCCGCACGTTCGGGTTCGGTGCCGCCATGACGCCGGAGGACGTCACCTGCGCGATCGGCTGCGGCGAGTTCGCCGCGGGGGCGGTCGCGTTGCGGATAACGGGCGGGGGAAGCACATCGGCCGAAGTCAGGCCGTTCGGCGCACTGGTTGCGTTCATCGCTTGCGGTGCCGTGGTCTGCATCGCGCCGGACGGCGTGCTATAGACGCTGCGCATCATCGGCGTAATTGCCGGGCTGCCGTCGGGCTGGTCCTTGGCGAGCGTTCCGTCTGGATTGACGGCAATGGGCGGCGGCGCTGAAAAGATGCTGCTTCTGTTCGCGTTGACGGCGGTCGGTTGCGTGGCGAGACCGGCAATGCCGGTCTGTCCATCGGCAGGAGCTGCGGCCGCGGGAGCCTGATAGAAAGCCTGATTCTGCTGGGCGACGACCTGCTGGCGCGTGCCGTTGACGCTGTGCACAAGCGGATCGCGGTAGGTAGTGCCATCGGCCTTGCGCCGGCGGGCGTCGGCCTTGCTGTTCATGTCGGCAGCGAGCTGCTCGGCCGCCGTAGGTTGCGCGGCAGGCGTGATTTCCGATGTTTCCGCCGGCTTTTTAGCCGTGGTCGCGCAGCCCGCGATCATCACAAATGAGGCAAAGACGGCAATTGTGCTTGCGAGCTTCGTCTTGCCGTATAAAATCCGTTGATCGCACATGGGACGTTCCCTGCAAAAAGGTTTGCATCGGAACGGCCTCTTGCGAGGGACGGCGATATCGCACGCGCTGACTGGGAACGATGACCGCGCGATATCCGATGCATGATGCTTCGAGTCGTCCAAGCATGCCGGAGGAAGGGCATGGGCGGCAAGCGCGAAACGGATGGCTCCGCGCGTGCCGCAAGCCTCGCGAAAGCTAGGCTCCTACCAAGTGCCCGTGTTGGCCATGGAAGCCCAGGGCTCGGCGGACGGAAGATTGGCGCCCTTCTGCAGGATCTCGATGGAAATGCCGTCGGGAGAGCGCACGAAAGCCATGTGGCCGTCACGCGGCGGGCGGTTGATCGTGATGCCGTTGTCCATCAGCTTCTGGCAGGTCGCATAGATATCGTCGACCTCATAGGCAAGGTGGCCGAAATTGCGTCCTCCGCTATATTCTTCGGGATCCCAGTTGTAGGTCAGTTCCAGGCTGGGGGCACCATTGCTGCGGGACGATTCCGCATCCTCGCCGGCCGCAAGGAAAACGAGCGTATAACGACCCTTCTCGTTTTCGTAGCGGCGGGTTTCTGTAAGGCCGAACAAGGTGCTATAAAAATGCAACGAAGCGTCGAGATCGGTGACGCGAACCATTGTGTGGAGATAACGCATTCTATTTCCTCTCTTAATGTTGAGCTGGGCGGATATTCGACCGAAGCACCAGCTTCGCGCAAGTCTCGGAGCGATATCTTAGGGTGGGAATAAACGAAAACTAGGACTTGCGCTTTTCGGTTACCAAGATGTTAATCTTGATATCAGGGAATCAGTTAACCGTAACAGTGTGACGCGTAATCGAGGGCTGGCTAGGATGGGTGACAGAATTTCATCGAAGGGAGTTGTCGACTTCGAGGAGATGTCGGGCGATACCGTCGAGCTCATCGAAATCTCAGGCGTTGTCAAATGGTTCGATGTCGCCAAGGGGTTCGGTTTCATCGTGCCTGACAATGGTATGCAGGATGTCTTGCTGCATGTGACGTGTCTGCGTCGCGACGGTTATCAGACGATTCTCGAAGGCACCCGCATCGTCGCGCTGATCCAGCGCAGAGAGCGTGGTTATCAGGCCTTCAAAATACTCTCCATGGATCAGTCGACGGCCGTGCATCCCTCGCAAATGCCGCCGGTGCGTACGCATGTGCAGGTGACGGCGACAAGCGGCCTGGAGCGCGCGTTGGTGAAGTGGTTCAACCGCACCAAGGGCTTCGGTTTCCTGACACGCGGCGAGGGCACCGAAGATATTTTCGTGCATATGGAAACGCTGCGACGCTTCGGCCTGGCCGAGCTGCGGCCGGGTCAGGTGGTGCTCGTCCGCTTCGGACCGGGCGAAAAAGGCCTGATGGCGGCGGAAATCCATCCGGATGCGCCGAGCCCGGTCACACGGCCCCACTGATATGAAAAGAGACAGGTTTCTCGGATTTGTGAAAAGCGCCGTTTTGGCGCTTTTTATTGTTGGAACCGCCGTTCCGTCGTCCTTTGCGGCGCAGGCCGCAGGGCAGCAGTCGATGGCCTTCGATTCGGAGCCGCTTTCGATCGCGTCATCCAAGGGGCAGGTTCATGAATTCACGGTGGAGCTGGCGCTGACGCCGCCGCAGCTTGAGCTGGGTCTGATGTATCGTGACAAGATGCCGGCCGATCATGGCATGCTGTTCGATTTCGGCACGTCGCGGCCTGTCATGATGTGGATGAAGAACACCATGCTGCCGCTCGATATGCTTTTTCTGGATCAGAAAGGTGTCGTCACCCATATCCAGGAAAACGCCGTGCCTTATTCCGAAGCGATCATCAATTCCGGCGGTCCGGTCGCCTATGTCATCGAGCTGAACGCCGGAGTGGTCAAGAAACTGGGTCTTGCTGTTGGCGATAGAGTGACGAGCGCCACCATTTCAGCAAAGCTCGGCAAATAGATTTTCATCGGGGAAGATCCGCTTGGCGAGATTTTACCTGTTGCAGCGGGCAGATGAACCGTGTATCTCCCCACTCGTTCCGCAGGACAGGCATCCGGCGGCACGAAATCAAGGCATGGCTCGTTTGATGGTCGTGCCGACGGTACGGAGTGTAGCGCAGTCTGGTAGCGCATCTGGTTTGGGACCAGAGGGTCGGGAGTTCGAATCTCTCCACTCCGACCATTTAAGCCCCCTCATCAATATCGCTGAATTCACACTTTTCCCGGCTGCCTTTTCGCTTGAAAACAAAGGGATTCACGGCTAAGCAAAAGTCGTGTTCGCGCGGCCTTCCGGGCCGCATCAAAGCAAGAAAGCGGATCGTTCCCGCTTGATTCGGAGGCGCTGCAGCAATGCCTGCCAAGATTTATCGTCCCGCAAAGACCGCCATGCAATCCGGCAAGGCCAAGACCAATATCTGGGTTCTGGAGTTCGATCAGGAAACGCCGCGCAAGATCGATCCGATCATGGGCTACACGTCGTCGGGCGATATGCGCCAGCAGCTCAAGCTGACATTCGATACGCAGGAACAGGCCGAAGACTACGCCAAGCGCAATGGCATCGAATACCGCGTCATCGCGCCGAAGGACCCCATCCGGCAGACTGTCTCCTATTCCGACAATTTCCGCTTCAACCGCATCCAGCCCTGGACTCACTGAAGCCCGGTACTTATTGAACGCCGCCCATTGAGTTTCACGGCGGTTTCAGGCATGTGTTGCCCGCCGCGCCCAAAGGCGCGGCCAGGCCCTACGGCCCCTTAGCTCAGCTGGATAGAGCACTTGCCTTCTAAGCATGTGGTCGCAGGTTCGAATCCTGCAGGGGTCGCCATTTTTTTAATTGTCCAGCCCGGAGACATGAGTAACAGAACGTACCTGAGACATAGGTAACACTTCTGAGCCGAAATGAGGTTGATCGGCTATGCGAAGCCGCTTCGTTCTAATTGGTTACACCAGGCCAGCCGCCGGTATCCCTTGGTCTCGTGGCATCGATTGCCATCTGGATCAGGTCGTAGCCGTACATCACTCCGGCAAGTTTGATGACGATGATGGCCGCGCTCAGAAGTGCAAGCCCACCGATGATTCTGTCGCTTTTTTTCACGGCCCGCTTCCCCCGACGTCTCGTGAATCCCGCACTGTTCGCGGTGCTCAAGAGTATATCGCGTTCTGCGCGAAGCGCTATGGGGCTTGTTCATGTTGCGAGTCGCCCGGCCGCGACGAGCAGCAAGCCGCCTGCGATGCCCTCGATCCATCGGCGGCGGCGATCGTTGAAACTTCCGCGAGAGCCTAGGGCCGCAATGGCAAGGCTGAGCAGGGCATAGACGATGCCGCACAGGCCGATGAAGACCGTAGAGAGAAGGCAGGCCTGCGGCAAGATGCTTCCATCATGGCTCATGAACTGCGGCAGGATGGCGAAATAGATCATCATGCCCTTGGGATTGAGGACCGCCGTCAGGAATCCGCGGCGAAACCGGTTGGCGGTGGCTCTTGAAAACGTCGACCGAACGCTGCGGTCTTTCATGGAGGATGCGAGAAGCCGGAAGGCGAGGCAGCTTAGATAGGCGATGCCCAGCCACCGCAGCGTCGCGAACAAAAGAGGCGAGGCCACGATGATGGCGGCTATGCCGAGCGCTGCCAACGTCGAATGCACGAGATAGCCGGCGCAGATACCCGCGGTCGAGCGCAGTCCGGCGACAAAGCCTCCGGATACCGCCTGCGACGCCACGAAGAGCATATCCGGCCCCGGTGTGCAGATGAGCGGCAGCACGGTGGCCGCGAAGAGAAGCAGATTGGCGTTTTCCATGGATGGGAGCCTAGCAGCCCATCCACGCAACCGGCTTGCGAAGATGCCAATTTCTGCGAGATTATCGGCAGTAGAAATCACAAAAGCCAATTTATCGGTAGGGAATGCCAATGCGGCTGGATGAGATCGACAAGCGAATCCTGCGTGCGCTGCAGCGCGACGGGCGGATTCAAAATGTGGAGCTGGCCAAGGAGGTCGGGCTTTCGCCGTCGCCCTGCCTGCGGCGCGTCAAGCTTCTCGAGGATGCCCGCATTATCGACCGTTACGTGGCGGTGCTGAACCCGGTCAAGGCTGGCCTGCCGCTCTCGCTATTTGCCCGCGTCTGGCTGACGGCGCAGGATGCGGAGACGATCGACCGTTTCATAGCCGCCATGAAGATGCTGCCTCAGGTGATGGAGTGCTACATCATGCTCGGCGAGAGCGATGCGCTGCTGAGGGTCGCCGTATCCGATCTCGACGACTATAGGCAGTTCCAGTCGACGCATCTGACAAAGGTCAATGGCATCCAGAACGTCAAGACCGACGTGCCGAGCCAGATCGTCAAGCAGACCTACGCTTTGCCTTTGCGCTGACCGCCCGTCATCGCCTCGTCCCGTCAATGAAGGATGTCAATGAAAAACCCGCCGGTGCGATGCAGCGGCGGGTTCCTTGTATTAACATATTTCTGCCGGATCAGTGCAGGATCTGGCTCAGGAACAGCTTGGTGCGCTCATGCTGCGGATTCTCGAAGAATTCCTTCGGTGAATTCTGTTCGACGATCTGGCCCTGGTCCATGAAGATGACGCGGTTGGCGACCTGGCGGGCAAAGCCCATTTCGTGGGTGACGCACAGCATGGTCATGCCTTCCTCGGCAAGGCCGACCATCGTGTCGAGCACTTCCTTGATCATTTCCGGGTCGAGCGCCGAGGTCGGCTCGTCGAACAGCATGATCTTCGGGTTCATGCAGAGCGAGCGGGCGATCGCCACACGCTGCTGCTGCCCGCCGGAAAGCTGGCCGGGATATTTCTTGGCCTGCTCGGGAATCTTGACGCGCTTGAGGAAGTGCATGGCGATCTCTTCCGCCTGCTTCTTCGGCATCTTGCGCACCCAGATCGGCGCCAGCGTGCAGTTTTCCAGAATGGTCAGGTGCGGGAAGAGGTTGAAGTGCTGGAACACCATGCCGACCTCGCGGCGCACTTCGTCGATCTTCTTCAGATCGTTGGTGAGCTCGACGCCGTCAACGATGATCTGGCCCTTCTGGTGCTCTTCCAGGCGGTTGATGCAGCGGATCATCGTCGACTTGCCGGAGCCGGAAGGTCCGGCAATGACGATGCGCTCGCCGCGCATGACCCTCAGATTGATATCGCGCAGCACATGGAAATCGCCATACCACTTGTTCATGTTGATCATGTCGACCGCGACCTCGGTCTCGGAAACGGTCATTTTCTTCGATTGGGCTTCAGCCATTTTGTCTTTCCCTCAATTTTATCGCTTGTGGCCGGTGTCGAGATGGCGCTCCACGAAACTTGAATAGCGCGACATGCCGAAGCAGAACAGCCAAAAAACGAAACCAGCGAATACGAGACCCGTCACCGGCGTCACCGCGCTTGCCCAGGTCGCATCCGAAAAGTTCTGGCGGACGATGCCGAGCAGGTCGAACATGCCGATGATCGCAACGAGCGACGTGTCCTTGAACATGCCGATATAGGTGTTGACGATACCGGGAATGACCAGCTTGATCGCCTGCGGCAAGACGATCAGCCGCATCTTCTGCCAGTAGCCGAGGCCGAGCGAGTCGGCGCCCTCGAACTGGCCCTTCGGTATCGCCTGCAGGCCGCCGCGGATGACTTCTGCCATATAGGCCGAGGTGAAGATCGAGAGACCGACGACGGCGCGCAGCAGCTTATCGACAGTCCAGCCCTGCGGCATGAACAGCGGCAGCATGTAGCTCGCCATGAACAGCACGGTGATCAGCGGAACGCCGCGGATCACTTCGATGAAGATCACGCATAGCATGCGCACGACGGGCATTTTCGAGCGGCGTCCCAGCGCGAGCAGGATGCCGAACGGGAACGAGACGGCGATCGCGACGAAGGCAATGACCAGCGTCACCAGCAAGCCGCCCCATCTTTCCGTTTCCACGATCTGGAGGCCGAAGCCGCCATGGAGCAGGAAGAACGAAATAACCGGCAGCACGAAGAATGCGAGGATCGCATTCAAGCCTTTGCGCGGGACTGACGGTATCAGCAGCGGCGCGAAGCCGATGATCATCAGGATTGCCACGAGTATCGGCCGCCAGCGCTCGTCCGGCGGATAGAGGCCGAACATGAAGACGACGAATTTCGCGCGGACGAAGGCCCAGCAGGCGGCGTTCCAGCCATCCGGCTGCGTTCCGCCCTGAACCTTGGTCGCGCAGAATGTGCGGTCGGTTCCGTTCCAGACTGCCTCGATGAACAACCAGTTGACGAGATGCGGGATCGCCCAAACCAGGAAGGTGACGGCGACCAGGGTCAGGACGATGTCCTTCGGCGTGGCAAAGAGATTCTTTTTCAACCAATGCCATGCGCCTCTTTCACCGGCCGGTGCCGGTTGCGCCACAAGAAGCGTCTTGCTGACGAAGCTTTGATCTACGCTCGACATCTTATCTCTCCACCAGAGCCATCTTGGCGTTGAACCAGTTCATGAACAGCGACGTTACGATGCTCAGGGCGAGATAGATGATCATCCATATGATGACGACTTCGACCGCTCGGCCGGATTGGTTGAGGATCACGCCGCCGACGGCGACGAGATCGGCATAGCCGATGGCGATGGCGAGCGAGGAGTTCTTGATCAGATTGAGATATTGGCTCGTCAGCGGCGGAATGATGATGCGCATTGCCTGTGGAATGATGACAAGCCGGCTGATGGCCGACGACCGAAGACCCAGCGCGCCCGCCGCTTCCGACTGCCCCTTCGGCACGCCGCGAATGCCGGCGCGGACGATCTCGGCAATATAGGATGCCGTATAGAGGGAAAGGGCGAGAAGAAGCGCAAGGAATTCCGGTCCCACGACCGTCCCGCCGGTCAGGTTGAATTTGCCGGCAATGGGATAATCGAAGGAGAGCGGCATGCCCGTTACTAGGAAGACCAGCAGCGGCAGGCCGATCAATATGCCGATCGACACCCAGATCGTATGGAACTGCTGGCCCGTCGCCGCCTGACGCCTGTGCGCCCAGCGCGCCACGAAGAACACGGCAGCTATGGCGGCGAGGAGGGCGACGCCGACCGCCCACATTCCGGCGCCGAAGATCGGGCTCGGGAAGGCAAGCCCGCGGTTGCTGAGATAGCTGGAAAATGGCAGGTGCACCGCATCGCGCGCCTGCGGCAGCAACACCAGAACGCCGCTGTACCAGAAGAAGATGACGAGCAGGGGCGGGATATTGCGGAAGATTTCGACATAGGCCTGGGAAAGCTTTGCAATCAGCCAGTTATGCGAAAGCCTGCCGATGCCGACGATGAAGCCGACGATCGTCGCCGCGAAAATGCCCACGACCGATATCAGCAGCGTGTTGAGCACGCCGACGATCAATGCAGTGATATTAGTGGAGTCGCTGGAAAAGGGGATGAGAGCCTGTCCGAGGTTGAAACCGGCTCGGCCTCCGAGGAAGTCGAAGCCGAAAGACCTGTTCAAGGCGCGCAGATTGTCCATCGTATTCGTGACGATGAACCAGCAAAAGGCAGCCAGGATGACGAGGGTAAGGGCCTGATAGAACACACCCCTTACTTTGGGATTGTATAGTGCCGATACAGATGATCGCTCGCCTTCAGGCGAGTTTGCAGTCGTTGCCATATAGAACTTTTCCCCAATGTGCCTGTTTCAGGCTTGTTTTCTTGAGGTGAGAAAGGCGGCAGCGCCGCCTTTCTTCGAAAATTGGCCGTTTGCGGCTTAGCGAACCGGAGGTGCGTACTGAATGCCGCCCTTGTTCCACAGCGCGTTGAGGCCGCGGGCGATCTTCAGCGGGCTGCCTGCGCCGATATTGCGGTCGAAGACTTCGCCGTAATTGCCGACGCCCTTGATGATGTTGTAGGCCCAGTCATTGGTCAGGCCGAGGTCGGTGCCGATGGTGGAGCCTTGTTCCACGCCGAGGAAGCGCTTGATGTCCGGGTTTGCCGAGTTCTTCATCTCGTCGACGTTCTTCTGCGTGATGCCGAATTCTTCGGCATTGACCAGCGCGTAGGCCGTCCAGCTGACGATGTTGAACCACTGGTCGTCACCCTGGCGAACGGCCGGGCCGAGCGGCTCCTTCGAGATGATTTCGGGCAGAACGACGTTGTCGTCCGGGTTCTTCAGCGTCAGGCGCAGCGAATAGAGGCCGGACTGGTCGGTGGTGTAGACGTCGCAACGGCCGGAATCATAGGCAGTGTTGACTTCTTCGAGCTTGTCGAAGACCACCGGATTGTACTGCAGGTTGTTGGTCTTGAAATAATCGGCAAGGTTGAGTTCGGTCGTCGTACCGGACTGCACGCAGACGGCCGCACCCGACAGTTCAAGCGCCGACTTCACGTTCAGTTCCTTGCGGACCATGAAACCCTGGCCGTCATAATAGGTGACGGGACGGAACTTGAGACCGAGCGCCGTATCGCGGTTGATGGTCCAGGTCGTGTTGCGGGAAAGCACGTCGATTTCGCCGGACTGCAGCGCGGTGAAACGGTCCTTGGCGCTGAGAGGCGTGTATTTCACCTTGGTGGGATCGCCGAATACGGCGGAAGCCACGGCCTTGCAAAAGTCGATGTCGAAACCGGCCCAGTTGCCGGAGGCGTCCGGCTGTGCGAAGCCGAGGAGGCCCGTATTCACGCCGCACTGGACGAAGCCTTTGGCTTTTACGTCGCTCAGCGTCGAGGCGGAAGCGCCGGATGCGGTGTAAGCCAACGCTGCGGCTCCGAGAAGCGCGGAGAGAGCAATTTTTTTCATCTTTCCCAACCTTTGTCTATTTGTTTTATAGTTAAATGTATCGCCTCCGAAGCAGGTCCGTGTAGAGCCGCGTTCTTCCCTTTCCCGGTGCGAGTGGCGCTATCACAGTCGTAAATGGTGTAACGGTCAAGAGAGCGCTCAAATTATTGCGGATTTATTCGGCATTTTCGCCTGTTACGACCGAAAAGCGGGCATTTTGGCGTCAAAATAAGCGGCAATTTGCCAAATATCTGCGCGAAAATGGAGTTTCTGTCGCCATTTTCGTTATTTTAGCCTTCTAATAACATGTGATGTCGGAATGATTGGGGTTGACCCCATTGGACTTGGCCGCCACAAATCCAGCTTCCTATAGCGCCAAAGGCATATCCGGACATGAAAGACAAAGACACATTCCTGCAGAACGCCGGCATCAACACGCGTTTGTCCCACATCGGCAATTCGCCTTTTGATTTCCACGGCTTCGTCAACCCACCCGTGGTGCATGCCTCGACGGTGCTTTTTCCCAATGCCCGCGTGATGGAGACGCACGATCAGAAATACACTTACGGCACGCGCGGGACTCCCACCACGGACGCGCTGTGCGAGGCGATGGACGCACTGGAGGGGTCGGCTGGAACGGTCATCGTACCGTCCGGACTAGCGGCCGTCACCATTCCGTTTCTGGCCTATCTCTCCGCCGGCGATCACGCCCTGATCGTTGATTCGGTCTACGGTCCAACCCGCTTCTTCTGCGACACGATGCTGAAGCGCCTCGGCATCGAGGTCGAATATTACGATCCTTTGATCGGTGCCGGCATAGAGCAGTTGATCAGAGCCAACACCAGGCTGGTCCATACTGAGGCCCCGGGTTCCAATACTTTTGAAATGCAGGATATTCCGGCGATTTCGGCGGCAGCTCATCGTCATGGCTGCGTCGTCACCATGGACAATACCTGGGCGACGCCGCTCTATTTCAAGCCGCTCGATCACGGTGTCGATGTCTCCATCCATGCCGTGACGAAATATCCGGCCGGTCATTCGGACATTCTGATGGGAACCGTTTCCGCCAATAAGGCGCATTGGAAGCAGCTGCTGGACGCTCATGGCCAGCTCGGCATCAGCGGCGCGCCGGACGATGCCTATCAGGTACTGCGCGGTTTGCGCACCATGGGCATACGCCTGGAGCGCCACCAGGAGAGTGCGCTGGCGATTGCCCAATGGCTCGAGGGGAGGGAGGAAGTCGCCCGCGTATTGCATCCGGCGCTGCCGAGCTTCCCGGGCCACGACCTTTGGAAGCGCGACTTCAAGGGCGCAAGCGGGATCTTTTCCTTCGTTCTCGCCGTTGACGATCCGCAGAAATTCAAGGCAAAGGCGCATGCCTTCCTCGATGCCCTGCGTATTTTCGGTCTTGGCTATTCGTGGGGCGGTTTCGAAAGCCTTGCCCTGCAGGTCAACCTTAATGATCGCCGCGTCACCAAGGCGCCGACGGAGGGACCGGTCATTCGCCTGCAGATCGGCCTGGAGGATGTCGCCGATATCAAGGCGGATATCGAGAAGGGCTTTGCGGCGGCCAAGGAGATCTGATCAGCCGATGGCGCGATAGCCGTAGATCCAGTCCATGTCCGCCGCGAGGCTTTGCGGCGGACGAAGCGAGAGAACCAGATCGCGTGCGAGGCGGATCGGGCCGCGGGCGTGATAGGCAAATTGATTGAAAGCGGCGCGCTGCTTCAAGCGCGCAATCCGCGGCGCACGGCGCTTTTCGTAGAGTTCGAATGTTTCGGCGACCGAGCGTGCCGAAAGCATGCCGGCAAGTTCGAAGGCGTCTTCGATCGCCATGGCTGCTCCCTGTGCCGCAAACGGCATCATCGCATGCGCCGCATCGCCAATCAGGATCGTGTCGCTGCCATTGTGCCACCGGCCGGCCTTCATCTGATAGAGCGGCCAGAAGCTCGCCTGTTCCTGGGCTTCCAGCATCTGCAAGATCTTGCCGTTCCAGCCGGAAAAGCCATGCAGCATCTGCTCGCGCTGCACGTTGCTGCCGGCCGCACCCCAATTGCGGCTGGTACTGCTGCCGGAGACGATGGCGACGATATTGAAGGCGGCATTTTCCCGGATGGGATAGCAGACGAGATGGCTGGAGGGTCCGAGGAATGCCGTGACGTTCTTCTTGTTCAGCAAGGATGGGGCCGCACTCTCTGGAATGGAGAAGCGCCAGGCAATATTGCCGGAGAAGAGCGGCGAGGGCGCACCGGGCACCATCGCGTGCGCCTTCGACCAGACGCCGTCGGCGCCGATGACGAGGTCGAATTCCTTGCCGGTGATCTCTTCCAGCGCTTGCCTGTTTTTGATGTCGATGTGCCGGCCGAGATGAAGCCTGCAAAGCGCATTAGCCTTTACGGCTTCGAGAAGCGCTTTCTGCAGGGTGGCGCGATGTACGGCGCCATAGGGCGCACCCCAACGTTCTCTGGCAAAATTTCCGCAGGGAACGGATGCGACAGGCCGCAGCGACGAGCCGGATACCAGCCGGACTTCTTCGGGCTCCAGCCAGACGGCCCGGAGCTTGTCAAGCACGCCGAGCGTATCGAGGATGCGGGAGGCGTTCGGTGAAATCTGCAGGCCGGCGCCGACTTCTGTCAGCACGTCAGCCTGCTCGAAAATGTCGGAAGCGATGCCATGCCTCGCCAGCGCCAGGGCTGCCGTCAATCCGGCTATCCCGGCGCCGATGATTGCGGCCGCTTTGATCGGCATGTCTCTCTGTCCGATCGAGGGCTAGGCTATCACGCTGCCTTGAAGTGGAAGACGCAGCCGGCCGGATTGGTCTGGTCCGCCTTCAGCGACGGATTATAGCGGTACAGAGTCGAGCAGTAGGAGCATACCTTCTCGCTCTCGTCGCCGAGATCGATGAAGATGTGCGGATGATCATAGGGAATCGAGGCGCCGGTGCACATGAATTCCTTCACGCCGATTTCGATCACGCGATGTCCGCCGTCGTTCTGGAAATGGGGAATATTGTGGCCGGCCATAATGATCTCCGAATGCGTCTTGCCATGAGCGGCATGAATGTTGCGCCAGACTTGGTAGCCCCTCTTTATAATTCTTCTTCCCGATTGTGTAGTGCGAAAGTCCGGCTTGATGCAGAGATTTTCGCAAGCGCAGGGTTCATTTGATATCGCCGATAAAATATGGTCCGGCGCCAACAGGACCTAGTTTGCGAAGACGACACCATGAACTTGAATTCTCCCCCGATATCTCATTTTGTCAGAAACGGATTGAAGCTCGCCTTTTTCGATGACGGTGATCCGAGCGGCCCGCCGGTGCTGCTGATCCACGGCTTTGCCTCGACCGCGGTTGCAAACTGGGTCAATCCGGGCTGGCTGAAGACACTCGGCGAAGCTGGCTATCGCGTGATCGCCATGGACAATCGCGGCCACGGCATGAGCGACAAGCTCTACGATGCCGATGTCTACCATCCCTGGATCATGGCTGAGGATGCCGTTGCACTGCTCGATCACCTGGGCATCCCCGAGGCTCATGTGATGGGTTATTCCATGGGCGCGCGCGTTGGCACCTTCATGGCGATTGCGCATCCAGATCGCGTCCGCTCGCTGGTGCTGGGCGGACTCGGTATCGGAATGGTCGAAGGTGTCGGTGATTGGGATCCGATTGCCGATGCGCTGATTGCTTCATCTCTCGATGACGTCACCCATGCGCGCGGGCGCATGTTCCGCGCCTTTGCCGAACAGACGAAGAGCGACCGGCAGGCGCTGGCTGCCTGCATCCAGGGTTCGCGCGATCTGGCGTCCCGGGAAGATGTGGCGAGGATCGAAGCGCCGACGCTGATCGCCGTCGGCACCAAGGACGATATCGCCGGTTCCGGTCAGGCACTGGCAGCCCTGATGCCGAATGCCGAAGCCATCGACATACCGAACCGCGATCACATGCTCGCCGTCGGCGACAAGGTCTTCAAGGCTGCGGTTTTGGAATTCTATCAGCGCCTCGACGAGCGCTACAGCGCCGCGCGTCGTATATGACGCGCAAAGGTCGCTGAAGCATTTTGAGTTATGCAGCAGGTCACTTGCCGGTGAAATGCGGCTTTCGGCGCTCGGCGAAGGCGGCGCGGCCTTCGGCATAATCGGCGCTGTCGAAGGTTTCGGCGCCGATCACTTCCGCCTCGCGCAACAGATCGCCATCCCGCTCGATGACGGCGCGGATCGCAACTTTCGATGCGTGCAGCGCGATCGGCGCATTGGCGGCGATTGCATGGGCGAGCGCGGATACCTCTCCATCGAAGGCGTCTGCCTCGATTTCCTCCAGCAGAAAGCCGGCGGCTGCCATCTTCCCGCTCGACATGGGAGCGCCGGTGAACAGGGCGACCTTAGCCATCTGCGGCCCAAGTGCGTTGACGATGTCCTGCACGGCATCGGCCGGATAGGCGATACCGAGGCGAACGGCGGGTACGGAAAAGCGCGCGCCTTGTTCGGCGATGCGCAGGTCGCAGGCGGCCGCCAGCCCGAAGCCGCCGCCGTAGCAGACGCCGCGGATCGCCGCGATCGTTGGCACGCGGCAATGGCGGATGGCCGCAAAAGCCTGGCTGTTCAGCGCTTCATAGGCAACTGCCGTCTCCGAATTTTTGCGCAAGCTGTCGAATTCGCCGATATCGGCACCGGCTGAAAAATCCGCGCCCGTGCCGCGCAGCACGATCACATGCGCATGCGCTTCGTCGGTCAGAAGGCGCACCGCCTGCGGAATGGCACGCCACATGGCGGCCGTCACGGCATTCTTTCTCTC
Organism: Hyphomicrobiales bacterium; assembly: GCA_900468625.1. Classification (GTDB taxonomy): domain Bacteria; phylum Pseudomonadota; class Alphaproteobacteria; order Rhizobiales; family Rhizobiaceae; genus Rhizobium. The sequence goes on from UBUL01000026.1 coordinate 14,463, forward strand.
GGGATTGCTGATGGTGATCTTGCCTATCGCATCGCCGCACGTAGCGCGAATGAGGCCGCCTGCAAAATCATGCTCGAAATTCATGCGCGACCAACCCATTTGTCTTGTGTGGCATTTATTCTATATAATGCACGCTGACAGAAAATCGGGAGACCGCCAATGGTCGCAGCAACGGACATTCGCCCCGTAGAGGGTTTGGGCGCGGTTAAGATCATGGATCCCATTTGGGACAGCATGCGCGAGGAAGCCCGCGCGGCTGCCGAGCAGGATCCGCTGCTTGCCGCCTTCCTCTATTCGACGATCATCAACCACCGTTCGCTGGAGGAGTGCGTCATCTATCGCATCTGCGAGCGGCTGGACCATCCCGACATGCAGGCCATTCTTCTCAGGCAGACTTTTGAGGAAATGCTTGCCGACTGGCCGGAATGGGGGGCGATCCTCCGGGTCGATATCCAGGCGGTCTACGATAGAGATCCCGCTTGCCTGCGTTTTCTGGAGCCCGTGCTCTATTTCAAGGGCTTCCATGCGCTGCAGACGCATCGCCTCGCGCACTGGCTCCATAATCGCGGCCGCCGCGATTTCGCGCTCTATCTGCAGAGCCGTTCCTCCAGCGTCTTCCAGACCGACATCAATCCGGCCGCGCGCATCGGCAAGGGCATATTCCTCGATCACGCGACCGGTCTCGTCGTGGGCGAGACGGCCGTGATCGGCGACAACGTCTCGATCCTGCACGGCGTCACGCTTGGCGGCACCGGCAAGGAAGGCAGCGACCGCCATCCGAAGATCGCTCATGGCGTATTGATCGGCGCCGGCGCCAAGATTCTTGGCAACATTCAGATCGGCCATTGCTCGCGTATCGCCGCCGGTTCCGTGGTATTGAAGGAAGTGCCCGCCAAAACCACGGTTGCCGGTGTTCCGGCCAAGGTGGTCGGCGAAGCGGGCTGTTCCGAACCTTCCCGCTCGATGGACCAACTGCTTGCCGAACGCATGGTCGCCGACCAGATCATGGGTGCGGGAATCTAGGGAAAATCCAGCTGCATTTTCGGAGGCTTGCACGGTCGCCGGGAAGTATGCGCGGTTCCGGTCTTTACACTGCCGCTTTTCCCATGCAAGAAGCGGCCAACCGAGATCCTCACGGAGAAGCATTGTGAAGCCTGAAGAAATCAAGAAACTCGACGCCTATTTCAAGCGCACCTTCAACCCGCAGATCGTGGTAAAGGCCCGTCCGCGCAAGAACGATTCTGCGGAAGTCTATCTCGGCGAAGAGTTTCTGGGCGTCGTCTATATCGATGACGAAGATGGCGATCGCTCCTATAATTTCTCGATGGCGATCCTGGACGTCGATCTCTAATTTCGTCGATCTCGTATAGTGATTGAATACTCGGGCCGTATTTCATTGAAATGCGGCCTTTTTCGCGGGCAATTGCCGATTTAATCATTCCGTAGCCGTTTTGAACCCGACGGCTTTTCCATCGTATTGCGAATATTTCGGCCAAAGCCTGCGGTTGCAAGGACCATGATATATATTAGAAAAATCAAAATGATGCGGCGCACTCACCATCACTGACACCGAATTGTTATCGAAAATACAACCAAAAGGGGATATTGCGTCGCACAAGACTACTTGACTAATTGTGCGTTGCATTTAACCTTCATCCCCGTAAACCGGCCGCCGGCCGGCCAATAAGGGACGGAGAAACATGTTCAATTTCGACGAGATGAACAAGAAGGGTAAGGAAGCCATGGACACGGCGCTGAAGAGCTATTCCGATGTCGGCAAGGGTTTCCAGGCAATTGCTGCGGAAGCTGCCGAGTACTCTAAGAAGTCTTTCCAGGATGGCGTTGCACACTTCGAAACGCTTGCCGGCGTCAAGAGCTTCGAAGCTGCCTTCGAACTTCAGAGCAGCTATGTGAAGTCTTCCTACGAAAACTTCATCGCCGAAGCCACCAAGCTCGGCGAAATGTATGCCGATCTCGCCAAGGTTGCCTATAAGCCTTACGAAGCGCCTGTCGCGGCCGCAACGAAGACTGCCAGCAAGACAGCAGCAACGGCAACCGCCGCTTAAAACATTCGCCGAAACGCAATATTTTCCGAAAGACCGGCTGCGCGATGCGTGGCCGGTCTTTTGCAGTTTGGCGGGGTGAACCGGACCGGAGGATATGCCCCGACTTTTTTGGTCGCAGCCCGCTTTGTCAGCGAATTGTGATTGCAGTGTCCCGCAAGGGGCTTAAAATCACGCCGATATGAACTAAGTTAGAGGTTCGGATATCCGGCCCGACCAAGTGAAGAACCCAACCCAGTACCAAGTCGGAATGCGATAGCTTCTGCCGGATGATTTGAGGAATGAATGAAATGATCGCTGAGCCGATCCGGATGCAAAATAACAGCGAAAGGAACGGGGACAACGGGAATCGCGGGACCTCGGTGATAACGCGCACTAAGCCCAAAACCAAAAAGCCCAACCTGTACCGCGTGTTGCTTCTGAATGACGACTATACGCCCATGGACTTCGTGATCCATATCCTGGAGCGTTTCTTTCAAAAGGATCTCGAAAGTGCCACCCGCATCATGCTTCATGTCCACAACCACGGCGTGGGCGAGTGCGGGATATATACATATGAAGTAGCAGAGACGAAGGTCAGCCAGGTGATGGATTTCGCCCGGCAGCACCAGCATCCGCTGCAATGTGTTATGGAAAAGAAGTGAGGATCTGAACGTGCCAACATTTTCGCCTAGTCTTGAGAAGGCGCTGCATCAGGCACTGACCTACGCGAACGAGCGGCATCACGAATATGCCACGCTGGAACATCTGCTTTTGGCGCTGGTAGACGACGCCGATGCCGCAGCTGTCATGGGCGCGTGCAATGTTGATCTCGACGCGCTCCGTAAGACTCTGACTGAATACGTCGATAGTGAACTTTCCAATCTCGTCACCGGCTATGACGAGGACTCCAAGCCGACCTCCGGCTTCCAGCGCGTCATCCAGCGTGCCGTGATCCATGTGCAATCTTCCGGCCGCGAGGAAGTGACGGGCGCCAATGTTCTCGTTGCGATATTCGCCGAACGGGAAAGCCATGCCGCCTTCTTCCTGCAGGAGCAGGAAATGACCCGTTACGATGCGGTCAACTATATCTCGCATGGCATCGGCAAGCGCCCGGGTTCCTCCCAGACCCGCACGCCGCGCGGCGCCGAAGATACCGAATCAGAGAGCAAGCCGACCGCCCGCGGCGAGCAGGAAGAGGGTAACAGCAAGAAGCAGCAGGACGCGCTGAAGGCCTATTGCGTCAATCTCAACGAGAAGGCCAAGAGCGGCAAGATCGATCCGCTGATCGGCCGCAACTCCGAGGTGAACCGCACCATTCAGGTGCTGTGCCGCCGTTCGAAGAACAACCCTCTCTATGTCGGCGACCCCGGTGTTGGCAAGACGGCGATTGCCGAAGGCCTTGCCAAGCGCATCGTCGAGGGCAAGGTTCCGGAAGCTCTGGCCGACGCCACGATCTTTTCGCTCGATATGGGTACGCTGCTTGCCGGAACCCGCTATCGCGGCGATTTCGAGGAGCGCCTGAAGCAGGTCGTCAAGGAGCTCGAGGAGTATCCGGGCGCCGTGCTCTTCATTGACGAGATCCACACCGTCATCGGTGCGGGTGCTACGTCAGGCGGCGCGATGGATGCGTCGAACCTGCTGAAGCCGGCTCTTTCCTCGGGTGCGATCCGTTGCATCGGGTCTACCACTTATAAGGAATACCGTCAGTTCTTCGAGAAGGACCGGGCGCTCGTCCGTCGCTTCCAGAAGATCGACGTCAACGAGCCGAGCATCGAGGATGCCATCGAAATCATGAAGGGTCTGAAGCCCTATTTCGAAGAGTATCATCACCTGCGCTACTCGAACGACGCCATCAAGACCGCCGTCGAGCTGTCGGCCCGCTATATTTCCGACCGCAAGCTGCCGGACAAGGCGATCGACGTTATCGACGAGACGGGTGCGGCTCAGATGCTGCTGCCGCCGTCCAAGCGCCGCAAGCTGATCACTGAAAAGGAGATCGAGGCGACGATTGCGACCATGGCCCGCATTCCGCCGAAGACGGTTTCCAAGGACGACGAGATGGTTCTCGCCAACCTTGAGCAGGAACTGCGCTCGGTCGTTTACGGCCAGGATACGGCGATCGAAGCGCTTTCGACCTCGATCAAGCTCGCCCGCGCCGGCCTGCGCGAGCCGAACAAGCCGATCGGCTGCTATGTCTTCTCCGGCCCCACCGGCGTCGGCAAGACGGAAGTCGCCAAGCAGCTTGCCTCGTCGCTCGGCGTCGAACTGCTGCGCTTCGACATGTCGGAATACATGGAGCGTCATACGGTTTCCCGCTTGCTCGGAGCCCCTCCCGGCTATGTCGGCTTCGACCAGGGCGGCCTCCTGACCGACGGCGTCGACCAGCATCCGCATAGCGTGGTGCTGCTTGACGAAATCGAGAAGGCGCATCCGGATATCTTCAATATCCTGCTGCAGGTCATGGACCATGGCGCGCTGACCGACCACAACGGCAAGAAGATTGACTTCCGCAACGTCATCCTGATCATGACGACCAATGCGGGCGCTTCGGAAATGGCCAAGGCCGCCATCGGTTTCGGCTCGTCCAAGCGCACGGGCGAGGATGAAGAGGCGCTCAACCGCCTGTTCACGCCGGAATTCCGCAACCGTCTGGATGCGGTCATTCCTTTCGCAGCCCTGCCGACGACTGTTATCCACAAGGTCGTGCAGAAGTTCATCATGCAGCTGGAAGCGCAGCTTTCCGAGCGGAACGTGACCTTCGATCTGCACGAAGACGCCATCGCCTGGCTGTCCGAGAAGGGCTACGACGACAAGATGGGCGCCCGTCCGCTGGCGCGCGTCATCCAGGAAAACATCAAGAAACCGCTGGCGAACGAAATCCTCTTCGGCAAGCTGAAGAAGGGTGGCGTGGTCACCGTCACGGTCGGCAAGAAAGAAGACGGCTCGACCGGCCTTCTGCTCGATGCGATCGCCGATACCGCTCCCATCCGGCCGAAGCCGGAAGCCGAAGTGGGCGATGCGCCGGCCGAGGTGGAAGAGGAAGACGGCGACACCACCGTCAAGGCCAGACGCCGCGTCGGCAAGGCTGCAACGGCAGCGGATGCTCGCCGTTCGGCCAAAGTTGCCGCGACCGGCGATAGCGACGAACCCGAACGCAAGTCGCCGCGCAAGGGCAGCGGCGCGGTCCCGAAGGTTCCGCGCAAGTAATCGCCGACTGGCTGCGTGAGAAAAATAAAACGGCTGCGTTAGAAATAACGCAGCTGTTTTATATGGTTATGAAGAAAACATCAGAAATGACTTTAAAGTAATTCCAGGAAAAGTGCCCAGCGGTTTCCCGTGCGGAGTTGCGTGAAAACCGTCCGGAGTTGCGTGAAAACAAAGAGATAGAGCGGTTCAGAGATTCCGTGAAAAACTGAACCGCTCCAGGGATTCAGCGTATCAGGCCAGCGCTTCGATGATCTTCCTGGCGTTTTCCGCCAGTACCGCGCCATCCTCCATCTTGCCCGAATGCGGCTTCAGCGCGACACCCTCCAGGCGTGGAATGACGTGGAAATGGAGATGAAACACGGTCTGGCCGGCAGCCGGTTCGTTGAACTGGGCGATATAGACGCCGTCAGCTTCAAAGGCTTCCTGAACCGCAATCGCGATCTTCTGTACCACAGTGATCGAGTGCTGCAATGCAGCCGAATCGGCGTCGAAGATGTTGCGGGAAGGGGATTTCGGCAGCACCAGCGTATGGCCTGGCGATTGTGGCATCACATCCATGAAGGCGACGGTATGCTCGTCCTCGTAGACGCGGTAGGAGGGAATCTCGCCTTTGAGGATCTTCGCGAAGATGTTGTTGCTGTCATAGGCCATGCTGCTCATCCAGGGTCTCCTCGTCTTGCGCTTGCGATGATTTTGAACGGCTAGATATCCTGCCGTTCGCCTTTGCGGAAGGGGCTGTGTTCGGTGAGAATCTCGCTCATCTCCTCCACCTGTTTCCGCTCATGCATCAGATAGTCCGCAACGGCGTGCCGCAGGCCCTGGTGACCGATATAGTGCACCGAATGCGTGATGACCGGAAGATAGCCCCGCGCCAGCTTGTGCTCACCCTGTGCGCCAGCTTCCACCCGCTTCAAACCCTTGCTCAGCGCGAAATCGATCGCCTGATGATAGCAAACCTCGAAATGCAGGAAGGGATGATCCTCGATGCAGCCCCAATGCCGGCCGTAAAGCGTCTCGCTGCCGATGAAATTGATGGCGCCGGCGATATAACGCCCCTCGCGCTTGGCCATGACGAGCAAAATATCCTCCGGCATGCGCTCGCCGATCAGCGAATAGAATTTTCGGGTGAGGTAGGGACGGCCCCATTTGCGGCTGCCGGTATCCATATAGAAGGCGAAGAACTGGTCCCAGATGTTTTCGGTGAGATCGCTGCCGGTCAGCCAGTCGATGGTGATTCCATGCTCGACTGCCGCGCGCCGTTCCTTTTTCAGCGCCTTGCGCTTGCGCGATGCAAGCGTTTCGAGGAAGGCATCATGATCGGCATAACCCTCGTTGATGAAGTGAAATTGCTGGTCCGTGCGGTGCAGGTAGCCGTCGCCGTCGAAAACCGAGGCCTCATCTTCCGGTAGAAAGGTGATATGCGCCGAGGAAACGCCGAGCTGCCGGGTGACTTCCTTCAGGCTTTCGGCAAGCGCCGGCTGCAGCAGGCTCCGGTCCTGTCCTTCGGCAACGAGCAGCCGCGGCCCGGTAGCGGGCGTGAAGGGAATGGAGCATTGCAGCTTGGGATAATAACGGCCGCCGGCCCGCTCGAAGGCATCGGCCCAGCCATGGTCGAAGACATATTCGCCCTGGCTGTGGCTCTTCAGATAGCCGGCAACGGCGCCGATCAGTTCGCCATTGTCGGCTTCCAGCAGCAGATGATTACCGAGCCAGCCCGTCTTGTCGGTCGCGGAGCCGGACTCCTCGAGCGACGATAGGAAGGCATGCGAGACAAAGGGATTGTAGGGCAGCAAGCTGCCGGCCCTGGAGGCTCCGGCGAGCTTCGACCAGCTTCCCGGAGCGATATTCTTGAAGGATCGTTCGACTCGAATGGATAATTCGTCTGTCATCAAACTCTTGGCGCTGAGAAGGAGGGGCAGGGCTTTGCCGCTGCGCCTCCATCGTGAGGATAAGTGTTAGGCGCAGCAGAATTTAGTGTTGCCAAGCCTCTCCTTCAATCGATGCCGATCTAGGAGGCCTGGCGCGGGTCAAAACCTTCGAAGGTCATCTGGTCTGCATTGGCAAATGTATGTTTACGGGCCGCTTCGTCGCGCACGGTCCAGGTAATGACCGGAATACCGCGCTGGCGCTGCGCCGTGATGAAGGGGTTCGGCAGGTGGCCAAAGAAGTATGATATGAAGTCTAGCCCAAGATGCATGGCTTCGTCATGCTGAAAAAACGTCTCAGGCTTGTTTCCCTCGGCTGTCAGTCCCACCGGGTAGGGCGCATCCAGCGCCTTGAGGTCCTTGAGCAACCAGTGGTCGAAGCTCATCAGCGCCACATGCCCTTTGTATCCTTCGAGCACTTCGAGCACGGATTCGGCAAAACCCTCGTCGTCGCCTTCGCGTCCCTTGAGCTCGAGCACGAGCGGCACCTTGCCGCCGCAAAGCTGCAGCAGCTGCTTCAGCGTCGGGATCTTGTCCTTGGTGCCGCCGATCGAAAGCAGCCCCAGCTCGGCCGAGGTGCGCGCGCGCACTTCGCCGGGCAGATTGCAGACGCGCTGCAGGTCGTCGTCATGGAAGACGACCGGAACGCCGTCCGAGGCGTAGTGCAGGTCGCATTCGATGGCAAACCCCGCCTCGATGGCGCGGCTGAAGGCCGAGAGCGTGTTCTCCCAGACGTCCCTGTTCATGTCATGATAGCCGCGATGGGCGACGGGGCGCTCGGTCAGCCAGGCAAGCTTGCTCATCAGGCGATTTCCAGAATGGCATCGATTTCGACGGCGGCATTGAGAGGCAGGGCTGCCATGCCGACGGCGGCGCGGGCATGCTTGCCGGCCTCGCCCAATACATTCGCGAGAAGATTGGAAGCGCCGTTGATTACAAGATGCTGTTCGACGAAATCGGGCGTTGAGGCGACGAAGCCGTTCAGCTTGATCAGGCGCTTGATGCGGCCGAGATCGCCGCCAAGGGCAGCCTTTGCCTGGGCGAGAATGTTGATGGCGCAAAGTTCGGCCGCCCGCTGGCCGCCGGCGACGTCGACATCCTTGCCGAGATGCCCCGTCACGCCGATCTTGCCGTTTTCCATCGGCAGCTGGCCGGACAGATAGAGAAGGTTGCCGCTGATGACATAGGGAACATAGTTGGCGGCCGGTGCTGCGGCCTGCGGCAGAACGATGCCGAGTTCCTTCAGGCGGCCCTCGATAGCGTCGGACATTTTCATCTCCCGTTTTGTTGTAAAAACTTCAAAAATCCGGCATCAAGACTAAATTCCGTCACTTGGGATCGGCAGCCTCGTTTCAGCCGAAAGCGTTCTTATAGTATCGCGTGCGAGTCCAACAGGAGATAATGAATGTTCCGCTCGAGTCTTGCTGCCACTTTTGTTTCGGGACTGAGCATTCTGTCACTAGGGACTTCGGCAGCCTATGCGGCTGGTCCGAGCGGGCTGGTCGCGCATCGCGCCGTCTACGATCTCGAGCTGAAGGATGCTTCCGATCGCTCCGGCATTTCCGGCATGGTCGGCCGTATGGTCTATGAGTTCGAAGGCTCGGATTGCAGCGGCTTCACCACCAATTTCCGTTTCGTGACGAAAATAGATACAGGCGATTCCACCCGCGTCAGCGACCAACAGACGACGACCTTCGAGGATCTGGGTAAGCGCCTGTTCCGCTTCGAGACCAAGTCCTATACCGACAACCAGCTCGACAAGGATGTGCGCGGTGCCGCAAGCGACGACCAGAAGGGCATCAAGGTCGACCTGACTCAGCCGCACAGCAAGCAGGTCGAGCTCATCCAGAGCCGCTTCCCGACCGAGCACATGCTCGACATCATCCACAACGCCAAGCTCGGCAAGAATTTCTTCGAGGCCCAGGTCTTCGACGGCTCAGACGATGGCGACAAGCCGCTCATCGCAACCACCGTCGTCGGCAAGGAGCAGCCGCCGACCACGGACGATCCCGATGCCGACAAGGCCGGCGCCTTTGCCAAGGCGCCATTTTGGCCGGTGACGGTCGCCTATTTCAACGAGAAATCCAGCGGCGATGCGACGCCGGTCTATCGCATGTCCTTCAAACTCTACGAGAACGGCATTACCCGCGATCTGACGATGGACTACGGCGACTTCGTGCTGACCGGTAAACTCACCAAGCTCGAGGTTCTCGATGCGAAAGCGTGCAAATAGCCCACCGTCAAGCTGAGTTCGAAACATAAAATCATCGTCATAAAACTGTGATCCAAGTTTCACTATGGTGTGAAACCATTGGTAGGTATGGGCGAGTCTCTTTTGTTGCCCGTGCCGATCTGGAATTGTAGTGGGGCGCGCTGGGGAGTGATCGTCTTGGGGGCGATTGAAAATTTTTGCGGTCGGCTCCGTGTTTATGCACAGGAAAGCGCGACCTATGAGCAATATCGATATCTCCACCGGTTCCAATAATACGTTGCCGGTCGTTACCTCCGATCCGGCGGAAATTGCCCGTATCGGCGATACCATCGACCTCACCGACCGTGCCGGGATTTCTGTCTATGGCGACCGCGCCCAGCAATCCGTTTCCGATTATTCAGACCGCATTCTGCGCGAGGTGCGCAACCGGGATCTCGGCGAAGTCGGCAAGCTGCTGACCGATATCATCGTCAAATCGAAGAAGCTCGATCCGGCATCGCTGAAGGACGAAGGCTTCCTGTCGCGAATGTTTTCCTCGTTCCGGGCAAAGCTGGAACGCTTTAAGGAGCAGTTCGAGGATGTGGCCGGCCAGATCGATCGTATCGGGCTCGAGCTTGATCGGCACAAGGACATTCTGCGCCGGGACATCGCCCTTCTGGATGACCTGCACGAGGAGACGAAGCAATCCATTGTGCAGCTCGACGCCTATGTGCAGGCAGGCAAGGATTTCGCCGAGCGTTTTTGCGCCACGGAACTCCCGCGGCTCAAGAGTGCTGCCGATGCTGCTTCTGCCCATCCCGGCGGCGGCATGCTGGAGGCGCAGGTCTATCAGGACAGCCTTCAGGCCCTCGATCGTCTGGAAAAGCGGGTTTTCTACCTACAGCAGGCACGCCAGCTCGGCGTCCAGCAATTGCCGCAGATCCGCATCGTCCAGGCCGGCGATGAAACCCTGATCGAGAACCTGCAGGCGACATCTGCGCTGACCGTGCCTGCATGGAAGCAGAAAATGGTGATCCTGCTCGGCCTGACCCAGCAGAAATCCGCGCTCGAATTGCAGAAGACCGTCACCGACGCCACCAACGACATGATCCGCCAGGCATCGAAAATGATGAAGGATCAGGCGATTGCCATAGAACAGCAATCGCAGCGCGGCATCGTCGATATCGACACGCTTGCTGCCGCCAATCGCGACCTCATCAATACAATCAGCGGTGTCCTGAAGGTGCAGGAAGAGGGCCGCGCCAAGCGGGCCGAGGCCGAACAGCGGATGCAGAAAATGACCGTTGAGCTCAAGAAGGCAATGATCGAGGTGCGTTGAAGACCATGGCGATCCGTATTTTCGTGACCGCGCTGACATTGGCGGGCCTGCTTGCGCTGAGCAGCTGCAATGTCGGCGGGCAAGGCCCGAAGTTCTCGATCATTTCCGGCTCGGAAAATACCGTCCTGCAGCCGATCGTCGAGGAGTTCTGCAAGGAGAAGAAGGCGAGCTGCAGCTTCGCGTATGAAGGCACGCTGGATATCGGCCTGGCGCTCCAGAGCGAGCAGGGCGTCGAGCAGGATGCCGTCTGGCCGGCGTCAGGTGTCTGGGTCGACATGTTCGATGCCAAGCGCCGCGTGAAGTCGCTGACATCGGTCGCGCAGATGCCCGTCATTCTCGGCGTGCGCAAGTCCAAGGCCCAGGCGCTCGGCTGGGTCGGCAAGCGGGTCTATATGAAGGATATATTGGCGGCGGTGAAGAGCGGCTCGCTGAAGTTTCTCATGACATCGGCCACGCAATCCAATTCCGGCGCCAGCGCCTATCTCGCCATGCTGTCGAGCGCGCTCGGCAACAAACCCGTCATCGAGCCAGGCGATCTTGACAAGCCGGATGTCCAGAATGCCGTCCGCTCGCTGCTTGCCGGTGTCGAGCGCTCGTCGGGATCGTCGGGCTGGCTAGCCGATCTCTACACGGAGGCGGCTGGAAAGGGCGTGCTCTACGACGCCATGTGGAATTACGAAGCTATCCTGAAGGAGACCAACGACAAGCTCACCGGAATGGGCAAGGAGCCGCTTTACGCGATCTATCCCGCCGATGGCGTCGTCGTGGCCGATTCACCGATCGGCTTCGTCGATCATGGGCGAGGGCAGGAGGTGGAGACCTTCTTCAATCAGCTCGTAGACTATTTGCGTTCCGCTCCGGTGCAGAAGCGCATCGCCGATACCGGCCGCCGCATTCCGCTCTCCGATATCGCCGCCAAGCCGGACGCGGCATGGAATTTCGCTCCGACCCGAATCGTGACCGCGGTCCGCATGCCGGAGCCCGCCATGATCCGCCAGGCGCTTGATCTTTATCAGGTGGCGCTGCGCAAGCCTTCGCTGACGGCTCTCTGCCTCGACTTTTCGGGCTCGATGGCAGGCAAGGGCGAAGAACAGCTGCAGGCGGCCATGCATTTCCTGTTCAATCCCGGCGAGACCGGCAAGGTTTTGGCGCAATGGACGCCAGCCGATCGCATCATGGTCATCCCCTTCGACGCCAATGTTCGCACCACTATCGAGGCGACGGGGAGACTCGATCAGCAGAAGACTTTGGTCGAAAGGGTCTCGAGTCAGCATGCGGGCGGCGGTACTGATATGTATGCCTGCGCGAGCAAGGCGCTCGACTGGATGAAGTCGACGCAAGAGCTGTCATCATACCTGCCTGCGATCGTCATCATGACCGATGGCAAATCCGACGATGCCAATGGTAATTTCATGAGCAGGTGGGCATCGGTGAGCCCGCATGTACCCATATTTGGCATCACCTTTGGCGATGCCGACAAGCGGCAGCTCGATGCCCTCGCGCAGGAAACCTCGGCGCGTGTCTTTGACGGCCGTGGCGATCTGGTCAGCGCATTCCGGGCGGTGCGCGGCTATAATTAGGAAGATAATGCGCAATTGGTTTGGCAATGACTGGAATTGGATCGTCGCGGGGCTTGCCGCTGCGATCGTCGTTCCTGTGCTCAGCTTCCTTGCCGGCATGCCGATATGGATTGCTGCCATCATCGGTCTCTTGGTTTTCGTCGGACTGATCTTCGTCCTTGCGCCTAAGCGTATGTTCGAGGGGCTGGATGCGAAGGCGATCGGCAGAGGGCGTCTGGAATTCGCCCGCGACCTGTTGAGCACGGCCGCTCCCGCCGCCGAAAGGCTGGAAGCGTCGGCGAACCAGATCGGCAGCAAGGATGTGGCAAAACGAGTGCGGCACCTGGCGGAGATCGCCGCCGACGTCTTCGCCAAGGTCGAGACCAATCCGGAAAGCGCTGGCACAGTCAGGCGATTCCTTAGCTATTATTTGCCGCGGGCGGCAGAGGTGGCGGAGGGATTTGCCGTCATCGAGGCGAAACGCCAGCCGGATACTGCGCGTCTTCAGGAAATCGGCCTCGTTCTGACCAAGCTGGAAGACGCTTTCGCACATTATTCCGATAGCTTGGTCGAAGATAGGCTCGATACGCTTGATACGGAGCTGCGCCTGATACAGGCCTCGCTCAAAGAGGATATAGGACGCTGATGGCCATTTCCCGCCGCGCTTTTGGAGTAGGGCTTCTTGCTGCCGGCGTTGCCGGAACCGGCGGCTATTTCGCCGTAAAGGACCGGCCGGAGCTGCAGGGTCTGCTCGGCAACAACACCAAGCTCTTCGGCTTCATCGGCGGCGAGAAGGAAGCCTTCCTCGCCGATCGGGACGTGATCTCGGCGCTGCACAGCCATGGGCTTGAAATCAACAGCCGCGTCGCCGGCTCCGTGGAGATGGTGCGAGAACAGGCGCTTCAGTCGCAGAACCCCGCCTTCCTCTGGCCTTCCTCGTCGATCATGGTCGATATCGCCCGGCAGAATGGCATCAGGATTCGCAACGACCGCGTCATCCTTAACACGCCCGTCGTCATCTATTCTTGGCAGCCGGTCGTCGATGGATTGACCAAGGCAGGGCTCGTGACTACGACCCCGGAGGGACAGCACCAGCTTGATCTCAAGGCGCTGCTGGATGCTGTTCTGGCCGGCACCAACTGGTCGAAGCTTGGCGTCAAGTCGCTCTATGGTCAGGCGAGAATCGTCTCGACGGACCCGAACCGTTCCAACTCCGGCTTCATGTTTTCCGGTCTGGTGCTCAGCCTGCTGAGCGGCAATGTGGCGAGCGGCGATGCTCTCGCGCAATTCGGAGACAAGGCTCAGGCGATCTTCCGCAACATGGGTTTCAAGTCGTCGTCCTCGGGCAAGCTGTTCGAGCAATATCTCGCTGGCGGCATCGGCGGCGAACCGATGATCGTCGGCTACGAGAATCAGCTGGTGGAGTGGATCATCGCCGATCCGCAGCGCTGGAAGAGGGTTCAGGCGAGCAACAGCGCCAAGCCCGTTGTGCTCTATCCGCACCCGACCGTCTATTCCGCGCATCCGCTGATCGCCATCGACGAACAGGTCGATCGTATGATCGAGGCTCTTATCAGTCCGCGATTGCAGGAGCTCGCCTGGACCAGGCATGGCTTCCGCGGTCCGCTTGGCACTGCGACCGGTGATGCGGGCAGCGCGATTGCCGGCCTGCTGCCGGCCGAGATCGATGCCGTATTGCCGATGCCGGACGCTGATGTCATGCTGGCACTGCTCGGTAAATTGGCTGCTTGAGGGCGGGGTAAGGTTGTTTTTTAGCCAAAAGCCTTGCATTCCAAGCGAATCGAATGTATGGCCACCCGCATTCCACACGTAAGGCATGGGATTGTCCGGGAGAAATCCGGATTTTTCCGCCCGGTGGCATTCTCGAAGAGGATGCTGTTCGCCTTGCGGAGGTTCAACCGGAAAAGGATACAAAGGCATGGCATTGCCCGATTTTTCTATGCGCCAGCTTCTGGAAGCTGGTGTTCACTTCGGCCACCAGACGCACCGCTGGAACCCGAAGATGAAGCCGTACATTTTCGGCGATCGTAACAACATCCACATCATCGACCTCGCCCAGACGGTTCCGATGCTGAGCCGCGCTCTGCAGGTTGTCAGCGACACCGTTGCCCGTGGCGGACGCGTTCTGTTCGTCGGCACCAAGCGTCAGGCGTCCGAACTGATCGCCGACAGCGCAAAGCGCTCGGCTCAGTACTACGTCAACGCCCGCTGGCTCGGCGGCATGATGACCAACTGGAAGACGATCTCCAACTCGATCCAGCGTCTGCGCAAGCTCGACGAAATCCTCTCCGGCGAAGCCCAGGGCTTCACCAAGAAGGAGCGTCTGAACCTTGAGCGTGAGCGCGAAAAGCTCGACAAGGCCCTCGGCGGTATCAAGGACATGGGCGGTACGCCGGACCTGATGTTCATCATTGACACCAACAAGGAAAAGATCGCGATCGACGAAGCCAAGCGCCTCGGCATCCCGGTCGTCGCCATCATCGACTCGAACTGCGATCCGGACCTGATCGATTACCCGATCCCGGGCAACGACGACGCCTCGCGCGCCATCGCTCTTTACTGCGACCTGATCTCGCGCGCTGCTATCGACGGCATCGCTCGTCAGCAGAGCGCATCGGGCCGTGACCTCGGCGCTTCTGAGGAAGCTCCGGTCGAGCCGACCCTGGCGGACGGCACCGAAGCCTGATCGCGCCGCGAGGCGGGCAATAAACTGTCCGCCCAAGCGCAATGACATCCGGGATAAGGCCGTTTGCGACTTAACAAGTTCGAGCGGCCTTATCGCGTTTTTGGTAACTGCTCGCCTGGACGGAAAATCCAGGCATGTTCCAAACAGAATTCCACAGTATGACGCGGCTTCATAACGCTGTCATACTTACGAGTACATTTCGTCCCTCAAATCGGTGCCGCTTCGGCTTAACGCCTTTTGCCGCACCGTATGAACCGACAAGAGGAAGCTTATGACCGAGATTACGGCTGCACTGGTGAAGGAACTGCGCGAAAAGTCTGGCGCAGGCATGATGGACTGCAAGAAGGCGCTGACCGAGACGAACGGCGATATCGAAGCCGCGATCGACTGGCTGCGCGCCAAGGGCATCTCCAAGGCCGACAAGAAGTCCGGCCGCACCGCCGCCGAAGGCCTGATCGCCATTGCCGGCGCCGGTCACAAGGCTGTCGTCGTCGAGCTCAACTCCGAAACCGACTTCGTCGCCCGTAACGACGCCTTCCAGGACCTCGCCCGCGGCATCGCCGAAGTTGCGCTGTCCACCGACGGCACGGTCGAAGCCATTTCGGCTGCGACCTATCCCGCATCCGGCAAGCCGGTCGCGGACGCCATCAAGGACGCGATCGCCACCATCGGCGAAAACATGACGCTCCGTCGTGCGGCCAAGCTGGAAGTCGAGCACGGCGTCGTGGCGACCTACATCCACAATGCTGCCGGCGACGGCATCGGCAAGCTCGGCGTTCTCGTCGCCCTGAAGTCGGTTGGCGACAAGGCCGTTCTGACGTCGATCGGCCGCCAGGTTGCCATGCACATCGCTGCGACCAACCCGCTGGCCATCCGTGCCGAAGAAGTCGACGCCGCCGTCGCCGAGCGCGAGCGCAACGTCTTCATCGAGCAGTCCCGCGAATCCGGCAAGCCGGAAGCCATTATCGAAAAGATGGTCGAAGGCCGCATGCGCAAGTTCTTCGAGGAAGTCGCTCTTCTCTCGCAGGCTTTCGTCATCAATCCGGACCTGACGGTCGGCGCTGCCATCAAGGAAGCTGAAAAGACCGCCGGCGCCCCAATCGAAATCACCGGCATGGCCCGTCTGCTTCTCGGCGAAGGCGTCGAGAAGGAAGAAAGCGACTTCGCTGCCGAAGTTGCTGCTGTCGCCAAGGGCTGATCTGAGCATTTCCAGGAAAAGTGCGTAGCGGTTTTCCGTTCGGAATGCGTAAGGAAACAAAACGATAAGGCTTCTCCGCAGCTTGAAGAAGTGCGGAAAAGCACGATCGAAAAGAGACGTATCCCGGTTTGGTGAAACCATATCAGGGAAAACGTATGGGCATCGCGTGACAACGCGGTGCCCTTCGTGTATCCGGCTTTCACAATCATTCCCCGGTGATCACTTCAAGGAGCTACGATGTCCCAGCCGATCTACAAGCGCGTGTTGCTCAAGGCCTCCGGTGAAGCGCTCATGGGGAGCCAGGGTTTTGGCATCGACGTTACCGTCGCTGATCGGATTGCTTCCGATATTGCCGAAGCGCGCGCCATGGGCGTAGAAGTCGGCGTCGTGGTCGGCGGCGGCAACATTTTCCGCGGCGTTGCCGTGGCCTCCAAGGGTGGCGATCGGGTGACCGGTGACCACATGGGCATGCTCGGCACCATCATCAATGCCCTGGCTCTCGCGACCTCACTGCGCAAGCTCGACATCGACACAGTCGTGCTCTCGGCGATCTCGATGCCGGAAATCTGCGAAAGCTTCTCGCAGCGCGCCACGCTTTATCATCTCTCGCTCGGCCGCGTGGTGATCTTTGCCGGCGGCACTGGCAATCCGTTCTTCACGACGGATTCCGCCGCCGCCTTGCGCGCCGCCGAAATGGGCGCGGAAGCGATCTTCAAGGGCACGCAGGTCGACGGCATCTATTCCGCCGACCCGAAGAAGTTCCCCGATGCCGAGCGCTTCGACCATCTGACGCACAGTCAGGTGCTCGAAAAGGGACTGGCCGTCATGGATGTGGCCGCCGTGGCGCTTGCGCGCGAAAACTCCATTCCGATCGTCGTCTTCTCCATTCACGAGAAGGGCGGTTTCGCGGAAATCTTGACCGGCGGCGGCCGCAAGACCATCGTATCAGACAATTGACGTTCCTGTGACGCCGGGTATGCCCGGTGTCGCCCATCAGACGGGAGTATAGACATGAGTGAAGGCTACGACCTCAAGGAACTGAAGCGCCGCATGGACGGCGCTATTGCGGCGTTCAAGAGCGATATCGCCTCGCTGCGCACCGGACGGGCATCCGCAAACATCCTCGATCCGGTCACGATCGAAGCCTATGGTTCGCGCATGCCGCTGAACCAGGTTGCCAACATCACCGTGCCGGAACCGCGCATGCTGACCGTCTCGGTATGGGACAAGTCGATGGTCAGCGCCGTCGAGCGCGCTATCCGCGAATCCAATCTCGGCCTCAACCCCATCGTCGACGGCCAGAATCTGCGCATCCCGCTGCCGGAACTCAACGAAGAGCGCCGCCGCTCGCTGGTGAAGGTCGCTCACGAATATGCCGAAAAGGCGAAGGTGGCGATTCGTCACGTTCGCCGCGATGGCATGGACGGCCTCAAAAAGGCCGAAAAGGACGGCGTAATCGGTCAGGACGAGAGCCGCTCTCTCTCCGAACGTGTGCAGAAAATGACGGATGAGACGATTTCCGAAATCGACCGCTTGCTAGCCGACAAGGAAAAGGAAATCATGCAGGTCTGATCGTACGCTGGGGAGACGTCGCGCTTTCGATTTGACAATATTGAAAGCGGTGACTGCGCCCTAGATTACGAGGCCAGAGCGTATTGCCGCCGAACGAAACCGGACCCCTATGTCAGCTCCCACGTTCTCTGTCGTACCCGAACACGTTGCCATCATCATGGATGGCAACGGTCGCTGGGCCAATGCACGCGGTCTGCCGCGCACCATGGGCCACCGCAAGGGCGTGGAGGCAGTCCGGGAAACGGTGCGGGCAGCCGGCGATATCGGCATCAAGTACCTGACGCTTTTCGCCTTTTCCTCGGAAAACTGGCGTCGCCCCGAGGCGGAGGTGAGCGATCTCCTCGGTCTCCTGAAGGCCTTCATCCGGCGCGATCTTGCGGAACTTCACCGGCAGAACGTGCGAATCCGCGTCATCGGCGATCGCAGCGGCCTGCGCGGCGATATTTTGCCTCTGTTGATCGAAGCGGAGGAGACCACCTGGAACAATACGGCCCTGACGCTGGTCATCGCCTTCAATTACGGTTCGCGCGACGAGATCACGCGAGCCTTCGTGAGCTTGGCAAAGGATGTCGAGGCCGGACGGTTGCGGCCGCAGGATATCAGCGCTGAGCTGGTCGATGCGCGCCTCGACACCGCCGGCATACCCGATCCCGATCTCATCATCCGCACCAGCGGCGAGGAGCGGCTGTCGAATTTCCTGCTCTGGCAGGCTGCCTATTCGGAATTCATGTTCGTGCCGGAATACTGGCCCGACTTTAGTCGCGAGCTCTTCTTTGCCGCGCTGGAGAAGTATGCCGCGCGCGATAGGCGATTTGGCGGACTTTCCGCCAAGCCGGCGGCGGCTGTGGGGTCTTGATGAGCCGCGAACTCAGGCTGCGCATCATCTCCGGCGTTATCCTTGCCGCCATCGTTCTTGCCGCTACCTGGTATGGCGGCTTGGGTTTTCGCCTTCTGGCGGCTGCGATCGGCCTGCTCGTCTACTATGAGTGGTCGACGATGACGGATCTGCACGGACGCGATCCTCAGGGAAATGCGCTCGGCTGGCTCGGTCTCGTGTTGATTGCCGGCGCAACGGTAATGGACGCATCGGTCTATTCCATGGAGGTTCTGGCCGCCTTCGTCGTCGTCGCGGCGGTCATTGTCGCCGTGCGGCAAAAGAGCTGGTGGCTTCCCGGAGGAATATTCTATTCAGGATTGACCGTGATCGCTCTTGCGGAGATTCGCGACGACGGCCTGCGCGGATTCGTGCTGATGCTGTTCGTCTTCGCCACTGTTTGGGCAACCGATATCTTCGCCTATTTCGTCGGCCGTGCGATCGGCGGCCCGAAACTCGCGCCTCGCATATCGCCGGGCAAGACGTGGTCGGGCGCGATCGGCGGCGCGATTGCCGCCGTGATCGTCGGAACGGCGATCGTCTGGCGCTATTTCCTTGCGGATGGTTTATGGATTCCTGCGCTTGCGCTGATGCTCTCCATTTGCAGCCAGATCGGCGATCTATTCGAGTCTTTCGTCAAGCGCCGTTTCGGCGTGAAAGACTCCAGCCATCTGATTCCCGGGCACGGCGGCGTCATGGATAGGGTCGATGGACTAATTTTTGCTTGTTTTGCGGCGTTTTTGTTGGCTATCGTAATGTCGCTGACAATGAGCGGCGAGACCTTTTCGTTGGGCGGCGTTCTGCTCGGGGTCTGAAATTAACACGAACAGGATCGTTGCATGGGTAGCGCGGCTGGCTTCATCGGTTTCTTGACGAACAACGTCATCACGTTTGTTTTCGTCCTGTCGCTGCTCGTTTTCGTGCACGAAATGGGTCACTATCTGGTTGGCCGTTGGTCGGGTATCCGCATCATGGCCTTCTCGATTGGTTTCGGCCCGGAGATCGCCGGATTCACGGATCGGCATGGCACGCGCTGGAAGCTTTCCCTCATTCCGCTTGGCGGCTATGTGCGATTCTTCGGCGACGAGGATGCCTCCAGCAAGACCGACGTGGATCAGCTCTCGGCCATGACGGAAGAGGAGCGCGCCCGGTCCTTTGCCGGAGCCAAGCTCTGGAAGCGCGCTGCGACGGTTGCAGCCGGTCCGATTGCCAACTTCCTTCTCGCCATTGCGATCTTCGCGGTTCTCTTCGGCGTCTACGGCCGCACGGTGGCCGATCCTGTCGTTGCCATGGTGACGCGCGACGGAGCCGCTGCCGAGGCAGGCATCGAGCCCGGTGACCGCCTTTTGGCGATCGATGGCAACAAGGTGGCGACTTTCGACGAAGTGCAGCGCTATGTCGGTCTTCGCCCGGGCCGCACGATCGTCCTGACCGTCGAGCGCGACGGTCAGAATCACGACTTCCGAATCATGCCGAAGCTGGTCGAGGATACGGATCAGTTCGGCAACAAGATGGAAATGGGCCGCATCGGCATCGCGCTCATCGATCCGGTCGTGACCGCGGTAGAGCCGGCTGGTCCGGCGGCAAAGGCTGGCGTGCAGGCCGGGGATCGCCTGATCGCAGTCGATGGCAATAATGTCGCGACCTATTACGATATCGGCCGCTACGTCGCGGAGCGTCCCGGAAAGAACATCGTGCTGACCATACAGCGCAATGGTGCAATCCGCGATGTTACGATGACGGCCGAAACGCTGGCGGGTATGGATGCCTCGGGCAACAAGAAGGATGTCGGCAGCATCGGCATCGCCCCGATCGATCCGCTCGTCGCGTCGATCGGGTCCGACAGCCCTGCCGCGGCGGCGGGCCTGGAACTCGGTGATCGCATTCTTTCTGTGGATGGACGAGAAATCGGCTCCATCGGCGAAGTACAGCGCTACGCGGCGGCTCATGCCGACAAATCCATGACGCTGACGGTCAAGCGCGACGGTCAGACGCGCGAGGTGTCGGTGACGCCACGGAAGTCGGAGGAGATGGACGCGTTCGGCGCGCGGACCGAGATTGCGACGATCGGCATTACCGACGGCCAGAAGCCGATCAGGCTGCGTTATGAGGCATATGGGCCGCTGCAGGCGCTTGCGGAGGGCATAAAGCAGACCGGCAGCATCGTCTCCGGCACCTTCGAATATATCGGCAACGTCATCGGCGGATATATGAAGGCCGACCAGCTCGGAGGCCCCATTCGGGTTGCGCAGCTTTCAGGCCAGATGGCAACCTTGGGTTTTGCTGCGGTGCTCCAATTCGCCGCCATACTTTCTGTTTCAATAGGGTTATTAAATTTGATGCCCGTGCCGGTACTTGATGGCGGGCATCTGATGTTCTATGCGATTGAAGCCGTAAGGGGAAAACCCCTGGGTGCACGAGCGCAGGATATCGCTTTTCGGATTGGGTTTGCGATGGTGCTCTCACTCATGGTTTTCGCGACCTGGAACGATATTAGTTCCAGAATAGGCTAGCGGAGCGACGAGAGAGGAAATTACGATTTATTTACGATGTTTCAAAGCTGTAGTGGCGAATGGGTCACGGTTTGAAATGAAGTAAACAGAAATTAACGTGCTCCCTTGCTTGTATGTCAAAAGCGGGTAAAACGACACACGTGGCCGGAATCGGGTTCGCTCGAGGCTGGGGACGATTGGAAAAAGGTAAGAAGTGAAAATGAAGGCTGGTTCAAGATTTTTGAACGCAGTGTCGGCGGTAGCGCTGTCTGCTGGTGTTGTTGCGTCGGGCGCTGGTGTAATCACCCTTGCTTCTGCCTCAGTCGCGGAAGCAGCTGTTGTTCAGCGCGTTGACGTTCGCGGTGCTACACGCGTCGGCGCGGCGGCTGTCCGTGACAATATCACAATCAAGCCCGGAAAGAGCTTCTCTGCCAGTGACATCGACGCTTCGGTGAAGCAGCTCTATGCCACCGGCTATTTCTCCGATGTTCACATCACGGTGTCGGGCGGAACCCTGGTCGTATCGGTCCAGGAAAACAAGCTCATCAACGCCGTGGTCTTCAACGGCAACCGCAAGATCAAGGACGACAAGCTCCAGGGCATCGTTCAGACGCATGCCGCTGGACCCTATAACGAAGCGACCGTCCAGGCTGACGTCAAGACCATCAAGGATGCCTATGCCTCCATCGGTCGTAACGATGTGCAGGTGACGACCCAGACCGCCGAAGTTTCCCCGGGCCGTCTGAACGTGGCTTTCGTCATCAACGAAGGCGATCGCACCAAGATCGACAAGATCAATTTCTCGGGCAACCAGGCCTATAGCAGCGGCCGCCTTGCTTCGGTGATCGGCACGAAGAAGACCAACTTCCTGTCGTTCCTGACCCGCAAGGACGTTTATAGCCCCGAACGTCAGCAGGCCGACCAGGATGCCCTGCGTCAGTTCTACTACAATCACGGCTATGCAGACTTCCGCATCGTCAGCGCCGATGCGACGATGAACGAACAGAGCAACGAATACACGCTGAACTTCAATGTCGATGAAGGTGCGCGCTATACCTATGGCGATATCAACGTCATCTCGACGGTTGATGGCATCAATGCCGACGAGCTGAAGGGCCTTGTCGTCACCCATAAGGGCGATGTCTATAGCGCCAAGGATATCCAGACCTCCATCGAGAACATTTCCAAGCGGGTGGCGTCCGCAGGCTATCCGTTCGCCCGCATCACGCCGCGCGGCAATCGCGATCTGTCCGGTCATACCATCGGTATCGAATATCTGGTCGATCAGGGCGAGCGCGCCTATGTCGAGCGAATCGAGATCCGCGGCAACACCCGCACGCGCGATTACGTAATCCGCCGCGAGTTCGATCTCAATGAAGGCGACGCGTTCAATCAGGAAATGATCACGCGCGCCAAGCGTCGCCTTGATGCGCTGGGTTACTTCACCAAGGTCGATATCAGCACGGCGCAGGGCAGTGCCCCGGACCGCGTCATTGTCATCGTCAATGTCGAAGACCAGCCGACCGGTTCGTTCGGTATCGGCGCCGGTTACGCCGTCGGCAACAACGGCGGTCTGCTGCTCGAAGCCTCGGTTGAAGAAAAGAACTTCCTCGGCCGCGGTCAGTACATCCGCATCGCCGCAGGTGCCGGTACGGAAGGCAATCGTACCTACAACATCTCGTTCACCGAGCCTTATTTCCTCGGTTATCGCCTGGCAGCCGGTTTCGATATCTTCAAGAACCAAACGTCGAGCGACGACTACTACGACTATTCGGAAGAAGGCTTCTCGCTGCGTGTCACTGCGCCGATCACCGAGAATTTGGCGACAACCCTGCGCTACAACTACAAGCGTCTGACCTACGACGGCACGAACGATTGGCAGAACAATCTTTCTGCTCCGTATCTCAACCTTGTCGAGAACGGTCCTTGGACTCAGTCGACGGTTTCGCAGACCTTTACCTACAACACGCTGGATGATCAGAATCTGCCGCGTGAAGGTCTCATTGCCAAGTTCACGCATGAATTTGCGGGTCTCGGCGGCGACTCCAACTTCTATAAGCTGAGCGGCAAAGCCCGTTACTATCAGATGATCAGCGACGAGGCCGATATCATCGGCTCGTTCACAGTCGGTGCGGGCTACGTGATGCCGACGGACGGCAAGCTGAACGTCTTCGATCAGTTCACGCTCGGCGGCCGTGAAATCCGCGGCTTCGAAAATGCCGGTATCGGCCCGCGTTCGTCGCATGGCGATCCGCTCGGCGGTACGACCTACTTCACGGCTTCGGCTGAGGCGAGCATGCCGATGCCGGGTATCCCGCAGGATATCGGTCTGCGCGTCGCAGCCTTTGCCGATGCGGGCACGCTCTATGGCAACAAGGCGAACCTTTTCGGCGATACGCTCAACAATGACAGCTCCATCCGCGCTTCGCTCGGTGCAGGTCTGATCTGGTCGTCGCCGTTCGGCGTTATCCGTGTCGACTATGCGGTGCCCGTCATGAAGGAAAGCTACGACAAGGTTCAGAATTTCCGGTTTGGCATCGCCAATCAGTTCTGATATCGGCAGTCCAGAACTTCGGGCTTGAACACCGTTCTGGAGCTGGTGCTTATGGAACATACTGGTTTTTTCCCGCCCCATGGTGGCGTCAGCTTGAAACAATTGGCTGAGCATCTTGGGGCGGAACTGGCTGATGCGACCTCTGCGGAGGTCGTCATCAGATCGATCGCTCCTGTCTATCGGGCGGTCGAAGGCGATATTTGCTATATTCTTTCCCGGAAGAATCGTGCCGAGCTGGAGACCTGCAAGGCTTCGGCAATCATTTGTCTGCCTGCTTTGAAGTCCTTCGTTCCCGAACATATCCCGGTTCTCCTGTCGAGGAAGCCGCATACCGATTTTGCGCTTGCCGGCGCGTTGCTGCACCCGCAGGCGATGCGCCCGATCGCATTCACATCGAACCCCGGAGGAGCCATTTCACCCGCCGCGGTCATCGATGCGACGGCAAAGCTCGAAGCCAATATCGGGATCGAGCCGGGAGCGGTCATCGGTGCAGGTGCCGAGATCGGCGAGGGGACCTATATCGGCGCCAACGCCCTTATCGGGCCGGGCGTGAAGATCGGTCGGAATTGCAGCATCGGCGGCGGCGCGAGCGTGCTTTGCGCCTATCTCGGCAATGGCGTCATCATCCACAACGGCGCGCGCATCGGCCAGGACGGTTTCGGCTATGCGCCGGGGCCGCGTGGCATGGTCAAGATCGTGCAGATCGGCCGCGTCATCATCCAGGATAATGTCGAAATCGGCGCCAATACGACGATCGATCGCGGCACCATGGATGACACCGTGATCGGTGAAGGCACCAAGATCGACAACCAGGTTCAGATCGGACATAACGTTCGCATCGGGCGGCACTGCGCTATCGTCAGTCAGGTCGGCATTGCCGGCAGCACGGTAATCGGCGATGGCGTGCAGATCGGCGGCCAGGCAGGTCTTAACGGCCATATTCATATCGGCGACGGCGTGCAGATCGGTGCCAAGAGCGGTGTGATGAACAGTATTCCGGCAGGCGAGCGCTATGCGGGTCTTCCTGCGCGGCCACTATGGGATTTTCTAAGGGAATCGGCGGAGATCGCAAAGCGGTCAGGAGCCAGAGACAAGAAGGACGGGAGTGCGGAGCATGACTGAGGAAGCCAAGACATCGTTGTCGTCGGCTGACGTTCTGGAAATTATGAAGCTGTTGCCGCATCGGTATCCCTTCCTGATGGTTGATAAGATCATCGAGATCGACAGCGACAATTCCGCGATCGGCATCAAGAATGTGACCGCCAACGAACCGCAGTTCACCGGGCATTTTCCGGAATCGCCGATCATGCCTGGCGTGCTGCTCATCGAGGGCATGGCGCAGACTGCCGGCGCGATCTGCGCCCGTAAGGATGGCATCGGCGGCAACCTCGTTTATTTCATGACGATCGACAATGCCCGCTTCCGCAAGCCGGTCGTTCCCGGCGATCGCGTCGAGTTTCACGTCGTGAAGCTGAAGCAACGCGGCACGATCTGGAAATTCCATTGCGACGCCAAGGTCGATGGTTCTCTGGTCGCCGAGGCTGATATCGGTGCGATGATCGTACGGAAGGATCAGGAAAAGGCATGAGCAGCATCGCAAAGAGCGCCCGCATTCATAAGCTGGCGGTTGTCGAAGACGGCGCGGTCATCGGCGAGAATGTTGTTGTCGGCCCATTTTGCTATGTCGGTCCTAAGGTCGTTCTGCACGACGATATTCAGTTGCTCAACAATGCCGTCGTGACCGGCCGTACGACGATCGGCAAGGGAACGAAGATCTTTCCGATGGCCGTTGTCGGCGGCGATCCGCAGAGTGTTCATCATCACGGCGAAGAAACGACGCTCGACGTCGGCGAGAACTGCACGATCCGCGAAGGTGTGACGATCAACACCGGCACGGCCGATTACGGGGGCAGGACGATCATCGGCAACAACAACCTGTTTCTTGCCAACTCGCACGTCGCTCACGATTGCCGCGTCGGCAACCATGTCATCATGTCGAACAACGTCATGCTGGCTGGACATGTGACGATCGAGGATCGCGCCATTCTCGGTGGCGGCTGTGCCGTGCATCAATTCACCCGCATCGGCCGCCAGGCTTTTATCGGCGGACTCACGGCTGCAAGCTACGATGTGATCCCCTACGGCATGCTGAACGGCAATCCGGGCGTGCTGTCCGGTCTGAATGTCGTCGGCATGACGCGTGCGGGCATGGACCGCGCTGTCATCCACCGGGTTCGCCGCGCCTACAAGAGCATCTTCGAAAACGAAGGCTCCATCCGTGACAATGCTGCGGCTATCCGCGAAGAATATGCCGATTGCAAGGAAGTGATCGAGATACTTGATTTCATCGCCGCCAACAGCGACCGCGCGTTGTCGTCGCCCAATCGCGGCAAGGCCTGAGGTGGTTTCGGCCGGCCAAAGCGGCAAAGGCAGGCTGGCGATCATCGCAGGCAGCGGGCTTTTGCCAGTTTACGTCGCCGATGCAGCTCGTCAGGCCGGTGAAAACCCTGTCATTATTGCGTTGACGGATGAAGCGGATCGGGATTGGTCCGCTTTCGATCATGCCAATCTCGGCGTCGGCAATTTTGCCGGTCTCGAGGCGATGTTCCGCCGTCACGGCGTCGATCGCGTGGTCATGTCCGGCGGCGTCGCGCGGCGGCCTTCCTGGCGGCAGGTGCGTCCGACCTGGCGTGTCATCAGGGAACTTCCCTCGACCATACGAACCCTTCTTTCGGGCGGTGACAACGCTGTTCTGCAGATGGTCATCCGGTTGATCGAAGCCGGCGGCGTTCGCGTCGTCGGCGCGCATGAAATCGCGCCCGATCTTTTGGCGACGACCGGGCCTTTGGGGAAAATCGCGCCAGCGGACGAAGATCTGCGCGATATTGCGCAAGGCGCCAAAGCTGCGGATGCACTCGGGCTTCTGGACGTCGGGCAGGGCGCGGTCAGCGTCGGCGGTCGTGTTGTGGCGCTCGAAGGTGCCGAGGGCACGGACAAGATGATCGAGCGGGTTGCCGAGTTGCGCGCCGCTGGACGTATTTCTACTCGTCGGCGCGGTGTTCTCGTCAAGCTTTGCAAGCCGCAGCAGGATGTCCGGGCCGATTTGCCGTCGATTGGCGTGTCCACGGTGCTGAACGCAAAGAAGGCGGGGCTTGCCGGAGTTGCCGTCGAAGCCGGCAGAGCTCTCATTCTCGACCGGCAAGCGGTGATCGCCGCTGCCGACGAGGCCGGCATTTTCGTTTGCGGCATCGACCGGGGCTTGAGCGCGGAGGGCTTCATATGAGCAGTGCGCCTTTGAAGCTTGCCGTCGTTGCAGGCGAGGTTTCCGGCGATCTGCTGGGCGGTGATCTCATCGCGGCCCTGAAGCGGCGCTACGGCGGTCCGGTCGAGCTGGTGGGTGTCGGCGGCGAAGCGTTGGAAGCGCAGGGGCTCCGGTCGCTCTTCGATTATTCCGAACTTTCGCTCATGGGTTTCATCCAGGTCATCAAGCGGCTGCCGAAGCTGCTTGCCCGTATCCGGCAGACGGCCGATGCGATCATCGCCGCGAAGCCTGATATGCTCCTGATCATCGATAGCCCCGATTTCACCCATCGCGTTGCAAAGCGGGTGCGCAAGGCTCTGCCCGGTCTGCCGATCGTCGATTACGTCTGCCCCAGCGTCTGGGCATGGAAGGAATATCGCGCGCAGAAAATGCTTGCCTATGTCGACCATGTGCTGGCCGTATTGCCGTTCGAGCCTGCCGCCATGGAGCGCCTGGGCGGTCCGGCAACGACCTATGTCGGCCACCGTTTGACGGTGGATGCCGATCTTCTGGAGACGCGTGGACAGCGCGCCTTGCGCGGGCTGGCTCGCCCTGATGCGCAGAAGACGATCCTGCTCTTGCCGGGATCGCGCGCATCGGAAATCAGGCAGCTCCTTCCAGTTTTTGAGCAGGCTATCGAAGAACTTAGCCGGAGAAATGGTAACTTTCGCTTTCTGCTGCCAACAGTGCCGCGGCAGGAGGCATTGGTTCGTTCTTTGACTGAGGGCTGGCAGATCAAGCCCGATATCCTTGTCGGCCAGGGCGCCAAGTGGAGCGCTTTCGCTGAAGCCGATGCCGCAATGGCAGCTTCCGGCACCGTTATTCTCGAGTTGGGACTTGCGGGCGTACCGGTGGTCTCGACCTACAAGACGGAGTGGCTCGCGAAGTTCGTGCTATCGCGCATCAAGATATGGACGGCGGCCTTGCCGAACCTGATTGCCGATTACGCCGTCCTGCCCGAACTCATCAATGACGTTTTGCGGCCGGGCTTGCTGGCCCGTTATATGGAGCGTCTGTCGAACGAAACGCCGGAGCGCGCGGCAATGATTGCGGGTTACGATCTCGTCTGGGAGCGGATGCAGACCCTGGAGCCGCCCGGCGACAAGGCGGCTCAGATTGTGCTGGACGTTCTAGCCCATAAAAAAACCGGTCATCGCTGACCGGTTTTTTCGTTTCAGTACCGAAGCTTAGCGCTTGGAAACCGGCACGTATTCGCGCAGCGGAGCGCCTGTGTAGAGCTGGCGCGGACGGCCGATGCGCTGGTGCGGATCCTCGATCATTTCGTTCCACTGAGCAATCCAGCCGACGGTGCGGGCGAGAGCGAAGAGAACGGTGAACATGGTCGTGGGGAAGCCGAGAGCCTTCAGCGTGATGCCGGAGTAGAAGTCGACGTTCGGGTAGAGCTTCTTCTCGATGAAATATTCATCCGTCAGAGCGATACGCTCGAGTTCGATCGCGATGTCGAGCAGCGGATCGTCCTTGATGCCGAGTTCGCCAAGAACTTCGTGGGCCGTCTTCTGCATGATCTTGGCGCGCGGATCGTAATTCTTGTAGACGCGGTGACCGAAGCCCATCAGGCGGAACGGATCGTTCTTGTCCTTGGCACGGGCGATGAATTCCGGAATGCGGTCGACCGTGCCGATTTCATTCAGCATGTTCAGGGCCGCTTCGTTGGCGCCGCCGTGAGCCGGACCCCAGAGGCAGGCGATGCCTGCAGCGATACAGGCGAACGGATTGGCCCCGGAGGAGCCCGCCAGGCGAACCGTCGAGGTAGAGGCATTCTGCTCGTGGTCGGCATGCAGGATGAAGATGCGGTCCATGGCGCGTGCGAGCACCGGATTGACGACATATTCCTCGCACGGAACGGCAAAGCACATGCGCAGGAAGTTCGATGCGTAGTCGAGATCGTTCTTCGGATAAACGAAGGGCTGGCCGATATAGTACTTATAGGCCATGGCGGCAAGCGTCGGCATCTTTGCGATCATGCGCAGGCTTGCGACCATGCGCTGGTGCGGATCGGTGATGTCGGTCGAGTCATGATAGAAGGCCGAGAGCGCCCCGACGCAGCCGCACATGACGGCCATCGGATGCGCGTCACGGCGGAAACCCGTGAAGAAGCGCGACATCTGCTCGTGCACCATGGTATGGTGGGTCACGCGGTAATCGAAGTCCTTCTTCTGCGCTGCCGTCGGCAGTTCGCCGTAGAGAAGGAGATAGCATACTTCGAGGAAATCGCCGTGTTCGGCCAGCTGATCGATCGGATAGCCGCGATGCAGCAGAACGCCTTCGTCGCCATCAATATAGGTGATGCTGGACTCGCACGATGCGGTCGAGGTGAAACCAGGATCGTAAGTGAAAGTGGAGGTGTTCTTGTAAAGGGCACCAATATCAATGACACTCGGGCCGATGGTTCCGGTCTTGACCGGCAGGTCCACCGTCTTTTCACCCCAAGTTAGTTTCGCGCTTTGTTCCGTCATGCTGATCCTCCAAGATTTGGCGGGATTGACGCCATAAAAAGCGCCAAAAGGTTAAGCGACTACCGACTAGCTATATGATCCAGAGCCTAATGCCAAGTTATCCTAGTGCCGAATTGTGCATTGCGGTATCAACTTTTGGGCACTGCGGTAGCGGTGGGCATCAGGGATGCGCCGGAAAATCGGTCCAATTCAGCTCGAGCATTCCGATTTCGGTTGAAATCACTGGATGGTGACGGCAAAAATCGCGTGAAAGCTGTGGTTTTGCGTTGGGGGCGGCAGTGAGTGCCTAATTTCGAGGCATCCGAAAAGCAGGACGAGGGCCTGGACGTTGCTGTGCCTTCGCAGCCTCGCCCTGCCATTGCCGCGATCGCCTTCCGGACCAAGGCAAGACAATCGGAACGGACGCAAAATCAGGCGCCGCTGACATCGCGCCTGCTTCTTGCCTTGCATCGTCTTCCGCTGGGTATACTGAAGCTGATCGAGGAAGAGGCAGCTTATGGCCGCGCCATCCTGCTTGCGCCCATCTACATGGGCGTCGGTGCGATATTCTGGTTTGAGGCTGGCAGCGATCCGCCGCCCCAGGGCGTTCTGGCAGGTCTGCTGGTTTTCACCGCTGCCTTTGCGCTCATGCGGGAGGCGGGCAAGCTATTTCGCCATCTGCTTTTCACCGGCATGCTCCTTTGTTTGGGAATGACGCTGGCGCAATGGGAAAGCTGGCGGGCCTCGACCACCATGCTCGATTCGGCCGTGACGACCACCGTTACCGGCCAAGTCGAGCGGCGGGAGTCCTATGAAAATGGCCGCTGGCGTTATGTCGTTCGTGTCGAGGCAACGGAAAAGCCGGCCATTCGGCGCACGCCGGAGCGAGTGACGATCTTCGTGCGCAAGCAGGATGAGCCGTTCGAACTCGGCGATCGGATCCAGGGCAGGGCGCGTCTGACACCCCCGGCCGGACCCGCCTTGCCCGGCCTCAACGATTTCGCCTTCAGTTCCTATTTCAACGGTATAGGCGCGAACGGCTTTGCCTATGGTACGCCGAAATTGCTGTCTCCGGCCTGCGACAATGCTCCAGGCTTATGGATCGACAAGGCCGATATCTGGCTTGCCGGGCTGCGCAACAATATAGGCGACAGGATAAGGCAGACGCTGCCGGGCGATACCGGCGCCTTTGCTGCGGCGCTTGTCACCGATGAGAGACGGGCGATCTCCAAGGATACGACCGAGGCGCTGAGAATCGCCGGCCTGACCCACATCATTGCGATTTCGGGCCTGAACATGGCGCTGTCTGCCGGCATTTTCTATGTCGGCCTGCGCTACTTGTTCAGCCTGTTTCCGGGCGTCGTACAGGCTTGGCCGACCAAGAAGTTCGCGGCCTTCGGAGCGCTTCTGACGGTAACGGCTTATTACTTGGTCTCCGGCTTTGGCGTCTCCGCCGAGCGCGCTTTCATCATGATGGCCATCATGCTGGTGGCCGTACTCTTCGATCGGCCATCGCTCAGTCTGCGCAATGTCGCGCTGTCGGCGATCGTCATTCTGGTTCTATCGCCATCGCAGGTGCTCGGCCCGAGCTTCCAGATGTCCTATGCCGCGACGCTGGCGCTGGTATCGGGCTATTCGCTGTGGAAGCGGCGGCGGCATCGTGAAAGCGTCCTGTCGCGGTTCCGTCTGTTCAGTCCGCTACTATTCGTCACGCGTTTCTTCGGGGGCGTGATATCGACCTCGTTTATCGGCGGTGCGTCGACCGCAATTTTCTCGATCGAACATTTTCACCGGTTGGCGACATACGGTCTTGCCGCCAATCTTGCGGCCATGCCGGTCGTTTCCTTCATCGTCATGCCATTCGGCATGGCGGCGATGCTGCTCATGCCTCTCGGTCTCGACGGACCTTTCTGGAAAGTCACCGGCGAGGGACTGGAACTCGTCATCATGATTGCGAAAACCGTAGCCGGCTGGGGCGGCGACATTACCTTTGGCCGCCAACCCGACTGGCTGATGCCGACATTCATTATCGGCTTCCTGATCATGAGCATATTGCGAACACGGCTTCGGCACATGGGCCTGCTATTGCTGCTCTCGTCGATAGGGGTGGCAGCGTTCGGCTCGGGCAAGCCTAAGCCGGACCTGATGATTTCCGAAGATGGCGTGCTGGTTGCGCTGCGGCAGGATGAGATACTTGCAACCAATCGCGAGAGGCCGCAGGCCTTTATTTTCGAACAATGGCAAAAGGCACTGGTTGCGACAGAACATCAGCCGCCAACCATGCTTCCGGCCGACAGCCGGCTTCCGCAGATCAGCAAGAAAGATCGCCGCAAGCGATTAAGCAGCGAAGAGCAGATTGCGGTCCGCAAGGCGATGGAAGAAGCGCTCGACCGGACGATGCAGGGAAGCTTTGCCTGCCAGAAAGGCGCATGGTGCGTGGCCATGCTCGAAAGCGGCGCCATACTGGTCACCATAGAAAATGCAGCCTATCTGCCATCGGCCTGCGACACAGCAAACATTGTCGTGACGTCGATCAGACTGCGACTGAACCGTTGCCGCTCCGGCGCCATGCTCATAACGGGCGCGACACTGCGGCGAACAGGATCTCTCGAAATGGTGCTCGGTACCGACAAGCCCATGGTTTCGGCCGCGTTCGAAAACCCGCAGCGACCATGGACGCGACATCGGACTTATGACTGGCGCAGCGGCAAATTCGACGCGCCGGCCACGCTGGCGTCACCGGTCAGTGATAGCGGCGAATAAGGCCGACGAGCTTGCCCTGGACCTTGACGCGGTCCGGCCCGAAGATGCGGGTCTCATAGGCCGGATTGGCTGCCTCCAGCGCGATCGAAGCACCCTTGCGGCGGAAGCGCTTCAATGTCGCTTCTTCGTCGTCGACGAGTGCGACGACGATATCGCCGGGATTGGCCGTCGTCGAATTGCGGATGATGACCGTATCGCCGTCGAAAATTCCGGCGTCGATCATCGAATCTCCCCGAACCTCAAGTGCATAGTGCTCGCCGGAGCCGAGCATGTCTGCAGGAACGGTAATGTCATGCGTATTGTTCTGAATGGCGGAAATCGGAACGCCGGCGGCGATGCGGCCCATGACCGGCACGGATGCCGAACCGCCGTGGTCGTCATTTGCCACCTTCGGCGACGCGGGTGCGGCGACGGGCTGCGGCTTGCCGAGGCTTCCCTCGATGACGCTCGGCGAAAAGCCGCGGCGCGGTTGCAGGCTGGGATTATAGGCGTCCGGCAATTTGATGACCTCGAGCGCTCTGGCCCGGTTCGGCAGCCGGCGGATGAAGCCTCGCTCCTCCAGCGCCGTGATCAGACGGTGGATGCCGGATTTGGATGCAAGATCTAGAGCGTCCTTCATCTCGTCGAAAGATGGCGGGACACCGGACTCCTTCATCCGTTCGTGAATGAAGAGGAGCAGTTCCTGCTGCTTGCGCGTCAACATCGTCTTGGAACCCCAGAATCAAGAAAAGCGGTGAAACAAATCCAGAACGGACACTATATGTTCCATATGTGTTCTGCAAGTACTTAAATTTCGGTAAAGCCTTGTTGGGCCGGTTAAATAATGGCGACTTGCGCTTGGGCAGGCTGAGAGCATCAAAGCGTTATATCCGCGCTAACCTATCGAAAAATATGAGAAATGCCGTTTTGTCGATCCGCAGGTTTTTGTGACCTGACCGATATGCCGAAGATGTGGATCGGTGCCGTGCGGCATCGCACAAGCTGGCCAAAGGGCAGAATCAGTCATCACGTTTGCGAGACTTCGCTCTCTCCATCCCGTCCGCTTCGGGCGTTTCGCGCTTCCATCTTGAATTGCGCGAGGGATGGGCGCAAATCTGCTGCCGAAGGCGAACAGGAGGAACCATGATTTCGTCCCCGCATCCGCTGGATCATCTCGTGCTGCCGACAGTCAACCTCGCTTTGGCGCGTGAACGGCTGGGCAAGCTCGGTTTTACGGTGGCGCCGGACGCGCGTCATCCCTTTGGCACCGAGAATGCCTGTGTCTTCTTTGCCGATAAAACCTACATCGAGCCTTTGGGTGTCGCATCCCCGGAACAATGCGAAAAGAGCATTCTAGACGGCAATGTTTTTGTTGCGCGCGATCATGCCTATCGTTTCCGTGTCGCGCAGGACGGATTCTCGGCTGTGGTTTTCGGCACGGACGATGCTGTCGCGGATGATGAGCGTTTTAGGAGTGCCGCGATCTCTGCCGGGCAGATGCTGGATTTCTCCCGACCCATGAAGATGCCGGACGGAACCGAAACGATGGCCGGCTTTCGCCTTGCCTTTGCTGCCGACCTGCGTGCTCCGGATTTTTTCGCCTTTTGCTGTCAGCGCATCAATCCGCTGCCGGCAGATCGCGACGTGCTCGAACGTCATGAAAACGGCGTGACCGCCATTGCGCGGGTTGCGTTTTGCGCGCTGAAGCCAGCGGTATATCGCGGCTTCTTCGAGGAGCTTGTCGGCAGCCCGAGGATATTGGAGCATTCCTTCGGCCTGACGATCAAGGCCGGCAATGCCGATCTGGAGATTTTGACGCCGGAAGGAATGGAGGCATTTTACGATTTATCGGTTCGCACCGGCGACCCCGGGTTCAGGGCACGCGCAATCCTTTTTAAAATACGCGATCTTTCCGTGACATCGTCGTATTTCGCTGCTAACGGCGTCACTTATACGCGTAAGAATAATCGTCTATTGGCAAGGCTGGCGCCCGGCGAGGGCGCGTTGTTCGCCTTCGAGGAGATAATATGAGCACAAATTCCGAAGTCACCGTCGGCGAGGGTGCCTCCAAGGTCCTCTTTTCCAATACTGCAAAGCTGTCGCTGATCGCCGGCCCCTGCCAGATGGAAAGTCGCGATCATGCCTTTATGGTTGCCGGCGTACTGAAGGAACTCTGCGGCAAGCTCGGCATCGGCCTCGTCTACAAATCGTCGTTCGACAAGGCAAACCGCACCTCACTATCCGGTAAGCGCGGCATCGGCCTGGAAAAGGCGCTGGAAGTCTTTGAAGACCTGAAGAAGGAATACGGCTTTCCGGTTCTGACCGATATCCATACGGAGGAGCAGTGCGCCATCGTCGCGAAGACGGCCGATATCCTGCAGATCCCGGCTTTCCTGTCGCGGCAGACCGATCTTCTGGTCGCCGCCGCCAAGACCGGTCGCGTCATCAACGTCAAGAAGGGGCAATTCCTCGCGCCCTGGGACATGAAGAACGTGCTTGCCAAGCTCAATGACAGCGGCAATCCGAACATTCTCCTTTGCGAACGCGGCGCCTCCTTCGGTTACAACACGCTTGTTTCCGACATGCGCTCGCTGCCGATCATGGCGGCAATGGGCGCGCCGGTCATCTTCGATGCGACCCACTCGGTGCAGCAGCCAGGTGGGCAGGGTGGCTCGACCGGCGGCGACCGCCGGTTCGTGGAGACGCTGGCGCGAGCCGCCGTTGCCGTCGGTGTTGCCGGTGTCTTCCTCGAAACGCATGAGGATCCCGACAATGCGCCGTCAGATGGCCCGAACATGGTCTATCTGAAGGACATGCCGCGGCTTCTGGAGAAGCTGCTGGCCTTTGACGCTATCGCCAAGGCATGAAAAGTAGCCGGCATTCAACAGGCTGACATGAATTTGCGTTACGGGCCTGCGGGAGTGCCAAATCGGAGTGCGGATCGCCATTGTAATTTCCGCGCCTTCGATTAAGACGATTTAAATCGATTTATAAACCAGCGAGCAGGAAGCTATCATGACCGCAATCACCGACATTATCGCCCGCGAGATTCTCGACAGCCGTGGCAATCCGACCGTCGAAGTCGATGTCTACCTCGAAGATGGCAGCATGGGCCGCGCGGCGGTTCCGTCGGGTGCTTCGACCGGCGCGCATGAAGCCGTCGAGCTGCGCGATGGCGGCAAGCGCTACCATGGCAAGGGCGTCGAGAAGGCTGTCGAAGCCGTCAATTCGGAAATCTTCGATGCGATCGGCGGCATGGATGCCGAAAACCAGATCCAGCTCGACAACATCATGATCGAGCTCGACGGCACGCCGAACAAGTCGCGCCTCGGCGCCAACGCCATCCTCGGCGTCTCGCTCGCCGTTGCCAAGGCCGCTGCCCAGAGCGCCAACCTGCCGCTCTACCGCTATGTCGGCGGCGCTCACGCCCGCCTGCTGCCGGTTCCGATGATGAACATCATCAATGGCGGCGCCCATGCCGACAACCCGATCGACTTCCAGGAATTCATGATCCTGCCGATCGGCGCAGACTCGATCCGCGAAGCCGTTCGCATGGGTTCGGAAGTCTTCCACGTTCTGAAGAAGGAACTGGCGTCGCAAGGCCACAACACCAATGTCGGTGATGAAGGCGGTTTCGCACCGGGCCTTTCCAGCGCTCCGGCCGCTCTCGACTTCATCATGAAGTCGATCGAAAAGGCTGGCTACAAGCCCGGCGACGAAATTGCTCTCGGCCTCGATTGCGCCTCGACCGAATTCTTCAAGGACGGCAAGTACGTTCTCGAAGGCGAAGGCCGCACCCTGGAATCCGGCGCCATGGCTGAATACCTTGCAGAACTCGCCGCCAAGTACCCGATCGTTTCGATCGAAGACGGCATGGCTGAAGACGACTGGGAAGGCTGGAAGACGCTGACGGACCTGATCGGCAAGAAGACCCAGCTCGTCGGCGACGACCTTTTTGTCACCAACTCCGCTCGCCTGCGTGACGGCATCCGCATGGGCGTTGCCAACTCGATCCTCGTCAAGGTCAACCAGATCGGCTCGCTGACGGAAACCCTCGACGCCGTCGAAACCGCGCACAAAGCCAACTACACGGCCGTCATGTCGCACCGTTCGGGCGAAACGGAGGATTCCACGATCGCGGACCTCGCCGTTGCCACCAACTGCGGCCAGATCAAGACCGGCTCGCTGTCGCGCTCCGACCGTCTTGCCAAGTACAACCAGCTCATCCGCATCGAGGAAGCGCTCGGCCCGCAGGCAAAGTACGCCGGCCGCTCCATCATTCGCGGCTGATATCTGGCCTATGGGATCCAGCCGGATCCGCGGCAGAATTATTCGCTTGGATCGAACCGCGCCTTCGGGCGCGGTTTTTGTTTGCCCTGGCAGTTAGAGTCAACGGACGGTTAATCTCTGCCGGTTATCTTGGCTCCAGGTGTTTGATTTCATGTGTGATCTTGTTCCAGGCTGCCTAGGCTTTGGAGGGGGTTGCATAGAGCCAGAGCGTGACGAGCGAGCATGTGGACAAAGTATCATAAGAAGAGAAGGTTCGGCCGTCTCATCCTTCCCGCCATCACCATCGCTTTTGTAAGCTACTTCGGTTATCATTGCATTCATGGCGATTACGGCCTGAAGGCGACCGAGGTTTTCGAGAAGCGCCGCATCGATCGGGCCAAGGAGCTGGCTGATCTTGTCGCCAAGCGCGAGCACCTTGAAAAAGAAGTCGCTCTTCTGAGTGACGGCTCTTTGGATAAGGATATGCTGGACCAATATGCGCGCTATCAGCTGACCTATTCCAAAGCGAACGAGATCGTCATCTTCAATAAATAGCTTAATTAACCGAATTTCGGTTAATTCAATTTTCGTAAGCTATATCAAGGGCTTGCGAAGAATATGAGCCATGCAATTATAGCATTGCTGTGGCGGACAATCTTGCCTATGTTACGCCTCACCACAAAACGAGGCTACTCACACAGGGAGGGTTGAATGGCGCCGCGAAAAAACGCGACCGTTTCCAGCCGTAGGACAGCATCAAGGCCCGCCAAGGAAACCAATGGCGGCCCGATCGCAGATTTCGATCGTGATGCGGAGCTCAAGGCTTATCGTGAGATGCTCCTGATCCGCCGCTTCGAAGAAAAGGCCGGCCAGCTGTATGGCATGGGTTTCATCGGCGGCTTCTGTCACCTTTATATCGGCCAGGAAGCCGTCGTCGTCGGCATGCAGCTGGCGCTGAAAGAGGGTGACCAGGTCATTACCGGCTATCGCGACCACGGCCATATGCTGGCAACCGGCATGAGCGCGCGTGGCGTCATGGCTGAGCTCACCGGGCGTCAGGGCGGCTATTCCCGAGGGAAGGGCGGCTCCATGCACATGTTCTCCAAGGAAAAGAATTTCTACGGCGGCCACGGCATCGTCGGCGCCCAGGTTTCGCTCGGCACCGGTCTCGGCTTTGCCAACTGGTATCGCGGCAACGACAACGTCAGCGTCGCCTATTTCGGTGACGGTGCAGCCAACCAGGGCCAGGTCTACGAAAGCTTCAACATGGCGCAGCTCTGGAAGCTGCCCGTGATCTTCGTGATCGAAAACAACCGTTACGCCATGGGCACGTCGACCGCTCGCGCCACCGCGCAGGCCGACTTCTCCAAGCGCGGCGCTTCCTTCGGCATCCCCGGCATCCAGGTCGACGGCATGGACGTTCGCGCCGTCAAAGCTGCGGCTGACGAAGCCGTTGCGCATTGCCGCTCCGGCAAAGGCCCGATCATTCTGGAAATGCTGACCTACCGCTACCGCGGTCACTCCATGTCCGACCCGGCCAAGTACCGCTCCAAGGATGAAGTGCAGAAGATGCGCTCCGAGCACGATCCGATCGAGCAGGTCCGTATTCGCCTGCTCGAAAAGGGCTGGGCGAGCGAGGACGATCTGAAGGATATCGACAAGGATGTCCGTGACATCGTCGCCGATAGCGCCGATTTCGCCCAGAACGATCCGGAGCCGGATGCATCCGAGCTCTACACCGACATTCTGCTCTAAATCGGGGAGGGACGATCCATGCCCATCGACATTCTCATGCCCGCCCTTTCTCCGACGATGGAAGAGGGTACCCTTTCGAAATGGCTCAAGAAGGAAGGCGACAAGGTCGTTTCCGGTGACGTCATTGCCGAAATCGAAACCGACAAGGCCACCATGGAAGTGGAAGCCGTCGACGAAGGCACGATCGGCAAGCTGCTGATCGACGCCGGAACCGAAGGCGTCAAGGTCAACACCAAGATCGCCATCCTCCTGCAGGACGGTGAATCCGCCGACGCCATTTCGTCCGCAAAGGCCGCACCCGTTGCCGAGTCCGCTAAGGCTGAAGCTCCCGCCGCCGCTCCGGCGCCGGCCGCTGCTCCGGTCCCGGCGCAGCCGAAGGTTGCCGCAGCCGCCGATCCGGAAATCCCGGCCGGCACCGAAATGGTGTCGATAACGGTGCGTGAAGCGCTGCGCGACGCGATGGCCGAGGAAATGCGCGCCAACCAGGACGTTTTCGTCATGGGTGAGGAAGTGGCCGAGTATCAGGGTGCCTATAAGGTGACCCAGGGCCTGCTTCAGGAATTCGGCGCACGCCGTGTCATCGATACCCCCATCACCGAGCATGGCTTTGCCGGTATCGGCGTCGGTGCCGCCATGGCCGGCCTCCGCCCGATCGTCGAATTCATGACCTTCAACTTCGCCATGCAGGCGATCGATCAGATCATCAACTCCGCCGCCAAGACGCTCTACATGTCCGGCGGCCAGATGGGCGCTCCGATCGTCTTCCGCGGCCCGAACGGCGCGGCAGCCCGCGTCGGTGCCCAGCACAGCCAGGATTATGCGGCCTGGTACAGCCACATTCCGGGCCTCAAGGTCGTCATGCCCTATACGGCAGCCGACGCCAAGGGGCTGCTCAAGGCTGCCATTCGCGATCCCAATCCGGTCATCTTCCTCGAAAACGAAATCCTCTACGGTCAGCACTTCGACGTGCCGAAGCTCGA
Organism: Hyphomicrobiales bacterium; assembly: GCA_900468625.1. Lineage (GTDB taxonomy): Bacteria > Pseudomonadota > Alphaproteobacteria > Rhizobiales > Rhizobiaceae > Rhizobium. The sequence goes on from UBUL01000026.1 coordinate 53,629, forward strand.
CAATTTCGTTCTGCCGATCGGCAAGGCCCGCATCCATCGTCCGGGCAAGGACGTCACGGTCGTCTCCTTCGGCATCGGCATGACCTATGCCACGAAGGCCGTTGCCGAGCTGGAAGCCCAGGGCATCGATGTCGAACTCATCGACCTGCGCACCATCCGCCCGATGGATCTTCCGACGATCATCGAATCGGTCAGGAAGACCGGCCGCCTCGTCACGGTCGAGGAAGGCTATCCGCAGTCCTCCGTCGGCACGGAAATCGCCACCCGCGTCATGCAGCAGGCCTTCGACTATCTCGATGCGCCGATCCTGACGATCGCCGGCAAGGACGTACCCATGCCATACGCCGCCAACCTCGAAAAGCTGGCGCTCCCGAGCGTCGCCGAAGTGGTCGATGCGGTAAAGGCCGTTTGCTACAAATAAGGGGAGGGCTCATCGATGCCTATCAACATCACTATGCCTGCCCTCTCGCCGACCATGGAAGAGGGAAACCTCGCCAAGTGGCTGGTCAAGGAAGGCGACAAGATCAAGTCCGGCGATGTCATCGCCGAGATCGAGACTGACAAGGCAACGATGGAAGTCGAGGCCGTCGATGAAGGCACGGTCGCCAAGATCGTCGTTCCCGCCGGCACCGAAGGCGTGAAGGTCAATGCCCTGATCGCCGTGCTCGCCGCCGACGGCGAAGATGTCGCGGCTGCAGCTTCCGGTGCTGGCGCCGCTGCTGCTCCGGCCGCAAAGGACGCTCCGAAGGCGGACGCCCCTCCCGCTGCAGCTCCGGCTCCGGCAAGCGTTTCGGCTCCCGCGGCTGCACCTGCACCCGCTGCATCGGCTCCGGCGGCAAACGACGGTCATCGCACCTTCGCTTCGCCGCTCGCGCGCCGCCTCGCTAAGGAAGCCGGCATCGATGTGACGGCCATTTCCGGCACCGGCCCGCATGGCCGCGTCGTCAAGAAGGATATCGAAGCTGCGGTTTCTGGCGGCGCCGCCAAGGCTGCTCCCGCGCCAGCTGCACAGCCGGCTGCCGCTGCTGCTCCGGCTGCGCCGAAGGGCATGTCCGACGACGCCGTCCTCAAGCTGTTCGAGCAGGGTTCCTACGAGCTCGTGCCGCATGATGGCATGCGCAAGACCATCGCCAAGCGCCTGCAGGAATCCAAGCAGACGATCCCGCACTTCTACGTCTCGGTCGATTGCGAACTCGACGCGCTGCTGGCGCTTCGCACGCAGCTCAACGATTCCGCTCCGAAGTCGAAGGACGGCGTTCCGGCCTATAAGCTCTCCGTCAACGACATGGTCATCAAGGCCCTGGCGCTGGCACTGCGCGATGTTCCGGATGCCAATGTCTCCTGGACCGACAGCGCCATGGTCAAGCACAAGCATGCCGATGTCGGTGTTGCCGTTTCCATTCCGGGCGGCCTGATCACCCCGATCATCCGCAGCGCCGAGCAGAAGACGCTCTCGACTATCTCCAACGAGATGAAGGACTACGGCAAGCGCGCCAAGGAGCGCAAGCTGAAGCCCGAGGAGTATCAGGGCGGCACGACCGCCGTGTCGAACATGGGCATGATGGGTGTCAAGAACTTCGCCGCCGTCGTCAATCCGCCGCATGCGACCATCCTGGCCGTCGGCGCTGGCGAGCAGCGTGTCATCGTCAAGAAGGGCGAAATGGTGATCGCCAACGTGATGACCGTCACGCTGTCGACCGACCACCGCGCTGTGGACGGTGCGCTCGGCGCCGAGCTCCTGGCAGCCTTCAAGGGCTACATCGAAAATCCGATGGGGATGCTCGTCTGAGCCTTGTTGTGACACGGAGGCATGAATGACCAAGACTGTTCTGTGTTACGGCGACTCGCTGACATGGGGCTACAGTGCCGAAACGGTTGGCCGTCATGCCTATGAAGATCGGTGGCCGAGCGTGCTGCAAAAGGCGCTCGGCAACCAAGTGCGCATCATCCCGGAAGGGTTGAACGGCCGCACGACGGCGTTTGACGATCATCTCGCCGATTGCGACCGCAACGGCGCGAGAATCCTGCCGACGATCCTGCAGAGCCATAATCCGCTCGATCTCGTCATCATCATGCTCGGCACCAACGACATGAAGCCCGTCGTCGCCGGTTCGGCCTTCGCCGCTCTGCAGGGCATCAGCCGTCTGGTCCAGCTGGTGCGCAATCACGCCTGGGGGTTCGACTATGAGGTGCCCGATATCCTCATCGTCGCTCCGCCGGCAGTCACCGAGACGGCCAACGCCGCCTTTGCGGCCAGCTTTCTCGGCGCAATCAAAGAATCGAGCAAGCTGCCGACGCTCTACAGCGATCTGGCCGACGAGCTCGGATGCGGGTTCTTCGACGCCAATACGGTCGCCGTCACCACGCCGCTCGATGGCGTTCATCTCGATGCGGAAAACACCCGGGCGCTCGGTCGCGGCCTTGAGCCGATCGTGCGGATGATGCTCGGTCTCTGATAGATTCAAGGCGCCGGCTCCGATCCGCCGCCACCAATAAGGCAGGAAACACATGGCTGAGAATTACGACGTCATTATCATCGGCTCCGGTCCGGGCGGTTATGTCGCCGCCGTGCGCGCCGGCCAGCTTGGCCTGAAGACCGCGATCGTCGAGCGCGAGCACCTGGGCGGCATCTGCCTCAACTGGGGCTGCATCCCCACGAAGGCGCTGCTCCGTTCGGCTGAAATTCTCGATCATTCCAACCACCTGAAGGATTACGGCCTCGTTCTCGAAGGCAAGGTGAGCGCTGATGTGAAGGCCGTGGTTGCCCGTTCGCGCGGCGTCTCCGCCCGCCTTAATCAAGGCGTCGGCTTCCTGATGAAGAAGAACAAGGTCGATGTGATCTGGGGCGAAGCCAAGATCACCAAGCCGGGCGAGATCGTCGTCGGCAAGTCGGCCAAGCCGGTCGTCGAGCCGCAGCATCCGGTGCCGAAGAACGTCAAGGGCGAGGGCACCTACACAGCCAAACACATCATCGTCGCGACCGGCGCCCGTCCGCGCGCGCTGCCGGGCATCGAGCCGGACGGCAAGCTGATCTGGACCTATTTCGAGGCCCTGAAGCCGGACTTCCTGCCGAAGTCGCTGCTCGTCATGGGCTCGGGCGCCATCGGCATCGAGTTCGCCAGCTTCTACCGTTCGATGGGCGTCGACGTCACCGTCGTCGAAGTCATGCCGACCATCATGCCGGTGGAGGATACCGAAATCTCCGGTATCGCCCGCAAGCAGCTCGAAAAGCGCGGCCTGAAGATATTCACCAAGGCGAAGGTCACGAAGGTCGACAAGGCTGCCAACAGCATTACCGCCCATGTCGAAACCGAAGACGGCAAGGTGCAGCAGATCGTTGCCGACCGCATGATCTCGGCTGTCGGTGTTCAGGGCAACATCGAGAACCTCGGCCTCGAAGCGCTCGGCGTGAAGACCGACCGAGGCTGCGTCATCATCGACGGCTACGGCAAGACCAATGTTCCCGGCATCTACGCGATCGGCGACGTCGCCGGCCCGCCGATGCTGGCCCACAAGGCCGAACATGAGGGCGTCGTCTGCATCGAGAAGATCGCCGGCCTGCCGAACGTTCATCCGACCGACAAGAGCAAGGTTCCGGGCTGCACCTATTGCCAGCCGCAGGTCGCCTCCGTCGGCCTGACGGAAGCCAAGGCCAAGGAACTCGGCCGCGATATCCGCGTCGGCCGCTTCTCCTTCGTTGCCAACGGCAAGGCGATCGCGCTTGGCGAGGACCAGGGCCTCTGCAAGGTCATTTTCGACAAGAAGACCGGCGAACTCCTCGGCGCGCATATGGTCGGCGCTGAAGTGACCGAACTGATTCAGGGCTTCGTCGTCGCCATGAACCTGGAGACGACGGAAGAAGAATTGATGCACACGATCTTCCCGCATCCGACCGTTTCGGAAACGATGAAGGAAGCCGTGCTGGACGCCTATGGCCGGGTGCTGAACGCTTGATAATTTCCTTCCACGCCCTTTATCCGAAAGGTGGAAAACAGGAAAGGAAATCAACATGTCTATGGCAGCGCAAGGTTGGGTCGTCTTTCTTCTCATCGGTCTGGTCGCGGGGTTCCTCGCGAGCCTGATCGTCGGCGGAGGCGGGCTCATCAGTTGCCTGGTGAGCGGCGTGATCGGCGCTTTTGTGGGCGGTTTCCTGTTCCATTATTTCGGGATTTCGCTCGGCATTCAAAATGCGCTTGTCGTGGAGATCATCCATGCCACCGTCGGCGCGATCGTCGTGGTGCTGCTGGCGAGATTGATCGTCTAGCGGCTTATCGGTAAGAGGCAGCACGGCGTTCGGCAGGATTGTCCTGAAGGACGCGCGAAACGAGGGTTTGATGGAAAGCGTAGGTTGGCTGGGTCTGATCATCATCGGCGGTCTCGCGGGGTGGCTCGCTGGCAAGCTGATGGATGCGCGTTATGGGATCATTCTCAACATCATCCTCGGTGTTGCCGGTTCGGTCGTCGCCGCCGGGCTCCTAGTTGCCCTGCATGTCGGCGTCCCCGGCGGCCGGCTCGGCTTTTTCATCACCGGTTTCATCGGTGCATGCATTCTGATATTCCTCGCCAAAGTCGCCCGGCGATGAAGGGCCGCATTCAAGCGGCGGAAAGTAGACGTTTCATGGTCACCATTCTCGACACGATCAACCCGGAAGCCAAGCGCGTTCGTCACCCCGAGAAGGCGCATCGGCCGGATACCGAAGTTCTGCGCAAGCCGGACTGGATCCGCGTGAAGGCGCCGACCTCGAAGGGCTATGCCGAAACCCGCTCGATCGTGAAGGAGCATAAGCTCGTCACGGTCTGCGAAGAGGCCGGCTGCCCGAACATCGGCGAGTGCTGGGACAAGAAGCACGCCACTTTCATGATCATGGGCGAGATTTGCACGCGCGCCTGCGCCTTCTGCAACGTCGCGACCGGCAAGCCGAATGCGCTTGATATGGCCGAGCCCGAAAACGTTGCCAAGGCCGTCAAGGAGATGGGCCTCAGCCACGTCGTCATCACCTCGGTAGACCGCGACGACTTGGCCGACGGCGGCGCCGAACATTTCGAGAAGGTGATCTGGGCGATCCGGGCCGCTTCGCCGGCAACAACGATCGAAATCCTGACGCCGGACTTCCTGAAGAAGCCGGGCGCTTTGGAGCGCGTCGTCGCCGCCAAGCCCGACGTCTTCAACCACAATCTGGAAACCGTGCCCGGCAATTATCTGACGGTTCGCCCCGGTGCCCGCTACTTCCACTCCGTCCGCCTGCTGCAGCGGGTCAAGGAATTGGACCCAACCATGTTCACCAAGTCGGGCATCATGGTTGGCCTTGGCGAAGAGCGCAACGAAGTGCTGCAGCTGATGGACGACCTGCGCACCGCCGACGTCGACTTCCTGACGATTGGCCAGTATCTCCAGCCGACGCGCAAGCATCATCAGGTGATGAGCTTCGTCACGCCGGAAGAGTTCAAGTCCTATGAGACCGTAGCCTATAGCAAGGGTTTCCTCATGGTGTCGTCGAGCCCGCTGACCCGCTCTTCGCACCACGCCGGCGACGATTTCGAGCGTTTGCGTGCGGCTCGCGAAAGGAAGCTGCTGCTGGCTGCCGAATAAGCCCAACACCTCCAGCCTTGTCTTTTGAATGAACCGCGGCGATTGTGTCGCGGTTTCGGTTCGCGCCGTCATCTCTTTGTCAATAACGCGCCCTAGGGAACATGCTGCCGCTTGTTATCGGTTCGACGTTTTTCGATTCGACTATGGAGCTGGACCGTGGAGCAGATCGTCGCGCCGCAGGCGCTTTCCCATGCCGTAGGTATAGATCAGGCTGCACGCATCCTCCAAAAGGCGGAGCGTGTCCTCGTCATCGGCTGTTCCGGCGGTGGCAAATCTACCCTGTCGCAGGCTGCCTGCGAGCGTCTTAATCTGCCTTACGTCTCGATGGATCGTGAGTTCTATTGGTTGCCTGGATGGGTCAAGCGCTCGAAGGCGGAAGAACGAAGCCTGATCGCCGCTAAAGTTGCGGAGCAGCGCTGGTTGATGGACGGGAGCGGGCAATCGACGTTCGATTTGCGGCTGCCGCGCACCGATTTGATCCTGTGGGTTCGTATGCCGCGGTGGCTCTGTCTTTGGGGCGCGGTATCAAGGGCGGTTACGGGCTACGGTAAGACACGGCCGGAAATGGCACCCGGCTGTCCCGAACGGATCGACGGAGAATTCCTGAGCTATATCTGGAATTTCGAGAGGCACACGGTTCCGAAGATTCTTGCCGGCCTCGCAGAGCATGGCCCAGATGTTCCCGTTTTGCAGCTGAAATCCCGCGGCGAAATGCGTCAGCTCCTTGATCTTCTTGGTCGTCCTGCTTAATTGCGGCTCATGCCTCAGTTCGAAACCCATCGCCTCGTACCGCATTCGCCCGACCAGATGTTCGACCTCGTCGCCGATGTGGAGCGCTATCCGGAATTCCTGCCGCTTTGCGAGGCGCTCACCGTCCGCAGCCGCAAGGAACGCGACGGCAAGACCCTGCTGATCGCCGACATGACCGTCGGCTACAAGGCGATCCGCGAGACCTTCACGACGCAGGTGCTGCTGAACAAGGCGGAGCGCGCGATCGATGTGAAATATATCGACGGCCCATTCAAATATCTCGACAACCGCTGGCGCTTCCAGCCGTCGGAGAATGGCGGCAGCGTCATCGATTTCTTCATCGACTACGAATTCAAGAGCCGCATTCTCGGCGCCTTGATGGGGTCGATGTTCGACCGCGCCTTTCGCATGTTCACGGATGCCTTCGAGACGCGCGCGAACAAGATCTATGCTTGAGGGCTCGCCCGGTCATTGACCGAGAGCGACGAGCATCTCCAATGCCGCGTTCAGGGTCGCAAGACGAACCTTGTCGCGGCCGATATCGCCATAGCGCATTTCATGATGGATGAGGCCGCCGCTTCGCGCCTTGGCGGCGAGGTGGACGAGCCCGACCGGCTTTTCCGCCGAGCCGCCGCCGGGGCCGGCAATGCCGGTCACGGCAACGGCAAAATCGGCCCGCGAGCGGAAGAGGGCGCCATGCACCATCTGCAGCGCCGTTTCCTTCGAAACCGCGCCGAATTGCGCGAGCGTCTGTTCCTGAACGCCGAGCATCTCCACCTTCGCGGTATTGGTATAGGTCACGAAGCCGCGATCGACGACGGCAGACGAACCAGGAATTTCCGTGAGCGCACCGGCGATCAGGCCGCCGGTGCAGGATTCGGCCGTAGCGACCATCCAGCCTTTTGCCGTGAAGTCCGTGACGATCGTTTGTGCGAGGGCGATAATTTCATCGGGGAAATGCATTATGCCTTGCCTCCGCGATAGACGACTGTCGCTGTCGCAATGGCTGCAATACCTTCGCGGCGGCCGACGAAGCCGATTTTCTCGTTGGTCGTTGCCTTGACCGAGCAGCGATCGATGCTGATGCCCAGAAATTCGGAAAGCTTGGCGCGCATGATATCGCGATGCGGCCCGATTTTCGGCGCTTCGGCGATCAGCGAGACATCCGCATTCATGATGGTACCGCCGCGCTCGCGCACGATCTTTGCCGCGTGCTCGATGAAGATTCGGGAAGGCGCACCCTTCCATTGCGGATCGGAGGGCGGAAAATGGTCGCCGATATCGCCGGCGCCGCATGTGGCGAGCAGGGCATCCGTCAGGGCATGCAGGGCGACATCGGCATCGGAGTGCCCCTTCAGCTTTTGGTCATGCGGAATGAACACGCCGCAAAGGGTAACGCCGTTGCCGGGCTCCAGCTGATGCACGTCATAGCCGTTGCCGGTGCGCACGTCGGGCAACAGCCCCGCGCCGAGCTTTTCCTCCGCCATGGCAATGTCCCTCTTGATTGTCAGTTTCACATTGTCGGCGCTGCCGGTCACCAATGTCACCGGCAGGTTACACCATTCCGCAATCGCCGCGTCGTCGGTGAAATCGTTTTTGCCGCCGGCCTCCGCTTTCTCATGGGCGGCGAGAATATCGGCGAGGCGGAAGGATTGCGGTGTCTGCGCGGCGTGGAGCCCGGCGCGAGAGACAGTTTCGACCACCAGCCCGCTTGCGTCACCGCGCTTCAGCGTGTCGGTGACTGGCATGGCTGGCAGCACGGCCGGCGCGCCGGCTGCAAGGGCTGCCGTGACGCGATCCAGCAGATCATGGTCGAAGAACGGGCGCACGGCATCGTGGATCATCACATGCGTCACGCCGCTGTCCTTCAGCGCGCGCAACCCGGCAAGCACGGATTGCTGGCGTGTCGTTCCGCCGAAGGCGATCTCGACCGCAGGCGATCCGGCAACCTGTTCCAACGCCGCTCGAAACAGCTTCTCATCGTCGCGATGGATGACGACGACGATCTTCGACGCCTGCGGCCATGTCACGAATCTTTCAAGCGTATGCGCAATAACCGCTCTGCCGCCGATCGGGCGATATTGCTTGGGGCCTTCTTCGGGAGAACCTGCCCGTTCGCCGCGTCCGGCGGCAACGATCACGATTCCCACCGGCAGCGGTTGCTTTGAATGCATTTGCGTCATAAACCCCCGAAAGATGAAAGGCCCGGTCTCCGGCATGGCTTTGAAAGCGCAAGGCTTCCTTTGAACAAGCACATGCTAAATGGATCGGCAAAACGGGATCCTGCTTCAGCAGGGTCTATCGCCTCAATTAGGAACTTTCCAGCATTTGCCTAAAAAATATCGGAGCTCTCCGAAACCTCTTGGCAAACTTTCAAAGCGTGTCTAAAAATAGTGCAGATGTATGGTGTGCCCGAAAGATAATCATTTGCTTTCTTCAAAGCTCGCAGCTCCATTTTCCATCGGTTCCGTGTCTGTCCGAAATCGCGTGATCTTGGCACCGATGTCGGGCGTGACCGATCTGCCTTTCCGGCAGCTTGCCTTGCGCTATGGCGCTGGTCTGGTCGTGACGGAAATGGTCGCCAGTCGTGAACTCGTGCAGGACACGGCCGAATCCTGGGCGCGTCTGAAGAGCGCCGGTTTGAAGCCGCATATGGTTCAGCTTGCCGGCCGCGAAGCGCATTGGATGGCCGAGGCGGCCAAGATCGCTGCCGACAACGGCGCCGATATAATCGATATCAATATGGGATGCCCGGCCAAGAAGGTGATCGGCGGTTATTCCGGCTCGGCGCTGATGCGCGACCCGGATCATGCGCTGACATTGATCGAGGCGACGGTCGGTGCCGTGAACATCCCTGTCACGCTCAAGATGCGGCTCGGCTGGGACGAAAATTCCATCAACGCGCCCGATATCGCGCGCCGGGCCGAAGAAGCCGGCATCCAGCTCGTCACCATCCACGGCCGGACGCGTATGCAATTTTACGAGGGCAGGGCGGATTGGAATGCGATCCGCGCGGTGCGCGATGCCGTTTCCATCCCGCTTGTCGCCAATGGCGATGTCGAAACGATGCAAGACGCGCAGGAAATCCTGCGGCGCTCCGGTGCCGACGCAGTCATGATCGGCCGGGGCTGCCAGGGCCGTCCGTGGCATGCTGGCGTGCTGGCCGGCCATCGCGAGCCAAAGCGTCAGGAGATGGTCGAGATTGCTCTCGAACACTACCGGATGATGTTGGAATTCTACGGTGAAGCGGTCGGCATTCGTCACGCCCGCAAGCATCTGGCCTGGTATCTCGATCGCTATGCAGGAGCGACGACGGGTGCCGAGAAGGCGAAAATCATGACCTCGAAAGACAGCGGCGAGGTGGCCGCATCCTTCCATGCCGCGCTGCAGGCAGGCGCCGATCTTGCTCAATGCGTCCAGGAGGCTGCATGACTTCGAAATCCAGCTCCGGAGCCGGGGACAACATGGCCAATTCCAACTCTGTCGCCATGGCCGTTCTCAACGCCATCCAGAACCCCGTGGTCATGGTCGACGAGGCGGGCTTGATCGCCTTTGCCAACTGGGAGGCGGAAGCCTTCTTCGGAGCGAGCGCCGCGCATCTGTCGCGCTACAAGATTTCGACCTTTATCCCCTTCGGCAGCCCGCTCTTGGCTCTGATCGACCAGGTGCGCGAGCGCCGTGCGCCGGTTAACGAATACCGCGTCGATCTGAGTTCTCCGCGCCTGGGGCAAGACAAGCTCGTGGATATCTACGTCGCGCCGGTTTCAAGCGATCCCGGCTCGGTGGTGGTGGTGTTCCAGGAGCGCTCGATGGCGGACAAGATCGATCGGCAGCTGACGCATCGCGCCGCGGCTCGCTCGGTCACCGGCCTTGCCTCGATGCTGGCACACGAAATCAAGAATCCGCTCTCGGGCATCCGAGGGGCCGCGCAGCTGCTCGAACAATCGGTTGAAGATGACGATCGTGCCCTGACACGTCTCATCTGCGACGAAACCGACCGTATCGTTTCGCTAGTCGACCGTATGGAGGTTTTCTCCGACGAGCGGCCTGTCGATCGCGTTCCCGTCAACATCCATTCCGTGCTCGACCATGTGAAGGCCGTTGCCAAGGCCGGCTTTGCCCGCAACATTAAGCTTTCCGAGAACTACGACCCGTCATTGCCGGCGGTTTTCGCAAACCGGGACCAGCTCGTGCAGGTCTTCCTCAATCTGGTGAAGAACGCTGCCGAAGCGGTCGGTGACCGGCCGGATGGCGAGATCATGCTGACGACGGCCTATCGTCCCGGCATCAGGCTTTCCGTCGCCGGCACGCGCGAAAAGATCTCCTTGCCGCTGGAATTCTGTGTCATCGACAATGGCCCCGGCGTGCCGGCCGATCTCGTGCCTCATCTCTTCGATCCGTTCATCACCACCAAGACGAACGGAACCGGCCTCGGCCTTGCGCTGGTCGCCAAGATCATCGGCGATCATGGCGGCATCGTCGAATGCGACAGTCAGAACCATCGCACTACATTCCGTGTTTTGATGCCCGCCTCCAAAGGCATTACCTCAGAAGATGCCCCACTTCCGAACTCTACAGGGACTACTCGATGACAGCCACGATCCTTGTCGCCGATGACGATGCAGCCATCCGCACCGTGCTCAACCAGGCTTTGAGCCGCGCAGGTTACGATGTACGCATCACGTCGAACGCCGCCACGCTCTGGCGCTGGGTCTCCGCCGGTGAAGGCGACCTTGTCGTAACCGACGTCGTCATGCCCGACGAAAACGCATTCGACCTGCTGCCCCGTATCAAGAAGGCGAGGCCGGATCTGCCTGTTCTGGTCATGAGCGCGCAGAACACCTTCATGACGGCCATCAAGGCATCGGAAAAGGGCGCTTACGACTATCTGCCGAAGCCCTTCGACCTGACCGAACTGATTGCAATCGTCGGCCGGGCGCTGTCCGAGCCGAAACGCAAGCCGGCAAAGATCGATGACGACATGCAGGACGGCATGCCGCTCGTCGGCCGTTCCGCCGCCATGCAGGAAATCTACCGCGTGCTCGCGCGCCTGATGCAGACCGATCTGACGCTGATGATCACCGGCGAATCCGGCACCGGCAAGGAGCTGGTTGCGCGCGCCCTGCACGATTACGGCAAGCGCCGCAATGGTCCGTTCGTGGCGATCAACATGGCCGCGATCCCGCGCGACCTGATCGAATCCGAACTGTTCGGCCATGAAAAAGGCGCCTTCACGGGCGCGCAGACCCGCTCGACGGGCCGGTTCGAGCAGGCCGAGGGTGGCACGCTGTTCCTCGACGAAATCGGCGATATGCCGATGGATGCGCAGACGCGTTTGCTGCGCGTATTGCAACAGGGCGAATATACGACCGTCGGCGGCCGCACGCCGATCCGCACCGATGTCCGGATCGTTGCCGCTACCAACAAGGATCTGAAGCAGGCCATCAATCAAGGCCTGTTCCGCGAGGACCTGTATTATCGCCTCAACGTCGTGCCGCTGCGCCTGCCGCCGCTGCGCGACCGAGCCGAAGACATTCCGGATCTGGTGCGTCATTTCATCCAGCAGGCCGAGAAGGAAGGGCTTGGTTCAAAGCGTTTCGATCAGGAAGCGCTCGAACTCATGAAGGCCTATCCCTGGCCTGGCAACGTCCGCGAACTGGAAAATCTTATCCGCCGGCTGATGGCGCTTTATCCGCAGGATGTCATCACCAAGGAGATCATTGATGCGGAACTGCGCGCCGACGTACCCGACAGCCCGATCGAAAAAGGGCCGGTCCGCACCGGCTCCATGACCATTGCGCAGGCGGTGGAAGAGAATATGCGGACCTATTTCGCCGGATTCGGCGACAATCTCCCGCCGCCCGGGCTTTACGACCGCGTATTGACGGAAATGGAATATCCGCTGATTCTCGCTGCATTGACCGCCACCCGCGGCAATCAGATCAAGGCGGCCGATCTTCTGGGCCTCAACCGCAATACGCTGCGCAAAAAGATCAGAGAACTGGGAGTTTCAGTTTACAGAAGCTCCCGCACGGCTTGACAACGCATTCCAATGCGTTGCATTTTCGCCACAATGCGTTGCTTAAAGGTCACGCAGTTGATTCGTCGTTTTTGCAGTGGCGATTCGTCCGGCATGCTCTCCTGACAGTGGGAGTTCGTCTGATTTTTCAGTTATTTGCAACGATGACTTGAAGTAAGGGTTTCGCTCCTGTGCGAAACCGAACGACAGTTCGGGCCTCTGCCTGTCGCTCGCATGAAGGCCTTATGTGGCTGTGCGATTTGACCGGGGCGCCGATCGTCGCTCGGGCGTGGAGATTGATGGGAATGATACAGGATGCAGTGTCGCCGGCGGCGAGCGACGAGGCGGTTGTCAAAGTGACGGACCGCCGTGCTTCCTTTGCTTTGCCTGGCCTTGTTCTGGCCGGCGGCGCGCTTCTCTGCGCCATCGCAACCCTGCTTATGTTGCTTGGGCTCACGCCGATCGCCCCGACTTCTTCAGTCGTCTTCACCTCGGTCGTGATCAACGGTCTGTTCGTGCTGGGGCTGATCGCGCTGATCGCTCGCGAGGTCGCGCGGCTGATGAAGGCGCGCAGCCGCGGTCGCGCAGCCGCCCGCCTGCATATCCGCATCGTCGTTCTTTTCTCGATCGTCGCAATCACGCCGGCCATTCTTGTCGCCATCGTTGCCAGTCTGACGCTGAATGTCGGGCTCGATCGGTGGTTCGGCGTGCGCACGCAGCAGATCATCAGCTCGTCGCAGAACGTTGCGCAAGCTTATCTGATGGAGAACGCGAGCTATCTGCAGGGCCAGACCGTGTCGATGGCGAACGATCTGGAGCGCAATCGCTCGCTCTTCAATCTCGATCGCACCGGCTTTGCCGATTTGATGACCCGCCAGGCGCGGGGCCGAGGCCTGCTCGGCGCCTTCCTGGTCCGTCGCGACGGCACCGCCATTGTCCAGGCCGACATCAAGACCGAGCGGCCGCTACCCGCCATTCCGAAGGATGCGCTGGATTCCTCGGCCAATGGTCAGCCGACGCTTATTCCACCGGGTGTCACCAATCTCGTCGGCGCGGTCATCAAGCTCGATGAAATCCCCGGTTCGTTCCTCTACACGGTGCGCGCCGTCGATCCGCGCGTCATGACCGCCATGCGCATGGTCGAAGACAACACGGCCGAGTACAAGGCAATGGAGGCGGGACGCATGTCGCTCCAGATCGCCTTTGCCGTTCTCTACATCGGCTTTGCGCTCATCGTGCTGCTGGCTGCGATCTGGACCGCCATTGCGATCGCCGACCGTATCGTGCGGCCGATCCGCCTTCTCATCAGCGCTGCGGACAATGTTGCCTCGGGCAATATGAACGTGCTGGTGCCCGTGCGCTCGGCAGACGGTGATGTCGGCAGCCTTTCGCGCACCTTCAACAAGATGATCTCGGAAATTCGTACTCAACGCGATGAAATCCTGGAGGCGAAGGACGAGGTCGATGATCGCCGCCGCTTTATCGAGGCTGTGCTGTCGGGCGTGACGGCGGCCGTGATCGGCGTCGAACATGATCGGCGCATCACCATCGTCAATACTTCGGCCGAAGATCTGCTGACGCTCAAGAGTGACGAACTCATCGGCAAGAACCTGTCGGACATTTCGCCCGAGGTCGATCAGGTTGTCACCGAGGCGACGACACGCCATCGCAGCGATTTCCGCAAGCAGATCAGTCTCGTCCGCGGCGGAACCGTGCGCACGCTCAGCGTTCAGGTGACGCGCGAGGAATCGCGCGATGCCAATGAATCCTATGTGATTACGCTCGACGATATTACCGATCTCGTCATCGCGCAGCGTTCGACCGCGTGGGCCGACGTTGCGCGCCGCATCGCGCATGAAATCAAGAACCCGCTGACACCCATTCAGCTGTCGGCCGAACGTATCCGCCGCCGTTTCGGCAAGAACATCGCCGATGCCGACCGTGCGGTCTTCGACCAGTGCACGGATACGATCATCCGCCAGGTGGGCGATATCGGCCGCATGGTCGATGAGTTCTCCTCCTTTGCACGCATGCCGAAACCGACCATGGAGCCGAGCGATCTGCGCGATATTCTGCGCGACGCGGTGTTCCTGCGCGAAATGGGCAACAACCACGTCAAATTCGAGCGCGAGCTGGGAGACGAACGGCTGGAGGGCATGTTCGATACCCGCATGCTCGGCCAAGCCTTCGGCAATCTCATCAAGAATGCCGTGGAGGCGATAGAAGGTGTGCCGAACGACCAGGCCCGCGAACAGCCGAAGATCCTGGTGCGCTCGTCGCTCGATCCTGACCGCGACCGCTTCACCGTCGATGTCATCGACAACGGCCGCGGCCTGCCGGTCGAGAACCGGCACAGCATTCTCGAACCCTATATGACAATGCGCGAGAAGGGTACGGGCCTTGGGCTCGCCATCGTCAAGAAGATCATTGAAGACCATGGCGGGCAGCTCGAACTCCACGACGCTCCCGCAGAATTCGACCAGGGCAGGGGGGCCATGATCCGCGTGCATTTGCCGCGCCGTGAGCAAGCCGCCGTCGCCCAGCCAGCAAGTGACAAGGAAAGCGTCTATGGCATCTGATATTCTCGTGGTGGACGACGAGGAAGACATTCGCGAAATCGTTTCGGGAATTCTTTCGGATGAGGGACATGAAACCCGCACGGCACATGATAGCGACAGTGCGCTGGCCGCTATTTCCGACCGGGCGCCGCGGCTGATCTTCCTCGATATCTGGATGCAGGGCAGCAAGCTGGACGGCCTTGCGCTGCTCGACGAAATCAAGGCGCGTCATCCCGAGTTGCCCGTGGTCATGATTTCGGGTCATGGCAATATCGAAACGGCCGTCTCCGCCATCAAGCGCGGCGCTTTCGATTTCATCGAAAAGCCGTTCAAGGCCGACCGCCTCATCCTGATCGCGGAGCGCGCGCTGGAGAACTCCAAGCTGAAGCGCGAGGTCTCCGAACTGAAGCGCCGCACCGGCGACGCGGTGGAGCTGATCGGTACGTCGGTCGCCGTTTCGCAGCTTCGCCAGACGATCGACAAGGTTTCCCCGACCAACAGCCGCGTCATGATCTTCGGCCCCTCCGGCTCCGGCAAGGAGCTCGTGGCTCGCATGATCCACAAGAAGTCGAGCCGGGCGAACGGTCCTTTCGTGGCGCTGAATGCCGCGACGATCACGCCCGAGCGCATGGAAATCGCTCTGTTCGGCACCGAAGGTTCGCCGGGGCAGGCGCGCAAGATCGGTGCTCTGGAGGAGGCCCATCGCGGCATTCTCTATCTCGACGAGGTTGGTGAAATGCCGCGCGAGACGCAGAACAAGATTTTGCGCGTTCTCGTCGATCAGCAATTCGAGCGCGTCGGCGGGTCGAAGCGCGTCAAAGTGGACGTGCGCATCATCTCGTCCACGGCCTATAATCTCGAGAGCCGCATTGCCGAGAGCCTGTTCCGGGAAGATCTCTATCATCGCTTGGCTGTCGTGCCCGTTCGCGTGCCCGCTCTTGCCGAGCGCCGGGAAGACATTCCCTTCCTGGTCGATCAGCTCATGCGCCAGATTTCCGAGCAGGCCGGCATCCGTTCGCGCCGGATCGGTGACGACGCCATGGCCGTGCTGCAAGCGCATGACTGGCCTGGCAACATCCGCCAGCTGCGCAACAATATCGAGCGTCTGATGATTCTCGCCCGCTCGGACGGAGCAGATACGCCGATCACGGCCGAAATGCTGCCGACAGACCTCGGCGACATGCTGCCGAAGGTCTCCGCCAAGAACGACTATCACATCATGACGCTGCCGCTGCGCGAAGCGCGTGAAATGTTCGAGCGCGACTATCTCATCGCCCAGATCAATCGTTTCGGCGGCAACATCTCGCGCACGGCGGAATTTGTCGGCATGGAGCGTTCCGCGTTGCATCGCAAGCTGAAGTCGTTGGGCGTCTGAGCCGCGCCCAGCATTAATAATACAGTATTCGGATCAGGGGCTTCCATGCCGAGAATTGCTTATGTCAACGGCCGTTATGTCAAGCACAGCGATGCCATGGTGCATATCGAGGATCGCGGCTATCAGTTCGCCGACGGCGTCTATGAGGTGTGCGAGGTTCGTAATGGCGTGATCGTCGACATGACGCGCCACCTCGATCGCCTCAACCGTTCGCTGGGCGAGCTGCGCATCGCTTGGCCGATGACGCGTCAAGCGCTGATCCTGGTGATTCGCGAGACGTTGCGCCGCAATCACGTCCGTAACGGCCTGTTCTACCTGCAGGTGACGCGTGGCGTTGCCCGTCGCGATCACGTCTTTCCGCCGGCCGGCACGCCGTCCTCGATCGTCGTAACCGCCAAGAGCACGGATCAGTCCGCGATTGCCAAGAAGAACGCCAATGGCATCAAGGCGATCACCGTCCGCGACAACCGCTGGGACCGCGTGGATATCAAGTCGGTCGGCCTGCTTCCGAACGCCATGGCCCGCCAGCAGGCCAAGGAGGCCGGCGCACAGGAGGCGATCTATATCGACCATAACGGCATGGTGAAGGAAGGGGCGGCCACCAACGTCTGGATCGTGGATCACGACGGAAATCTCGTCACCCGCCCCGCCGAACACGGCATCCTGCGCGGCATTACGCGCACGACACTGCTGGACGTAGCGGCGAAGCTTGACGTGGCGATCGTCGAGCGATTCTTCTCGGTCGAAGAGATGATGAAAGCCCGCGAAGTCTTCATCACAGCGGCGACAAGTATATGTTTTCCGGTCGTTTCTATCGATGGCGAGACCATTGCCAACGGTCATCCGGGCAGCATGTCACAGAAAATCCGTGAAGCCTTTTTCGACGTTGCGGAAAAGACTGCGATTTGATACCAACATTCGCTGGGTGGAGAGAATGAGGGTATCTCCGGTCCGGGACCTCTGTATATCATGACATTTAACCGGCTCAGGTCGGCAAAAAAGAAAGAAGCGGCGCGATGGCGGAACGTTCTCAGAACTTGCAGGACTTGTTTCTCAATACTGTTCGCAAGCAAAAGATTTCACTGACAATTTTCTTGATCAACGGCGTGAAGCTCACAGGTGTCGTGACCTCGTTCGACAATTTCTGTGTCTTGCTCCGCCGCGATGGCCATTCGCAGCTGGTTTACAAGCATGCGATCTCGACGATCATGCCGGGTCAGCCGATGCAGATGTTCGAGAGCGAAGAAGCCGCATCCTAACCAGGACTTTCTGCTATCACGACACGCGATACCAAAAATGATTCCCTCATCCCGGAAACCGTAAAGCACCGGGATGATATGCGCGCCGTTGTCGTCGTGCCTGTGTTGAAACAGGCGCGCGCGGCGCGTTCCGCCCAGGCCGACGGTGCCGTCTCCGTTTCGCGCCCGCCCGAGAGCCGGCTGGAAGAGGCCAAGGGTCTTGCGCTAGCCATCGACCTAGATGTCGTCAACGGCTCCATCGTTCCGATCAATGAACCGCGGCCCGCAACGCTGCTCGGCACCGGCAAGATCGAGGAAATCCTCGCACTTCTCGACGAATTCAACGCTGGTCTCGTCATCGTCGATCATCCTCTGACGCCAGTGCAGCAGCGCAATCTCGAAAAGGCATGGAACGCCAAGGTCATCGACCGCACCGGCCTCATCCTCGAAATCTTTGGCCGCCGCGCTTCCACAAAGGAAGGTACGCTGCAGGTCGAACTCGCGCATTTGAACTATCAGAAGGGGCGGCTGGTCCGAAGCTGGACCCACCTTGAACGCCAGCGCGGCGGCGCCGGCTTCATGGGCGGCCCGGGTGAAACCCAGATCGAAGCCGACCGGCGCATGCTGCAGGAGCGGATTATTCGGCTCGAACGCGAGCTGGAGCAGGTGGTTCGCACACGCCAGCTTCACCGCGCCAAGCGAAAAAAGGTGCCGCATCCGATCGTGGCTCTGGTCGGCTATACCAATGCCGGCAAATCGACGCTGTTCAACCGCATCACCGGCGCCGGCGTGCTGGCGGAAGACATGCTCTTTGCGACGCTCGACCCGACGCTGCGGCGTATGAAGCTGCCGCATGGCCGCACGGTCATTCTCTCAGACACCGTTGGGTTCATCTCCGACCTGCCGACGCACCTGGTGGCCGCGTTCCGTGCGACGCTGGAAGAGGTGCTGGAAGCCGACCTGATCCTGCATGTCCGCGATCTCTCGGATGACGACAATCAGGCCCAGAGTGCAGATGTCATGCGCATTCTCGCCGATCTCGGGATCGGCGAGGCTGAAGGCGCCGAGCGCATTCTTGAGGTCTGGAACAAGATCGACCGCCTGGAGCCGGACGCGCATGACGCCATCGTCCAGAAGGCGTTGACCGCCGAGAACGTCATTGCCGTCTCGGCGATAACAGGCGAGGGTGTCGACCGTCTGATGGCGGAAATCAGCCGGCGCCTTTCCGGTGTGCTGACGGAAACGACGATCACGCTGCCGGTAGAGAAGCTCGCGCTGCTGCCCTGGCTCTATAATCACGCCGTCGTCGATAACCGCGAAGACAATGAGGACGGCACGGTGACGCTCGACGTACGGTTGACCGAAACCGAGGCAGCTGAGCTGGAGCGGCGCATGGGCAATGGCCCCAAGCCGCAGCGCGAGGACTGGGAATAGGGCGTCCTTACGCCGTTTTCACGCCTGCGAGCTGCCGTTCTATAGCCTTCGCTGCCTGCCAGATCTCTTCCATTCGCTCCAGCGAGGCGCCTTCCAGCGTCCCGCCTTCAGCCTCGAGCGTCGTTTCGATGTGATGGAAACGGCGGCGGAACTTCGTGTTCGTGCCGCGCAGCGCCTGCTCCGGATCGGTCTTCACATGCCGGCCGATATTGACGACCGCGAAGATCAGATCGCCGAGCTCGTCGCTGACCTTGGTCTTGTCGCCGCTTGCAAGCGCTGCCCGCAATTCGCCGATTTCCTCCTCGATCTTGTCGAGGATCGGTTCCGGCGCCGACCAGTCGAAGCCGACTTTGGCGGCGCGCTCCTGCAGTTTCAAAGCTTCCGTCAGGGCAGGGAAGGTCCGCTGCACCGAGCCCAGGAAGCCAGCTTTGAAATCTTCGGCAATGCCGCTCTTGGCGCGACGCTCCGCCCGTTCGCGCTTCTCTTCGGCCTTGATCCGATCCCACTGCAAAGTCACCGCATCTTCGGTTTTTGCATCAGAAACCGCAAAAACATGCGGATGGCGGCGGATCATCTTGCGCGAGATGGCATGCACGACATCGCCGAAGGAAAATGCGCCAGACTCCTCGGCGATCCGGGAATGAAAAACGACCTGCAGCAGCAGATCGCCGAGCTCGTCGCAAAGATCGTCCATATCCTTGCGCTCGATCGCGTCGGCCACTTCATAGGCTTCCTCGATCGTATAGGGCTTGATGGTCTCGAAGGTTTGGACGATGTCCCAGGGGCAGCCGTTCTCGGGGTTTCGCAGCGCCGCCATGATGTCGATCAGGCCGTTTATGTCTCGCGATGCTTCCATCGTTGCCTCGGATCTTGCTGGGACTCAATTTAAGGGGATGTCGTTGGCGCTCTTCGACGCCTGATAGTGTTCGGAGAGACCAGCGTAGGCTTGTTTGATGCGCGCCGTTTGCTCCTTCAGCTCGCCCTTGCGTGGCTCGGCTTCGGTCTCCACGAGGTCGGAGATGGCAAAACTGTTCCAGAATGCATTTTGGCGGCGATAACCACCCGGTTCCAGGCCGAAGACTTCTTTCAGGATTTTGAGATCGTGCGGGATGGCGAAGGCATCCCGGGAGTCTTCATGGCTGAAGAAATAATAGAAATTGTCGAAGCCGGCCCAAGTGATCGCCGACATGCACATAGTGCAGGGCTCATGGGTGGACAGGAAGATCAGATCCTTGGTTGCCGGCTTTTCGCCGAGTTCGTAGAAGCGCTTGAGCGCGTGAACCTCGCCATGCCAGAGCGGGTTTTCCAATTCATTATTGGTTTCCGCAATGACGAGCGAGAGATCGGACTTTCGCAGGATGGCGGCCCCGAAGACCTTGTTGCCGGCAGCCACGCTCTTGCGGGTCAGAGGCAAGATGTCGTGTTCCACGACATCGAGAAGGCGGGCTGCGATGCTGTTGTCGGCCAAGGATTTGCTCCAGAGTTTCGGCGCCAGTCTATCGGTATTGCCGATGTGGCGGAATGCGTAAATGACGTACGGGCCAAGTTTGTCACAGGCAATAAGATCGCCACGGACGCTAGTCAATGATAAAAGTCTATAGATTTCCTATATTTATCTCTATCTGCTCGTCTGGTGAGATTTGCTCAAATCCCTGTCTTGGCGAGCAAAAGAATACGCGCATGCATGGGCATTAGAATTTCTGTTTCTTCAATCTCTTGGCAGCAAAGGCGATATTCGCCGAAGCTTGAAGTGGAATGACGATGCCTCCCAGGACTGAACAGCTTTCGGTGTTTCCCGCCTTCTTCCGCGTGGAAGGAAGGGTTGCTGCTGTCTTCGGCAATGGCGATGAGGCCTTCGCCAAGGTGCGATTGCTCCTGAATACGCAGGCACGGATCGTGGCCTATGCGCCGGCACCCGAGGCTGATTATCATGCCTTCCTGATTGCCAATCGCATCGAAACCATACGCGGTGATTTTTCGCTCGATCAGGTCAAGGGTGCGACGCTCGTTTTTGCTGCCAGCGGCGACGCCGCGGCGGATCGCGCCATTGTCGATGCTGCCCGCGCCGAGAGAATTCCGGCGAACGCCGTCGATCAGCCCGATTATTGCGATTTCTACACGCCGGCGCTGGTCAACCGCGCGCCCGTTGCTGTCGCGATTGGCACCGAGGGTGCAGGTCCCGTACTGGCGCAGATGATCCGTGCGCAGATCGACCAGATGCTGTCGCCGTCGCTCGGCAAGCTTGCGGACTTGGCGACGCGCTTCCGCAAGCCGGTCGAGCGCCTCGTGCCGCGGGGCGTTGCCCGTCGCATTTTCTGGCGCCGGTTCTTCTCAGGCGCTGTCGCCGATGCCGTCAATGCCGGCCATGTCGCGCAGGCGGAGCAGGCAGCCGATGCGCTGCTTCAGTCGTCGCGTGAGGTCGAGGGTCGCGTCTGGCTGGTCGGCGCCGGTCCGGGCGCGGAGGATCTGCTGACCTTGCGGGCACAGCGCGTGATGATGGAGGCCGATGTCATCGTCCATGACGCCCTGGTGCCGCAGGCAATCGTCGATATGGGTCGCCGCGATGCGGAGCGCCTGTCCGTCGGCAAGCGCAAGGGATGCCACAGCAAGTCGCAGGAAGAGATCAACGATCTGCTGGTGCAGCTCGGCCGCGAAGGCAGGCGCGTGGTGCGGCTGAAGTCGGGCGATCCGCTGGTCTATGGCCGTGCGGGCGAGGAAATGGCGGCCCTGCGCGCTGCCGGCATCGGCTATGAGATCGTTCCCGGCATTACCTCTGCCTTCGCCGCTGCCGCCGATTTCGAACTGCCTCTGACCCTGCGCGGCGTTGCCTCGTCGCTGGTCTTCACAACGGGTCACGATCTTACGGGCGATGTGTTGCCCGACTGGGCGAGTTTGGCCGTATCCGGCGCCACGATTGCAGTGTATATGGGGCGTACGGTCGCCGCCTCCGTCGCCGGCCGCCTGATGCAGGCCGGCCTCCCGCCCGAGACGACGGTTGCTATCATCGAAAATGCGAGCCGTCGCGATCGCCGCCTGATGCATGGCATTCTGCGGGATCTGCCCGGTCTCGAGCATCGTGATGAGTTGGGCGGGCCGGTCATGGTCATTATCGGCGATGCCGTCGCCGGTGCGAATTTTGAACAATCCGAGCCGCTGGTCCGTCGCGGGGCCGTCGCTCAAGACTATGCAAGGAGCTGATTGATGGTCGACAAGGTTCTGACCGCAAACCGGCTCACCGATGGCGTCGCCGTTTGGCTGAACGCAAATGGTGAGTGGACGTTATCGCTGCAGGAAGCGCTGGTCGCCCGTCATGCCGAGGCGGAAGCCGCTCTGGAAGCGATCGGCAAGAAAGCCTATGCCGACAACAAGGTCGTCGACGTCAATCTGATCGACGTTCAGGAAACCGGCGGCAAGCTCTGGCCGCTGCGCCTGCGCGAGCGCATCCGCGCCGAAGGCCCCACCATGGAATATGCGCCAGGCTATGCCGCGGCCGATCCCGATTTCATTGCAGCCTGAGAAGTCCCGAGGAAATCATGTATCGTTACGATGAATTCGACCACGCCTTCGTTGCGGAACGGGTTGCCCAGTTCCGCGATCAGGTAGCGCGACGCCTCTCGGGTGAGCTTTCGGAAGACGCCTTCAAGCCGCTGCGCCTGATGAACGGCGTCTATCTGCAGCTGCATGCCTACATGCTGCGCATCGCTATTCCCTATGGCACGCTGAGCTCGCGCCAGATGCGCATGCTCGCGCATGTCGCACGCACCTATGACCGCGGCTATGGGCACTTCACCACCCGCCAGAACCTGCAATTCAACTGGCCGAAGCTCTCCGAAATGCCGGATGCGCTGGCTGATCTCGCCTCCGTCGAGATGCACGCCATACAGACCTCGGGCAATTGCATTCGCAACGTGACGGCCGACCATTTCGCCGGCGCAGCGGCAGATGAAGTCGCCGATCCCAGGCCCTATGCAGAAATTCTGCGTCAATGGTCGTCCGTTCATCCGGAATTCTCGTTCCTGCCGCGCAAGTTCAAGATCGCCGTCACCGGTGCCGAGCGCGACCGCGCAGCTATCCAGGTTCACGATATCGGCCTGCATCTGAAAAAGAACGACAAGGGCGAGATCGGCTTTGCCGTCTATGTTGGAGGCGGGCAGGGCCGCACGCCGCTCGTTGCCAAGCTGATCCGCGATTTCCTGCCGGAAGAGGATCTCCTCTCCTATACGACGGCAATCATGCGCGTTTACAACCTGTATGGCCGCCGCGACAACAAGTACAAGGCGCGCATCAAGATCCTCGTGCATGAAACCGGCGCCGAAGAATTGGCGCGTCAGGTCGAGGTCGAATTCGAGAAGCTGAAAGATACGGAGCTGAAGCTGCCGGAGGCCGACGTCCAGGCGATTTCGGCCTATTTCGCACCGCCGGCGCTGCCTGAGCGCGCCGAAGGCTGGGAAAGCCTGGCGCGCTGGAAGAAGGCCGATCCGGACTTCGCGCGCTGGGTGCAGCAGAACGTGCAGCCGCACAAGAACCCGGATTACGGCATGGTGACCATCTCGCTGAAGCCGATCGGCGGCATTCCGGGCGATGCCTCGGATGCACAGATGGAGGCCGTGGCCGACCTCGCAGAGGAATATGCCTTCGACGAAATTCGCGTCAGCCACGAGCAGAATCTGATTCTGCCGCATGTTGCTCTGGCCGATCTCGAAGCCGTCTATCGCGGCCTCGTCGCCATCGGCCTGGAAACGGCGAATGCCGGCCTGATCACGGACATCATCGCCTGCCCCGGCCTTGATTACTGCGCGCTTGCCAATGCGCGCTCCATTCCGGTCGCGCAGGAGATTTCCAGACGCTTCGGTTCGCCCGAGCGCCAGTCCGAGATCGGCGAGCTGAAGATCAAGATCTCCGGCTGCATCAATGCCTGCGGCCACCACCATGTCGGCCATATCGGCCTGCTCGGCGTCGAGAAGAAGGGCGCGGAGCTCTATCAGATCACGCTCGGCGGCTCCGGCGACGAAAACACCTCGATCGGTGAGATCATCGGCCGTGGCTTCGAGCCCGACAAAGTGACTGACGCTATCGAGACCATTGTCGATACCTATCTCGGACTTCGTCTGGATCCTTCCGAAACCTTCCTCGCCGCCTATCGTCGCGTCGGGCCGCAGCCGTTCAAGACGGCGCTCTACGGCTCGTCCTCGACGGCCGCCGAAGCAGCGTAAGGAGATTGACCATGACCAAGATCTGGCGGGAAACCGGCTTTGTGGAAGGTGATCTCTGGATCATCGAGACTGACGAGATCAAGGCGGCCGAGACGCAGAAGCCTCTGCTCGGCCTCGATGCGCTGATCGCAAAGGCGGAAGAAAGCAACGACGTCGGCCTCGGCGTCGTCATTAGACCGGCCGACGACGTGACTCGGCTGCAGCCATACCTCGATCGTCTCGATCTTGTTGCCGTTGCCTTTCCGGCGTTCAGCGACGGCCGCTCCTTCAGCCATGCCTCGCTTTTGCGCCAGCGCCTGGGCTATGCTGGGGAGTTGCGTGCCGTCGGCGATGTGCTGATCGACCAGATTCCGTTGATGCTGCGCGTCGGCATCGATAGTTTCGCCGTGACCAACGAAACTGCGTTGAGACGGCTGTCGGAAAATCGCTTGCCGGGCATTCCGCACTATTATCAGCCGGCCGCGCGCCGCGCAGAAGGTGGACAGGCTTATAGCTGGCGGCGGTTGCCGGCGAAATCGGCCTGACATTGGGGCTTGCTGTTGCGGCAATTTGACAGTGTCGGATTGCAGTATTCGAGCCTATCAATATGGGTAAAGTCGGCAAGCTGGAGTTTTGACTGGAACATTCATATTTCAGTCCTGTGCCGGCGGTTGGAATGGAATGCCTTTCAAGACCGGCTATATTATAATATCAGCATCGCGAAATGAGCCTGCCAGGAAAGACGTGCAAGATTAATACGGGATCCGAGACAGAATGAACGCCCCCGCCAAATCAGATGAATTTGCTTCAGCAGTGCCAGCCGGCGTCTTCGCCGAGACGGTGCTGAGCGTCACGCATTATACCGACCGGCTCTTTCGCTTCACCATGACCCGGCCGCAAGGCTTCCGTTTCCGCTCCGGCGAATTCGCTATGATCGGCCTCATGGTCGAGGGCAAGCCACTTTATCGCGCCTATTCGATCGCGAGCCCTGCCTGGGCCGACGAACTCGAGTTCTTTTCCATCAAAGTGCCTGACGGTCCGCTGACCTCGCACCTGCAGAACATCAAGCCCGGCGACGAAGTGCTGATGCGCAAGAAGCCGACCGGTACGCTGGTTCTGGATGCGCTGACGCCCGGCCGTCGGCTTTACATGTTCTCGACCGGCACCGGCATCGCGCCGTTTGCGAGCCTCATCCGCGATCCGGAAACCTATGAAAAGTTCGAGGAAGTCATTCTCACCCACACGACGCGGGATGTGGCCGAGCTGAAATACGGTTTCGATCTCGTCGAGGAAATCCGCAACGATGAAATCCTGAGCGAAGTTGTCGGCGACAAGCTGCGCCACTACGCGACCGTCACCCGCGAGGAGTTCCCCTTCAAGGGCCGCATTACCGATCTCATCGAAAACGGCAAGCTTTTCAGCGATCTTGGCGTGCCGCCGCTCGATCCGGCCATCGATCGCGGCATGATCTGCGGCTCTTCCGCCATGCTGAAGGACACTAAGGCGCTGCTGGAAAAGGCTGGCCTCAACGAGGGTGCCAACAATAACCCGGCCGAGTTCGTCATCGAACGCGCTTTCGTCGGTTGATCGAGTTATCCGGACGCGGAACGAGAGGCGGCTTCGGCAGCCAAGCCGCCCTTTCTATGCGCCGCTAAGATAATCGATGAGCGCCGCCATGGCTGTTTCTGCCGCAATCGCGTCACCGTCTTGAATGGCTTCGATGGCCTGAACGTGCATCGCAATTGCCCCATCCATGCGGTCATGCGTTCCGGTGGAATACCACAGCCGGCGCGCATGCGTTTGCACGGGCGCGAGCGCCGCCATGATGAAATTGTTGGGGCAGGCGGCTTCGAGAACCTCGTCGAACGTCTTGTCGGCGGCGAAAAAGCCTGGCAGGTCGCCGGTGACGGCGCACTCCGCCATCAGGCGGGCGCATTCCCGCAATTGCTCGCGCTGCTGCGGATCGGCATAGGTCGCAGCTAGCGCGGCTGCGAGCGGTTCCAGTTCGCGCCTGACCTGCATGACATATCGATGATCCTCGGGACGAATCTCCGCAATCTGCAGGCCGACACGCGGGCGAACATGGATCAAACCTTGCCAAGCAAGCTTCTGGATCGCCTCGCGCACCGGTGTCCGCCCATGCCCCGCCATCTCGATCAGCTGCTTTTCGGTGACGAGCGTGCCTGGCTTCAGCTCAAGCGTCACGATCGCGTATTCCAGCGCGAGATAGGCGAGGTGGCTAAGCGAATTCTGCATTCGAGGCTGTCCGACTTATGCTTGAATGGCGCACAGTGTCATCTAGCATCTCGAAGGCAGTCGATGTGATATATCAGTATCGTCGCCTCCAAGGCAGACAATGCCGGCACCATGCCGCAAATCTAGCTGAAAGAGCCGCGAATCATCGGCCGATTGCGGTCGCAAGGGAGGCCGGCCTTCGTTTGGCTGCCATCAGCAGATCGAGTTCCGTCGACGACGGACCGAACTTGTAGAAGAGGCGTTTAGCCTCCGCCTCGTCGAGGCGATATTTCCGTGCAAATTCGGCAATACTGTAGGGACGGCCGCGAATAACCTTGCGTGTGGTTGTCCGATTGGCGTTTTCCGTCATGTTTCCAACCTCCTTTCGGGTCCATCCTGATAGATAGCGCCGAGGTCGGGGTTGGAAAGGTCTGAAAACGTATCGCGACGTTTCGAATCAGTATGTTGCGCTTCGAGCGCTTGATGACAGGCATGTTGTTGTCGTCGCAAAATATGCTGCCTGTTTTTGCGCGGGATTCTTCCGGCTTGCTTGACGGGAAACCGTGCACCAAAAAAAAGGGAAGGCTGTCTATTCCGTCTTCCCTTTCTCCTCTTCCCGATTTGGACTTGTCCACAGCGCCGCGCGTCACCTTTGACGCGCAAAGGTCGCTGTGGCACTTTTAATCTGCTGCGTAATTTTATCCTTAGACCGATGCCAATTTAAGGAATCACGCAGTAGCCCGATGCGCCGCTCAGCGCCTGATCAGGCGGCCGACGAAAATCAGGATGCAGGCGCCGATGAAGCCCGTGATCAGGTAGTTCAACCATGCATGGAATGGCAGCCCGATATGGAGCACGCCGAACAGCCAACTGGCAACGATCGCGCCAACGATGCCGAGGACGATGTTCATGATAATGCCCGTGTTGCTTTTCATGATCATCTCGGCGAACCAGCCAGCTAGGCCGCCGATGATAATTGCTGCAATCCAACCGACGTGTGCGTCATCCATAAAAGAACCTCCTGAGGGCCAGACGGGTTGTCAACAATACTGATATACACCAAAAACGATTCGCACCCCAACTGTTGTGGATGGCGAGCCGATCGATCCATACATTGCAATCCTGATTATTAAGGGAAATTGTTACGGTTGTTTGGGTGCGCGAGAATCGATTGCCTTGCCAAGGGCTGGTTCTTTACCATCCTGGATTTCCAATCTTCCCCGCGCAAGGAGCGGGCTCTCCGTTCGATACCGCAATTTCATTGCCCGAAGATGAGGAAAAGCATCTTCATGCCGCCGCTGCCGCGATTTTATGGGTTGACCGCAATAGGGCCTCTGCATATGTTCCGCGCACTTCCAGCCGAGGCAGCATCTGCCTGCGGAGAGGGAGAGCGTAGCTCAGTCGGTAGAGCAACTGACTTTTAATCAGTAGGTCATGGGTTCGAATCCCATCGCTCTCACCATCGGGCAAAAATTGTCTTTTACAATATCTTCGCGAATGTTTGTTTGGCCTCCAACCACCGCTGTCGCGAGTGATTTGTCGGCTCGATCGCCTGAAAATGCGCTCATGATCCGGCTGGCCGAGGCGACCGGTTTCGAACTATGGAAGCAGCATTCCGCTGCTCATCAGCTCGCATGGCAACCCACAGCTTAGTGATGACACGTGCCGCATAATGATTGGAGAAAGTGGCCGATATGGTAGTAAGATACCCTGATCCAGATCAGGTATTGAAGACGTTGGGCGAATGATGGAATTCGTGGCGGAACTATCTTTGTGGGAAATCTATGCAATTGTTTGCGGATTGCTCGGTTCCCTGGGAATTTTGCTTGGGCTTATCGCCGCAAAGAGATTCGGGATCGCATTGAGGCTGCTGCCCCTGGTCGGTATCGCGATGACAACACCGGTCACGGAGCGCCTGGTGCTTCCCTATCTCAACGATCGCTATCCGGTGATCTTCGCCAACAAGGATCTGCCCAAGAAAGTCGATCACAAGACCACGCTGACGAAAGTTGATCTCACCGATCACATCTACAGCTATTTCTTCGACCTTGATGATGACGACGACGATTTCGATGCGCCTCTCGTCAAATCCGCGCAGCTTACGGACCTGTGCGACTTCCTGCTGCCGAAATTCAGTTCCGGCGAGGCCTCTCTGGCGAATTATATCTATCAATTCAAGGGCAAGGATTACTCTTTTTCGGTTGATAGTGCCGACTGCTCGTGAGGTCGACACACGTCATCCAACGGCGCCGCTCTGATCTGAGCTCAAATAACAGATCCCTGCCGGCTCTTCGATCCAGATGCGGCGCGGCGGGCGACCTCGACCGGGGAACCTAATCGAATCAGCCGAGTTTTCTTTCAAACAGAAAGGAGGCGCAGCTTGGCTTATGATCAATCGCGTAATCCGCAAGGAGAAAAGCAAAACAAGCAATCGCTTGCGAAAATACAGCATAGCAAGGCACATCACGAAGGCGGAGCGGCAGAAAAGGAAAATAACGCTCCGCTCGTCGCCGATCCCCGCAACAGGCTTGTGGATGGCAAGACCGATCCGGTAACGAAGGAACTGAAACCGAAGCGGACATGAGCATTTCCGTGTTCGGCCGACCAACGGCGACGGCAAGGCAGCCGGTCATTCCCGTCACGACTGCAACGATTGCAAAGAGAACATATTCTCGCTTCCAGCCTGGCTTCAAAACAGCGGCAGGCAAGCTCTCGAGTGAGGGCTCGAGAGCGAGAAGGCCGGCCGCAAGATCATCCGCGTTCGAGACTGTTTCCTTAGGGGGAGGGTTTATGGCTGCGTTTAATTTCCTGTTCCGTCCGTTGATTCCACCGAACAGGAATAAGCTGTAATTTCAGTGAGTTTCCCGGGTTTGCCCCGCTTGTTGCAAAACGTCGCCGGCGCGATCGCTGCAGCTTGAAACGAATTCGACATGCCGTTGCCGCCACACCGGATGAATCCGCCTTGATCGATCAGGATGCACAACCGGCGTCCGGAGTTGGCAGCGCTTGGGAACCCAAAGGATTGAGCAAGGCATGCCGACAGCGCGCAGAACGATGTCCGCAGCCGCGCGCCGCTATTTCGCTCCGAGAATCAGGGGGATGACCAGCTTCTCGCAGCAATCAACTCTACCGTCGTTTCAACGGTAAAGTTGACCGTTGGGTTGAGATTAGTCCCGGATACTAGGACTTGCCGCCGTTCTTCTTGCAATCGCTTCTGAACTTGGCGCGCGCCTTTCCATGCAGGCCCTTGGCATCGGCCTGCGCCGAGCATGCCTTGGAAACGGCTGTCTGGGCCGGTTTCATCGCTTTTGGCTTGGTCATGGTGGTGGTGGTCGAAGGAGTCGACGTCGTTGCACTGGGAGTTTTCGTCGTGGTGCTGGGAGTTGCTGTTTGTGCCATGGCACTTACGCTGAAGAGCGCGACAAAGGCTGCAGTCGTGAACATAGTAACAATTCGCATGGGGCTTTTCCTCCGATAACTAACTTTGGATGGAATGTACGTTGTCCGACGAACGACAGCAGCTTGAACCAATATTCCTGCAAAAGCAATTCGTTCGTTAGGTCGCTTTGCGGCCGTTGGTCGCGCTCGGCAGCAGCTGGTTTGTCGCATTGATGTAATATTGGACAAGAATTCAATCCCAGGGACGAGTTGTTGCTCCACTCGAAAAGGTGATTGGCTTTCATACCCCTGCGACGCTAGGAAGGAGCTGGAATGACATAGCCGGAGTCCATCGTGTCGCTTGCCGATATCTCGCTTTTGAGCGCCTTGCTCGCCGGAGCGCTTTCTTTTCTTTCGCCTTGTGTGCTGCCACTCGTGCCGCCCTATCTCTGCTACATGGCGGGAATTTCAGTGGAGCAGTTTCGCGGCGGCGGCGCAATGGCTGTAGCGCAGCCGAGCGTTCGCGGCAACGTGCTGTTGTCTGCGCTGTTCTTCACCTTGGGGTTCGCCACGGTGTTCGTCGCGCTGGGTGCCGGCGCTTCCTCCATAGGCCTGCTGCTGCGCCAGCACCTCGATATTCTCGCCAAGATCGGCGGCCTCATCATCGTCGTCATGGGCCTGAATTTCCTCGGCGTTTTCCACATCGGCATTCTCGCGCGCGAGGCACGCTTCCAAAGCGGCGGCAAGCCGGCGACGCTGACCGGCGCCTATATCATGGGCCTTGCCTTCGCCTTCGGCTGGACGCCCTGCATAGGTCCGGTGCTCGGCGCCATTCTCGGCATTGCCGCCTCGCGCGAAACGGTCGGCGCAGGCGCCGGCCTGCTCGCCGTCTATTCGCTCGGGCTCGCCATTCCCTTTTGGATCGCTGCTGGCTTCTCTGGCGCTTTCATGAGCTTTCTTTCCCGCTTTCGCCGCCATCTCGGCACGGTGGAGAAGGTCATGGGCGGCCTTCTTGTGCTGACGGGCCTCGCTTTCATTTTCGGCTACATCAGCGATATGGCGATCTGGTTTCAGCAGACCTTTCCAATCCTCATGAAAATCGGCTAGCCGGGCGAGATCTTCGCCTCCGTTTTCAGCGCAAAATGGAACATGCCTGACGGTTGCGGCAACATCCTGCGCACTATTTGCCATGGGCGTACGGCCTGTTCCGCGGTGACGGTTCCTCTTGCCCTCTATTTGACGGAGCCGGGTGCCTTACCCGTGCAGCTTTTCCCGTAGCATCGACGAAAAATTACGCAGGCTGCCGCCAGGCTCGATGCCCTCGCGCATGACGAAGTTGCGCAGCGGCGCGATGGCGGAAAGCACATGCAGACCCGCGGCCCGCAGCATTTGTACAGGCAGGAAGTCCGACAGCAGCGAACGGTTGAGGAGATCGACGCTCGCCGTGCGGCTGATGATGTCGGCACGTCTCTTGCGATCGAAACTGTCGCCGGATGCCGCCGGAATCGGCTGATCCGCGCGTCCGCAGAGGATGTCCGACAGCGCCAATATATCGCGAAGACTCAAATTGAGCCCTTGTGCGCCGATCGGCGGGAAGACATGGGCCGCTTCGCCGATCAGCGCGGCGCGGCCCTTGCCGAAGCGATAGGCAGTCATGCCGGAAAGCGGCCAGACCTGCACGCTGTCTTCGATCGTGACCTGGCCGAGCATCGACTGCATGCGTTCCTCGACCAACCGGCCGAGCTCCTCGAGCGACTTTCCGGCATTGGCAACGGCTTCAGCCGGTTTCTGCACCCAGACGAGGCTGGAGCGTCTGCCGGGCAACGGAACCTGCGTAAACGGACCACTTTCGGTGTGAAATTCCGTGGAGATGTTCTGGTGCGGCAGGCTATGTGCGAAATTCAAAACCATGGCCGATTGCGGATAGGACCAGCCCTTGACCTTGATATCAAGCGTCTCGCGCACCATCGAATTGCGGCCATCGGCGCCGACGACGAATGCGGCTTCGATCGAATCGCCGTTGTCGAGAGCGATCGATACGCCATCGTCGCGGAAGGCGATTTCGGAAGCAGTCGCTTCGATGCGGCTGACATTGCCTTCCGCCGCAATGGCCTCACTGAGGTTGTCGAGCAACACGGCGTTCGGAATATTGTAGCCGAAGGCGTCCAGCCCGATTTCGGAAGACCGGAACGAGACAGTTGGCGCCCGCAGCAGCCGCGACGTGCCATCGATAATGCGCATCGTGGTCAGCGGCGCTGCCGAAGGCGCGATCCGGTCCCACAGCGTCAGGCGTTCCAGAAAGCGGATCGATTGATCCATCAGCGCCGTCGTCCGGTTGTCGGCTTTGTTATGCGGTGCGGCGACGAGGGCGACGGATCTTCCGCCGCGCGCCAGCGCGAACGCCGTGATCATGCCAGCCAGGCCACCGCCGATAACGGCCACTTCAATCTGCTTCATATCGATGCCTCAATTGCCTCTGGTTCTGAAAATAAGCGCTTAGCCTGTTGAAATCCATGGGATGAAACATTGCAACGGGTGAAAATGACAGTAAGTCGCGCTAGCGTGCCACGATGAACGCTTTTGCGCTGGCGATGCCGGCCAAAGGATGCATATTAGCAAGAAAAAACCGCCTGCCGGGGCAGGTGAATAAGCTGACGAGTCGTGGGGCGGATGAAAATCTTCAATTACAAGCGGGTACCTTATGCGGAGATGCGTGCTTTCTCCGTCCATATACTGACGGCCTCCGGATCGTTTCTTGCCTTTCTCGGCGTCGTCGCGGCATCCGAGCATCGCTTCGTCGATATGTTCTGGTGGCTCGGCCTTGCGCTGCTGGTCGACGGCATCGATGGCCCGATCGCGCGCAAGGTTCGCGTAAAGGAAGTGCTGCCCAACTGGTCCGGCGACACGCTCGACAATATCATCGATTACGTGACCTATGTGCTCCTTCCGGCCTTCGCGCTCTATGAGAGCGGCATGATCGGCGAGCCCTGGTCCTTTGTCGCCGCCGGCATGATCGTGGTTTCCAGCGCCATCTACTATGCCGATACCGGGATGAAGACGGACGAGTATTTTTTCTCCGGTTTCCCGGTGGTCTGGAACATGGTGATTTTCACGCTCTTCGTCATCGGCGCCAGCGCGACGACCGCGATGATCCTTGTAGGTGTTTCCGTCGTCTTGACCTTCCTTCCGATCAATTTCCTGCATCCCGTGCGCGTTAAGCGCCTGCGGCCGCTGAACCTTGGCATATTTCTCTTCTGGTCGGCGCTCGGCATCTATTCGCTGCTGATGCATTTCGTCATGCCGCAATGGGCCGTTGTCCTCTTCATCCTCAGCGGTATTTATCTTTATTGTATCGGTGCCGTGCTGCAGTTTTTCCCGTCCCTTGGACGTCAGTAAGACCCGTCCCCAGGATGTCAGTAAGGCCCGTCCCCAGGGACGTCAGTAAGGATTGTGCATCATGAAGAAGACCAAAGTTATCCGTATCCATGAAAATGGCGGTCCTGAGGTCATGAAGCTGGAGGAGGTGGATCTGCCGCCTCCAGGCGCGGGCGAGGTGCAGCTTCGCCATGCAGCGATCGGCCTCAATTTCATCGATGTCTATTTCCGCTCCGGTCTCTACAAGGCGCCCCATTTTCCCTTGCCGCTCGGTAAGGAAGCTGCGGGTACCGTCACGGAAGTCGGCCCCGGTGTGACTGATTTTGCTGTCGGCGATCGCGTCGCCTATGTCGGCAGCGACGGCGCCTACAGCACCGAACGCAACATCGAGACCCGCCATTTGGTCAAGGTGCCCGACGATATTCCGCTCGAAACCGCAGCATCGATGATGCTGAAGGGCATGACGGCCGAATATCTCCTGAACCGCACCTTCAAGGTCGGCCCGGGAACGACGTTGCTGTTTCACGCCGCTGCCGGCGGCGTCGGCTTGATTGCCGGCCAGTGGGCCAAGGCCCTCGGCGCCGAAACTGTCATCGGCACGGCCGGTTCCGCCGAAAAGGTCGAGCTGGCGCTGGCGCATGGCTACGACCACGTCATCGACTACAGCAAGGGGAATTTTGCAGATCGCGTCCGGGAGATTACCGGCGGCAAGGGTGTGGATGTCGTCTACGACTCGGTTGGCAAGGACACGTTTCCGCAGTCGCTCGATTGTCTGAAGCCGCGCGGCATGTGGGTTACTTTCGGCCAATCGTCCGGTCCGATCGAGAATTTCAATCTCGCTATCCTCAACCAGAAGGGCTCGCTCTTTGCCACGCGGCCGAGCCTTTTTGCCTATGTCGGCACACCTGAGGAGTTGAGAGCCAGTGCAAAGGCGTTATTTGCTGTTGTGCAAGGCAGCAAAGTGCGTATCAATATTCATCAAACCTATCCGCTTGTTGATGCAGGGCGCGCGCACGCGGATCTGGAAGCCAGGAAAACGAGTGGAACTACGCTGCTGATCCCATAGATCCGTAAAGGGCGGGGCGGTGGGAAGGAAATGAGGGGAACGTGTCGTCATCCGATGCGCCGGCAACCGGTGCGCTATTGTCGGTTCGCAAGCTGACGAAACTCTTCGGCAGTTTTGCTGCTTGCAACGAAATCGATCTTGAAATCCAACCAGGGGAAATTCACGCCCTTCTCGGTGAGAACGGCGCCGGCAAATCCACGCTGGTCAAGATGCTGTTCGGCGTGCTCGAGCCGTCGCATGGGCAGATCGCCTGGCAGGGGCAGCCTGTGTCGATCGATGCACCGGGCACCGCGCGCAAGCTCGGCATCGGCATGGTATTCCAGCATTTCTCGTTGTTCGAGGCGCTGACAGTCGCGGAAAATATCGCGCTCTCGCTCGACAGCAATATCCCGCTCGCAAAAATTTCGGAGGAGGCGGCCAAGCTCTCCCACGCTTACGGCCTGCCGCTCGATCCGAACGCGCATGTCGCGGATCTCTCGGTCGGCGAACGCCAGCGCATCGAAATCGTCCGTGCGCTCCTGCAAAATCCGAAGCTGATCATTCTCGACGAGCCGACTTCCGTTCTGACGCCGCAGGAGGCCGATCGCCTGTTCGAGACGCTGTTCCAATTGCGAGACGAGGGGCGCTCGGTGCTCTATATCAGCCACAGGCTGGAAGAAGTGCAGCGCATCTGTTCGCGCGCGACAGTGCTGCGCCATGGCAAGGTAACGGGCGCCTGCGACCCGCGGCAGGAGACGACCGGATCGCTTGCCCGCATGATGGTCGGCAGTGATGTCGCGAGCGTGCGGCACGAGGGTCTTGGCGCGAAGGGGGATATTCTATTGGAAGTGGCCGGCCTTTCGGCGCCGGCGCGAACTCCGTTCGCCATGGCGCTGAAGGATGTTTCCCTGCGCGTGCGCGCCGGCGAAGTTCTTGCCATTGCCGGCGTTGCCGGAAATGGCCAGGGCGAATTGTTCGATGTCATTTCCGGAGAATACACGGTCGCCGCGGATGATCTCATCCAATTGCGCGGCAAGGCCGTAGGGACTAAAGGCATTAATGCGCGCCGGCTGATCGGCGCGGGTTTTGTGCCCGAGGAACGCCACGGCCACGCTGCGGTATCGGCATTGAAGCTGTCGGATAATCTTGTGCTTGCCCGCAATCAGTCGGATCGCAAGGCATTCCTAGGCGGCGGTTTCCTTAGCGTCATCAGGCACGGCGCGGTCAAGCAGGCGACGAAACGCATCTGCGAGGCGATGGATGTGCGCAAGAGCGGCGAGGATCCGGCTGCCGGTGCTCTGTCCGGCGGCAATCTGCAGAAGTTCATCGTCGGCCGCGAACTGGATCGTCAGCCGAGCGTTCTCGTCGTCAACCAGCCGACCTGGGGCGTCGATGCCGGGGCTGCGAGCCGCATTCGGCAGGCTCTTGTCGATCTCGCCCGCGACGGTTCGGCCGTGCTCGTCATCAGCCAGGATCTGGACGAGATTTTCGAAGTCGCGACCGATATTGCCGTCATCTCGGAAGGGCGGCTGTCGCCGTCCTATCCCGCCGGCGAGCTGACACGGGAAAAGATCGGGCTATTGATGGGCGGTCTGCATGAATCGAAGACGCATCCGGAGCCTGCACATGCGCATTGAACTCGAAAAGCGCCCGCAGGTCTCGAAGTTGTTCGGTTTGCTTTCGCCTCTGCTTGCGCTTGCGTTGGCGCTGATTGCAGGCACCATCATGTTCGCCGTTATGGGCAAGGACCCCGTCGAGGCGCTCGACGCTTTCTTTGTCGAGCCTCTGCTGGAGGTCTGGTCGCTGCACGAGCTGGCGATCAAGGCCGGCCCGCTGATCCTGATCGCCGTTGGTCTTTGCCTGTGCTACCGCTCCAACAACTGGAACATCGGTGCCGAAGGCCAGTTTACCATGGGCGCTATTGCCGGATCGTTCATCCCGATCGTCTTCACCGATTGGCATTCGCCCATAATCTTGCCTTTGATGCTGATCGCTGGCGCCATCGGCGGCGCGCTCTATGCCGCCATTCCGGCGCTTCTGAAGGCGCATTTCAACACCAACGAGATCCTGACGAGCCTGATGCTAGTTTATATCGCGCAGCTCTTCCTCGATTGGCTGTCGCGCGGGCCATGGCGCGATCCGCAGGGCCACAATTTCCCGCAGAGCATCGATTTTCCGCCCGAGGCGGTGCTGCCGGCGATATGGGAAGATTCCGGCCGCGCCCATTGGGGTATCGTTTTTGCCGTGGTCGTGGCGATCCTTGCCTGGTTCCTGATGAAATACACGCTGAAGGGCTTTGAGATCAGCGTGCTCGGCCAGTCGGCGCGGGCAGGGCGCTTTGCCGGATTCTCCTCGCGAAAAATGGTCTGGTTCGCTTTCCTCGTCTCCGGTGCGCTCTCGGGACTGGCCGGCATATCCGAAGTTTCCGGCTCCATCGGCCATCTGCAGCCGGCCATCTCGCCGGGCTACGGCTTCACCGCCATCATCGTCGCCTTCCTTGCGCGCCTCAATCCGCTCGGAGCCATTCTCTCAGGTCTTGTATTGGCGCTGACCTATCTTGGCGGTGAGGCCGCGCAGCTGTCGCCGGGAATATCGGCCAAGGCGGCAAGCGTGTTCCAGGGCCTGCTGCTGTTTTTCGTGCTCTCCTGCGACACGCTGATCTACTACAAGATCCGCCTGGTCTGGTCGCGGGTTCGGGGAGGTGCGGCATGAGCGTCTTCGAAGCCATCCTGCTCACCATCATCACCGCATCGACGCCGCTCGTCATTGCCGGCCTCGGTGAGCTTGTAGTGGAACGCTCCGGCGTTCTAAACCTCGGTGTCGAGGGCATGATGATCATCGGTGCCGTCGCCGCCTTCGTCGGTGCGCAGGTAAGCGGATCGCCCTATGTTGGCCTGCTGACCGGCATCGTCGCGGGTACCCTGTTTTCGCTGCTGTTCGGCTTTCTTACGCTGACATTGGTGACGAACCAAGTCGCGACCGGTCTGGCGCTGACGATCCTTGGACTCGGCCTTTCCGGCATGATCGGCGAAGGCTATGTCAGCGTGCCGGGCGTGCAGCTGCATGAAATCGTTTTTCCCTTGCTGTCGGATATCCCGTTCCTCGGGCCGGTGCTGTTCAAACAGGATCTGACCTTCTATCTTTCGATTGCGCTGCTCATCGGGGTCAACTGGTTTCTCTTCCGCAGCCGCGCCGGCCTGAAACTGCGCGCCGTCGGCGATAGCCATGGATCGGCCCATGCGCTCGGCATCGATGTCATCCGCACGCGCTATCTCGCTGTCATGTTCGGCGGTGCCTGCGCGGGGCTTGCAGGTGCTCAGCTGTCGCTCGTCTACACGCCGCAATGGGTCGAGAACATGTCGGCCGGCCGCGGCTGGGTGACGCTGGCTCTTGTCGTCTTCGCCTCGTGGCGGCCGATGCGCGTCATGGCCGGTGGCTATCTCTTCGGCGCAGTGACGATCCTGCAATTTCATGCGCAGGGCTTCGGTGTCGGCATACCCTCGCAGTTCCTGTCGATGTTGCCCTATGCATCGACTATTGTGGTTCTCGTCATCATCTCTCAAAATCGCCGCGCGACCTTGATCAACACGCCAGCGTCGCTCGGCAAGGCCTTCGTTCCGGAGCGCTGATTGCAACAACCGGACCGATTTCTGTAAAACATGTCAAACCAACAGGGGTAACCATGAAAAAACTAGCACTCGCCCTCACAACGACAGCCGCCGCCATCGTTGGTTTCGCCGCCGCTGCTGAAGCAGCACCGACCAAGGTCTGCTTCGTCTATGTCGGTTCGCATACGGACGGCGGCTATTCGCAGGCGCATGATCTCGGCCGCCAGCAGATCCAGAAGGAATTCGGCGACAAGATCGAGACGCCTTATCTCGAAAACGTTCCGGAAGGTCCGGATGCCGAGCGCGCCATCGAGCGTCTTGCCCGTTCCGGCTGCTCGCTGATCTTCTCCACTTCCTTCGGCTTCATGGACGCCACCGTCAAGGTTGCGGCCAAGTTCCCGAAAGTGAAATTCGAGCATGCGACCGGCTTCAAGAGCGGCCCGAATCTGGCGACCTACAACTCCCGCTTCTACGAAGGCCGCTACATCCTTGGCCAGATCGCCGCCAAGATGTCGAAGAACCATGGTGCCGCCTACATCGCGTCCTTCCCGATTCCGGAAGTCGTCATGGGCATCAACTCCTTCGAACAGGGCGCCCGTTCCGTCGATCCGAGCTTCAAGCTCAAGGTCGTTTGGGTCAACACCTGGTTCGATCCGGGCAAGGAAGCCGACGCCGCCAAGGCAATGGTCGACCAGGGCGTCGATATCCTGACGCAGCATACCGATACGACGGCGCCGATGCAGGTGGCTGAAGAGCGCGGCATCCATGCCTTTGGTCAGGCTTCCGACATGATCAAGGCTGGCCCGAAGGCGCAGCTGACGGCCGTTGTCGATACCTGGGGTAACTACTACTCCAAGCGCGTTCATGCGCTGCTCGATGGCAAGTGGAAGTCCGAGCAGAACTGGGACGGCCTGAAGGACGGCATCCTGAAGATGGCCGACTATACGAACATGCCTGACGACGTGAAGAAAATGGCTCAGGAAACCGAGGCCAAGATCAAGTCCGGCGAGCTTGCTCCCTTCACCGGCCCGATCAACAAGCAGGACGGCACGCCATGGCTCAAGGCCGGCGAGAAGGCTGATGACGGCACGCTGCTCGGCATGAATTTCTACATCGAAGGCGTGGACGACAAGCTGCCGGCTTCCAAGTAATCGCGGCTAAATAGGTAAAGTTGAAAAAGGGCGCGTCGAGCGCCCTTTTTTGTTGCACTGCATCATCGAAAGTCGATTTACAAAAGTATTACTATATGATTTTTTTGTCGCGGGCCTGAGGAGATGGCCTTTGGGAGATAATCATGAAGTTTAAAACCGCACTCGTTAGTGCTACGATTCTTGCTGCCTGCATGTTTACCTCGGCGTCGGCGAAGCAACTGGTTGTTGGCTTCTCGCAAATCGGTTCCGAGTCAGGCTGGCGCGCGGCTGAGACGACGCTGACCAAGCAGGAAGCTTCAAAGCGCGGCATCGATCTGAAGTTCGCTGATGCACAGCAGAAGCAGGAAAACCAGATCAAGGCGATCCGGTCCTTCATCGCGCAAGGCGTCGATGCGATCCTGCTGGCGCCCGTCGTCGAAACCGGCTGGGATGCCGTCCTGAAAGAAGCCAAGGAAGCGAAGATCCCGGTCATTCTGCTTGACCGCACGGTGAACGCACCCAAGGACCTTTATCTGACCGCTGTTACGTCAGACCTGGTTCATGAAGGCAAGGTTGCCGGCGACTGGCTCGTAAAGACGGTCGGCAGCAAGAAGTGCAATATCGTCGAGCTGCAGGGCACGACCGGTTCCTCGCCGGCTATCGGCCGCAAGAAGGGCTTCGAGGAAGCCATCAAGGGGCACGATAACCTGAAGGTCGTTCGCAGCCAGACCGGCGACTTCACCCGCGCCAAGGGCAAGGAAGTCATGGAAAGCTTCCTGAAGGCTGAAAATGGCGGCAAGGACATCTGTGCCCTTTATGCCCATAATGACGACATGGCCGTCGGCGCCATCCAGGCGATCAAGGAAGCCGGCCTGAAGCCGGGCAAGGACATCCTGACCGTGTCGATCGATTCGGTTCCGGATCTCTTCAAGGCTATGGCTGCCGGCGAAGCCAATGCAACGGTGGAGCTGACGCCGAACATGGCCGGTCCGGCCTTCGATGCGCTCGACGCCTTCCTGAAGACCAAGAAGGAGCCGCCGAAGTGGATCCAGACGGAATCCAAGCTCTATACCCAGGCCGATGACCCGCAGAAGGTCTACGAGCAGAAGAAGGACCTCGGCTACTAAGACGAAAGCCTATCGCACCGGATCGGCAACGCCGCGCCGGTGCGATATCTTGTGCAAGATGCCGGCGCACCCACGCAATGCGCCGGCTATCGCTTTCGCAATTTGATTCTTTCCAAGGAAATTCGCGCTTCATGGCTCACGACGTCGAGCGACTTCTGACAGCGACAGGTTTTTGCAAGTATTTCCCCGGTTCGACCGCTCTCGATCACGTCGATTTCACATTGATGCGCGGCGAGGTTCATGCGCTGCTCGGCGAAAACGGGGCCGGAAAGTCGACCCTGATCAAATGCATGACCGGCGCCTATCGCCGCGATGCCGGCACGCTCGTTCTCGATGGGGCCGAGATCGATCCGCATGACACGCTGGCAGCGCAGAGGCTCGGCATCGGAACCGTCTATCAGGAAGTGAACCTGCTGCCCAATCTGA
Organism: Hyphomicrobiales bacterium; assembly: GCA_900468625.1. GTDB lineage: Bacteria > Pseudomonadota > Alphaproteobacteria > Rhizobiales > Rhizobiaceae > Rhizobium. The sequence goes on from UBUL01000026.1 coordinate 94,109, forward strand.
GCGTGGCGGAAAACCTCTTTCTGGGCCGTCAGCCACGGCGATTCGGCATGATCAGCAGCCGGTTGATGAATGACATGGCGAGAGATCTGCTGTCGCAATATGGCCTGGATATCGATGTTGGCCGCCAGCTCGACCGCTTCTCCGTAGCAATCCAGCAGGTTATCGCAATTGCCCGCGCGGTCGATCTCTCCGGCAAAGTCCTCATCCTCGACGAGCCGACCGCCAGCCTCGACACGCATGAAGTAGAAATGCTGTTCGGCATCGTCAGGCAATTGAAGCAGCGTGGGCTTGGAATTGTTTTCATTACACATTTTCTAGAGCAGGTTTACGAAATCTGCGATCGCATTACCGTTCTCCGCAACGGTCGGCTGGTCGGCGCGCGCGATGCGGCCGGTCTTCCGCGCCAGACCTTGATCGCCATGATGCTTGGCCGCGAACTCGCGGAGACCGAAAGCACGGCAAAGCAGAGCGAAACGGAAAGCGGCCCAGTCAGATATCACTTCACGAACTTCGGCAAGCGCGGCAAGATCAAGCCTTTCGATATGGAGGTACGCGTCGGCGAGGTGGTCGGCATTGCCGGCCTGCTTGGCTCCGGGCGCACGGAAACCGCCGAAGTGCTCTTCGGTGTCGAGCGCGCCGACAGCGGTGAAGCAAAGATCGAAGGCAAGGCCGTTACGCTTTCCAATCCGCGCGCCGCGATCAGGAGCGGTTTCGGTTTTTGCCCGGAAGACCGCAAGACAGACGGGATCATCGGTGATCTCTCCATTCGCGAAAACATCGTCATGGCACTGCAGGCAAGGCGGGGCTGGGCAAGGCCCTTGCCGCGCAGCGAGCAGAACGCCATCGCCGATCGCTATATCAAGGCATTGGATATCCGCACGACCGACCGCGAAAAGCCGATCCGGCTTCTTTCGGGCGGCAACCAGCAGAAGGCGATCCTTGCGCGATGGCTGGCAACCAATCCGAGCTTCCTCATTCTGGATGAGCCGACACGCGGCATCGATGTCGGTGCCCATGCGGAAATCATACGATTGATCGAGGATCTCTGCCGGCAGGGGATGTCCCTGGTGGTCATTTCATCCGAACTCGAGGAGCTCGTCGCCTATAGTTCGCGCGTCATTGTCCTGCGGGATCGCGAGCATATTGCTGAGCTGTCCGGCAATGAGATAACGGCCGGAAATATCGTCGAGGCCATCGCCACGGCTCAGAAGACGCTGGAGGACGCATGAGCTCGCCAATCAAAACCTCCTTGCTCCGCCTGACGCCGCAGCTCATTGCGCTTGCAGTTATTCTTTTGTTGAATTTCATCATGTTCCCGCATTTCTTTCATCTGGAAGTTCAGAATGGAAGACTCTACGGAAGCTTAGTAGACGTACTCAATCGTGGTGCACCGGTCGCACTGCTCTCCATCGGCATGACGCTGGTCATCGCCACCAAGGGTATCGATCTGTCCGTCGGCGCGGTCATTGCGATCTGCGGTGCGGTTGCGGCATCCTCGATCGTTGCTGGCTACCCGCTTTCCTATACGCTGCTGCTGACGATCGGCATCGGTTTGGCTTGCGGGCTCTGGAACGGATTCCTCGTCGCCGCACTCGATATCCAGCCCATCATCGCGACGCTGGTGCTGATGGTGGCGGGCCGCGGCATCGCGCAATTGATCACCGAGGGCACGATCCTCACCTTCAACAATGACGGGCTGATCTTCCTTGGCAGCGGTTCGTTCGCCGCCCTGCCGATGCCCGTCGTGATCTGGCTCCTCGCCGCGCTCGTGGTGATCGCTCTGGTTCGGCGCACGGCGCTTGGAATGCTGGTCGAAGCGATCGGCATCAACCGTCGGGCAAGCACGCTTTCCGGTATCCGGACGCCGGTCCTGCTGATCGCGGTTTACGTATTGAGCGGTCTGTGCGCATCCATCGCCGGCATCATCGTTACCGCCGACATCAAGGGCGCCGACGCCAACAACGCCGGTCTTTGGCTTGAACTGGACGCGATCCTTGCCGTCGTGGTCGGTGGCAATTCGCTGCTCGGCGGCCGTTTCAGCATCGTCGGTTCGCTGATCGGCGCAATGATTATTCAATCGGTCAATACAGGCATCCTGCTCTCCGGCTTTCCGCCGGAATTCAATCTGGTGATCAAGGCGCTCATCGTCATCGTCATTCTGGTCATCCAGTCCCCGGCAATGCAATCCGCCACGTCGTTCCTCTGGCGGCGCCGAGGTGAGGGGCAGATGGTGCAGAAGGAGCAGGCAAAGTGAATTCGAAATATCTTCCGCTGCTTGCGACGATCGTCATCTTCATCCTGGCCTATGTCGGCTGCGTGACGCAGTATCCGAACATGCTGTCGACGCGGGTGGTAGGCAACCTTTTGACGGACAATGCCTTTCTGGGAATTGCCGCTGTCGGTATGACGTTCGTGATCATCTCGGGCGGCATCGACCTGTCCATCGGCTCGGTCATTGCCTTCACCGGCGTTTTTCTGGCCGTCATTTTGCGCGATACGCCGATCCATCCGTTGATCGCATTCGCGCTGGCGCTTGTCATCACGACGTTTTTTGGCGCCGGCATGGGTGCCATCATCCACTATCTCAGCATGCCGCCTTTCATCGTGACGCTGGCCGGCATGTTTCTGGCGCGCGGTATCGCCTTCGTGCTGTCGATCGACAGTATCCCGATCGAGCATGATTTCTATTCTCAGCTCAACGATCTCTATTGGCTGATGCCTGGCGGCGGCAGGCTGACATTGATCGGCGGGCTCATGCTGCTAGTCTTTGCCGGCGGCATCTTGCTGGCGCAGCGCACCCGTTTCGGTGCCAATGTCTATGCACTTGGCGGCGGCGCGCAGACCGCGGAACTCATGGGCGTGCCGGTGGGGAAAACGACGATCCAGATTTATGCACTGTCGGGATTTCTAGCTGGCCTATCCGGAATCGTTTTTTCGATCTACACATCTGCCGGATATTCGCTTGCCACGGTCGGTGTCGAACTCGATGCGATTGCTGCCGTGGTCATAGGCGGAACACTGCTGACTGGAGGAGCGGGGTTCGTCGGGGGAACACTCATCGGAATTCTCATACAGGGCTTGATTCAGACCTACATCACCTTCGACGGGACGCTTTCCAGCTGGTGGACGAAGATATTGATCGGCTTGTTGCTGTTTGCTTTTATTCTGATGCAGAAGGGTCTTCTGCTGCTTTCCCGCCTGAATCGACGATATGTCTAAGGGAAGGGCTGAACGCTTGCGCGACCGATTGCTTGAGACCGGAAAATCCGAGGGAAAATCGCGCACGAGCCACGCTCAGGTGGTCGATGAACTGGGTAAGGCGATCGTCTCTGGCGCATTTCCGATCGGAAGCATCCTTCCAGGCGACAGCGAGCTTCTGCAACGATTCAAGGTATCCCGAACCGTTCTGCGCGAAAGCATGAAGACCTTGGCTGCAAAGGGACTGGTCGTGCCGCGCGCGCGTGTCGGTACGCGCGTCACCGAAAAGATCCATTGGAACATGTTCGACAACGAGGTGCTCAACTGGCATTTCGAGAGCGGGGTCAACAAGGAATTCCTTCTCCACCTTTACGACATACGCATGGCATTCGAGCCCTTCGCAGCCAGTCTTGTGGCAGAGCGGGCCAGCCGGGAGGACATCGATCTGCTTCGCAGTCTCGCCGCATCCATGGCTGAGCCTCATCACACCTCGGACAGCCTCGCCATCGCCGATCTGCATTTCCATCTTGCCGTCACCGAGGCATCGCAGAATCCGTTCATGCGATCGCTGGGTGGGCTTATCGAAGCTGCACTCGTCGGCATGTTTCGCATGAGTGCGCCGCCTTCAGCCAATGGTTTTGCCAATATAGCGGATACGCACATGGCCATAGTGGATGCGATAGCGGCACGTGACGGCCAGGCTGCCCATAAGGCGATGGAATTTGTGATCATCGATGGACGTCAACACGTTCTTGAAGCTTTCGAGGCTTTCGTCGAGGCCTGAGCCTTGCTTTGAATTTCTCCATAGTTCATCGCTCGACTTGTTGCTATGAGGGGACTCGCCCGGTCCCGGGCGACGCCTGACCGTATATTTCGGAGCTTGAAATGGAACGCAGCTGTCTCGCCATCATCCTCGCCGCCGGCGACAGTACCCGCATGAAATCGTCGATGTCGAAGGTCCTGCATCCGATCGCCAGCCGTCCGATGATCGCCCATGTCATGGAGGCAATCGCCAGGACCGATATATCGGCGGCGGCTCTGGTCGTTGGGCGCAACGCCGATGAAGTCACTGCGGCAGCGTCGATCGGCGGCATAGATGTCGAATCCTATCTGCAGAAAGAGCGGCTCGGAACCGGTCATGCCGTGCTGGCGGCGCGCGAGGCGATTGCCCGCGGATATGACGATATTCTTGTTGCCTACGGAGACGTGCCGCTGCTGACCGATGCGCCGCTGCGCGCCGCCCGCCAGGGACTGGCTGACGGCAACGACCTCGTCGTCATAGGCTTTCACACCGATCATCCCAATGCCTATGGCCGATTGCTGGTCAAGGACGGCGAATTGATCGCCATCCGCGAGGCGAAGGACGCAACCGATGCCGAGCTAGCAGTAACGTGGTGCAACAGCGGCTTGATGGCAATCAACGGCCGCAAGGCGCTCGATTTGCTCGATCGCATCGGCAACAGCAACGCCAAGGGCGAGTATTATCTCACCGACCTCGTCGAGATTGCCCGCTCGCTGGGTGGACGAGCCGTTGCCGTCGATGCGCCCGAGGTCGAGATGACAGGCTGCAACAACCGCGCCGAACTCGCCGTCATCGAGCGCCTGTGGCAGGAGCGCCGCCGGCATGAGCTCATGCTGTCGGGCGTGACCATGGTTGCGCCGGAAACGGTGTTCCTCGCCTACGACACCGTGATCGGCCAGGATGCGCTGATCGAGCCCAATGTTGTCTTCGGACCAGGCGCGGTAATCGAGGGAGGCGCGGTCATCCACGCCTTCTCGCATATTGAAGGCGCTCACGTCAGCGCCGGAGCGACCGTCGGGCCGTTTGCGCGGCTGCGTCCGGGCGCCAATCTTGCCGGCGGTTCCAAGGTCGGCAATTTCTGCGAGGTCAAGAACGGGAAGATCGGCGAGGGCGCCAAGGTCAATCATCTGACCTATATCGGCGACGCGACGGTCGGGCCTGGCAGCAATATCGGCGCGGGCACGATCACCTGCAATTATGACGGGGTGAACAAGTACGAAACCCATATAGGCGCCAATGCCTTCGTCGGCTCCAATTCCTCGCTGGTAGCCCCCATTCGCATCGGCGACGGCGCCTATATCGCTTCCGGCAGCGTCATCACAGATGATGTTCCGGCCGATGCGCTGGCCTTCGGCCGCGCACGCCAGGAGGTGAAGCCGGAGCGTGCCAAGGTCTTGCGCGAACGAGCCTTGGCCATCAAGGCGGCGAAGAAGAGCGGTCACTAGAGCGGATTCAGGTAACGGTCCGAAATCGAAAGTGACCGTCGTGGCAATTGAGAAAATTGCAGGATTGATTAGGAGTTGCCCTCAAATCTGAGGTCAGACGGAGAGAATATATATGTGCGGTATTGTTGGGATCGTCGGAACGGCACCTGTGGCGGATCGCTTGGTGGATGCGCTGCGGCGCCTCGAATATCGCGGTTATGATTCGGCCGGCGTTGCGACGATCCATAACGGCGTGATGGATCGCCGCCGCGCGGAAGGAAAGCTGTTCAATCTGGAGAAACGGCTGGAAACGGATCCTCTGCCGGGCACGACGGGCATCGCGCATACGCGCTGGGCGACCCATGGCGTTCCGAATGAAACCAATGCCCACCCGCATTTCGTCGAAGGCGTTGCCGTCGTTCATAACGGCATCATCGAAAACTTCTCGGAACTGCGTGAGGAATTGAAGGCCGGGGGCAGGGTGTTTTCTTCGCAGACGGACACGGAAGTCGTGGCGCACCTGCTTGCGAACTATATCCGCGAAGGGCTGGATTCCCGCGCTGCCATGCTCAAAATGCTGAACCGCGTGACGGGCGCCTACGCATTGGCTGTGATGTTCGAGAACGATCCCGGCACGCTGATGGCGGCACGCTCCGGTCCGCCGCTCGCAGTCGGGCATGGCAAGGGCGAGATGTTCCTCGGCTCGGATGCCATTGCGCTCGCACCGTTCACCAGCGAGATCACCTACCTCGTCGATGGCGATTGCGCGATCGTCACCCACGCAGGTGCCACGATCCTCGATTACACTGGCAAGGAAGTGACAAGGCCCAGGCAGATTTCCCATGCGACCGCCTATGTCGTCGACAAAGGCAATCATCGCCATTTCATGGAAAAGGAAATCTACGAGCAGCCCGAAGTCATCTCCCATGCGCTCAGCCACTATGTCGATTTCGCCAGCCACCGCGTGCATCCCGAAGTATCGGCCATCGACTTTGGGAAGGTATCGGGCCTGGCGATCTCCGCCTGCGGCACGGCCTATCTCGCCGGCCTAGTCGGCAAATACTGGTTCGAGCGCTATGCGCGTCTTCCGGTCGAAATTGATGTTGCCTCCGAATTCCGATACCGCGAAATGCCCCTGCAGCCTTCGCAGGCGGCGCTGTTCATCTCTCAGTCCGGCGAGACGGCCGATACGCTGGCTTCGCTGCGCTATTGCCGCGACAACGGCCTGAAGATCGGTGCCGTCGTCAACGTCAAGGAATCGACGATTGCGCGCGAATCCGACGCCGTATTCCCGATCATGGCTGGTCCGGAGATCGGGGTTGCTTCGACGAAGGCCTTCACCTGCCAGCTGGCGGTTCTGGCATCTCTGGCGATCGGAGCCGGTGTCGCTCGCGGCACCGTCAGCGCCGCGGACGAGAAGGAGCTGGTGCACCATCTCGTCGAAATGCCGCGCATCATGGCGCAGGTGCTGAACATCATTCAGCCCCAGATTGAAAGCCTTTCCCGTGAAATTTCGAAATACAAGGATGTGCTCTATCTCGGCCGTGGCACCAGCTTCCCGCTCGCCATGGAAGGCGCGCTCAAGCTGAAGGAGATTTCCTACATTCATGCCGAAGGCTACGCCGCTGGCGAGCTCAAGCATGGTCCGATCGCGCTCATCGATGAAAACATGCCCGTTATCGTCATCGCTCCGCATGATCGCTTCTTCGACAAGACCGTCTCCAACATGCAGGAAGTGGCGGCGCGCGGCGGGCGAATCATTTTCATCACGGATGCGAAAGGTGCCGCCGCGTCGACATTGCCGACCATGGCGACCATTACCCTGCCGGTCGTCGATGAAATCATCGCGCCGATCATCTTTTCGCTGCCGATTCAATTGCTTGCCTATCACACCGCCGTCTTCATGGGCACCGATGTCGATCAGCCGCGCAACCTTGCCAAATCGGTGACGGTGGAATAGGCCCGCCTGCGGTCACGCTTTTGCTTTCACGTCGTCGTGAGCCGGGCGTCTGTTCGGCTTGGCGGCGTGACTGACGGGTTGTATGCAATGATGATTTCTGGCACGTTTCCTGGACGGAGATGGTGGGGAGGTTTTGCCGGTTAGGGGTGGGCGACGGAACGGAGTTTTCGAGCGGCGAATGACTGAAAAGCTCATCAAGATGTCCGTAACCACGCGGATCAGAAACAATTTCCTGGCCGGCCTCATCATCTGTGCTCCGATAGCAATCACGCTTTGGCTGACCTGGTCCGTCGTTCATTGGGCCGACAGTTGGGTTCGCCCCTATATTCCCGCGCGCTACGACCCTGAGAGCTATCTGAATTTCGCCGTTCCCGGCACCGGCCTGCTGATCGCGATGATCTTCATCACGCTGGTCGGTTTCCTGGCCAAGAACCTGATCGGCCAGAGCATCGTCCGCTTCGGCGAGTTGATCGTCAATCGCGTTCCGCTGGTGCGGACGATCTACAAAAGCGTCAAGCAGATATTCGAAACGGTGCTGAAGGAGCAGGGCACCTCCTTCAAGAAGGTCGGGCTGATCGAGTATCCGAGCCCGGGCCTCTGGTCCATGGTTTTCATATCGACGGATGCCAAAGGCGAGATCGCCTCGAAGTTCAACGCCATGGGGCAGGACATGGTGGCGGTTTTCCTGCCGCCTACACCCGTGCCGACGGCCGGTTTTCTTGTCTTCGTTCCTCGCGACAAGATCACGGTGCTCGACATGAGTCCCGAGGATGGCGCCAAGCTCCTGATATCGGGCGGTCTCGTTGCGCCAGAATATAGGGAGCTGGTCGCGGCCAAGGAACTGCGGCAACCCGTTCCCATAAAGTCCCTCTCCTAGAATTGCTCCAGTTCCTATAGTTGGATGGATGACCTCGCGTATTACGCGAACTGTCATGTCCCTATCATATTGACACCTTAGATCGTCGTTGGGGACAGATTGCCGGATGCATCTCATCATCGGATGCCCGGCGCTTCCGTGCCGGGCTGTCGTTTTCTGACTCGATCTGAAATCGGGCCGGAGATGGATGCCGTTGTCTCCATAAGGGCTTTCATCAGGAGGATATTGTCTTGACCTATATGCGTTCGAAGAGCTCGCCGCTCCTGTCGGCTGCACTCGCCACATTCGTTTTCGCCGCGCCGGCCGCGGTACTCGCCGATACGTCCGTAACCGTTCAGGGCGTGACGCTCGTCAATAAGGGCCGCGTCGCCATCGGCCGCATTCCAGCCAATCAGCGGGACAAGTTCGGCGAAACCTTCGGTTCCGGCTCGGGCATGTCGATCGACATTAAGAACTGGAGCCGCAATGCCGACGGCACCTACAAAGGTTCGCTGTGGCTGCTGCCGGACCGCGGCTACAATGTCGCCGGCACCACGGATTACCGCGCGCGTCTCAACACCATCGATATCAAGCTGACGCCGGTTGCTCCCGGCGCAACGCCGCCGGCCGGCAAAGAACAGTCGGGTGTCGAAGCCAAGCTCGCGGATACGCTGCTGCTGAGGGACAATAAGGGCACAGAAACCACGGGGCTCGATCCGGCGAACGGCGTCCGCAATCCGGAAGGCGCCATGCCATTGCTGCCGCAGGCGCCAAACGGCAAGATCTCGCTCGACAACGAAGCCATTGCCCGTCTTCCCGATGGCTCGATGTTCATCAGCGATGAATACGGCCCCTACATCTACCGCTTCTCGGCCGATGGAAAGATGATCTCGGCCACGGCACCGCCGGCCGCGTTTCTGCCGATGCGACACGGCACGGTGAATTTCTCCTCGAACAATCCAGGCCCTGGCGAAGCGGCTCCCGATCCGAAGGACCCGACGAGCGGGCGTCAGAACAACCAGGGCTTCGAGGGCATGTCCCTGACCCCCGACGGCAAGTTCCTGATCGCCGTACTCCAGTCCGCGACCCGTCAGGATGGTGGTGATTCCAGCTCGACGAGACAGAACACACGCGCCCTGGTCTACGACGCTGCCGATCTCGATCACCTGAAACTGGTGCACGAATATGTCGTGCCTTTGCCGGTTTTCACCAACGACAAGGGCAAGACCGCCGTCGCCGCCCAGAGCGAAATCGTGGCGCTTTCACCAACAAGCTTCCTGATGCTCGCGCGCGACAGCAACAACGGCTACGGCCAGAAGGGTGACAAGTCGATCTATCGCAGTGTTGTCACCGTCGATGTGTCCGCCGCCACCGACATTGCCGGCGGCAGGTTCGACGGCGATACCGCTGCCGCTCCGAAGGGCGTTCTCGATCCCTCGGTCAAGCCGGCTGTCCTCAGCCAGTTTATCGACATCAACGACACTGCCGATCTCGCCCGCTTCGGCCTTCACAACGGCGCTCCGAACGATCGCAACAATCTCTCGGAAAAGTGGGAAGCCATGTCGCTCGCCAGCGTCCAGGATCCGAAGCTGCCGGACGATTACTTCCTGTTCGTCGCCAACGATAACGACTTCATCACCCAGGACGGCTTCCAGGTCGGAGCCGCCTACAAGGATGATAGCGGCGCCGATGTCGACACCATGTTCCAGGTGTTCCAAGTCACCATTCCAGGCCTCTCCGCCAAGTAATGTCGCGAAAGGGATGGGCGCGGTTACCGCGTCCATCCGCTCATCCCGCCCGCAGGAAGCGGATGGCTTCGTCGCGGCGGAAGAGATAGAGCAGCGTGCGCACCGCCGCACCCCGCTCGCTCGTCAGCTCCGGATCGCGCTCGATCAGATAGGCGGCATCCTTGCGGGCGATTTCCAGGAGGTCGGCATGGGCCTCCAGACTGGCAATACGGAAGCCCGGCGTGCCCGACTGGCGCGTTCCGAGAAGCTCGCCTTCGCCACGCAGTTTCAAATCCTCCTCGGCAATCCGGAAGCCGTCCTCGGTCTCGCGCATGATCGACAGCCGCGCATGCCCTGTTTCGCCGAGCGGGCCTTTGTAGAGCAGGATGCAGGTGGATGCTTCGTCGCCGCGGCCGACGCGGCCGCGCAACTGGTGAAGCTGCGCCAGACCGAAACGCTCCGCATGTTCGATGACCATGATCGTCGCGTCCGGCACGTCGACGCCCACTTCCACCACGGTCGTGGCGACCAGCAGACGGATCTCGCCGTTCTTGAAGGCCATCATGACGGCATCTTTTTCCGGGCCGCTCATTCGGCCATGGATGAGGCCGATGCCGCGACCGAGTGCCTTCGTCAGCGCCTCATGGCGTTCCTCGACTGACATTAAATCGGATTCTTCAGATTCCTCCACAAGTGGGCATATCCAATAGGCTTTTTTGCCTTTTGATAGCGCACTCTTCAAGCGAGCAACGATATCGCCGGTTCGCTCGTTCGGAATGGTGATCGTCTGAATCGGCTTGCGACCCGCCGGCTTCTCAGTAAGCTTGGAAACGTCCATGTCGCCGAAAGCGGCCAGTACCAGCGTTCGCGGGATCGGCGTTGCGGTCATGACGAGCATATGCGGCGAGATGCCCTTCGCGGTCAGGCGCAAGCGCTGGTGAACGCCGAAGCGATGCTGCTCATCGACGACGGCCAGCATCAGGTTGGCATAGGCAACGCTGTCCTGAAACAGGGCGTGGGTGCCGATGATGATCTGCGCTTCTCCCGAAGCGATGCGCTCCAGGATCGCATCCCGCTCGCGGCCCTTCGTGCGGCCTGTTAGAACTTCGACAGAAATATTTGCATTTGCTGCGAATTTTGAAATCGTTAGATGATGCTGCCGCGCCAGAATTTCGGTCGGCGCCATCAGCACCGCCTGACCGCCGCTTTCGATCACGGCGGCGATTGCCATCAGCGCAACCAACGTCTTTCCCGCGCCGACATCGCCCTGCAGCAGCCGGAGCATGCGTTCCGTGCCGGCCATATCCCTGAGAATATCCGCAATCGCATCGCGCTGGCTGTTCGTCATCGAAAATGGAAGGAATTCCAGTATCTTGCCGCTGATTTCTCCAGTTGCGTGCACGGGCTGACCGGCAACCTTGCGCAGTCTCTGGCGCACGAGGGAGAGAGACAGCTGCCCCGCCAGGAACTCATCATAGGCAAGCCGGCGGCGGGCAGGCGCCTGCGGATCGATATCGGCGGCGTCCCGCGGCGCATGCAGCATATGGAAGCTGTCGGAGATCGAGGGAAAGCCCTGCTTTTGAGTAAGGGCGACATCATCCCATTCGGGCAGTTGCGGGATGCGCGGCAGCGCCGCCTCGATGGTCTTGCGCAGGAACTTCGGCGTCAGCCCGGCGGTCAGCGGATAGACCGGCTCGACCAGCGGCAGGTTTTCGGCCTCGCTTTCGCGCATGATATAGTCCGGGTGCACCATGGACGGACGGCCGTTGAACCAGTCGACCTTGCCGCTGACGGTGACGGCCTCGTCGATCGGCAACTGCTTTTCCAGCCATTGCGCCTTACCACGGAAGAAGACCAGCGCAAGCTCGCCGGTTTCGTCATGCAGATAGACGCGATAGGGCACGTTGCTGCGCGCGTTGGGCGGCGGCTGATGGCGATCGACGCGGCCGGTGATGGTGACGATGGCGCCCTGCGGCGCGCGGGCGATGCCAGGCTGTTCGCGCCGGTCGATGATCGAATGCGGCGCGTGGAAAATAAGGTCGATGACGCGGCAATCGTCGATGGTTTCGCGGTCGAGCAACTTGACCAGCAGCTCGGATGCTTTCGGCCCGACGCCGGGCAGCGAAGAGATGGAGGCAAATAGCGGATCAAGGATGGCGGGACGCATGGTGGGCAAAATGCGACGGGCGGGGCGTATTTGGCAAGGGGCGCGTGGGAACTCGGCTCCATTGTGTCAAACGCTCCCCGGAAAATTGCGTTGCAGGTGCTTTTTTCTGAAAAACCGGTTCCCACCTTACAACGCTGGTTTTATAGAGACGCATCAACATAAAGGTGTTCTTGATGACTGGGCTTACCCTCAGCAGTGCCGATCTCGATCCTCGCCGTCGGCGCATCCTTTTCCGTTGCTGGCATCGCGGCATCCGCGAGATGGATCTGGTCTTCGGCCAGTTTGCCGATAACGAGCTGCCAGGCCTTGCCGAGGCCGATCTCGACGAGCTGGAGCGCATCATGGCCGAGGAAGACAATGATCTGCTCAAGTGGATCCTCGGCAGCCAGCCGACGCCGCAGCACCTGCAGACGCCGCTTTTTGAGCGTTTGGCCTCCTACAAGCCCGATTTCGAAGAGATAGCCGAAAGGTTCGGATTAACGAAATGATCCCCGGTTTCGACGCGAAGAAGCTGCTCGCCGCCAGTGAGCCGATGACGATCGGGCATGTCCCGGCCGGTCTCGAGCCGTTCCTGGTTGCCGAAATGGCGAGAGCCGGCCAGCCGATCGCCTATGTCATGTCCGACGGCCAGCATATGGCCGACGTTGAGCAGATGCTTGGCTTCATCGCGCCTGAAATTCCGGTTCTCACCCTGCCGGCCTGGGACTGCCTTCCCTATGACCGCGTTTCCCCAAGTTCCGACACGTCTGCGCGACGCCTTGCGGCGCTGTCTGGCCTCATTGCCCATCATCGCAAACCGCATGCGGCGGTGGTGCTGGTAACCGTCAATGCCATGCTGCAGAAAGTGGCGCCGCAGGACATTATCGAGAGCCTGGCGTTTTCTGCCCGACCGGGCAACCAGGTCCGGATGGACGATATCGCGGCCCGCCTGGAGCGCAACGGCTTCGAGCGCGTGGCGACCGTGCGCGAGGTCGGCGAATATGCCGTGCGCGGCGGCATTCTCGATGTCTTCGTTCCGGGCACCGAGGAACCGGTGCGCCTGGATTTCTTCGGCGATACGCTGGAAAGCATCCGCAGCTTCGATCCCGCCAGCCAGCGCACGACCGGGCAGGTCCGCTCGCTCGATCTCAATCCGATGAGCGAAGTGACGCTGACGCCGGATACGATCAGCCGCTTCCGCAAGAACTATCTCTCCGCCTTCGGCGCCGCCACGCGCGACGACGCGCTCTATCTCGCCGTTTCCGAAGGGCGTCGCTACGCCGGCATGGAACATTGGCTGCCACTCTTCTACGAGAAGCTGGAGACGGTCTTCGACTACCTTAAAGGCTTCCGGCTGGTGACGGACCATACCGTACGCGAGGCGGCCGAGGAGCGCTCCAAGCTCGTTTTCGACTATTACGACGCCCGCCTTCAATCCGGCCAGCCTGCCAAAGGTCAGATGGCGCAGGGCACCCCCTATAAGCCCGTGACGCCGGGCCAGCTCTATCTGGATGGCAAGGCCTTCGGCAATGCGCTCGATGCCTTCGGCGCCGTCCGCATTTCGCCCTTCAACGAACATGAGGGCGAGGCGCGTCGCGTCATCGAGCTTGATGCCCGCCAGGGGCCGCGCTGGGCGCGGTCAGCGACCGACACAACCGATAGCGAGCGCGTCAACGTCTTCGACGCCGTCGTCAAGCATATCGCCGACAAGCGGGCTGCGGGCGGCAAGGTGCTGATTTCGGCCTGGACCGAAGGCTCGCTCGATCGCCTCTTGCAGGTGCTCTCCGAACATGGGCTGGCGCGCGTTAAGACGATCGAGGCGTTCAAGGATCTCGGCGGCCTGGCGAAGGGCGAGGCGGCAGCGGCGGTGCTCAGCCTGGAAGCCGGTTTCGAGGCCGGCGATCTGATCGTCATCGGCGAGCAGGATATTCTCGGCGACCGCATGGTGCGTCGCTCGAAGCGCCGCAAGCGGGCCGCCGATTTCATCTCGGAAGTGGCAGGCCTAGACGAAGGCTCGATCGTCGTCCATGCCGAGCATGGCATTGGCCGCTTCGTCGGGCTCCGGACTATCGAGGCTGCCGGGGCGCCGCATGCCTGCCTTGAGCTGCAATATGCCGACGAGGCCAAGCTGTTCCTGCCGGTCGAAAACATCGATCTCCTTTCGCGCTATGGCGGCGAGGGCACCGAGGCGCAGCTTGACAAGCTCGGCGGCGGTGCATGGCAGATGCGCAAGGCCAAGCTCAAGAAGCGCCTGCTCGATATGGCCGGCGCCTTGATCCGCGTCGCGGCCGAACGCCTGACGCGCCATGCGCCCGTGCTCAGCACGCCGGATGGCCTCTACGACGAGTTCGCCGCGCGCTTCCCTTATGACGAGACCGACGACCAGATGAACGCCATCGAGGCGGTGCGCGACGATCTCGGCGCCGGACGGCCGATGGACCGCCTCGTCTGCGGCGACGTCGGCTTCGGCAAGACGGAAGTGGCCCTGCGTGCCGCTTTCGTCGCCGCCATGAACGGCGTGCAGGTCGCCGTCGTCGTACCGACGACCCTGCTTTCGCGTCAGCATTTCAAGACCTTCTCCGAGCGTTTCCGCGGTCTGCCGATCCGCGTGCAGCAAGCGTCCCGCTTGGTCGGTTCCAAGGATCTGGCGCTTACTAAGAAGGAAGTGGCCGAGGGCAAGACGGATATCGTCGTCGGCACGCACGCGTTGCTCGGCGCCGGCATCAAGTTCGCCAATCTCGGCCTGCTGGTCATCGACGAAGAGCAGCATTTCGGCGTGAAGCACAAGGAGCGCCTGAAGGAGCTGAAGAGCGACGTGCATGTGCTGACGCTGTCGGCGACGCCGATCCCGCGCACGCTGCAGCTGGCGATGACGGGTGTGCGCGAACTGTCGCTGATCACCACGCCGCCGGTCGACCGCATGGCGGTGCGCACCTTCATCTCGCCGTTCGATTCCCTCGTCATCCGTGAGACGCTGATGCGCGAGCATTATCGCGGCGGTCAGAGCTTCTATGTCTGCCCGCGTCTCGCCGATCTCGCCGATATCCATGCCTTCCTGCAATCGGATGTGCCGGAGCTGAAGGTGGCGGTCGCGCACGGCCAGATGCCGGCCGGCGAGCTGGAAGACATCATGAATGCCTTCTACGAAGGCCGTTACGATGTGCTGCTCTCCACCACCATCGTCGAATCCGGCCTAGACGTGCCGACGGCCAACACGCTGATCGTCCATCGTGCCGACATGTTTGGCCTCGCCCAGCTCTATCAGCTTCGCGGCCGTGTCGGCCGCTCCAAGGTCCGCGCCTTCGCGCTCTTCACCCTGCCGGTCAACAAGGTGCTGACCACGACGGCGGAGCGCCGGCTGAAAGTGCTGCAGTCGCTCGACACGCTCGGCGCCGGCTTCCAGCTCGCCAGCCACGATCTCGATATTCGCGGCGCCGGCAATCTGCTCGGCGAGGAACAGTCGGGGCATATCAAGGAAGTGGGCTTCGAGCTTTACCAGCAGATGCTCGAGGAGGCGGTTGCCGAGGTCAAGGGCGTCGACGAAATCCAGGATACCGGCTGGTCGCCGCAGATCTCCGTCGGCACGCCGGTCATGATCCCCGACGATTACGTGCCGGATCTGCATCTGCGCATGGCGCTCTACCGCCGCCTCGGCGAGATCACCGAAATCAAGGAGATCGACGGTTTCGGAGCCGAAATGATCGACCGCTTCGGTCCGTTGCCGATCGAGGTGCAGCATCTTCTCAAGATCGTCTACATCAAGTCGCTCTGCCGCATCGCCAATGTCGAGAAGCTGGATGCCGGCCCGAAAGGCGTCGTCGTGCAGTTCCGCAACAAGGAATTCCCGAACCCCGCCAATCTCGTCGGCTACATCGCCAAGCAGGGCACGATGGCCAAGATCCGTCCCGACCAGAGCGTGTTCCTGACGCGCGATCTGCCGACGCCGGAAAAACGGCTGCAGGGGGCGGCTGTTGTCATGACGCAGCTGGCGGAGTTGGCGAAGTAGGAAGGCATCGTAGCCGAAGGTCGCACCGGCAGGATCGTAGGGAAGGCTATCGAACGCCAACTCTCTGCCTGGTTGGTCTGCTTACAGCGTTCCAGCGAAGACTGTGGCCGCCAGCAATATGCCTGTCAGGATATTCGCCAAAAACAGTCTGTAATTGATCTCGGGCCGCGCAAGATCGAGGCGCCATGTCTGCCAGCCGAGATGTGCGGCGATGACCAGCATTCCGACGGCATAGGGCAATGACATACCGGTCATCCATCCCCCGACCGACCATGCTGCGACAGCCACGGCATAGAATAGGCCGATACATGCCCTGCCACGGTTGCCAAACAGTATGGCGGTCGACTTCAAGCCCAGTTGCATGTCGTCCCGAACATCGACATAGGCATAAACGGTATCGTAGCCGATCTGCCAGGCGATGGCTCCGAGCCACATCAGGAGCGCTCCGGCGGGGATCTCGCCTGTGATCTCCGACCATGCCATCACCATTCCCCAGTTGAATGCCGCGCCAAGAATGGCCTGCGGCCAATAAGTGAAGCGCTTGCCGAGCGGATAGACAAAGACAAGCGGCAGGATGCAGATGGCGATGACACGTGTGTAGGATGTCAGGAAGAGAAGGAGCGAAGCGGCCAATGCGAGTTCCACCGCCAGGAACATGAGTGCCCACGGCACGCCGATCTGTCCGCTCGCCAATGGCCGAAAGCGTGTGCGCTCGACATGCCCATCAAACTTTCGATCGGCAATGTCGTTGACCGTCGAGCCGGCGCTTCTCATCAGCAATGCACCCAGCGAGAAGATGGCCAGTTGTCTGAGGTCTGGAAAACCATGCGAGGCTTGGATCAGCGCTGCCCAGCAGGGAAAAAGCGTCAGCCAAATGCCAACCGGCCGATCCAGCCGCGCAAGCCGCGTGTAGGGTCTCAACGCCGCAGGCAAACGACGATCCACCCAGTCTCCGAGTCTTATATCGCTTAGGTCAGGACGGATGGAAACGTTCATCATCGAAATCCGCAGTTTAATGGCCGAAGGAAAATAGCGACTTCGGCACATGTCGCAACGGCCTGAAGCGCGGTTGCGTCAATTTCGCTTCGATGTGATTTTCGACCCACGGCTGCCTTTTTTGCCGTGGGTCGGAATCTGATTATGCCTTACGCCGCTTCCGGTTTGCCCGCCTCTCCAGCATCTGGAATGCGCGCGATGACCTTGATTTCGAAATCGAAGCCAGCCAGCCAGTTGACGCCGACAGCCGTCCAGTTCGGATAGGGTTTTTCGCTGAAGACCCGGTTCTTGACGGTCATGATCGTACCGAACTGCTGCTCGGGATCTGTGTGGAACGTCGTGACATCGATGATGTCGTCGAAAGTGCAGCCTGCCGCCTCCAGAGTCGCTTTCAGATTGTCGAAGGCGAGCTGGACCTGTTTTTCGAAATCCGGCTCGGGGCTCCCATCGGTGCGGCTGCCGACCTGGCCGGAGACGAACAGCAGATCGCCGGAACGAATCGCGGCGGAATAGCCATGCTCCTCGTAAAGCGCATGTCTGTTCTTCGGGAAAATCGCATTCCTGGTCGTCATCATATTCGCCTCTCATTTGCGTTGACGTGAAATGGTAGGAAAGGCGCAAGCTTGCGCGGCCATTCCAAAGCGCCGTCTTATTTGATATACGGAATGTATGTGAGATATTCGCATGCGTTCCGTATGTCAATATTTCAAATACGAGGCGTATACGAACTTGGAGGGTGATATGGCAAAGCGCCTGGAAACGATGGAAGCAAACCGCAACAAGCTGATTGCCGCTGCAAGAAAAGCCTTCGCCGAGAAAGGGTTCGCCGCGGCTTCGATGGATGAGTTGACGGCGGATGC
Organism: Hyphomicrobiales bacterium; assembly: GCA_900468625.1. Classification (GTDB taxonomy): domain Bacteria; phylum Pseudomonadota; class Alphaproteobacteria; order Rhizobiales; family Rhizobiaceae; genus Rhizobium. Next base: position 112,084 of record UBUL01000026.1, read on the forward strand.
TGGTCTGACGAGGGGTGCTCTCTACCACAATTTCGGAGACAAGCGTGGATTGCTCGCCGTGATCGTGGATCAGATCGACAATGAGATGGCGTTGCGGGCGAAGGAAATCGGCACGCAGGCGGGCGGCGGCTGGCAAGGCTTGCTTGCGGAAGGCGAGGCCTATATCAAGATGGCGCTCGATCCCGAGGTGCAGCGCATCGTTCTGCTCGATGGCCCAGCCGTTCTGGGCGATCCTTCGAAATGGCCCAGCCAGAACAGCTGTCTCGCCGGCACCCGGCAGACGGTGTTGAATCTTCTGGAGCAGGGGGTCGTCAAGCCGGTGGATGTCGAGGCGGCAGCCCGGCTCCTGTCCGGCGCTGCGCTGAATGCAGCCCTCTGGGTTGCCGCCAGCGAGAATCCGACTGATGTGTTGCCCAAGGCGGTAGAAGCCTTCCGAGCAATGGCTTCGGGATTGCTGGCTAAGGCCTGATGCCGGTTATCGCTCGATGAATTCCGCGATCGGCGTCGCGGAAGCCCTTTCAGCTATATGGAACACCGAGCCGCGTTCAATTCATTCCGGCCCGCGCCTCCGCCTTCATCTTGGCGATATCCCGCAGTGCGCTTGCAAGCACATCCGGAGTCTGCGCGCCGCTCACGGCATATTGCTGGTCGAAGATGAAGAAGGGCACGCCGTTGACGCCGATCTTCTGGGCGGCGTCGATTTCGCCGACGATGAGATCGCGATCTGCGTCGGAGGCGAGCAGAGTTGATATGACGGAGCGGTCGAGCCCGGCCTTTTCCGCGATGTCGAGCAGAACCGCATGGTCGCCGACGTTGCGGCCGTCTTCGAAATTGGCCTTGAACAGGGCATCCACCACCTTGTCCTGCTTCTCGCGGCTTTCGGTGACGGCCCAGTGGATGAGGCGGTGTGCGTCGAGCGTGTTGGGGCCGATCTTGATGGCGTCGAAATCGAATTTGATACCCACGTCGCGGCCGAGATCGGTCAGCATCTTGTGCCCCTGCGCGACACGTTCCGCGCCACCGAGCTTCTGCTCGAGAGCCTTCTTCTGGTCGACGCCTTCGGGCGGATAGTCCGGATTGAGACGGTAGGGCCGCCAGTTGAGGTCGACGCCGACTTCGTCCTGCACCTCGGCGATCGCCAGTTCCAGACGAGCCTTGCCGAGATAGCACCATGGGCAGACGACGTCGGAGACGATGTCGATCGTGATGCGTTCCATGGTTCTGTCCTTTCGGTTTTCGGGCTGTTCTCTTCCATCTAGGCCTTTGTGCCGATGGCTTCAACCGGTTACCGAAAGGGAACCATGGGACGCTATTGCACCGAGGCGTCCCACCATGCCGGCAGGTAATAGCCATAGAGCGGCAGAACGTTTGGATGATCGATGCGGCTGCGCCGCGCCGCCCATTGCTGACCGACATGATAGAGCGGCACCATGTAATAGCCAGATATCAAGATGCGGTCGAAGGAGCGCACTGCGTCGCGGAAATCCTCAGCTGAATGGGCCGTCAGGAAGTGTCCCATCAGAGCGTCAACATTAGGATCAGCGACACCGGCATAATTGAAACTGCCTGCCGCCTTGGCCGCAGCCGATCCCCATCGTCCAAGCTGTTCCGTGCCGGGAGATAGCGAGGAGGGATAGGCTTTCAAGATCATGTCGTAATCGTAGTTCCCCGTCCGCAGCTGATACTGCGAATCGTCGACAGTGCGGATCGTGACGGCAATGCCGAGGAGCGCGAGCGACCGGCGATAAGCAATTGCAATACGTTCCTGGTCCGCATTCTGTGTCATGATCTCGAAGCTGAGTTGCCGCCCGGCGCTGTCGACCATACGTTCGCCCTTGATCGTGTAGCCCCCCTGCTTGAGGAAGTTGACTGCCTTGCGCAGGATCTTGCGGTCGCGGCCGGAGCCGTCGCTGACGGGCAGCTTGTAGGTGCCATCAAGCACATCGGCGTCGATATGGTCCTTGATCGGGCCAAGCATGGTGAGTTCGTTGGCATCTGCGGGCACACCGAAGGAGGAAAGGTCGGAATTCTGCCAGTAACTTTCGGTGCGTGTATAGGCATTGGAGGCAAGGCTGCGGTTGAACCATTCGAAATCGAAGGCGAGGGTCAAACCCTTGCGTACATTCTTGTCGGCGAAAATCGGTCGGCGCGTGTTAAAAACGAAACCCAGCATGCCGCTCGGCGTTTTCGGCATAAACGCCTCCTTGACTACGGCGCCGGAGCTGACGGCTGGGAAATTATACGCTTCCTGCCAGTGGCTGGGGCTGCCGTCGGGATAGACGTCGATATCGCCCTTCTTGAACGATTCGAACAGCGTGGTCTCCTGCAGGAAATAGGTAACGGATATCTCGTCGTAGTTATCGACGCCGACTTTCGTGGGAATATCCTTTCCCCAATAGTCGGGATCCCGCTGATAGATGATGCGCTGGCCTGGATCGATGCTCTTGATCTTGTAAGGCCCGGAGCCGACGGGAATGGCGAGTGTTGTGCGCTCGAAATTATCCGCATCGATGACGTGCTTCGGCAGGATCGGCAGCATGGCAATGATCAGCGGTGTTTCGCGGTTCGCTGCCTCGTTGAAGTGGATCAACACGCTACGCTCGCCGACCTTCTCCATCTTGGCGACTCCTTTCAACGGAGATGAAAGGTTGGGGCGACCTTTTTCGCGCAGAAGCTGGAAGGTAAAGATTACATCGTCCGGTGTCACCGGCTGCCCGTCCGACCATCTGGCCTTCGGATCGAGGTTGAACTGGATAAAGCTGCGATTGTCGTCCCATTCGACCGTCTGCGCCAGCAATCCGTAAAGGGTGAAGGGCTCGTCGCTCGATCGTTGCATCAGCGATTCGTAGACGAGATTGCCGTATTCCGGGTCCCACATGCCGCGCGCCGTTGTGCGCATGCTCTTCAGAATGAAGGGATTGAGATTGTCGAAGGTACCGACGACGCCATAATTGATATGGCCGCCCTTTTTGACATTCGGATTGACGTAAGGGAAATGCTTGAAGTCCGCCGGCAGTGCAGGATCTCCATGCATGGCGATACCATAGAGCGGTTGCGCCGCTGCGGCGTTGCACAAGGCTGCGAAGAACAGGAAGACAGCGATCCGGAGCGCTTGCATGGCATCCTTTCCGGTAAGGGTACGATTCGGCCAGACCTTATCATGAGCGTGCCGAATTCAACACGCGGCCGCGGAAATCTTGGGTGTCGACAGAAAAGGCCAAAGAAAAGCTGGATATCCGTTCCAGTGCGATGTAACAGGGGTGCCGGGTTTCTCGGGTCATGTATTTGCCTTATTCATTCGACAGGTGGACGACGGTTTGACCCGAATAGCATGGGACGGCACGCCGTCGTTCCGAAGCGGATTTCAGGAGGCGGTTTCGCTATGATGTTCAAGACTGACAACAAAATGCGGGCAGGTCTCTCTGCTCTGGCTCTCATGATCGGTGCGGCCATGCCGGCTGCTGCCTTTGCTCAGGATGCGTCCAACGCAGCTCCTGCCGACGGCGCCAGCGATCCCAACCAGCCGCGTCTGGGCTGGTACAAGACCTGCGCCAAGCAGGATGATGCCGATATCTGCATCGTGCAGAACCTGATCATGGCAAACAACGGCCAGCTCGTGACGGCTGTCGGCCTCATCTCCGTCGATGGCAAGGTCAACCGCAAGATCCTGCAGATTTCCGTTCCGACGGCTCGCCTGATTCCGCCCGGCATCACCATGCAGGTCGATGGCGGCAAGGGTCAGAAGCTCGACTACGCCGTCTGCCTTCCGGACAAGTGCACCGCCGAAGTTCCCCTGACGGATGCGATGATCGCTTCGCTGAAGAAGGGCACCGACGTGACCTTCACCTCGGTCAACTTCCGCCGCGCTCCGAACCCGATCAAGATCTCGCTGACGGGCTTCGGCGCCGCCTATGATGGCCCGGCAATCTCCGACAGCAAGCTTGCCGAAAGCCAGAAGAGCCTGCAGGACAGCATGCAGAAGAAGGCCGAGGAAGCCCGCAAGAAGCTGGAAGACGCCCAGAAGGCCGCCAAGCAGCAGTAAGCTGGCTGATTCCATTTCATCAAGGAAAAAGCCCGGAGCGATCCGGGCTTTTTCCTTGCAACTGTTGCAGCTGCAGGGTCAGATGCCGTTCAAGCAAGAAGGGAAGGCGTTGGGGCGCCTTCCCTTCGGAAACTGTTGCTTTGATGGTGCTTAGTGGGCGAAGCTCATCTTGGGCTTGAGCTGTCCCGTCGGGGCACGGTCGAAGATCTGAGTAATCTGCGGATTGCGCAAGGGAACACCGCTCTCATCGTTCACGAGATTCTGTTCCGATACGTATGCGACATATTCCGTCTCGTCATTTTCGGCGAGAAGGTGATAGAAGGGTTGATCCTTATCGGGCCGTACTTCGGCCGGAATGGAATTCCACCATTCTTCGGTATTTGCGAACTCCGGATCGACATCGAAGATGACACCGCGGAAGGGGAACATCCGGTGTCGAACCACGTCGCCAATATTGAATTTTGCGTTGCGTTGTTTCATGGCACGACTTCCTTTCAGCTAATCATGTGGTGACTTTCACCACTGATATCAAGGATTTTGCCCCCGTTCCTTCATCGAACTGTCACATTCTGTCCGGCCCTGTCTCGAATGCCCAGCCGTCGCCCGATGTGAAAATTCCATTCCGTTGGGCACCTGCCACCGGCTTTCCCATCATGAAGAAAGCCCCGGCAGGCCGGGGCTTTCGTATCGGATATCAGGCCGAATAGTACATGTCGTATTCGACTGGATGCGGGGTCATTTCGAAGCGCATGACCTCCTGCATCTTCAGTTCGATGAAGGCATCGATCTGGTCGTCGTCGAAGACGCCGCCGGCGGTCAGGAACTTGCGGTCCTTGTCCAGGCTTTCCAGAGCTTCGCGCAACGAACCGCAGACGGTCGGGATCTTCTTCAGTTCCTTCGGCGGCAGGTCGTACAGATCCTTGTCCATGGCCTTGCCCGGATGAATCTTGTTCTTGATGCCGTCGAGGCCAGCCATCAGCATGGCGGCGAAACCGAGATAGGGGTTGGCGGTCGGGTCAGGGAAGCGGACTTCGACGCGCTTTGCCTTCGGGTTCGAGCCGAACGGAATACGGCAGGAAGCGGAGCGATTGCGAGCGGAATAGGCGAGCAGGACCGGCGCTTCGTAACCCGGGACGAGACGCTTGTACGAATTCGTCGACGGGTTGGTGAAGGCGTTGATTGCCTTGGCGTGCTTGATGATGCCGCCGATGTAGTAGAGGCAGGTTTCGGAGAGGCCTGCATATTCGTCGCCGGCGAAGGTCGGCTTGCCGCCCTTCCAGATCGACTGGTGAACGTGCATGCCCGAGCCGTTGTCGCCGAAGATCGGCTTCGGCATGAAGGTTGCCGTCTTGCCATAGGCGTTGGCGACCTGATGCACCACGTACTTGTAGATCTGCATGCCGTCGGCACTACGGACCAGCGTCTCGAACTTGATGCCGAGTTCGTGCTGGGCGGCTGCGACTTCGTGGTGATGCTTTTCGACGACGACGCCCATTTCGGCGAGAACCGTCAGCATTTCCGAGCGCATGTCCTGGCAGCTGTCGATCGGCGGAACAGGGAAGTAGCCGCCCTTGACGCGCGGACGATGGCCGAGGTTGCCGGTCTCATAGTCGGTGTCGTCGTTGGACGGAAGTTCGCTGGAGTCGAGCTTGAAGCCGGTATTGTAGGGATCGGCCTTGTACTTGACGTCGTCGAAGACGAAGAATTCGGCTTCCGGGCCGAAGAAGGCGGTATCGCCGATGCCGGAGGCCTTGAGATAAGCTTCGGCCTTCTTGGCGGTGCCGCGGGGATCGCGGTTATAGGCTTCGCCGGAGACCGGGTCGAGAATATCGCAGAGGATGACCATCGTGGACTGCGCGAAGAACGGATCCATATGCACCGTATCCGGATCGGGCATCAGCACCATGTCGGATTCGTTGATGGCCTTCCAACCCGCAATCGAGGAGCCGTCGAACATGACGCCATCGGCGAACATGTCTTCATCGACGCAGACCACGTCCATCGTGACGTGCTGCAGCTTGCCTTTCGGGTCGGTGAAGCGCAGATCAACGAACTTGACGTCGTTGTCCTTGATTTGCTTCAAAATTTCGCTTGCGGTCGTCATTAAATTGCTTCCCTTGACTTAGATGACGATTAAACGAGCCTCGGCCGAGAAGGGCCGGGCGGATTAGATGGCGTCGATGCCCGTTTCGCCGGTGCGGATTCGAATGACTTCTTCCACGTTGGAAACGAAAATCTTTCCGTCGCCGATACGGCCTGTTTGCGCGGCCTTGCGGATGGCCTCGATCACCGCCTCCGCATTTTCGTCCGCCAGTACAACTTCGACCTTCACCTTCGGCAGGAAGTCGACGACGTATTCCGCGCCACGATAAAGTTCCGTGTGGCCCTTCTGACGACCGAAGCCCTTCGCTTCCGTGACGGTGATGCCCTGCAGACCGACTTCCTGAAGGGCTTCCTTCACTTCGTCGAGCTTGAAGGGCTTAATGATCGCTTCGATCTTTTTCATGAGAAAATGTCTCTCCGCTTCTCCTGTTACAGCAGGAATACTCCCCGCTCGGCCAACATAATGCACGTATCATGCCAGTTGAGGATGCTCCGCTGTAAAAAATCCCGGCGAATTGACACCGAGACGATGAATTGATGAGGATTTTTCGGGAAAATGGAAGCGATTTCGCGCGCAAATGCGTTGGATAAGCAAAATTTCGTAAAAAAGTGCCGCGCGCAACACGTTTGTGCTCTGGCAAGTCCTTGAATGCTATTGATTAATTATCATGCAAATGCACACATATAAGTCAATTCTGGTACCGGAATAACGGTTGTTTTTAAGGCAGATTTCGCATCTATAATGCTTGCATGATGTTGCCGCTCGCCGACCTGCTCCTCACTCCGGACGAAATGGCCGCCGTTGATAGCGACGCTGCCGCGTCCGGCATCGATTCCTATGGACTGATGGAAAAAGCGGGTCAGGCCGTTGCCGCAGCAGCGCTCAGAACTTTCCCCGAGGCGCTCCGCTACATCGTTCTTTGTGGGCCGGGCAATAATGGCGGAGACGGTTATGTTGCGGCTCGCGCATTGCAGCAGGCCGGAGCAGACGTGCAGCTCTTCCGCCTCGGTGATCCGCAGCGGCTCAGAGGCGATGCCGCCCGAGCCTTTGCCGATTGTCCCATACGTGGCGCAGGGATTGCCGGTTATGCTCCGCACGCCGGAGATGTCGTCATCGATGCCATCTTCGGTGCGGGCCTTTCCCGCCCGGTTCCCGACGAAGTGGCCACCGTCATCGCCCGGGTCGCCGAGGCGGGCATTCCGGTAATTGCTGTTGATCTGCCATCCGGTCTCGATGGGCGCAGCGGGAAGGTACTGCGTGCGGCTTTCCATGCCGAGCGCACGGTGACCTTCATGACGCGCAAGCCGGGTCACCTTCTTCTTCCCGGCCGTGAGCTGTGCGGGGAACTTGAGGTCTTCGACATCGGTATTCCCGGCCGTATCGTCCGCGCCCACGCCGGCGGATTGATCGCTGAAAACACGCCCGAGCAGTGGCAGCCGAAAATACCGTCGGCGGGCGCCGATGCGCACAAATACAAGCGCGGCCATCTCGTCGTCTTTTCAGGCGGCCCGAACGCGACGGGTGCCGCACGCATGTCGGCCATGGCGGGCCTGAAGGCAGGGGCAGGGCTCGTCACCATCGCCTCTCCGCCGGAGGCGCTGGACGTCAATGCAGGGTTGCTGACCGCAATCATGCTGCATCCGATCGACGGCGAAGCCTCGCTCCGGGAATGGCTTGCCGATCAACGTCTCTCGACCTTCGTTCTCGGGCCGGGTTTCGGCGCCGGCGACAAGGCGCGGCAATTCTGTCTTGCGCTTGCGGACCGCCATCTGGTGTTGGATGCGGATGGCATCACCTCATTCCGCGATGATCCACAGCGTTTGTTCGATGCCTTTGCCGAGGGGCGGACGCGGCTGGTTCTGACACCGCACGAGGGGGAGTTTGGCCGTCTTTTTCCCGATATCGCCGCCGATGAGAGGTTGAGCAAGATCGACAAGGCAAGAGCGGCGGCAAAGAGAGCCCATGCCGCCATCATCTGCAAGGGCGCCGACAGCGTAATCGCCGCCCCGGACGGCAGGGCTTTGATAAATGCGAATGCGCCGCCCTGGCTGGCAACTGCCGGCTCCGGCGATGTCCTCGCCGGTATTGTCGGCGGTCTTATGGCGCAGGGGGCTCCGGCCTTCGAGGCTGCCGCCGCCGGCGTCTGGCTGCATGGGCTTGCCGGCCAGCATGCGGGCAAAGGGCTGACGGCCGAAGATCTCGTGGAAGCCGTCAAGCCGCTATAGCACTGTTCGCATAGCGCTATTTGGCAACTTCTTCCTGTAATGCAATCGCACCGGGAGGCGCATTCACCTTGCCCTCGTGGATTATGAAGGCAAAGACATCGCGCGGCTCGGTCTTGACCTTGCGCTTCGCATCGATCAGCGGCAGATCATCCGGTACCTTGCCTTCCGCCCATGTTTTCAGGCGATCCGCCCAAGCTCTGAGATCCTTTGGCGGATAGCAGGTCTTGATATCGTCCGACCCTTTCTGAAGTCGGGCATAGACGAAATCGGCCGTCACATCGGCGATCATCGGATATTCGAAATGCTCGGCACAGACCGGCGCCACATTGTATCTCTCGAGCAGTGCGACGAACTCCGGCACCTTGAAGGAATCGTGCCGGACCTCGACGACATGCCGCAGTGCGAGGCCATCCTGCTTGGCCGGCAGCAGCTTCAGGAAAGCCTCGAAATCATCCGGATCGAATTTCTTCGTCGGCGCGAATTGCCACAGCAAAGGTCCGAGATGATCGCCGAGCTCGCTGATGCCGGACTCCAGGAACTTCTGCATCGATTCACCGGCTTCGGACAGAACCCGGCGGTTGGTGACGAAGCGGGTGGCTTTCAGGGAAAAAATGAAACCATCGGGAACGTCAGCGGCCCATTTGGCGAAGACCTCGGGCTTCTGCGTGCTGTAATAGGTGCCGTTGACCTCGATTACTCTCAGCTTTCTGCTGGCGTAATGGAGTTCGTCCTTCTGCTTCAGCGTGTCGGGATAGAAAGTCCCGCGCCAAGGCTCAAAAGTCCAGCCGCCAATGCCTGTGCGGATCTCGCCCGCTTTGGTCATTCTCTCCTCCTTGGACGTTTGTCCGAGTGAATCTTACTCCGCGGCCACAACCTTCTTCATCGGCCGTCGTTCCAGCAGCTCCCTCAGGAATTGCCCCGTATAGGAGCGCTTCTCCTTGACGATCGCCTCCGGTGTTCCCACGGCAACGATCTCGCCGCCGCCATCGCCGCCTTCGGGACCGAAATCGAGGATCCAGTCGGCGGTCTTGATGACTTCGAGATTGTGCTCGATGACGACGACAGAATTGCCTTGATTGACCAGTTCATGCAGCATTTCCAGAAGCTTGGCGACGTCATGGAAGTGCAGCCCGGTTGTGGGTTCGTCGAGAATGTAGAGCGTGCGGCCCGTCGATCGCTTCGATAGTTCCTTGGCCAGCTTGACGCGCTGCGCCTCGCCACCCGAAAGCGTATTGGCCTGCTGTCCCACTTTGATATAGCCGAGGCCGACATCCTTCAGGCTCTGCAGCTTGTCGCGCACGGCGGGAACCGCCGCAAAGAAATCGACGCCTTCTTCCACCGTCATGTCGAGCACGTCGGCAATCGACTTGCTCTTGAACGTCACATCGAGCGTTTCGCGGTTATAGCGCTTGCCGTGGCAGACGTCGCAGGTGACGTAGACGTCGGGCAGGAAATGCATCTCGATCTTGATGACGCCATCGCCTTGGCACGCTTCGCAGCGGCCGCCCTTGACGTTGAAGGAGAAACGGCCTGGCTGATAGCCGCGCGCCTTGGCTTCCGGCAGGCCGGCAAACCAGTCGCGGATCGGGGTGAAGGCGCCGGTGTAGGTCGCCGGGTTCGAGCGCGGCGTGCGGCCGATCGGCGACTGGTCGATATCGATCACCTTGTCGATATGCTCGAAACCGTCGATGCGGTCGTGATCGGCGGGAATTTCACGGGCGCCCATGACGCGACGCGCGGCCGACTTATACAATGTCTCGATCAGGAAGGTGGACTTGCCGCCGCCCGATACACCGGTGACGGCAGTGAATACGCCGAGCGGAATGGACGCCGTGACGTTCTTGAGGTTGTTGCCCCTTGCGCCGACGACCTTGATTTCCTTGCCCTTCTTGGGCTTGCGGCGCTCGTCCGGGACCGGCACGCCGAGTTCGCCGGAGAGATATTTACCGGTCAGCGACTTCGGGTTTGCCATGATATCCTGCGGTGTGCCATGCGCCACCACCTGGCCGCCATGCACCCCGGCCGCCGGGCCGATATCGACCACGTCATCGGCCGTCAGGATCGCATCCTCGTCGTGTTCGACGACAATGACGGTGTTGCCGATATCGCGCAGGTGCTTCAGCGTCTCCAGCAGGCGGGCATTGTCGCGCTGATGCAGGCCGATCGACGGCTCGTCAAGCACGTAGAGAACGCCCGTCAGACCCGATCCGATCTGTGACGCTAGCCGTATGCGCTGGCTCTCGCCGCCGGACAGCGTGCCCGAATTGCGCGACAGGCTCAGATATTCGAGGCCGACATCGTTGAGGAAGCGCAGGCGATCGCGGATTTCCTTGAGGATACGAACCGCGATTTCGTTCTGCTTGTCGGTGAACGTGCCCGGCAGCGCGTTGAACCAGTCCCGGGCAACGCGGATGGACATTTCCGCGACCTGGCTGATGTGCAGCTTGTCGATCTTGACCGCCAGGGCTTCCGGCTTCAGGCGGTAGCCGTTGCAGGCCGGGCAGGGCGCCGCCGACATGAAGCGCTCGATCTCTTCGCGCGCCCAGGCTGAATCCGTTTCCTTCCAGCGGCGCTCGAGGTTCGGCACGATGCCTTCGAAATTCTTGTGCGTGGTGTAGGAGCGCGCGCCGTCGGCATAATGGAATTCGATCTTGTCTTCGGTGCCGTTCAGGATGACATCCTTGGCCTTGTCGGACAGCTCGTTCCAGCGGTTGCCGAGCTTGAAGCCGTAATGTTTGCCGAGCGCTTCCAGCGTCTGATTGTAATAGGGCGATGTCGATTTGGCCCAAGGCGCGATCGCGCCGTCGCGCAGCGTGCGTTCCGGCTCCGGCACGATCAGGTCCGGATCGATCTTCTGCTGCGAGCCGAGACCGTCGCAGGACGGACAGGCGCCGAAGGGATTGTTGAATGAGAACAGGCGCGGTTCGATTTCCGGAATGGTGAAGCCGGATACCGGGCAGGCGAATTTCTCAGAGAAGAGCACGCGTTCATGCGTCTCGTTCAGCGACTTGTTGGCCGAACCGCCGGCAGCGGTTTCCTCCGGCGGCAATGGCTTGTCGGCGAATTCTGCAACCGCAAGTCCGTCTGCGAGCCGCAGCGATGTCTCGAAACTGTCCGCAAGGCGAGCCGCCATGTCGGGGCGGACGACGATACGGTCGACGACGATGTCGATGTCGTGCTTGTATTTCTTGTCGAGCGCCGGCACATCGGCGATCTCGTAGAACTGGCCGTCGACCTTGACGCGCTGGAAGCCCTTTTTCATGAGCTCCGCCAATTCCTTCTTGTATTCGCCCTTACGCCCGCGCACGAGTGGTGCGAGAATATAGAGCCTCGTGCCTTCCTCATAGGCGAGCACGCGGTCGACCATCTGGCTGACCGTCTGGCTCTCGATCGGCAGGCCAGTCACGGGCGAATAGGGAACGCCGACGCGGGCAAACAGCAGGCGCATATAGTCATAGATCTCGGTGACCGTGCCGACCGTCGAGCGCGGATTGCGCGATGTCGTCTTCTGCTCGATCGAAATGGCCGGCGAGAGACCGTCGATCTGGTCGACATCCGGCTTCTGCATCATTTCGAGGAACTGGCGCGCATAGGCCGAAAGGCTTTCGACATAGCGTCGCTGCCCCTCGGCATAGATCGTGTCGAAGGCGAGCGACGATTTGCCCGAGCCTGAGAGGCCGGTCATGACGATCAGCTTGTTGCGTGGCAGGTCAAGATCGATGCCCTTGAGATTGTGCTCGCGCGCACCACGTATCGAAATAGTCTTCAGTTCGCTCATCGTCGTATGCAGGTCCTTTGGAGTCTGCCTTTATTTAGTGATGTCAGCCCGCGAGTCGAGGCTGAAATGAAGGGGTGGAGCCGGTTTTCGATTCCGTTGACATCATCATAAGGATAAATTAGAACAAAGAAAGAACAAAATTATCGCGGCGATTTCTTTGTGGATGAACGGAGCTGGGAAGGCCGCATAAATAGCACCCGACGCCCCCTATGGGTTAAGGTGCACCGATAGAGTTTCAAGGCCGTCGATGGGCGGCAAGCAGGGTGGTATCATGGCTGGTAGTGTGAACAAGGTAATTCTGGTTGGAAATCTGGGGGCGGACCCGGAAATCCGCCGCACGCAAGACGGCCGTCCGATCGCCAACCTCAACATTGCCACCTCGGAAACCTGGCGGGACCGCAATTCCGGCGAGCGCAAGGAAAAGACCGAATGGCATCGCGTCGTTATCTTCAATGAAGGCCTCTGCAAGGTCGCCGAGCAGTATCTGAAGAAGGGTGCCAAGGTTTACATCGAAGGTGCGCTGCAGACCCGCAAGTGGCAGGACCAGAACGGTCAGGATCGCTATTCGACCGAAGTGGTGTTGCAGGGCTTCAATTCAACGCTGACGATGCTTGACGGCCGCGGAGAAGGCGGCGGTTCCCTCGAAGGTGGCAGCCGTAGTGGCCGCGGCGGCGGTGAGTTCGGTGGCGGTTATGGCGGCGGCGATTACGGTGGCGATGATTACGGCCAGTCGTCTTCACAGGGCTCTTCACGCGGCGGCAGCGGCAATCGTGGTAGCAGCAGCCAAGGCGGCGGCGGCAATTTCTCGCGCGATCTGGATGATGACATCCCGTTTTGAGATGGGCGTACACAGCCAAATCTTGAAAACCCGCCGCGTCGGCGGGTTTTCTGTGAACAGGTCCATTTATGAAAGCGTGAGCGCCGCTTTTGCCCCGTCCACGACGAATTGTGCTGCAAGCGCCGCAAGGATGACCCCGAGCAGGCGGGTCAGGATGGCGCGGCCGGTTGCGCCGAGCATGCGGTCGAGCCTGTCGGAAATGGCAAGGGCCGCAAAGACCAGGGCGAGGTTGACGGCGATCACGCCGATGAGTTGCGCTCGGTCGAGTGTCGTCTGAAGCGATCCTGCCAAGAGGATTGTGGCCGAGATTGCACCGGGACCGGCGATCAGTGGCAAGGCTAATGGAAAGACCGCGATGTTGCGGATATGATCCTGGGTGATTGCGACTTCCGTCGTCTTCTCCTTCCTGTCCTGCCGCCGCTCGAACACCATTTCGAAAGCGATCCAGAATAGCAGCAGCCCGCCGGCGATGCGGAAGGCGCCGATCGAAATGCCGAGAACGCCAAGCACGCTTGCTCCGAACAACGCAAAGGCTGCCAGGATAAAGAAGGCGATCAGCGAGCCACGCAGCGCCACCTGCTTGCGCTCGGCGCGATTCATGCCGGCCGTGAGCCCGATGAAGAGCGGCGCGAGCCCCGGCGGATCGACAGTCACAAGCAGAGTCGTGAAGGCATTGATTAGCGTATCCGCGCTCGCCATATAGTCCCCGAAGCTTGTTTTGTCGTTGTTATCGCGCATTGTTATGCGAGGAATGGGCTTTCGCAAAGAGCTGTGCTCCGCTATTGCCGGGTTGCGCCACGGAAATGTTCGATTTCGTGGCTTATACAGGCAAAAGTCTGTTCAAAAACATTGGCCCAAATTGGCGCTCACCGGGCCTTTCCGCTATAAATTTCGCAGTGATTCTAAAAGAGATCGTGATCTGTTTTGACTGAGCAAACACCACCCGGCGGCGGGAAGCTCCCGCCAGGCATCGAGCCGATTTCCATCATGGAGGAAATGCAGCGGTCGTATCTCGATTACGCCATGAGCGTGATCGTCAGCCGCGCGCTTCCCGACGTTCGCGATGGTTTGAAGCCAGTTCATCGGCGCATCCTCTATGCGGCGCATCAGAGCGGCTATCACTGGAACCGCAAATATGTGAAGTCGGCGCGCCCCGTCGCAGATGTCATGGGTAGCTATCATCCGCACGGCGACGCCTCGATCTATGACGCCTTGGTCCGCATGGCGCAGGACTGGTCGATGCGCGTGCCGCTCATCGACGGGCAGGGCAATTTCGGCTCGATCGACGGCGACCCGCCGGCGGCGATGCGCTACACGGAATCCCGCCTGACGAAGGTCGCTCACGAGCTTCTCGAAGATATCGACAAGGAAACGGTCGATTTCCAGGAAAACTACGACGCGACGACGGAAGAGCCGAAGGTCCTGCCCGCGCGCTTCCCGAACCTGCTCGTCAACGGCTCCGGCGGTATCGCCGTCGGCATGGCGACGAATATTCCGCCGCACAACCTCTCGGAAGTGATCGACGGCTGTATCGCGCTGATCGACAATCCCGCCATCGAACTGCCCGAGATGATGCAGATCATCCCCGGACCGGATTTCCCGACGGGTGCGAAGATTCTTGGTCGTGCCGGCATCCGTTCCGCCTATGAGACGGGCCGCGGCTCCGTCGTCATGCGTGGTGTTGCGACCATCGAACCCATGCGCGGCGATCGCGAACAGATCATCATCACCGAGATCCCCTATCAGGTGAACAAGGCGTCGATGATCGAGAAGATGGCCGAGCTCGTGCGCGAGAAGCGCATCGAAGGCATCTCGGACCTTCGCGACGAATCCGACCGTCAGGGCTATCGCGTCGTCGTCGAACTGAAGCGCGATGCCAATGCCGATGTCATCCTGAACCAGCTTTATCGCTATACGCCTCTGCAGACCTCCTTCGGCTGCAACATGGTGGCGCTGAACGGCGGCAAGCCGGAACAGATGAACCTGATGGACATGCTGCGGGCTTTCGTGGCGTTCCGCGAGGAAGTCATCAGCCGCCGCACCAAGTACCTGCTTCGCAAGGCGCGAGATCGCGCCCACGTCTTGGTCGGTCTGGCGATTGCCGTTGCCAATATCGACGAAGTCATCCGCGTTATCCGCCAGGCGCCAGATCCGCAATCGGCCCGCGAAGAGCTGATGACTCGACGCTGGAATGCGGCGGACGTCGAATCGCTTATCCGGCTAATTGACGACCCTCGCCACCGCATCAACGAGGACGGAACCTACAACCTTTCGGAAGAGCAAGCCCGCGCCATCCTCGAACTGCGCCTGGCCCGCCTGACCGCTCTTGGCCGTGATGAAATCGACGAAGAACTCAATCAGATCGGCGTCGAGATCAAGGACTATCTCGATATTCTCTCGTCGCGCGCCCGCATCCAAACTATTGTAAAAGAAGAGCTTGCCGCCGTTCGCGACGAGTTCGGAACGCCGCGCCGCACCGAGATCGTCGATGGCGGTCTCGAGATGGACGACGAGGATCTGATTGCTCGCGAGGACATGGTCGTCACCGTTTCTCATCTCGGCTACATCAAGCGCGTGCCGCTGACGACTTATCGTGCGCAGCGTCGCGGCGGCAAGGGCCGCTCCGGCATGACCACCCGCGACGAGGATTTTGTTACCCGGCTATTTGTTCTCAATACGCATACGCCGGTTCTGTTCTTCTCGTCCCGCGGTATCGTCTACAAGGAAAAGGTATGGCGGTTGCCGATCGGCACGCCGACTTCGCGCGGCAAGGCGCTGATCAACATGCTGCCGCTGGAGCCCGGCGAACGGATCACCACGATCATGCCTCTGCCCGAGGATGAGGACAGCTGGGATGATCTCGACGTCATGTTCACGACGACGCGCGGAACCGTGCGCCGCAACAAGCTGTCGGATTTCGTGCAGGTGAACCGCAACGGCAAGATTGCCATGAAGCTCGAAGAGGAAGGCGATGAAATCCTCTCCGTCGAGACCTGTACTGAGCATGACGACGTGCTGATGACGACGGCGCTCGGCCAGTGCATCCGCTTCTCGGTCTCGGATGTGCGTGTCTTTGCCGGCCGCAATTCGATCGGCGTGCGCGGCATCACACTTGCATCCGGCGACCGTATCATCTCGATGACCATCGTCCGCCACGTCGATGCCGAGCCCTGGGAGCGTGCCGCCTACCTCAAGCGCTCCGTCAGCGAGCGTCGCTCGGCGACCGGCGAGGACGAGGAAATCGCGCTGGTCGGCGAAGAAGTCACCGAAGAGGGGCAGCTCAGCGACGAGCGCTATGAAGAGCTCAAGGCTCTCGAGCAATTCGTTCTGACGGTGTCGGAAAAGGGTTTCGGCAAACGTTCGTCCTCTTACGATTTCCGTATCTCCGGCCGCGGCGGCAAGGGCATCCGTGCCACCGACACATCGAAGACGGGCGAGATCGGCGAGCTTGTTGCCGCTTTCCCGGTCGAGGACGGCGATCAGATCATGCTCGTCTCGGATGGCGGTCAGCTGATCCGCGTCCCCGTTGGCGGTATCCGTATCGCCAGCCGCGCCACCAAGGGCGTCACCATTTTCTCCACTGCGAAGGATGAGAAGGTCGTGTCGGTCGAGCGCATCAGCGAACCGGAAAGCGACGAGGACGATGCCTCGGCTGCAGAAGGTGATGCCGTTGCTGGTGAGGCTGGAGATACCGGCGAAGGGGGCAGCGAAGAATGAATTTCGCTGCACCTATGGGACAAGCCCGTAGCTGACCGGTGATCCGCTCGAAAATCGAACAGTTTCAATCGCATGAGCTTGACAACAGGCTCATGCGATTGCTTTTGCGGCTTAGCTCGGACTTCGCCGTCGCGTGGCCATGGTTCTATTCCGATTGGCTATTGCTTCGGGAAAGGGGCGGCAAAACCTCGAGGCTTGTCCGATCCAGCTGCGCGAAAATTTCGTCATAACCGAAGCGGAAATGCCACCCGAGAGAGGAGCCCGCGGATTTCGACGCGTAGATGCGATCGATCCTTTGTGGCAGAGGCCAGTTTCGTTGTGCAAATTTCGCAGCGAGACCGGGCGCGCGTAACCGGATGACGGAAGCGGCATCGATCGCCAAGGACTCGCAATCCTCCGGTTTGAATAGCGTTCCCGCAGAGATGATATGCCGTTGAAAGTGATCGCCGCCATTGATCAAGGCGGCCGCATGGGCATCGGCAACGTCCCTTATGTCGATGCCGCGATGCAATCGGTAGGCGGCCATGACATTAGCAGGCTCCGGAAAACTGCGAGACATGCGCAAAACGCGTAGCTGCAAATCTGATCCGGCCATGTCCTCCAGCAGCCGCTCGGCCTCCAGCTTCGTGCGATGATAGATGCTTTTGGGTTGCGGAACAGTGTCTTCATCGATCCATATGCAGCGGTCCGGAACGACTGCATGGCTATAAAGGGCTGTGGTGCTGGTGAATATAAGCCTGCTCACGCCGGCAGACAGAGCCGCCTCCGCCAATAGGCGTGTTCCCTCCACATTGACGCGGCGGAATTCATCGTCGGAAACCGTTCCGACATGAGGGGCATGAAGGGCGGCGCAATGGATGATCGCATCGCTGTCTTTGAGTGCCTTGCGCAGCAGCGCCGGATCGGTGAAATCTCCGACAAGACGTGTTGTCGAAAATGGTGAGCGATCGATTCCGACAACCGAATGATGCACCGCCAATATATTGAAGATGGCGCGGCCGAGCCGCCCCGAACTGCCGGTCAGAACAATGCGCATTATCGCTCCCCAAAATGAAGCTGGATCGCAGTATAGCGATAGCTGCTTTCGATGTCGCGAAATTAGGCGGTCATGGCAATCGATTGAAATTACGCAATAAAAAAACCGGACGCTGGCGGGGAGCGTCCGGTTCGGTGTCCATCCGAGCATATGGCGGGGGGAGATGCCCGGTACGCGGAGATCAGAGCGTCTTATGACGCTTATGCAGTCTCTTGCTCTCTTCGCTTTCGCGATGGAGCGCCGAAATGGTGGTTGCGACTGACACGACAAACATGATGCTGATGAAAAGTGTAAGCAGCGTCAAAATTGTGAACATGATCGCTCCCTCCTTTGGTGGGACTAGCGTTCAGATCCCTTAGTACTGGCTCGAGGCAACGAAGGGACGAGCCGAAGCAAAGGGACCGTAGATCTTCGACTGGTCGGGTTTCTGGTCGTAAAGCGCAACGGTTGCTGCGAGCATTCCCGAAATCATGGCCATCCAAACAACGTTAATAAGGGTGATCTTGTGGGACATGCTCATTTTCCTTCTTGCCGCAATATGCAGTCTGAGTTTCGAAGTTGAAACGCGGCGGTTTGCAAATGGTTCCGCCGATGTTGAGAGGTATCTAGCAATGCATGCCTGAAGCGACTTTGAATGCCTTGTTCATCTGGCGTTCAGATTCGCGATGCGTTTTGCGCATGGCAGTGGCGATTTCTTGGGCAAAATCGATGTCCTTGCCGTTTTCTGAGGCAAAGTCCCATTCGATTTCATAATTGTCGGCGAAAAGATGAACGAGGTACTCGACGAAAAATGAACTGATGATGGCGCCTGCGATAATGAAGACGAGCATGGCATGATTTCCCTGCAGCGGAGACCGGCGGGCTGTTGATCCAGGCCCGTTTCGATGTTGATTCCAGTAAATCATTGCCGAGCTGAAACGGGCTTGAATGCTGCATTCATCTGCTGTTCAGCAGTGGTCCTTGGGTTGCAAATGACTTGCGATGCGGCGTCATCCGTGACAAAAGGCGTCGAAACAACGAGCCGGCTTGATATGACGACAGCCTTCTATCCCGGATCTTTCGATCCGATGACCAACGGACATTTGGATGTCCTCGTGCAGGCGTTGAATGTCGCCTCGAAGGTGATCGTCGGGATCGGCATTCATCCAGGCAAGAAGCCGCTTTTTTCCTTCGAGGAGCGGGCGGAGCTGATCCGGCGATCACTCGGCGAAGCCCTGCCGCAAAAGGTGGGTGATATTTCCGTCGTCGCTTTCGACAATCTGGTCGTCGATGCCGCCCGCACCCATGGCGCGACCTTGCTTGTGCGCGGCCTGCGCGATGGCACCGACCTCGATTATGAAATGCAGATGGCCGGCATGAACAGGCAGATGGCGCCGGACATTCAGACGCTGTTTCTGCCGGCCGGCACGGCCTCGCGGCCCATAACCGCCACATTGGTGCGGCAGATCGCATCCATGGGCGGCGATGTCAGCGCCTTCGTGCCGTCGGCGGTGCTGGAAGCCCTGACTGCCAAACTCAAAAATATGGCCGGCGGCAACAGCTGAGCCGAAATCCAATCCCGAATGGAGCATCCATGAAACTCTTTCATATTGCATTGGCAGGATTCCTGAGCCTGGCCGCTTTCGTAGGCAGCGCGTTCTCGGCCACAGCCGCAGATCTCCTGACCATCCAGCTCAAGGACGGACCGGTGGTCATCCAGTTGATGCCGGAGGTCGCTCCGAAGCATGTCGCGCAGATTGAAGCGCTGGCAAAGAAGGGTGCATACGACAACGTCGTCTTCCATCGCGTCATCGACGGCTTCATGGCCCAGACGGGCGATGTTCAGTACGGCAATGCGGCGAAGGGCTACGATCCGCGCAAGGCCGGCACCGGTGGTTCAGATCTGCCGAACCTTCCTGCCGAATTCTCCAAGGTTCCGTTCCAGCGCGGCACCGTCGGCATGGCGCGCGCCCAGGACCCGAACTCCGCCAACTCGCAGTTCTTCATCATGTTCGCCAATGGCGATTTCCTGAACGGCCAGTACACTGTCGTCGGCAAGGTCGTTTCGGGCATGGAATTCGTCGACAAGATCAAGCGCGGCGAAGGCCAAAACGGCGAAGTGAGCAGCCCTGACAAGATGATCAAGGTCACTGTCACCAAGAAGTGATTTCACGGCATGATCCTGAACGGCGTCGGCCACCCAGGATGCATGCGTAACCAAACTAGAGAGAACAAGGAAACGAACATGGCTGAGATCAAGGACCCGGAAAACACCCTCATCCTGGAAACCACCAAGGGCCAGGTTGTCATTCAGCTTCTGCCGCAGGTCGCTCCCGAACATGTCGCCCGCATCAAGGAGCTGGCGCGCGAGAAGGCCTATGACGGCGTCGTCTTCCATCGCGTCATCGACGGCTTCATGGCCCAGACCGGCGACGTGCAGTTCGGCAAGCAGGGCAGTGAAACCTTCAACCCAGGCCGTGCCGGCATGGGCGGCTCCTCCAAGCCCGATCTGAAGGCCGAGTTCTCCGCCACGTCGCATATTCGCGGCACCTGCTCCATGGCGCGTTCACAGAACCCGAACTCCGCCAATTCGCAGTTCTTCATCTGTTTTGCCGACGCTCCTTGGCTCAACAAGCAGTATTCCGTCTGGGGCCAGGTGATCTCCGGTATGGAATTCGTCGACCAGATCAAGCGCGGCGAGCCGGTAAAGGATCCGGACTCGATCGTATCTGCGCGGGTTGCCGCCGACGTCTGATCGTGATTATTCCAGAAACCCGCCTCTTGCGCCTTTGGTGCGAGGGGCGGGTTTCGCTTTGCATGGAAGAACCAAATGCGTGTTGACCTTTTCGACTTCGATCTGCCGGATGAGCGTATAGCGCTCAGGCCCGCCGAGCCCCGCGACAGCGCGCGCCTGCTCGTCGTCGATCCCAACAATGGCATGCGCACGCTGAGCGACCATCAGGTGCGCGATCTTCCATCCTTCCTGCGCCCCGGCGACGCCATGGTCTTCAACGATACCAAGGTGATACCGGCGCAGCTCGAAGGTATTCGCCACCGTGAAGGCGCGCCCGGCCAGCACGTCTCGGCGACCTTGCATATGCGTGCCGCGCCCAATCGCTGGAAGGCCTTTGCCAAGCCGGGAAAACGCATCAAGATCGGTGATCGCATTCGGTTCGGTCATGGCGAGAATGTCTGCGCGCTCGGTTCGCTCGATGCGACGGTCGAGGAAAAGGGTGAGGGCGGTGAGATCACCTTGCGGTTCGATCTGTCCGGTCCCGCTCTCGATGAGGCGATCGCAGCGGTGGGGCATATTCCACTGCCACCCTATATCGCGGCGAAGCGCCCGGAAGACGAGCGCGATCGCGCCGATTATCAGACGATCTACGCCCGCGAAGAGGGCGCTGTTGCCGCCCCGACCGCCGGCCTGCATTTCACGCCATCGTTGTTTGCTGCGCTCGATGCCATGGGCGTCGAGCGGCATTTCGTGACGCTGCATGTCGGCGCCGGCACTTTCCTGCCCGTCAAAGCCGACGACACCGACGATCACAAGATGCATTTCGAAATCGGCCATGTCGATGGCGCGACTGCCGCAAAGCTGAACACCGTGAAGGCGAGGGGCGGGCGCATCGTCTGCGTCGGCACCACCTCGCTGCGATTGATCGAAAGCGCCGCCGGTGACGACGGCACGATCAAGCCCTGGCAGGGTGCCACGGGCATTTTCATCACGCCTGGCTACCGCTTCAAGGCCGTCGACATGCTGATGACCAATTTTCACCTGCCGCGCTCGACCCTGTTCATGCTCGTTTCGGCCTTTGCCGGCCTCGATACGATGCGCGCAGCCTATACCCATGCTATCGAGACGGGCTATCGCTTCTATTCCTATGGCGATGGCAGCCTGCTCTACCGGAAAGACTAGGACGACATGAGCGAGAGCTTTCAGTTTCAATTGAAGAAGACCGACGGCGGCGCGCGCCTCGGCGAAGTCTCCATGCCCCGCGGCACGATCCGTACCCCTGCCTTCATGCCGGTCGGCACGGTCGGAACCGTCAAGGCCATGTATCTCGATCAGGTGCGAGAGACCGGCGCCGATATCATTCTCGGCAATACCTATCACCTGATGCTGCGCCCGACGGCCGAGCGCGTCGCCCGACTCGGCGGCTTGCACCAGCTGATCCGCTGGCCGCACCCGATCCTCACCGATTCCGGCGGCTTCCAGGTGATGTCGCTGTCCGGCCTGCGAACGCTGGACGAACAGGGCGTTACCTTCAAGTCGCATGTCGATGGCAGCCTGCATCATATGTCGCCGGAGCGCTCGATCGAAATCCAGGGCCTGCTCGATTCCGATATCCAGATGCAGCTCGACGAATGCGTTGCTCTTCCGGCAACGCCGAAGGACATCGAGCGCGCCATGGAGATGTCGCTGCGCTGGGCAGAACGCTGCAAGGTGGCTTTCGGCAATCAGCCCGGCAAGGCAATGTTCGGCATCGTCCAAGGCGGCGATATTCCCGAACTTCGCGTTCGTTCCGCGCAAGCGCTGAGCGGCATGGACCTGAAGGGCTATGCGGTCGGCGGCCTTGCTGTCGGCGAGCCGCAGGAGGTCATGCTGCGCATGCTTGAAATCACCTTGCCGGAGCTGCCGACCGGGAAGCCGCGCTATCTGATGGGCGTCGGCACGCCGGACGATATATTGAAATCCGTCGCTCGCGGCATCGACATGTTCGATTGCGTGATGCCGACCCGCTCGGGTCGTCACGGATTGGCTTTCACACGTCGCGGCAAGGTGAACATCCGCAATGCGCGCCACGCCGAAGACATCCGCCCGCTGGATGAGCAGTCGAACTGCCCGGCTTCGCGGGACTATTCGCGCGCCTATCTGCATCATCTCGTTCGCGCCAACGAAGCGCTCGGCGGCATGCTGCTGTCCTGGCACAATCTCGCCTATTATCAGGAGCTGATGCAGGGCATTCGTCAGGCGATCGCCGAAGGCCGCTTTGCAGATTTCATGGCCGAGACAATGGAGAACTGGGCGAGAGGTGATCTCGAGCCGGCTTGATCGCCAACATAGGTAATTTGCATGTTCCCGATGTCGCCGCGACCACTTGCCGTCTTGCGAGGCGATCGACGCGCAATATGAGAGGGTCGGGGCAGAGGATGGCGAGGTCTGGCATCCGCCTGCCGCCATGCATGGCGGATGGCTGTTCTGCTGCTTCGCGCCCGGGCGAATTCTCATCGAAGCGGGGTGGTGCCAAACGTCTTAAAGCGTTTGGTAAATCTTTTATTATCGATTGATCGCTATCTTTGAAACACATCGTTTTGAGCTGGCTGGAACAGGCGTGCCCTCGGCACCCTCTGTCTTCGGTCATTTCTTGAAATGGCATTGGTTACAATAAAGCATTGGGAAAAATAGCGAATCGGAATAAACGGTCCATCCGCCTTTGAAAAACGTCATTGGCTGATTTGATTGCGTGACCGCTTGGAATTTTCAAAAAATCCGGCTAAAACGCATTCTCTTGATCGATAAGGGCTGTACTACCGAAAATAGGAGGCACTTGCCGTTGAGGGCGCAACGCAAATTCGGGGCATGTCTTTCGGGGCTATTGGTTGTCGGTCTGGCAGCTACGAGCTGCACGACGACACAGAAGACAACACCCGCCCCGCGCAACACCACCAAGCCCATTCGTGGTGCGAAGGTGACATATAATTACACGACGAAGGATAAGGACTGTCTCGAACGCGCGATGTACTTCGAGTCGCAGCGTTCCGATCCCAGCGGTTACATGGCCGTTGGTACGGTCGTAATGAACAGGCTGACTTCCGGTGCCTATCCGCCTACGATCTGTGGCGTCGTCTCCCAGGAAAAGCAGTTTGCCCCGGGTGTTATGACCAGGGAAGTCAAGGATCAAGCGAAGCCGGATCTCGACTCGGCCGCCGCGGCGATCCTGCGTGGCGAGCGGCATCCTCAGGTGAAGGACGCGATGTTCTTCCATACGGAAGGTCTGAGATTCCCGTACGATAATATGCATTATGTCGCCTATGCCGGCGGCAACGCATTCTATGAAAAGCGCGGCCGGGATGGCCAGCTTCAGACGCCCGCGCCGCTTCCGGCCTACGAAGTCGCGATGAATTACGTACCCGCGCAGGGCGCGCCGCAATCTCCGTTCGTGCTGCCGGAAACGCAGCCGTTATCGACGACCTCGGCCGTCGCGGCCTTTACGCCTGTCTCGAACCCGATGGTGACGATGCCGCAGAGCGCCGTCGCCATCCCGACCGCGGTTCCGATCCCGACGCCGGCGCCGACGAACATGGCGATTTCCGGACCGCTTTCGAACGACGAGGCGACATACACGAACACGCCGATGCCGGCTTCGACGGTTGTCATTCCTCAGCCGCGGCCCGAATTCGACGGCAATATGCCGGCAGGAAATTCGCTTCGAATTCGCGGTTAAAAGGTTCGACCAAAGCTATTACAACAGCGCGTTCCTCTTTGAGAGGCGCGCTGTTTTCATTTTGGGCACGACGAATGCTCAAATGCCCTCGCTTGCCGCTTTGGCAAGAATCTGCACGCCATTGATCTTGTAGCTGCCATCGGGCTGGCGGGTTATCTGATAGATCGCTGTCCAGTCCTTGCCATCGGTGCCCGTGATCAGCACCTCCTGATAGACCACCGCGCCGCCGCCGATCGCGCGGCTTTTGCCGAAGGCATAGTTGCCGGGATGATAGACCGGCTGGTAGCTCTTTTTCACCATGGAGAAGAAACTGTCCTTGTCCGGGAAAAGCGCCTTGATGCCGGGTGCTGCAAAGGAATAGGCCGTCGCCGCATCATCGTGCAGAAAGGCTTCGATCTGTTGTTCGATGAGGTTCTGTGCCGTCTGCACCGGATCTTCCGCATAGGCCGCCGGTGCTAAGGCGATGCAGAAGAGAGAAGCGGCTATGAAAAAATAGCGCGCTTTGATCTTGAACAGAAGCGGTTACTGCCAGCGGCGGAAGAGGGCGCTGGCGTTGACACCGCCAAAACCGAAACCATTGGAGATCGCATAGTCCATGGCCATCGGTCGGGCACTGGCGCCTAGAATATCGATGCCTTCGGCAGCTGGATCAGGATCCTGCAGATTGCGGGTCGGCGGAGCGATCTGATCGCGCAGCGCCATGATGGTGAAGATCGCTTCCATGCCGCCGGCCGCACCCAGAAGATGGCCTGTTGCCGCCTTCGTACCGCTGACTGCAATCGCGCCTTCACGGCCGAAAACCGTTTTGATGGCTTCCATCTCGCCGCGGTCGCCGACCGGCGTCGATGTGGCATGCGCGTTCAGGTGCTTGACTTCGGCCGGAGAAATCCGAGCCTGGGAAAGGGCCGCGAGCATGGCCCGGCGCGCACCGTCGCCATCTTCGGGTCCTGCCGTCATATGATAGGCATCTGCCGCCGTACCATAACCCACAAGCTCCGCGAGTGGCGTCGCGCCGCGGGCGAGCGCGTGGTCCAATGTTTCGATAACGAGCATGCCTGCGCCTTCGCCCATGACGAAGCCGTCGCGGCCGCTGTCGAAGGGGCGGGAGGCCGCTTCCGGCTGGTTGCTGAAGCCGGTCGAGAGCGCGCGTGCGGCCGCGAAGCCACCGAGGCTCACCTTGTCGATGCAGGCTTCCGCGCCGCCGCAGATAGCGATATCGGCCTCTCCGGCACGGATCAGTCGCGCGGCATCGCCGATCGCCTGGACGCTGGCGGCACAGGCGGTGACGGGCGCGCCGAGTGGTCCCTTGTATCCGTAACGGATACTGACCTGGCCGGCGGCGAGATTGACGAGGAAGGATGGGATGGTGAACGGCGACAATCGCTTGACGCCGCGCGTTTCAGTTGTGCGCACAGCATCGGCTATAGCCGGAAAGCCGCCGACGCCCGATGCGATGATCGTAGCCGTGCGCTCCAAATCGCCAAGCTCTGTCGGCTGCCATCCGGACTGGAGGATCGCTTCCTCGGCTGCGGCCATGGCGAAGAGAATGAAGCGATCCATCTTCTTCTGATCCTTGACCGGCACATAGCGGTCGACATCGAAACCGGCCTCGGTATCCTCCGCGATATGAGGGACAATACCGCCGACCTTGGCGGCGAGATCACCCACCATCTCCTCCGGCAGCAGCCGCAGGCCCGAACGGCCCTCAATCAACCGCTTCCAGCTGGCGGTGACACCCACGCCCAGGGGAGAAACCAGTCCCATGCCAGTGACGACGATACGATCCATGTCTTGCTCCTATTTGGTCAGGCGTCGAAGCCTAGAAACCATGCTTTCATCTGGCCGATGCGTTCGTGAACGGCGTCGTCGGCCGCTGGCCCCGGCACGAGAATCGTATCCTCGGGCTGAAAGGTGCGGCCGGTGACGCGGTCGATGAGAAGCGGGTCGCGGTCTGCGCCGGTATTGGCGTCGGCGAGCCGCACGGCAACCTCTTCGGGCGGCAGATGCCGGTTGCCCCAGGTGAAGAGTGCCATGAGAACGGGGAAGAAATCGCGGCCCTTGTCGGTCAGCACATATTCGTATCGCGGCGGCCGCTCGTTGTAGAGGCGCCGGGCGAACAGGCCTTCATCGGTCAGGTGCTTGAGCCGCCGCGTCAGGATATTCGGCGCAACGCCGAGATTTTTCTGGAACTCGTCGAACCGGCTCAGTCCCTGCAGCGCGTCCCGCAGGATCAGTATACTCCACCAGTCGCCGACGCTTTCGAGCGCACGGGCAGCGGGGCATTTGAAGGTGCTGAAGCTGGTTCTTTGCATGGGCAGGGCTGATACATGAGTAACTAGCATAATGCAAGTTACAAACGTGAAGCGAGCTCGACGCCGAGTGAATGCCCAATTTGCTATCGTGAGATTTGGCCGTCTCTTAAGAGCGAGAACAAATTCGCAAAGGTATTCTTTGCGGCCAAGTGTTCGGCGGCCAAGAAGAGATGACCGCCGGCTGCGTGCCCACAGGTTCCGGATTTTTCAGTACGGAGGTGCCTTGCGGGCGCGCTGCTGTTTCGCGGCCTCGGTCCACCAAGCGAGATCGTCGGCAAAACGGGGAAAAGCTTTTGCGAGCGCATCGCCTCCGCTTCCGGTCGGTTTGCTGTCGGCGTCTAAAGCGGCCGATATATTCGCGACGGCAAGCGTGCTCGAGATGACGATCATTCCCATCTCGGAAAGGGCGCCATGCCAGGCAACCGCCGCATGCGCGCCGGAAAGGCGGCCGCCAGAGTAGCTGGCAATGGCCGCCGGGCGCCAAAACCACTCCTCAAGGTAATGATCAGTCAAGTTCTTCAGCCCGGGTTGCATGCCCCAATTATATTCGCCGGTGACGAAAACAAAGGCATCGGCGGCGCGAATTTTTTCGGCGAGCTTCTCCATCGCCGAGGGAGCGGAACCTTTGGGGTATTCCTTATACATCCGATCGAGCATTGGCAGTCCGGCCGCTTGCGCATCGATGAGCTCCACATCGTTTCCGCGTTGCCGTAGACTGCTTACGAGATAATTCGCAAGACGGATGCCGACGCGATCCGATCGGTAGGAACCGTAGAGAACCAGAATACTGTCGGCCATTGTCGATTATGTCCCCACAGTCTTGTGCGAAGTGTCTATGTCTGCGACTCCGCCGGCACCGAAGCGGAGACTTCCTCCTCCGGAATATCGTCGAAGGACGCATAATTGAGGTTATAGAGCTTCGAATAGAGTTTGCCATTCGCCATCAGCTGATTGTGATTGCCGCTTTCAAGCAGCTGGCCATTTTGCAGCACGAGGATGCGATCAGCCTCGCGGATGGTCGCCAGACGATGGGCGATGACAAGGCCTGTACGGCCTTCGAGCAGCTTCACCAATGCCTTCTGGATCAGCATTTCGGTATAGCTGTCGATATTCGCCGTCGCTTCGTCGAGCACGAGGATCTTGGCATCCGCCACGAGGGCGCGGGCGAAGCTGATGAGCTGGCGCTGACCGAGCGAGAGACCGCCGCCGCGCTGGCCGAGAACGCTGTCGTAGCCATCGGGCAGCCGCATGATGAATTCATGCGCGCCAACGGCCTTGGCGGCTTCGATGACTTCCTCGCGCGTCGCTTCCGTCTTGTTGTAGCGGATATTCTCCAGCAGCGTGCCGGTGAATAGGAACGGCTCCTGCAGCACCATGGCGATCTGGCGGCCGAGCGATTCCTGGGTGAGGGACCGCACGTCGTGACCGCCGACCAGCACCTGACCCTGTTGCACGTCATAGAAGCGATGGATGAGTGCCATCGAGCTCGATTTACCCGAACCCGTCGGCCCGATCAGCGCGACGGTTTCACCGGGATTGACCCGGAAGCTGACATTCTTCAGCACGGGATGCTTTGGATCATAGCCGAAGACGACGTCGCGGAATTCGACCGAGCCGTCCATGTCCGGCGACAGCTCCTTTGCATCAGGCGCATCCTTGATATCGACCGGGACATCGAGCACCTCGGTCAACCGCTGGCCGGAGGCCATGGCGCGCTGCATAACCGAATACTGCATGGTCAGCGAGCGGATCGGGTCGAAGAAGCGCTGAATGTAGAAGAGGAAGGCGACCATGATGCCGACGTCGAGCCTGTGGTTCAGCACCATCGAACCGCCGACGATGATGACGATCGCCATCGCCATGCCTGTCAGCGTATCGACGATCGGCACCATGATCTGGGCATAACGCGCAGCCGTCAGATGCGATTGCAGATTTGTATGAGCTTTGTCGTCAAAAAGAGCAAAATTGACCGCTTGCCGATGCATGCCCTGAACGGCGCGGACACCATGGATGGCTTCCGCCAGCGCGCCATTGGTGACGGAATTCGTCTCATGGGCGTTCATGAAAGCAACGCGCGCCTTGGGCAGCCAGAACAGGCGTACGATGAACAGGATCGGCATGACGGAAAGCGTCAGGAGGCCGAGCCGGAAATCGAGCGACAGCATAACGAAGACGATACCGAAAAGCAGGGCGATATCGCCGACGGAAAGCACTGATGTTTCAAGGAATTCCTGCATGGAGTTGACATCGCCCTGCAGGCGCGACATCAGGCGGCCGACCTCGGTTTTGTCCATGAAGGACAGCGAGACGCGCTGGAGATGCGCAAACATGGCCCGGCGGATATCGAACAGCACTTCCTCCGCCACCTGGCCGACATAGGTTTCCTGCACATAGCTCGCCCCGTAATTGACGAGGATGGCGGCCGTGAAAACCCCGAGAGACAGCCAGAGAGCCGAATAATCGACGGCGCCGGGCGCCATAGCGCCGTCGATTGCATGACGGATGACGAGCGGAATGACGATCTGCGATCCGGTAAAGAGCAGAACGGCCGCGACCGAAATATAGATCTGCCGGCGATAAGGGCTGACAAAGCCCCATATTCGGCGGATGATCTTGCCATCGAAGACCTTGCCGAAGATCTCCTCTTCGACGCGATGCGAGCCGACGACGGCGCGGGGAGGGCGACGACCATCCTCACGCACGTCATTGCGCTCGGTTTCGGTGATTTCCGACATTGTCATACCTCCCTTTTCGCTCTTCCGAGCATGTCGCCCGATGCCTTGACGACATCGTCCTCCGGGCGAACCTGGAGATCGTAAAGCGCCTTGTAGCGCCCACCTGCGGCCAAAAGCTGCTCATGGGTGCCGCGTTCGACGATTTCGCCATCCTCGATGAACAGGATCTGGTCGGCATGCATCAGCGAGCTTAGCCGGTGGGCGACGATCAGGGTCACCCGGTCGCGGGCAAAACGTTTCATGGCGCTGCGGATGCGCTGCTCCGTCGCGGCGTCGATGGCGGCTGTGGAATCGTCGAAGACCATCACGGCAGGTTTCAGCATCAATGTCCGGGCGATCGTCAGGCGCTGGCGCTGACCGCCGGAAAGAGACACGCCGCGCTCGCCGACGACGGTCGTGTAGCCGGCCGGCAGACCGAGAATGTAATTATGCAGCTGCGCCGACTCCGCGGCGCGCTCGATGCGGCTCTCCTTCGCCCAGGGATCGCCATAGGCGATATTGTTCTCGATGCTCGTCGTGAAGAGGAAGGAATCCTGCTGCACGACGGCAACGTTCTGCCGCAGCGATTGCAGCGTCGCCTTGCGGATATCCTGCCCGTCGAGGGTGATCCGCCCGGCCGTGACATCGTAAAAGCGCGGAATGAGGTGGGCGATGGTGGATTTGCCGCTGCCTGGAGGCCCGACGATGCCTATCGTCTCGCCCCGCTTTGCCTCGAAGCAGATGTTCTTCAGCACCGGCCGCGTTTCGGAGCCCGGATAGCTGAAGTCGACGTTCTCGAACCGCAGCGTGCCGTCGGTCACGACGAGTGGTCTGGCGTCCGGAGCATCCTTGATGGGGATATCGAGATCGAGAAGGTCAAACAGGCGCGAACCGCAGGTGGAAGCGCGTGCGAACGCATTTACCATCAAGCCGAGCTGGCGCACCGGCATCTGCAGGATGGTCATGAAGGTCAGGAACGAGGCCAGCGTGCCGACGCTGATTTCGCCGTTGATGACCTTGAGACCGCCGAGCCAGAGCACAAGCCCCATCGACATGAAGAAGGAAAGGTTCATGGCGCTGGTATTGATGACGCGGATGCCGACGCGCCTGTGGGCGAGGGAAAGCGCGTCGTGCGAGGCCCGGTCGAACTTCATGAGTTCGTGCGCCTGCGCGGCGAAGGCACGCACCACACGGATGCCGCCGAGATTTTCCTCCATGACGCGGGTCAACACCGAGAGGCGTTCCTGCAGGTCGAGCCAAGTCGAGCGCAGCCGCAGCTGCGTGACGGAAGAGCGCCATGCCACGAAAGGCACGAAGCTCAGAGCCAGCACGCCGAGCGCGACATCGGTCGACAGCAGCATATAGGCACCGACACCGATCAGCATGGCGAGCAGCACCATGCGCACCAGTGCCGTCGAGAAATACATGCGCACGCCTTCGAGATCGAGCAGGCCGACCGTGATGAGATCGCCGGAATGGGCTTTGTCATGGAAGCTGAAGGAGAGCTGCTGGATTTTCTCGTAACAGGCGAGCCGGAGCTCATAACCCATGTGATGACCAACGGCCTCGCTGTAATAGTTCTGCACCATCGTAAACAGGCCACGCAGAATACTGACGACGAGCAGCAGCATGGCCGTTGTCATCAATGCATTTTCGGCGATCTGCCCGGCGGTGCCGCCGGCGACTGCCGTCTGTGTCTGATCGACGGCGCGGCCCAGCAGGCGCGGTATTAGGAGCTGCAACGTTGCAGCTATAAAAGTTGCCCCAATGGCGAAGCTGGTTTGCCAGGGATGGCGCAGCGTCATGTGGGTGATCCGGATGATCGTCGACAGGCCTTGGCCCCAGCCAACCGCATTGACATGCGCACGCGAGGCCAATGGCTTCGCCGCGCTTCTTGATGAATCGCTGCTCACGCTTTTATCCAGGCATAATTAAACGAGGCCGGCCCGCAGACGGGTTCGTATCTCGGAGGAAATATTGATAGGATGAATTTTGCCGATTCCGTGGCGACGTTCAAGAGTCAATCGGTCACAAGTCCAGCGCGAACGTTAGATTACGTGTTCAAAAAATAGTCGATGACATGTCGGCATCGAAATCGGCGAGACGTCCTTCGGGTACCATGCCAGAGAAGGAGGACATCATGCGCAAGGTCATCGCAGCCACATTCGTCAGCCTCGACGGTGTCATGCAGGCACCAGGCGGGCCGGACGAGGATCCGACGGGCGGTTTTGAGCACGGCGGTTGGGTATTCCCTTATTTCGACGAGGCGAGCGGCAAGACGCACTTCGAACTGTTCGAAAAACCGTTCGATCTGCTGCTGGGACACAAGACCTACGATATTTTTTGCTGCCTACTGGCCCTATATCGGCGATGATAATCCAATCGCCAAGCGATTTAACAATGTCACCAAATATGTCGCAACGCGCGGCGATGCCGAGCTGAAATGGAACAAGAGCCGGTCCCTCGGCAAGGATGTCGTGGCGGCGATCAAGGAGCTGAAAGCCGGCGAGGGGCCGGATCTCCTTATCCAGGGCAGCGGCCATCTCACTCAGACCCTTTTACACCATGGACTGATCGATGAATTCAATCTTGTGATCTTTCCGCTCCTGCTGGGCGGCGGCAAGAAGCTGTTCGCCGGCGGGGTGGTTCCTGTCGCAATGAAACTGCTGCATACCCAATCGTCGCCGACCGGTGTCATCTTTGCGACTTATCAGCCGGACGGTCCGGTGAAGACCGGTTCCTTCGTTGGATCGGATCCGTCCGAAGAGGAGATCGAGCGCCGCAAGCGGCTGGAATAACCGGTCATATCGAAGGGAACGCCACCGGACTCGGGCGATCGTTATCCTTTCGTGGTCTTCTTTTTTGCTTTCGGTGCCGGTCCAAGCTCTGCCTCCTGCGCCAAACGAAGCGCACGAAGCCTCTCTGTCTTCTTTTGCCGGGTAGACGCCTCATGAGCCAGGATATCCTTGGCAATCGACGTCGTCTGCTCGGACTTGGCCTGTGCAGACAGCTTTTCAGGCTTGAAGAGGTTGTCTTTCGCCTTGGTCATGCTTCGCCTTTATCAGCGTGCGCGTTTGCGGGAGACGGCGGACGTCCACGACCCGACGCCATCACTTTCTTCTTCGGTGCCGGCACCAGGCCTTCACGCTGAGCTTGCTTACGGGCAAGTTTCCGAGCGCGGCGGATCGCATCGCTTTTTTCGCGGGCACGCTTTTCGGAGGGCTTTTCGTAGGCGCTGCGCGCCTTCATCTCACGAAACACGCCTTCGCGCTGCAACTTCTTCTTCAGGACGCGGAGTGCCTGATCGACGTTATTGTCTCTAACCAGAACCTGCAAAGTTTCTCCTTACTCAGCTCACGCTGCGTTTATTTCTTGGTACGGATTGAGTTCGAGTTGATCCAGCTCGATTTCGATATTTGCGGTATCTCGGCTTGCGCTCGCGAAAGCGGCGATGGTGACGCCTCAACGTCGATATCGTCCTGACGGATGCTTCGCTCGAAATTCTCGTTCTGGAAGCGGACGCGGTAGTGAACAACGCCCTGTGATACAGGTTGGACAGACACGATTCTGCCAGAAGATTGGGCGCTTCCAAAAATTCCAGACTTCAGGACGACGCTGTCGCCCGGCCGGTAACGACCATGTGCCATGTCGTTCTCCGTTCGAAATGAAAAACAAAAGGCCGGGACGTCTCCCGACCTTCCGCGATCATGGTTTCAGCGCGCCAATACATCCGTGGTCGCGCGAAGCCGTGACAAATTATGCGGCCCGAAGATTGTCGGCCGAGCTCTTGCCAGATCTGCGATCCTGCACGATGTCGTAAGTAATCTTCTGACCATCGTTGAGCGAACGCATGCCGGCGCGCTCTACTGCCGAGATATGGACAAAAACGTCCGTGCTGCCATCGTCAGGCTGAATGAAGCCGAAGCCCTTGGTGGAGTTGAACCACTTTACAGTACCAGTGTTCATAACGATTTCCTTTCATAGTAACCGTTGTTGCTCCCGCGATACCTTGCGGGATTTGATCGATTATTTGAGAGGAAATCCGGCGAGAGCACGGTGGCTGTTCGGCGATGTCACAAGCAATGGTCGATAGGTCTTATATAGGTTCAATTTACATTTTGGCAACAGAGCCGGTCTCAGAGTTTTCGTCCGGCAGCTTTCTGAGGCGAACATCGGGCTGATAGGCCCGTTCCAATAGGCCAGTCATCGGATTCGCAACGCGTTCAGCGAAAGCTTGTCGGCGTGCTCGTGTACGAGACGTGTCTCTTCGCCGTCCGGAGACCGAATCACGGTCTGTCCCGCTCAGAGCAGGCGACCGCGGGCGTTTCTCTTTGGTTTCAAAGCGAAAGGTCGCAATCAAGATATCCCTTTTACGCTATACCGTATGTTCCGACACATGAAATTGGCGAAGGGATTTCATGATTTCGCGAAGACCTTTGGTGAGATGCTTGTCCCGCCGCAGCACGATGCCGAGCTGCCGAACCAGCCTCGGCCTGAGCGGCGAGGTCACCAGAAGGTCGGATTTATCCCGCCTCAGTGCCATATCCGGGAGGATGGACCATCCAAGGCCGGCGGCCACCAGCTCCTTGATGGCTTCGACGCTTCCGAACTCCATCGCCGGCTCGGGACGAAACCCGCCAGCCCCGAACCATTCGTTCGTGGCGCGCCGCGTGTTGCCGCCTTCGTAAAGCAGCAGCGTTTTGTCTTTCATGAATTCCACGTCCGGCCCGCCATCCGGCATCACGCTTCCCTTGGGCGCCACGGCCAGTAGCTCGTCCTCATGGAACGGTTCGACTTCGAGCGAACGGCCGGAAGCGGGCAGGGCGACCACTGCGAGATCCAGTGCATTGGCTTCGAGATCACGCAGGATTTCGTCGATATTGCCGACACGAACAATAATCTCGAGATCGGGCATACATTTCTTCGCCATAGCGATGGCGCGCGGCAGCAGATGAATCGAGGCCGTGCCGCCGCTGCCGATCCGCACGCGGCCGACAGATCCCTCCCGAAAGGGCGTCATCGCCTCCTCAGCCATGGAGCAGGCTTCGATAATGCGCCGTGCATACGGAAGCAAATCATGTCCGGCCGGCGAGGGTTGCGCCCGCCGCCCGACGCGCTCGATCAGTCTCACGCCGAGGCGCTGTTCCAGCAGCTTTACCTGCAGGCTGACGGCCGGTTGTGAAAGCCCGGCCTTGTCGGCAGCCGCGGTGAAACTGCCGAGATCGACCACGCTGATGAAGGCGGCGAGCTGATCCAGGTTGAGCACTAGAAGAATTCCTTATGGATTGCATAAAGATCATAAGCTTCATTCATTGCTAATACCAGCGCATCCTTAGGCCATATCGAGATGAACCTGAGGAGCAGGAAAATGACAACCGATATCGATAGGCCGATGCAGCCAAAGGCGGGCGTCGGCAGGGATCTGCGAAAGCGAGGATTTCTGCGGAAGGAGTTTGCAAGATTTCTGGCCTATCTCGAAAAACGTGAAACGAGATGGGATCTGCGTGACCTGACCGACGAGCAACTTTGCGATATCGGCGTGACACGCGCCGAAGCGCGCACCGAGGTCGGCAAGTCATGGTTCTGGGATTAGGACGTTCAAAGGCGTCCCGACGTTCGGCAGGACACCTTGAACCGCGTATCTCCTGTGGGGGCCTTGTAGGGTAGGGGTTACCGGGGATATTTGAGCGGGGCTGCGACGTTACGACCCTGTTCCAGATAGCAAACGCCGCTTTCGCACATCGCGTCGCGATGGTTCGCGATATTCCGCACGTTCACTGCCGCGATCAGGCCGACATGGTCTTTATGACAGGATCAGTGTGAGGCGAGAGCCAAGAGCAAGCAGTCTGGGGACTATTTTCGGACGGTCCATTTTTTCCTGGCATCGTTCTTTTTTCCGCCACAGATTTGCCCGATCCATTCCGCTCGAAAGCTGGCCGCCAGTTCGCTCCGGTCGTCTGCTGCTCCGCCAGGAACACCCATAAACAAGAACACCAATAAAAGAGACCGCAAAAATCCATGCTCAATAAAGCCTCCTTTCTGCTCGCCACGGCGATCTCGACCTTGGTGCTTCTCGGTGCGGCTTCGGCTGCGGAGGCAGGACAGGCAAGCTACGTCGTGGACGCGCGCAGCGGTCAGGTGCTGGAAGCATCGAATGAGAACGAGCTGAACTATCCGGCCTCGCTCACAAAGATGATGACGCTCTATCTCGCTTTCGAAGCGCTGCATGAAGGCCGTCTGAAATGGGATCAGAAGCTGACCATGTCGGCGAATGCCGAGAGCAAGGAGCCCTTCAAATTCGCGATCGGCGCCGGCCGCAAGGTGACGGTGCGCGAAGCCGTCGAAGGTATCGTCGTCCTTTCGGCCAATGATGCCGCGGTTGCGATTAGCGAGCAGCTTGGTGGTTCCGAGGAGAGCTTCGGCAAGATGATGACCGCAAAGGCGCATCAGCTCGGCATGAGCAAGACGGTCTTCAAGAATCCCTCCGGCCTGCCGGATCCGGAGCAGGTCACGACGGCCCGCGACATGGCGACGCTCGGCGTTGCGCTGATGCGCGATTTTCCGGAAGAGTTCAAACTTTTCTCGCTGCGCGGCATGAAGTTCCGCGGCATGAAACTGCGTGGCCACAACAATCTGATGTATCGCTATGCCGGAGCCGACGGCATCAAGACTGGATATACCGATGCTTCCGGCTACAATCTCGTGACGTCTGCGGCGAAGAATGGCCGCCGCGTCGTCGGTGTCGTGATGGGTGAGAAGACCGCGCAGATTCGCGATGACAAGATGGCGAACCTTCTGGATACCTACTTGGCTCCGACGGCGAAGACAGCCACGGTATCGACAGACGCCGCAAAGCAGAGTTCGGCGAATTGAGGATACGCTGCCGACACTAGCGTCATGCGGCCGGCCATCGCCTTCGACAAAATCTCGATCCGCTGCACATCGCGCTCGCTCATCGCAATCAGTCCCATCCGCAATCTCCCACGTCATCAAATGCGGGGAGAGTGACATTCCAACTTTGCAGGATCAGGACACTTTAACTTTGCGGCTACACATAAATATCAGATAACATAGATTATGGAACTAAAATGGACTGGAGCGCAGCAAGAAAATAAAACTTTTTTCTTTTATTCCAGATAGTTGGCTAGATTGTCGAGAGTCGATCTCAAGCCCTCATCATGGTCCCTTGCTGATACCGTAAGGCACGTTCTCGCAAGTTGTCGTGACCGGCATGCCTGACGGTCCTTCTGCCAACGACCAGGTCACGATCATCGTGCCGTCGAATGCCGCGTCCTCGGATTCGAAATTCATTGCTTGCACGATGCGTTCGTAAGGCGCGATCTCGATGAACCGACCTGAGACGATATCACTATGTTCGGAGGATTTTCCGGGCGCCGAACGATCCGGTGTATTGTACTCAGTTCGCCTTGATGCGGATTACCTTGGCCCCAATCTTCTCGGCTAGCGTCTTCGGATTGCACGCAAATATGCTGTCCGGCCGCCCGGCCGCGCACCACACCTGATCGTAAGCCAAAAAGCTCTCATCCATGAAGACAGGCAGACTGACGCGATGGCCGATCGGTGCAACGCCGCCAATGGCAAAGCCGGTTTCATCGCGAACGCGATCGATATCGGCGCGCTTCAATCGAAGCCCGTAAGTCGCTGCGATATATGCCGTATCGGCGTTATGGGCGCCGGAGACGAGAAGCAGTGTCAAGGCATGTGTATCGGCATCGACGAAGACAAGAGACTTCACGATTTGCCCGACCGCGCAGCCCGCGGCCTTGGCGGCCTCTTCAGCGGTCCGTGTCGATTGCTCCATGCGCTTGATCGAGATATCCAGCCCCAACTCGCGCGCTGCAAGCTCGACGCGCTCCAGGCTGGAAAGCTTCTTGATGTCTTCGCTCATAGATCGTCATCCTCCACGTCGAGTTCGATCTGCATCTGATCGTAGGCCGGCTCGACATGGTCGGGCGTTTCAGCCAGCACGGTTTCATAATCGAGCGGCGTATGCATGTGGGT
Source organism: Hyphomicrobiales bacterium (assembly GCA_900468625.1). Taxonomy (GTDB): domain Bacteria; phylum Pseudomonadota; class Alphaproteobacteria; order Rhizobiales; family Rhizobiaceae; genus Rhizobium. Next base: position 149,297 of record UBUL01000026.1, read on the forward strand.
CAAGATGGCATGTTTCGGCTGCAGGCGTTCGATCCACCCAAGCGATTGTTCCAGCGATAGATGGCTTGGATGCGGCCGATACTGCAGAGCGTCGATAATCAGGATATCGAGGTTCTGAACTTTTTCTATCGATTCCGGTGGGAAGTCGCTGATATCGCTGCAATAAGCAAGCTTACCGATACGAAACCCGAGCGAATGGATGTCACCGTGCAGCTGCTTGTGTGGCCAGAAGCGGATAGGGCCGCCTGCCCCATCGATCGTGAAACTTTTCTCGAGATTTTCGATCAGCACCGGCCGTACGATCGGCGGATAGCTGCTGCCGGGCGGCGTTTCCAGGCAGTAGCGGAAGCCCTCGCGAATGCGATCCATGGTCGGCGGATCGGCATAGATCGGGATGCGCTCGTTCGAAATATGGAAATAGCCGCGCAGGTCGTCGATGCCGTGAATATGGTCGGCATGCGCATGGGTGTAGAGAACCGCGTCGATGGTGTTGACGCCGGCATGGATCATCTGCTCGCGGAAATCCGGTCCCGTATCGATGATGACGGTGGTGATGCCGCCATCCGGCGCGATCTGCTCTACGAGGAAGGCAGCGCGCGTGCGGCGGTTTTTTGCGTTTTTGGGATCGCAGGCGCCCCAATCGCCGGTAATGCGCGGCACACCTGGCGACGATGAACAGCCCAAAATGGTGAAGCGCCGCCGGAATGTCACGACGTCAGACCCTCGTCATCCTGGAGAAGCAGCGGAATGCGTTTGCCGTGGTGATCTCCGCGATCTCAGCCATGCTGACGCCGATCGTATCGGCCAGCACCTCGGCCGTGTTGACGACATAGGACGGTTCGTTGCGTTTCCCACGCCACCGCTTCGGCGCGAGATATGGCGCATCGGTTTCGACCAACAGCCGATCGTGCGGGATCGTCTTGGCGATCTCCCGCAGATCCTCCGATTTCGGAAAAGTCAGGATGCCTGAGAAGGAGATATAGCCGCCGAGTTCGACGCCCGTACGGGCAAGGGCAGGGCCGGCGGAGAAGCAGTGAAGGATGAAGGGGAAAGCCCCCTTCCCCGTCTCTTTCGTCAGGATCGCGGCCATATCCTCGTCGGCGCTGCGGCTGTGAATGACGAGCGGCAGCTTCGTTTCGCGCGCGGCGGCGATATGGCGCAGGAAGCCGGTTTTCTGATCCGCCGGCTTGACGGTGTCGTAGAAGTAGTCGAGCCCCGCCTCGCCGATCGCGACGATCTTCTGGTGCTGGTTTGCCAGGCGCACGAGATCTTCCGTCTGGATATCAAGCTCCTGGTCGGCGTTGTTCGGATGCGTGCCGACCGAACAGAAAACCGATGGATAACGCTCGGTGAGCGCGAGCAATCCGTCGAGTTTCCTGACCTTGGTCGAGATGGTGACCATCTGCTTGACGCCGACTTCGTGAGCGCGAGCGACGATCGCGTCGCGCTCCTCCTCGAAATCGGCGAAATCCAGATGGCAATGCGTGTCGATCAGCATGGAAAACCTTATTCGGCGGTCTGTGCAACATAGCGGGGGAAGACCGGCTTCGGTGCTTCCAGCGGCGTTCCGGCGACGAGGCGACCTGCATCGCCGAGCGCCGCGAAATCGCGCTTGTCGGCCGGGATGGCAATGAGATCCAGGAGCTTGCCCGAAGATTCCGGCATGAAGGGCTGCAGCAGAATGCCGATCTGGCGCACGACCTCCGCCGTGACATAGAGAACGGTCGCCATGCGGGCCGGATCGGTCTTCTTCAGCGCCCAGGGCTCCTGGCTGGCAAAATAGCGATCGCTCTCGGAGACGACTGATATGATCGAAGCCAAAGCGCGGTGAATGAGCTGCTTGCCCATGTCTTCGCGCGTCGAAGCGAGCAACGCGTCGGCCTGTGCGAGAAGTGCCATGTCCTCGTCCGTCAGCGGGCCGCATTCGGGAATCCGGCCGTCGCAGTTCTTGACGATCATCGATAGCGAACGGCTGGCGAGGTTGCCGATTCCGTTGGCGAGATCGGAGTTGATGCGCGTGCCGATCGCCTCTTCGCTATAGCTGCCATCCTGGCCGAAGGAGACTTCGCGCAGGAAGAAATAGCGCACCTGGTCGAGGCCGAAGTGGTTGACGAGGTTGACCGGATCGACGACGTTGCCGAGCGACTTCGACATCTTCTCGCCCTTGTTGAGCAGGAATCCGTGGGCATAGACGCGCTTCGGCAGCGGCAGCTTCGCCGACATCAGGAAGGCCGGCCAGTAGACCGCGTGGAATCGGATGATGTCCTTGCCGATGACATGCAGGTCGGCCGGCCAATATTTCGCCCGCGGATTGTCGCGGTCTTCGATATAGCCGGTCGCCGTAATGTAGTTCGTGAGCGCATCGACCCAGACATACATGACGTGAGCCGGGTCATTTGGCACCTTGATGCCCCAATCGAAGGTCGTGCGGGAAATCGACAGGTCCTTCAGACCCGATTTCACGAAGGAAATGACTTCGTTGCGGCGCTCGGCGGGACCGATGAAATCAGGATTTTCCTCATAATGCTTCAGCAACCGGTCCTGATATTCGGAGAGCTTGAAGAAATAGCTTTCCTCCTGCACCCATTCGACCGGCGTGCCTTGAGGCCCGTAGCGCACGCCGTCAGCGCGCAGCTCGGTTTCGTTTTCCTGATAATAGGCTTCGTCGCGCACCGAATACCAACCCGCGTAGGAATCCTTGTAGATGTCGCCGGCATCGGCCATCAGATTCCATATGTTCTGCGACGTCTCGTGATGGCGCGGCTGAGTCGTGCGGATGAAATCGTCGTTGGAGGCGTTGAGCAGCTTGCCCATCGCCTGGAATTCGTCCGAATTGCGGTTGGCGAGCTGCTGCGGTTCCAGGCCTGCGGCCCGCGCCGTTTGCTGCATCTTCTGACCATGTTCGTCCGTGCCCGTCAGGAAGAAGACGTCGCGGCCGTCGAGGCGCTGGAAGCGCGCCAGCGCGTCGGTGGCAATCAGCTCATAGGCATGGCCGATATGCGGCTTGCCATTGGGATAAGCGATTGCAGTGGTGATGTAGAACGGAGTTTTTTCGGTCATCTAGGCAGTGGTCCGCTTTTACGGTTGCGTCTCTGTTATTCTTGCTCCGCTCGCTTTAGCGCATGTTTGCCGGGAGCGAAACATCAAGTTTCGCGCCCGCAGCATTCCAAACTCCTGCGAGGTGCCTTGCTTGACAGGCTCCTGCCTCGCCTTTACCCCTTCGATAAACCGGAATACAGGACAGAGATCGCCGTGAATTTCATCTATATTTTTAGTAGTTTATCCAGCGGCTTCAAGGGGCCGTGATTTTGAGTCTGGTCGCTTCCTTTCAACCGCTTTATTCCTTTTCCGGCTTTTTCGTCGGCATGTTGGTCGGCATTACCGGCGTCGGCGGCGGTTCGCTGATGACGCCGCTGCTCGTCCTTCTCTTCGGCGTGCATCCGGCGACCGCCGTCGGCACCGATCTTCTTTACGCCGCGATCACCAAGACGGCTGGAACCGCCGTGCACGGCATGCATGGGCGGGTCAATTGGAGGGTCGTCGGCCTCCTGGCCTCCGGCAGTGTCCCGGCGGCGCTCGCCATGCTCTGGATCATGGCCGGCGTCAATCGCGAGAGCCCTGCCGTCGCGCACGCCATTACGCTGTCTTTGGGCTGTCTTTTGCTTCTGACGGCGCTGATGCTGATTTTCCGCGGCCGGATACTGGAGGCCATTCGCAAATGGCGCGGTGAGCGCGGAGCCATATCGCCGCGCAGCATCGCATTGTTGACCGTCATTCTCGGCCTTATGCTCGGCATTCTCGTCACGATGACGTCCGTTGGCGCCGGAGCGCTCGGCGTCACCGTGCTTTTGGTCCTTTATCCTCAGACGGATGTCCGCGAAATCGTCGGCTCGGATATCGTCCATGCCGTGCCGCTGACCCTGATCGGCGGCATGGGTTATTGGTTTATCGGCGAGATCAACTGGACGATGCTCTTCGCCTTGCTGGTGGGATCGATTCCGGGCATTGTCACCGGCAGCCTGCTGGCGCCTCGCCTGCATGAGCGGTCCGTGCGCATCATCCTCGCCGCTACGCTCGCCATCGTCGCCTGGAAGCTGATCTTTCCTTGAAAAGCTCCAAGCGGAGGGCGAAATTATGCGGCAGGTACTACCAAGTGGACTCGGCTGCCGGATCGGCCGCATTGCGCCAAAACCGGGCATCCTTCCAAGCGTTCATGAATGTCGACTTTCGACCCCATCGCGGACGTTGGCGCCGCTTAGCCAACTGACTACAGGCAGATTCACAAGATAAGGACGATCATGATGACCGAAGCGCCGGGCGAAGGCCCCTTCTTTCATGGCACAATCGCGGATTTGCGCGTGGGTGACTTCCTCACTGCAGGATACCGATCGAATTATCGTCCGGAAGTGGTGATGAACCATATCTATTTCACCGCCCTTGTGGATGGTGCAGGCCTTGCCGCTGAAATCGCGGCTGAACTCAACGAAGGCGGCGCAGTCCCGCGTGTTTACGTCGTAGAGCCGACAGGAACATTCGAGGACGACCCGAACGTGACCGACAAGAAGTTTCCCGGCAATCCTACTCGGTCGTATCGCAGCAGCGCACCGATCAAGGTCGTCGGCGAAATCATGCATTGGACCAGATTGACGCCTGAAGCATTACAAATATGGAGAGAACGCCTGACCGCTCTGCGCTCAGACGAACGAGGCGAAATCATCAACTGATGCGAGGCGACGCGCATCGTGTGCTCATTACGCGATCGAAACGCTAAAAGGAGACGGCAGCTTTTCGTCCCGATCTGCTAAGCTGGCTACATGGAGAGCTGCTGCTTCAATTCACCCAGGATGGTGATGAGCGTCTGTTTGCGATCGAGATTGTAGGCTTGCGATACATTCAGCCGCTCGGTGGTCTCCGAATGCAGCCGTGCCAGCCTTTCAGCCGTCGAAATCGAGCCGTCGAGCGCAGCCGCTCTCGCTCGTTCGATGATGTCATCGCCGATATGCGACAGGAAGAAGCCGAAGATCGTATCGCTGTCTTTGCCGGAAAGCGCATCGGCCAGACGATGCATCGCCTTGCGGACGGCCGGCCCTTCGGTCGAAAGCACCTGACGATAGGCGTCGATGATGTCTCCGCCGCCGTAGTTCAGGAGCTTGAGCGCCTCGCTGACGCTGCCCTTTGCGGCCGGAAGCAGGTCGCTCCCCTGCCCGCTCGATACGCCGAGATTTTCGAGCGCCATACGCAAGGCATCGTCTCCGAGCGGCGCGAGCTTCAAGGGCAGGCAGCGCGAGCGTATCGTCGGCAGAAGCCGTCCCGGCGCATGCGACAGCACGAGGAACAAGGCGCGTTTCGGAGGCTCCTCAAGGATTTTCAAGATAGCGTTGGCCGCGCTGCGATTGAGATCGTCGGCCGGATCGATGATGACGATCCGCCAGTTGCCCGTGCCCGAGGTCTGCGAAAAGAACTTTCCGGCGCGGCGCACCTCGTCCACGGTGATTGCGGATTTCACCTTGCCGGTCTTGTCGTCCACCGGTCGGCTCAAATGCAGCAGATTATGCGACGCGCCGCCGGAAATCTGCCGGCTGACCGTGGATGCCGGGTCCGGATCGCCGATCGTCTCCGGTGCCGATGCTGGATCGGGATGGGAAAGAACGTGATTGGCAAAACGAAAGGCGAGTGTCGCCTTGCCAAGGCCTTCAGGCCCCTCGATCAGCATGGCATGGTGACCCTTGCCGGAGCGATAGGATTGCGCAAGGAAGGCTTCCGCCTCCTCATGGCCGAAAAGCTTCACGTTGTCCTGCGGAGGAATAGCGCCGTCGAGAACGCCCGGCCGTTCGTCACTCATTGCGCCGCTTCCGATCTTGCTGCGGCGATACCCTTGGCTGCAAGCCGTTTGTCCACGATACCGGCTATTTCTTCCGCGATCTTGTCCTCCGGCCGTTGCGCGTCGATGACGTGGCAACGCTCCGGCTCGCGGGCGGCGATATCGAGGAACGCCTCGCGGCGCTTCTCATGGGTCTGCATCTCTTCTTTCTCGAAGCGATCGGGCGCGGCGATGGCTGAGGCGCGCTTGCGCGCCCGCTCAAGGCCGACTTCGGCGGGAATGTCGAGAATGAGCGTACAGTGCGGAATGACCCCATTGACCGCAACCCTTTGCAGAGCCTCGATATAATCCGGCTCGAGATTGCCGGTCACTCCCTGATAGACGCGCGAGGAATCCATGAACCGGTCGCAAAGCACGATGGCGCCGCGCGCGAGCGCCGGGCGAATGACATCTTCAACATGATCGTTGCGGGCAGCAGCAAAGAGAATGGCCTCCATGCGCGTGCCGAACATCTCCGCAGCCCCCGAAAGCAGGACGTGCCGCACCGCTTCTGCGCCCGGCGATCCGCCAGGCTCGCGTGTGACGAGAACTTCATGGCCACGCTCGCGCAACCGTTCAGCCAGGTGACGGATCTGGGTGGATTTGCCGGCCCCTTCCCCGCCTTCGAAGCTTACGAATAATCCGTTTGCGTCAGCCAATGATTATGTCCTGCACCTTTCGCGTATCGTCAGTTCGGTACGCGATACGCCTCCTGTTTAACCCAAGACAAGTCCCGGTGGAACCATAGATGTCTCGATCTCCATCACTCTATATGGGTGTGAACAGAGATTTCGCGAACCGTGCGGCCCACTCAGCTCGGCAAAGGCTTGTCCCACAGCCAGGAGAACAAGAGCGACTCGGTCAACTCAATCAGGGCATCGAATGCGCGGCGGCCCAATGTGCCCTGCGCGACCGATTCCCTCGTGTAGAGCGGCAGTTCACGCACCAGCCGCGCACCAAGGAACACGCGAAGGGTTCCCGCTTCGTAGCCCGCCGCCACCGGCGCGGTCAGAGGCCAGCGATAGACGATGCGTGCTGACAGCCGATCCGGCGTTTCCACGGGGACATAGACATCGACAGGTATCTTTGCCTGCAGGCCGACTGTCGATACAGCGCCGCCATAGACGCTGGCATCGCCGATCACATCGCCTTCGGCAAATATACGCTGGCTCTTGAAGTTGCTGAGGCCCCATTCAAGGACGCGGCGCGTCTCCTCGATGCGTTCCTTGTCGCTCTTCAGGCCTCCCAGCGCCAGGAACAGCCGGCGGCCGTCGCGCTGAATGGAGGCGACGATCGAAAAGCCCTCGCTTTCGGCAAAGCCGAGCCCCAGACCATCCACGCCGATATTGAGCAGAAGCATCGGGTTCTTGTTGCGCTGATAGATCTTGTTCCAGGTGAAGTCGGCCTGCCCGAAATATTTGTAAAGATCCTGGTGCTTTTCCTGCAGGTCCTGTGCCAGCATCACCATCTCCCGCACGGAGACCTTGCTGCCGGCGTTGGGATCGCTCGTGTCGGGCAGACCGGTGGAATTGGTGAAGATCGACCGGGTCATGCCGATCTCCCTTGCGCGCGCCGTCATGCGCCGGGCGAACTCGCTTTCGCTGACGGACATGCCTTCCGCCAGAACGATGCAGGCATCATTCGCCTGCTGGACGGCGACACCTTGGATCAGGTCGCCGACGCGTATGCGCGATTTCAGCGCCGCAAACATCGTCGAGGCGCGCGAGGGGGCGCCTCCCGTCCGCCAGGCGTTCTCGGAGACGGGATATTCGGTATCCGGGCCGATCTCCCCTCGCCCGATCGCGTCGAAAACGACATCAAGCGTCATCAGCTTCGCAAGCGACGCCGGCGAAATCAGCTGATCCTCGTTCTTGGCAAGCAGGATAGTGCCGGTCGATGCCTCGATCATGAATGCCTGTGCGGCTTTCGTATCGAAGGCGCCTGGCGTGGCCGGCTGCGCAAACGCCGCGACATTGCCGATTCCCAGGAGAAAAAGGAACAAAACAATCAAGCGCTTTGGCATATCGTCCCCTTCATCCGACCATCGGCACGATTATTTTCGAGCATGATGCCGAAAAGTGCGAGCGGTTTTCGGGCGACATTATGCTCTGCGTTTATGATTCTGGTGCCGGGTTAAGATTCAGGCAATGACGCCGATCAATCGACCTGCGTCGTAGCCTGATGCTGACGACGATAGGACGAGAGGATCGATTCCCGCGTGAGCCCGTCATTGCGAACCATGACGGCATCGAAGGCGAGATTGACATAAACGGTCTTGACCGGCGCTTCCTGATAGGCCGCAACGGCCGAACCCAGGAATTGGTCCCCGCTTGCCAAGCGCCGCGACATGTCCGGCCGCTCATAGGGAATCGGACCGATCCGTGGCAGTACGACGGTAGCAGGATCCATCGACTGCGCCGCAGGCATAGGGCCGCCGTTCCACTCCATGGGTGGCGGATTATTCCGCCTGTTGCCGCCATAGCCCGCATCCGGCGTCGAGCCGGTGAAAGCTGTCGTCGCATAAGGCGACTGGCGCGGAATGGGCGCGATCGCCGGCGCCGCATCATAACGGCGCTGCTGGCGGCTTGCACGAAGCGGGGTTTCGGAATCAGGCAACTGATCCGCTGTTATACGGCCTGCCGACGCGACCATCACACCTGTCGCGATCTGGCCGCCCGGATTGATGCCGGGCAGGCGCGAACCCTTCGGGATGTAGGAGGCCATCAGATAGGGCTCGTCATGACCGTCCATGCGGGCGCGGCCGACATATTGCACGCGCACGTCGCCCGTGCCGCTGTGCTGGAGATCGAGCATCTGCGCGGTCTTGTTGGAAAGGTCGATGATGCGGCCGGGATGGTATGGTCCGCGATCGTTGACGCGCACGATGATGGAAGAGCCGGTTTCGACATTGGTGACACGCGCATAGCTCGGTAGCGGGAAGGTCGGATGTGCTGCGGTCAGCGACTGCTGATCGTAGACTTCGCCATTGGCGGTCAGGCGACCATGAAACGCCGAGCCGTACCAGGACGCGATGCCGACCTTGTTATAGCCGAAATCTTCCTTGGGATAGTACCACTTGCCCTTCACCTGATAGGGGTTGCCCACCATGAAGCGGCCGCCGCCCTTCGGCACCGGACCGTTGTTGACGACGCGAGGGCTCGCCTTCACGCCATATTCCTTTTCGGAGAAATATTCCTTGCCGTGATGGCGTGTCGAGGCGACCTTCTGAGACGTTCCGCAGGCGGTGATGGTCACGCACATCACCGAGAGAGCAAACCAACGCATACCCGTTGCGTATGTCACTGCGCGATTTTCGAATTTCATCTTTCCCAAGCCGCTACTCATTACTTTGACGGAGGTCTGATACCGGTACGTCCCTCATTCCGGTATGCTGCTACGCTCCAATCACCTAACGGTGCTTTAATCATGATTGCAGTTTGTCCATTTTGCGATGCAAATTGAGCGCACCGAAGAATTTCCGAAGATCATGGTTAATGCTCAGTAAAGCTCTGCTGGTTGCAAGTCGTGTCGGTCACGACCGTCTCGCTCCGATAATGGTCTGCTTTCTGATCGACACCGGTCGTTCCGGATTGCAACAGATGCATCCGGTTTGTCATCTTAGTGGGATTTTGATGGACCGATTTGGCGCAGTTCTTTCAAGTGTTTGTATCACGGTGCATCAGCAGTTCGTCGTGATAGATATCCCCGACTCTACCGTCCCGATAATGTGCTGCAGCTTATCCGGGTTGCGGATACAATAGATGGCGACGACTTTTTCCCGCTCTATCTGCAGCGCAGTAGTCTGCACGACATTGCCGCCCTCTATGGTGACGAAGCCGGGCAAGCCATTGATGATGGCATAGTGGATCAGTTGCGAGGGCTGCTCGCGGAAAATTCCCGCCAGCTGCTCATGAAGCCGCATGGTGGCGGAAAGCCCGATATGTGGTCGCTGCGATGTCGGCACCCTGCCGCCGCCGTCGGCATAGACGACGACGTCTTCGGAAAGCAGGGCCTGAAGAGAGGCCATGTCTCCCGTTCTCGACGCCGTGAAGAAGGCTGCGGCAAGCTTGAGCCCCTGTTCCTTGCCGATGGCGAAGCGTGGCCGGGCCGCGGTGACATGTGCCCTCGCCCGGCTGGCAAGCTTGCGACAGGCGGCCGCTTCGCGGCCGATCGCCAAGGAGACACCGTCGAAATCCATGCCAAACACGTCATGCAGGAGAAAAGCGGCCCGCTCCAAAGGCGAAAGACGCTCGAGCGCCAGCATCAGCGGCATGGTGATATCGTCAGCGGCATCGCCGTCCTCCGGATCGAAGATCGGCTCCGGCAACCAGGAACCCACATAGGATTCCCGGCGACGGCGTACCGATTTCAGCTCGTTCAGGCAAAGCCGGATGACGATGGTCCTCAGGAATGCCGCCGGTTCGCGGACTTCGGCACGATCGGCTGCCAGCCAGCGCAGCCAGCTGTCCTGCACGATATCCTCGGCATCCGCGACCGATCCGAGCATCCTATAGGCAAGCCTGACAAGCCGCGGACGCAGCTCGGAGAAAATCGGGTCCGACGTCACCTTACTCATGGGCTGCAAACTCGCGTGCGAATGGATTGACGTCGCGGCCGCGCGCGAACTGCAGCGCCGTCAGCGCCACTCGTCGCCCAAGATGATGGGCTGTGGCAAGATCGGATGCCGGCGGCGCAGTCTCCGGACCTTCGTCCGTATTCGCCTGCGCCGCGGCGCCAAGCCAGAAGCCGAGGCGGTTCATGTCTTCTTCCGAGCCTATCGAAGAGCAATTGGCCGGCGGCAGGTCGAGACCGACCCAATGCATTCCATGCTGGGCTGCGAAGATCACCATCTGCATCAGCGTCGAAAGCTTGTCACCGGATCGTGACCCAGAGGTAGTGAAGCCGGCGGCGATCTTGTCCTTCCACAAATAGCCCTTCGCGAGAACAGTGTTTGACGTCGCCTCCTGGAACCCTTTGAATGGCGCAGAGACCGCGCCCATATAAGTCGGCGACCCGAAAATAATCGCTTCCGCCGCATTGAGATCACCCCAATGGCGATCCACCTTGTCCACGGTCAACAGCATCGCCTCCATGCCATCAACCTCTTCGACCCCTGCCTTGACGGCTTCAGCCTGTCGGCCAGTATGTCCGTAGCCGCTATGATACACGATTGCGATGCTCAGCCGGATCATTGTCATCTCCTTCGAATTTGGTGTTGCGAAGGACATGACAAGGCGTGGGCGCGGATTGTGACATGCCGGGATTTTTTATGGGATTGAAGATATAGAGAAATGCCAGACCTGAGAGATAGGTGACGAATTGTACCGGAGACATGAACACTTTTCGTTTTTGGAGCGAGGTGTTGATGCCGTCGACAACCCGTTCGGCACGAGGTTGTCACCTATGTCTTAGGTACGGATTGTTACCTATGTGTCCGGGTCGGACAAAGATGTATTTGGCGGAAGAGGTGGGATTCGAACCCACGGTACGGTTTCCCGCACGCCGGTTTTCAAGACCGGTTCCTTAAACCACTCGGACACTCTTCCAAGTAATTGAAAAGGCTGAAAAATCCATATTCTTTGATTTTTCGGAACCGGTTGTCGCAACCGATTTTTGATCCAATCACTCGACGGCTGGCTTTTTAGCAGCTTTGACCGCCGCGTCAACTTGTTCCGCCGGGCTTTCACGCATTCTGGACATCCGATGGAATGATGATTGAGGGATATCGATCGCATGCGGGGCAGTATGTAAGATTCGTTTCGTCATAGCGCGGAAATGGCGGCCCGGCCGCTGGAAACTGCCCGCCACCTTTGCCAGGTCAAGGGAGCAAATCTGACTGAAGCAAGCTGTTCATAAATCACGGTTGGTTTCGGTCAATTATCAGCGCACCGGGCGCCAAGCGCGCGATTTTTCGGCGTCGTGTTGATGACTTCGGCTTTACTGGATAGTTTCTGCGCCATGACTTCTGACGATCACTCCCTGTCTCTCGGCTCCAAGCCCCTCTCCGGCCCTGCCCTCACCGCCTTTTTCAGCCGCGATGCCGTTGCTGTTGCGTCCGATCTGATCGGGGCGCGTTTCACGGTAGCGGGCATAGGCGGTCGCATTGTCGAGACGGAGGCCTATCGGCCCGATGACGAGGCTTCACACGCATATCGCGGGCCGACAACGCGCAATGCGGCGATGTTCGGGCCAGCAGGACACGTTTATATCTACCGCTCCTACGGCATTCACTGGTGCCTGAATTTCGTTTGCAGCAAAGCAAGCGCGGCGCTCATACGGGCGATCGAGCCGGAAAGCGGCATCGAAGACATGATCCGGCGGCGTGGTCTTGCCGATATCGTTTCGCTATGCAACGGGCCGGGAAAGCTTTCGCAGGCACTGGCCGTCGATATAAGCCTCGACGGTCGCCCGTTGGATGCGGCGCCATTTTCGCTATTTCTCGCCGAACCGGTGCCGGTCGTCTCCGGCAAGCGCATCGGAATCACCAAAAACATCGATCCGCTCTGGCGTTTCGGCGCAGCAGGCTCGCGTTTCGTTAGTCGTCGTTTCCCATGAGCAAACAAAGGTGGCTGCAGAGGTGGTGCCCTGCAGCCACTGAGCCACGCAGTGAAACTGGAAAACTGCATGGCTATTCCATTGCAACGCTGTGATCGACAGCCGGAGGCGCCTTCGGCTTGCGCAGGAGGACCAGCAGCGGCATTGCGAAGATCGACATCAGCATCAGCAGCTTGAAGTCGTCCATATAGGCGATGACGGTCGCCTGCGTCGTGATGATGCCGTCGAGCGTGGCTCGACCGACCGCCGTCAGAGGGCTCAAGCCATGCGCCGCCGTCGCGTCGAAATAGCGGTTGAATGGCGTTACATAAGCAGCGATATTGGCATGGTTGACCTGCGTGTTCTCGGTGATCAGCATGGAAACGACCGAGATGCCGACGCTGGAGCCAATGTTGCGCGAGAGGTTGTAGAGACCGGTCCCCTCGCCGCGCATCTGCGCCGGCAGCGTCGCAAAGGCGATGGTCGTCAGCGGCACGAAGAGGAAGCCGAGGCCCGCGCCCTGCACGAAGCCGACGGATATCAGCGTCCATTGCGAGACGTCCGGCGTCCAGCCCGTCATGTCGTACATGGCCCAGGCGGTCAGCGCGAGACCGATGAACAGCAGCCAGCGTGTATCCACCTTGCCGATCAGGCGCCCCACCAGGAACATGCAGAACATGGTGCCGAGGCCGCGCGGCCCCATGACGATGCCGGCGGTCACGACCGGATAGCCCATCAGCGTCTGCAGATAGGGCGTCATCAGCGCCAGCGAAGCCAGATAGGTCACGCCGACGATGAAGATGAATAGGATGCTGACGGCAAAGTTCTGGTCCATGAAGAGCCGCGGATTGACGAAACTTCGCTCGGCCGTGAACATGTGTACGAGGAAAAGATAGAAGGCGCTGACACAGACGAGCGCCTCGATGATGATTTCGCTCGAATAGAACCAGTCGAGCTGCTCGCCGCGGTCGAGGAACAGCTGCAGGCCGGCGATCGCGATCGAAAGCATGCCGAAGCCGAACCAGTCGAGCTTGGCAAGCGCGTCGAGTTTCGTCTCGGTCACGTAGACGACGATGCCGAAAAAGGCGAGCGCGCCGATCGGTACGTTGATGTAGAACACCCAGCGCCAGCTGATATTGTCGGTCAGCCAGCCGCCGATGACCGGCCCGAGCACCGGGCCGACCATGACCGAAACGCCGAACAGAGCCATTGCGCGGCCGCGCTCCTCTACATTGTAGATATCGAGAAGAATACCCTGAGACAGCGGCACGAGCGATGCGCCGAACAGGCCTTGTAACAAGCGAAAGCCAACGATTTGCACCAGCGATTCCGACAGGCCGCAGAGAACGGAGGCGACGACGAAACCGGCGATCGCCACCAGCAGCACGCGCTTGCGGCCGAACTTCGCCGAGAGGAAGCCCGAGGGCGGCGTCATGATGGCGGCAGCGACGATGTAGGACGTCAGTACCCAGTTGATCTGGTCGGCACTGGCCGAAACGTCGCCCTGAATATGCGGCAGGGCGACGTTGGCGATAGTGGTGTCCAGCGCCTGCATGATCACCGACAGGATGACGCAGGCGGTGATCGCGCCGCGATTGGCGACAGGTGCCGCGGGAGAAGCAGTGGCGGCGTTACTCATGATCCTGACCGCGGGAATGGCCCAGCAGGCTGGTGACGAAATCAGGCAGGCCGCGGGCATGGCCGGTGTCGACATCGGCGACGACGCTCATCCCGACGCGCAATGGCGGCTTGCCTGCCATGCTGTCGATATTGATGATCATCGGGATACGCTGCACTACCTTCACCCAGTTGCCGGTCGTGTTCTGCGCCGGCAGGAGCGAGAAGCTCGAGCCGGATGCCGGCGCGATGCTGGCGACCGTGCCCTTCCATGTCACGCCGGGATAGGCATCGACCGAGATATCGACCTTCTGACCGGGCCGCACATAGGTAAGCTCGGTTTCCTTCGGGCTGGCATTGATCCACATATGCGTGGTGGAAACCAGCGAAAAGCCCGGCTGGGAAGCGGTCAGATAGGCGCCGACCTGCAGCGAGGGGACGTTGGCGGTGATGCCGTCGAAGGGCGCCTTCACGACCGTATCGTCAAGCTCGCGCTGTGCATTGTCGACCGCAGCCTTGGCCTGCAGATAGAGCGGATTCTGCTCGGCCGGCAGATCGGCGGCGCCGTCGCCGCCCAATTGGGCGAGAGTCGCCGCCGCCTGCGCCTGTGCGACCGAAACCTTCTGCTGTGCTGCTTCGAGATTGTGCTTTGCCTGGTCGAAGGCCGCCTTGGAGGCGACGGAGCTGCTGATCAGGTTCTGCTGGCGCTCGAATTCCGTCTGGTAATACGGGATGTCGGCCTGCGCCTGGGCGATTTCGGCCAGAGCCTGCTTGTAGCTCGCCTGCCAGTTCAGGATCTGATTCCTCGCATTGCCGAGCTGTGCTTTCGCGCCGTCGAGCGCGATCCGGAATGAATCCGGTTTCAGGCGGAAGAGTACCTGCCCCTTCTTCACCGCCTCGTTTTCGTGCACGTCGACCGAGATTACAGTGCCGGAGACATCCGTCGAGACACCGACCATGTCGGCCTGGATATAGGCATTGTCCGTGGACATGATCTGCCCGCCGGTGACGTAATAGTAGCCGCCGATGACGAGTGCGACCGGAAGCAGCGCAAAAAGGACCGGCCGCGTCAGCTTCCGGCGCCTGCGCGGCGTTTCGGGAGGGGCAGCAGGCCTCGCTGCGGCGATCGGCGGGGACTGCTGCGCCGGAGTCGAGGATGGCGCTTCGGCGACGTGCGCTTGATTTTCTTCGGAGGAATTTACGTTCGCAGCCATGCGAAGCGGAGAGGATGCATCAGCCATGTTGTGTCTCTTTGTCGACTGCCTTCGAACGGCAGGCGCTAAGCAGGTTCGATTTCATAAGGGTAAGCAATGCGTACAGGTGCTCCTGGTCCCCTTGAGAGGTTCCTTCGAGCGCCTCCTTGCGGGTCTGGTCGCCAAGGTTGCGCATCGTATCGATCAGCGGGCGGGCTTCGTCGCGCATGTAAAGAAGCCAGCTCCGCCGGTCGTTCGGATGCTGCCGGCGCTCGACAAGTCCGCGGTCGCTCAGCTTGTCGAGGATGCGGACCAGAGTGATCGGCTCGATCTCCAGCATTTCTGCCAGGCCGGCCTGACGGATACCTTCGTTGTTCGCAAGGTAGGCGAGCGTCTGCCATTGCGAGCGCGTCAGGCCCAGGTCTTTTGCGCGTTGCTCGAATCGCTTCCGAAGAAGTCGGGCAACGTCATGGAGGAGAAAGCCGAGTGTGGGTGTCGAATTCATGTATGAGAAGCCTACTATTCATAAGCAACCTTATAATTATCGCTACGTATAGTAAGCGCCCATGTGATACAAGAGGGCGGACGATCAACAAATGGCGACGGTCGAAGATGTCGCAGGCAGTATCGCAAAGATGCCACGGTGGCGGTACTCGCATCGCGCGTGGCGTTGGCGAGGCTAAAGCTGCAATTCTGCAGATAACTGCCGAAATGGGTACGCGGGGCTCGCCCCCACTCTTAAAGAGTTCGGCCTGACGCCTAGCGTCGGCTCAGAAGGCCGATGAGGTAGCCGATGCCGGCTGCGGCAGCGACCATGAAGATCGGCTCTTCGCGAACTCTTCCGCGCAACTGCTCCGTAATCTCCTGGGCTTCCTCCGCGACGACAGATTTCGCTCCCAACCCCACCGCCGCCATGCTCTGCGACAGTCTTGACAGATCCTCGCGCAACGCGGCGACCTGGGTTGCCAGATCCTCCATCGCCGCTTCTGTCTGCGCGCGCGCCGAAGAGGACTCGGCGAAAGCCGATTTAGTCTCTGCCATCGTGTGCTCCTTGTGTTTGGGTGTTCATAAAACGTCATTAATCGTCAAAGGTTCCGGCACATTCGCGTGTCGTCCGGCGATTTCCCGTCTGGCTCTTCAATTCCGGTTCGGATTGTTCTAAGGAACTCCGATTGTTTTGCCTGCGGGCGAAGACGTATTGACGATGAGGTTTGCTTTCCGATGTTCGACGTGCTGAGAAAAATCGCCCAGACCTGGGTTGCAAAGGGGTTGTTGCTTCTTCTTGCGGCAGCCTTCGGCGTATGGGGTGTCGAGCGGTCTCTCATCACGGGTGGCGGCAGCAACACGGTCGTTACCGTCGGCGACCAGCACATCGACACCAACGAGTTCCGTCTCGCCTATCGCCGCCAGATTCAGGCCATCGGTCAGCAACTGCGCATGCAGATCACGCCGGAGCAGGCTCGCGCCTTCGGTATCGGTCAGCAGACGGTCGCCCAGCTCGTCGCCGGCGCCTCGCTCGACCAGCTTGCTGCCGACATGAACCTCGGCCTCTCCCAGGATCGGCTTGCCAAGCTGATTGGCGACGATCCGGCGTTCAAGGCCGCAAACGGCGCATTTGACCGTCAAAAATTCGATATGCTCCTGCGCAACAGCAACATATCGCCTGACGACTACATCAAAGAGCGCAGCAAGGTTGCGGTCCGCAGCCAGATCGTCGAGGCTGTCTCGAACGGCTTTACCGCACCTAAGGTTCTGGTCGATGCCGTCAAGCAGTATCATGACGAGACCCGCAGCATCGATTACCTGTTGCTGACCAATGCCAACATCGACCCCGTGAAGGCCCCGGCCGACGACGTGCTGCAGAAGTGGTTCGACGGCGTGAAGTCGAAATATCGTGCGCCCGAATACCGCAAGTTCGCCTTTGTGAAACTGCAAGCCGAGGATATTGCCGATCCGGCAAGCGTTACGGATGACGAAGTTCGCGCGCAGTTCGACAAGCGTAAGGACAGCTTCACCACGCCGGCGACCCGTACCATCGAACAGCTCACCTTCGCCAACAAGGATCTCGCCAATGCTGCGGCCGATGCGCTGAAAACCGGTACGACCTTCGATCAGCTCGTTTCCGATCAGGGCAAGAAGCAGTCCGACGTGCTGCTCGGCACATTTACCAAGGATCAGGTTCCGGACAAGACCGTTGCCGAAGCAGCCTTTGCCGTTTCCAAGGAAGGTGGCACCACTCCTGTCGTCGACGGTTCGTTCGGCCCGGTCATCCTGCGCGTGACCAATGTGAAGAACGAAACGGCGAAGAATTTCGACGAGGTCAAGGAAGATATCCGCAAGCAGATCGCGCTCAGCAACGCCGCCAACGAGATCACCAGCGTTCACGACAAGTTCGAAGACCTGCGTGGTTCCGGCGCATCGCTGCAGGATGCGGCTTCGCAGCTCAAATTGAAACTCGTTACGGTCGATGCGATCGATCAGACCGGCCTTGACCAGAACGGCAACGAGATCAAGGACCTGCCGGCACGCCAGCAGCTGCTTTCGGAGGTCTTCAAGGCTGATCAGGGCGGCAACCCCGCTCCGCTGACGGTCGGCAACGACGGCTATATCTGGTACGACGTCATGAACATCACGCCCGATCACGACCGGCCGCTTGCGGAAGTGCGTGAAAAGGCCGTTGCGGACTGGACCGCCGAACAGCAGAAAATCGCGCTTGCCGCCAAGGCGAACGAGCTGAAGCAGGAAGCGCAGAAGGGCAAGTCGCTTGCCGATATCGCCACGCCACTCGGTATTGCCGTCGAAAACAAGACTGGCATTACGCGATCGACCGATGATCCTGTACTGGGTCGCGGCGGTGTCGCAGCCGCTTTCTCCGGTCCGGTCGATACGGCGGCAAGTGCCGTCGGTGCCGACGACACGACGCAGATTCTGCTCAAGGTTACCGATGTCAACGACAATCCGACGACCGATGCGCTGAACAATGACGATCAGCAGGTCGCCCAGATTGCCAATGCTGCAGGCGACGACATCCTCGACCAGATGGTCAACCAGCTGCAGTCCAAATACGCCGTCACGGTCAACCAGAACCTCGCCGAACAGGCGATGTCCCGCTAAGCCCGAACGGGAGGATGGATCATCGATGACCGAATTGAAGCTTTTCCTCGCCAAGGTCGCCAACTGTGAGGCACTGACCAGGGATGAAGCTCGGCAGGCTTTCGAAATCCTGATGTCGGGGGAGGCGACGCCATCGCAGATCGGCGCGTTTTTGATGGCTTTGCGCGTCCGCGGCGAGACGGTGGACGAAATTGTCGGCGCCGTGACCACGATGCGCGCCAAGATGCTGCCGGTGGATGCGCCGGCCGATGCCATCGATATCGTCGGCACCGGCGGCGATGGTTTTGGTACATACAATATTTCGACGCTGGCGGCATTCATCGTTGCCGGTGCGGGCGTGCCTGTCGCGAAGCACGGCAATCGTGCGCAGAGCTCCAAGGCCGGCACTGCCGACACGCAATCCGTATTGGGTATCAAGCTCGATATCGGACCAGAGACGATTGCCCGCTGCATCCGTGAAGCCGGTATCGGCTTCATGTTCGCGCAGCTGCATCATTCCTCGATGCGCCATGTCGGTCCCTCGCGTGTCGAGCTTGGCACGCGGACGATCTTCAATCTGCTTGGCCCGCTTTCAAATCCCGCAGGCGCGCGCCGTCAGCTGCTGGGCGTCTTCGCGCCGCAATGGATATTGCCGCTGGCCGAGGTCCTCAAAGACCTGAACGCCGAGAGCGTCTGGGTCGTGCACGGCGACGGCCTGGACGAGATCACCACGACGGGCAAAACCTCCGTCGCGGCCCTCGAAAACGGCAGGATTCGTACCTTCGAGCTCACACCTGCAGATTTCGGCCTGCCGCATGCCCGGATCGAGGACATCAAGGGTGGCGACGGCGTTGCCAATGCTGCGGCCCTTCGTGCCGTGTTAAGTGGCGAAAAGAACGCCTATCGCGACATCGCTCTTGCCAATGCGGCTGCCTCGCTGGTCATTGCCGGAAAGGCGGAAACGCTCCATGATGGCATGAAGCTCGCGGCCCATTCGCTCGATAGCGGTGCCACCGCCGTTGCGTTGGAAAAACTCATTGCCGTTTCCAACGAGGAAGGACAGGACTAGGACGTCATGACCGATATCCTTAGAAAGATCGAAGCTTACAAGCGCGAGGAGATTGCCGCTGCGAAGGCCAAGCTTTCCCTCGCCGATCTCAAGGCGATGCAGGCCGGGCAATCGGCGCCGCGCGGCTTCCACAGGGCGCTGCTTGCGAAGAAAGCTGACGGTATTTTCGGTTTGATTGCCGAGATTAAAAAAGCAAGCCCGTCCAAAGGCCTGATCCGCCCCGATTTCGACCCGCCTGCCCTCGCCAAGGCCTACGAGGCCGGCGGCGCGGCCTGTCTTTCGGTGCTGACGGACACGCCGAGTTTCCAGGGTGCTCCGGAATTTCTGACGGCCGCCCGCGCCGCCTGCTCGCTGCCGGCGCTGCGCAAGGATTTCATGTTCGATACTTATCAGGTGCAGGAAGCCCGCGCCTGGGGTGCGGACTGCATTCTGCTTATCATGGCGTCCCTTTCCGACGACGATGCCGAACGTCTCCAGGACGAAGCGTTCGGCCTCGGCATGGATGTGCTGGTCGAAGTACACGATGCCGAAGAGATGGATCGTGCGCTAAAGCTGTCCTCGCCGCTGATCGGCATCAACAACCGCAATCTGCGCACCTTTGAAGTCAGCCTCACGGTCAGCGAAAACCTGGCTGCAATGGTTCCCGAAGGCCGGCTGCTGGTGGGCGAAAGCGGTGTCTTCACTCACGAGGACTGCAAGCGTCTGGAAGCTGCCGGCATCACCACCTTCCTCGTTGGCGAAAGCCTGATGCGCAAGGATGACGTCACCGCGGCGACGAAATTGCTGCTGAACGGCGAAACTGGCATTCTGGCGGCCGAGTGAGATGACGACGCCGAAGGCTGGTCTCACGCATATCGACGCTTCGGGCGAAGCGCATATGGTCGATGTCGGCGACAAGGCCGAGACGGCCCGCAGCGCAACGGCTGCGGGTTACGTCAGGATGAAGCCGGAGACCTTGGTGCTGATCCGCGAGGGCAATGCCAAGAAGGGCGATGTCATCGGCACTGCGCGGCTTGCCGGCATCATGGCGGCCAAGCAGGCCAGCAATCTCATTCCTCTGTGCCACCCGCTGATGCTGACGAAGATCGCTGTCGATATCGAAGAGGATGCTGCCCTGCCCGGCCTGCGTGTCACGGCCACGGCAAAGCTGACCGGCCGCACCGGCGTCGAGATGGAAGCGCTCACGGCGGTTTCCGTCGCCTGCCTGACGATCTACGACATGGCCAAGGCCGCCGATCGCGGCATGGAAATCGGGGGCATTACGCTATTGGAGAAATCCGGCGGCAAATCGGGTGATTTCCGCCATCCGGGGGCCTGACATATGAGCCTATTGCCCGTTGCCGAAGCACAAGCGCGACTGCTGAACAGTGCCACGCCAATTCATCGTTTCGAAAGCGTTCCTCTCGACATGGCCGAGGGACGCGTCCTGGCCAAAGACCTCACTGCTCGCCTGACGCAACCGCCGTTCGACGCTTCGGCGATGGACGGCTATGCGCTGCGCTTCGAGGATGCGGCAACGCCCGGCTCTGAACTGCAGGTCATCGGCGCTTCCGCTGCCGGCCATGCCTATGAGGGAACCGTCGGCAAGGAAGAGGCTGTCCGCATCTTCACCGGCGCGCCCGTTCCGGCATGCGCCGATTCGGTACTCCTGCAGGAAGACGCCCTACGGCTGGAAGACGATCGCATCAAAACCAATTATCCCTTGCGCAAAGGCCAACATATACGCCCGCGCGGACAGGATTTCCTTGAGGGCGAAGCCGTGCTTTCCGCCGGCACGGTCATGGATTTCTCGCGTCTCACGGTTGCCGCCGCGATGAACCATCCGTCTCTGGATGTCTATCGCCGGCCGCTGGTTGCGATTCTGGCGACCGGCGACGAGCTTGTGGCGCCAGGCAACGAACCAGGGCCATCGCAGATTATCGCATCGAACACTTTCGGTATCGCAGCGCTGGCGCGCAATGCCGGCGCTCATGTGCTTGATCTCGGTATCGTCGCCGACGACAGCGGCGAGATCACAGCGGCCATCGGCCGGGCTCGAGTGGCGAAAGCCGACATCATCGTCACGCTTGGCGGCGCCTCGGTCGGCGATCACGATCTGGTGCAGGCGACGATGGTCGCCGCTGGCATGCAGCTTGATTTCTGGCAAATCGCCATGCGTCCCGGCAAGCCGCTGATGGTTGGCAGCCTCGGCGACATCCATATCCTGGGCCTTCCCGGCAATCCTGTCTCCAGCCTCGTATGCGGCCTGCTCTTTCTCGAACCGCTGATCAGAAAGCTTGCATCCCTGCCGCCGATCAGGCGTGAGGGTATCGCACGCGCTGCCGTGACTTTTGCGGCGAACGATCAGCGACAGGATTATGTCCGTGCGACGCTGACGAAGACCGAGGATGGCGGCTGGCTCGCCGAGCCCTTCTCGAAGCAGGATTCCTCGATGATGAAGGTCTTCTCGCGCGCCGACTGCCTGGTCGTCCGCCCGCCGCATGCATCGCAGCTTGAAGCGGGCTTGCACACTCCGGTCATATTGCTGCGGCCCGAATTGCTGGGCTGAAGCTCCTGCGAAAACAGTGCGGTTTTCCGTCCGGCAATAGTGAGGCAAAGACGAACAAGCAAAGGCCGGGAGGTTCGCCCCACCCGGCTTCCATTTTATCCGATGGATAGAGATCGATTACTTCGCCGGTTTCTCATGATGGCCGCCGAAGCCGGCACGCATGGCGGAGAGAACCTTGTTTGCATAATCGTCGTTGCCGCGCGAAGCAAAACGGCCGTAGAGCGCGGCGCTCAGCACCGGCGTCGGAACGCCTTCGTCGATGGCGGCCGAGATCGTCCAGCGGCCTTCGCCCGAGTCGGAAACGCGGCCGGCATATTGCGAAAGGGCTGCGTCGCCATGCAGAGCGTCGGCAGTGAGGTCCAGCAGCCAGGAGGTGATTACGCTGCCGCGGCGCCAGACCTCGGAGATTTCAGCGATGTCGAGATCGTATTGATAATATTGCGGATGCGAGAGCGGTGCGGTTTCGGCGTCCTTCTCGGCGGTCTGCTTGCCGATATTGGCATGACGCAGAACGTTGAAGCCTTCGGCATAGGCAGCCATCAGGCCGTATTCGATGCCATTATGGACCATCTTGACGAAGTGGCCGGCGCCGGAGGGGCCGCAATGAAGGTAACCCTGTTCTGCCGTGCTGTTCCTGGCGGCTTCTTCGGAGCGCATTGCCGACGGAGCGACGTCGCCGACGCCAGGAGCGAGCGTC
Source organism: Hyphomicrobiales bacterium (assembly GCA_900468625.1). Lineage (GTDB taxonomy): Bacteria > Pseudomonadota > Alphaproteobacteria > Rhizobiales > Rhizobiaceae > Rhizobium. Next base: position 171,908 of record UBUL01000026.1, read on the forward strand.
GCGAAGATCGGCGAGAGATGCTCGACGGTTTCCTTCTCGCCGCCGATCATCAGGCAATAGCCGCGCTCCAGGCCGAAAACGCCACCACTGGTGCCGACGTCGACATAGTGGATGCCCTTCGGCTTCAACTCTTCGGCACGGCGGATATCGTCATGATAATAGGAGTTGCCTCCATCGATGACGATGTCTCCCTCTTCAAGAAGCGGAACGATCGCAGCAAGTTCCTGATCGACGATCGCAGCCGGCAGCATCAGCCACACGACGCGCGGCTTCGCGAGCTTCGATACGAAATCTTCGAGTGACTTGCTGCCGGTGGCACCGAGCTGCTCGAGCGCTGCAATGCCTTCGGGGCGCGCATCGAAAACAACCGCATTGTGACCGCCCCTCATCAGGCGCTGCACCATGTTGTTGCCCATACGGCCAAGGCCGATCATTCCGATTTGCATATGTCAGTCTCCTAGGACGGTTTTAATCGTTTGAATGTTCAATAGAGACATTTCGCAGCATTTTCCAATGAACAAATGACGGGCGAGCCATGCACAAGCCGGACATCGAAGAAAAGTTCGCGCGTTCACGCATCTGTGATAGGTGTGGCCGGGCCTCCCGCCCTTGCATCAAGGTTGCGCTTCGCCTGCCTTGAGGAAAGCGATATTTTTCGTGGTCGCCTGACCTTAAATATTCGCGATCATTGCCTGACAGAATAATTCTCAGCAGCGGTTGGATTTCGATATAGGATCGACGCGACTAAGGTCCAGCGTTCGTCGGCGTTAGGAGGATGATGTGCTTGATCATGTGACGATCGGGGTTCGCGATATCGAGCGATCGAAGATCTTCTACGACACGATATTGCGCTCCATCGGCATAGAACGTCTTTATGCCGAAGGCGATAGCTTTGCGGGGTACGGCACCGAACGGAAGGCCTTCTTCTGGATTGGTCACCGCGATGCCCGGCAAGCGGGCGCGCATATCGCTTTTGCCGCCCCAAACAGGAAAACCGTCGATGAGTTCCATCGAGTGGGGATCATCGCCGGCGGCACCGATAACGGTGCTCCCGGTCTGCGCCCCCATTACCATCAGAACTATTACGGCGCTTTCATTCTCGACCCTGATGGGCACAATATCGAAGCGGTTTGTCACTTGCCGGTGAAATAGGGGACGCACTATTCCCGATAAAATGAGGTCAAGGTACTGACGGCCCTACATACCGCGCCCGCGGCCGGATGAGCCTGCCGCTCGTCGCCTGCTCCATGGCGTGCGCGAGCCAGCCTACAGTTCGCGCCAAAGCGAAGATGATCAGCGGCGCATCCTCCGACAGATGGTAGGCGTGGGTCATCGCCGTCAGTGCGAAATCGACATTGACGCGCTCGCCGACCAATTGTTCGCCGACATCGCGAACACTGGCAAAAAGCGGGGGCAGCGTGAAGCGGCCGAGCAACGCCTCTCCGCGAATATCGACATCCGGGTAGAGTTGATGGCCGAAAGCCGGCAGTGGCCGCCCCTCCGCCAGATAGCTGCGGACCGCCTCATCCACGCCGGTCGCGGCCGCCCGCGCGATAAGCGAGCGTACGCTCTGCCAGGCGCCGCCGTGCAGCGGACCCGTCAGAGTTGAAAGACCGGACAAGGTGGCGGCGGATAAGGTCGCGCCGGCGGACGCCGTGATCCGCGCAGTGAAGGTCGAAGCATTCAGTTCGTGGTCGGCAAGCAAGACGAAACTGCGGCGGATCATATCGGCGGCATCGGGGCGATTCCAGGCAACCGCGAGGCGCCGATGCAGCGGTTGATCCCAAGCGCCGGGGGCCAGGGCTTCAGCCACCGTACCGAGCACGTTTTCGGCTTCATTCTGCAGGGCCGGAAGCGAGCGTCCGAGTGATGGCAGATCGCTTGTTATGCGCTCTGCCAATGCTGAAAACGCAGCATCCAGGGAAGGAAGTTTTTGCTGAACCATGCTTTGTTCGAATCGCAACGGCCGCTTCATATCCCAAAGCAGCAGCGCGATATCTTCGAGGCTCGCGCTTTCGGCAAGTATCGCCGCATCCTGGCCGCGATAGAAAAGCCTGCCGTTCGAAACCGTCGACAGGGCCGATGGCAACACCGGATCGCCCCATTGAATGGCCTCGGCGGCCACTGCCTCGGTCTTGCGCCTCCCGGCATGGCGGGTGGCCAATCGCTTGACGTCATCGGCAAAATAGAGGCTGCGCCGCGTGTCGGCAGGATCGGCTTTCGCGCGAATGCGACCGCGGCTGACATTGGCGTAAAGCGTCTGCGATTTCGTTCCCAGCAGGTTCAGCGCCTGCTCCGCCGTCAGCCAGCTCATCGGTTCTCATATTGATCAATTGCATCAAGATTGACGTCAATAGGAATAGGCCCGATCTAATCGGATAGTCAAAGGAGATGGCATGAATG
>UBUL01000038.1 GCA_900468625.1 Hyphomicrobiales bacterium
GCAATGATCCGCTCTAGGCGAGCGTCGTAAAGGCCGGTTACCAGGTGGGCGGCGCCTGGGCCGGAGGTCGCAATGCATACGCCAAGTTTTCCGGTGAACTTCGCATACGCGCATGCCATGAACGCCGCCATTTCTTCATGGCGCGCCTGGACGAATGAGATCTTCTCCTTCGACCTGTTCAGAGCCCCAAAGACGCCATTGATGCCATCACCCGGGTATCCGAATATGCGCCGAACACCCCACTGATGAAGGCGCTCGACAAGGAAGTCGCCAACCGTCATCGCCATTTTGTTCTCCACGAAGGAAATCGATAGAAATCGCCACTCTCGTCGAACACACGGCAGCTGGGAAATGTTCCCGTTCCTGGTTTCGTTGTTTGGATGGACAAAAGCGGGCCTCGGAAAAAGCGCTATGTCACCAATCTAGGCGGTTTTCCGCTATCGAGCGTAAGGGCGGTATTGACGAGTGCAATGTGAGACAGGGCTTGCGGAAAGTTGCCCATGGCTCTCCGGTTCTCGACATCGTATTCTTCGCTCAAGAGACCGAGGTCGTTTGCCGTAGCGATCGTTGCATCGAACAGCCGCCGCGCGTCCCCGGTACGGCCCTGCAGAACATAGACATCGGCCAGCCAGCAGCCGATCGCCAAAAATGCTCCCTCCGTTTTCAATCCATCCTTCACACCATCGCAAAGCCTGTAGACATAGTTTTCACGAAGGAGGGTTTTCTCTATGGCAGCGACGGTGGTCACCATCTTGTCATCGGACGCGTCAATGAAACCCACCAGAGGTAACCGCAAAACGGCGCTGTCTAAGCCAGTTCCGCCATAGTGTTGTGTGAAGGCTCCGATGCTGTGATTGTAACCCTTCTCGAAGACCTCAGTCCTGATCCGGTCAGCTAGAGCACGCCAGCGTCGGCTTACGGTTGTTTGTGCGGGATCGCCTTCCGTCATCCGCGCGGCCCGATCGAATGCGACCCAACACATAGCTTTGGAATAGACATGGTGCTTCGGCGAATGCCGGCTTTCCCAGATGCCTGCATCGGGCTTCTCCCATAGGTGCTCGAGATCCTCGACAAGTCGGCATGTCAGTTCTGAAGCATCCTCGATCAGCCCCTCGTTTCTCGCAACAAACAGGGTATCGATAACCTCGCCGTATATGTCGAGCTGCAGTTGGTCGACGGCACGATTGCCGAAACGAACCGGCTGGCTTCCTCGAAAGCCGGCAAGCCATCCAGCCTCCCATTCGATGACCTGCCGGTTTCCATCGACTGTATAGAAGGGTTGAACGTGTACCGGATCGCCCGCCAATGCGCGCCGTAGCCAACCTATCCATCGCTGGGCCTCCTTGATATGACCTGTTTTCATGAAAGCGAGGAGCGTGAAGGTCGCATCTCGCAGCCAGCAATAGCGATAATCCCAATTGCAATCGCCTGCCCAGCGCTCCGGCAATGACGTCGTAGATGCAGCTACCATTCCGCCCGACGTCTCATCGAACAGTCCTTTCAAGATCAGAAGCGATCTCTTCACATAGGGCGCGCCTTTGCCATTGTAGTCGGATATCCTCGACCACTCCCTCCAATATCTCATGGTTTCGGAAAATGCTTTGTCGATATCCAGACGATCTGGAACCGGGTCGACGCTGTTGAACCAGGTCATAGTTAGCGCTTTTCGTTCACCCGCTTCGACGCAAAAGCGGCTTTCATATGCCCGCGGGCCTGTCTCGATCGGAGTATCAAAACGAAGAGCCAGTCCGTTCGGCCCGGCAATAGCAACAATCTCCCCATCGGATGCGCTGACTGTTAGCGGATGGGTTCTGCCGCCGTCGAAGCGTGGCGCAAGACGCGAAATGAGTTCAACCCGTCCACGCCGCCCCTCGACAATTCTCACAATGTCCGGGGCCTGTTCACGCTTGAGTGGCATAAAATCTATGACGGCGACTTCTCCTTTCCGTGTCCGATAAACTGTCTCAAGGATCATACTTTCGCCCAAGTAAGCCCGTGTCCGCGATAAGATCTCATCGGATGGTCGTAACCACCATCCTCCATTTTCGTCATCGCCCAGCAGAGCCGCCAGGCAGGGGGCGCTGTCGAATCTCGGCAAGCACAGCCAGTCGATCGTACCGTCCTCATAGACGAGCGCGGCACTTTTCGCGTCCGACAACATCGCATGACCTTCAAGCGTCTCGGGTTTCCAACCCATTCGCGCTGTTCCATCGTCATTTTGGCGTATTCGGGGGGGCCGCTTCGAGGCTGCCATATGATTAGCATCTTCATGTTCAAATGATTTGTCGTTCATAGCGAGCCGTTGATCCGCCGCGAGTCCCGGGATATGTCACGCATTTTCCGGGGTTTTTATCATCCCTCACTTTTTTGAAATGGACGCCAGTCCAACTGCAAATGCCAGTCCTGCGAACAACCATTTGCGATGCATTGTTGTGAAGAGCTGCGGGCTGAACGAACGTGCGACCGCATCGAAGCGGCCATGTGCACCGTGGTCGCCGGCTACCGGTGTCCAGAGATTGTCACGCCGGTCCATTTCAACGGGCTGGCGATCCTGCTGTCCTTTGAACGCAGTCCAACCGAGATAACGGTCAAGAAGAGGAGAGGCGATCCGGTCACCCCAAATGGCCTTTATGGTCGGAAGGCCGACCATGATTTGCTTACGCTTGGCGTGAGCAGCAAAGTAGATCGCTTCGGCTGCAACTTCGGGCTGATAGGGCGGACTTGCAGGCTTCGGCTTCATTGCGAGATTGGTCTTGATCCAGTCAAACTGCGGTGTGTTGACGCCGGGCAATTGAACCATGGCAATATTGATCCTCCTTCCAAGGTGCGACAGTTCGGAGCGGACGGAATCCTGAAATCCCTGGATCGCATGTTTGGCACCGCAATAGGCAGACTGGAGTGGAATACCGCGATAGGCGAGAGCGGAGCCAGTAAGAACGATGGAGCCGCGATTGCGAGGCAGCATCCTTTTCAGTGCCGCACGCGTGCCGTTGACCTGTCCGAGATATGTGACCTCCGTCACTCGCTTATAATCCTCCGGATCAGTGTCGATGAAGGTCGATAGAATTCCCGCGAAGGCGACATTGATCCAGATGTCGATCGGCCCGAATGTTCCTTCCACTTCATCGGCCGCTGCTTCTATTGCAGTGTGATCCGAGACGTCGCACGGCAATATGATGGCTTGGCCGCCAGCATGCCTTACCTCTTCCGCCGCCGCCTGCAGCCCATCTTCGCCGCGAGCAATGAGGGCGATTTTCGCATGGTCTTGAGCGAAGCGTCGGACAACTGCTCGCCCCACGCCCGCTGATGCGCCGGTAATCACAACGACGGGAACTGATGATCGCATCGGCCTTCTCCTCGTCTCTAAACGACAGCTTCGGCGGAAGGGTTCCTGGGAAATATCTCATACCCGCGTAATCTTCGGTGACCGACGACGAACGCGAAACTCTCGCCCGCCGGGTCTTTAATTTTCGGGTCAGACGCCGTCATCGATTTGCCAGTGGAATCGTCGAACGTTAGCCTGAAACCAATTATCCTCAGCCAAGAAGATCGCCATTTCGGAAGGTTCGAGAAGATATCGATGCCGTCAACAACGCCATCGGGCTGCCTTGGAGCAACGGACAGGCTGAGGGTCAGATCAACCGGCTCAAGACCCTCAAGCGCGCAATGTACGGCAGAGCAGGTCCCGAACTGCTGAAGGCCCGAATACTGCCGCGGCGCCACACAAATTGAGGAAGAACCGATTATCTGGAGATTTGCATGGCAGATGATGGATTTGCTGGTCGCTATGAGGTTGTCGAGCCGCGCCGCGGAAACCGGCGTTGGCCGGATGATGCGAAGGCTCGGATCGTGGCGGAAAGCCTTGAACCTGGTGTTCGTCTTGTTGATGTCGCGCGCCGTCATGACGGTGTTGCGCACCAGCTCTCCTTGTGGCGCCGCCAAGCGCGCGAGGGCATTCTGGCCCTGTGTGGCAACACCCTCGTCCGAAATTTCGTTGTCGCTCAGTCGACCACGAAAAAGCTCTTGAAAGTCCCACTTAATTAGGTAAGTTGCCTAACAAAAGGAAAAGCGACGCGCATGATTGCGGGAATAGATATTGGTGGCACCAAGACGCACCTCTTCGTTGAGGCGCGTGGTGAGAGGGTTGCCGAGAAGGTTTTGTACACTGCCGCATGGCGGGCGCGGAACAACGAAGATGCCGACGCTGAGGCACTCGCCTCACTGATCGTCGCAGCGGGAGGCGCCATGCCGACGATCACCGTGATCGGCGCGCATGGCTGTGACAGTGACGATGATCGGCTAGCTCTGCAGATCCGGCTTGCTCGGCGCTTGCCCGGCACGGTGCTGGTTCTCAACGACTCCGAATTGCTCTTGCCGGCGGCAGGCAAGACGAGCGGTATTTCCATTATCAGCGGCACCGGTTCAATCGCTGTCTCGCGCGATAGCAAGCGAAGAATGATCGCAGCGGGCGGTTGGGGTTGGTATCTTGGTGACGAGGGAAGTGCTAGCGGCCTGGTGCGGGAGGCTGCTCGGACCATTCGCTTTGGGCTCGATCAAGGTGAAGCGCTTGACCCGCTCGGCCGGAGCCTCATCGAAGCTCTCGATATTCAATCACCTATCGAGATAGGGCGTGCGCTTGGCAAGATAGGCTCGGCAGCTGGCATAGGCCGGTTTGCGCCGCTCGTGTTCGAGGCGGCGGATGCCGGCTCCGCCTATGCGGAGAAGGTCATCGTCGATGCCGGTGTCTCGCTTGCGGCATTAACGGCGCAATTGATCCAGCGCGGTGCGCCGCGTGGTGATGTCGTCACCGGCGGAGGCGTCATTGCTCGCCAGCCGCGACTTCTTGCAGCTTTCAAGACTGCCCTCGGCGAACGTTTGCCTGATCTGAGGCTGACCCTTCTCAATGAGGCGCCGGTGGTGGGGGCGATAATGCTCGCCCGCAAGCTCAGCCGCGGTGACCTGCCGGCCACCTTGCCGGTGCCGCATATCGACGGCGAGCTGAAAACTGCCGGTGATTGGAGAGCCGCATGACTTCCCAAAAAATCATTCCCGCACGAAACTGGGGGCAGCGCATGATCGCGGTCGTGCTGATCGCCGTTGTCGTATTGCTGGTGTTCATGGTCGCCACCAGCCGTCACATCGCCTGGTCGGCCATACCTCAATATATCTTCGACGAGACGATCCTCGATGGGATCGAGCTGACTATCCTCTTCACTGTCCTGTCGATGATTATCAGCATCGTTGCCGGCGCGATTCTCGCCACGATGCGGCTCGCGTCCAATCCGGTGCTGTCCGGTTTCGCAAGCCTTTATATCTGGTTCTTCCGCGGCACGCCGCTGCTGGTCCAGATCATCTTCTGGTTCAATATCCAGCTTTTCATTCCGAGCATCGATATCGGTTCCATCCACATCGACACCAATTCGATCGTCACGGCTTTCGTCGCAGCGCTTCTTGCCCTCAGCCTCAATGAGGCGGCCTATATGGCGGAGATCATTCGCGGCGGACTGCTCGCTGTCGATAGCGGCCAAAATGAAGCCGCCAAGGCGCTCGGTTATACGCCCGCCCAATCGATGCTGCGCATCATCTTTCCCCAGGCGCTACGCGTCATCATCCCGCCGATCGGCAATCAGACGATCTCGATGCTGAAGACGACCTCGCTCGTTTCCGTCGTCGCAGCCCAGGACCTGCTGACGCGCGCGCAGAATATCTACGCCCGGAACTTCCTGATCATCGAACTGCTGATCGTTGCCAGCATCTGGTACCTCGTAATGACCACGATCGCCTCCGCCATCCAGCTCGTCATCGAAAGCCGGCTTGGAAAATCTACGAACCAGGCGCCCGGCCTGCTGCAAGGCGCCTTGCGCCTCATGGGCGCGGAAGGGAGAAACGGATGAGTGCTCCTGCAACACCGTCCTCGGCAAGAGCTCTCGTCCAGGCGATCGACGTCCACAAATCCTTCGGTCCGCTCGAAGTGCTGAAGGGCATCAATCTCTCCGTCAACAAGGGCGAGGTGGTCTGCCTGCTCGGCCCCTCGGGAAGCGGAAAATCGACCTTTCTCAGATGCATCAACCACCTGGAACGAATGACAGCGGGTCGCATTCTCGTCGACGGCCAGTTGATCGGCTATCACGAGCGCGGCGATGCCTTGCATGAGATGAGCGGCAAGGAGCTTGCCGTGCAGCGCCGCGACATCGGCATGGTGTTCCAGCGCTTCAATCTTTTCGCCCATCAGGACGTGCTGACGAACATTTCGCAGCCACCGATCCTCAATCGCGGAAAGTCGCGCGAGGAGGCTCAATCTAAAGCACGAGAGCTCCTGAAGATGGTGGATCTTGAAGGCCGCGGCAGCGCCTATCCCTATCAGCTCTCCGGTGGCCAGCAGCAGCGCGTGGCGATCGCCCGGGCGCTGGCGATGAACCCGAAGCTGATGCTCTTCGATGAGCCGACATCCGCACTCGATCCCGAACTCGTTGGCGAGGTGTTGAATGTGATGCGCAAACTCGCGGCGGATGGAATGACGATGATCGTGGTGACGCACGAACTCTCCTTCGCCCGCGATGTCGCCGATCGGATCGTATTCATGGATCAGGGCGTCGTCGTCGAGGAAGGGCCGGCAGGCGAAGTCCTCGACAATCCGCAACAGGAAAGAACGCAAGCGTTTTTGAGACGGATGCACTGACAGTCAGGCACCGCAATAAGGCCGCACGTCCTTCACGTGCACCAGGAAAAAAGGGGAATGACAATGACAGGGAAGACCAAACTGACAATCACCTTCGCCTTGGCGACGATGCTCGCAACCTCCACGGTCTGGGCCGCGAGCGTCGACCAGAAACTGCACGCCATGCTGCCCGAAAAGATCCAGTCTTCGGGCGAGATCAAGGTCGGTACGGAACCGCAGACACCGCCTTACGATTTCTACGGCGAGGACAACAAGACGATCATTGGCCTCGAACGCGAGCTTCGCGATGAAATGGGCGCCCGTCTAGGCGTGAAATTTACCGACGTGCCGGCGCAGTTCGCCAGCATCATTCCCGGCATCCAGGCCGGCCGTTTCGATATGGGCATGTCCGCCTTCGGTGATTTTGCCGAGCGCGAGAAGATCGTCGATGTCGTCAACTACATGCTCGAGGGCACCAGCATCATCGTTCTGGAGGGCAATCCGAAGGGCGTGCACAAGCTGAAGGACGCCTGTGGGCTCAATGCCGGCGCGGTCCAGGGCTCGATACCGCTTCAGCTCCTCGACAAGCAGAAGACGCTCTGCCCGACCGATAAGCCGCTCAATGTCATGCAGTTCCCGTCGAACGATCAGATCAAGATCGCCTTGCAGAGCGGTCGCGTCGACCTTTCCATGGATACGACGGGGGTCGCGGCCTACAGCCTGCAACACCAGCCGGCCGGCAACAAGAAGCTGGAGCTTGTCAAAGGCGCGCAATACGCCGTCGGCTACCAAGCAATGCTCGTCGGCAAGAATAATCCGAAGCTGCGCGATGCCTTGGCGGCCACCATGCAGTCGATGATCGACGATGGCTCCTATGCCAAGATTTTCGAGAAATGGGGCCTTGGCCAAAACAAGCTCGACAAGGTCACCATCAACGATGCGGCGCGATTTGCCGACTACATGAAGCTGGATTGAGATCCGCCAGTCACCAGGCGGCCGCTGTTTGCGCGACCGCCCTTCTTTACCAAGATACGGGAATGATCATGACAGACAGAGTGCCTTACCGCGAAGCGATCGCATTGCAGCCCGCTGCCCTCAACACCTGCTTCAGCGCCGTCTCCAGACGGCTGGAAACGCTCGACCTGGAGCCGGTAAGGCGTGGACCGACGATCCTTGTGGGGATCGGCGCCAGCCTCTATGCGGCTGTCGTGGCCGCGGCGCAGATGCGCATGCAGGGCTTGCGCGCCTTCGCCCTGCCGGGCACCGATCTCTATGACCCATCAGTCGATGCCGGTGCAGCCTATATCGCGTTTTCCGCCTCTGGCCGCAGCGAAGAGCCAGCACGGGCGATGGAGCTCCGTCCCAACGCTCATTCCTACGGTATCGCCAAGGCGGATGGAACGCCGATTTCGCGGGTTGTGAAGCATATGATCGCTACCGAGAGCGGGGGGGATAGCGGCCCGAATACGACAAGTTATCTCGGATCGCTCTTGAGTGCAGCGTTGCTCATCGATAAGGCCGGTCGCCCGTCCGGCACGAATTGGCAAGAGCTTTCAGGTCGCGCCAAGGCTGTGTTGACCGAAACGCGCGCTCAGGCCGAAAAAGGAGCCAAGTTGCTGGCCGGCAAGAAGTCAATCGATTGCGTTGGCGCAGGCGCGGCTCTCGGCACGGCCGGCTATGCGGCGCTCCTGATCCGCGAAGCGGCGCGCGTCGCTGCTCAGGATTGGGATACGCTGAACTTTCTCCATGGGCCGATGGAGCCGAACGACGGAAATAGCGGCGTGCTGTTGTTCGGTAATGGTCGCGAGGTGAAGCTGGCGCAGGATCTCGCCGGCTTCGGTATTCCGTCGGTTCTCGTCACTGCGCGCACCGATGTTGTAGATACCGACAATCTGGTCGTCATTCATGTTCCGGCCTTCTCCGAAGGCATTGGCGATGCCATTCTGCAGGCTATTCCCGCACAGTTGCTGATTGCCACGCTTTCGGAGGATGCCGGGCTGCCGGTCTGTGAGTTCCGCTACCGCCAGACCGATACCAAGCGCGACATCTGAGCCTTGCTCAGATGCTGATTTGATTGACGGCGAGCGCGCTCGGATAGAGGAAGGCAGTCTTGCCTTCCTCTCCCAAAAGTCTCGCCATGGCAAAGTCGATAGCGAGACGCACGGCGCCAAGAACAGTCGCCTGATTTGACAGCTGACCGTTGACCACTTCTACCGGCCAGCACAATTCCTTCACCACATCCCTCACGCCAGGCAGCAATTGCGGATTTTGCCCGATGCCGCCGCCAAGAACGATAAGTTGCGGATCAAGCACGCTGACGCAGGCGGCAGCGAGGTTTCCGACATCGCGAGCATGCTGCTCGACAATGGCGTGCGCCGTCGGAGATTGCTCCACGCGGTCAAAGAGTTCGCCGGTACTCTTCGGCGGTGCCCCTTCGCCAACGGGCCATCTTGCGGCCGCGCGCTCAAGAAGGGCTGCCGATCCCATATAAGTTTCTACATGCTGCCACTTCGGCTGCTCGTGCTCGGACCACGGGAAGGGCAGGTGGCCGATTTCGCCGGCGCCACCCTGGAAGCCGCGGAAAAGTCGGCCGTCCAACACGATGCCCATGCCGGTCTTCACGCCGATTTGCATGTAGATCACAAAGGAATGCGCTTTTGCCGATCCCTCGTGATATTCGGCAAGAGCTGCGCAATTGACGTTGTTCTCCAGCAGGACGGGCGCGCTATAGGTGGATTGCAGCCGTTCCAAGACGGGCATCAGGCTGTCGCGACCAGACATTCTTTCGAGCGACGTGGAAATGATATTGGGCAGCGCGATCGCAAGCGCGCGCAGCGGCATTGGTCGCCGTCCGAATTGGAGAAGCAACCGCGCGATGGCGTCTTCAATCAAAAGAAATCGCTCGTCGGCGCGGACGGCGACCAGGGGCATTTCTACCGCGCCGAGCGTCGTCCTATCAAGACCGCGCGCGACCGCGTTGATATGCGTCGTTCCGCAATCAAGGCCAATGACGAACCCTGCCTTTGGCCCGAGACCGTAGGTGACTGAGGTTCGCCCGATCGAGCCGCGATTGATCCCGATCGGCGCGAGCAGGTCGTAACGTTCGAGTTCGCTGACGGCTGCCGACATGGTCGGCTTGGAAAACATCAGGGCTGCGCTCAGTTGAGGTCTTGTCGCAGGACCGCTGTCCGATATCGTCCGTAACACCGCCCGTGCACTATCCGTGAGCGGTGGCGCGTCGATATTGGTTTGTTGCCAAGCTGAACTCAAAGTGCACCGTAAGCCTTTCGTAAAGCTCCCTTACCATTGGCGCTGCGAAATTGATAGCCATATCCTATTGAAAATGTACTCCAATTCCCTCGTCGCGACCGCGGATTTCGTCGAAGAAAAATGACCATGACTTTACCCCAACCGCTGACGCTTCGTTGAAGCAGCGTCCAAAGCGATCCGTGTCGCAACCCCTACGGCAAACCCTTGCTTAAAGCACCGAAATCCCGTGATGGCGGTGAGGACGGCTTTCGGTCACAGGTCTGCCGGATCCGCCAAGATTAATAGGATCGTGGATCCTAATCCCTTCAAGAGCTGGCATAGGCGGATCGGGATTTGTTGAGATGGGAGAGTAGATCCGTCCGGTGGGAGCGAAAATCTCACTTCGCTCAAGACACGCAAAAATCAGAAGTGTTAGGCGACATCGGGAGGATCAGGACCATCGCGGCGGTGGCCACATTCCCACATATGTGTTAATGTGCCTTTTCTAAGTTCAGGAGCACGTCAGATGAGCCGATTGACGATCGACATAACGGACCAGCAACATCAAAGCCTGAAGGCGCTCGCCGCTTTGCAGGGCAAGACAATCAAGCAGTACGCGCTCGAGCGCCTCTTTCCCGGTGACACAGATGGAGAACGAGCTTGGGAGGAGTTGAAGACGTTGATGAAGACGCGCATCAATGACGGGCTCGCCGGAAAATTGTCGGCCAAAACCGTAGATGAGATCCTCGACGAGGAGATTGCCGAGGATCGTGCTTGAGGGCCTACATTCTTACCGCAGAGGCGGAATCGGATCTACGTTCGGTAATCCGCTACACACGTGCGCAATGGGGTGCTGCCCAAGTACGCCGCTACGTCTCAGCTTTGGAGTGAGGTATCGCAAACCTGGCTGAGGGCAAAGGTCCTTTCAAGGATATGAGCGCGCTTCATCCGGCGTTACGAATGGCGCGGTGCGAACACTACTACGTCTTTTGTCTGCGTCGCGAGGATGCACCCGCCCTGATTGTGGCGATTTTTCACGAACGAATGGATTTCATGCAGCGTTTGGCAGGCCGTCTGAATGAATGATCTTTCGCCGGACGATGCCGACGACATCGAAGCCGCGATCGAGAAGCAGTCCGATCACCAGTCTGGCAACGGTAGATCCGGCGGCGGTGAGAACGACGACGCGGCCCGGTTTCGCGCCGGATGTCTCGACGGCCCGCAAGAGAAGCGCCGTCGTCAGCGGATTGACATGTAGCTGAGCAGCGGCCTCGTCCGAGACGTCATCAGGGATCTCGGTGACGTATTCGGCCGAGACGATGGCCTTTTCGCTCCACGCGCCTCGGCCGGGGAAGAAAGCGACGCGGGTGCCTGGCTTCAAGGCGGCTCCATCGCCAGCTTCCTCGACGATGCCGTAGCCCTCGAAGCCGACGCGCACGCCCTCCTTCGGAACTACGGCTCCCGGCTGGTAGCGTCCGGCTATGCCGAGAAGGTCGCCGTGGTGGACTGGCCGGAGAAGCACCCGGATCAGCACTTCGTTGTGTGCCCGATGCTTCAAATCTTCGGCTTCGACTGCCTGAAGAACGTCCTCACGCTTCCCATGCTTGAAATAGACTGCGGCACGCATCGCGGGCTCTCCTTGAGAATGAGAAGCGGAGCGGCCGTCAGCCGCTCCTGTTATTGGGTTAGACCTGGGCCTGGCCGCCGTCGGCGAAGAGCTCGGCGCCGTTGACGAAGCTCGCGTCGTCAGAAGCGAGGAACAGGGTTGCCTTGGCGATCTCCTCGGATTCACCAACGCGGCCGAGTGGGATGCGCGAGGCGAGATAGTCGAGCAGGCCCTGCTGCTGTTTCTTGTCGTCACCGGCAAGTTCGACGAGGCCAGGCGTGCGTGTGGCGCCGGGCGAGACGACGTTGACGCGGATGCCGGTGCCCTTCAGGTCGAGCGCCCATGAGCGGGCCAGATTGCGGACCGCCGCCTTCGAAGCGGAGTAAACGGAGAAGGCAGCCGTGCCTTCGGTACCGGCGGTAGAGCCCGTTAGCACCACCGACGAGCCTTTGCCCAGCAGCGGAAGCGCTTTCTGGACGGTAAAGATGACGGCCTTCACGTTGCGACCGAAGGTGTCGTCGATCTGTTCTTCGGTGATCTGGCCGAGCGGAAGCATGCTGCCGCCACCTGCGTTCACAACGAGGGCGTCAAGTCGGCCTTGCTCCGCCTTCACCTGAGCGAACAGCTTGTCGAGATCATCGTTACTTGCGGAGTCGGCTTGAATGCCGACAGCGCCGTGGCCGATCTCGGCCACGGCCTTGTCCAGGGCGTCCCTACGCCGGCCGGTGATGTAGACGCGTGCGCCTTCGACAGCGAAAAGCTTGGCCGTTGCAAGGCCGATGCCGCTGGTTGCTCCGGTGACGACGGCAACCTTGTTTTCGAGTCTGTTGGTCATTTTACTCTCCTGATGCTGCGCGCGCGAAAGGGTTCGGCCCGAATGCGCGGCCCGTTGAAATTCTGAAACTGTTCGGGAGGTGGCGTTGGCTCTTGGCCTCGTCGCCGTCCGATGAGAAGAACTTAGTTCGTCAGCCCGGCGGCGAGAAGCCGCTCAGGGTGGAGACATTATCCATCGGGATGGATGGTCTCCATAGTCGCACTGCGCCGCGCGTCGACGGCTTCAAATACCTTCGCCGCCCATTCCGTGAAGGCGCGCAGCCGCGGGTTCGGAAATCGATCGGCCGGGTAGACGAGGTGCAGCGGATGATTGTCCGGTTTCCAGTCGGGCAGGAGTTCGACCAGCGCGCCGCTCTTGAGATAGGGCCGTACCAGGAAGTCGAAGCTCTGCCCTATCCCCAGCCCGGCGAGCAGCGCATTCAGATGCGCGGTGCTTTCGTTGACCGAGATGCCGCTGGAGGTCGGGAGATATTCGCTTCGCTCATCGCCGCGCTGGAACCTCAGCGGAAACCTCTTTCCCGACGATGCAGAGAAGTAGCTGACGATCCGATGCGCCTCGATATCCTCCGGCCGCTCGGGCAACTTCAGGTTATCCAGATAGGCGGGCGACGCGCAAATGACGTAGTCCAGTTCGCACAGCTTTCGCGCCTTCATCGAGGAGTCACTGAGGGTTCCCCCGCGAATGGCGCAATCGATCCCCTCACTGATGATATCGGAGGGCCGATCGCTGACGC
Source organism: Hyphomicrobiales bacterium (assembly GCA_900468625.1). GTDB lineage: Bacteria > Pseudomonadota > Alphaproteobacteria > Rhizobiales > Rhizobiaceae > Rhizobium. The sequence continues at coordinate 13,082 of UBUL01000038.1, forward strand.
CGAGCATGAGATCGATATCAGGGTACTGGCGCTGAAAGTCAGAAAGCGCAGGGATGAGAATCTGATTTGCGAGCACGGAGCCGATGTCGACGCGCAGCTTTCCCTTGGGCGCACTGCGGGAACCGGCAACAGTGCCGTCCATGTCATCGAGATCGGCAAGTAGCCGAAGCGCGCGCTCGTGATAAGCGACGCCTTCGGTGGTCATCGTGACCGACCGCGTGGTGCGCTCGACGAGCTTTGTCCCGAGATGCGCCTCAAGATCCTGCACGAGCTTGCTGACGGAGGACCTTGGCAAGTTCAGCATGTCTGCAGCTTTTGCGAAAGAGCTGGCCTCGGCGACGCGGACAAACGTTCGAATGGCGAGTATCTGATCCACGGGGAGCCTGCATGATCGGTTCGTTGAGATGGAATCTATACCCGACAGATGACACAGGCCATGCAAGTTATTGCTCCAGCTGGATGATTTTGTGACGTCGATGGAAGGAAATAGACGCCGGTGCGTAGCCGCTCAATCTGGAAAACATCAGGATGACCTGTCGCTTTGGGTTAAATCCCCATTTTCTCAACCACTTAGCTTTCTGTAGGATCTGCCGTAGGTTCTGATCCGTTCACATCATATCACCTTTTGGCTGCGCCCACAGCTTAACGGAACGACTTCAGGCTCACCGGCCTGGCGGGATGAGGGGTGCGTCTTCGTTACCGCGGACCAACTGGCGCGCTTCCGCACGTTGGGGAATACGCTCCACGGACGCGAAGACATATGCCCTCGATCAGGTGGCAGCGGCACACGAGTTGCAGGAGAGCGGCAGGGCTAACGGAAAGGTTCTCGTTCGGGTTCAGGATCCGTAACGCGGTCCACTCGGCTTGTCATGCGATGACGGCTTTCGGCTCTAGGAATGCCTCGAGGCCGAACACGCCATACTCACGACCGATACCCGACTGCTTGAAACCGCCGAAAGGAGCGAGCGGCTCGTGCGGCGCACCATTAATGACGACGCGTCCGCTGTCGAGCCGATCGGCAAGTGCCTGCAGGCGCGACGCGTCGGTGCCATGAAGATAGGCCTGGAGGCCGTACGGGGTGTCGTTCGCGATGGAAACGGCCTCGCTCTCGTCACTATAGGCGATAACCGATAGGACTGGACCGAAGATCTCTTCGCGCGCGATGCGCATCTGGTTGTTGACGTCCATGAATATGGTCGGCTTCGTGAACCAGCCGCGTTCCAATCCAATGGGCCGTCCAAGACCCCCCGTCAGGAGGCTTGCACCCTCTCGCGTTCCCAGCTCGATATAAGACTGGACGCGGTCGTACTGCTTCTGACTGACCATCGGTCCGATCACCACGTCCGGATTGGCCGGAGCACCGACCTTGAACGTCTCGACCTCCTGCTTCAACCTGCCCAGAACCTCGTCGAGCCGATGCTTGGGAACCAGGATACGGGTGCCGGCGATGCAGGCCTGGCCGCTGTTTATGAAGCCCATCCGCAGTACGGCGGGGATAGCCACATTCAGATCGGCGTCGTCGAGAATGATGTTCGGACCCTTGCCGCCAAGCTCCAGCGTGACGCGCTTGAAGGTCTCGGCAGCACTTCGCAGGATTTCCCTGCCGACCGCGGTGGATCCGGTGAAGCTCACCTTCGCGATGTCCGGATGCCGACTGAGTTCTGCGCCGACGACATGGCCGAGCCCGTTGATGATGTTGAACACGCCTTTCGGCAGACCTGCTTCATGCAGGCATTCGGCCAGGACCTGCGTCTGTATCGCGCTCATCTCGCTCGGTTTGATGACGACGGTCGAGCCCGCGGCGATAGCGGTTGCGAGCTTCGAGGTGACGAAGCCGATGTTGCTGTTCCACGGCGTGATAGCGGCGGCGACACCGGCCGGCTGCATGACTACGCGCGCTCGACCCATATGGCGCTCGAACTCGTAGCCCTCCAGAACGCTCGCCATGGTGAGAAAGCTCGAAGTAGCATGGGGAATAGCGAAACGCGTGAAAGTCTGTGGAGCGCCGTATTCGAGCGCCATCGCTTCGGTGAGGTCGGAGACGCGGGCGGTAACAGCGGCATTCAGCCGCTTCAGCATGCCGATGCGCTCGGCCTTCGCCGTGCGTGAGAACGCGGGGAAGGCGCGTTTTGCCGCCGCGATGGCCTCTCGTGCGTCTTCGACGCCGGCAAGTTGCACCACGCCGATCTTCTCTTCCGTGGACGGATTGTAGAGATCGGCCTTCTCCTTCCCCCGTGGCGTCACGAACTGGCCGTCGATATAGATTTTGTCGATGTCGCGCATTTCAAACTCCTTTTGGCTGTTGAAGCATATCTGGCATTTCGAGATTGTCCTGATAAGCTGGCCAAAGTTGCTCAGGCTGATAGGAAATTACGGACAATGATGCGTGGCTCTCTTGCTGAACTCGAGGCGGTCCTCGCCGTTTCTTCCCAAGGTGGGTTTCGGCCGGCGGCTCGCGAACTGGGAATTTCCTCATCATCCCTCAGCCAGCAGATCGCTGCGCTGGAGACCCGTATGGGTGTCAGACTGTTCAATCGCTCGACGCGGAGCGTGGTTCTTTCAGCGGCAGGCGAGCAGTTCGTGGCAAGCGTTGGTCCGGCGCTGGAGGCGATCCGAAGCGCCGTCGAGCACATCGACGAGCACCGAGCGGAAGCGACGGGTACGTTGCGCATCAACACCTCGGTCGGTGCGACCCGGATGATCCTGACGCCGCTGATCCTGGAATACATGAGCCGGAACCCACAGATGTCGGTGGAGATCGTCACTGAGGGCGCGCTGGTCGACATCAACGCCAAGGGCTTCGATGCCGGAATACGGATCCGGGAGACCGTTCCGCCCGACATGGTGGTCGTTCCGATTGGCGACAGCATCCGCCCTGCCATCGTCGGATCGGTCGAATACTTCCGCCGCCATGGAAAGCCACAGGTTCCGGTAGACCTCCAGGATCACCATTGTATCCGCGCGCGAATGGCCAGCGGCGCGATCTACCGCTGGGAGTTCGAGCGAAGGGGAGAGACTTTCGCGCTCGATGTTCCGGGCAAGCTCACGCTTGATGACAGCGACTTGATGCTCCGGGCGGCCCGCGATGGAGCCGGACTTGCCTATCTGAACGAATGGCAGATCGCCCACGATGTTGCCGCCGGGAGGCTGGAGCAGGTTCTAGCCGATTGGACCCCGCCCTATCCGGGGTTATGTCTCTACTATCCTGGAAGGCGCAATATCCCAGCGAAGCTGCGTCGTTTCATCGACTTGACTAAAGAGCTGCGGGAAAATGGACGTCGAGACGCCGTCTTAGATTAAGAGTGTTCATTTGCGCCACGATTTCAACCAGTTTTGCATTTCGCGGTAAGCCTGTCTCGATATAGATATGACAAATTTGCGATATCGACATCCAGGCAGGGTCGCGATGAAGCCGAGCGCGCGATAGAATGGAGCGAACGAGGTGTGCGGCTCAGCCCGTTCGATTCTTGGGCGTGGGTGGCATTCGACGCGCAGGCGATGAGCCATTTGCTGCGTGGCCACTACGAGGATAGCTGCCGCGCGGCCTACAAGTCGGTTCAGGCCAATCCTGCACACAGCATCACCTATGTGCAATTAGCGGCCGCACTGGCGAAACTCGGCCGGTTGAACGAGGCAAGAGCCGCCGCGGCACGCGTGCTTGAGCTTTAGCCGTCCTTTCGCTACGGCCGCCAGTTTGCCGGAGTAACGTCACCATTACCACCGGCCGTCGGAATTTGAATTCGAACTGCCAGCTTGATCGGCATGCCGGAAAGGCTCGTCACCACGAGGTCCGCTTTCCCATCCCAAGGTCCTGCCGATTGCGAGCAGGCGACCGCTCACGGGCCATGAAGGAGGTGGATACGGCGTTCCTCGGGCTGAAATAGTCTTCCTCCGACTTGGTTCGGGTCGCCAGACAGGCAATCGTGGACAGCCGCTCATCCTGCTGCACTTCCCATCTTAAGTTCAAAGTATGCCTGTGATGAAGCGATCGACACGCGTCTCCGGTCTGTAGAGCGTTTTGGCCAGGATTGCCGCGAAGATGCCTGTCAGTGCACCGCCCACGACATCGCTGATATAGTGCGTGCCGATGTAGACCCGCGAAAAGAACACCAGGATTGCCGCAAAAAGGAAGAATAGGCCGCGCTTGGGCAGCTTGTGCACGAGGAAGGCTGCCGCAATCGCGAAGCTCGCCGTCGCATGATCAGATGGGAACGAAGGATCGCTGCTGCGCTCGATCAGAAGCCGGGTGATCCCAGCGTCATATGGCCGGATGCGATGGTCGAAGAGCAAAATGATCTGGTTGATCCCCAATCCTATAAGGAAGGTCAATCCTGCCGCGACCAGCACGTGGCGCGTTTTTGTCCGTTCGGAGCCGACCCACCATTGGGCCGCGACCGCCAGGACGAGTAATGGTACGCCGATGGTGGAGACAGTGATCATCAGTTGGTCTAGAAGGCCGTTCCCGGCTAAACTGTTGATCCATCCGGTAGCGGCGGCGTCGAGTTCGTACATTTGCTCTCCTATTCTCCTGTCATCTTGCGATGAGATGACTCGGTCGCCTGACGCGTGCCTGAAGCCTGCTAGGGGCTACGATGGCAGGTGAGCGGTTCAAGCCCTATTGAGACGCCCCTGAAGGCAAGCAGGATCAGACCGGCCATGGACGCAAATGCCGCGCCGGCGACAAAGGTGCTGTCAGATCCGATCCATTCCCAGAGGCCACCGGCAAGAATGCTGGCGCAAAAAGTGCGTCGCAGCTAAGCGCGGAACGACTGCTTTGCGTCCCTAAATTAGTCGTTTCGGCTTCTGATGCTGTTTGCTGCGAACAACCCCTGGCCTGGCTGCCTTTCCGGCTCGGTTCGCTACGGCATCGATGCACAGTATCGCGCCCGTCCGATGGATCCGAACAAGAAGTCTGATCGGCCGTGCCTGCGCGGAGTGAACGGGCTTCACCCTTTAAGGAAGATCGAGAGTTCCCGTGCTACCGCTTCCGGATCTTCCCGCTGCGGGAAGTGCCCGACGTTCTGAAGGACAATCCGGTC
>UBUL01000055.1 GCA_900468625.1 Hyphomicrobiales bacterium
TAGAGCGGATCATTGCTTATCGGAATCGGTTTGGGATTGAACTAAGCCGCTGATCGCGGCGACTTGCGGCGGCCTTTGAGGAGAGCGTCCTGACTGAGAGGATGGTTGTGTTGCAACCCACCCTTCAGACAGGAGGCCCCGATGGCTGAGATGAGCCCTCTTCGCCGCCGGATGATTGAGGACATGACGATCCGCAATCTATCCCCGGCGACCCAGCGATCCTATATTAATGCAGTCCAGAAGTTCAGCCGCTATTTCGGCCGATCGCCCGATCGGCTCGGTCCTGCCGAGATCCACACCTTCCAGGTTCACCTGGTGTCAACTGGGATATCGTGGGCATCGTTAAACCAGATCGTGTGTGCTCTTCGATTTTTCTATGGGATCACGCTTGGCCAGGACGATATCCCGGATCGGATCCCCTATGCGCGCGAACCACGCAAGCTCCCCATTGTTCTGTCGGCGGACGAGGTGGCTCAATTTCTGGAGGCGGTCTCCAGCCTGAAGGCGCGCGTTGCGCTAACCACGGCCTATGCCGCAGGTCTTAGGATCGGCGAGGTCTGTGGACTGGAGGTCGAGGATATCGACAGCTCCCGGATGGTGATCCATGTCCGCCATGGCAAAGGTGCAAAAGCCCGGTACGTCATGCTTTCAAACGAACTCCTCGGCGTCCTGCGTCGCTATTGGCGCCTGTCACGTCCCACAGTGTTCCTTTTTCCAGGACGTGATGCTGACAAGCCGATCGAGCCGACAGTTTTGAATGCTGCCTGTCGGTCGGCGGTTGCCGCGGCCGGCCTTGCAAAGCGCGTCACCGTTCATACCTTGCGGCACTCCTTTGCCACGCACCTGCTCGAGAATGGAACCGATATCCGCATCATCCAGGTCCTGCTAGGCCATGCCCATCTGTCGAGCACGGCACACTATACGCAGGTTTCCACCGACACGATCCGATCGACAGCCAGCCCACTTGATCGTTTGCAACTTGAAGTGACACCGCCGGAACCATAATCGGGTGCGTCCCACCTTCGAGGTTGCGGACATCTTTCGGCGACATGGAGGCCCTTACAGGCAAGAGAACGCCGGTCATCTTGGCCGCGGCGAACGACGCGTCATGGGGGCGATAGAGGCCTGCCGGACACCCAGGCTCGGCGGCCATGTCGAGGCCTGCGATGATTGTGGCAGAACCCGCATCTCCTATAATTCCTGCCGTAATCGCCACTGCCCGAAGTGTCAGGGAGCTGCCCGTAAGGAGTGGGTCGACGCTCGCATCGCCGATCTCTTGCCGGTCCCTTATTTCCACGTGGTCTTCACGCTACCACGTGGCGTCGCTGAGATCGCCTTCCAGAACAAGGCGGTTGTCTACGCATTGTTGATGCGGATCTCGGCCGAGACGCTACAAACCATGGCGGCTAATCCCAAATGGCTGGGCGCAGAGATTGGTGTCACCGCTGTGCTCCATACCTGGGGCCAGGCTATGACCCACCATCCCCATGTCCATTGCGTCGTACCAGGCGGTGGCCTTTCACCAGACAAATTGAGGTGGGTTGCGTGCCGACCCGGCTTTTTTCTACCCGTTCGCGTATTATCGCGTCTGTTTCGACGGCTCTTTCTAACCGCTCTCGCTGAAGCCTTTGCCAGAGACGAACTGCAATTCTTCAACGAACTCTCTCATCTCCACGATAGCAACACGTTCATCCGCTATCTTGCCCGCGCTCGCAGCATTGAATGGGTTGTCTATTCGAAGCCGCCATTCGGCGGTCCAGATCAGGTGCTCGCCTATCTCGGCCGTTACACCCATCGTGTCGCAATCGCAAACAGCCGCATCGTTCATGCCGATGGCGACCATGTCGCCTTCCAGTGGAAAGACTATCGTGGCAACGGCCGCGATCGCGAGAAGATCATGCGTCTTCATCCCCACGAATTTATCCGGCGCTTTCTCCTTCATGTGCTTCCAGACAGCTTCCACCGCATGCGCCATTTCGGCTTTCTCGCCAATTGTCATCGGCGGGATCGTATCAGTCTCTGCAGAAGCCTCCTCGGCCAACCTTCACCAACAAGCGGGCAACCCAATTCGGCCAAATCGCAGCAGGCCCATTCCCAAGAATGCCCCGACTGCCGGCGCCCCATGCGCCGAACTAACATCACCATCACCCCTGTAGCACCGCCTCGACCATCATCCTTTCGGTGCGATACATCATGATGCCCGACAATCTGCCCCTCAGAATATTCCCACTCGTTCAGCACGTCGTCGGCGAACGATATCGCTCGACCTCAGCCAGCTCAAAAGTCTGCGGATCCCTTCCAATATTGCAGCGAAGTCAGCGAAGACCTCGGCAAACCGCCCTTGAAAGCCTCATCCCCGGCTCAGTGTCGCCCGCAAAGCAGTCGGGACGAGATCGGTCGCCCTTCATCTCCGGCAGGTTGGCTCTCAATTCCCCATAACGGCGTCAAACAACCCGCGTCTTAGTTCAATCCGGCTTACATGAGGTCGCCCGAAGTCGCCGCACCGCCCATGCGACCTCAAATAACCCTCCAGATTCCCAAATCGGTGGAATTGTGATTCCTGATGGATGCTGGAATGGAGGCCAGCATCCATGACGCGACCCTATTCGAATGATCTTCGTGAGCGCGTTGTTGCTGCGGTGACAGCCGGGCAGAGCTGCCGGATGGTGGCGGAGCGATTTGATATTGCCGTCTCATCCGTGGTGAAGTGGTCACAACGTTATCGGGCGACCGGCAGCGTGTCGCCCGGCAAGATGGGCGGCCATCGCCGACGGGTGCTGGAGCCGCACCGCGCCTTTATCGTCGAGCAGATCGAACAGACATCCCATCTGACACTGCATCGGCTGAAGGATGAGTTGGCCGCCCGCGGCGTGACCGTCTCCCATAATGCCATCTGGCAGTTCATGCGCCGCGAAGGCCTGAGCTTTAAAAAAAACGCTGTTCGCCCTTGAGCAGGGCCGTGCCGACATTGCTCGGCGCAGAGCCCGCTGGAAGGCCTGGCAAAACCGCTTCGATCCGAAGCGGCTCGTCTTTATTGACGAAACCTGGATCCGCACCAACATGGCGCCGCTACGTGGCTGGGGACCAAGGGGCAAGAGGCTGCGCGGCTTTGCCCCGCACGGTCGCTGGCGCACCCTGACCTTCCTCGGCGCCTTGCGGTGCGATCGGCTGACCGCACCCTGCGTCTTCGATGGCCCGATCAATGGCGAATGCTTCCGCGCCTATGTCTGCCAGCAGTTGATCCCCACCCTGAAGCCCGGCGACATCGTCATCCTCGACAATCTCGGCTCTCACAAAGCCAAGGCCATCCGCGATGCCATCAAGGCAGCCGGCGCCAGACTATGGTTCCTGCCGAAATATTCTCCTGACCTCAATCCGATCGAGCAAGCCTTCGCCAAGATCAAGCATTGGATGCGCCAAGCTCAAAAGCGAACCATCGATGACACCTGGCGCCATCTCGGATACCTCGCCGACGCCATCAAACCAGATGAATGCGCCAACTACTTCGCAAACTCAGGCTACGTTTCCGTCAAAACATGATTTGCTCTA
>UBUL01000023.1 GCA_900468625.1 Hyphomicrobiales bacterium
CAATGATCCGCTCTAGCGCGTTTCCGCTTTTCTTCGAATCGCGAAAGCGCCCCATCCTTTGTCTTTACGCAATTCCGGACGGGAAACCGCCGCGCACTTTTCCTGGAATTGCTCCAAGCAACATTTCTCCCTCCCATCTGCGGCGGTAGCGATCACACGCTGTCGATCATGTCCCGGATATAATCCAGCTTCGCGACCACCGGCGGCGAAAGGATGAAGGGGTAGGAATCCGGCTGTCCCATGCTGCGCTGGATGGAATTGATCGCAACGCTTAGCGGGATCCAGGCATTGACGAGCTGCCCGGCGCTTTCGGCCTTGTAGGGATTGAAATCCACCTCCGCAGCCATGCCGTGGTAGCTACGGGGATCAATCGCCAGGCCGAAGGAACGCGCCGTTTCCAGCGTATCGGCGATATGCAGATAATGCGCGAAGCATTCGGCAAAATCCTCCCAGGGATGAGAGCTTGCATAGGCGCTGATGAAGCTTTCCTGCCAGTTTGCGGGTGGGCCATTGTCGTAATAGGCCTGAAGCGCCATGCCGTAATCGGCACGTTCGTCGCCGAAGACGGCACGAAAGCCGTCGAACCTGCCGCGGTCGCGGACAAGCTTGTTCCAGATGAAATGGCCGGTCTCGTGGCGAAAGTGACCGAGCAAGGTGCGATAAGGCTCATTCATCGACGTGCGCGCCTGCTCGCGCGTCACGTCGTCAGCCTCGGCAGCGCGGATGGCGATCAGCCCTTCCTCGTGGCCGGTCATGGCCGGGACGACGGTGTCGCCCTGCACGTCATCCTCCAGGAAATCGAACACCAGCCCGCCTTCAGGGTCCTCTATCCGGTCGGGATGCGGCAGGTTCCAGCGCAGAAGGGAATAGAACAAATGCCGCTGTGCCTGCCCGATACGCCGCCATCGATCGATCCCTTGCTCCGTATCGGTATTCGGTACGAGGCGATTATGACGGCAGGCGACGCAATAAGGTTGCGGATCGTCCGCGTCGACGAGCCAGTTGCAGATATCGAGTTCAGCATTGGCGCAGAAGCGGGCATTCCGCCTCGGCTCGGAAACAAGATGCCAATTCGCATCAGCCTCGGCTTCCAAGGCATATACTGCCAAGAGATCCGGGACAAAACCGAGTTGGCGGCCGCAGCGGATGCATTGCCTGTTATCGAAATGAACAGGCTGGCCGCAATGATCGCAGGTAAAAAGCCGCATGTTTCCTCGGAGAGCAGTGTGTACCATCGTAAAGAGCCTGCCACGTTTCCGTAACAGGCTCCTCCTCCCACTATCGCTGCTTCCACGTCGTTTCAGACGGAGCAACGACCATGGATTGACAAATACAAGCGGCCGGTCACATCCGATCGACTGCGCCCTTGACCTTATCCTTGGCCTTGCCGACGGCGGTCTGCATCTTGCCCTTGGCTTGCTGGGCAGAGCCCTTGGCCCGCATTTCCTTGTCGCTGGTCGCCTTGCCGGCCATCTTCCTGGCCTTGCCGGCCATTTCGTTCATCTTACCGGACACTTTATCGGTCGTGCTGCTCATGTCTGACGCCTCCTTGGTCGGCACGGCAGAATTGCCGTTGCCCCATCCAGAAAACGTCATATGCGCCATTTCGTTCCTAAATAACGCAAATCGGCTCAGCTATGGCCCGCCTGCAGCGACAGCATCGCGGGATTGATGCCCATCAGAGCCAGGGCGCGATCATACTTGTTGTCGAGACTGCGATCGAAGATCAGTTCTTCATTTGCCGGACAATTCAGCCAGCCGTTGTTGCCAATCTCCGCTTCGAGTTGTCCCGCACCCCAGCCTGCATAGCCGAGCAGCATGGTCGCGCGTCTCGGGCCGCTCCCCTTCGAGATGGCCCGCACGATATCGAGCGTCGCCGTCAGGCTGATGTCATCGCTGACCGGAATGCTGCTGTCGCTGATGTAATCGTCGGAATGCAGAACGAAGCCGCGGCCGCTTTCGACCGGGCCGCCGGTCTGGATCGGAAAATCGCGCGCCATTTGCGGAAGCACGATAGCATCGTCATCCTTGATCATCTCGAGATGCAGAAGGACGTCGGTGAATGTCAGTTTCTGTGCCCGGTTGATGACGAAGCCCATGGCACCGGCATCGGAATGAGCGCAGATATAAACGACGGTCCGATGGAAGTTCCGATCCTCCATGCCGGGCATCGCGATCAGGAACTGACCGTCGAGAAAGCCTCTTTCGCGTCTATTCTTCAGCGTCGATAGGGACATTGTGCCTCCTGACCGCAGTCCAAAACTGCTCCGCCTATTATCAAGATGGGGCAATGTCATAAATCAATCAACTGAAAATGATCATTTCCTTCTCCGGTCGTGCTGGCTCCGGGCAATCCGATCCGCTAAATCCTTGTTTCATGATTGGAATAAGAAAGCTCATCCGTCTGGCGGCACCGCTCGCCGCTCTCCTGTTCAGCGCCTCGATGGGCCATGCCGCCACGAGCGAGTGGGTGGATAATCAGGGCGGCCGAATGCGCCTGATCGCACTGGCACCTGACGCCCAGGGGCATATCCGCGCGGCCCTGCAGATCGAACCGGAACCGGGCTGGATTACCTATTGGCGCGAGCCCGGCCAGGGCGGAATTCCGCCGCAAATAACGCCGGCGCCCGGCAGCGGCGTGATAGTGGAAAAGACCGGATATCCGATACCGAAACCGATCAGCGCCGGCCCCATACAGGAAATCGGCTACGATGCGCCGGTCACATTGCCGATCGACCTTCGTGTCACGGGCAAGACGCCGGCAAAGCTCGAACTGACCGCCTTCGTCGGCCTTTGCAAAGATATCTGCATCCCCTTCCAGGCCGAATATTCGCTACCGCTGCCAGCAAACGAGCAGCCGACATCGCACGAGCTGGCTCTGCTGGATGCGGCAAAAGCTCTGCTGCCGGAAGCACCCTCGTCGAGTTTCGCAGTCCAGAACTACAAAATTTCTCCCGACGCCAAGGGCCTCTCGCTGCATCTGACGCTGCCGGAGGCAGCGGGGAAAGCGCCTGAAATCTACGTCACGGGGCCATCGGGCTATGTGTTCTTTCAGCAGGCGAACGCAAAGCGGGAGGGAGCTGCTTTTTCGGCCGATATAGAGATCGGCAAGCTGCCGAAGGATTATGATCCGAAGGGCAAAAGCTGGGGCATCCTTGTCATCGACGGCGATCGCGCGATGGAAACCACCCTTGCACTTGAATAGGCCGGGTCTATAGTCCCCTGAACCGTCTTCATGTCATCGGCGGCCGTTCAAGCGCCCCGAAACCACGACCCAAGGAGAGAGCCATGACCATCGCCATCGGCGACACGCTGCCTGCCGCCACCTTCAAGGAAAAGACCGCCGACGGCCCGGTCGAGATCAGCACCGAGCAGCTGTTTGCCGGCAAGCGCGTCGTGCTCTTCGCCGTTCCCGGCGCGTTTACGCCCACCTGCTCGCTCAACCACCTGCCGGGCTTTCTCGAAAACCGCGACGCTATTCTCGGCAAAGGCGTCGACGACATCGCCGTCGTCTCCATCAACGACTGGCACGTCATGGGCGCCTGGGCACAATCGTCCGGCGGCATGGGCAAGATCCATTTCCTCGCCGACTGGGACGGTTCTTTCACTAAGGCGCTCGGTCTCGACGTCGATCTCTCGGCCGGCGGGCTTGGTATCCGCTCCAAGCGTTATTCCATGCTGGTGAAAGACGGCGTGGTGAAGACACTGAACATCGAAGAAAACCCCGGCCAGGCAACCGTTTCGGGTGCGGCTGCGATGATCGGGCAGCTCTGAGACTATCGGACGGAAAATGCAGAGCGCCTCAAAGGCGCTCTGCCTCATTCTTCTTCATTGAAATAGGCATCGAAATCGCGATGCCCTTCGAGCACATTCAAAACCTCGAAAACGTCATCGATATAGCGGACGAAGATCACATAACCACGAAATGCGAAGCTACGAATATCGTCTCTGAGCTCCGGCCGCAGGCGACCCATGTGGCCGGGTAAAGCCGCAAGATTTACGCACTTGCGGCGTAGTTGCTCGGTAAATTGCAGAGCGATCGTTGGGCTGCCGCTTTGGCGCGTTATAAATACAAGAATATCGAGGATATTTTCCTGAGCTGCGGCTGTATAACGAAGCCGAGACACTCAATGGCCTTCCTTTGCCAGTTCGGCAGCCTTGACTTCCAAAGCAGCACCAAGTTCCTCGTCAGATATATCGCCTCCGCGTTCGATCGATACCTCCAGAGTACGCCGTAGCGCTGCCATTTTTGCTTCACGCTCTTCCACGAGCCGAAGACCTTCCCGCACAACTTCGCTGGCAGAGCTGTAACGGCCCTCTTCCACTGTTTTCTCAACGAATTTTTCCCAGCGCTCGCCGATAGAAACGTTCATGTGCGTCACCTCTTGCAGCTCGATCAAGGGCTGAATAACAGATAATGCACTATATATAGCATCCGAGGTATAAAGTGCCAATTGCCGATGCCCAACTGCCATCAATTCCCTCTCCGCCTCTTTCTCGCCGCATTTGATTGCCTACAACATGTAATGTTATTACATACTAGAAAGCCCTGAAATGTCCTTTGACCGTGATCCCTTTGCGTCCCTTATGGGACGTTCCGCCTTGACGCGCCTTGCCTATGTGGCCATTGGCATTGCGGTGCTCTGGGCGGCTATCGGCTGGGCGGTGGCCTTGGCATGAGCGATCTCATCCGCCTCGATAATCTCACCGTCGCCTATGAGCGCCATCCCGCCGTTCACCACATCTCGGGCGGCTTTGCAGCCGGCAGCCTGACGGCAATTGCCGGGCCGAACGGCGCCGGCAAGTCGACGCTGCTCAAGGCGATAATCGGCGAATTACGGCCGGCGGGAGGGTCGATCGATCGCGGCGCATTGATGCGCAACGATTTCGGCTATCTGCCACAGGCGGCAGATATCGTCAGGCGCTTTCCGATTTCGGTTGCCGATACCGTCATGCTCGGCGCCTGGAAGAATGCCGGAGCCTTTGGCCGGTTCTCCCGCAAGGATGCCGAGCGGGCGCGCGAGGCGCTTGGCATCGTCGGTCTATCAGGCTTCGAAAAAAGGCATATCGGCTCGCTTTCGGCCGGGCAGTTCCAGCGCGCGCTCTTTGCGCGGCTGCTGCTGCAGGATGCCCGTGTCATCTTGCTGGACGAACCCTTCACGGCGATCGACCAGCGCACGACGCGCGATCTTCTCGACCTCGTGCTGCGATGGAACCAGGAGGAACGGACCGTCATCGCCGTGCTGCACGATTTCGAGCAGGTGCGAAGCTATTTTCCGGAAACGCTCCTGATCGCCCGCGAACTTGTGGGATGGGGCAAGACGCAGGAAATTATGAGCCCCGCCAATCTCATCAAGGCGCGCGCCATGGCCGAACGCTGGGATGAGGAAGCCGAAACATGCCTGCCGAAAGAAGAGCATTACGGTGGTGAGTTTGCGAAGCGGGAGCCGGCCGAATGACCGTCTATGACATCTCCCTCGCGCCCTTTGCGGATTACGGCTTCATGCGGCGCGCCCTGATCGCCTGCATCTGCCTCGGCCTCGGCTCCGGGCCGATCGGCGTCTTCCTGATGCTCCGACGCATGAGCCTGATGGGCGATGCCATGAGCCATGCGGTCCTGCCCGGTGCCGCCATCGGCTATTTCGTTGCCGGCTCGCTGTCGCTGACCGCCATGGGGCTCGGCGGTCTGGTCGCCGGTCTTTCCGTGGCGCTTCTGTCCGGCCTCGTCAGCCGTGCGACCGTGCTGCAGGAGGATGCGAGCTTTGCCAGCTTCTATCTGACCTCGCTGGCGCTCGGCGTTCTCATCGTGTCTCTGCGCGGTTCGAACATCGATCTCCTGCATGTGCTCTTCGGCACCATTCTCGCAATCGACGCGCCTGCCCTCTACCAGATCGGCGCGATCACCACGGCAACGCTGCTGGCGCTTGCCGTCATCTACCGGCCGCTCGTCATGGAATGCTTCGATCCGGGATTCTTGCGCGCCGTCGGCGGGCGCGGGCCGCTTTATCACTTCCTGTTCCTGCTGCTGGTCGTGCTCAATCTCGTCGCAAGCTTCCAGGCGCTCGGCACACTGATGGCCGTCGGACTGATGATGCTGCCGGCGGCCGTGGCGCAGCTTTGGTCACGCAGCCTGCCTGCCATGATGATGATCGCAACGGGTACGGCGACGGCGTCGGGCTATCTCGGTCTCATTGCCTCCTACCATCTCGAATTTGCATCAGGCCCGACCATCATCATCACGGCCAGCCTGATCTATGGCTTCTCCATTCTCTTCGCACCTTCGGGCCTTGCCCGGCGGTTCTTCCCCCGTCCCCATCTCCGGGGCTAATCCGAACAAGGAGATTCGCATGAACAAACAGAGACTGCTCCTCTCAGCCGCTGCGGCAGCCTTCCTGGCCTTCGGCGTCGCTGCACCCGCTTCTGCCGAGACGCTCAATGTCGTGGCGTCCTTCACCGTGCTTGCCGACGTCGTCAAACATGTCGGCGGCGACCATGTGAAGGTGTCGAGCCTCGTCGGCCCGAACGGCGATCCGCATGAATTCGAGCCCTCGCCGGCCGATGCCAAGACGCTGAATGCCGCCAAGGTCGTCTTCGTCAGCGGCGAAGGCCTGGAAGGCTGGATGGACCGGCTGATCAGCGCCTCCGGCTACAAGGGAACGCCTGTTATCGCTTCCGAAGGCATCAACACGCGCACCATGGTCGATGATGGCAAGACGGTCACCGATCCGCATGTGTGGAACAGCCCAGTCAATGTGAAAATCTGGGTCGCCAATATCGAAAAGGCACTGTCATCAGCCGATCCGGCCGACGCCGCCGATTTCAGGGCCAATGCCGAGCGCTATACGAAGATCCTGACTGAACTCGACGCCTATGCACACAGCAAGTTCGACAAGATCCCGGACGATCGCCGCAAGGTGCTAACCAGCCATGACGCCTTTGGCTATTTCGGCCGCGAATATAAGGTCAGCTTCCTATCGCCGCTCGGCGTTTCCACGGAAACGGAAGCGTCGGCCGCCGAGGTCGCCAAGCTGATCGAACAGATCAAGACCGAGCATGTGAAGACTTACTTCTTCGAGAATTCGAACGATCCGCGCCTCGTCGGCCAGGTCGCCAAGGCAACCGGCGCCGAGCCTGGCGGCGAGCTTTATGTCGAATCGCTTTCCAAGGCCGACGGACCGGCTTCGACATACGAAAGAACGTTCCGTTATAACGTTGATCAACTCGTTGCAGCGATGGCCAAATCGAGCTGATCAATCAACGAGCATGGTCGCAGGCCTAGGCTGCCTGCGACCATGCCGCTTAAATGTTGAAATCAAAGACCATCAGGCCGGCCAGACCGCCGTCCGTGGATGAAACGATCCGCTCGCCGACAGCGACGTGATCGGGATGCACCAGATAGGCATCGCGCGCTTCGACGCTCTCGAAGGTGACGACAAATCCGTCGGCGAAGCCGCCATGCAGGCCCTCGGGCGAGACGTTCGGCCCGTGCTTCACATCCACAATGCCCGGAATAACCTTCTGCAAGGCGACGACGGAGTCGAAGAGCGCCCTCTTCTCGTCCTGTGTCAGGGCGGATTTGAGTCTCAGAAAAACGCAATGCAGGATCATAAGGCGATCTCCCTTGAAGTCGGGGGGCAGCATAGAGGGAAAGGGCAACCGGGCAAGGCGCCAATTCGCGAACATTGCGTTCCAGCAGCCGGACGAATGACAACCTGTTCAGCTCGAAGCAGAGCTCACGCTGACAGATGAGCTTTGGCTGTTGCAGTGATCTCGCGTGTCAGCTCGGCAAGCCGGTCGGCGGCGAGGCGGCTCACCTGCCAATATAACGGAATGTCCAGCGGCGTGCCGGGGATCAGTTCAACCAAGCGCCCGCTTTCCAGATGCTCCCGTACAAGCTGAATGGGATTCATGCCCCATCCCATGCCTGAGAGGCTGGCATCGACAAAGCCTTGAGTCGATGGCAGCCAATGGCTCGGATAGGCAAAATCCTCTCCGAAGGTCTGGCGTATCCACCGGCTTTGAAGCCTATCCTTCTGGTTAAAGGTCAGGGCCGGCGCATTCCGGATCGCTCCAGGGGTAACTCCCTCTGCGAAATATCTGGCAATGAAATCGGGGCTTGCAGTCGCATGATAGCGGAGCGCGCCGAGAGATGTGCGCCGGCATCCCTGGATCGGCTTTTCCAGGCTGGTGACGGCAGCGATCACCCGGCCGCGCTGCAGCCATTCGGCCGTATGATCCTGGTCGTCGATGGCGACATTCAGCAGATAGGGATAGCGCCTGGCAAAACCCGATATGGCTTCCACGAACCAGGTCCCGAGACTATCGGCATTCGTGGCGATGTGAAGCGTGACCTTTTGCTTGGGTTCGCCCGGATCGACGAGGGCCGGCAGGCGCCCGAACAGCTCGTCTTCGAGCATGCCGACATTCTCCATATGACGGCAGAGCCATTCGCCCTTCTCCGTGGCGGTGCAGGGATTGCCCCTCACGATCAGAACGATGCCCAAGCGTTCTTCGAGCTGCTTCACCCGCTGCGAGACGGCCGAAGGCGTGACGTTGAGAGTGGCCGCGGCCCTTTCGAAGCTGCCGGTCTGGACGACCATGGAGACGGCACGGAGAGCGGAATAGTCGAGCATGGCTTAGTTTTTCTTAATCTGGATTAGCAACATTAATTAGCCTAAACCCACACGCGGCGATACGAAAATGCTCATTCATTTCGGAGCCTTTCCCCAAACATGAATTTTTCGATTTACCTGACGGGCCTCACGATGGGGCTTAGCCTGATTGTCGCGATCGGCGCGCAAAACGCCTTCGTCCTGCGCCAGGGTCTTCGCAACGAACATGTGCTCGCCGTCTGCCTCTCCTGTGCTCTTTCCGATGCAGCGCTCATCGTGCTTGGGGTGACGAGCTTTCGCCAAATCGCCGCCCTGCTACCCTGGCTCGATCCGGTCATGCGCTATGCGGGAGCGGCATTCCTCATCTGGTATGGAGCCAAGAGCCTCTATTCCGCCTTCCGCTCCTCCGCGGTCCTGGCTGCTGGAGAAGTGAAATCAGCGAGCTTTCGGCAGACGCTTGCCATGTGCCTGGCGCTGACTTGGCTCAACCCGCACGTCTATCTCGATACCGTCGTGCTGCTCGGCACGATTTCGACGCGGTTTCCCGGGCACGAGATCTCGTTTGCAACGGGTGCCATGACGGGCTCTTTCCTGTTCTTCTTTTCGCTCGGCTTCGGCGCGAGATGGCTGCGGCCGATCTTCGCCAAACCCTCGTCCTGGCGCATTCTGGAAACGCTCATCGCCTTTACGATGTGGATGATCGCTACCAAACTGCTGAGCGGGATATGACTAGCGCGGCATGGTCCATCGGCGGAACTATCTCCGCTTGAAAGGCTCCATGCCCTTGCGCGCCAGCTCGTCGGCGCGCTCGTTTTCCGGGTGCCCTGCGTGCCCTTTCACCCAGTGCAGCGTTACCTTGTGCCTGTTATAGGCCTCATCCAGCGCCTGCCAGAGCTCGGCATTCTTCACCGGCTTCTTGTCCGCGGTCTTCCAGCCATTCTTCTTCCAGCCGAAAATCCACTTGGTGATGCCATCCTTGACATAGACGCTGTCGGTATAGAGATCGACCTCGCAGGGGCTCTTCAGGGCGCCAAGCGCCGAGATCGCCGCCATCAGTTCCATGCGGTTGTTGGTCGTCTCCGCTTCGCCGCCGGACAATTCCTTTTCAACCTCGCCATAGCGAAGCACGGCGCCCCAGCCGCCGGGACCGGGATTGCCCGAGCAGGCACCATCCGTAAAAATGTCGACGTGCTTCATGCCTTCAGCCCGTATTCGGCTGCAGATGCGATCTGACGATGGAAGCGCAGCTTACGCAGATATTCGATCGGGTCCTTCTTGGTGACCATCGCACCGGCCGGCGTCGTCAGCCAATCGTAGAGCCGCGTCAGAAAGAAGCGCAGCGCCGAGCCGCGCGCAAGCGTCGGCAATGCGGCGATTTCGGCTGCATTCAGCGGTCGCACGCTCTGATAGCCCTCGAGCAGCGCCATGCCCTTGGTGATGTTGTAGGCATGATCCTTCTCGAAGCACCAGGCGTTGAGGCAGATCGAAACATCGTAGGCGAGCTGGTCGTTACAGGCGAAATAAAAATCGATCAGGCCGGAGAGCCTGTCGCCGAGGAAGAAGACATTGTCCGGGAAGAGATCGGCATGGATGACGCCCTCGGGCAGATCCTTCGGCCAATGCTTAGCGAGGAGATCGAGCTCGCCGCGGATTTCGTCCTGCAGACCGGCCTCAACCTCGTCAGCGCGTGCCTCGGATTTTTCCCAAAGCGTCTGCCAGCCCTCGAGCGACAAGGCGTTTGGGCGGCGGATGGCAAAGCCCTCACCGGCGATGTGCATGGCCGCCAGCGCCTTGCCGACTTCGCGGCAATGATGCGCCTCAGGCTTGCGCAGCCACATGCCTTCGAGAAAAGAGATCAAGGCGGCAGGGCGGCCGGAGAGATGGCCGAGCAAGGCACCGTCTCGGCGCGGCAAGGGCAGCGGGCAGGACAGACCGCGGCTTGCTAAGTGCTGCATCAACCCCAGAAAGAACGGCAGGTCGCCTTTGTCGACACGCTTTTCATAGAGCGTCAGGATCAGCGGATCGCGGCTCGTATGCAGCAGGAAGTTTGAATTCTCGACACCTTCGGCAATGCCCTTATAGGAGAGCAGCTCGCCGACATCGTATTCGGTCAGAAACCACTTCAAATCGTCTTCGGTGATATCGGTATAAACAGCCACGAATTATTCCCTTGATACATGCATGCCACCGTAGCCAGCCGCCCCCGTGGTTCGAGACGGCCCTTTGGGCCTCCTCACCATGAGGGCTGACCTCCTTGGCATCTGCGGCGAAACTCGCTCCACCTCATCCTGAGGTGCTTTGCCGATGCAGCGTCAGCGCAAGCGGCAAGGCCTCGAAGGAAGAGCGGCCCTGTCATTCTCCGTTGACGAAAGCCATGTCCGCCGTCGTCAGCTCTATACTGCGAAGCTCACGATTGACGAGGAAATTCTCGGTTTCCTTCACAGTTTCAGCGAGTTCCACCACGGCATTATAGCGGGCGCGGAAGGCTTCGATGATCTCATTGACGATGACTTCCGGCGCAGACGCACCAGCCGAGAGGCCGACCGTTTTGATATCGCCGACATTGTCCCAGTCGATCTCGGCCGCGCGCTGGACGAGGACGGATTTCTTCGCCCCTGCCCTCAGCGCCACTTCGACGAGGCGTTTGGAATTGGAGGAATTCGGTGCGCCGACGACGATGAAGAGATCGCAGCCCGGGGCCGCCTCCTTCACCACTTCCTGGCGATTGGTCGTGGCATAACAGATCGAATCCGCAGCCGGCGCCGTGAGGTTCGGGAAGCGCTCCTGCAACCGCGCGATCACGCCGGCGGTATCATCGACCGAGAGCGTGGTCTGCGTGACGAAGCCGAGATTGTCGGGATCATCAGGCTCATAGACGTCGGCATCCTCTACCGTCTCGATCAGCGACACCGCGCCCTCAGGCAGCTGGCCCATGGTGCCGATCACTTCCGGATGGCCGGCATGACCGATCAGGATGACATGGCGACCGAGGCGATTGTGACGCATGGCCTGCTTGTGCACCTTGGAAACCAGAGGACAGGTAGCATCGAGATAGAAGAGGTTGCGCGCATCGGCATCGGCCGGCACGGATTTCGGCACGCCATGGGCCGAGAAGACGACGGGCTGGGCACGATGTTCGGCCGGGATTTCATCCAGCTCCTCGACAAAGATGGCACCCTTGGCCTCGAGCCCTTCGACGACGTAGCGATTGTGCACGATCTCGTGGCGGACATAAACCGGTGCGCCATAGGCCTTCAATGCCAGAACGACGATCTGTATGGCGCGGTCGACGCCGGCGCAGAAGCCGCGCGGCCCGCAAAGCCGGATGGTCAGGTCAGGTTTGGAAACGGCTATGTTCATATCTCTTCCGAAATGCGCGACGGTGGCTGAGCCATAGATGGGGATGCCCAGCCGCCTGCTCCATTCAGTCCGCATGATCTTATCCAAAAACCGCTGCGCACTTTTTGGGATCATGCTCTAGCGGAATATTCCATCGAAATGAAGCTATTCTATTGCATGTCCCTATTGTGAGGGCGCATCCGGATGGCGCTTGCGCCACCAGGAGATTGCAACGATGGCAGCCAGCGCCACCGCCAGCCCATACCACGTCACGGCATATTGCAGGTGATTGTTCGGCAGATCGATGATAGTAACACCGCCGATCGGCAGGCCCTGCGGGTTCGGTGTCTTGTCGGCATCGATGAAAAAGGGCAGCATCTTGTCCTTCGGCAGGCCGACGCTCTCCGCCATGACGTCCAGATCCTTCCAGAAGAAGATATTCCTGGCGAGATCATTATCCGGCATGCCGTCCGGCCGCTCGGCAAGTTTGGCGCGGGCAAGACCGGTAACGGTCTGTTCGCCGGTCAGCTGGCCCTGCCTGCGCTTTTCGGGGTCCTTGGCCTCGGTGGGGACGAAGCCTCTGTTGACAAAGATGTAGCGGCCGTCATTGAGCTGCAGCGGCGTGTAGACATGATAGCCGGGATCGCCGTCATAGGTGGCGAGGAAGTGCCGCTCCTTATCATTGAGGTAATGGCCTGTCGCCGTCACCACGCGATATTCGATGTCGCCGCCGGAAGCGGCCATCGTCTCGATCGTCGACAACGGAACGGCGGGTGCGTCCTTGCGGGCGGCGATGTCGGCCAGCAGGCCTTCCTTCCACTGCAGCCTCTCGACCTGCCATGTACCAAGGCCGAGCAGAATGACGAACGCAACGAGCAGCAGCAATGCCTTGCCGATCTGCCACAAGGGATTGGCGCGGCGCACAGGCACTGCGGACTCAATCACGATGGACGCGTCCTTCGGCTGCATTGTTGCGATATTGCAGGGCGATCAGAATGCCCTTGCACCAGCGCAGGGACAGAAGCGACAGAACAATCGTCAACGGCGCGAACAGCACGATATAGACCCAGATCGGCGGCGCATAATTGATCTGCATCCACAGGACCGAGCCGATGACGATGAAACCGACGATCAGGATGACGAAGACCGCGGGACCATCGCCTGCATCGACGAAGGCGTAATCGAGATTGCAGGCGGTGCAACGCGGTTTCAGCGACAATAATCCATCGAAGAGCTTGCCTTGGCCGCACCGCGGGCAACATCCCTGTATACCGACCTTGAACGGATCGACCGGCGCAAAGAGAGCGCTGTCGCTATGGGATGCTTCGTCCGGCGTCTTGTCCTGCTCTGAGTTCAAAGTTCTATCTCGATCAGCCTGCAATTACGGACGATCGTATGAATCTCGCCCCCTAATCACTATAACTAGCCGCGATGGGCGCATCCGTCCAATCGAAAAGCTCTCAAGGCCTCCTCATCAGCCTGAAAAACATGCAAAAGGGATTGAATTCATGCCATTCAGCGAAGGCAGGCCGATCGGCCAGATCATCATTCTCAACGGTGCGCCGCGATCGGGGAAAAGCAGCATCGTCGATGCGATTCAGGCTGATTTCGAGGGCGTATGGGTCAATCTTGGCGTCGACGCTTATGTGCGGCACATCACGCCCGCCCGCTACCGTCCGGGCATCGGCTTGCGGCCGGGCGGCGAGCGATCCGATCTCGAGCCGCTGGTTCCGCGCTTTTATGCCGCACTCTATGCCTCGATTGCCGCACATAGCCGCCTGGGGTTGAACGTCGTCGCCGAGTTCGGCCATCACGACGCCTATTCGCAACCGCTCGGCATCCTTGCCGATTGCGCCCGGCTGGTTGCGGGGCTGCCCGTCCTGTTCGTCGGCGTGCGCTGCCCCCTCGAGGTCGTGATGCAGCGGCGGCTGACGGAGGGGCCGGAAAGACAGGGCACTTACGTGAAGGTTGAGGCAGGCATGCCCGTTCCGGCGCCGGTCATTGCATGGCAGGAGCAGGTGCATCGGCTCGGTATCTACGATCTGGAAGTCGACACATCGGTGAAGAGTCCCGAGACCTGCGCTGAGGAAATCCGGCAATTGCTCGCCGGCGGCCTGCCCCATCCGACTGCGTTCGAAAGGATTGCCTCGAGAGATTGAGAACGCAAAAGGCGGACGCCGAGCGCCCGCCTTTGCTTTCTAAAGATCGATCCCGATCAGCCGGCCGCGAGCGGCGCGCCCCAGCTGCCCCAGATGTAGATGCAGAAGAACAGGAACAGCCAGACGACGTCGACGAAGTGCCAGTACCAGGCGGCTGCTTCAAAGCCGAAATGCTGCTTCGGCGTGAAATCGCCGCGGATGGCGCGGACCAAGCAGACCAGCAGGAAGATCGTGCCGATCAGAACGTGGAAACCGTGGAAGCCGGTCGCCATGAAGAAGGTCGCACCATAGATTGAGTTTTTGAACGCGAATGGAGCGTGCGCATATTCATAGGCCTGGACGCAGGAGAATAGCGCGCCGAGCAGCACGGTCAGCGTCAGGCCCTGGATCAGCCCCTTGCGGTCGCCATGCAGAAGCGCATGGTGCGCCCAGGTGACAGTCGTGCCCGACAGCAGCAGGATGATGGTGTTGTAGATCGGCAGGTGCCAGGGGTCGAGGACCTCAAGGCCCTTCGGCGGGAACTGGCCGCCAAGAAAGGCCGTGCGCGATGCCTGGATCGCCTCGCTCGGGAACAGGCTGACATCGAAATAGGCCCAGAACCAGGCGACGAAGAACATCACCTCGGAGGCGATGAACATGATCATGCCGTAGCGCAGATGCAGCGAGACGACGCGGGTGTGCGCGCCCTCATGCGCTTCCTTGATCGTGTCTGCCCACCAGCCGTACATGACGTAGAGGATCACGGCCAAGCCGATGAAAAACAGCCAGGGCTGGGCGAAATTGATCCCGAACAGATGCACCGCCCCGCCGTTCAGGTAGCGCATGAAGCAGACACCGCCGAAGGTGATCACGAAGGCCCCGATGGCCGCGATGATCGGCCAGGGGCTGGGATCGATAATGTGATAGTCGTGTTTTCTCTGATGCACTTCGGCCATATCAGCAATCCCCGAATAACTTTTTCCCATATTGCTTCCGGTCGAACCGAAAAGCAGTCTCCATCAAAGTTTCTTTTCCACCGGCTTCGCAGCGCCGTCATTCGATGCCACGGGCTTTGCGCCTTCCCGCGGGTAGTAGGTGTAAGACAATGTCAGCGCGTTGATCGTCTTGGTTTCCACGGCCTTGGTGATCTCGGGATCGACGTAGAAAACCACCGACATCTCGCGCTTTTCCCCTGGCGCGAGATCCGTCTCATTGAAGCAGAAGCACTGGACCTTGTTGAAATAGACCCCCGCTTCCAGCGGCGTGACGTTGAAGATCGCCTGGCCGCGCTCCGCCTTGTCCGACTTGTTTTCGATCTGGAACTTGACCTCGACCGTCTCGCCGACCTTCGGGCTCACCGATCTCTGCAGCGGCTTGAAATCCCATGGTAGGCCCGGCGCGACATTGGCGTCGAAGGACACCTGGATTTTCTTGTCGAGGATGACGTTGGAAACCTGCTCGACGCGCTGCGTCGTGCCGTTATAGCCTGTCACCTGGCAGAACATGCGATAAAGCGGCACGGCAGCCGCGCACATGGCGGTCATGCCGATGACGAAGCTCAGGCACATGGCAACGACCAGCCCGTTGTTACGGCGGCCGCCTCTCGTGCTCTTTGTGACCTCCCTCTCCATCACGCCTCCTCAAACGTGTCCGGAACCGACCTTGATGATGGTGATCGCATAAAACACGATCACCAGACCGGCTAATACCAGGCCGAGCGCGATGTTGCGCCCTCGCCGCGATTTCTTCTGCGCTTCCGTCAGCTTGACGAGTTCGATCATAGCCAGCCTCCGGCGCTGCCCGACATCAAAACTGCAACGAGCCGGTCGATCAGCAGCGCGGAAAAGATCGCAAAGAGATAGAAGATGGAAAAGCCGAAGAGCTTCTTTGCCGGCACCATCTTCACGTCGCCATCGGCCATGCGCCAGACGGCGATGGAACAGTGCACGAAGATCACGCCGAGCGCTGCGGCAACGACGCCATAGCCAAGGCTGGCAAAGCCCATGAAGGCCGGCGCGACACCGACGATGGCGGTGAGCACCGCATAGACGACGATCTGCTTCTTCGTCGTCGGAATGCCCGAGACATTCGGCAGCATCGGAACATCGACGGCTTCATAGTCTCGCATCTTGAACAGGGCCAACGCCCAGAAATGCGCCGGCGTCCAGAGGAAGATGATGAGGAAGAGCACGATGCTCTCAACCGGCACGCTGCCGGTCACGCAAGCCCAGCCGATGACCGGTGGGAAAGCACCAGCAGCACCGCCGATGACGATGTTCTGCGGCGTCGAGCGCTTGAGCCACATGGTGTAGACGACAGCATAGAAGAAAATGGTAAAGGCGAGTATGCCAGCGGAAAGCCAGTTGACCGCCAGGCCCAGGATCACCACCGAAAAGCCCGACAGCACGAGGCCGAAGGCCAGAGCTTCCGACGGGGTGATGCGGCCGGACGGTATCGGCCGGCGTGCCGTGCGGCTCATCACTGCGTCGATATCGGCGTCATACCACATGTTCAAGGCACCGGATGCACCGGCACCAACGGCAATGCAGAGAATGGCGATGAAACCGAGAACGGGGTTGATGTGACCGGGAGCCAGCACCAGACCGGTGAAGGCGGTGAAGACGACCAGCGACATCACGCGCGGCTTCAACAGCTCGAAATAATCGCGTGCACCCGCTTCCGACAGGCCGGTTTCGCCTTGCTTCGCGAGCGCTTCGTGATTGTCGATGACCGTCATTCGTTCTTCCAATTGTCAGTTGAGCCGGACGCCGTTTATCACGGCGTCCGGAAATGAGTTACCTGATGCGCGGCAGCTCTTCCCATTGGTGGTGCGGCGGCGGCGACGACAGCTGCCACTCGAGCGTGGTCGCACCATCGCCCCAGGGATTGCTGCCGGCAACGCGCTTCTTCGCGAAGGCATCTATAACGCCCCAGAAGAAGAAGCAAAGGCCTACGGCTGCGACATAGGAGCCGATGGAGGACACGAAGTTCCAGCCGGCATAGGCATCAGGATAATCGATGTAGCGGCGCGGCATGCCCGCACGCCCCAGGAAGTGCTGCGGGAAGAACACCATGTTCACACCGATGAAGGTGATCCAGAAGTGCCAGTTACCGATCCGCTCATTGTACATGTAGCCGGTCATCTTCGGGAACCAATAGTACCACGCGGCGAAGATGGCGAAGACGGCGCCGAGCGACAGAACGTAGTGGAAGTGCGCGACCACATAATAGGTCGCATGCAGTTCGCGATCGAGGCCGGCATTGGCAAGCTGAACGCCGGTGACGCCGCCGACCGTGAACAGGAAGATGAAGCCGAGCGCCCAGATCATCGGCGTGCGGAACTGGATTGAACCGCCCCACATCGTCGCAATCCACGAGAAGACCTTGACGCCTGTCGGCACGGCGATGACCATCGTCGCAAAGACGAAGTAGCGCTGCGTGTCGAGCGAAAGACCCGTCACGTACATGTGATGAGCCCAGACGACGAAGCCAACGGCGCCGATCGCGACCATGGCGTAGGCCATGCCGAGATAACCGAAGATCGGCTTGCGCGAGAAGGTGGAGATGATGTGGCTGATCATGCCGAAACCGGGCAGGATCAGGATGTAGACTTCCGGATGGCCGAAGAACCAGAACAGGTGCTGGTAGAGCAGCGGATCGCCGCCGCCTTCCGGCGCGAAGAAGGTCGTACCGAAGTTGCGGTCCGTCAGCACCATGGTGATGGCGCCGGCAAGAACGGGCAGAGACAGGAGCAGCAGGAAGGCCGTGATCAGGACGGACCAGGCAAACAGCGGCATCTTGTGCAGCGTCATGCCGGGCGCGCGCATGTTGAGGATGGTGGTAATGAAATTGATTGCGCCAAGGATCGAGGAGGCGCCCGCGATATGCAGAGCGAAGATGGCCAGATCGATCGCCGGACCCGGATGGCCGACAATACCCGACAAGGGCGCATACATCGTCCAGCCTGCGCCGGCGCCATAGGCACCCGCCGGTCCTTCGACAAACATCGAGAGAATGAGCAGCAGGAAGGCCGGAACGAGAAGCCAGAACGAGATGTTGTTCAGGCGCGGGAAGGCCATGTCAGGCGCGCCGATCATGATCGGCACCATCCAGTTGGCGAAGCCGCCGATCATCGCCGGCATGACCATGAAGAAGATCATGACCAGCGCATGGGCGGTGACGAAGACGTTGTACATCTGCTTGCCGCCGTCGATGGCGGCGTCGCCGGAATAGCCATAGACCATCGATGCCAGACCGCTGAAGATCTGGATGCCCGGTTCCTGCAATTCCATGCGGATGGCAACGGACAGCAGGAAGCCGATCACGCCCGCGAAAATCGCGAAGATCAGATAGAGCGTGCCGATATCCTTGTGATTCGTCGAAAACAGCCAGCGATTGGCGAAAGATTGCTTATGAGCGTGATGATCGTCATGCGCATGGGCGTCGTGAAGATCATGCGCGTGATCGTCGTGTGCCGTGGATCCAGCCATTGTTCCTATCCCCTTACTTCGCCGTATTTTCGGCGACCTTGACGGTCGTCGGCTGATCGACGGCGGCCATCAGAGCCTTGTTCGCCTTGCCGACATCGGTTGCAGCGGCCGCCAGCCACTGCTTGTACTGATCGTCGGAGACGACGCGGATGGCGATCGGCATGAAAGAGTGATCCTTGCCGCAGAGCTCGGAACACTGTCCATAATACAGGCCTTCGCGGTCGGCATTGAACCAGGTCTCGTTCAGACGGCCCGGAATGGCGTCGATCCTGACGCCGAAGGCAGGCATGGCGAAGGAATGGATGACGTCGGTCGGCGCAGCCGTGACGAGAACGCGCACGTTCTTGCCGACGGGTACGACCATCTCGTTATCGACGGCAAGAAGGCGCGGATACTTCGACTTGTCGTCCTTGCCGGCAGCAGTGCGATCCTGCTCCTTCAGCATGAAGGAATCGAAGGCGACCGGAGTCGCGCCGCTGCCCTCATATTCGTAGTTCCACTGCCACTGGGTCGCCGTCGCCTTGACGGTGACATCCGTCTTTTCCGGGAAGGTCAGCTGATCGGTCAGCAGGTTGAAGGAGGGAATGGCCAGGAAGAGAAGAATGAGCACCGGTCCGATGGTCCAGATGACCTCGATCAGCGTGTTGTGGCTCGTCTTGGACGGAACCGGGTTCCTGGAAGCCCGGAACTTGACCATGACCACCACCAGGAGGGCCAGAACAAGCAGCGTGATCGGAATGATAAACCAAAGCGTGTATGCCTCAAACCAGCGGATTTGATGCATGTTGCTGGTTGCCGGTTGCTGCAAACCGATTTCCCAGGGTCTCGGCTGATCGGCATAGCTGCCTGTCGCAAAAAGCAGACAGATCACAGCCGTCAGAGCCGCGTAAGCTCTCTTAATCACGATGTCTCTCCCTCCAGCGTTTGATCCCAGATCTTCCTCAAACGCAGTATCCCTACAATCCATTGCGCTTCAAACCACAGTTTGGGGTGCTCCGCAACAACTCAAGACATTTGTTAGTGCGGCATTTTTGCGCGAATCTCCCCCATGCTTGTTCCGGACATGGCAAGCATTTCATCATCATACGAAAAATTGCATGATGGTCCATGGCGCCGCCGGGACAAAATGGAGTAGAGGTCGTATTTCCGCCGTAGTCGGTTGGAATCCAGCAGCCGGGGCTTTTCATTTGCCGGCCTGGGCTTCAACAATAGCGGCACTGATTCGAATCTAGAGGTTTCCATGGGTTTTCGTTCCCTCGCCCGGCTTTTGCTTGTTACCGGCAGCGTCGCTGCCACGGTTGCGGCGCCCGTATGGGCGCAACAGGCACAGCAGACTCAGCCGCCGGCGCAGCAGACCCAGCAATTGCAGCCCCAGCAGCAAGGCCAGCCGCAGCCGCATACGCAGCAGGTTCCGACAAGCCAGGTTCCGCAACCGCCGGGTACGGTCCGTTCCAGCCATGGCGCGTGGTCCGTTGTCTGCGACAAGCCGGCCGGCGCTTCGACCGAGCAATGCGCGCTGATGCAGAACGTGATCGCCGAGGACAGGCCGGAAATCGGCCTCTCCGTTGTCGTGCTGAAGACCGCCGACCGTAAATCCAAGATCCTGCGCGTACTGGCGCCGCTCGGCGTGCTGCTGCCGAACGGTCTTGGCCTGAACATAGACGGCAAGGATATCGGCCGCGCTTATTTCGTACGCTGCTTTTCCGACGGCTGCTACGCTGAAGTCGTGCTTGAAGACGAGTTGCTGAAGACGCTGCGCAGCGGCGCGACCGCAACCTTCATCGTCTTTCAGTCGCCGGAAGAAGGCATCGGCATTCCTGTGGACTTGAAGGGCTTCGCAGACGGTTACGACGCCCTTCCCTGACGGCATGGGCTTGCTCTTGCGCCGTGCGAAGCCTACATCGGCTCTGAACGGAGCACCTGACCCATGAATACCGATCTCCTTACTCTTTTCGATGCCGACGAGGCAAAACTGCGCGGCATCGTTGCTGAAGCGCTGTCGGGCGCCGACGATGGCGAGCTTTTCGTTGAGCATGTCCAGGCCGAATCGCTGACATTCGACAACGGCCGCATGAAGGGCGGCAGCTTCAACACCGAGCAGGGCTTCGGCCTTCGCGCCGTTGCAGGCGAAGCGGTAGGCTATGCGCATGCGGGCGATCTCTCCGAAACCGCGTTGAAGCGCGCCGCCGATGCGGTGCGCGCGGTAACAGCGGGCTATGCCGGCTCCTATGCGGCCGCGCCCCAGCGCACCAACAAGGTGCTCTATGGCGACGAGAACCCGATTGGCACGCCGAGCTTCGAAGAAAAGGCGAAGCTCCTGCAGCGGATCGACACCTATCTGCGCGACAAGGACCCCAAAGTGCGCCAGGTGACGGCATCCATCGCCGCAAGCTGGCAGGTGGTCGACATTCTGCGCGCCGACGGCCACCGCGTGCGTGATGTCAGGCCGATGACGCGCGTCAACATTTCCGTCATCGTCGGTGACGGCGCCCGCCAGGAATCCGGCTCCTTCGGCACGGGCGGACGCATCGGCTTCGGTGATTTTGTGACAGAGGACAATTGGCACCACGGCGCAGACGAAGCGCTGCGTCAGGCGCTGGTCAATCTCGAAGCGATCGAGGCGCCGGCAGGTACGATGGACGTCGTGCTCGGCTCCGGCTGGCCGGGCGTCATGCTGCATGAAGCCGTCGGCCACGGGCTGGAAGGCGATTTCAATCGTAAGAAGACTTCAGCCTTCGCCGGCCTTTTGGGCCAGATGGTGGCCGCACCCGGAGTCACCGTCGTCGATGACGGCACGATGGAGAACCGCCGTGGCTCGATCACGGTCGACGACGAAGGCACGCCCTCAGCCTATAACGTGCTGATCGAGAACGGCAAGCTTGTCGGTTACATGCAGGACCGTCAGAACGCTCGGCTGATGGGCATGAAGGCGACCGGCAACGGCCGCCGTCAGGGCTATGCCCATACGCCGATGCCGCGCATGACCAACACCTATATGCTCGGCGGCGACAAGACGCCGGAAGAAATCATCGCCTCGGTGAAGAAGGGCATCTATGCCGTCTCCTTCGGCGGCGGACAGGTGGATATTACCTCGGGCAAGTTCGTTTTCGGCTGCACCGAGGCTTATCTCATCGAGGACGGCAAGGTCGGCGCTCCGATCAAGGGGGCCATGCTGATCGGCAATGGTCCGGATGCCATGAAGCGCGCGACGATGATCGGCAATGACATGAAGCTCGATACCGGTATCGGCAATTGCGGCAAGGCGGGCCAATGGGTTCCCGTCGGGGTCGGCCAGCCGCATCTGCGGATGGATCAGATCACAGTGGGCGGCACGAAGGCTTAAAACCCACCTGCCCTCATTATTCCCGAGGGCGGAAACGCCATTTGCGTTCGACGGCAGCGCTGAGATCGAGGCCGTTGCGATGCGCAAAGAGAAGGACATGGCCGAGTACATCGGCAGTTTCGTCGGCAAGCGCCGTCGCCAGCTCCGATTGGCTCATGCCCTTGCGGCGCCCCCGCCCCGTGATCCTGTTCCATATCTGGATCAGTTCGCCCATCTCCTCCTGGAGTTTCAGGACGAACCAATCGTCGTCACGTTCCATGCCGTTGTCGGCGGCATAGGTCGCCGACGCCCTTTCGAATTGCGTCATCAGATCTTTCAGCATCGGAATCGTTCCTCTTATGTTCTCGACATCAATGAACGATTCCGGCAAAAAAGTCGAGCCGGCGGAAATCTGCTCCGCCGGCTCGCTTCTATCCAATGGGGATTAATCTCAGCCCTTGTTCGGCAGCAGCATGCAATCGAAGTCCTTGCGCTTCAAAGCGGAGCAGGCGGAATTTGCGTCGTCGCGGCTTGCAAAGCCGACAAAGCGGGCGCGATAGACCGTGTTGCCGCCCTTGCCGACGGCTTCGGTATAGGGCGAGGCGTTGGCAAGCGCGTTGCCTGCGCGAGATTTCGCTTCCGAAAGCAGCTCCTTGGCAGCCTGGGCGCTCGGTGTCGCGGCAATCTGCACCTGCCAGCCGCCGGTGGCTGCCGCTGACGGCTTGTTGGCAACGAGGATCTCGTCCATCGCAGCCGGACGATCCATCGGCACGGTGACGTTCGAGGCAGCCGCAAACGCCATCGGAACGACTTCGGCGCGCTTGCGCGGTGCCGAGGCGGTGGTCTGCGTATCGACATCGACTGCAACATCGTCCGATGCCGACGCTACTTCGACCTGATTCGCTACCTTGCCGCCACCGACGCTCGCCAGCAGACGCGATGTTGCGACCGGGCTTGCCTTTGGTACATAGCGATCCAGCAACGAGGCCATCATTGCATCGCGGCCGCGTGCGGTGGCACCGCCCATGACGACGCCGATCACGCGGCGATTGCCCTGGCGCACGGCGCTGACGATATTGAAGCCCGAGGCATTGGTATAGCCAGTCTTGATACCGTCCATGCCCTCATAGCGATACATCAGATTATTATGGCCGCGCACGTAGTGACCGCGGTAGTTGAAGCTCGCCTGCGAGAAGAGCCGGTATTCCTGGGGATAGTTGTTGATCAGCGCAACGGCGAGCGTCGACATGTCGCGGGCCGTCGTCACCTGCTGCATGTTCGGAAGGCCGGAGGCGTTCAGGAAGACGGTGCGGCGCATGCCGATTTCGCGAGCCTTCTGCGTCATCAGCCGGGCAAAGCCGCTTTCGCTGCCGCCGAGCGCTTCGGCCATGGCGGCTGCAGCGTCGTTGGCGGACTTGATGATCATGCCATCGACTGCTTCGCGGACGGTCACCGTGCCGCCGGGCTTCAGGCCGAGCTTGGTCGGAGGCTTGGCGGCGGCGGCGCGCGAGACCGGGATCCTGGTGTTCCAACTCAACTTGCCGCGGTGGATGGCCTCGAAAGTCATGTACAGGGTCATCATCTTCGTCAGCGACGCCGGATGGTTGAGGTCATCCGCATTGCTCGATGCCAGCACCTTGCCGGTCTTCGCATCCATGATGAAATAGGCGCTGCCCGCGAAGCTCGCCACCGGAGCGCTCAACAGCAAGACGGCCGCAGACAAAGCCATCAGAAGTCGTTTCATAATTGTCCCCAACCGAAAGAATGCCAACACACCGCATCAATCCCTGTATGATTTTGCGACAAAAAACCTGATACCGGTGCGATATTGAGGCAACAGCCTCGATAGTTCTTCAATTTTGCCTTTCCTGGTAAAATAAGCATTAACGCATTGGAAATTATAGCAAAGATTCAGTAAGGTTTAACGGGGATGCGCTAGAGCGTTGGCATTGGTCAACCGGGTCGATCCGCATGGAACAGGGCATCAAGGTCCGCCTCAAGCGCGCGATGATCTCCAGCGGGCTTGAAGCTGCCGTAATCTTGAAGGGTGCGGGCCTGATGCGCGACGTTGCGGGTCTCGGCACGATATTCACCCTTCACCACGTCCGACCTGCCCTCCCTCCCCGCTTTGCCCCCAATGCGCATCTGGAGGTCTCGCCCGACTTTCTCGATCAGGCGATCGCGCGGTTGAAACAGGATGGCTACGAGTTCATCGCGCTCGACGCACTGCCCTCACGAGCCGAAAGCGCTGCCGGTAACCCGCCCTTCGTCGCCTTCACGCTCGACGACGGCAACAGGGACAATCTTGACCACGCCCTACCAATCTTCGCGCGCCACGATGTGCCCTTCACCATCTTCGTCGCCCGAGGGCTTTCGGAGCGCACCCATAGTATATGGTGGGAGACGCTTGCCGACCTGTTCGCGCGGCTTGATCGCCTGACATTCGATTTCGGGTCGGGAGAGGAGTTTCTCCCGCTTGGCAAGGGCAGCCAGAAGTATGCGGCCTTTGCCCGCTTCGCCGCCTTTGTCCATAGCCATGAGGAAAGCGAAGCCGTCAGCCGGATCGATGAGCTTGCCCGGCGCCACGGCCTGGAACCGCTCGACATAGTCCGCGCATCGATCATGGATCGGAACGAATTGCGGCAGCTCGCACGCCATCCGCTTGCCTCGCTCGGTGCGCATACGGTGAGCCATCGGGCGCTGGCGAGGCTCACGGAAGCGGAGGCCGCCGCCGAGATGGCGCTTTCGGCCGATTATGTCGCCGACATCACGGGAGAGCGGCCGACCGCGATCGCCTATCCCTATGGCACGAACGAAGCCATCTCGCCGCGCGAGGGACGGCTTGCGGCAGAACTCGGCTTTTCCGTCGGCGTCACCACACGCCCCGGCACGATCACGGCAACAAACGGCAATGCGCCGCTATTGCTGCCGCGACTATCGCTGAACGGCCACTATCAGAAACCCCGCTATGCCTCGGCGCTCGCGTCCGGCATCCCCACGCTGCTGATGGGGCGCCGGGAGACGGCATAGGTTTCAGGGATACATCCGCACTTTCTGCCAGGCACCTTCCGGTACGTCGCGGCGAAACTCGATGCGATCATGCAGGCGGAATTGGCGGTCATGCCAGAATTCGATCGACAGCGGCCGAATGCGGAAGCCGGACCAGTAGGGCGGACGCGGAATGTCGCCGATCGCGTAGCGGGCGGTATACTCGGCAACGGCCTTTTCCAGCGCGAAACGGCCTTCCAGGGGCCGGGATTGCTTCGAGGCCCAGGCACCGATGCGGCTGCCCCGCGCCCTGGTCTTGAAATATTCGTCCGCCTCCTTGTCGCTCACCACTTCTACCAGGCCGCGCAAGCGTACCTGGCGGCGCAGCGACTTCCAGTGGAAGCACATGGCCGCTTTCTTCTGGGAAAGAATTTCTTGACCTTTCTGGCTCTCGAAATTCGTATAGAATACGAATCCGTCGCTATCGAAACCCTTCAGAAGAACCATACGGACATTTGGCAAGCCATCCTCATCCACCGTTGCCAGCGCAACCGCATTCGGATCGTTCGGTTCGGTGGTCTCGGCTTCGCGCAGCCAGGATGCAAAAAGAGTGAAAGGCTCGTTCTGCTCGGTGAAGTCACCGCTTGTTAACTCGTTTTCCGACATATTAGTTCAAATGCTCCGCAATTCCTAATAACCGCTGGCCCCTCTGGCTGGCCAAAATATTCGGGTGGAAGTCATAGCAAAGTCGACCGTTCATACAAAGCGCAAGCTTGCAAAAGGCCTGACCATGGCTGTCGTCCTGGCTTCCCTTTTCACCCTTGGCGGCTGCGTCGGCGGCGGCATGGACTATCTGAGCTCGGCCAAGGTGGATCGCAGCGTCTCTACCGGCACGGTGCCGACGGCGCCCGTGACGACCGACAGCATGTCCGATGAAACCACGGTGCGCAATGCCGTTACCTCGGCGGACCTGCACAAGCTCAACGGGCAGCCCATTCCCTGGGCAAATACCTCGACCGGCAGCGCCGGGGTCATCGACACCATCGTCGAAAGCAATGCCTCCGGCGTCGTCTGCCGGCAATTCCGTACCAGCCGCCACTCCTATCAGGGCGTCGCCAACTTCTCCGGCAGAACCTGCCTTGTCGGCCTGGGTGAATGGCAACTGCTGAGTTTCCAGCAGGCCGGCTGACCGCCTCATCTTCATGGACGTTTGAAACAGGGATCGCTCCGCGGTGCATCACCCTGCATACGCCATTTCCCCTATCGGCTGCGAATTCTCGGCATCAACCGTTAGCGATCCGCTAACCATGCCTTAAATGGCGGATCGCTGTCCCTTCGAGCGTAACGCCTGATTAGCGACTCTTCCCGCAGGATCGGCTCAACCGCGTATGCGCCAAGCCTCCCGTGCGGAAGCGTGGTGCGCAAACGCGATCAACGAGTTGCAGTATTTGGGCTGCCCCAAGGAGCCGGGACGCCCAGGAACGATGGCGGGAAAGATGCGCGATCCTTACAAGGTGCTGGGCGTTCGGAAGGACGCCGGAGCGGACGAAATCAGGGCAGCCTGGCGCAGCCTCGCCAAATCCGCACATCCGGACCACAATCTGGGCGATCCGACGGCGACCGAGCGCTTTGCCGAAATCGGCCGCGCTTACGAAACACTGAAGGACCCGCAAAAACGCAGCCGCTACGATCAGATCGCGCGCATGGCCGAGGCAAAAGGGCAGAGCCAGGAAAAGACGATCATGCAGCAGCGGCAGGCGGCTCGAGAGGCTGCCGAGCGTGCCAGGGCGGCCCGCGCCAATGCCGACAAGATCATGGAGGAGCTTGCCCGCGCCAATGCCCGCAAGGCGGCAGCCTCCGCCGCATCCGGCCAGCAAGCCGGCGCAAGCGAATCTCCCGAGGATATGGTCGAACGCATTTTCGGGGTGAAGGCGGGCCAGGCGCAGCAGCCGCAAGCCACGGTGGCAGCCGGCGCGCAACCGGCGGAAAAGCCGCAGCAGCAACCCAATGCCACGGCACCGGAAGAGCCGCTGGTGGAAGAAGAGCAGCTCGCAACAGTCGCCGCTTCGGCTGGCTCGCGCTCCGCCTTCGGCATCATCGGCTCGCTTGTGCGGCGCATCACCGGCAGCAACGCCCCTGAAAAGCCGCCGGAAAAAACCCCGGAGGTCGCAGCTGAGGCAACGGTGACGCTCGACGACATGCTGAAGAGCCGCTGGATCACCGTGCCGCTGCCGGACAACCGCGAGGCGCGCTTCCAGGCGACGACGGATATTTCCAACGGCCAGGTGCTTCATCTGAAGGGTCAGG
Organism: Hyphomicrobiales bacterium; assembly: GCA_900468625.1. Lineage (GTDB taxonomy): Bacteria > Pseudomonadota > Alphaproteobacteria > Rhizobiales > Rhizobiaceae > Rhizobium. The sequence continues at coordinate 27,197 of UBUL01000023.1, forward strand.
GACTGAAACTGCAGGGCATGCTGCGCGGCGATGTCGCCGTCACCGTTCATCTGTCGACAGACGGTCGCTTCACGCTCGACGGCAGCGATGTGCGTACAATATTGCCCATCACCATCGAGAACGCGGTGCTGGGCTGCGAGGTCATGGTCGAAGGACTGAGCGGTCCCGTCAAGATTACGGTGCCGGCCTGGTCCGGCTCGGATCAGATCGTTCGCATTTCCGGTGAGGGGTTGCCCGACGGCAATGGCGGAAAAGGCGATCTCGTCGTCGAATTGCGGCTGATGCTGTGGGAAAAACCGGATGATAAGGTCACGGATCTCATGCGCAGCATGCGCGAAGGGCTTTTCCTGTGAAATTTTGGTGACAACAGCACCCTTTGTTACGATCCCTAACAGTTGATGATCTTTACGATGCTTGAACAGGGGAACGGCCTATGCCATAGGCAGGGTCATTCGAAAGTTCAAGGGAGCAGAATATGGCTCAATCCACTGGCCTCATGGCAGGCAAGCGCGGCGTCATCCTCGGCGTAGCAAACAACCGTTCGATAGCGTGGGGTATTGCCAAGGCCTGTTCGGATGCCGGAGCCGAAATCGCGTTGACGTGGCAGGGCGATGCTCTGAAGAAGCGCGTCGAGCCGCTCGCTCAGGAACTCGGCGCCTTCATGGCCGGCCATTGCGACGTGACCGAGCCGGCAACGATCGATGCCGTCATGGACACGCTTGAGGCGAAATGGGGCAAGATCGATTTCGTCGTGCACGCCATTGCCTTTTCCGACAAGGACGAGCTGACCGGCCGCTACCTCGACACCAGCCGCGACAACTTCACGAAGACGATGGACATCTCCGTCTATTCCTTCACGGCGGTTGCACAGCGTGCCGAGCGAATCATGAATGACGGCGGGTCGATGATCACCCTCACCTATTACGGTGCGGAGAAGGTCATGCCACACTACAACGTCATGGGTGTTGCCAAGGCCGCTCTCGAAGCAAGCGTGCGCTACCTCGCCGTCGATCTCGGCAGCCGCGGCATCCGCGTCAATGCGATCTCGGCAGGCCCGATCAAGACGCTCGCCGCTTCCGGCATCGGCGATTTCCGCTACATACTGAAGTGGAACGAATACAACGCGCCGCTGAAGCGGACTGTCACGATCGACGAAGTCGGCAACTCTGCCCTCTATCTGCTGTCCGATCTCTCGACGGCCGTGACAGGCGAAATCCATCACGTCGATTCCGGCTACCACACGGTCGGCATGAAGGCTGTGGATGCGCCTGACATTTCCGTCGCGAAGGACTGATCAACAGGAAATCTGACCGTGTCGCCCATCCTCTATGTGATACGTCACGGTCAGACCGACTGGAATGCCGAGCGACGCCTGCAAGGGCAAAAGGATATCGATCTCAATGCCATCGGCCGCGAACAGGCGCGGCAGAACGGCATCGACCTCGCCGAAATCCTCACCTTCGAAAACACGCCTTTCGATTTCGTTGCCAGCCCTTTGCTGCGCACGCGCGAAACCATGGAAATCGCACGCGATGCCATGGGTTTGCCGCCCAAGGACTATCGCACGGACGAAAGGCTTGTCGAACTTTCGTTCGGCGCCTGGGAAGGCTTCACCCTCAAGGAATTGAAGGCGACGGCGCCAGACCGGCTTGCCGAGCGCAAGGCGAACAAATGGGATTTCATTCCGCCCGGCGAAGACGCCGAAAGCTATGAGATCCTCTCATGGCGCGTAGGCTCATGGCTGGCATCCGTCGATCGTCCAACGGTTTGCGTCACGCATGGCGGCGTGATCCGCACGCTGTTCCGTCTGATCGGGGATATCGACAAGGAAGAGGCGGCCGATATCCCGATCCATCAGGACCAGATCCTGAAAGTCGATCCACAGATGAAGATTATCGGCTGGATTTAGAGCGGCCCCCAAGTGAGCGCGATGGCTGCGTGATCGGGAAATTGCGGCAGAACAATCGTTTTCAAAGCGCTGTATTCGGAATTGGCCGCCAGTTGTCCGGCGGCCGCGGCACCTACTGGACGACATCCAGGTCGTTGACGACGCGCTTGCCGTCGACTTCCGTGTAGAAGACCACGACCTTGACGCCTGCCTGCAGACCGCTGAAATCGAAATCCTCGGGCACCTGGTAGTTCTTGCCGTCATCCAGCGTGATGCTGAAATTCTTCGTATCAACCTTCTTGATGATTGCTTCGACATCTGCACTTTCGGCAAAGCTGGCGACGGGAGCAAGCAAACTGGCCGTGGCCAAAAGCGTCGCTACAAAGAAGCGCATTGTCGTTATCCCTTAACTTCAATTGAATGGTAATTTCTTATGTCTCGTAGAAAACACGTCGAATATGGCGGAAGTTGCCCCCAATAGTGGCCTCGCTCGCCCAATTGGTGAATGCGTCGTCACAATCCACAGCGCAGATTAATCTTTGTTTACCATGCCGATGGCGCAACGAAAGGTGGCCAAGGCAACCGTTTAGGCCCAGTCAGAAAGAAAGATTTTGTCTCGTCGGCATTCGGCGCTGGAATGAAATAGGCAGAGCATGATGCCGCCCGAAAACCGCTTACACTTTTCGGCATCATGCTCTATGAGTGGGCCGAAATTGCAAGTGACAAGACGCAGTCTTGCACGTCAGGCTGCAACAAACCGGTCGTTTTCATGTCGCACAATACATTCGGTCATCTTTTCCGTGTCACCACCTGGGGCGAAAGCCACGGCCCGGCGCTCGGCTGCGTCGTCGACGGCTGCCCTCCCGACCTCCGCTTCAAGCTGGAGGACATTCAGACCTGGCTCGACAAGCGCAAGCCGGGGCAATCCCGCTTCGTGACGCAGCGGCGCGAGGACGATCTCGTCAAGGTTCTTTCGGGCGTGATGATGGACGAGGACGGCGAGACGATGATCTCGACCGGCACGCCGATCTCGATGCTGATCGAGAATACGGACCAGCGCTCCAAGGATTATGGCGAGATCGCGAGGCGCTACCGCCCCGGCCATGCCGACTACACTTACGACGTCAAATATGGCATCCGCGATTATCGCGGCGGCGGTCGCTCATCGGCTCGCGAAACCGCAGCGCGCGTTGCCGCCGGCGGTATCGCCCGCCTCGTCGTGCCGGGCGTGACGATCCGCGGCGCGCTGGTGCAGATCGGCAAGCACAAGATCAACCGTGCCAACTGGGATTGGGCTCAGGTCGATCAGAACCCCTTTTTCGCTCCTGATCCCGAGATCGTGCCAGTGTGGGAAGAGTATCTCGACGGCATCCGCAAGGCCGGCTCCTCGATCGGGGCGGTGGTCGAAGTCGTGGCCGAAGGCGTGCCGGCCGGTCTTGGCGCTCCGATCTACGGCAAGCTCGACCAGGATATCGCCTCGCTGCTGATGTCGATCAATGCCGTCAAGGGCGTCGAAATCGGCGAAGGCTTTGCCTCCGCTGAACTCACAGGCGAGGAAAATGCCGATGCGATGCGCATGGGCAATGACGGCAAGCGCATATTCCTGTCCAATCATGCCGGCGGCATCCTGGGCGGCATTTCCACGGGCGAGCCGATCGTCGCGCGCTTTGCCATCAAGCCAACCTCCTCGATCCTGACGGAACGCCAGTCGATCGATGCGGACGGCAACAATGTCGATGTGCGCACCAAGGGCCGCCACGATCCTTGCGTGGGCATTCGCGCCGTGCCGATCGGCGAGGCAATGGTCGCCTGCGCCGTTGCCGACCATTATCTGAGAGATCGCGGCCAGACGGGCCGGCAGAGGTAGGAACGTCGAGATGTCTTACGACCAGAAGCGTGTTGTCGATGCCATCCGGGCTTTCGAAGCCGGCGAGATCGTCGTCGTCATGGACGACAACGACCGCGAGAACGAAGGCGACCTGATCGTTGCCGCCGTTCACTGTACACCCGAGAAGATGGCTTTCATCGTCCGGCACACGTCCGGCATCGTCTGCACACCGATGCCGCGCGAGGAAGCCAAGCGGCTGAACCTCAACGCCATGGTCGCGGAAAACGATTCGGCCCATACGACGGCCTTCACCGTCTCGGTCGATTTCAAGCACGGCACAACGACCGGCATTTCCGCCGACGACCGGACGCTGACGGTGCGCAATCTGGCGAACCCGAATGTCGGTCCCACGGATTTCGTCCGTCCCGGCCATATCTTTCCGCTGGTTGCCCGCGAAGGCGGCGTGCTGATGCGGTCCGGCCATACGGAAGCCGCCGTCGATCTCTGCAAGCTTGCCGGCCTGCCGCCGATCGGCGTTATCAGCGAGCTCGTCAACGACGACGGCACGGTGACACGCGGCCAGCAGGTGGTGGAATTTGCCGAACAGAACGGCCTGAAGCTCGTCTCCGTTGCCGACCTCATCGCCTATCGCCAGCGCAAGGAGACGCTGATCGAGCTCGGCACCAGTTTCGATATCGAAACACCGTTCGGCAAGGCACGCGCCCACACCTACTCGCTGCCCTGGGACCCGATGCAGCATCTTGCCGTGGTCTTCGGCGATATTCGCGACGGCGTCGATATCCCGGTCCGCCTTCATCCGGAGAACGTCGCCGAGGATCTGTTCGGAAAGCGCCGTCCGGTCGATTTCTACATGAAGAAGATCGCCGAGGAAGGCCGCGGCGTTATCGTCTACCTGCGCGAAGGCTCCGTCGGCGTCGGTCATTTCGACAATGGCCGCAAGACGCGTCAGACCGAGCGCGAAAGTCATGCCGAAGCGCAGGCTCGAGAGAGCGAATGGCTGGAAATCGGCCTCGGCGCACAGATCCTGAAGGATCTCGGCGTCAGCTCGATCAAGCTGCTCACCAGCCGCGAACGGCACTATGTCGGCCTCGAAGGCTTTGGCATCAAGATCGCCACGACAGAGATTTGCTGATTTCATCCGATCCTGGCGGGGAAGGGTCGGAGCAAAGCTCCGGGGTGGGGTGATGTCTCCCCGCACGTCAGGATCACCCCCACCCGCCGCTACGCGGCGCCCTCCTCAAGAGGAGGTGACAAAGCTCGTCATCGATCCGGCCATGTGAGATCGAACACGCGCAGCCAATTTTGATAAGCGAATTTTTGCAGAGTAGAGTGATCGAATCCGCTCTTGCGCATTGCATCGACGAGATGCGGCAAGCCGCTTGCATCCCTGATGTCGCGGGGCATAACGGCGCCATCGAAATCCGATCCAAGCGCGACCCCATCCGCGCCAACGTGGGTGACTAGATAGTCGATCTGGCGAACAACGGCATCAAACGGGGTATCTTCTTCAAGATTGGCATCAGCCCGAATGTCGTTGACGGCTAAATTCAGCCCAACGACGCCGCCCGTGTCGCGGATGGCGTCCAATTGCCGGTCGGTGAGGTTTCGGGTCGATGGACATATGGCGTGGGCGCAGGCATGCGTGGCCACGAGCGGAGCGGTGCTCAATGCGGCGACATCCCAAAATCCGCGCTCGTTCAGATGGGAAACGTCGATCATGATGCCGAGTTCGTTGCATCTTCTGATCAGATCCTTCCCCAAATCGGTGAGGCCGGGTCCCGTATCGGGCGATCTCGGATAGGCGAATGGAACGCCATAGCCAAAGATGTTCGGGCGGCTCCACACGATGCCCAGGGATCGAAGGCCCGCATCGTGGAGGCTATCCAGATAGCCGAGATCGGGGCCAATGGCATCGGCGCCCTCCATATGGAGCACGACGGTAAAGGCGCCGTCATACCGCGCCGCCTCGATTTCGCTGACACTTGTTGCAAGACGCATTTTACCGCCTGAGCGCCCGATCAGCTTTCTTATGGCCGAAAGCTGCCCGCCGATTTGCCTGCGGGCGTGGTCCGGATGCACCGCGTCGGCATAGCGAACCTCATATCCATCATGGGTGATCGTCAGATCATTCACCGGCTCGTGCTCCGGCAGGGCATACATCGCAAACAATCCGCCGGCCATACCTCCTTCAAGCGCTCTTGGAAGATCGAGATGTCCGGCCTCAGACCGAGCCAGAAAATCGCGGCCGTCGGATCTATAGTCCAGCATGAACTGCACCGCATCATTATGCCCATCGAAAATCCTGACAGTGTCCATTCGATCGCAGCTCCCAGTTCGCCGCCAGTTTCCCGAAAGGGAAAATTCGGTCATCCCCGCCAGCCGTCGAGAAATACGACCTTCTCGACTCCAGTAAAGCGCGCGACACGCTCCAGCTCCGCTTTCAGCTTCTCCAGCCGCCCGGCAGATGCCTTGACGCCCGGTTCCAGCCATAGGCGCTTGACATCCAGTGTTCCCGCCTTGCGATCGGCCTTCATGTCGATCCGTCCGATCAGCCGGTCGCCTTCCAGCAGCGGGAAGACGTAATAGCCATATTCGCGCTTGGGCTCGGGCACGAAAATCTCGATGCGGTAGAAGAAGCCGAACAGGCGTTCGGTGCGGTTTCGGTCGCGCAAGGTCGGATCGAAAGGGCTCAGCACGCGGATGCGCGCCGGCGCCTCGGCCTGATTGTCGAGCGTGTCATGGAAATCGAAGAACGCGAAGGATGGTCGCGGCTTACCGGCGCCAGCAGGCTCGATCAATACCTCGGTCAGTTCGTCGCGATGGGTCTCGACCCAGCTCTTGGCCTCCTGCGGCGTCACCAGATCCCAGAAGGCGGCGATCTCGCCCGAAGTCGCGAAGCCGAGGCGCTGCAGCGCGCTGCGGCAGGCCCAGTCGACGAATTCGTCATGCTCGACTTCCGGCTCGTGGAAATGGCGCGGCAGCACGCGCTCCACAAGGTCGTAGACCTTCTGGAAATTGGTGCGGCCGGCAATCGCGAATTTGCCGGTGCGCCAGAAATATTCGAGCGCCGTCTTGTTCGGATGCCAGTTCCACCAGCCGCCGGAGACATGATCGTCCGCCTTGACCTCGCGGGCGGTGATGGCGCCATTCTTCAGCACGCGCTCGTAGGTTTCCTCGAATGCCGCCTCGAACCCCTCCCCGCGCCATTTGCGCCAGCGTGCGATGATTGCCTCGTCCTCACGGCGAAAGCGGTGCTTCCAGTAGACGAAGAAGGCGCTCGGCAGGATGGAAGCGTCATGCGTCCAGTTCTCGAAGAGTGCGCCATCCTTTTCCAGGAGTTCCGTCAGATGCTCGCGCCGATAGGTCTGGTTGCGCGAAAACAGGATCTGGTGGTGGGCGCGCTCGACGGTGGCGATGCTGTCCACCTGCACGAAACCTATGTCGTGGATGAGCTGCAGCAGACCCGCCTTGGTCAGGGCACGGTTCGGCGGGTTGGCTAGCCCCTGCTTGGCAAGGAACACGCGGCGGGCGTCACGATTCGAAAGCAGATTCGTCATAGTAGGATCATAGGCATAAATTCCCATGCTTTCAAAGAGGTCCCGATTTGATAAATCGATGCGATGCGCTATAGCTCCGCGACTGTGCCATGGAATAGGGAAGCCGCTTGGATATCCGCTTCGACAATGCCGGCGTCGATTACGGCCCGCGTACCGCACTGTTTCCGCTGAGCCTTGCGCTTCAGGAGCGCCGAATAGGGGTGATCGGCCTCAACGGCTCCGGCAAGACGACCTTCGCGCGGCTGATCAACGGGCTCGTCAAGCCGACGATGGGACGTGTCACTGTCGATGGGCTCGATACTGTCGCCGAAGCCGCCAAGGTGCTCGGCAAGGTCGGCTACATCTTCCAGTCGCCGCAGAACCAGATCATCCTGCCCATTGTGCGCGACGACATCGCCTTCGGGCTCAAGGCGCGTGGATACGACAAGGCGCGGATCGAGACGGCCGTCGACAGCATTCTCGATCGCTTCGGCGTCGGCCATCTCGGTTCGCGGCGCGCGCATGAGCTTTCCGGCGGCGAGTTGCAGATGGCGGCCCTGTGTTCGGTGCTGGTAACGGGTCCGGACATTCTCATTCTGGACGAACCGACAAATCAGCTCGACCTCAAAAACCGGGCGCTCGTACAGAGGACCATCATGGGCCTACCGGAAAGCGTCATCGTCATCAGTCACGATCTGCCTCTGCTCGACGACTTCGAGAGGGTATTGGTGTTCGACCAGGGCCGGCTCCTCGCCGACGCACCGGCGGCGGAAGCGATCGCGCGCTACAGGGAGCTGGCGGCCTGATGCAGACGCTGCATGTCGACGTCGATACATGGCTGCATCGGCTTTCGCCGCGCGTAAAGCTGCTCGTGCTGACCGCATGCGGCGTATTGCTGTTTCTGACGCAGTCCATTGTGCTGCTTGCTTGCGCAAACATTGTTGGTGCTGCCCTGTATCTTCGCAGCGGCCTGCCGATCGCAGAGGCGTTGAAGCGGCTTCGGCCTATCCTGATCTCGATCGCTGTCCTCTCGATTTTCGCGGCACTTGTCGGCCCGCTCAACGCCGCAATCGTCACCGCACTCAGACTCGTTGCGCTGGCGCTGTTTGCCGCCACGGTGACGGCCACCACGTCGATGGCCGCTTTCATCGACGAGATCACCGTGCTTGCCATGCCGCTCGAAAAGCTCGGCCTCCTCAAAGCGGCCGATATCGGGCTTGCGATCGGCCTCGTCGTCCGTTTCGTGCCTGAAATCCTCGATCGCTACGGCGCGATCCGCGAAGCGCATCAGGCGCGCGGGATCAAGATCCGCCTGGCAACCACGCTCGCGCCGCTCATCATTCTGACGCTGCGCGATGCCGACAATATTGCGGCGGCGATTGACGCGCGCGGCATTCGGCGGCAATGAACTGAGAGCTTTTTCGAAAGGAACCGCCATGAACACCCGCGATTTGGTCCTCTCGGCGCTTTTTGCCGCCATCATCGTGGCGCTCGGCCTCTTGCCGCCGATCCCGATCGGCATCATTCCGGTTCCGATCACGGCGCAATCGCTCGGTGTCATGCTCGCCGGTGTCGTACTTGGCGCCAAGCGCGGCGCCATTGCGGTGCTGCTGGTGGTCGTGCTTGTCACGATCGGCCTGCCGGTACTGTCGGGCGGTCGCGGCGGCCTTGCGGTTTTTGCCGGTCCGACGGCCGGCTTCTTCGTCGGCTGGATATTCGCAGCCTTCGTCACCGGCTATCTCTCGGAACGGCTGGTGAACCCGGAACAGAGCGGCCTCGTGCAAGGGGTGGGCTTCTTCATCGCCGCCGTCGTCGGCGGTGTCGTGGTGCTCTATGTGTTCGGCATCGCCTGGCTCGCCGGCAATATCGGCTTCAGCAAAGCTTTTCTCGGCTCCATGGGCTTTGTGCCGGGTGACGTCGTCAAGGCCGTGGTCGCGGCGCTTGTAGGCCGAGCCGTCATGGTAGGTTATCCGCTTCTGCCGCAGCGGAGCTAAAGCGGGATGCCGGAAAATGTGCGCGGTTTTCGAGCAACATCCCGCTCTAACTTTTTGATTTAGAGACGGATTCAGATTTCAGGTCGAACAGACCTGAAATCATCCGGCTCGAAAGCTCGGCTCAGGCCAGATATTTATAGAGCCAGTCGCGCGTATCCTCCGGCAGCGGAGCCGGATCGTGCTCATCGCCGCGCACCGCGAGCCAGAGGATTTCCACCTCCGCCGCCAGTTCATTGCCGGTCTCGACCATGACCATGAAGCCGATCGACTTGCCACCGATCTTGTTGACGCTGACCGAGAAACGGGCAAGATCGTCATAGTGCAAGGCCCGGTGCAGCGCGCAGGACGCCTTCCTGGCGATGTAGAGGGGCTCGTCGTCGACTATCGGCCGTGTGCGCCAGAAATTCGAGAGCGCGGTTTCCGCCTGCGAGATGTAGGAAGCGATGAACATTTGGCCATGCCGATCGACATCGCGCGGCGGCACCCGTACCTCGATGACATCGGATCGCTCTACTCTCGCCATCACGCAACAACCCTGGCCGACGCCATACTGACCTTAATGCAAGCTTAACACCGCGCCTCGATAAGTAAACGGGCGCCATTCCAAAGTGGTTAAGATGGATTGTTGACATTGTAGTGACATGGCCCATGTCCTGTAATAGGCGTCATATCCCATCTATAGATTGGTCCCATGAGCACACGTCTTTACGAACACCCGATCTTTCTTGAACATATTGTTCCGTCGGGCCACCCCGAGCGGCCGGATCGGCTGCGCTCGCTGAACATCGCGCTCGAGCATCCGAACTTCGAGCGGCTGGACCGGCGGAAGGCGCCGCCCGCTCATGAGGATGCGATCCTGCTTGCGCATCCCGAAGAGCATCTGGAATTCGTCCTGCGCTCGATGCCGGACAAAGGCGACGAGGATGAGATCGGCCAGCTCGAAGCCGATACCTATGCCAGCCCGAAGACGCTCCAGGCGATCATGCACGGCGTCGGCGGTGCCATGGCGGCGGTCGACGACGTCTTTTCCGGTGCAGCAGACAATGCCTTTGTCGCTGCCCGTCCGCCGGGGCATCATGCGGAGAAGACCAAGGTCATGGGCTTCTGCTTCTTCAACAATGCCGCGATTGCCGCCCGCCATGCGCAAAAAGCCCATGGCGCCGAGCGCGTCGCCATCGTCGACTGGGACGTGCATCACGGCAACGGCACGCAGGACATCTTCTGGGACGATCCCTCCGTGCTCTTCTGCTCCACCCATCAAATGCCGCTCTATCCGGGCACGGGCAAGAAGGACGAGCGCGGCACGCACAATACCATCGTCAACGCACCGCTTTCCCCCAATACCGGCGGCGAACATTTCCGCGAGGCCTTCAAGTCGCGCGTGCTGCCGGCATTGCATGATTTTCGCCCCGATATCATCATCATCTCGGCCGGTTTCGACGCCCATCATCGCGATCCGCTGGCGCAGCTGAACCTGACCGGCGAAGATTTCGACTGGGCGACGGGGCGGCTGCTCGAAGCCGCCGATCGCAGCGCCAAGAACCGGGTCGTCAGCCTGCTCGAAGGCGGCTATGATCTGGAAGGCCTCGCCGAGTCGGCGGGGATGCATATTCTGCGCATGATGAGAGGTTGACGATGAGCGAGAACGCCAAGGCAGATGTTTCGGGCTATTCCTTCGAGAAAGCCGTGGCGGAGCTTGAGAGCATCGTAGCCCGTCTCGAACGCGGCGATGTGGCGCTGGATGAATCCATCGCCATCTACGAGCGCGGCGAAGCGCTGAAGAAGCATTGCGAGGCGCTGCTGTCGGCCGCCGAGAACCGTATCGAGAAGATCCGGCTCGACCGCGCCGGCAAGCCGCAGGGCACGGAAGCGCTGGATGGCGCCTGAGATCGGGCGGGAAAGTTTGAGTTTGGCCGATATTGCCGGTAGGTTGACCCGGTAGGTTGTGTCCCGACCGAAAGGAGAGCCGATATGTCCTTTTTCCCAGGCAACGATCCGCAGGCCGGTGACGCCTTCGCCTGCGATGCGATCGAAAACCTTATCATTCCGCGCACCAGCGACCTCGGCGGCTTCTCCGTGCGGCGCGCGCTTCCGAGCAGCCGGCGCCGGCTGGTGGGACCGTTCATCTTCTTCGATCGCATGGGTCCTGCCATTTTGCGCCCCGGTCAGGCGCTCGACGTTCGTCCGCATCCGCATATCGGCCTTTCCACCGTCACCTACCTGTTCGACGGCGAGATCCGCCATATGGACAGCCTCGGCACGGCCAAGGTGATCCGCCCGGGCGATATCAACCTGATGACGGCCGGGCGTGGCATCGTGCATTCCGAGCGCACGCCGGAGAGCCTGCGCGACCATCCGTTCTCCATGTCCGGCCTGCAGACATGGCTGGCGCTCCCCGACGACAAGGAGGAGATCGATCCTTCCTTTGCCCACACGGAAAAGGACGAATTGCCTGTCATCGCCGATGGCGGCGTGACTGGGCGCGTGGTGATCGGCGATTTCGAAGGCCTGAAGTCGCCGGTAAAGTCCTTCTCCGATACGCTCTATGTCGATCTTCAGCTGCAGCCGAACACGACGTTCCCTTTTGGAGCAGCGCATGAGGAACGCGCGGTCTATATTCTTTCCGGTTCGCTCGTCGTCGCCGGTGATCGCTTCGAACAGGACCAGCTCCTCGTTTTCCGCCCCGGCGATGCGATTACGCTGGAGGCTGGCGAAAAAGGCTGTCATCTCATGCTTTTTGGCGGTGCAGCACTCAATTCGAAGCGCTATATCTGGTGGAATTTCGTCTCGTCCTCAAAGGAGCGGATCGAAAAGGCCAAGGAAGAATGGCGCACCGGCCGCTTCGATATCGTGCCGGGCGACGAGGAAGAGTTCATTCCCCTGCCGGAGGGCTAACGCGTTCATAACACTCCCACATGTTTCTTGTTCGGGAACACCTTGAATTCGGCGTCTTTTGTCGCAATCTGTTTTGACGTAAAGGCGGACAACCGCCCAAGAATAGCAAGAAAGAGGCTTCAGCCTTGACACAAATGCCACAGACGCCCCTGCTGGACCGGGTCCAATATCCTTCCGACCTGCGAAAGCTGGAGGACCGGGAATTGCCGCAGCTCGCCCGTGAAGTCCGCGATGAGATGATCGATGCGGTATCGCGCACCGGCGGACATCTTGGCGCCGGCCTTGGTGTCGTCGAATTGACCATTGCCATCCACAGCGTCTTCGATACGCCGAACGACCGGCTGATCTTTGACGTCGGGCATCAGTGTTATCCGCACAAGATCCTGACCGGGCGGCGCGGCCGCATCCGCACGCTGCGTCAGGAAGGCGGTCTTTCCGGTTTCACGCGCCGGGCCGAAAGCGAATATGATCCCTTCGGCGCCGCGCATTCCTCCACATCCATTTCCGCCGGTCTCGGCATGGCGGTTGCCGCCGAGCTTGATAAGACCGACCGCCGCGTGATCGCCGTCATCGGTGACGGCGCCATGTCGGCCGGCATGGCCTATGAAGCCCTGAACAATGCCGGCGCGCTCGACGCACGGCTGATCGTCATCCTCAACGACAACGATATGTCGATCGCGCCGCCGACGGGCGCCATGAGCGCCTATCTCGCCCGCCTTGCCTCCGGCCGCACCTATATGGGCTTCCGCGATTTCGGCAAGAAACTGACCGCCTATCTCGGCAAGAAGGTCGATCGCGCCATCACGCGGGCGGTCGAGCACGCACGGGGCTATGTGACCGGCGGCACCATGTTCGAGGAAATGGGCTTCTACCATATCGGGCCGATCGACGGTCATTCCTTCGAGCACCTGCTGCCGGTGCTGCGCAATGTCCGCGACAACGCGCAAGGACCGGTGCTGATCCATGTCGTGACGCAGAAGGGCAAAGGCTACCCCCCCGCCGAAGCGGCTGCCGACAAATATCATGGCGTCAACAAGTTCGACGTCATCACCGGTGCACAGACGAAGGTGAAGCCGAATGCACCGAGCTACACAAGCGTCTTTGCGGACGCTTTGGTGCAGGAGGCTGCGCTCGACGAAAAGATCGTCGGCATAACCGCCGCCATGCCGAACGGCACCGGCCTCGACAAGCTGCAGGAATTTTTCCCCAAGCGTTGCTTTGACGTCGGCATCGCCGAGCAGCATGCCGTAACTTTCGCAGCCGGCCTTGCCGCCGAAGGCTACAAGCCCTTTGCCGCGCTCTATTCCACCTTCCTGCAGCGCGCCTACGACCAGGTGGTGCATGACGTGGCGATCCAGGGCCTGCCCGTGCGCTTCCCGATCGACCGTGCCGGATTTGTCGGCGCCGATGGCCCGACGCATGCAGGTTCCTTCGACACCGCCTTTCTGGCGACCCTGCCCGGTTTCGTCGTCATGGCAGCCGCCGATGAGGCGGAACTCAAGCATATGGTGCGCACGGCCGCCGCCTATGATCTCGGCCCGATCTCGTTCCGCTATCCACGCGGCGAAGGCGTCGGTGTCGATCTGCCGGAGCGCGGCCTGATCCTGGAAATCGGCAAGGGACGCGTGGTCAAGCAGGGCTCGACGGTCGCGCTGCTGTCTTTCGGCACGCGCTTGGCCGACAGCCTCGCGGCGGCCGAGGATCTCGATGCTGCCGGCCTGTCGACCACGGTTGCCGATGCGCGCTTTGCCAAGCCGCTCGACCACGCTCTCATCCGGCAGCTTGCCGCCCATCACGAAGTGCTGATCACGATCGAAGAAGGTTCGGTCGGCGGCTTTGGCAGCCAGGTCATGCAGTTCCTTGCCAATGAGGGTCTGCTCGACAACGGCCTGAAGATCCGCTCGCTCGTCATGCCCGATATCTGGATGGAACAGGCCAAGCCCGAAGCCATGAACGCCATGGCCGGGCTCGACCGCGCCGGCATCGTGCAGACCGTATTCAAGGCGCTCGGCCACAGCCGGATTATCGAGGCGGCAGGCTAGCCTTACCTTCTCCTCAAGGGGAGGTCGCCGCAGCACGGCGAGTGGGTTGATCTGCCATGAAGCAGGAAGAGGCTTCGGCGTTTGTCGCCGTCACTCCTCTCCCTGGCACGATACGCAGATCCCTCCCATCAAGGGAGGTGCTAAATCAAAATTCCTCCCAATCGTCCCGGGCAGCGGCGGCAGCCGTTGCGGTTGCCTTGCCGGCGAAAGCCTTGGCAACGGTGCGGCCGAGGGCACGGGCCGGCGATGCGGCCGGCTTCGAACGTGCGGTCGCAACGGCTGGCCGAGCCTGCGCAACCTGCGCGGCGTCGCCGAGGCGGAACTGCCTGAGCAACTCGTTGAGGGCCGCGGCCTCGCTGGCGAGCGCATGGCTCGCCGCCGTCTGCTCCTCGACCATGGCGGCATTCTTCTGCGTACCCTGATCCATGTTGTTGACCGCCGTGTTGATCTCCTGCAGGCCGGTCGACTGTTCGCGGGTCGCCGTCACGATCGCGCCGACATGACGGTTGATCTCCTGCACTTCGGATACGATCAGTGCCAGCGCCTTGCCGGTTTCCCCGACCAGAGACACGCCTGTATTGACCTGATCGCCTGAGGTCGTGATGAGCGACTTGATTTCTTTCGCGGCGTTGGCGGAACGCTGGGCGAGTTCGCGCACCTCCTGAGCAACGACGGCAAAGCCTTTGCCGGCATCTCCGGCGCGCGCGGCCTCTACGCCGGCGTTCAGCGCCAAAAGATTGGTCTGAAACGCAATGTCATCGATGACGCTGATAATGTTGCTGATTTCGCCCGAGGACTTTTCGATCTGGTGCATGGCCGAAACGGCGTTGCGAACCACTTCGCCTGAGCGTTCCGCACCGAGGCGGGCACGCTCGACGAGATGGCCGACATCTTCGGCGCGTTTGGCAGAGTCGCGAACCGTAATCGTCACCTGCTCCAGAGCTGCGGCGGTCTCTTCGACCGCGGCAGCCTGCTGTTCGGTGCGATGTGCCAGGTCGTCGGCGGCCGAACGGATTTCGTCGGCGCCGGCATTGATGGCGGCGGCATTGCGGCCCACGGACTGCAGGGCTGCTTCGAGCTTTTCGACGGCATTGTTGAAATCGGCGCGAACGCTGTCGAGTTGCGGAGCAAAACCGTTGCGAAGGCGGATTGCGACATTTCCGGAAGACAACGCCGAAAGGCCGCCTGCAAGCGCTTCCATGGCGAAACGGATTTCGCCCTCTTCACGCGCCTTCTGCTCGTCGTTCATCTGACGCTGACGTTCGGCATCGCCACGCATGCGTTCGGTCTCACCGGCCAGACGCAGCTTCTCGATCCCCGCCTGCTTGAAGACGAGAACGGCGTCAGCCATGCGGCCGATTTCATCGCCGCGGCCGACAGCCGGTACTTCGACATCATGCTCGCCATTTGCCAGACGACCCATTGCCGCCGTCATGCCGACGATCGGGCGCACGATGATGCGTGACAGCAGCCAGGCAAGTACGGCGGCAGCGAGCGACCCGAAGATACCGCCGACGATGAGGGTGAGGCGAAGATCGCCGTTGGCATCGGCTTGCATGGCCGCCAGATCGCCTGCCTTGGCACGAGCGGCCTGCTTGATCTTCGCGGCAGCTTCGCGGAAGCCGTCAAGCTGGCCCTTGGTTTCGTTCTGACCGATCTTGACGATCTGATCGAGCGGCATCTCGGTTTCCTTGCGGGCCTTGGCCTGCGGCTCCGCGAGCTGGTGGAAATAGAGATCGGCCGCCTTTTGCATATTGTCGATCGCCTGCAAGAGATCCGGAGAACCGGCTGCGGCCTGCTTGGCGGCGTCGATGCTCTTCAACATCCGTTCGCGATTGTTGAAGATATCGCGATAGGTGCTGTCGCTGCGCAAAAGCAGGAAGCCGCGCAGATTGACGGCCTGCTCCAGCATGGCCTGAAGCGAGTCGTCGATCAGGCTGACGAGCTGCTGCGAGCCAGCCTGTTCCGTCGCAGCTCCGGCGGAGACCTCTTCCTTGGAATAGACGAATACGGAAACACAGGCGAAAATGGCGATCAGCGCCGTGAACGTGACGGCGAGTTTGCCATTCAACGAGAGTTTTTTCGCAAACATGAGCGAGCGCCTCCTGAGCGCGGTCCTGGCGAGCATCATTGGCCGGGTCTGGGAGGAAAGCGCGGCCAACGCTCGAACAATTCAGGGAGGGCATGATTGGACGCGGGAGCGCAAAGCCTTCATGGCAGGCGGCGACCTCGAAAAGGATTGCCGCAATCGCAGGCATGAGTAGAGGCTTCGGCTTTAAATTTATTTAATTTGTACCTGCGGCTTGGCATGCCACCGGAACGTGTCCGTTTTGAACGCAGCCGCGGAAACGCTCCATCTCTTTGCTTTCACGCAAAACCGCTCGCGCTTTGGCTGGACTTGCGCTAATTCACCGTCGCGGCAGTCAGGATCAGTATATCCAGATCGTGCTCAGGATAGAAATCCTGCGCCGTCATCTGGAAGGTCGTCGCTCCGATCTTCTTCACATTCTCACCGCAGAAGCTGATGTAGTTCTCCGGGCTGCCTTTATCGACCGTCAGCTCGAAATGCTTGATCGGACCGGACCAATTGGCACCCGTCGTCAGCACGTAAGATATCCAGTTTTCGGTATAGCCCCGACCACCCTTTTCAGCCAGCACAGCAAGCTTGGCCGCCGTTTTCAGGAAGGCATCGTCGAGGCAATATTTGCTGCGATAGGCCTGCAGCTGCTGCTTCTGATAGTCTTCGTCGCCGGCAAAAGTGATGGCGACGGTGCCGCCGACGCTCGGCTTGTAGCGATGCTCCACGGCGATCCTGGCCTTGGCCGGGAATTTTGTGCGCCACCAGTAGGTCGTATGCAGCGTCCACATCGGCGTCGGATGATGCTTCATGCCCTGGCCGTCATTGTCGTATTCGTCGTCGGCGATCAGGCCGCGGGCGGTCCAATCCTCGATTATGTCGACGGGCAATTTGGCGACAGCGTCCATGGTCGCCTTGCTCATCGGCAGAAGCGGCACGCCGTGGGCTTTCAACTCATCCGTCATGTCGACGTCGGCCACCGATACGCGCTGCTGCAGGGTCGGGATGATGGCCTTGCCGTCCTGCGTCACCGTGAAGCCGAGGAAATTGTCGGATTCGACGTTTCCCGCATCGACCATGCTGTCTATGTCGCCCTTGATATCGGGCATCGGAAAGGCGACGACGCTTTCGACATCCTTGTCGGACGTATTTTCGAAGAGGTAGTCGACGCGCACTTCGGCCTGCGAAATGAACAGCTTCTCCTCAGCCATGCTGATATCGCCGGTGCGGACATAGGCGAGCCCACCCGTCCTCAGCTCCGCCATGGTGTCGTTCGCAAGAGCTGGAACCGCGAACATCGTCATTAACGCTGCATAGCCACCGATCTTTCGCATGATGCCCTCGCCCGTTGATGCCGGCGATTATCGCCGGCCGCGATCCGCCGTCAACGCCGATTCAGCATAAAAGGCTTGCAACATAACCCATTGCCCTGCATGGACAGCCTATGTCCGAACCGCAACGCCTCGACCAGCTCCTCGTCACCCTCTCCCTTTTCGCCAGCCGATCACGGGCGCGCGATGCCATTCAACGCGGCACGGTGACCGTGAACGGCAAGATCGTGACGAAGCCGGGTGCACTTTTTTCCGAAAGCGCTGATATCAGCATCGACGATCCCGCGCAGGAATACGTCTCGCGTGCGGCCTTGAAGCTGGTGGCGGCACTCGACCATTTCGGCCTCGATCCACAAGGGCAGCATTGTCTCGATGTCGGTGCATCGACGGGAGGCTTTACCGAAGTGCTGCTGCAACGTGGCGCTTCCCATGTGACGGCGATCGACGTCGGCCACGACCAGATGCATCCGCGGATAGCGGGTGATCCGCGCGTGACCAATATCGAGGGACTGAACGCGCGCAACCTGACTGCAGACGATGTAGGCGAGCCTTTCACCTTCATCGTTTCCGATGTCTCCTTCATTTCGCTGAAGCTGGCGCTGGCGCCGGCGCTCGCGCTTGCCGAACCGGGTGCACGGGCGGCGCTGCTGGTGAAACCGCAATTCGAAGCGGGTCGCGATGCGATAGGCAAGGCCGGGCTTTTGAAGGACCCTTCCTCGGCTCCGGCGGTTGCGGCAGAACTCGAGCGCTGGTTTACAAACGACATGGGCTGGCAAAGCTTCGGCCTCATCGCCTCGCCGATCGCAGGCGGCGACGGCAACCAGGAATTTCTTCTCGCAGGGATCAAGCCATGAGCACCGAAACCGTCACCATCCAGAAGCTCGGCGCCCAGGGCGACGGCATCGCGCAGGGCACTGATGGCCCGATCTACGTGCCCTTCACGCTGCCGGGCGAAAGCGTTGCCATCGCGCGGGTGAAGAGCCAGGGTACGCTGATGTCGATCGCGTCTGCCTCGCCGGACCGGCAGGAGCCGCAGTGTCGACACTTCGGCCCGCACGGCGTCAACGGCGCCTGCGGCGGCTGCACCTTGCAGCATTACGCCGACGCACCCTATCGCGCCTTCAAGCGCCAGCTGGTCGTCGACGCACTGCGCTCTAAGGGCCTCACACCCGAGGTGGACGATATCGTCACCGCGCATCCGGGCGAGCGGCGCAGGGTGGTCTTCGCCGCGCGCAAGACCGAAAAGGGCATGCTGATCGGCTTCAACCAGGCCGAAAGCCACCATATCGTCGCCATCGAGGAATGTCCCATCGCCTCGGCCGGCATCATGGCCAGGCTGCCGGCAATCAAGACGATTGCCGCCGCGATGGCCATCAACGCCGAAGCTTTCCGCATTTCCGTATTGGAGACGCAGACCGGCCTCGACCTTGCCGTCGACGGTATCAAATCGCTGTCGGACAAGCAGCGCCGCAGCACGATCGAAACCGTGCTGTCGCTTCGCGGCATCGCGCGCGTCTCTCTGAACGGCGAGATCCTGGTGGAGCCGGCAAAACCGATCATCGATTTCGGCGGCGTGCAGGTCGCACCGCCACCCGGCGCCTTCACGCAGGCGACCAGGCAGGCCGAAGATGCCATGGCCGAGCTGGTTGCGACCCATGTCGGCAAGGCGAAGCGCATCGCCGATCTCTTTGCAGGCAGCGGCACCTTCTCGCTTCGTCTGGCGCGGATCGGACGCGTGCATGCCGTGGAAGGCGAAGCCAAGCCGCTGGCGGCGCTCGATCATGCCGCGCGCAATACGCAAGGATTGAAGCCGGTCACCGTCGAGCGACGCGATCTTTTCCGCCGGCCGCTGATGACGCAGGAATTGAAGGTCTACGACGCTGTCGTCTTCGACCCGCCCCGCGCCGGCGCGGAGTTCCAGAGCAAGGAGCTTGCCCGCTCTCAGGTCAAGAAGATCCTCGCCGTCTCCTGCAACCCGCTGACGCTTGCCCGCGACCTCGCCATATTGGTCGAGGGCGGCTACCGCATCACGCGGGTGACGCCGATCGACCAATTCCTGTGGACCTCGCATGTCGAGGTGGTTGCGGCGCTGGAGAAGTAAGTCTTCAGCGCTTCATGAAAGCTTCGAAAGCCGCGCGTGCTTCGGCGCTTTTCAGCTGGGCGGCGAAATGCTCCGCTTCTTTCTGGATTCGGTCGAGGACGGCGTCCGGTGGGCCGCGCATCAGGTCACGGGCGATCCGCAGCGCCTCGGGCGGCTTGGCGGCGAGTTTGGCCGCCAGCGACAGTGTCTCGGCTTCCACCGCGTCCGGTGGCGTCACCTTCCAGATCAGGCCGGCCTCCTTGGCGTCCGCAGCGGAAAAGCCTTCGCCGAGGGCCAGCAGAGCGAAGGCGCGCTGATGACCCATCACACGCGGAGCAAGCAGGCTCGAGGCCGCTTCAGGAACCAGCGCAAGATCGACAAAAGGCGTCTTGAACAGGCTGCGATCGGAGGCAACGGTCAAATCACAATGCAGGTGGATCGTCGTGCCGATGCCGATCGCCAGGCCATCGACGCCGGAGACGACAGGTTTCTTCGTGCTTGCCAGCGCGACAAGAAAATCGATGACCTCGCGCCCCATATTGCCGCTCATGGCGAAGGCTAGGAAGTCGGCGAGATCGTTGCCAGCCGAGAAGCAGCCTTGCGTACCCAGAAAGGCATGGACGCTGATATCGGGGGCAGCTTCCGCCGCCTTCAGCGCATCGGTCATCGTCTGATACATGGCGCGCGTGATGGCGTTCTTTTTTTCCGGCCGGTTGAACCGGATGATCTGAACCTGCGGCGCAGTCTCTGGTCGTTGAATCAGGATATCGTCGGTCATGGCTTTTCCTTAGGCTAATGCCGCACGGGCGGCTTCAAGGCTGGGCGCGCCGGCGATGATCCGATCGGAGAGAGCGGCAGTCTCGGCCAGAAGATTTTCGGCAGCGAAGCGGCAGAGCGCGATGCGCGTGCCACCCTCTCCGTCACCCACATCGGCTAGGCCGCCCTTGGCCAGATAGGAGCCGGTC
Source organism: Hyphomicrobiales bacterium (assembly GCA_900468625.1). GTDB lineage: Bacteria > Pseudomonadota > Alphaproteobacteria > Rhizobiales > Rhizobiaceae > Rhizobium. The sequence goes on from UBUL01000023.1 coordinate 47,854, forward strand.
AGCACAAGGCCGAAAAGCCGCTGGTAAGGTGTGGCGCCTGCCAAGGCTTCGGCAACGGCGCCCTCCGCCTGCTTGGACAAGAGCCATTCGGTCGCCTTTTCCAGATCGGCGATTGCCGCCCGCAGCCGCGGCGCCGTCTCGCCGAAGCCTTCGAGATTGGATTTGGCGACGCTATCGGCGATCTCCCGCAATTCGGCGATAAAGCCGCGTACGTGATCGCCGTTGGCGATCGTCAGCTTGCGCGTCACCAGGTCGATGGCCTGAATGCCGTTGGTGCCTTCATAGATCGGGGCGATACGGGCGTCACGCAGCAGCCGCGCCGCACCCGTCTCTTCGATAAAGCCCATGCCGCCATGGACCTGGATGCCAAGCGAAGCGACATCGACGCCCGCATCGGTGGAGAAGGACTTCGCGATCGGCGTCAACAGCGCTGCACGCTCCTGCCAGAAGCGGGCCTTCCGCGGATCGCGATGCGACATGTCGATCGCCTCGGCACAGGCATAGCAGATGGCGCGCGAGCCCTGCGTCAGGGCTTTCATCGTCAGCAGCATGCGGGCGACATCGGGATGCTCGATGATCGGGCTCATGCCCGATGCGGTCGCGCCCGGCGCGCGGCCCTGAGTGCGCTCTCTGGCATAGGCGATAGCCTTCTGCGTTGCCGCCTCGGCAATCGCCACGCCCTGGATGCCGACGGCGAGGCGCGCATTGTTCATCATCGTGAACATGCAGGCGAGGCCCTTGTTCTCCTCACCGACGAGCCAGCCGACGGCGCCCTTCTCCGCACCATATTTGCCATCGCCATAAATCATCGTGCAGGTCGGCGAACCGTGAATGCCGAGCTTGTGTTCCAACGAATGGGCAAAATAATCGTTGCGGGCGCCGAGCGAGCCATCGTCGTTCACAAGGAATTTCGGCACAAGAAAGAGCGAAATGCCGCGCGTGCCGGCCGGCGCATCCGGCAGGCGGGCGAGAACGAAATGGATGATGTTTTCCGTCGCCTGGTGATCGCCCCAGGTAATGAAAATCTTCTGGCCGAAGAGGCGATAGGTGCCGTCGTTACTGCGTTCGGCGCGGGTGCGCAATGCCCCGACATCGGAGCCGGCATGCGGCTCGGTCAGGTTCATCGTGCCGGACCATTCGCCGGAAACGAGCTTTGCCAGATATGTCTTCTTCAGGTCATCACTGCCGTGAGCCCGCAGCGCCTCGACAGCCCCCATAGTCAGCGTCGGCGCAAGGCCGAAGGCCATCGAGGCGGAATTCCACATCTCGAGAGTCGCGATATTCAGCATATGCGGCAGGCCCTGCCCGCCGAATTCCTCGGGCGCGGTGAGGCTGTTCCAGCCCCCGGCGATCCAATCGCGATAGAGCTTCTCCCAGCCTGCCGGAAGCACTACCTTGCCGTCGACCAGCTTCGCCCCCTGGCGGTCACCGATTTCGGCGAGCGGCTCCACCTCCTCGCCGGCAAATCGTCCGGCCTCCGACAGAATGGCATCGACGACATCGGCGCTGAGATCGCCGAGCATGCCTGCTTCCATGGCGCGCGCCATGCCCGCGACATGTTTCAGCGTGAACGCGATTTCTTCGACAGGCGCCTTGTACATGATGATTTCCTCCGGATCGGTGCCGGCCATGATCCGCCTCACCCGGACCATCGGCCATTTGTGGCTACAGCTAGTTTATTTTTACGTAAACGTCAATTTTCCAGATAACAAAGATGCCTATTTCCACCCTCTCGCGAACTCGAATATCGCATACGCTTTCGGCGCGCTGTGCGGCCGTGACATCGCCACCAATGCCCACGATTATTTCGCGAAAGCACCGACTTGCATAAACAACCGTCATGAACGAAGACTATGGCAACTGTTCAGACAATGCGAACGACACCGCCATGAACACGCTCACATTAGCCAATACGATACCCGGCTTCATCTGGGCCTATCGTCTCCGCCCCGGGGATTCCACGGCGGAGCGACTACCTGATGATGCCGATCGTTCGACGCTTTTCAGCGGCCAAGGCTTTCTCTGGCTGCATCTCAATCTCGTCGATGCGCGCGTATCGGCTTTCCTCGAGGATGCGCCCGGACTGAACGAAGCCGCTCGCACGGCTCTCACCACGCATGAGACACATGCGACGATCACCGTCGACGATCAGATGCTATTCGGCACATTGGTCGATTTTCAGCGTGACTTTGCCCATAACACGCATGATATCGGCTGGCTGCATTTTGCGCTGACCGATCGCCTGCTCATCACCAGCCGGCTGCAGCCGCTGCGCAGCCTGGACCGGGTGCGGGTGCTGATCGAGAAGAATGCGGCCCGGTTTGCGAACCCGGTGGATATTTTCGAGCTGATCGTCGTCGAATTCCAGCGCAGCCTGATCTCCGTCGTCATCGAGATCAGCGAAGAACTCAATGCCATCGAGGATTTCGTCCACGGGAATACGTCGCGCGACGAGCGCGCCAAGCTTCCGCCCATCCGCCGGACCATCGTGCGTCTGCACCGCCATCTGCGGACAGTGCTCTCGCTGATGCGCCATGCCGCCGCCTCGGATGACGAGGAAATGCCGCTGGGATTCGAAGATATTGCCGCACGGCTGACGGGACGGCTGGAAGCGGTCGAGCATGATGTCTATGCATTGCAGGAACGCGCCAGGCTGCTGCACGAGGAAATCGATTCCAAGCTCGCCTCCGAGATCAACCGCCATCTCTACGTCCTGTCGATCATGACGGCGCTTCTGCTGCCGCCGACGCTGGTGACCGGCTTTTTCGGCATGAATACATCTGGCCTGCCGCTTGCCGGCGGCGCGGGCGGCACCAGCTATGCCGTCGGCTTCATCATCGCCTCCATGCTGCTGGCATGGTGGTTGCTGAAGCGCGTCAACATTCTCTGACAGCAGGCATGCAAAAGCCGCCCGAAGATGCCGGGCGGCTTTGCGTCTTAGCCTCGGATATGTGGCTTAGAGCATGATGCCGAAAAGTGTGATCGGTTTTCGGACGACATCATGCTCTACTTCCTTGATTCTAGAGCGGATTCAGATTTTAGGTCGAACAGACCTAAAATCATCCGGCTCTAGTAGTAGGGCGAGTAGCACTGACGGCGCGGGCCGGAATTGGGCTGGAACGTATTGTCATAAGCCCGATAGGAACGATAGCGGTCCGAGCACCATTCGACATGACGCGGGTTGATGCCGCCGGCCGGAGGCGGAGCGGCATAGTAGCGCGGCTGGCTGGCAATCGCGCCGCCGATAATGGCACCAGCGCCGAAGGCAGCCAGCGGGAACCAATAGCCGTCATGGTAGCGATAACCGCGACGATAGCCGGGATAACCACGATAGCCGCCATACCAACCCCGGCGATAGTAGCCGCCGTGACGCCACTGGACCTGTTCAATATTGGCGGGCGCGGACTTGTCCACCGACGCGATCGGCGCGGCGGGCATCTGCATGGCAAAAGACGGTGTGAAGCTCGTCAGCGCGACGGCAGCCGTAAGAGCCAATGTCGCGATTCTTGCACGGAAACCAAGCATTTTTATCTCCATTCCCTGGTTCGACTTGGGTTCAAGTCTGAAGCGTTTCACGTCGGGAATGCTCTTCGAGCAAGGTTTCTCTGCCTGCTTTGCTGCATATCCGAGTAGACGACAAGAAACGCGGCAACACGTTATTCTGTTCCTTAAATCCCTACCAATTTAAGGAGTTATGCGGGGCTCCACGCCGACCATATAGTGATTGTATCCTTAACCCAAGATTAACCAGCAATCCTTACTATTATTTCATGAAAGGATACCGGCAGAGTAATCTCCTTATTTGCGGCTTGCTGACGATCCTGACCTTGATGGGGCCGGTCTCCAAGCCTTCGGCGGGTGAAAGCCAGCCTTGGGGCGATCCGAAAAACGCCCTGATTGTCGATGCTTACGAGCTGAACACCATCGACTGGAATGCGTTTTTGCAGGACAAGCGGATCGCCGGTTTCATCTCCAAGGCCTCCGACGGACTTCCTGAAAGCTACAGTTGCACCGGCGACCACGCCGGAGACACCTATGCCCACTGCAAGACGATGTGGCGCAAATATGCCGTCAGCCGCGAACTCTTCCAGACGCGCCGCATGCTGGCAAAGACGAATGGCCTGCTATGGGGCGCCTATCATTTGGGACGACCCGGCAATCCGATCGATCAGGCCAATCATTTTCTCGATTACGCCGATCCGCAGCCGGACGAGCTGATGGTGCTTGATATCGACGGGATCGACACGACCCAGTTCATGTCGCTCGACGATGCGCAGATTTTCGTCGCCCATATCAAGGTCAGGACCGGGCGCTATCCCATTCTCTATACCAACCACAATACGGCACGATATATAGCCGACCATCGCACGACTTATCCGCTGCTGTCGCGGCTGCCCTTGTGGTACGCGCGCTACAGGCCCGATGTGAAAGGCACCTTTCCGCTCGGCAACTGGGACAGCTATGCCCTCTGGCAATTCGCCTCATCCGACAACTGCTCCGAAAAGAGCTGCCCTTACCGCGTGCCGGGTACTTCGACCGACATCGACGTCAATGTCGTGCCGATGACGAAGGTTCAGCTCGCCATGATCTGGCCGCAGGGTGATCTCCTGCCCGCCAAACCGCTGCCCGCACCGGACCTGACGATCGCGCTTGCCGCAATGTGCAACGGGCCAAGACAGACGCTCGTTTCACTCATGCTCGATATCGACCCGGTCGTCACCGCATCGACCCCGCAAACGAAGCCGGTCGAAATCAACGAGCTGAACTACCAGGATTTCTAAAGCCCGTCGCGATCTTTGAGATTCGCTTCTGGTGCTTTAGGTCTTTGATTTTGCGCATGTCGTTGTCGCAAAACCGCAGCACACTATTGCGCGACATGCTTGGCGAGGCGGCTTTCGGGTCGATGCTATGCCTCGACCTGCACATCCGTCTTCGGGCGAGAACAGCAGGCAAGGATATAACCTTCTTCGATCTCGTCATCGAGGATGCCGCCATTGTGGCTCATCTCGACTTCACCCGAGAGCTTCATCACCCGGCAGGTGCCGCAGAGCCCGGATTCGCAGGCCGCACCGATGCGTACGCCTGCGCCGCGCGCGGCCTGAAGCACGGTCTGGCCTGCCGCGCAGGCAACATCCTTGCCGGCCATGGTGAAACGGATGGTGGTCGCGGCCTCGCCGGAAGCATCGTCGGAAACCTCGGCAAGCGGCGTTGCCGCATTGGCCGGCTGGAAGCTTTCCTGATGGTAGCGCGACATGTCGAAACCATGCGCTTCCAGCATGGAGCGAACGGCATCCATGAAGACTTCCGGGCCGCAGCAGAAGATCGTCCGGTCCATGAAATCGGGAGCCAGCAGACCGATCTTCGCCTTGTCGATGCGGCCCTTCAATCCCGACCACAGATCGGTACGGCCGCAGCCCTCGACGATGAAGCCGAGACTGAGGTTGGGCATGAAGCGGGCGAGATATTCCAGCTCCGAACGGAAGATGATGTCGGCCGGGCTTCGCGAGCAGTTGACGAAAGCGATGTCCGACAGCGGTGCGATGTCGGACATGTAGCGGGTCATGGACATCATCGGCGTGATGCCGGAGCCGGCAGAGACGAAGAGATATTTCTCGCCGGGATGGCGGATATGGCTGAAATCTCCGAGGGGACCAAAAGCCTTGATGCGCATGCCGGGCTTCAGGTTTTTGAACATCCAGCGCGTGCCGATGCTGTCCTTCTGCGCCTTCACCGTCACGGCGACCGAGAAGGGCCGCGACGGCGTGGAGGAGAGCGTATAGGTGCGCATGACCGGCTCTGGAGCCGTCGGCAATTCCAGCGTCACGAACTGGCCGGGCAGATAGCGGAACCAGTTGTCCTTGTCGGACCCGAATGTGAAGGTCATCACATCGGGGCTTTCCGGCGTGACCGAGAGGCATTCAAGCAGATGATGCCTGTCGTTCCAGGGCTGCATCTGATCGAGGTGGCGATGCGGAAGAGAGACGGTCATGTTCATGCTCAGGCAACCGCCGACAGCTTGGCCTGGTCGCCCTGCAGCCGGTTGATCATGAAAGTCGTGTACCATTCGACGAACTGCATGACGCCGCCCTCATGGATTTCCGAATAAGGACCGGGCTCGTAAGCCGGCGAGCGGATGCCGAAGGCATTTTCCTCGACGATACGGCGATCCTGATCGTTGGTTTCGGTCCAGACGTGAGTCAGCTCTTCCAGATTATAGTCGACGCCTTCGACGGCGTCCTTATGGACGATCCATTTGGTGGTGACGGCGGTTTCCTCGGCGCTGATCGGCAGGACGCGGAAGGAGATCGCATGGTCGCCGAGCATGTGGTTCCACGTCGTCGGGTAGTGAAACAGCAGCATGGTGCCGATACCGTTGATCGTCACATCGGGCGAGAGCGGCCGCCTGACGGCGTTCTGGCCGGACATGGTGTAGCTTTCGGCTCCCTCGATCAGCGGCATGCGGGCGGCGCGGAACTGCCCGTCCGGTGAGATCTTGAACTCGCTCGGCAGGCCGGCTGCTTCGCAGCGCTTCCAATGCTCGGCAATGACAGGATCGTTCATCGCGCCCTGCACGCCGGTAACAGTCGGCGCTTCCGGGAAAGTGCGGCAAAGCTCGGGGTGATTACCCGCGCAATGGTAGCATTCGCGGTTGTTTTCCCAGACCAGTTTCCAGTTGCCCTTTTCGATGATGGTGCTCTGGAAAGCGATCTTGGCTTCGCTGATGCGATGCGGCGCCATGTAAGGCTCGATCGTGGCGCGAACGGAGGCGAAATCCGGTGCGTTCTTTGCAAGGCAAATGAAGATGTAGCCACCGACGCTTTCGCAGTGAACAGGCTTCAGCGAAAACTGGCTCTTGTCGAAATCCTCAGCCATCTGGCGGGCAAACAGCAGCGAGCCGTCGAGCTCGTAGGTCCACTGATGATAAGGGCAGACGAGCTTTGCCGAGGAGCCGCGCTCCGTGGAGCAGACACGCGAGCCGCGGTGACGACAGCTATTATGGAAGGCGCGGATGACCTGATCGCGGCCACGGACGATGACCACGGGATAATCGCCGATCTGGACGGTGAAGTAGTTGCCTGCGCGCGGCACCTCGCAATCATGGCCGATGAACAGCCAGTCGCGATAGTAGATCGTCTCCATATCGAGCTTGAAGTAATCCGGGTCGGTATAGAAGGGTTGCTCCAGGCTGAAACCCGGCCGGCGGTTCTTCAATTGCCGCAGAACATTGCTGCTGATATCCATTTGCCTATCCTTGCGCAGTACGGGAGACGGACAGAGGACATGCACGGCCGCTTGGGAGCGGCCGAAAGCAATGTCCTGGCCGCCCGCCGCGGTCAGTAAACCATATGTGCCCAAGGCTGGTTTCCGGGCTCTGGAGCGGTTCCGTTTCCGGAACCCCATGGCACCTTCCCAGGCCCGTCGGCCCAGTGGCTTTATTCGCCATGCCTCACTCCACCACCGTTGCGGGGGCAGCGCCGGATTTTGACCGGCTTCCCAATTCTCCACCTCCCTAGCAGGCGGCACCTTGAGATTGATGGCATCATAGCTCTCGGTTCCATCGGCCGCTGCGCTGCAATGCGACATCGGCTCCGAAATTGACGACAGACGAAACGGGGCAATGGGACGGTTACGGGCGGTGGTTAAATGGATAGGTAATTCAAGTCCTTGTGCCTTTCGGCGAAAAGCGTGGACGACGTCATGGCGATGCCTTGCCATGACGCTTTATTCTGATTGCGACAGACTGGCCAAGCGACCACTATGACACGGCGTATGCCGCAGAAAGCGCCTGCAGGGCAGCTGCGGCCGGCATCGACTACGAGAGTGAAGATGGATGGCGTCGAGATCTGCGGTCCCGATTCCGCACCTGCTTCACAGGTCCGTTGACCCCGCACGGTTAAGCCCGGCTCAAGCTATCGAATCTATCATGCCGTCCAGAGACATCCATAGTGAGAGCCGGCATGGCCAAACTCAGATATTTCGACGCTGGGAAGCCCGCCGAGCCGGAACCGGCGCCGGCTGTATCGACGACGGGGCACAGCGAATTCCTGCGTACCGGTCGCATCAACCGCGACAGGGCGCATTGGCTTGCCGAGGAGCGAGAATACCTCACCCATCAGCAGGTAGCCGAGCGCACCGCGCAAAAGCTGCGGAATGCCGGCGAGAAAACCCATGACCGGCTCAACAGCTTTCATAAGTCCATCCGCTTCCCGAAACTCATCTTCCATCACACGCTGAAGGACACGCCGCATCTCGGCTATTGTCATGTCACAGCGGCGCGGACGCAGTTCGCGCGATATGAAGAGGTGAACTGGGCCTTCTACATCGCCAACTTCTTTGCCCGCATCGGCCAGGAAGAAAACTTCTTCGAAGACATCAGCCTGAAATATTCGCGGATGTATTTCGCCGTCGCCATCCATCCGGACAGGCAAGTGGAAGACAAGAAACTGACGATCAATCGCGACATACGCGGCAACGGCGTGCTGTTCCACACCCACGACCCGCAGATCGCCATTCGCAACGTCCTCCTGCTCGGTGCACGCAACGAGCAGCTTCGCGACATCATTCGCCAGCTTTGACGATTGATCCGAAAACCCGAAGAGCATAAGAACGGCCTGAACTGCAAGCAGACAGGCCATGGCACGACACATAGACATTCTCGAACATCCGCAAACGGCGATAGAGGTCGCGACGGCAACCCTTGCCGAGGGCCTGCCGATCGGACTGCCGACGGAAACGGTCTACGGCCTTGCCGCCGATGCCACCAATCCCGCCGCCATTACCCGGATCTACGAGACCAAGGGACGCCCGCGCTTCAATCCGCTGATCTGCCATATGAGCGATCTTGCCATGGCGGAGCGCTACGCGGTCTTCGATCCCATCTCCCGCAAGCTGGCGGAAGCCTTCTGGCCCGGTCCGCTGACGCTGGTGCTGCCGCTGAGATCCGATAGCGGCATCCATCCGCTCGCAACCGCCGGGCTCGACACGGTCGGCATCCGTGTGCCGCAAGGCTTTGCCGGGGAGTTGATCCGCGCCTTCGGCCGCCCGCTTGCCGCGCCGAGCGCCAATACCTCGGGCAAGATCAGCGCCACCAGCGCCGATCATGTCGATGACGATCTCGGGGAGCGGATCACGCTTATTCTCGATGCCGGCGCCTCGGTGGTCGGCGTGGAATCGACCATCGTCAAGGTCGAGGATGGCGAGATTCGTCTTTTGCGGCCTGGCGGCCTGGCGGCAAGCGAGATCGAACGCGTGGCCGGCAAGGCGCTGAAGCGCAGTAAGAAGGCTTCGGCCGCCATCGAGGCGCCCGGCATGATGGCCTCGCATTATGCCCCTGGAGCGGCCGTACGGCTGGATGCGACGGATGTACTGGCAAACGAGGTGCTGATCCGCTTCGGGGCGCCCGACATTGCCGGAAGCGAAAAGGCAGTTGCCGTGCTGGACCTGAGCACGGCAGGTGATCTCTCGGAAGCCGCCGCAAACCTTTTCGACTTCATGAAGCGCGCCGACGCCACCGGCGCTGCAACCATTGCCTTTTCGCATATTCCCGACGAGGGCCTCGGCGAGGCCATCAACGACCGGCTGCGCCGCGCGGCTGCACCCAGAGAATAAATCGCCCGACCTACCGGCAAAGGATAAGCCATGAGCAGCTCCGTCCCCTCTTCCGACCTCCTCGACCGTTTCGCCGCCATCGTCGGCGAAAAACATGCCGTGCGGGATCCTGCGGAAATCGCACCGCATCTCATTGAAAATCGGGGTCTCTATCACGGTGCTTCGCCCATGCTGCTGAAGCCAGGCTCGGTCGAAGAGGTCTCGGCGATCCTCAAGCTTGCGAGCGAGACCAGCACGGCCATCGTGCCGCAAACCGGCAATACCGGCCTGGTCGGCGGTCAGACTCCGCGCGAGGGCGGCTCCGATGTCATCCTATCGCTGGAACGCATGAACCGCGTCCGCGATATCGATCCGGTCGGCAACACGATGATCGTCGACGGCGGCTGCATCCTTGCCGATGTGCATAAGACAGCGGCAGAGCATGGCCGCATGTTTCCGCTTTCGCTCGGCTCCGAAGGCTCCTGCCGCATCGCAGGCAACCTTTCCACCAATGCCGGCGGTACGGCCGTTCTTGCCTATGGCAATATGCGCCAGCTTTGCCTCGGTCTTGAGGTCGTGCTGCCTACCGGAGAGATCTGGAATGGCTTACGCCGCCTGAAGAAGGACAATACCGGCTACGATCTACGCGATCTCTTCATCGGTGCCGAAGGCACGCTCGGCGTCATCACCGGCGCGGTGCTGAAGCTCTTCCCGCAGCCGCTTGGCCATCAGGTCGCCTTTGCCGGGCTGCAGTCGGTCGACGACGCCCTGACCCTGTTCAAGAATGCTTCCAGCCTGTGCGGTACGGCACTGACCGGCTTCGAGCTGATGCCGCGCCTCGGCGTCGAATTCACCGTTCGGCACATTCCGGGTGTGCGCGACCCGCTGGAGACGGCGCATCCGTGGTATGTACTGATCGATATCTCCACCTCGGATTCGGCCGAAACCGCCGAGGGGATGATGACGACGCTGCTCGAACAGGGCTACGAGGCCGGCCTGATCCAGGATGCGACCATCGCCAGCTCGGAAACGCAGCAGAAGGCCATCTGGCACATGCGCGAGAGCATGTCGGATGCGCAGAAGCCGGAAGGCGGCTCGATCAAGCACGATGTTTCCGTACCGGTGGCGCAGGTTCCGCACTTCATGGCCGAGGCTGAAGACGCCGTCCTCGCCGCCATGCCGGGCGCACGCATCTGCGCCTTCGGCCACATGGGCGACGGCAATATCCATTACAATATCTCGCAGCCCGTCGGCGCCGACAAGGACGAATTCATCGGCCGCTGGCACGAGATGAACACGATCGTGCACGGGCTCGTGCTGCAGCACGGCGGCTCGATTTCGGCCGAGCACGGCATTGGCCAACTGAAGCGCGACGAATTGGCGTCGATACGCTCCGATATCGAGATGGACCTGATGCGCCGGATCAAAACGGCGTTCGATCCGGCCGGAATCATGAATCCGGGGAAAGTTCTCAAGGTCTGAGCGCTTAGACCGTCACGAAGACCCGTTCCGAGGCAAAGCAGCCGATCTGGCATGAAATGACCGTGCCTTCGGCATCGATGTCTTCGCCGGCATAGGCAAGCACTGGCACCAGACGCGATTGCTGCAGCAGCCGCGCCTCGGCTTCCGTGGGCATGCGCGCCGTTATGTCGGTGGAGCGGCGCCAATAGTCGGTCACGCCGTAGTCCTTCAGCGCGGCCGTGAACGAACTCATTGCCACGAACTTTTCCGCCAGCCCCCGGAAGCGTTCGGCCGGGCAGCTGCGCATGACGACCGAGACGGGAAGCGCGTCCGCATAGGCAACCACGCACATTTCCAGCACCGTTTCGCCTGGCTGCAGATTCAGCCGCGCAGCGACATCGGCATTGGCCGGAACATCCCTGGCAGAGACAACCTTGCGCGTGAGGTCAGCATCCGCCGCGGTCAGGTCCTTGCTGAAGCGCACCTTGTCGCCCAACTGGAAGCGAACGGGCATGTCGGCGCGGACATAGGCGCCGCTTCCGCGCGCCACGCGCAAGAGCCCTTCCTTCTCGAGCTCGGCAATCGCGCGACGCATCGTTACCCGCGAGACGCCAAACCGTTCGGATAGGGCGCGTTCGCTCGACAGGCGGCTACCCGGAGCATGCTTGCCCTCACCAATAGCGCTTCTCAGCTCCGCGGCTACAGCCGCCCAGCCTCCACCGGATTTCGCGCCCCCATCCCGTCGATTTTTCCCGCTCATCACAATTCTGTCGCCTTGAAATTGGTATACACCAATTTATAATGATCCAGATCGTTTATGGAAGGGCTCGGCATGGGCGACAAGCGCATATATGTGACGGCGGTCAGCAGCAGAGGCGTGCACGGTTTCAGCAAGCAGACGAAAGATCACATTCAACTTCTGACGGGACTCGGCGTCGAAGGCGATGCGCATATGGGGGTGACTGTGAAGCATCGCTCGCGCGTCGCGGTCGATCCGACCCAGCCCAATCTGCGCCAGGTGCATATCATCCATGAGGAGCTGTTCGACGAGCTTACCGAAAAGGGATTTTCGGTTGCTCCGGGCGACATGGGAGAGAATATCGCGACCCGAGGGATCGACGTGCTTTCGCTGCCCCAAGGGACACGTCTGCATATCGGCGCGGCAGCGATCGTGGAGGTGACCGGCTTGCGCAATCCCTGCAAGCAGATCGACAATTTCCAGAAGGGCTTGCTGCATGCCGTGCTCGGCAAGGATGCCAATGGCGGGTTGGTCCGCAAGGCGGGGATCATGAGCATTGTCGTGCAGGGCGGCCGTGTGCAGCGCGATGACGCGATCCGCGTGGAGTTGCCGCCGCTGCCGCATATCAAGCTTGAGAGGGTTTGATAACGAGATCGACCTGATGCGCTCTGCATTGAGAGAAGTCGGCTCTGAACGTGTGGAGCCTCTGGTACCCCCCTCTGTCGCTTTCGCGACATCTCCCCCACAAGGGGGAGATTGTTGGGAGTATGTCGCGCCGCTTCGCCAAGTCATCGTACCTTGGTTTCTGCGGACAAGATATTTGTTTGCGGCGACTAAGTGCTGTGGGTCACTAATCTCCCCCCAATGTGGGGAGATGTCCCGAAAGGGACAGAGGGGGTGAACACTCTCCACGGCAACCGCAGCCAGCATCACCCCCAATTATATCAATCGAAGTCTTCCTGCCCCGAACCACCGCCGCCATTGCGGTTGCCCGAGATGATCTCGCGCTTGCCGACATGGTTGGCGGGGCCGACCAGGCCATCCTTTTCCATGCGCTCGACGAGCGAGGCGGCGCGGTTGTAGCCGATGCCGAGGCGGCGCTGGATGTAGGAGGTCGAGCACTTCTTGTCGCGCATGACCACCTTGATCGCCTGTTCGTACAGATCGTCGCCGTCTTCCGAGGCAATCGCGCCCTTGTCGAAGACAGCCGTATCTTCTTCCTCGTCTTCATCGTCCTCGTCGGCCGTAACCGTGTCGAGATATTCCGGACGGCCCTGCAGCTTCAGGTGAGCGACGACCTTCTCGACTTCCTCGTCGGACACGAAGGGGCCGTGAACGCGGGAGATGCGGCCACCGCCGGCCATGTGCAGCATGTCGCCCTGGCCGAGGAGCTGTTCGGCACCCTGCTCCCCGAGAATGGTACGGCTGTCGATCTTCGAGGTCACCTGGAAGGAGATGCGCGTCGGGAAGTTCGCCTTGATCGTGCCGGTGATGACGTCGACCGAAGGACGCTGCGTCGCCATGATCAGATGGATGCCGGCGGCGCGCGCCATCTGCGCCAGACGCTGGATCGCGCCTTCGATTTCCTTGCCGGCGACCATCATCAGGTCGGCCATCTCGTCGACGATAACGACGATATAGGGCATCGGCGTCAGGTCCATTTCCTGTTGTTCTTCGATCGGAGCACCGGTGCCTTTATCGAAGCCGGTCTGGACCATGACGTGAATCGTCTCGCCCTTTTCCTTGGCGGAGGCAACGCGGCTGTTGTAGCCGTCGATATTGCGCACACCGAGGCGCGACATTTTCTTGTAGCGATCCTCCATTTCGCGCACCGCCCATTTCAGCGCCATCACGGCCTTCTTGGGATCGGTGACGACGGGGGTCAGGAGGTGCGGGATACCGTCATAGACGGAGAGTTCCAGCATCTTCGGATCGACCATGATCAGACGGCACTGTTCCGGCGTCATGCGATAGAGCAGCGACAGGATCATGGTATTGATGGCAACGGACTTGCCCGACCCAGTGGTGCCGGCCACGAGCAGATGCGGCATCTTCGCGAGTTCGGCGATGACGGGCTCGCCGCCGATGGTCTTGCCGAGGCCGAGAGCGAGCTTGTAGCCGCTCTTCTCGAAATCGGGCGAATCGATCATCTCGCGGAAATAGACGGTCTCGCGGTTGACGTTCGGCAGTTCGATGCCGATGACGTTGCGGCCGGGAACGACGGCGACGCGCGCCGAGAGCGCCGACATCGAGCGGGCGATATCGTCTGCGAGATTGATGACGCGGGAGGATTTGACGCCGGGTGCCGGCTCGAACTCATAAAGGGTGACGACCGGGCCGGGACGGACATGGATGATCTCGCCCTTGACGCCGAAATCCTCCAGCACACTTTCCAGAAGACCGGCATTCTGCTCCAGCGTTTCCTGCGTCATGATCACGCCTGAACGCACGGCAGGCTCCTGCAGCAGCTCGCGCGGCGGCAGCTCGTATTCACCGTCAGCAGAGCGGGCGATCGGCCGCCACTCGGGCGGCGTCAGCGATGCGGGCCGACGCGGTGCGATCCGCAACGGCGGCGCATCGATCAAACGCTGCGCTGCGGCTTCGACGGCTGGAATGGTGGGGGCAGCCTTGACGACCGGCTCGGCGAAAGTCGGAGCGACAACCTTGGTCGGCATGGGCGCCACGACCATGACCGGAGCGGCGCGGATTTCGGCGGCCGGTTCGGCGCCGTAAACCGCGGTTACGAAAGCGGGCGGAACGAATGTTTCGGCTGGCTCGACCACAGGCTGCTGCGCGGCTTCGCCAACGGCGGGTACCACCTCGATGGCCGGCGCCAGAACGGCCGCCTCCAGCGCTGCAAGCTCGTCCATGGCCGGCGTGCTGAGATCTGCCGCCGGCTCGCTGGAAACAGTTTCGACTGGTGCTGCGACCTCTACCGCCGGAGACAGCACGACGACGGGCTGCGTCTCGGTAGCAGCAGCGGGACGGCGGCACTCGACGACGCGGAACTTCGAAATGATCGATTCGGCATCGACTTCCGGCCGCTGCGGCGTTTCAGGCTGCTTCGGCTCGCCCTTGAGGGCGGAGACGAACTCGCCGTCGAACGGCATCGCATCCCAGAAAGCGAAATCGGAAAGATGGGCAAGACGCGACTCGACCACAGGCGCGGCTACGGACTCGGGAACACTTGACTGAACAGGGGAAGCATCCAGCGCGATCGCGGGAGCTTTCGAGAATGCGGTAGCGATAACGGTCATCTCCAATGCGTCCGGCTCGTTTGCCGGAGAATTCTGAATTACTGTCGGTATGTAGCTTTGCACGGCAAAAGGCATGTCCTCCAGCGGCGGCAGATGGAACTCGGCTGATGGCACCGGCTGGGGAGCGGCGACAACTACTGGGGCAACAACCGGAGCTGCGACGGCCGGCGGCTCCATCACCCGCATGGCCGCATGCGAGGCAACTCGTGGCCGGGCTTCGGCCTGCGGTTCCGCCGGCGGACGGCGGCTGATGATTTCGTTTTCACGCGTGCGGGTAAACCGCACGTTCGGTCCCATCAGGAAGGCATTCTGCCAGCCGGGCGATGCAAGATCTTCAGCGGAAATTCCCTGAGGAAGAACGGGCATTTCCTGCTCACTCGTCACTGCGGCAGCCTGCAATGCCTCTACAACCGGCGGGGGAGCGGCGGCGGTGCGCTTCCTCACCTCTTCGGCAAGGCGCTTTTCCTCGGCGCGGCGCTGCTCTTCGGCCTTGCGCTTGGCTTCGCGGGCGGTGCGAATCTTCTCTTCCAGGAACGCGCGGCGAGCGGCGATCTGTTCGGCGCGGCGCGCCTCTTCGGCTGCCTGCTCCGGGTCGAGATCGCCCTCCGGCTGGACGCCTTGTGACGCATTGGAAACTGTCGTTCGGGAAAGACGCATGAGACCTGCAACCCAGTCATTGATATTGCCGTTGGCTTCTCAATTCGAATAGGGCAAGGATGGTTAATAAGTTCCTTCCTGCCGTTATCGAAAGCAGCCATTCCGCCCCCTTCATGGGCGTTTAAATCACCTTAAAAATCAAGCAGAAACAAGTACATGAAAGCTACCCGGCCACGCGAAAGCGCAGCTGGGGCCGGGTTAAATATTTTGTGGAGCCCCGTTAGTTCGACGAGGACAACTGCGCGATGGAAAGCAGCGTGTCGGCACTGATGCCGACGCCCGAGGAAGAGCTCGTGAGAATCGAAAGCGCAGGCGACGTCGAGGATGTCGTATTGTTCTGCAGGTCATACATCGCCGAGAAGCGCTGCAGGAGCTTGTTGACCTTGTCCGGGTCCTTCAGGTCGCTCACATTGATGAAATTGCCCAGCATCTTGGCCTGATTGGTGACATCCATGCTGGAGATGGAGCTCGGCAGCTTGTAGGTGGTCGTAACCACCTCATAGAGCGCCGCGTCACCCATGATGTCATAGATCGAGTTGATATCCGGCGCCTTGCGCTGGAAATAGAGCGCCAATCGCACGCCGGGATTGGTCTCGCCTTGCTGATCTTCCAGCGTCTGGTGCAGATAGAGATCGTTGGTCGCTGCCAGAGCACCCTGGTTTTCCGCCGTGCCGAGCTTGCTGTCGGTCAGCTTCCCGTCGGTGCCGAAATTGAAGGCTTCGACGATGCTCTTGAACTTGGCACCGTCGGTCGTGTTGACGAAACTTTTCGAATTGGACGGATCGGACGCGAACGCCTTCTTCAATGTCGCGGTACTGACGGTTTTGGGATCGATGCCGTTGGCGGTCAGAATGAAGTTGGTCAGCTTGCTGTCGGCCAGCAGATCCGTGACAGTGCTTACCTTGCCGATGTTGGTCGCGAAATAGGTGCCGGCGGTCTTGGCATCGCTGGTCGCCTTCGTCAATACGGTGCCGGTCAAGCCGGCCGTACTGTGGCTGGAATATTCGGAGATGTAGCTGTTGATCTGCGTTTGCGACAGAGCCTGCACTGGAGCCTTCAGCTTGCCGCTGCTGTCAAAATTGAACGCCTTGGCGAGTTCGGTGAAGCGGGAATCCTTGAGCGAACTGACATAGCTCTTCGAATTATACGGATCGCTTTCGAGAATCTTGGTGAGTTCGGACTTTGTCACCTCATTCTCGCCGATACCATAGGCACGCAGCGCCATCTGATAGAGCTGCGGAATGGTCCCGGACGTGCCGGTGGCTGTATTGCTCGCAAAAAACTCCTTGATGTTCTTCACGCTGGAGATGCGGTTCTTGTAGTTGTTGACCGCATCGGTGGTCAGGGTCGACTGCGACGTCTGGTAATTGGTCATATAGGCCTTGGAGGCCGCGTCGGTCTCGGTCTGAGACTGTGCCGTCTGACCGGATGCTACCGTACCGTCCGACTGGAAATTGAATTGGGAAACAAAGTTCGTCAGGCCGAAGATGGAAGCGGTCGTCGGATCGGCCACGGCATTCTTGAAGACGATGGCAGGCGTCGTCGGGTCGATGCCATAAGCCGTCTTGACGTAGTTGAGGAGACGCGTGTCCGATGTCAGCTGATCGATCGACGTGATGGAGCCGATGTGGCTCTTGTAATACAGATCGTTGTCGGTTGCGCCGACGCTGGTGGTGAATGAGGGCACGATTGAATTATATGCACTCATCACATCGGCCTGCTGGCCAAGGGTCTGCGGCCCTGCTGGATAATTCGCGGTATATCCCGATGTCGTGGCGCTGATCTGGGCCGCTGTCTGCGCCTGCGAGCCCGAAGCGACGGTTCCGTCGCTCTGGAAGTTGAACTGAGCCATGACGGCGGTCAGCCCATTCGAATTTGCGGTGGCGGCGTCCTGGGCGGATGCCTGGAACTGGTCCGCCGTGATGTAGGAAGGAATATTGAACGCCGTCTTGACGTATTGAAACAGCTGCGGATCGGATGTGAGCTGAGAGACCGACGTGACCTTGCCGATGTTGGCCTCGTAATAAGCCGTATCGCTGTCGGGCGTCGATGTCTTGACGGTGCCGTCCGCATTGAAATTGAATTCCGCCGCCAGCGCCTTGTCGGCGGCGCTGCCGTTCTGATTGACAAAGCTGTTGGGATCGCTGGTATCGCTCGTCAGCATCTGTTTCAGCACGGAATTGGATATGTCGCTTGGATCGATGCCGTAGGCCTGCAGCACATAGTTGCGCAGGCGCGTATTGCCAAGAAGATCATCGACCGTTTTCACGGAGCCGATATTCTGACTGTAATAGCTCGTTTCGGTCGCCGCCGCTGTCTGCTCATTCGTAAACGACTGCTTATAAAGGCCGATCAGATCGTCTTCCTGCGCGCTGGTTTGCGCCGTATTGGTCGTGCCCGTTCCGAAATTGAACGCGGCAGCAAACTCCTTATAGCGCGGATCGGTCAGCTTGTTCGCAAAACTGCTGGAGTCACTGAGGTCGCTGGTCAGGACCTGTTTCATAAAGGCCTTGGCATAGGTCATGTCCGAAAGCCCGTAGGCTTCCATGGCATAACTGTATAGCTGATAGTCATTCAGGAAGTCGTCGACATTGGTTACTTTGCCGATATTGGCGTTGTAATAGTCGATCAAACGCTTGTTTTGCGACTGCTGCGCCACCTGATTGAGCGAGGTCGCCATATCTCTGGTTGCGATCGTATAACCAAGATAGGTGGAAATCATCAGCGGGATCCCAATAGATCTCTAATAAAGAGGGCGAATCTAGTCTCCATTATTTCATACAAACCTTACCCGAGACTTACACTGCCTCATCTTATGCGTGCACCGCTTTGACGCACCGCCCTGCCGTGTATTCACATTATGGAAACCCTGATGCATTCGACTTTGCTAACCATTTGAGGACGCAAAGTTTTCTTAACCTCGATTTTTAAGCTGTCCGGAAGGGACGGCGCCTAATCTGCCCAACAACGAGAGGACAGAAGTTCTCCGAGAGAAGACCGGAAAACCGGCTCTCAGGTAAAGCAAGGGTAGAGAATCGATGACTAATACCGTCCTGAAGCCCGACTGGGCTGGAACCACACTGCGGCTCGATCCGGCGCGCTTTCCGCAACAGGTCAGCTATGCCATGCGAGGTGCCGAGGGTGACGTCACCATTACGATCGACGAGCGTGGCGCAGTGCTGCGTAAGATCCTGCCGTCCAGCGGCCTGCCGCTGTCCGTCGCCTTGCCCAAGCGCGCTTTCCAGGGTGTCGCGGCCCGTGCCATCGACCATGGCGACGGCGAAGTCACCGTCACGCTGGAACTGCATCACTCCGATCCGGATCTCTGCATTCCCCTTCTCGTCGCTCACGACCTGAGCGACATCGCAGCCGACTGGCGCTCGTGGTCGGAAGCCTTCCGCATTCCGATGCTGATGATCGAAGCCGACGGCATCGCCCGTCCGCTGGAAGAGCATCTCGGCGGCGTCCGCTCGCAGGACAGCCAGCCGCGTCGCCGCCATTCCTATTTCGCAAACCGCCGCCCTCGCTTCCTCGTGCGCCGCACGACCGGCAAGCTCGGCGTCAAGATGAAGATCGAAGGCCGCGAGATCATCGCAAGGCATTGAGCCGCGCCTTATCCAAATTCGACCATTCTGGAAACTCGGCCGTGGGACGGATAATCCCACGGCCGAAATCTTTATTGCGTCAACGGAACTTTCCCGTCAGCGCTCGACAAGAAAGGACGTCCCTCTAGAGCCGGATGATTTTAGGTCGAATCGACCTAAAATCTGAATCCGCTCTAAAATCAAAGAAGTAGAGCATGATGTCGTCCGAAAACCGCTCGCACTTTTCGGCATCATGCTCTAAAAGCACGTCGCGATCTTTCAGATTCGCTTCCCGTGCTTTAGCTGTTTGATTTCGCGCATGTCGCCGTCGCAAAACCGCTGCGCACTTTTGCGCGACATGCTTTAGGGAACAAGAAACAGGAACGACAGGAAAAGGCCGGCAAAAATGATCAGCCCAACCCGATTGTTCGATTTGAAGAGGGCAAGGCATTGCTCGGCATCGTTGATGTCGAGTACGGCGATCTGATAGGCGAACATGCCGCCGGCGACGATCAGACCGGCATAGGCGAGCCAGCTCGTACCAGCGAGCGCGAAGGACACCAGCATCAGCAGCAGCGCCGCTCCATAGAGCCCGACCAGCCAGAGACGCGTCCGGTCACCGAAAAGCCGCGCGGTCGAACGCACGCCGATCAGCTCGTCGTCCTCCTTATCCTGATGGGCGTAGATCGTGTCGTAGCCGATCGTCCAGAGGATGGCGGCGAGATAGAGCACGACCGAAGCAAACGAAAGGCTGGCGAAGAGGCCTGCCCAGCCCATCAGGGCGCCCCAGGAAAATGCAAGGCCGAGGAAGAACTGCGGCCAATCGGTAAAGCGCTTTGCAAAGGGATAGAGCGCGACGATGCCGAGCGACAGCACGCCGAGAACGACTGCGAACCAGTTGAATTGAAGCAGCACGAACAGGCCGACTAGGGCCTGCAGCGCAATGAACACCTTGGCCTGCGCGCGCGTCACACGGCCTGACGGCAGGGGACGGGAACGCGTGCGGGCCACCGACATGTCGATCTGATGGTCGACCAGATCGTTGTAGGTGCAGCCGGCGCCGCGCATGGCGACGGCCCCAATGAAATAAAGGACGAGATGGTAGATCACCACGAAGCCCGGCGAACCATGCCCCATGGCGATGGAGGCATTGGCCGCAAGAGCGACGGACCAGAAGCATGGCCACATCAGGAGCTGCCAGCCGATCGGCCTGTCCCAGCGCGCAAGCTGGGCATAGGGCCACAACGCCGGGGGCAGAACGCGATAGACCCAGTTGCCGGACGGCGCGTCAGCGACGCGCCCATTGATGTCGCCTGTCTTTTGCATAGGCGAGTAGTAGTGATATCCGACGTCGAAGGTCAAGCGGCGGGATGCGGGAGTCAGAGGACACTTTTCGTCATCATGCTCCCAGTCCCGCTCACTTTCAGTATGTCGTGAAATTGAACTTGTAGCTCGCGGAAACGCCGACCAGGAGCTGGTTGCGGTCTCCGCGCTCGCGCACGAGGCTACTATCGGCGGCAGGGCCGGTAAGCCGGGTGTATTCGAGGAAGGTGCTGGTGGTCCAGTTCTCGGTGGCCTTCCAGGTCAGGGCGCCGCCCAGACCGACGGATTTTACGCCGCCGCCCGGATTGTAGCGGCTGAGGCCGGAAGCTGCCGATTCGCGCGCATTGACGCCGTAGTAGGTGCCGAAATAGTCGCTGCTGGCGAGCGTCATGCGCGGACCGCCAGAGAGGCGCAGCTCGGGCGTGATATCGGTAAAGGCATCGAGGGCGGCGTCCGCGACGACGCCGCTGTGGGCGCGGATACCCTGCCGGACTTCGACACGGGCGCGCAGCCAATCGGTCGGATAGGCTTCAGCAAAACCGCCGGCTTCAAGGCCCCACTTGACCTTTTTCAGCCCCCGCAACTCGCGGCCATCGCTGCTGTCGCGGCTCGGCACGAACTTGCCGACGATGCCGACACGAAAGGCGTCGCTCTCGATGAGAGCGAAGGACGGATTGTCGTTGCGCGAGGAGAAGCGTGGACCCGGCCCTTGCCGGCCAACGGAGACGAGCGGCGACCATTGCAGCTTGTTGTGCTTGCCACCTTCGAATTTCGGCGCAGAAAAACCGGCTGCGCCGACGCTTAGATACCAATTGCCCGACCAGAAATGCTGGCCGTCACCCGCGTAAGCGGCGCCGGCATGGGCGACAGAGAGGCCGAGGATGAGGAAAAGACGCGACTTCGCAAACACAATGCAACTCCGTGATACGCAATACAAAAAAGGGCCATGCACACAGCCCGAGAGTTGGCTCAAATTATGCGGATCGCGTTACCGCTCTCTTAACCACAAGGCGTCGAATTCGATCAGAACATCAAATTCGGGTTGCTCCAGTCCGGATGCCGTTTGGCATGCGTCAATCTATCGCAATGATTTAATCTCTGTATAGAATACTCAATCGTGGGTAATGGCTGAAACCTGCCAAACGCCCACCATCTCGCAGCCTCCAATTTCAAAAAATGAGAAACGAATGAAGAGCATATCACTGATCTCCCTAGGTCTGGCCCTCAGCGCCGGCATGGCGCTTTCCGGCTGCGTCGGCACTCCGATCGGCGGGGCAAAGCAAAGCCATTTTTCGGGAAGGGTCGCGCCCGGCAAGAAGACGAAGATTACGAGTGCTTCGCTTGTGAAACAGGACTGCACCTTTGCAGGCTTCCCCTATACGGGCGTCGTCAAAGCGCCGGCGCATGGCAAGGTTGACGTCGAGCACGGTCCGGTCGCGGCAAAGTTTTCGAAAGACAGCAATGCCTACCTATGCTCGGGCAAGACGGTCCAGGGAAACATTGTCTACTACACGCCCAACCCAGGTTTCTCGGGCACCGATCAATTCACTATGCGCCTTACGGGACTGAACACCGACGGTACGGTGCAGGACGGAACCTTCACAGTCCATGTCGGCAGATAGCGACTTCGGCGACATACAGGCATGAATAGAAAAGCCGGACCGTAAATCTCCACGGTCCGGCCCTATCAGACGGCGGCCATAACAGAGGCTCAGAATGTCACCTTTTCCAGAGGTGCGCGCGCTGCTTCGAATTCCTTCAGCTTCGCTTCGCGCTCCGCGATGTAATTGCGGTTGTCCGGCACGGCGAACTGGTTCTTGGCGATCTGGAGCTGCATGATGAACAGTTCGTCCCAGCGGAAGCCCATTTCGGAACCGGCCAGATAGAACTCCCACATGCGGAAGAACTTCTCGTCGTAGAGCGCGACGGCATCGGCCTTGCGTGCGACGAAGCGGTTGCGCCAGTGCCGGAGCGTATAGGCATAGTGCATCGGCAGGGTCTCGATATCCCTGGTGAGCAGACCGGCCTTTTCCAGCGGCGGCGTGGTCTCGCCGATCGACGGGATATAGCCGCCGGGGAAAATATACTTTTCGATGAAGGCGTTGGTAGCATAGCTCGGCTTCGGACGGGCGATGGAATGCAGCAGCATGACGCCGTTGTCGTCAAGCAGTTCAGACACCTTGCGGAAGAACTTGCCGTAGTCGCCGATGCCGACATGTTCGAACATGCCGACCGAGACGATGCGGTCGAACTTCTTGCCGGTCATGTAGCGATAATCCTGCAGCTCGAAGCGGACGCGATCGGAGAGGCCGCGCTTGGCCGCCCGCTCGCGCGATACCTTGAGCTGCTCTTCGCTGAGCGTGATACCCGTCACGTCGAGGCCGGGATAGGCTTCTGCAAGATACATGGCCATGCCGCCCCAGCCGGAGCCGATCTCCAGCACCTTCTGACCGGGCTCGACCAAAAGCTTGGCGGCGATGTGGCGCTTCTTGGCCAGCTGCGCTTCGTAGAGGCTAATGCCGGGCGGATTGAAATAGGCGCAGGAATATTGCCAATCCTCATCAAGGAACAGATCGAACAGCTTCGCTGAGAGATCGTAATGATGTGCAACATTGTATTTGTTGCGGTTGATCGGCGAGCGGCTCTTGATCTGCTGCCAGGCGATGCGGCCGACCAGCAGCGCCGCCATGCGGAAATCGAAGACCTCATTGGTCGTATTCTGCTTCACCAGCGAGAGGAATTCGTAGATATCCCCCTGCTCCAGGATGAAGCGGCCTTCCATATACATTTCGCCGAGCTTGAGCGTCGGATCGCGGGCGATGGCGTCTTCGGCCTGCTGATCGGCAAAACGAATAGCCACCGTATCGCCGGTTCCATCGCCGACCACATGGGTCTCGCCGGATGCAAGCGTAAGTTTGAGCGAACCTTTACGGATGAGTTTCTTGATGAGAGGAAAAAGTGCCGACGCCATGGACGCCTCGAATGTTATGACATTAAGGCAACTTTAACGCCTCCCGGCATTGTGGCAAGCTCACCCTTCCATAGTCGTTGGCACTCTGGCAACAACTCTGCCAGAGTGTGGCATTCTTGCATTAAGTTCCGCTAAGTCCTTATTTTCGTTTGAGTGCATCCGCCAATGCAGCGCCAAAACTACCCTGCTGTTCGGTCTTCGGACGGGCATTTGCCTTAACCCCAGCGTTGCGCGCGCCACCCTGCTCGCGCGACTCCCGCCCGGACGAAGCCGCTACAGCGCTGCCGTCTTTTCGCATCGAGAGACCGATTCGCTTACGCTTGACATCGACTTCCACGACCCTGACCTTGACGACGTCGCCGGCCTTCACGACCTCGTGCGGGTCCTTGATGAAGCGGTCCGCCAATTGCGAGACATGCACCAAACCGTCCTGATGGACGCCGATATCGACGAAGGCTCCGAAAGCGGCGACATTGGTCACCGTGCCTTCCAGCAGCATTCCGGGCTTGAGGTCGCCGATCTCGTTGACGCCTTCGGCAAAGGTTGCGGTCTTGAAGCTCGGGCGCGGGTCCCGGCCCGGCTTTTCCAGCTCGGCGATGATGTCGCGCACGGTCGGCAGACCGAACTTCTCGTCAATAAACTGCCTGGGATCGACGGCCTTCAGCGTCGCCGTATCGCCCATCAGGGTGCGCAGGTCGCGGCCGCAGGCGGCAACGATCTTCTTGGCGACGCCATAGGCTTCCGGATGCACGGAGGAAGCGTCGAGCGGCTCCTTGCCGTTGGGAATGCGCAGGAAGCCGGCGCATTGCTCGAACGTGCGCTGGCCGAGGCGGGCGACCTTCAGGAGATCGCGGCGCGTCTCGAACGCGCCCTCGCCGTCACGATGCTTGACGATGGCATCGGCGATCGACGGGCCGAGGCCGGAGACACGGGCCAGCAGCGGCGCCGAAGCCGTGTTGAGATCGACGCCGACGGCATTCACCGCGTCCTCGACCACCGCATCCAGCGAGCGCGACAGCTTCTGCTGGTCGACATCGTGCTGGTACTGACCGACGCCGATCGACTTCGGCTCGATCTTCACCAGTTCGGCCAGCGGGTCCTGCAGACGGCGGGCGATGGAGACGGCGCCACGCAGCGAGACATCGAGGCCGGGGAATTCGAGCGCCGCCGTTTCCGAGGCTGAATAGACAGATGCGCCGGCTTCGGAGACGATGACCTTGGTGGGTTTCGGTGCGGGCAGTTCGGCCAGCATGTCGGCCACCAGCTTCTCGGTTTCGCGGCTGCCCGTGCCGTTGCCGATGGAAATCAGCTCTACCTTGTGCTTGCGGATCAGTGCCGCCAAGGCAGCCTGCGTACCGCGCACGTCGTTCTTCGGCGGAAAGGGATAGACTGTCGTCGTTTCCAGGAGCTTGCCGGTGCCATCGACCACGGCAACCTTGACGCCGGTGCGGATGCCCGGATCGAGCCCCATGGTGGCGCGCGAACCGGCAGGGGCCGCCAAAAGCAGATCCTTCAGATTGCGGGCGAAAACGTGGATCGCCTCTTCTTCGGCGCGCTCGCGCAATTCGCGCATCAGGTCGAGCGACAGCGACATGGAAAGCTTTACCCGCCAGGTCCAGCTTGCGACCTCCGTCAGCCAGCGGTCGCCCGGACGGCTCCCGCCGATGTCATAGGCCGCAGTGACCATGCGTTCGACCGGCTTGTTGGGCGAGACGGCATCGGTATCGACCTCGATGGTCAGCGTCAGGACTTCTTCGTTCCAGCCGCGCAGCATGGCGAGCGCACGATGGCCGGGAGCCGTCGCCCAGCGTTCCTGATGGGCGAAATAATCCGAGAATTTGGCGCCTGCTTCCTGCTTGCCGTCGACGACAACGGCCTTCAGGGTGGCATTGGTCTTCATGTAATTGCGCAGCTTGCCGAGCAGGTCTGCATTTTCGGCAATGCCTTCGGCGATGATATCGCGCGCGCCTTCCAGCGCCGTTTTCACGTCAGGCACATCGGCCGTGATAAAGCCTTCGGCGAGAATCGCGGGCTCTTTGGAGCGATCCGCAAGGATCGTGTCGGCCAATGGGCCGAGGCCGCGCTCCCTCGCAATTTCGGCGCGCGTGCGGCGCTTCGGCTTGTAGGGCAGATAAAGGTCTTCCAGCTCAGCCTTGGTGCCGACGGTTGCAACCTTGCTCATCAGCTCGTCGGTCATCTTGCCCTGGCTGGTGATGGATTCGATGATAGCGGCGCGGCGGGCTTCCAGCTCACGCAGATAGACCAGACGTTCCGACAGAGTACGAAGCTGCGTATCGTCGAGGCCACCGGTCGCTTCCTTGCGGTAGCGGGCGATGAAGGGCACCGTTGCACCTTCATCCAAGAGCTCGATGGCGGCCTTGGCCTGATCCGGGCGGGAGTTGATCTCGGCGGCGATGGTAGCAGCAAGGGAACGGATATCGGCGGACATGTGTCTCTCTGAACTGGACAATCGTAAAGGGGACCATAAGCATGATCCCGTGGACATAAGAAGCGGTTTTCGTCACGGAACACGCCAATCAGGGCGCGGAGATGGCGTGGAGGGCGAAGCCGCTTCCGCTTTAGCGGGATAAAAAGGCATGGCAATGTTGCCTGCCGTGCCTCCACAGGATTTGCCGCTTGACCTTTGGCCCAACCCCGCTTAACCGCGCAAAAGGACGCAACGAAAGGGCAAGCCATGAGAGTTCTGTTGATCGGATCGGGCGGACGCGAGCACGCACTGGCCTGGAAACTGGCGCAATCGCCTCTCATGACGGAATTCTATGCTGCACCCGGCAATCCCGGCATGGCCGAGCATGCGACACTCGCAGCGCTCGATATCGACGATCACGATGCCGTCGTCGCCTTCTGCAAAGAGAAGGCCATCGACTTTGTCGTGGTCGGCCCGGAAGCGCCGCTCGTTGCCGGCATTGCCGACAGGCTGCGCGCCGCCGGCATCGCCACCTTCGGCCCTTCCGCAGCAGCGGCCCAGCTCGAAGGGTCGAAGGGTTTCACCAAGGATATCTGCGCCCGCTACAATATTCCCACAGGCGCCTACCAGCGCTTCAACAACGCGCCGAAGGCGAAAGCCTATGTCCGCGCTCAGGGCACGCCGATCGTCGTGAAGGCGGACGGCCTTGCGGCGGGCAAGGGCGTCACCGTCGCCATGACCGTCGACGAAGCGCTTGCCGCGATCGACGATTGCTTCGAGGGCGCGTTCGGCGAGGCCGGTGCGGAGGTGGTGATCGAAGCCTATCTCGACGGCGAAGAGGCAAGCTTCTTCTGCCTTTGCGACGGCAAGCATGCGCTGGCGCTCGCGACTGCGCAGGACCATAAGCGTGTCGGCGACGGCGACACCGGACCGAACACCGGCGGCATGGGCGCCTATTCCCCTGCCCCCGTCATGACGCCCGAAATGGTCGAGCGTACCATGAAGGAGATCATCGAGCCGACGATGCGCGGCATGGCGGAAAGCGGCCATCCCTTCAGCGGCGTCTTCTTCGCTGGACTGATGATCACCGCCAAGGGTCCCGAACTGATCGAATACAATGTCCGTTTCGGCGATCCGGAATGCCAGGTGCTGATGATGCGACTGAAGAGCGATCTGCTGCCGCTGCTCCTTGCATGCGCCAACGGCACGCTGGATCAGGTGACGGCGGAATGGCGCGACGACCCGGCGCTGACCATCGTCATGGCCTCGAAAGGCTATCCAGGTTCCTACGCCAAGAACACGCCGATCACGGCGCTGCCGGCGGACGGCGAAGGCACCAAGGTGTTTCATGCCGGCACAGGCCTGAAGGACGGGGCGCTGGTCGCAACCGGCGGCCGCGTGCTGAACATTACCGCGACGGGCAAGACGGTTGGCGAAGCAAAAGAACGCGCCTATGCCCTGGCCGGCGAGGTGAAGTGGGAAAACGGTTTCTATCGCAATGATATCGGCTGGCGTGCGGTCGAGCGCGAGACGTAAAGATCGCACCGGAGCCGCAATCGGAAGTCCATTAAATTTTTACCTAATCTCCTGACTCTATGGAAACAAAGGGACGCTAATGTCTTCGCCAGTATAGGCGGAGTTCCTTGTTATGCGTTTCTTCTTCCTGACCTTGGCGTGCGTACTGGCCAGCGGCTCTGCGATGGCGTCGTCGATCCAGCCGATCGACGGCACGATGATCGGCGGCAATGGCAGCATTGTCGACAAGAGCTGCGCCGACTGCCCTCCCCTCAAGCCGCAGGCCATGGAAAAGGAATACGCGGTGCCGACGCTGGAGCCCGGCACACAATCCATCACCGTGCGTAACGTCGATGGCCAGACGAAGGTCGTGCGCACCGAAGCCTGGATGGGCGGCTCGCCTGTTACATTCATGAGCAAACCGACGCCCGAGGCGCTGGCGACTGCCGGCGACGGTATCGACATGACGGCGCAGACGGCAGCCTTGCCGAGTCCCTCCGCAACTCGCCAGTCGGCGCCGCTCGATCTCTCCAGCTTCCAGCTCCGCCAGTAGAGCGTTTTCGCGATTCGAAGAAAAGCGGAAAGGTTCCACGCTCGCGGCCTCCGACTTCGGCAAGCAGTCACACCGTCAAAAATATACTTTTTGATACTAGATTTGTCTAAATACAACATCGCAAAGCTCAATCCATTCCGAAGTTTTTCGCAAAATCAAAATAAGTATTATTTTTAGTTCGAGAGCATATCTTCGGTTTCAATTGCAGAAACAACACAACCGCCCTCCCGCAATTAAAGCTTTCTTAGACATAAGCAACGATTTTACTGCCTACCGGACAGCAGCATGTCATTCGAGCGGCGGCAAGCGTATTGAGGTTCTCTCAGGCGATCGCACAGGCGGTAGGATACCGCACCGGTATTCACCTACCTGCGGGAGCCACCATGAAGAATCTCAAGATTTCACATCAACTATTTGCCCTGCTTGGCGTCCTGATGGCCGCCTTTGCCGTGACCACCTATTTCCAGATCCGGTCCCAGGCCGATTCCATTTATGACGACCGCTTCGATATGCTGCGCACGCAGGTCGAATCGGGCATCTCAATTTTGGACCAGTATTATCAGCGCGAAAAATCCGGCGAGATGACCCATGAGGCAGCCCAGGCCGAAGCCTTCAAGGTCCTGTCGCATGTCAGCTTCGCGCCAGCAGGCTATTTCTTCGGCTTCGACTTCAATGTCATCCAGCGCATTCATCCGAGCCCGGTCAATATCGGCAAGGACATGTCCTCGCAGGTCGACAAGAACGGCACTCATTTCAGCAAGGAAATGGTCGAAAAGGCCATCAAAGGCGGCGGCCGCACGATCTATTACTGGAACAAGCCCGGCCATCCCAATAGCGACTTCTTCCTGAAGGGCAGCTATTCGGCGGCTTTCACGCCCTGGCAGATCGTGCTCGGCTGCGGCGTCTACATGGACGACCTCGAGGCGCAGATCAATACGACGATATGGCGCGCCCTGCTGGTCTGCGGCATCATCTTCGTCATCGGCATCGGCGCGGCCTTCTATTTCATTCGCGGGATCACCAAGCCGCTCGCCGACGTTCATATTGCCCTCAAGGCCGTGGCCGACGAGGATGTTACGACGGTCATCCCGCATGCCGAGATGCGCAACGAAATCGGCCTGATGGCCAAGGCGACGCAGGCGTTGCAGGAAAAGATCCGCGAACGCCATGCCCTTTCGGATCGCCAGGCAGCGCAGGAGCTCGAAATCAGCAATGAGCGTGAGCAGAACCTGCGCCAGCAGCAGGACGAAGCACGCGAACAGGCGCGCGTCGTCTCCGTCATCGGCAAGTCGCTCGAGGACCTCGCTCGTGGCGACCTGACGGTACGCTGCGGCGATCTCGGTGCAAGCTACGCCGGTCTCCGCAACAACTTCAATGAAGCACTGTCGCATCTTGAAGCCGCGATGGGGCGCGTCAACGCCAAGGGCAACGACATCGGCCTCAGCAAGGAAGAGATCCGTCGCGCCTCCAACGAGCTGTCGCAGCGCACGGAGCGCCAGGCAGCAAGCCTGGAAGAGACTTCGGCAGCACTCGACGAACTCACCGTCGCTGTCCGCCAGACGGCGGAAGGCGCGGACGAAGCCAGCAAGCGCGTCCATGCCGTCAGCGCCGAAGCATCGCGCAGCGATGCTGTGGTTGCCCAGGCGATCGAGGCGATGAGCGGCATCGAAAAGTCCTCGGCAGAAATCGGCAAGATCATCGGCGTGATCGACGAGATCGCCTTCCAGACCAACCTGCTGGCGCTCAATGCCGGCGTCGAAGCCGCGCGCGCCGGCGAGTCCGGCAAGGGCTTTGCCGTCGTCGCCCAGGAAGTGCGTGAACTCGCCCAGCGCTCCGCGGCAGCCGCCAAGGAGATCAAAGACCAGATCGCCCGCTCCTCCGGTCAGGTCGACCAGGGTGTCCGCCTCGTCGGCGAGGCAGGCGAAGCGCTGAAGCGCATCTCCAACCAGATCAAGGCCGCCAACGAGATCGTCTCGAAGATCGCACACAGCGCTTCCGAGCAGGATACGACGCTGCGCTCGATCTCCTCTTCGATGAACCAGCTCGATGCCGCCACGCAGCAGAACGCCGCCATGGCCGAAGAGACCACCGCATCGGCCGAGACGCTCGCCGCCGACACGGAAGATCTTCTCGCCCTCATCCGCGGCTTCCGCGTGAGCGACGGCCACCCGGCTGCGGATCATCGCCGCGCCGCCTGAGCCGTATAGACCAGAGGACAAGAAACCGCCGGGCTTGTGTCCGGCGGTTTTACTTTGCGCTGAGAATAGTCGCTAATTCAGTCTACCGTCTTCAGCCGCTCGACCAACCTGTCGATCTCGCGATCGGAATAGACCTCAATGCCGGCCTGCTTGAGCAGCGCCGCGGTAACGCCCCGGCCGTTCTGCCGGCCACCGGAAAATGTGCCGTCATAGATGAAGCCCGAGCCGCAGGACGGGCTGCCGTCGATCAGCAGGGCATAACGACAGCCAGTTTCCTTTGCGAGCGCCACCGCATTTTCCGCCGCCTGGCGAAATTCCGCCGTGACGTCACCGCCGGTAATCTCCATCACCTTTGCGGTGCCGGCAAGCACGTCCTCGCCCGTGGCGCCGCCTGCAATCTCGGCCGGGGGTCTTGGAACCGCCATGCCGGCAGACATTTCCGGGCAGATCGTCACCAACAACCCCTCGTCGCGCCAGCGATCGATCGCTGGATGCACGAGCGGCTTTGAGCGGCCGTCGTAACGGACGGCATGGCCCATGAGGCAGGCGCTGACGAGGATCTTTCCGGTCATAGCGCCCCCATACGTTATCCCGCAATCTTCGAGAAGTCGGCGACGGTGCCGGTCGCCTCGCGGATCATGCGCAGCAGCGCCAGGCGATTGGCGCGGATGGCGGCGTCTTCGTCGTTGACGAGCACGTCTTCGAAGAAGCGGTCGACGGGCGCCCGCAGCTTGGAAAGGGCTGCCATGGCTGAGCGGAAATCTTCCTTGGCGATCGCATCCGAGGCTTCGGCCGAGGCGGCCTTGACAGCGGCGAAGAGATCTTTTTCGGCATCGAGCTTCAGCAAGGCGTCCGAAACGCCATCGGCAACAACGGTGCCCTTCTTCTCCTCGGCGGCTAGGAGCTGCGTGGCGCGCTTGGTGCCGGCGAGCAGGTTCTTGCCGTCTTCGGAGGTGATGAAGGCGGTCAGCGCCTCGACACGGCGGGCAACCATCAGCAGATCGTCGGCCTCCAGCGTCAGCACGGCGTCGATCAGATCATGGCGGGCACCGAGATCGCGGAGATAAACCTTGAGGCGATCGTGGAAGAAGGCGAGCAGATCGGCATCCCTGGTGGTCGCGAGCAGCGGCAGGCGCACGCCGCGCTCCAAGAGGATGCGGACGACGCCAAGCGCGGCACGGCGCAGCGCATAAGGATCCTTCGAGCCTGTCGGCTTTTCGTCGATTGCCCAGAAGCCGACGAGCGTATCCAGCTTGTCGGCAAGCGCGACCGTGATCGCAACCTTGTCCTCGGGGACGCGATCGGACGGGCCTTGCGGCTTGTAGTGATCTTCGATCGCCGTTGCGACCGAGGAGGTCTCGCCCTGCAGCGACGCGTATTTGCGGCCCATGACGCCCTGCAGCTCGGGGAATTCGCCGACGGCTTCGGTGCGCAGGTCAGCCTTGGCCAGCACGACGGCACGATCGACAAGGGCGGCATCGGCGCCGGTGATCTTGGCGAGGTCAGCGGCCAGCGCACGGATGCGGGCGACACGCTCGCCCTGGCTGCCGAGCTTGGCATGGAAGGTGACGTTGAGGGCGTCGAGCTTGGCCATACGCTGATCGAGCGGCTTCTTGAGATCGAGGCCGAACTTTTCAGCGGAACCTTCCAGCGTTTCGAGATCGGGCAGATCGCCCTGGTCGCGTTTCCAGAAGTGCAGCGCGTCGGACAGACGGGCGCGCACGACCTTGCCGTTGCCGTGGATGATGTCCTTGCCGCCATCCGTCGCCTGGATATTGGCAACGAGAATGAAGCGGTTGGACAGCGTCTCACCGGCTTGCGGGCGCGTGACGAAACACTTCTGATTGGTCTTGATGGTCAGGCGGATGATTTCCGATGGGATCGACAGATAGTCTTCCTCGAAAGAGCCCATCAGCACCTGCGGCCACTCGACGAGGCCGGAGACTTCCTCCAGCAGGCCTTCGTCTTCGACCAGCTCGAGGCCATTGGCAAAAGCGACATCGCGGGCGTCGTGCAGGATGATGTCCTTGCGGCGCTCCGCATCCAGAACGACATAGGCCTTTTCCAGGCTCGCGGCATAATCCTCGAAGCGCTTGGCCGTGATGGCTTCGGGGGCATGGAAGCGATGGCCGTAGGTCACGTTGGACGCGACGATGCCGTCGATCTCGAAGGGGATGACGGCGGTCTCTTCATGCTCGGTGCCGAAGGTGCAGACGATCGACTGCAGCGGGCGCACCCAGCGCAGCGAGCCGGGCTTCACCGAGGGCTTGCCCCAGCGCATGGATTTCGGCCAGGGAAAGTTTCTTACGATATCGGGCATGACCGCAGCGACGATTTCCTCCGCGGCACGGCCGGGCTTGGAAATGATCGCAACGTAGAAATCGCCCTTCTTCGGGTCGCTCTGCACCTGCGCCTCGGAAATCGAAGAGAGCCCGGCACCACGCAGGAAGCCTTCGATCGCCTTCTCGTTGGCATCGGTGCGCGGACCCTTGCGCTCCTCGCGCACATCGGCCGAGCGCGCCGTCAGGCCACGGATGTCGAGCGTGAGGCGCCGCGGCGTCCAATATTCCCTTGCCCCCTCATAGGAAAGACCCGCTTCGACCAGGGCATCGGTCACCAGCTTCTTCAGGTCGCCGGCAGCCTTGCGCTGCATACGGGCGGGAATTTCCTCGGAGCGGAGTTCGAGAAGGAGATCGGACATGTGAGCTGTCTTTACGTTGAGGCAAAAATGATCCGGGCGGACTTAGCAAGCCCGGCGACAAAAGTCACCAAGGCAAACGGCGAATTTACCATCCGCCGCCGCCTCCGCCGCCGCCGCCACCGCCGGAGGAGCCGCCACCTCCTCCGCCATCGCCGAAAGCGGATGAGAAGCTCGATACTGGGGCGGGAATGGTCGAGGCTATGGTCGACGCCATGGAAGAGGAGAAGTCGCCGATCGTTCCGCCGATATTGCCCGGGCGGAAATCACCGGAATACCAGACCGGCGCATAGGCTGCGGCGGCAGTTGCACCGGCAGCGGTGGCGAGCCACGTTTCGAAGGCGCCCGACCAGGGCTTTTCGACGCCGAGCGCGACGGCATAGGGCAACAGCTTCTCGAAATGCTGCGGCGACATCTGCGGTGCGCCCTGCATGTTCATCCGGTCGCGTTCGGCAAGCGTCAGATATTGCCTGAGGCCGGCGATGCCATCCGTCATCTTGCGCCCAAGCGGCGTCGGCGCTCCCATCAGGAAATAAAAGACGACGTTGAGCGCGAAAATGCCGACGATGGCCGCCACCAGCGGCAGCAGACCTGCCTCCCACAGCGGCACGATCGCGGCGGCAAAGCCGCTGACCGCAATCGAGACGAAGACGAAGCCGAAGAAGGAGAAAATTAGTACCGAAATGATGCGCTGGGCGAGGCTGGCACTATGCCTGCGAAACCTGCGGCCGATCGAACTTGCGAAGACCGTCACGAAAATCGACAGGAGCCCCGGCGTGACGATGAGCGGCAGGACATTCTCGTGCAGGCGCCCAAAGATGACGATGGAGGCCAGAATGAGGATCGATAAGGCTATGCCGGCGATGACGTATAGCGAATTGGCCTTGTAATATTCGCCGCGGTGATTGCGCTCGATCGCACTGCGGAACTTCGAGCCCAGCCGCTGCACTGCCTCGCCGTTTTCCCTGTCGATGACCAGCGGCGAGAATGGTCCGACGGCCTGCATGAGAACCTTGTCGCCGCCGCTGAGATCGCTGCCTGCCTTGCCTGTGGGCCGGATGACCACCCTTCCCTTCAGGTCGTCGAGAATGACATAGCCGCGCACGGCAAGGTCGATCGCGGTTGCGGAGAATGCGGTCCAGCCGGAACTGGCGAAGCCCCTGTTGTCGATATAGTTCACGAGTGCCGGCGAAATGCCCTCGGGTGGATCCCAGCGCGGGACCACGACGCCTGGCCGAGGATCGCGGCCGACCGCGATCCAGCTTCGCATATAGTAGGCAAACAGCAGGATCAGCCCGGCGATGGCAATAATCGTATCGAGGTGATCCCGAAGGAACCAGCCCCATTGCTGGCTGTCGCTCGGCGGTGTGATCGCTCCTTTGGCCAGCTTGATGGCGATCGTCAGGCCTTCGGCCGCTGCGAGCGGCCTGGTCGTTGCGAAGCTAACGATATTGCCCTGTTGGCTCGCACTTGCATTCTTGTCGGTAGCGCCGAGCGGCCCGGTGAAGAAGGCAAGCTGCTGCGGCTGCGCGCCATCGGGCAAGGTGACTGTTGCCTTCGCATTGAGGATGGGGAACAGCCAGCCGTTGCCCGTCACGTTCCAATAAAGCTCGTCATGATCGCCGAAATAGCGCATTTGACGATTGGTGTCGTAGGTGAGGCGGAATATGTGCGAGCCTGGGTTCAGGATACGCTCGGCGTTGCCGATATAGATACGCTCGCCGCCCTTGATACGTTCGCTGTGCCAATCCTCCGGCTGCCCATCGCGCTCGACGGATACGACCTTGAAATTCACCTCGATCTCGCGGCCACCGGCATCGGTCATCGTCAGGGGGAAATCCCGGAAGATACCGCGGCGGATGCTTTGGCCCTCGGCATTGACGGAGATCGTCTCGACGACGCGCATGGAGCCGTCACGATGCAGCGCGATCGCTTGATCGAAGTTGGTGATGAGCTCGGCCGCCGTTGCCGCCGTTGCGCAAAGCAGCAGGCACAGAGCCAGGAAGAACCCGCAAAGCCGTGTCATCACTCCCCCAAAGGATGGCCGCGACGCCGTTGCCGGCGCCGCTTCACGTCAGAAATACGTCTGCGCTCAGCCTTCCCTTAAGATGGCGGAGCGTCAGTCTTCGTAAGCGACACCCAGCGAAGCCAGCACGTTCCAGTAGGACGGGAAAGTCTTGGCGACGCAATCGGGATCGAGAATGGTGATGCCGCCGATCTTGAGGCCCGCAAGGGCGAAGCTCATAGCGATACGATGATCGGCGAAACTGTCGATCTCGGCCGGCAGCACTTTTCCCGCAAGGCTTGGATCGGAAGCGACGATCAGATCGTCATCCTCTTCGGTGCCGAGGTTGGGAACGATGCGCGACAGGCCGCTCGACAGCGCGCGGATGCGGTCGCATTCCTTGACGCGCAGGTTCTCGATGCCGACGAAGCGCACCGGCGTCTCGTTGAAGGCGGCAAGAACGGCGAGCGTCGGAATGGCATCCTGCATCTGCGAACCGTCGATGACGGCGGGCAGATGCGGGAACTTCGAAATCAGGTCATAGGCCTTCGCATCCGGCTGCGAGAACTGTTCCGCCGGGGTGCCAAGATCGATCTTGCCGCCGCTCAGAACTTCCGCCGCCCAGAGATAGGTCGCGGCGGAAGCATCCGGCTCGATCAGGAAATCGGCGGCATGATAGCCGGTGGGTTCGACGCGCCAGGCGACGGGGCTCACGCGCTCGACCTTGGCGCCGAAAGAGCGCATGGCAGCGACTGTCAGGTCGATATAGCCGAGAGCGCCGATATGCTCGCCGAGCAGTTCGACATCGACGGCGCGGTCGCCGCCGGCCGCCATCATAAGCAGCGCCGAGACATACTGGCTGGAAAGGCCGCCATCGATCTGCACGCGGTTAGCTTCGAAACGGCCGGTGCCGTTGATGGTCACGGGCGGGCAGCCAGTTCCAGTCGAGGCATCGACGCCGAGCGAGCGGAGCGCATCGACCAGCGGGCCGATCGGCCGCTTGCGCATATGGGCATCGCCATCGACGACGACCTTGCCTTCGACCAGGGCGGCGGCGGCCGTCAGGAAGCGCGTCGCGGTGCCGGCATTGCCGAGGAAGAGAGGGGCTGCCGGCGCCTGCAGCTTGCCGCTGCCGGTGACGATGAATGTGGTGTCGTCGGGCTCGTCGATCGTTACGCCCATGGCGCGCAGCGCTTCGGCCATATAGCGGGTATCGTCGCTCTTCAGCGCACCGGTCAGCCGGCTCGTGCCCTTGGCAAGGCCTGCCAGCAGCAGCGCGCGGTTGGTGATCGACTTCGATCCCGGCGGCATGGCGCGTCCGGTCAAAGGCTTGCCAGGCGGGATAATCGTGAGTTTGGCTCTACCCATCATCGTTCTCTTTGGTCAGTCAGGAAGGCGGCCGATGGCCAGCGGTCGGCATCCTTTAGCGCCTCGCATGAAAAACCGATAGCGGAAATCTCAGAACTTCACCGACGGAACCGCCCGGTCCGCTTCGTTGGTAATCTCGAAGTAGGCCCGCTTAACGAAGCCGAAGGGACCGGCGATGAGATTATTCGGGAAAGTTTCGACCCTGACGTTCAGATCGCGCGCGGCACCGTTGTAGTAGCGGCGCGACATCTGAATTTCACCCTCGACGCCCTCAAGCGAGCGCTGCAATTCGAGGAAGTTGGTATTAGCCTTGAGATCGGGATAGGCTTCGGCAAGCGCGATCACACGGCCGAGAGCCTGCGACAGCAGGCCCTCCACCTGACCTCGGGCGGCGACGTCGCCTGCAGGCACCGCCTGCGCCTTGTTGCGCAGCTCCACGACCTCCTCCAACGTCTGGCGCTCATGGCCGGCATAGCCTTTGACCGTTTCAACCAGATTGGGAATGAGATCGGCGCGGCGCTTCAACTGCACGTCGATGCCGGACCATGCTTCTTCCGCGATCTGACGGGCACGAACTAGCCCGTTATAGGCGAAAACGACATAGAGCGCGGCCAGAATTATGATCGCGAGAACAATAAACATCTGAAATCCCCGTGGCGACTGCAACCACGGGGACAGTAGGCAGATTTGCCGGCTATGTCACCCGGCCTCACAATCGCAGGCAAGCAAGAACCAGTTAGCCCGGCCCAAACTCGGGGAAGTCCGCTCGGGATTGGCTTACGCGGCCTGCCGGTTCCAGTTGATGCCGCCGGCATCGGTCAGCAGGAAGGCCTCGCCGCAGGCCTTGGCGAGCGTACGTACGCGCAGGATATAACTCTGACGTTCCGTCACCGAGATGACGCCGCGAGCATCGAGCAGGTTGAAGACGTGGCTCGCCTTGATGCACTGGTCGTAGGCCGGAAAGACGCATTTGTGCAGGCGATGATTTTCGCTGTCGCCGGGGGCGCCGGCTGCCAGCAAGGCCTGGCATTCTTTCTCGGCATCGATGAAATGGCGATGCAGCATCTCGGTATTGGCATATTCGAAATTGTGCCGGGAATATTCCTGCTCGGCCTGGAGGAAGACGTCGCCATAGGTGATCTTGTCTTCGCCCTCGAGGCCGTTGAAATTGAGGTCATAGACGCTGTCGACCCCCTGAACGTAGGTAGCAAGACGCTCCAGACCATAGGTCAGCTCGCCGGCGACGGGCGCGCATTCGATGCCACAGACCTGCTGGAAATAGGTGAACTGCGAGACTTCCATGCCGTCGCACCAGCACTCCCAGCCGAGGCCCCATGCGCCGAGCGTCGGACTTTCCCAATCGTCCTCGACGAAGCGGATATCATGCAGCAGCGGATCGAGGCCGATCGCCTTCAGTGAGCCGAGGTAAAGCTCCTGCAGGTTCGGCGGATTGGGCTTCAGGATGACCTGATACTGGTAATAATGCTGCAGGCGGTTCGGGTTCTCGCCGTAGCGGCCATCGGACGGGCGGCGGGACGGCTGGACATAGGCGGCCCGCCAAGGCTTCGGACCGAGCGAACGCAGCGTCGTCGCCGGATGGAACGTGCCGGCGCCGACTTCCATGTCGTAGGGCTGCAGAACCGCGCAGCCCTTGTCGGCCCAGTAATTGTGCAGCGTCAGGATCAGCGCCTGAAAAGAGCGCTTCGGGTTCATATGGTCGGGCACGTTGGCAGTCATGGGAATTGATTTCTTCCGCTGGCGAATTGTTTGGCGGACAGGTGCCACGGCGGGGCGAACTGGTCAAGTTTTTACTCCGCGCAGTGCGGCGGGATCGCACGTGCTTGACTCCGCAGGGCCGTCAAAATGGATTGACGATCGTCAACTGTTTCTCGATTACCAGACCGCCGTGCAGATCTTCCGAATAAAACCGGTCGCAGCCACCCTCGATCGCCGCAGCCAGCATAGCTGCATCATAGGAGGAAAGCCGATAGCGCTGGGCAAGGTCCAGCCCTGCCAACGTAATCTTCTCACTTACAGGAACGATGGTTGCCGACAAAGCGACGAGTGCATCAACTGCCTCGCGAATATCGGCCCACTGCATTTTGAGCTTCTTACGTCCGACATTGGCAAACTCGTTCAGTGCCTGAGCGCTGATAACGAATGGTTCGGCCAAAAGTGCCTGTGCTTTTTCGGCTCGTTCTCCCTCCGTAAAAGCATAGAGGAGAACGCTGGTGTCGAGAAAATCCGAAGCGCGACGCATCAGCGGGAATTGGCGTCTTCGCGGTCAAACTTCCAATCCCCGGGAAGTTTGAGCTTGAACGATCTGATCTTTTCCAAGGCTCTCAGCCGCTTGTCGTCGCGCTCGATCTCGAAGGCGTTTCCTTTACCGACACGCACAACGATATCGTCGCCTTCCTTCAGATCGAGAGCATCGACAACCGCGGAAGGGATGCGGATGGCCAAACTATTCCCCCACTTCGCGACCTGCATGAGACACTCCAATGATATACACTAAGCAATGTATATCAAAAACTCGCAAACGAAGCAATTTGGCCTATTCATTCTCGCGCTTCACATGATATTCGCCGGTCTTCGGGTCCTTGACCAGCGTTCCCATGGCGCCGGTGCGGCGCTCCGTTTCGGCGCGGCGGGATTTCTCGGCAAGCTTCCGGGCATCGCGCACGAAGCGCCGATAGAGCAGCCAGATGCCGCCGACGGCGATGATGAAGAAGATGATCTGGGGCATCAGGCAGCGCTCCCGATTACAATCCGTACCGGCTCCACAATGCCTTTTCCTCTGCTGCTTCGGCAAGCCCGGATGCAAGCCCGGCGCCGAGGCCGTCCATGCCGGCCAACGAAATGCCGGGAGCCTTGCGGCCGAAAAGGCTGCGCGGCGTGGTAATCAGCGTAGGCTTGACCTTGTCGCCGAAGCGTCTCCTCAACTCCTGACGCATGTCGCCGAGGCCATCGATCAGGCCAAGCTCCAACGCACGATTGCCGGTCCAGAATAGGCCGGAGAATACCGTTTCGTCCGCTGAGAGCTTTCCTGTGCGACGCTCGAGCACCATGTCGATGAAGACCTTGTGGATCTCGAGCTGCAGGCTCTTCAGATATTCGATGTCCTTCTCCTTTTCCGGCTTGAACGGATCGAGGATCACCTTGTTTTCGCCGGCGGTATAGACACGGCGTTCGACGCCGATTTTCTTCAGCAGCTCCGGAAAACCGAAGCCACCGGAGACGACGCCGATCGAGCCGACGATGGACGTCGCATCGGCCATAATCTCATCGCCTGCCAGCGCAATCATGTAGCCGCCGGACGCCGCGACATCCTCGACGAAGACCAGAACCTTCTTCTTTTTCTCGGAAGCGAGATCGCGGATGCGACTGTAGATCATACGCGACTGCACGGGAGAGCCCCCGGGCGAATTGACGACAACGGCGACCGCCGGTGCTGTCTTCATATCGAACGCCTTTTCAAGTGCCTGTGACACCCCCGCAAGGCTCAGCGTCTGCCGCAACGGCCCGCCACCTGCGGAGATGACGCCACTCAGCCGGACGACGGGTATGATCACTCCGTCCTTGCGGAAGCGCTTCGGAAGCATGCGTCTCAAGAACCCAAACATTCGTCATCCCTGATTCATGAAATCTGTTGTTCCGTGATGTATGCATGGAAACGGCAAACGCAACATTGCGGATTACATTTCATCACAGATCCCAAGGCGGACGATACGCTATCGGCGCGGATATGGGACGCGACCATTGTTCATATCGTCAACGAAATCGGTGAATTTATGCGTCCGCTCGCCGTGCATGGTCAGCGGCGCACGCAAGGCCAATCTCGCCCTCGATCCTTTGATCGCGGTCGCCAGAATGCGCACGGCATTCTCACCTGCGCGCGGGTGGATCGGCGTGATTTCGATGCCCCCGAAGCGACGGCCGCAGGCGGCAATGATCTCGCCGATCGATTCCGGCCGGGCGATGAGTGACAACTGACCGCCGGGAATCATGATCGCGCCTGCCGTACGTATCCAACGCTCGAAAAGCCCCTCGGTCATGGCATGCGCCTCCGCTTTCAACGCATCGGGCGTCAGCCGGTCGCTGGCATCGTTGAAGGGCGGGTTCATAATGACGTGGTGGAAGCTCTCATCGGTGAGGCCGGCCTCGTTGCGATCCTTGCCGGTCAATGTCACATCAGCTTCGATGACCGAGACGCGATCGGCAAAACGGGCATTTTCCGGCAATTTGAGGCTCTTGCGGGCAAATTCCGCCATGTCGGGCGAACGCTCGAACAGCACCACTTCGGCACGATCGAGCCGTGATGCCACGGCCATTCCGGCCGCGCCCGCGCCCGCGCCGAGATCGGCCACCCGGATCGCCCGCTCGTCGGCCACCAGCGCCGCGAGCAGCATCGCATCCATGCCGGAACGATGCCCCCTGCCCTTCGGCTGGACGACATGAAAGGCGCCGCGATGGAAGGCATCGATCGTTTCGGAGGGGCTTTCGGTCATGGCGGACCTCAACGACGCGCCGGGCGCAGCTCGTTGCCGAGACCGGCATCGACGAGGATGCGGCGGGCCTGATCGGCGCGCTCTTCCTCGACCAGAAAACGGCGCGGCAGCATGCCGAGAGAGCCCTCAAGCACACTCATCGCCTGATCCGCCACCAGGCAATGAATTCCGGCATCCTTCATCAGGCTCTGCGCAAATGAAAGAAGAACCGGGTCGTTGGTGCGGATCAGCTCGTGCATAAGCCTTAGAATTCCTGTCAAATTTATGCGACGAGGCAATTCGCCTCTTGCCGCCTGTTTCGCCCCTTCTTATTGTGCTTTACGGAAAATGAACAGGAGTCCGGATCGTTGGGCGTCGTGATACCGCTTGAAGAAAGCAAGAATAAACTGGCATCCATCAAGCCATTGGTGGACCTGACCAAGGCGGACATGGAACGCGTCAATCAGCTCATCCTGTCGAAAGCCGGCTCGGATGTGCAGATGATCCCCGAGGTTGCGGAACATCTCATTTCCTCCGGCGGCAAGCGCCTGCGGCCGATGCTGACCATCGCATCCGCCGCGCTTTACGGCTATCAGGGCGATAATCACATCAAGCTCGCAACCTCGGTCGAATTCCTGCATACGGCGACGCTGCTGCATGACGATGTGGTCGACGAAAGCGATCTGCGCCGCGGCAGGTCCACTGCCCGCATGATCTGGGGCAACCAGGCAAGCGTCCTTGTCGGCGACTTTCTGCTCGGCCAGGCCTTCCGCATGATGGTGGAAGTCGGCTCGCTCGAGGCGCTCGATGTGTTGTCGTCGGCCGCCTGCGTCATCGCGGAGGGCGAAGTGCTGCAGCTCTCCGTTTCCAAGAACATGGAAACCACGGAAGACGATTATCTCTCGGTCATCCGCGCCAAGACCGCAGCACTCTTTGCCGCCGCAGCCGAAGTCGGACCGATCGTTGCCAACGCCGGCAAGGCCGAGCGCAATGCGCTGAAATCCTACGGCACCAATCTCGGCCTCGCCTTCCAGCTCGTCGACGATGCGCTCGACTATGGCGGCAAGGCTGCCGATCTCGGCAAGAACGTCGGCGACGATTTCCGGGAGGGCAAGATCACGCTTCCGGTTATCCTCGCCTATCGCCGCGGCACCGAAAAAGAACGCGCTTTCTGGCGCGACGCCATCGAAACCGGCAACAACAGCGACGCAAATCTTGAAAAAGCCCTCGGCCTCATCACGAAATATGGCGCCCTGGCCGATACGATCGCTCGTGCCGTGCATTACGGCACCATCGCCCGTGATGCCCTGGCGCCCTTGCCGGAAACGCCCTGGAAATCCGCACTTCTGGAAGTGATCGATTTCTGCATCGAACGCGTTAATTGATAGCGGCGACCCGAATTTGTTGCAGGGCCGCTTCAAAAAAGCCATCCTGTTGTGAATCAGTTGACACGAACGCTCTATGCCGCCGGCGACTTCGCCGGCCATCCCTTGATGAAAGGCTTTCTAATGCGGCAGAGACTTGCCATCCGTTTCCTCTCGGGCGTAGCCTTGGCGGCGGTCCTTTCCGTGTCCGCCCTGACTGGCGCGCGCGCAGAGGATAAGCCGGCAGCGCCGGAGGCAAGCGCCCCGGTCACTTCTTTCGATCCGGATAACGTCGATACCTTCGCAGGCGCCTTCCTGGCCGCCCGCACCGCCGATGTCGATCACGACTACAACACTGCCATCGCGCTCTACAAGAAAGCGCTGATGATCGACCCGGGCAATCCGGAAATCCGCCAGCGGCTGATGATCTCTCTGCTGCTGAACGGCAATCTGGAAGAAGGCGTCAAATATGCCAACGAGCTGAAGAGCGATCCTTCCGTCGAGCGCGTCACCACGATCGTACGCGGCATGGACGCCATCCGCCGCCACGAATATCGCGCCGCGCAGGAAATCCTCAAATATAGCGGTCCGAACGATCTCGACCGGATGATGACCAACTTGCTTGCCGCCTGGGCTCGCGCCGGTTCCGGCCGCGGCAAGGAAGCCATCTCGATGATCGACAAGATGAAAGGCCCGGACTGGTTCAACATCTTCAAGAACTATCACGCCGGCGCCATCGCCCTGACGATGGGCGATCTCAAATCGGCACGTTCGCACCTCAATGACGCGATCCTCGACAAGACGGGTGGCGCAACGGCTCCCGACACCTTCATGCGCGCCGTCATGGCGCTCGCACGGCTCGAAGCCAAGGCCGGAGACAAGCAGAAGGCCCTGGATGCGATCTCGGTCGGCGACAATCTTATCAGCAACTATGCGCCGCTCAATGCGCTCCGTGACAGCATCGGCAAAGGTGACAAGCCCGACCAGCAGGTTACCAACGCCGGCGAGGGCGCAGCCGCCGTGCTCTTCACAATCGGCGCCGCACTGAACCGCGACGGCGCGGAAGACGTCGTCTCGCTCTACCTGCAGATCGCCAATTCGCTCGATCCGAAGGCGGCCGACGCGCTGGTTCTGCTTGGCGGGCTTGCCGAAAAGCAGGATCAGACCGATCGTGCCATCGCCTTCTACAAGAAGGTGCCGGACGATTCGCCGATGGCCCGCATCTCCGAACTGCAGCTCGGCCTGGCACTCGCCCAGTCCGGCAAGGTCGACGATGCGCGCAGGCATCTGAAGGCGCTGATCGATTCAGATCCCAACGATGTCCGCAGCTATCTGGCCTATGGCAGCGTCCTTTCCGATGCGAAAGACTTCCAGGCCATGGCCGACAATTACGACAAGGCCGTGCAGATCATCGGTCCCGTGCCGAAGCGCAGCGACTGGGCCGTGTTCTTCCAGCGCGGCATCGCCTATGAGAGGCTGAAGAAGTGGCCGGATGCCGAGCCGAATTTCAAGAAGGCTCTGGAGCTCAATCCGGATCAGCCGCAGGTGCTGAACTATCTCGGCTACTCCTGGGTCGACATGAACATGAACCTCGACCAGGGTCTCGACATGATCCGGAAGGCCGTGGATCTGAAGCCGGATGACGGCTACATCGTCGATTCGCTCGGCTGGGCCTATTTCCGTCTCAACCGCTTCGACGATGCGGTGAACGAACTGGAGCGGGCTGCTCAGC
This sequence comes from Hyphomicrobiales bacterium, assembly GCA_900468625.1. Classification (GTDB taxonomy): domain Bacteria; phylum Pseudomonadota; class Alphaproteobacteria; order Rhizobiales; family Rhizobiaceae; genus Rhizobium. The sequence continues at coordinate 91,782 of UBUL01000023.1, forward strand.
TGAAGGCCGGCGATCCGACGATCAACGATCACCTCGGCGACGCCTACTGGCGGGTGAACCGCAAGCTCGAAGCCGTCTATCAGTGGAACCGTGCGCTCGCCTCCAAGCCGGAAGAGGCCGATATTCCGAAGATCAAGGAGAAGATCGAAAAGGGCTTGCCCGCACTCGATAACGATCCGAAGACCGTCGACAAGAGCAAACAGCCGGATCCCGCGCCGGCACCTGCGCCCGATACGAACGCCCCGGCGCCGGTCGATAAGAAGTCCTAAGACTTCCCATGAACGCGATCTTGGCAGCGGGCGATTTCGACCTCACGGAAGAAGCGCCTGCAAAGATCAATCTTGCACTGCATGTCACAGGCCGCCGCGCTGATGGCTACCATCTGCTCGACATGCTGGTGAGCTTTGCCCGTTATGGCGACCGCCTCGGCTTTCGCGCCGGCGATCATGACGAATTCAGTCTTTCAGGGCGCTTCGGACCGCTTCTTTCGGCCGACGCAGAGGCCGGTGGCAACCTCGTGCTCAGAGCGCGCGATCTGCTGCGGCAAGCCGCCAACGCAGCCGGATTCGACGCACCCGCCACCCATATCCATCTGGAAAAGAACCTGCCGATCGCTTCGGGTATCGGCGGCGGCTCCGCGGATGCGGCCGCGACATTGCGCGGGCTGATGCAGCTATGGCGCCTCAAGCTGCCGGAGGACACGATGAAGGCGATCGCCTTGAAGCTTGGCGCCGACGTGCCGATGTGCCTTGCCAGCCAGCCGCTGGTGGCGCGCGGGATCGGCGAGGCCATAGACCTGCTGCCGGCGTTTCCTTCTTTCCCGATGGTTCTCGGCAATCCGCTCGTCGGCGTCTCCACGCCGGACGTTTTCCGCCTGCTGACCCGCAAGGACAATCCGCCATTGCTGTTTCCATCGCAAATGCCAAAGGGATATGGCGAATGGATCGACACGATCAGAAATCTGCGCAATGATCTCGAGCCACCGGCACGCTTGATCTGCGGAGAGATTACAGTACTTTCCGGCCTGATCGAAAGCCAGTCCCCGATCGTGACGCGCATGTCCGGCTCGGGTGCGACATGTTTCGGCATCTTCGCGGATGTCGAGCAGGCGAAGGAAGCAGCCGCTTCGCTTCACAGGCAGAGGCCGGAATGGTATTTCCAGGTGACGGAGACAATCGCAGGAGAGGCATGATGGCGGGTTCAGTCAGTGAAAGATCCTTCATTCCCGTCGGTATCGCCGTGCTGACCGTTTCCGATACGCGCACGCTTGCCGACGACAAATCAGGCGATACGCTGGTCGCACGCATTGCGGCCGCCGGTCACCGATTGGTTGCCCGCGCCATCGTTCCCGATGACCAGGAGCGCATCCGCGCACAGGTGGAAGCCTGGACGAAGGACGACGCGGTCGACGTCGTCATCACCACCGGCGGCACGGGCTTTACCGGCCGCGATGTCACGCCCGAGGCGCTGGAACCGCTGTTCGAAAAGCGCATGGACGGCTTTTCCGAGGTGTTCCATCGCATTTCATACGACAAGATCGGTACGGCGACGATACAGTCGCGGGCAACCGGCGGCGTCGCCAACGCCACCTTCATCTTCGTGCTGCCAGGCTCCCCTGGCGCTTGCAAGGATGCCTGGGACGACATTCTCAAAGCGCAGCTCGACTACCGTCATATGCCCTGCAATTTCGTGGAGATCATGCCGCGCCTTGACGAGCATCTGAAACGCGGTGCCGGTTCTACCGCATAATTCCTTAAATCGTGATCGATCTGAAGCGCGTCGCGATCTTTCAGATTCGCTCTTCGCGCTTTAAGCCCTGATTTTGCGCATGTCGTCGTCGCAAAACCGCTACACACTTTTGCGCGACATGCTTTAACGATAAAATCATGCAGCAGATCTAAAGTGCTGCAGCGACCTTTGCGCGTCATACATGACACGCTGCGCTGCAGGTACGAGCCGGATGGGCACTGTGCTTTGCCGGGACGCTATGCTTTCTGCCCCGGAAAAACAGGAATTGATTCCCAGCTCTCGCCGGTGAGGATGATGCAGCTGCGGCCGGAAACGTCGCTGATCATGAGCGTCCAGTTGCCACTCTCCGCCGCGTAGATTTCAACGACCGTGTCCGGATTGATCTTGCCGACGGCGGAAAGCTTTTCGGAGAGGTGGTCGCTGAGGAAGCCGACAAGATCGACGCGTTTGGCGCAAGCAAGCATCGCCTGCGAAGCAGCCACGTCGGGATAGAGAATTGCCGTTGCCACGAGAGCCATTGCCGTGAGGCGGGTGAACATCGTGCGTTTCATGACGCACCTCCTTTCGCCGGTATCCCGGCGGACAAGGAGTGTTCCGCTGACCTGTTCCGCCGCATATCGGCATCTTCATGGTCGGCCGCTCGACGCGACACGTTAGAGGTGCCGCCCACAAGAGAATTATCGCAGCTATTTGCAGCTTTTCAAATGAAATCTCAGGTCAGGCACCCACAGCGCCGCGCGTCGCATGCGACGCGCAAAGGTCGCTGTGGCACTTTCGATCTGCTGCATGATTTCACCCTCAAATCGATGCCGGTTTAGGGCATCATACAGCGGCCCTATCGCGCTGCGCGCGCGACCCAGGAGGGAATGAGTTCGCTCGAAAGCCGCCTGCCCTTCTGGCCCTTGGCAAACTCAGCCAGCCGCATGCCGGTTTTCGCGGCGGAGATGGCCTGATGTTTGGAAAGCAGCAGACCCAGTTCGAGCGGCGAAGCGCTGCGGCCGATCCGCTTCAAGAATGGCCGGCGATAGCCGCGCGAAGCTGTAAAGCGCGCCGGAGCCTTGTTCAGGGAGACATATTCGGCGATCTCGTCGATCCAGCCTGCTTGCGGCCGTGCGCCCGGCTCGACCAGCAGCAGCCATTCGCCGCGCGCCGAGCGTAAGATGTCGTTCATATCCCATTGCGAATAGAAGCGGCATCCGGCCGCATCCGCCACCTTCGACGTGCCGTCACTGGAGCCGTGATCGAGCACGACCACATCGCTGACCAGCCCCTCGACCGCGCCCGCCACCAATACCGCCAATGTCTGCGCCAGCTCGGGTTCGTGATCCTGGCATTCGATGATTACCGTCAACATTGCCCATTTATAAAGCTGCGCACAATTTTTTGCCAGCACATAAGCCTTGTATCCGGCTGTTTGAGCAAGGGCTTACGTATAGGTTTGAAGCGCCTTGAAGACATCCTAAATCCGCCGGAAGCATGGACAAGCGGTGCGCAGATCCGCATTTTGTTCTTGAAATGTTCTCATTTGTCGGATAGGAATTTAATCATCTTAGACGCGGCATGCGATGGCATGCATCGCCCTGGAGCTACCGATGAACGAGCAGTCCCTAGCAGGGCAGGCCGCATTCGCGCCTGCCAATACGGCAGATGTTGCCAACGCGCTGATCGCCGATGCCGGTTTCAGGATCGATGCCGAGCGACGGCGCGGGCGTGGTGCCGGATTGAATCCGAGCGGCCGGTTCGAGCCGCAGCAGCGCGAGGCCTTCGACGACGGCTGGCAAAGCTGGGAAGAGCTTCCACCGTTCAAGACCGAAGTGCAGGTGGAAAAGCCGCGCACCGCCATTACCCGCAACGAATCTCCCGATATTCCCTTCGACCGCTCCATCAACCCTTATCGCGGCTGCGAGCATGGCTGCATCTACTGTTTCGCGCGGCCGACGCATGCCTATATGGGCCTGTCGGCCGGGCTGGATTTCGAATCGAAGCTGTTTGCCAAGCCGGATGCGGCAAAGCTGCTGGAACGCGAGCTGGCAAAGCCCGGCTACAAGCCGCGTGTGATTGCCATCGGCACGAACACGGATCCCTATCAGCCGATCGAGAAGGAATGGCGGATCATGCGTCAGATCCTCGAGGTGCTGAACAGGGCGAACCATCCGGTCGCCATCGTCACCAAATCGGCGCTGATCATGCGCGATATCGACATTCTTCAGGAAATGGCCGCGAAGAACCTGGTGCGGGTGGGATTGTCGGTGACGACGCTCGACAGGACGCTGGCGCGGGCCATGGAGCCACGTGCTGCGACGCCGCCGCGGCGGCTGGAAGCGATCCAGGCGCTCAGCGAAGCCGGCATCCGCACGTCGATCATGGTGGCGCCGATCATCCCCGCCCTCAACGATCACGAGATCGAGCGCATCCTCGATGCCGGCAAGGCTGCCGGCGCGCTGGAGGCAAGCTATGTCATCCTGCGGCTGCCGCTGGAGGTGAGTCCGCTGTTTCGCGACTGGCTGCTGCAGCACTATCCGGATCGCTATCGCCACGTCATGTCGCTGATCCGCTCGATGCGCGGCGGCAAGGATTACGACGCCGAATTCGGCAAGCGCATGAGGGGCGCCGGGCCTTACGCCTGGCAGATCAGCCGCCGCTTCGAGATGGCGACGCGCCGGCTCGATCTCACGCGCCGCAATATCGCATTGCGCGACGACCTGTTCGTGCCGCCCGATGGCAGCGGCGTACAGCTGTCGTTGCTCTGATATTCCTCGCGGGTTTTCCCTGTACCCGCTGGAAAAGCCCCCCGGTTCGCCGCCCTGATCCACCGGGGGCTTGCAGGAGATCGGGTGGTGTGCGAGCTTCGCCGCATGTTAGGCAGCACATCACCCGATTCTCCCATGCTCTTCGAGGACGTCCCGCTCGTTCCGACATTCGAGTTGGAACTGGTCGCCCGTCGCGCCGGCCACTGGCCGGTTGCGGGAGCGGACGAGGCCGGCAGAGGGCCGCTTGCGGGGCCGGTCGTGGCTGCCGCCGTCATTCTCGATCCCGACTGCATCCCGAACGGGCTGAACGATTCCAAGAAGCTGACTGCCGGCAAGCGAGAGGAGCTGTTTGTCGAAATTCTCGCAACAGCGACGGTCTCGATTGCCTCGTCAAGTGCTGGCCGCATCGACATGACCGACATCCGCAAGGCAAGTCTGGATGCGATGCGGCGCGCCATTTGCGGGCTGGCGCTGCCGGCAAGCTATGTGCTGACCGACGGCCTAGACGTGCCGGCTGGGCTGGCATGCCCCGGAAAAGCCGTCGTCAAGGGCGATGCGCGCTCGTTCTCCATCGCCGCCGCCTCGATCGTCGCCAAGGTAACACGCGACCGGATGATGGCACGCGCAGGAACCGTCTTCCCCGCCTATGGCTTTGCAGACCATGCCGGATACGGCACGGCACAGCATCGCGCCGGCATCGAGGAGCATGGTCCTTGTTCCCTGCACCGCATGAGCTTCCGTCCTCTGCGAAAAGAGGCTGTCTGAGTTCTCAGTCCGTCAGCCCTGCGGCGATGTCCGCCGACCATTTCGTGATATAGGCGATGTCTTCCCTGTAGACGCGATCATGTCCATCCCGCAGATTTCGGCGATATCTCTCGATGCCCCGCGCGGCTTCATGCTGCATGAAGGACAGCAATGCCTCCAGCCGTTCGACGGTGATATCCGGTAGGCAAGGACGCTCGGCGGCGGGCAGCCCATAGGCATCGACAAAGATGCGGGCGCGACGGATCTGATCGGCTGGCCTGTCCAACCCCTCGATTGCAGCACTTGAGGACAAGGATGCCCAACGATAGATCGCATAAGCCAGGTCCCAGCAACGGGAAGCGGGATGCGCGGTCTCGAAATCGATGATGCCAATCGCCTCGCCGTCGTTCAGGACGACATTATAGGGCGCGAAATCGCCGTGGCAGATGACTTCGCAGGGCGGACGGGCCGGCAATTGCCAGAGGTGGTCAGCCTCGAGGTTCCCGGCGAACAATGCGGAACGATCATGATAACGGCGCAGCAGCGATGCTGCGGATCGCAATGCCTTTTCGCTGCGCATATCGGTGCAATTATCAAAATCACCGGTATCGCCCGGCAGATAGGTCACTCTTTCCCAGAGCTCGTCGTATCCATCCGGAAGCGGTGCCGATTCGAAGCCATTTCGATGCAGCGCAGCCAACAAGGCGTGTACACCCGGTGTCCAGGGCCGCGCCGGTCTGACGATAAGATTGCCCTGACGAAACGGTTCGCCGTCTGTCGCTGTCAGCATCCGCCACTCTCCCGAAGCCGGTGACTCTGCCGACTGCTATGGCAATGATCAATCCGATATGAACGGAAAACGAAAAAGCCCCACCGAAGCAGGGCTCTTACGAATTTCGATTGTCCGCGTGCTCAGTTCAGCCGCGTCTTCACTTCGTTGACCGCGTCGTTGAAGAGGCCGGATTGAACGCTTCCGTCAGCTTTCTTCGCAAGCACCGATTCAGCAGCGGCGATCGCCAGGTCGACAGCGGCCGAACGGACCGCCTTCATCGCATCGGCTTCAGCCTGCTTGATCTTTTGCTCGGAAAGAGCCGTGCGATTGGCGACGAACTCCTCCGTCTTCTTGCGGGCTTCCGTCGTCAGCATCTCGGCTTCGCGCTCTGCTGCCGCGACGATGTTTGCCGCTTCAGCTTCTGCTTCCTTGCGCTTGCGCTGATATTCGGCCAGCAGGTGCTGGGCTTCTTCGCGCAGGCGCTTGGCTTCCGCCAGTTCGTTGCGGATCTGGTCGGCGCGGTCGTCCAGTGACTTCGCCATCATGCCCGGAACCTTCAGATAGACGATCAGGCCAAGGAAGATGATGAGCGCAACAAAAGCAAAGAAAGTTTCGTCGAGACCGAAAGTCATGGATCAACCCTCCTGCTTTGCGGATGCGGCGGCGACAGCCGATGCGACATCTGCCTTGCCGGCGACGTTGCCAACGAGCTGCTCGACAACGGCCGAAGCCGTCTCTTCCGCAATCGCACCAACATCACCAAAGGCCTTGGCCTTGATCTCGGCGATGCGCACTTCGGCGGCCTTGAGCTTTTCGGAAAGGCTGGCTTCGATCGCCTTGCGATCCTCTTCCGCTTTCGCCTTGGCGGCATCGCGGGCGGTCGCACCGATCGAATTCGCTTTGGTGCGCGCAGTGGCCAGTTCGCTTTCATAGGTCGCAACCGCGGCGTCGGCTTCAGCCTTCAAACGCGAGGCTTCCTCGATATCCTGAGCGATGCGGTCATGCCGGCTCTCCAGAATCGTGCCGACACGCGGAATGACGATCTTCTGCATGGCCACGTAGAAGATGACGAAGGTGATCACCAGCCAAAGCAGCTGTGACGGGTACGTCGTATGGTCAAACGGCGGGAAAACGCCGCCGTGATGGCCTTCATTCGGCGCACCCGTTTCCGTGTGCACCGCTCCGGCGGCCGGCGGTGCTTCTTCAGCATATGCCGGGGTCACAAACATGCTCACCTCCAGGTGGTCTGCAAATACAAAGAATCACGGCTCGCTGCCCGCGAACCGTGATCTATGACGCCGCTGAAATCAGACGGCGAAGAGCAGGAGGAGAGCGATGAGCAGCGAGAAGATGCCCAGAGCTTCCGTAACGGCGAAGCCGAATACCAGACGGCCGAACTGGCTGTCAGCAGCCGACGGGTTGCGCAGTGCGCCGGACAGGTAGCTGCCGAAGATATTGCCGAGGCCGAGAGCCGTGCCGGCCATACCAAAGCAAGCCAAACCTGCGCCGATGAACTTTGCTGCTTCCGCGTCCATGTTGAACTCCTTTGAAATGGTTGTGCGGTGAATGACTGACGCCCTTAGACGCCAATGTCTTTATCCTTAGTGGCCACCCGGATGGATCGCGTCGTTGAGGTACATGCAAGTCAGCACCGCAAAGACGTAAGCCTGGAGGAAGGCGACAAGGAATTCGAGACCGGTTAGGGCGACGGTCATGATGAGGGGAAGAATTGCGCCGCCGATGCCGAGCGCGCCGAGGGCTCCAAGCGAGGCTACGAAGCCCGCGAACACCTTGAGCGTGATATGACCGGCCAGCATGTTGGCGAAAAGACGTACGGAGAGTGAAATCGGCCGGGACAGGAAGGAAATGATTTCGATCACCACCACCAGCGGCAGCAGAATGCCCGGAACACCCTGCGGCACGAAGAGCTTGAAGAAGCCGAAGCCGTGCTTGATCAAACCATAGAGAATGACGGTGAAGATGACGAGAAGCGCCAGAGCGAAGGTGACGATGATCTGGCTGGTGACCGTGAAGAAGTACGGAACCATGCCAAGCAGGTTTGCCGTCAGCACGAACATGAAAAGCGAAAAAACCAGCGGGAAGAACTTCATCCCCTTCGTTCCCGCCCCTTCCTTCAGCATCGAGGCAATGAACTCATAGGCCATTTCCGCAACCGACTGAGAACGGCCGGGGATAACGCTGCGGGGCGCGGTGGCGAAATAGAGGAAGCCGGCGGAAATCGCTGCCGAGGCAACCATGAACAAGGAAGCGTTGGTGAACGAAAAATCAATTCCGCCGATATCGATCGGGATAATCTTGAAGATCAGGAACTGATGGGTAGGTCCGTTTGCCACCGCTTGTTCTCTTTCATTTTTCCGCCCCTTCGAGCGGATGCCTCTTACCTGGAAACAACGCCGCAGCGCTGCGTCCGCTCATTTCCTGTCAGTCTTGCGCTCATCCAGCATGGGTGTCGCCACCTTGCCTGCGGAGCGCAGCACGTTCAGCACGCCGGCACAAAATCCGAGAAGCAGAAAAACAATCATGCCCCACGGCGTCGTACCAATAAAACGGTCGAAGACATAGCCCAGAACAATACCGACGACGATCGCGGCAATGAACTCACTGGAAAGCTTCATCGCCTGAGCGTAGCCTTTACGGCTCTCCTCGGCGCGAACCTCCCCGCGTTCATCCTCTCTCACCGCAGCACGCTTGCTCGCCAATTCGGCTTCCAGCTGCGCCCGACGCTGTTCCAGACCTTCATCGCGATCATCCGTCATGATGGCACCCTCCCCTTTCGTCGCGCGTCGCCCCAATACCCCGGTCAACGCGTAAACGAACAGCAGGTTTCGCCACCTTTCGGCCCGTTTTGAAGTCGCGCGCAACATAGTTTTAGGAAAAAGCATAGTCAAGGCGTAGACGGTATCTGTCCAGCCATAAATTAGCCCAATTAAATCATGATCTTAGGCTGAAAGAGCCATATTCGCTGAAAACTGAGCCGAAGAATCCTCTTCAGCCCATGCTCTCCTGTGGCCTTTTTGCAAGGGAATGCAGGCCTTCGCGCGATGTCAACTCGCCGGAACCGGGTTACCTCTCAGCTCCAGCCGCCGCCATAGGTCCTATAGAAGATGTGCATGCCTATGCGGCCGACCTTCACCATTTCGGCCGCCCATTTCGGCCGAACGTAGACAGCATGATAATGGGTGGCGGAGCCGACTTCCGGAAGCCAGATCTTTCCGGCGGTGACGGCCATGGCGACCTGGCGGGCAATGCGCCAATGTTCGGGAGAATTGACGCGCTCCTTGACGTTATCGCAGGCAAAGGAGAATTGGCAGGCATTGTGCCAGTCCTCATTCTGATAGACGACGCCGCATATGGTCTTGGGATAGGCGGGATTGCGGACGCGGTTGAGAATGACCTGGGCGACGGCCGCCTGCCCTTTCACGGACTCGCCCCGCGCCTCGAAATAGATACCCGTGGCAAGGCATTGCTGTTCGTCCGACGAGAAGACCGAGGGCGGCAGAACATTGGCTGCCCAGGCATGATCCTTCGGCCCGATCTGCGGCACGAAGCGGCCTTCGCCGTCCTGATCCTTCGCCAGAATGGAATCGAAGGGAGAAACGCGGGCATAATCCGGCGGCGGTGAGGCATAGGCCGCAGCAAGAACATCGGCATTCTGATTGGTGACCAGATTGGCGATGTAAGCCGGCATAGTGTCGTCAGGCTTCGGCGGCTGCTTCTTATAGAATGCGGTGGCGATCTGGATTTCCTTGCCGCCGAGCTTCGGCTTGAGGAATGCCGTGCGCTCGCCGGTCGCGGATTCCGGTCGAAGCAGCATGCTTTGGCGCTGCAGCACCGAGCCTGCGGAAAAATCCTTCGGCGGCTGCATCGGCGCGACGGCCACTACGCGGCCCTTCTTGTCCTGCCGGTTGATGCGGTCCTCGTCGGGCCGGGGATCGCTACCCTTCCGTTCCGACTGGAATGCGACCCGAGTTCCGTCCGGCAGCATCAGGCCGCCATCGCCGACGGCCGCTGCCGCCCCGGCATCGCCGAAGGCCAGCTCTGCCTGATGGGTGGAGCCGGCCGGCGATTTGGTCATCACCATGCGCCAGTTGGCCCCTTCCCGGTCAATGCCCGCGAGCAGGCCGGCAAGATCGCCATAAGCAGCATTCGATGGAAAGATCAGCCAGGCGCAAAGCCCGAATACGGCCGGGGAAGTCCAGGTTTTTGGCAAGAATCTCAATTTACGACTGACATAACGCGAGCGAGACAACACCGGACTCCAACGGCACTCGAAACCAGGAGCCGGAATAATCTCCCATTAACCTTGATGGATGGTTAATTCGGGCGAATCTATGATTATCAGTACGGTGAACCGAAAACGGAAAAAGGCTCTGCGGATATCCACAGGGCCTTTTGAGCAAACAGCAGAAACATCCGCGTCAGATGATGACGTGCGAGCCCAGTTCCACCACGCGGTTGGCCGGCAGTCGGAAATAGTCCGACGGGTCGGTCGCTGCATTGGCAAGCGCGATGTAGAGCCGGTCCTGCCAGTGCGGCATGCCGGATTTCGCATCCGGCACCAGTTTGCGGCGCCCGAGATAGAAAGAGGTCGACATGATGTCGAACTTCAGGCCCGTCTTGCGCAGGGTCGCCAAGGCCTGCGAGACGTTCTGCGATTCCATGAAGCCGAAGCGCAGCTCCACGCGCGAGAAGCGCTCGGAAACTTTTTCGACGGAGTAACGGTCCTCCTGTGCGACGCGCGGCTTGTTGGTGGTACGGATCGTCAGGATGACGTTCTTGTCGTGCAGGACGTGGTTGTGCTTCAGATTATGCAGCAGCGCTGCCGGTGCGGATTCGGGATCGCTGGTGAGGAAGATCGCCGTGCCGGGCACGTGCGCGGGCGAATGATCACTCTTGCGCTCGATCGAGCTGACGAAGGACGACAGCGGGATATCGGTGTGGCGCGTCTTTTCCATGAGAATCGCGGTGCCGCGCCGCCAGGTCCACATGACGACGGTGAAGGCCGTTGCGATCGTGACCGGAACGTAGCCGCCGTCATGGATCTTCAGAAGGTTGGCGCCGAGGAAGACGAGTTCCAGCAGCAGCAGCGGCGTCAGCACGGCGACCGCCATCGGCAGCGTCCAATTCCAGCGAACGCGCACGAATTCGAAAGCCATGATCGTGGTGACGACCATCGCGCCTGTCACGGAAATACCGTAGGCCGTCGCCAGCGCATCCGAGGTCTTGAAGCTCAAGACCAGGAAGATGACGCCGAAAAACAGCACGGCATTGGCCGACGGCAGGAAGATCTGGCCGGTATTGGTCTCCGACGTGAACAGAATTTCCATGCGCGGCAGGAAGCCCAGATGAATTGCCTGGCGCGTGAGCGAGAAGGCGCCTGTGATGACAGCCTGGCTGGCGATGATCGTCGCGAGAGTGGCGAGAATGACCACCGGCAGGATCGCCCAGTGCGGATACATCAGGAAGAACGGATCGGACATGGCCGTGGGGTTGCGCAGTACGAGCGCACCCTGACCGAGATAATTCAAGGCCAGCGACGGAAACACAATCACAAACCAGGCCCACTGGATTGGGCGGCGGCCGAAATGGCCGAGATCGGCATAGAGGGCTTCCGCACCCGTCACGGTCAGGAACACCGCACCCAGAACGACGATGCCGAGAAAACCTTCCCTTATGAGGAAGCTGACCGCATACCAGGGATTGAGTGCGGCCAGGATGCTGAAATCATCGGAAATGTGCATGATGCCGGCAAGGCCGATGACGATGAACCAGAGGGCCATGATCGGACCGAAGAAACGAGCGACTGCGCCGGTGCCATGCGACTGGATTGCGAAAAGCAGCGCCATGATCGCGACCGATATGGGCACGATATAGTCAGACAGCTCCGGCGTTACGAGCTTCAGACCTTCGACCGCAGAGAGAACCGAAAGCGCGGGCGTGATCATCGCGTCGCCGAGGAAGAGCGCGGCACCCAGCAGACCCAGCAGCATCAGGACGGCGGTATGGCCGTTTGCCGTCTTCATCAACAGCGCCAGCAGCGAGAGCGTGCCGCCTTCGCCGTCATTGTCTGCACGGAGCAGAAAAAGGACATATTTGATGGTGACGATGATCGTCAGCGTCCAGAACATCAGCGAGATGACGCTGATGACTTCGCCGCGCGTCAGACCGTCGGCGGCCACGGGCTTCAATGCTTCGCGAAAGGCATAGAGCGGGCTTGTGCCGATATCGCCATAAACCACGCCGATCGAACCAAGGGCGAGGAAGGCGAGCTTGCGAGCGTCCATTTTCCCGTCGGGAGAATGATGGGTTTCGTTAGACATTCAGGATCCCTAGACTCTCAGAGCCAGCCTTTCCAGCGAAAAAAGAAAAACGGAACGATGGCGGAAACCACCATCAGCAACAGCGATGTCGGGTAGCCGTAGGCAAAATGCAGTTCGGGCATATGCTCGAAATTCATGCCATAGACGGATGCCACGAGCGTCGGCGGCAGGAACACCACGGAAGCGATCGAAAAGATCTTGATGATGGCGTTCTGCTCTATATTGATCAGTCCGAGCGAGGCATCGAGCAGGAAGGTGATGTTTCCTGCGACAAACGATGCGTGCTCCGACAGCGATTGAACATCCCTCGAGACGTTGCGGCACAGTCCCCTAGCCTCATGGTCCTGCTGCATGGCGGGGATGGTATGGAGAAAGGTCAGCAACCGGGAAAGCGAACTCAGGCTGTCGCGTACCTTGCTGATCGTACGGTGATAGCCTGCGATATCCTTGAGCTTTTCTTCCAGATAATTCGACGGACGGCGGATCTTCTTCACGCGATCGCCGAACACATGCACCGACAATATATCGATACCGGCAGCCGCTTGTTCAAGCACCTCCGCGGTGCGGTCAACGATGGTTTCAAGAAGCTTGGCGAGGAGCGCGACGCCGGTGCGGCGCTCCGGCGGGATGCGTTGCAGAGCGGCGATGAACAGCGCAAAGGATTTCGGCTTCGCATAGCGGATCGTGACCAGCCGATTGCCCGTCAGGATGAAGGCGACATCGGTCAGCATCGGCAGATTGGTGTCCGCTTTCCATATCAGCGAGGCCGTCAGGAAAACGGAGCCTTTCTCGATATAGAGGCGGCTGGACGGTTCTATATCTTTCATGTCCTCGCGCGTCGGCACTTCGAGCCCAAGCAGGCGCTCGATACCGGCTTCCTCTTCACGCGAGGGATCGATCATGTCGATCCAGACGGCATCGTCGGGCAGCCGGTCGGCGGCCGATAGATCGGGAAGCTCAAGCGGCTTCTGGTCTGAGCAATAGGCAGTTATCAACTGCTTGCTCCTGCAGCGGTACGAACAAGGCCGAAGCCAAGGCGCTTTGCGCGCACTTGCGGCAATCCCGCCAATGGCCAATGAAAGAAGCTCATAAAACCCCGGTCGTATCCCGCCTGTCCGGCTGGGAATCCGTCTTCACGTTCCATTGCGCTGCTGTACCAATCCTTCGTCCGTTCCGGCGAGGCCACCTGCTCGGACGAAATAAGACCGCCGTTCGCCGGAGAGCGGTCATCGGAAACGACCGACCGGTTCCACGCAGGCGGCGCATATGCAGCAAAGCTCGCAAAGAATCAAGTCACAACCTCTTCATCGCGCGCTTTCACCGCAGCTTGGCTAATCCAGCGAAGTCATAGCACAGGATGCCGGCAAGACAATCCGCCACTATACGGAAAGCCGGCGTGCCTTTATGAATTATTCGAACACGATCGCCGGCGCCGCTCGCTGCGGCGAGCCGATCACTTGCTTCCAGACGTTAGCCGCGATCTCGCGATATATTCCGGCCACCACTCCGTCCGGCTCGGCGACGACGAGCGGCGTACCGGCATCCGAAGTTTCGCGGATGCCCATGGTCAGCGGTACCTCGCCGAGGAAAGGCACGCCGATGCGCTCGGCTTCCTTGCGCGCGCCGCCGTGGCCGAAGATGTCATAGCGTGCGCCCGTATCCGGGGCGATGAAATAGCTCATATTCTCGACGATACCGAGAACGGGCACCTCGACCTTGCGGAACATGTTCAGGCCCTTGCGCGCATCGATCAGCGCCAGATCCTGCGGAGTTGAAACAATGACAGCGCCGGCAAGCGGCACCTGCTGCGCCATCGTGAGCTGCACGTCGCCCGTGCCGGGCGGCATGTCCACGACAAGCACGTCAAGCTCGCCCCAGGCGACCTCGCGCAGCATCTGCAGCAGGGCGGACTGCACCATCGGCCCGCGCCAGATCATCGCGGTCTCCTCCTCGACGAGAAAACCCATCGACATGACCTTGAGGCCGTAATTCTCCATGGGATTGATGATGCGGCCGTCGATCTGGGTCGGCCGTCCGGAAATCTTCAGGAGGCGCGGCATCGAGGGGCCGTAGATATCGGCATCCAGAATGCCGACGCGTAGGCCGTTGGCAAGCAGGCCCAGCGCCAGATTGACCGCCGTCGTCGATTTGCCGACGCCCCCCTTGCCCGAGGCGACGGCGATGATGGCCTTGACGCCGGGAACGCCGATCTTGGCGCTGCGGGGCGGCTGCTGCGGGGCGTGCGGATGGGAATGGCCGTGCGGAGCAGCCGGCGCGGGCGCCGGCCGGGCCGCAGGGGCACCAGCCTTCTTGTCGGCCGTCAGGGCGACCAGAGCGCCCTTGACACCAGGCAATTCCTTGATGACCCGCTCGGCCGCAAGGCGCAGCGGCTCCAGATCCTTTGCGCGCTCGGCGGGAACAGTGATGGAAAAATAGACCTTGCCATCGGAGATGAAAACATCCGACACCATGCCGAGTTCGACGATGTTGTGCTCCAGGTCCGGGCCGCGAACCGTCTTCAACGTTTCCAGCACCTGCTCTTTGGTGATGCCTGCCATTCCATCCTCGCTGCACTATCTCGCGCAAAGCCCGGCCCATGCCGCAGGCTTCTCGAAATCTTTCCGGTTTAGATAGTGGAGCGGCAGGACTTCGCCAAACGAAATCGGGATGTGCCGATAAAAAACGCCTTCGTTGCGGCCGGCAGGTCCGCCGGGTCCATCTATGACCCCACCAGCCGCAACACGCTCCCAATCAGGGGAAGACGTTTCGCCGGCCGACATAGAGCAACGGTCCGAAAGGAATAGGGCAGGGACATGAAAATCGCCTCACCCGCGCCTTCGATCTTGCTGGGCGTGTCAAATAAGCAACAACCGCCGCCAACGCCTTTGCCTGGAGAAGCTATGGCGAAGGCATCGGCGACGGTCATCTGATCCGCGCACGTTCATCGGCGCTGTTATCAAAGTCCCCTCTGGACCTCTGCCATTTAACAAGCAGGAAGCGTGCCAATTTAGAAAAACTTGAAAAGATCGTTTGATTTCAAGCCGTTGAAGATTCAAGAGGTCAAATGGGCAAATCAGGGACAGCAAACGCTCATCCTATTTTATTCGCAACGCACAAAAATCACTCATCAGTTGCCTGAATCTCGGTCATCGACATGCACGGAAGCCGAAGGGCAAACGAAGATGCGGCCGGAATGGAGCTTTACTTGATCAAGCCCACACGCAAGGCCTTGGCAACGGCCTGCGTACGGTTGACCGTGTCGAGCTTCTTGGTAGCTCTGTTCAGGTAGTGATTGACCGTATGTTCCGAGAGCGCAAGTATCTCGGCGATTTCCGCGCTCGTCTTTCCGGCCGCCGTCCAGTTCAGGCAGTCGATTTCCCTGTCGGTGAGGGCATCGACGATCCGTACATCGAGGCTGCGGATTTCCGCAAGCCGATCGAAAACGTGGATTGCGATATAGAAAAGGTCCTTGATCTCGTCGGTCGAAAAAAGGTCGCGGTCGCCGGCCAGCGAGACCGCGCCACGAAGGCCGGAGGCGTCATGGGTCGGCAAATAGATGAAACGCGTCATGCGAAAGCGTTCAAACAGAGCTACGACGAGCTGCGACTTGCTCTCCTCGCGATTGGGATTTGCCGCCACCTCATAAAGAAAGGGCAGCGTGGAACCGCGCAGACGCTGCAAGACGGGGCTGGTCGACAGCAGGCTTTCCTGATCGTAGATCGATAGAAGTTCGGCCGGCCAATTGTTGATCACCGAGTTGCTCTGCAGGTCGTGGGACGTGATCGGCGGCAGGTTGAGTACCATGAAGGCCCGGCAACGATAGACCTCCGTTACGCCCTTCATGAAGCGAAACACATCGAACTGCGTTTTAAGTCTGCTGATTTCCTCGATAAAATCCTCGCCACGAGGGGACATTCCCGCTTGTATCAATGCCGCCATCACCAGTCTTCTTTATGTAAAAGAGGGAAAAAATACGAAACTTCCGTCTCTTGCCCCTCACGATTATCGTACCGGCGCCGATACAAGGCGCTCGATAAAATATAAATTTTTCAAAATCGTGACCGCAATAACGCTCGTTACTATCATGTCCTCTCGCAACTCGCCGAATCCTGCAGGATTCCAATAATCACCGGGAGATAATGGCAGCTCTTGCGCATATCTCAACAGTAAAATTCCAGATGAACGAGCAATTTGGCCAAGGCCCGGCGCTGGCTTCAGAATCAAGGAGGCAGGCGGGTTTCGAAGAGCCGGCGCGAGAGATTTATCGGATCAACGCTTTGGCCCCATGCGATTGCGCATGTCCATCATGATCGAATCGGCCGCCGCAACCACCAACGGCGCCCATGCCTGCAACTTCTGGGGCGTGACGCGATAGGCCGGCCCGGTCACCGAGACGCCGGCCAGCATGTCACCATCATCCGAGCGGATCGGGGCGGCCACGCAGCATATGCCGCTTTCGTGCTCTTCGAGATCGAAGGCATGGCCCCGCGCCCTGATTGCAGCGATATCGGAGAGTAATTCGGCAGGACCGCGGAGCGTATGCTCGGTATAGAGGCGAAATTCGAAGCCCGAGATCCTCGCTGCAAGCTCTGCTTCGTCGAGCGCGGAGAGAGCGGCCTTGCCGACACCGGTGCAGTAGGCAGGGGATGCATTGCCGATCTGGGAATACATCCGCACGGACTGGCGGCCTTCCACCTTGTCGAGATAGATGACCTCAGCGCCGCGCAGGACGCCGAGATGGACGGTTTCACCGGTATATTCCTGCAGGCGATGCAAATGCGGTTCGGCAACGGCGCGGAACTCATTGCGCGCCCAGCTGCGCGATGCGAATGTCAGGAGTCTGAGGCCGATCAGATAACGCCCGTCGCGATCGACCTCCAGAAGCCCTTCTTCGACGAGGTGCGATAATTGCCGATGCAGCGTGCCCCGCGGCTGATCCGAGGACGTGAGAATGTCGGTGAAACGCATCGGACCGTCGGCGAGCGCTACGAGATCGAGCAGGGAGACGAGTTTTCCCAGCGTTCCGGTTTCCCGATCGCGGCGGACTTTATTTTTTCCGCCCTCTGAACCCATATCCTCGTTCATTCATTTCTCTCTGGCAGAGCGGCGCTAGAGCCGGATGGTTTTGGATCGAAGAAGTAGTGCATGTCGTGCGAAAACCGATCACACTTTTCGGCACCATGTTCTATCCTTGACACGATGAGACGGTAGTCCGATAATTCCATATAGTCAAATTATGTTCCAAATAATGGAACTTTCTATGAGTCCGGGAGGAGACACCTTGGCCGATATTCAGGCGCAATTTCCCGATCTGAAAGACCGCACCGTCCTCGTCACCGGCGGCGGTTCCGGCATCGGCGCAAGCCTCGTGGAAGCCTTCGCGAAACAGGGCGCAAAGGTCGCCTTCATCGATATCGCCGAGGAGCTCAGCAAGGCATTGGCGGCTAAGCTTTCAGACCAATCGGCCCATCCCGTTACCTTTTACCATGCCGATCTGCGTGATGTCGGCGCGATCAAAAGCACGGTTGCAGCGGTCGAGTCCGATCTCGGGGCGATCCGCGTGCTCATCAACAACGCGGCCTGGGACGACCGACACGATATCGATAGCACGACCGAGGAATATTGGGACAATAATCAGGCGATCAATCTGAAACAGGTCTTCTTCGTCTCGCAGGCGGCTGCACCCGGCATGCGGGCTGCCGGCGGCGGCGCGATCATCAATTTCTCCTCCATCGCTTTCAAGATGAATCCGCCGCTGCTGTCCTCCTACGCCAGCGCGAAGTCCGGCGTCATCGGGCTGACCAAGAGCTTTGCCGGACGCTTCGGGCCTGAGAATATCCGCGTCAACGCCGTTCTGCCCGGCATGATCGTGACGCAGCGGCAGCTCGATCTGTGGCTAACCGAGGATGGCATGGACAAGATGATCGACCGGCAATGTCTGAAACGCGTGCTGAACGCCCAAGATCTGGTCGGGCCGGTGCTGTTCCTGGCCTCCGACTGCTCGGGCGCTATGACTGGACAGGCCATCACTGTCGATGGCGGCATCTTCTGACCTTGAGATTTCTGACCTAAGACTTGGAGCATTTCTCATGACGAAACCCGCATATGTCGCGGTGGACTGGGGCACCAGCAGTTTCCGGCTGTGGCTGATCGGTGAAGACGGCAGTATTCTTTCGGAGCGCCGCAGCGGCGAAGGCATGACCACGGCGGCCCAAACCGGCTTCGCCAGGGTTCTGCAGACGCATCTCGACGCCGTATCGGCGCCGGATACCATTCCCGTCATCGTCTGCGGTATGGCCGGAGCGCGCCAGGGCTGGGTGGAAGCCGGATATATCGATACGCCGACCTCGCTCGCCGCCATTCTGACGGCCGCCGTCACCGTGCCGGAACAGACGCGCGACGTTCGCATCCTGCCGGGTCTGGCGCAGCGCAGCCAGCAAGCGCCTGACGTCATGCGCGGCGAGGAAACGCAGTTGCTCGGCGCGATTGCCGCCGATGCCAAGGGCGAACAACTCGTCTGCATGCCAGGAACACATTCGAAATGGGTGCGCGTACTTGACGGCCAGGTGACGGGCTTCTCCACCTTCATGACCGGCGAGCTCTTCGATGTCATTACCAAGCACAGCATTCTGTCGCACGCCGTTGCCGGCGCTGCCGACATGCCCGCCGATGTGAAGGCATTCGAAGCCGCCCTCAACGCGGCTCTGGACAAGCCGGCCCTCGTTACCAATCTGCTGTTCACGGCCCGCTCCGGCCAGCTTCTGAACGGGTTGACTGCGGCCGGCGCGCAGGCGCTGATATCAGGCACATTGATCGGCGCGGAAATCGCCGGCGCGCTTGCTTCCGCCGGGCAGAATGCGGCCATCACACTCGTCGCCTCCGGCCGCCTGCGGGCTCTCTACGAGGATGCGTTCCGCGCCCTATCCCTCACCTGCAAGACCATCGACGCCGATGCCGCCGTCCGCCGCGGACTTTCCGCCGCGGCCGAAGCGATCTGGTTCAAGAAAGAAGGCAAGAACTGATGACGACCCGCATCCCCTTCCCGCCCATGGAGCGCCCGCTCATTGCCATTCTTCGCGGCATCAAGCCGGACGAAACGGCCGATATCGTCGGCGCGCTGATCGAAAACGGCTTCATGGCAATCGAGATCCCGCTGAATTCGCCGGATCCGTTCCGCTCCATCGAGATCGCCGCTAGGATGGCGCCGGCGAATTGCCTGATCGGCGCCGGCACCGTGCTGACGATCGAAGACGTCGACAGGCTCGATGGCGCCGGCGGCAAGCTGCTGGTGACGCCGAATGTGGAGCCTGCGGTGATCAGCCGCGCGCGTGACAAGGGCATGGTGACGATGCCGGGCGTGTTTACCGCCACGGAAGCGCTTTCGGCCGCCCGTGCGGGTGCCACCGGCCTCAAATTCTTCCCCGCCGGCGTGCTCGGCGCTTCCGGCATTACAGCCATCCGCGCGGTGCTGCCGCCGGAACTTCTCGTCGCGGCGGTCGGCGGGGTTTCGGACCAGAATTTCGCCGACTACACCAAGGCAGGCATCCTCGCCTTCGGTCTCGGCACCAGCCTCTACAAGCCGGGAATGACGGCGGCCGAGGTTGCCGAACGCGCCAAGGTCACCATTTATGCCTATGATGCAGCCAGAGGAGCCTGATCTATGACGGATATTCATGATTTTCAGGGGAATATTCTCTGCAACACCTCGTCCGTCCTGGGAGAAGGCCCGACTTACGATCCGGATACGGACACCGTCTGGTGGTTCAATATCCTCGGCAAGGAACTGCACGAATTGCATCTGCCGACCGGCAAGAAACAGATTCACGAGCTGCCGATGATGGCAAGCGTGCTGGCCCGCGTCGATGCGGAACGGCAGATGCTCGCCACCGAACAGGGCCTGTTCCTTCGCGACGTCGCGACCGGCGAGCTGAGCTTCTATACGGCCATCGAAGCCGACAAGCCCGAGAACCGCTCCAATGACGGGCGCACGCATATTTCCGGATCGCTTTGGATCGGCACCATGGGCAAGCGCGCCGAGATGCAGGCAGGCGCGATCTATCATGTCGCCGGCGGCAAGGTCACCAAGATCTTCGATCAGATCAGCATCCCGAATTCCATCTGCTTCTCGCCCGACGGCACGATCGGATACTTCACCGACACCCGCGTCAGCCAGCTCATGCGCGTGCTCGTCGACCCCCAGACGGGGCTTCCGACCGGCGAGCCGATCGTCATGGTCGACAGCATGGAAGACCCCGGCGGCCTCGACGGCTCGGTCTGCGACGCGGACGGCTATATTTGGAACGCCCGCTGGGGCTCCGGCTTCGTCGACAAATACAGCCCGGACGGCCTGCGCATCGAGCGCTTTCGCGTGCCCGCCATGCAGCCTTCCTGCCCGGCCTTCATCGGCAAGAATGCGGACCGGCTGGCCGTGACGACCGCCTGGGAAGGGCTGGATGAGGAAGCCCGGTCCATGCAGCCGCAGGCCGGCGCTCTTCTGGAACTCGGCTTGACGGTGAAAGGCGTTTTCGACCCTCCATACAAGCTTTGATTGAATGCCGCCTTCAGACGACAGACGCTGAAGGCGGCATTGTTTTCGGCGGATAATGCAAGCTCGGAAGACATCCGGCCGCGCGGGAAATTGAAACCCGCATTGAATTGCCGTCGTTATCCCAGCAATCTTTCCGGTTGTTTCGCGAAGCGCTAATTCTCTGACTTCACGCGGCATTCCGTCATCTTCCGCGCCATGCGACGCGACTTTCTGCAACTTTTGACGGAACCAAAACCTACCTGAGCCATTGCTCCTACGACCGATACGATAACGGTCGGCACCACAAGGTTCCACTCGCGCTGGTAAGCATGCGCGTGTGATTAAGTGTGCCCATCAGAATGAAAGGTAGGTTCACGATGACTGGGAAACTCTTCACCTCCGTCGCCGCAGGCGCAATCTTCGCAACTGCATCCGTGCTTTCGCCCATGGCCTTCGCGCAGGCGCAGCAGCCGTCGAACGGGGGTACAGGCAACAACAATGCACCGCTGACGCAGTCTGCTCCGGCAACACCGGGCGCTGCGAAGCCGGATAATTCCACGCCCCAGAAAAACGCTCAGGCACCCGCCCCAGCGACGGGGTCGCAGCCATCCGGCGGCTATCTGACCATGCAGTCGGCCGATCAGATCAGCGCCAAGACCTATATGGGCCAATCGGTCTATAACGGTCAGAACGAAAGCATCGGCAGCATTAACGACCTGATCCTGCAGAAGCAGGGCGGTGTTATCGCCGCAGTCGTCGGTGTCGGCGGCTTCCTTGGCATGGGTCAGAAGAATGTCGCCGTTCCCTTCGACAAGATCAGCGCCGCCCAGAATCCCCAGGATGGCACCATCAAGCTGACGACCACCGAGACGGCAGACGCGCTGAAGGCCGCGCCGGAGTTCAAGACGCTTGCGATGCAGGCTTCCGACAAGGCGGCAAGCTCGGCCGGCACATCGACCACGCCGGCAACGGACAGCACGACAACGTCGTCGACCAACAAATAAGCTATTGGTCAGGCGAAATGCAGAAGCTGCGGCCTTTACAGGCCGCGGCATTCGCGATTTCAGGATGAGGGAGCGGTTCAGCTCTTCGCAGGATCCTAGAGCCGCTCTATCTCGTTGTTTTCAGGCAATCCGCAGCGGAAAACCGCGCGCCTTTCCTGAAGGCAGCTAAGCGATCTCGCGTTCGTTGCCGGCTTCGAAATAGTGTGTCTGCAGATAGCGAAGCGTTGCAGCGCCATCTGCGGGTTTTCCGAAATAATACCCTTGTCCCATGGCGCAACCCAGCGCCTTCAGCTTCGCCGCTTCGGCACGTTCCTCAATGCCTTCCGCGACGACGCGCAGCTCCAGCCCCTCGCACATGGCGAGAACCGCCTTGATGATGTGCTCGGACGTCCGATCAGAATTCATGCGCGAGACGAAGGCCCGGTCGATCTTCACCTTGTCGAAACTGAACTCGCGCAGGCGCCCGAGACTGGATTGGCCAGTGCCAAAATCATCAAGGGAAATGCGAACGCCGGCCGCGCGCAGGTCCGCAATGATGCGATGGGCAGTATCGGCCGAGCTCACGACCGCAGTTTCGGTGATTTCGAGTTCGAGACGATGCGGGTCCAGGCCGGCACGCGCGAGAATGGCGAGAACGCTGCTGCTGGTGCCGGGATCCATCAGCTGCGCGGAGGACAGATTGAAGGACAGGAAAAGCTCGCGCGGCCAGGAGAGCGCCGCCTCCGCCGCTTTGCGCAGAAGCGTTTCGGAAAGTGCGTCGATGAAGCCGCGCTCCTCGGCAAGCGGTACGAAAACGGCTGGCGAAACGAAGCCGAGATCCGGATCGCTCCAACGCGCCAGGGCCTCGAAGCCGAGAACCATGTTATTGGAGAGCGAGACGATCGGCTGGAAATGCACGTCGATGGCATCGGAAATGATGGCATTGCGCAGTGCCTGTTCAAGCTGCGTCGCACGCTTCATCTCCTGCGCGATCTCCCTCGAATAGACGGTGATCTGGCCCCGGCCGCGGCGCTTCGAGCGATAGAGCGCGGTATCCGCACTCTTGAGGAGGTC
The DNA here is from genome assembly GCA_900468625.1 of Hyphomicrobiales bacterium. Lineage (GTDB taxonomy): Bacteria > Pseudomonadota > Alphaproteobacteria > Rhizobiales > Rhizobiaceae > Rhizobium. The sequence goes on from UBUL01000023.1 coordinate 114,722, forward strand.
CTCGAACTTCTCCCCGGCGAACGGGTGGATGGCAAAACCGAAGGATGCGGAAAGGCGAACGTTGCGATCGCCGAGATCGTAGGGCGCGGACAGTACTTCGCGGATCATCTGCCCGAATTTTTCTGCGCCGACGCGTTCGAAAACCAGCGGCAGGACGAAGGCAAATTCGTCGCCGTCATGACGCGTCACCATCGCGCCATCCGGAATGCAGGCCTTGAGACGATGTGCGACCTGGCAGAGTATTTCGTCGCCGGCATCGACGCCGAACAGGTCATTGATCGGCTTGAAGGCATCCAGATTGACAATCCCGATGGTAAAAGGCGCAGGATCTCCGGCGCGCTCGAGCGAAAGCGCGCGCGCCCGTTCGCGCATGCGATGGCGATTGCCCAATCCGGTGAGCGGATCCGTGTAAGCGATTGCTCGCGGCTCCTGATTGGCCGGCCCCGGCAGCGTTTCAGTCGATTTCATATTTGTTTCCGACCTTTTCTCCACCCGGGAAAAAGCATGACGGGGAAGTCTTAACAAAAAATGGCGGGGCGACAGTCAATCAATGCCAGCAATAACTTACGGTCGGAACTGTTGTGATTATAATATCTATCTGTTTTGCGCCTTCAGAGCGTTGCGCATGAATTTCTGGAATACCGTCTCGATGATATCGGGACTGACCGGCTTCAGGATGACGTCGTCCATGCCGACCTCGGTGCATTCCTTGCGATCCCGCTCGAAGGCCTGCGTCAGAACGCCGATGATCGGTGTGTGGGAGCCGCTGCCCATTTCCGCGCCGCGGATCAGCCGGGCGGCTTCGAATCCGTTCAGACCCGGCAGCGAAATGTCCATCAGGATCAATTCAGGACGGTGCTCCTGCCACAGCCGCACGGCTTCGTCGCCGCTTGCAGCGATGGCATAGCTGTATCCCAATCCCTCAAGGATCTGCGAGAAGACGATCTGGTTGATGTCATTGTCCTCGGCAACCAGGACCTGCGCGCGGCGTTCCTCCCCGGTTGCGCGCCGCCATTCGGACACGAGCCCCTGCTCCATGATATCGCCGAGTTCACCGCGGATATTTCGGTTGAAATGACGCGCGATCAGGAAGGGAAGCTCCGTAGCAAGCTGCGAACCATCCAGCGACAGCGCGCCGAGGTTCTGCCGCTCGGCCAGCTCTATTCCTCGCTTGCCGAGCTGGTTGTCGACGATGACAAGATCGATCTTGACGCCATGCGCGCTTGCCACATCCAGAAACGCCGCCTCTTCGTTCTCGTTGTGAACGACGCAGGCCTCGAAACCGTATTTCCTGAGCGTCTTCAAGGCTGCGGTTTCGGCGGCAAAATCGGCAGTGACGACCAGAACCTTACGGCCGCTGAAATTCTCCGGGACGAAGGTTTCCATGGCGGCCGGGCGGCGCGAAATGGTCTGCAGGGCGGCTAGGGGAACATAGGCCCGGCGATAGGAGCGATCGCTGTTTTCCTTGATGTTCGATGCGAGGGCGAACTCGTCGAAATCGCTGCCATCCTTGGGCAGATCCTGCATGGTGCAGATCAGGAAATAGCGGCCGGGTTTGCCGATGCGCTGCTTGCGGGTGACGATATCGCGTTCGATGCCGTCGCGGGCGATCTGGCGCTGCCGCGTGATCGACATCTCGCCGGTTTCCATGACATGCAGGTCGCTCTCGTGAAAGCGATGGGCAAGGTCGGTGGAGAAGATATCGATGCTCTTGCGACCGCGCACTTCATCCGCCGCAGTCTGATACTTGTCGCAGAATGCCCTGTTGACAGCAACATAGACGAGGTTCTGGTCCTTGACGAAAACCGGGAAGGGCAGGTTGTCGAGGATATCCTCGGTGAGCTGTGCGCGCTCCATGTCGACGCGCCACTGCTCCTCCCGCTTCTTCACTTCGGAAACGTCTGACATGATGCAGAAGCCGATGCCCGACGGCAGCCGCCGCTTGATGATGCGCACCCAGCGGTCGTCCGTAAAATGTTCCGTCGTCTCGAAACGTTCGCGCCAATGCGAGGCTATGCGCTGCGAGACCCATTCGTCACGGTTGGCGGCCGTCTTGCTCTGGTGTCTCTGATAGCGCACGCCCGTGTCGAAGACGGCGCCCAGAAAATCGCGAAGCCTCGTCGCGGGTTGCAGGAAGTCCGGCTGGATCGGGAAGAAATTCAAAATCTGGCGGCTGGCGAACAGCAGCTGATCATTCTTGTCATAGGCAAGGAAAGCACTGGAAAGACCATCGCAGAAAGCGTCGAAGAACATCGCCTGCAGATTGCCGCCAAAAGGCGCATCAGCAGTCATCATTGCCAAAGCTGCCTTGTCAATCTCGGCAGTCATTCGTCCGATTCCTACACTCAACCAGTTTCACAACACGATAAGCAGACAGCGCAACATTCGTTCTGCGCGGCAAATTCGTGAAAATTGCATGCTGGCCTTGATACTTGAAGCAGATGGCGCCTGGCTCCTTGTAGATTGATGGCCACCAACCTGCCATCAAGAGCCGTCAGCATGCACGAAACGCGCCACTCGCGGTCATTTCAAGTTTCTCTGCCCGCAACCTGTCATTATTCCCTTAAACATTGATTAAATTTCTTAAACGGAGCACCGGACGGAAACGGGTGGATCACGGCCGGAGAATCGCCTTTCCTCTTTCCACACCGCCACGAATCCACGACAATGATGCCATGGCCATCAAGCAACTCTCCGAAACATTGATCAATCAGATCGCCGCCGGCGAAGTCATCGAGCGCCCGGCAAGCGCTGCCAAGGAGTTGATCGAAAACGCGCTCGACGCCGGCGCCACGCGCATCGAGATTGCCACGGCAGGCGGCGGCAAGGCGCTGCTGCGTGTAACGGACAACGGCTCCGGCATGGAAGAGGCGGATCTGGAGCTTGCCGTCCGGCGCCACTGCACCTCGAAGATCAACGAAACGCTGGAAGACATTCGCACCCTCGGCTTCCGCGGCGAAGCCCTGCCCTCCATCGGCTCCGTGGCGAAGCTTTCGATCGCAAGCCGCCGGGCAGGTGCCGCCGGCGGCGCCGAGATCGCGGTTGCCGGCGGCAAGGTTCTGCATCTGCGCCCGGCGGCTGCCAATCCCGGCACGATCGTGGAGGTGCGCGACTTGTTCTTTGCGACGCCCGCCCGCCTGAAGTTCCTGAAGACCGAGAAGGCGGAAGCCGCCGCGATCACCGAGGTCGTCAAGCGCATGGCGATCGCCTTTCCGCGCGTGCGCTTCGTTCTGTCGGGAACCGACCGCTCGACGCTCGAATTTCCCGCAACCGGCGACGATCATCTCGCCCGCATGGCGCAGGTGCTCGGGGCCGAATTCAAGGACAACGCCATTGCGCTCGATGCCGTGCGCGAGGATGTCGGTCTCACCGGTTTTGCCGGCGTGCCGACCTTCAATCGCGGCAATTCCGCCCATCAATATGCCTTCGTCAACGGCCGGCCGGTGCAGGACAAGCTGATCCTGTCGGCGATCCGCGGCGCCTATGCCGAGACCATTCCCTCCGGCCGCTATCCTGTCGCCGTGCTTTCCCTGACGCTCGATCCGGCGCTGGTCGACGTCAACGTGCATCCGGCAAAATCCGATGTGCGCTTCAGAGATCCTGGTCTCGTGCGCGGCCTGATCGTCGGCGCGGTCCGCGAAGCCCTGTCGCGCGAAGGCGACCGGGCCGCGACGACCGGAGCGGATGGCATGCTGCGCGCCTTCACCGCCGGGCGTTCGGGATTCCAACCGGGCTGGCGCCCTTCGCCGGCAACCGTCCCCTGGACGCCGGAGACTTCGCCATCCCGGCCCTATGAGAGAACGCCGGCAATGGCGGGCTACGGATTTACGGAAAGACCGCAGGCCGCCTTCGACGGGCTTGCCGTACCCACGGCACGTGCGGAACCGCCGGGAGAACCGATGCGAGCCGAGGAACCCTCTCGTTTTCCGCTGGGTGCCGCCCGCGCTCAATTGCATGAGAACTATATCGTCGCCCAGACGGAAAACGGGCTTGTCATCGTCGATCAGCATGCCGCACATGAACGACTGGTTTTCGAGGCCATGCGCAAGGCCCTGCACTCGAAACGCCTGTCCTCGCAGGCCCTGCTCATTCCGGAGATCATCGACCTGTCGGAGGAAGATTGCGACCGGCTGATGGCGTTTGCCGAAGAGCTCGGCGAGCTTGGCCTCGCCATCGAGCGCTTCGGCCCCGGTGCCGTTGCCGTGCGGGAGACGCCGGCCTTGCTCGGCGAGGTGGATGCGCAAGGTCTTGTCCGGCAACTCGCGGACGAGATCGCCGAATGGGACACGGCCTCGGGTCTTGCCGCCAAGCTGGAATATGTCGCGGCGACCATGGCCTGCCACGGTTCGGTGCGCTCTGGCCGGCGTCTGCGCTCGGAAGAGATGAATGCACTGTTGCGGCAAATGGAGGCGACGCCCGGCTCCGGCCAGTGCAATCACGGCAGGCCGACCTATATAGAGTTGAAGCTTGCGGACATCGAGCGGCTGTTCGGACGCAGCTGAAGCGAACTGGCTTCGAAATGCCGCTGCAGCGATCTTTGCGCGTCATATTTGACGCGCGCCGCTGTAGTGCGGTATGGCAAACAGATGACAGAGATCAAGGACGGCATCAGATGAATCTTTTTGAAGGACATGGAAACCGTGAGGCGAAGATTCGCTATCTCGACGGCGATTTCCAGATCCTGATGCCTGGCTCCTATGTCGTCTGCGCCATGACCGGCAAGCATATCGCGCTCGATGAGCTGCGCTACTGGAGCGTTGCCCGGCAAGAGCCATACGCCGACGTGATCACCTCGCTCGAAGCTGAAAAGCGCGCCGGCGCGCTTCCCAATCAGAAACGCTGATTTTCTCGCCGAATAGCCTGCAGTATTTCAACCGGCCTTGCCGCCGCGCTTTTCCCGCAAGCAGCGCTCGCGGGCTGCCGCAATCGCCCTGTCGATGATCAATCCCGGCGCGTGCGGATCGGCAAAGACCATGTCGATCTCGATCACTCTGCAACGCTGCAGCAATTCGTCGGCGCGGCCATGATGTCCGATGAGACGGACATAATCTTTCGACGTGGTGACGATCTCCAGCCCTTCACGCGAGGCTATGTCGAGCATGTCGGAAACCTCGTCGTCGCCGGGATGTTCATGATCTCCAAAGCTGCGTCGGACGGCAATATTCGCTCCGAGGGCTTCCACCGTGCGGAAGAACTTGGCCGGATCGGCGATGCCGGCGAAGGCAAGCACGTTGAGGCCGCGCAAATCTTCCTGCCCGCGCACTCTGACGCCTGCAGAAAAGAAAGGCTTTCCGGCCCTTGCCGCCAGGCGAACAACGCGATCGGCGGCATTGCCCTCGCCGACCTTCAAAAGAGCGGAGGCATAGATAAGCTGGGTGCGCAGCGGCGCACGCACCGGACCGCCTGGAACGAGATGGCCGTTGCCGATGCCCCGACCGGCATCGATCACAACCAGGGCATAGTCGATGGCAAGATGCGCGCTCTGGAATCCGTCATCCATGATGATGATGTCGGCGCCCTCGCGCACGAGCCTCTGCGCACCATCGGCCCGGCGGCGGGCAATGACGGTCAGCGCCTCGCGGGCCAGCAGAAGCGGCTCGTCGCCGACGGCTGTGGCATGATGATGCGCGGGATCGACGACTGTCGTAACATCGAGCGAGCCGCCATAGCCGCGGCTCAGAAAACCCGGCTTCAGCCCCTTGGCCTTGGCGGCTTGGGCGAGCGCAAGTGCCGTCGGCGTCTTTCCGGCTCCGCCGACTGTGAAGTTGCCGACACAGATGACCGGCACGGGCACGGAGGCACGCTTGCCATGCACCATGCGATATCCTGCGATACGGCCGTACAGGAAAGAGAAGGGTGAGAGCCCCCAGGCACGCCAATCCGGTTTTCGCCACCAGAAAGGTGGGGCTTCCGATACCATGCGTCTAACTCAGCCTTCTGCTTGTGCCGACAATAAGGCGGCAAGAAAGGTCAGATTGAGTGAAAAAGCAAGCCACTACCGGGATCAGGCCAATTGGGCGACCGGCATGAGCAGGCCTTCCAGCTCGGTAATGTCGTTGAGGCAATAGTCGGATGCGGCCGTCAGCGTCTCGCGCGAGCCGGTACCTGTCAGCACGCCGACGGTCACGCCGACGCCGGCGTTGCGGCCCATATGGAGATCGTGATTGTTGTCGCCGACGACGGCGACCTGCGCCGGCGAAAGACCCGTTGCCGCATAGAAGCCGAGTACCATGCCCGGCTCCGGCTTGATGCCGAAGCCGCTATCGTAGCCGGCGATGTAATCGACGTAGTCGATGAAGCCGAAGCGGCGCGCCGTCTGCCGGATGGAGCGCTCATTGTCGCTGGAGGCAACGCCGAGCTTGTAGCCGCGCTGATGCAGGCGCTGGAAGAAAGCGGAGAGATCTGTGACGGGCGAGGAAAAATCGGCCGCATGCGCGAAGAGCGCATCGAGTTTTTCCACCAGCTCCGCGATATCCATTTTCGAGCCGGCGGCCACCAGCCCCTCGGAAATCTGCCTTGTGTTGCCGGCAGCAAGCAGGCTGTCGGGCACGATATGGCCGGTGATCGGGTCCATGCCACAGGAGAATAGAAGATGATCGGCGAGTATCGGATCGTCCTGAGCGGCGATGCGCGCGAGCTCGCGATTGACCGGCAGCCAGCTCTGATCATAGTCGAGCAGCGTGCCGTCCTTGTCGAAGAGAATGCCTGCAATCGCTCCCAGCTTGGCCGCCGTCATGCCTTTCCCTTCTAGAGCATCTCCGCTTTTCTTCGAATCGCGAAAACGCTCTATCCTCTTGTTTCTCCAACGCATTCCGGATGGAAAACCGCTACGCACTTTTCCGGGAAATGCTCTATCCGTTCGCCATCGTCTTCGGCATCAGCCGCGCCTTCACCGAAAGCGGATTGATATAGGGCTCCAAGCCCCTGACCGTCGCGGCCAATGCTCCGCGCATTTCATGCACGGCAGCGAAACCAGCATCGATCATGCCGCGACGTGCCGTGTCGTTGGTCAGCAAATAATGGACGCCGCGTGCCAGCATCTCCGTGTCACGCACCATGCGGGCACTGCCGCGGCGGGCAAGCAACTGATAGGAATCGCGGAAATTCTGGACATGGCCGCCGGTCAGGATCGCGCAGCCGAGCATGGCCGGCTCCAGCGGATTCTGGCCCCCTTCGTTGAAGAGCGACTTGCCCATGAAGGCGACTTCGGTCATCCGCAGATAAAGCCCCATTTCGCCGATCGTATCGCCAAGGAAGACATCCACATCCGGCGAGAGAATATCGTTGCGGGTGCGGCGCGCTACTTTCAGGCCCTGGTCGACGAGCATCGCCTCGATCGCGTCGCAGCGCTCGGGGTGGCGCGGCACGATGATGGTGAGCTGGTCGTTATGCTGCTTGAGCATCGAGTGGACGGAGGCCGCAGCCCCCTCTTCACCCTCGAACGTGGAGACGGCGGCCCAGGTCTTGCGGTTACCGATCTGCTTCAGGTAGGCGGCAAGCGTCGGCGCATCGTGAGATGGCGCGTCCGTATCCACTTTGAGATTGCCTGATTTGAGAACCTGCAAGGCGCCGAGATCGCGGAAGCGTTCGGCATCGAGATCGGACTGGGCCACGACCAGCGCCAGATTTTCGAACAGCGCCTCGGCAAGCGCGAGGTGCCGGCTCCAGCGGGCAAAGGAGCGATCCGACATGCGGGCATTGACGAGGATCTGCGGAATGCGCTTGCGGCCGAGTTCCATGATGGTCGTCGGCCAGATCTCGGATTCAGCGAAAATGGCGCAATCGGGCTGCCAATAATCGAGGAAGCGCTTGATAGCAGGCTTGAGATCGAGCGGCACGTATTGATGAATGACCTCTTCGCCAAGGCGCTGATGCGCGACCTTGGCTGATGTCATCGTTCCCGTCGTCAGCATGACATGGATATCGCGGCGACGGATTTCGCGGATGAGCGGAATGACGGCCGAGGTTTCACCCACGCTTGCGGCATGAAACCAGATCAGCGGTCCCTGAGGACGGTTGGCGCTCGCATAGCCCGAGCGCTCCAGTTTGCGGGAACTGTCTTCCTTGCCCTTTGCCGCACGAACGGCGAGATAAGGCCCGATGAACGGATAGATGGCGATTCCGCCGAGACGATAGGCGCTCAAGGCAAGACGCGCCCTGAGACTGCTCATTTCGATCGCCTCCTATCCCAGCTGATCACCATCAATGCCAAATCCCGATTATCATGCGGCCGAATAAGCAGCCGAATTTTCGTTCTTATTGTGTCAAAGATACTGCTTCATGCCCGGATTTAAAGCGATAACGCCTTGCCGGACGGAGATATCAAATGCAAAATTCGGTGGGAGGCGACCTCAGGATGCCGCATTTTCCTGCGGATCGAGCAAGCGATGCAGATGGACGATGAAATAACGCATATGGGCGTTGTCCACAGTCTGCTGCGCCTTGGACTTCCACGCCATCAGCGCACTCGCATAATCGGGATACATGCCGACGATATCGAGCTCGTTGAGATTACGGAATTGAACTTCTTCGAGGTTCTCCAGTTCACCGCCGAAGACTAGGTGCAGGAGCTGCTTTTTTCCGCTGGTATTGGTCATTTTCGTCTCTTTCTGCTGTCATCCCCCTCTATCCTTCATCTGAGGGATTTTGACCGAAAGGTCAACCGTCTCGTCGGTACGAGAGCTGACGGAGAAACTCCGGCAACTGCGAGGCCGACGCCCCGCAGAGCTCGTCATGGGACACCTCGGCGCGATTGTAGCGCAGAGCATTGCCCGCGAGATCCACAAGAGCGCCGCCGGCGCGCTCCAGAATGAGATCGGCGGCGGCCAGATCCCAGTCGTGGGAGTTGCGCTTGACGATCGTTCCCTCCAGGCGGCCATCCGCCACCATGGCCAGACGATAGGCGAGCGACGGAACGTGCTTCACCCGCTCGACCGTCTTGCGGAAATCCGGATCGAAGCCTTTGAGCATATCCTCGCCGGTCGCCAGGCGATGAATATCCTCGCCGACCCTCTCGGAAACGCTGATCGGCCGGCCGTTCTTCAACGCCTGTCCGCCAACCGTCGCCACGAAAAGTTCGTCTAGCGCCGGCGCGTAGAGAACGCCCGCTACAGGTCGGCCGTCAGTGACGATGGCGACGCTGACGCACCATAGATCCGAGCCTGAGAGAAAACCCCTCGTGCCATCGATCGGATCGACGACGAAGACCGTTGCCTGCGACAGCCGCGCAGCGTCGTCATCGGTCTCCTCGGAAAGCCAGCCATAATCCGGACGCGCCGAGCGCAGAGTGGCGGCAAGACTTTCGTTGGCGGCAAAATCGGCGGCGCTGACCGGAGACTGACCGTTGTTCTTCCACCAGACTTCAGGCGATTGCCGGAAGAAACCGAGAGCGATCTTGCCCGCCTCGAGCGCGGCACCCACGATCAGGTCCGTATCGCTCAAACGGCCGGCCTTCTGGCTATCGATCATTCAATAATTCCAATCTCCGCTCGTTTCTCAGCGGCCAGCCAGCGTCATGCCTTCGATGGCAAGCGTCGGAGCGGCAACGCCGAAACCGCGATCGATATCGCTTGCAGGCGTTACGCGCATGAACATGTCCTTCAGGTTGGAGGCGATGGTCACCTCGGAAACCGGGAAGGTCAATTCGCCGTTTTCGATCCAGAAGCCGGTGGCCCCCCGGCTGTATTCGCCGGTGATCATGTTGACGCCTTGGCCGATCAGTTCAGTGACATAGAAACCCGTTCCGACATTGCGGATCAGTTCCTCCGGTGAAATATCGCCCGGCTCCAGCGCGAGGTTGGTGGACGCGGGCGATACCGTCGTGCCGCCGCGCACGCCACGGCCATTGGTCTTCAGGCCGCTGCCGATTTCGCGCGCCGTCGCCGTGGAGAGGAACCAGGATTTCAGCACGCCGTCCTCGATCATGACCAGCCGCTTGCCGGACACGCCTTCGCCGTCGAAGGGGCGAGAAGCCGGACCGCGCACGATCAGCGGATCGTCGGTGACCGAAAGGCCCGATTTCAGCACCTGCTGGCCCATCTTGTCGCGCAGGAAACTGGTCTTGCGGGCGACGGAAGCGCCGTTGATGGCGCCGGCGATATGGCCGGCGAAGCCGCGGGCGACGCGCGGATCGAAAACGACGGTGACGTTCTTGTCCGTCGGAACCTGCCGCGGATTGATGCGCTTGACGACGCGTTCGCCGGCACGGCGGCCGATCTCCTCGGCAGCATCGAGATCGGCGAAATAGAGGCGGCTGTCAAAATCATAGTCGCGCTCCATGCCGGTGCCATCGCCGGCAATGACGCTGACGGAGCGCCCGAAACGCGAGCCCATATAGTGGCCGGCAAAACCATGCGATGTCACAAGCACAAGGCCGCCCATGCCGGCAGAAGCGCCGGCGCCGGAGGAATTGGTGACGCCGGTAACGGCGAGAGCCGCCGCCTCGGTCGCAAGGGCCGCTTCGCGAAGCTGCTCCGTGGAAACCTCGGTCGGATCGAACAGATCGAGATCCGGATAGCTCCTGGCGAGGTCCGCCTCATCGGCCAGGCAGGCGAAGGGATCTTCCGGCGAAACCTTGGCCATGGCCACGGCACGCTCGGCGAGTGCGTTCAGATCAAAGCCGGGATTGGCCGAAACGCTCGCCACGCGATTGCCGACGAAGACCCTGAGCGAGAAGTCGTCGCTCTCGGAGGATTCGGTGCCTTCGACCTTGCCGAGGCGCACGCTGACGGAATGGGCACGCGACCGCACGACAACGGCATCGGCCGCATCCGCTCCGGCTTTGCGGGCGAGATCGATCAATTGGCTGGCACGGGAAAGCAGGGTGGCGGAATCGATTTCAGAGGTCATGACTTGGCCTTTCCTTCGCGTTCCATTTATTGTGCACTAGATAAAGCATCAAGGGCGGCAAAGCCGATTCTTGTTCTAATCTCTTCACGCATGGTTGTTTATCACGACCATGTGCCGCAACACCGCCTGCGCCACGGAAAGAAACAGACGATGTCCGCCGCCAATAGTCTCTTCACTGAAACCCTGATGCTGCTCGGAGGTGCCGTCGTTACGGCGCCGATCTTCAAGAAACTCGGATTGGGGACAGTGCTTGGCTATCTGGCCGCCGGTGTGGTGATCGGCCCGATCCTGCACGGCATCGGCGACAGCGAAGCCGTGCTTGCCGTGGCGGAGCTGGGCGTCGTCTTTCTGTTGTTCATCATCGGCCTGGAATTGAAGCCCTCGCGCCTCTGGCAGATGCGGCGGGATATTTTCGGTCTCGGTTCAGCGCAGGTGATTTTGAGCGGCCTCGCCCTGATGCTTGCCGCCTATTTCGGCGGCATTGCCGGATGGAAGGGCAGTATCATCATCGGCTTCGGCCTGGCGCTCTCCTCGACCGCCTTTGCCATGCAGATCCTGGAACAGCAAGGCGACGTCAATACGAAATACGGACAACGTTCCTTCTCGATGCTGCTGCTGCAGGATCTCGCCATCGTGCCACTGCTGGCGTTGATCACCGTTCTCGACGGACCAAAGGAAACCGGCAATCCGCTTCCCGATCTTGCGATCGCCATCGGAGCGGTGGCGGCAATGGTTATCGCCGGCCGCTATCTGCTGACGCCGCTCTTCCAGATAATCGCCCGCACCGGCGCACGCGAGGCGATGATTGCCGCCGCCCTTTTCGTCGTCATGGGATCGGCCACGCTGATGCAGCTTGCCGGGCTCTCGATGGCGATGGGCGCCTTTCTTTCCGGCGTGATGCTGGCCGAATCTTCCTATCGCCATGAGCTGGAAGCGGATATCGAGCCTTTCCGCGGCGTGCTGCTCGCCATTTTCTTCATCGCCGTCGGCCTGTCGCTGAAACTCGAGGTGATCCTCGACAACTGGGTGCTGATCGTGCTCGCCGTCCCGGTCATGATGCTCATCAAGGCGGCCGTGATCTATGCGCTCTGCCGCGTCGCGGGTTCGCCGCACAACGATGCAGTCCGTATCGCCGGGCTGCTGCCGCAGGGCGGCGAATTCGGCTTCGTGCTCTTCAGCGCCGCCAGTGCCAGCGGCGGGCTGTTTTCCGCCAACACGGCATCGATGCTGATCGCCATCGTGACGCTGTCGATGGCGCTGACGCCGCTGAGTTCCGCGCTGGCGAAGCGGCTGGTCAAGGGCGACACGCAGGAGGAGCTGGACGAGGATTTCGAGGGCGCGGGCTCCGACGTGTTGATGATCGGCTTTTCGCGTTTCGGTCAGATTGCCGCGCAGATCCTGCTCGCCAGCGGCCGAGACGTGACCGTCATCGATTTTTCCGCCGACCGCATCCGTCAGGCATCGAGCTTCGGCTTCCGCATCTATTTCGGCGACGGAACCCGCAAGGACGTGCTGCGATCCGCCGGCATCGATCGCGCCAAGATCGTCGTCGTCAGCACGCATCTGCGCGAGGTGACCGACAAGATCGTCGAGCTCGTGCAGGCCGATTATCCGCATGCGCGCATCTTCGTCCGCTCCTACGACCGCATTCATTCGATCGAGCTGCGTCATAAGGGCGTGGATTACGAGCTGCGCGAGACGCTGGAATCCGGCCTGCTCTTCGGCCGCCGCACCTTGGAAGCACTCGGCGTCAGCGAGGCGGAAGCCTACGAGATCGGTGAGGATATCCGCAAGCGCGACGAACAGCGGCTGGTGCTGCAGGTGAGCGAGGGATTGCAGGCGGGCACCGACATGCTCTATTCCCGTCCCGTCAAGCCGGAGCCGCTGGTCAAGCCGAAGCGTACGGCCGACACCTACAGCGACGCCGACGACCTCGTTGCCCTGCCGCAGGAGGAGCCGGAGCAGGCTTAGAGCCGGATGATTTTAGGTCTGTTCGACCTAAAATCTGAATCCGTTCTGGAATCAAAGAAGTAGAGCGTGATGTCGTCCGAAAGCCGCGGCCGAATTTCGTAAGGTTGGTCTAATTCTTCGCCGTCACCACTCGGTCGAGGGCGAATTTCAGCTCGTCCTTGACGCCGGCCGACATGGCGAGAATATCGCGGGCCTTGAGGAAATCGAGGACGCCGGTGCGGCCGACCGCCGGGCGCAGGAAGATCTGCGGTGCCTGCAGCCGCAGCTTCAGCGCGATGTTGGACTGCATGGTGAGCTGACCGGCGCCAAACAGGCTCTCGATGCGGTTCGGGATATGCCGGCTGCCGCCTTCCGGGCCGCCGACGACATCGATGCCGATGATGATATCGGCAAGGCCGGCCAGATGTTCGTAGGGAACGGGATTCATGATGCCGCCGTCGATCATCACGCGGTCGCCGAGCCTGACCGGCATGAAGACGGCGGGAATGGCGGCGGAGGCTGCAAGAACGGGAAAGAGCTCACCTTTCTCGATGACAACTTCGGCCTGCCCGTAATAATCCGTCGTCACCACCTTCAACGGAATATGCAGATCGGAAAAATTTTCAGGAATGGCCGCGGGCAGGAAGGTACGCAGGATGCGTTCGAGATTGAACTGGCCGAAGCGGATGCTGCGCATGTTGACCGGCCGCAGGCTCCAGATCTTGTTGAGAACGGCCGGGCGATTGCCGACGGTCGCCAGCGTATAGTCCCGGATTTCCGCACCGCTCATGCCGACGGCCATGGCGGCCCCCATGATGGAGCCGAAGGAGGCGCCCGCTATCGCGACCGGACGGATGCCGAGTTCGTCCAGCGCCTCGATGATATGGATATGGGCGAGCCCGCGCGCGCCGCCGCAGCCGAAGGCAACCGCGACGCTCGGCGTGCCGGAAGCGGCGAGCGGATAGTCGCTGCCAACGAAATCAGCATAATCGCCCATATCCTTCTCCTTCCTCCGTTACGCCGTCTGCGGCTGATAACGGAAGAAATGCATCTTGCTGTCGCCGAAGGTTCGTTCCTCCAGAAACAGGAAATCCGAAGGCGCAGCAACGGTGACGTCGGCACGCTCCTCAAGGATCGCCAGGGCGCCCGACACCAGCCAGCCTCCGGCGGCAGCCGCCGCAAAGGCCTTCTCGCCGAGCCCCTTGCCATAGGGCGGGTCGGCGAAGAGAAAATCGAAGGGCTCGAGATTGCCGACGCCGCCGAGATCCGTCGCGTCGCGCCGCAGCATGCGCGTGCGGCCATGCAGGCCGAGCGCGTCGATGTTTTCCCAGAGAAGTCCCCTGCCCTCGACGCTGCTTTCCACGAAGAGCACATGACGGCAGCCGCGCGAGGCCGCCTCCAGTCCGACGGCGCCGGTGCCGGCGAACACGTCCATCATCCGTGTGCCGTCGATGGCCTCCGGATAGGCGTGGCTCAGGATGTTAAACAGGCTCTCGCGCGTGCGATCCGCCGTCGGACGAATGTCGTTCGACTTCGGCGTTGCAAGCGAACGACCGCGAAACTCACCGCCGACGATCCTCACCGCGCGTCAGCCCCTGCCGCCCTTGGGACCGCCCCTGCCGGGGCCGCCCCGACCGGAGCCGCCAAGCGGGCCGCCCGAGGGACGATTTGCGCCACCGGGCTTGCCGCCAAAGCCGCGCGAGCCACCGGGCTTCCCGCCCGGTTTGCCGCCAAAGGATTTTCCGCCGCCCGGCTTCTTGCCGAAGGGCTTGCCGGCCGGCCGATCACCGAAAGAGCGCTCGCCCTGGGGGCGATCTCCAGACGGGCGACCGCGCGGCGGACGATCACCCTGGGGGCGATCGCCGCGGGGACGTTCCGAGTGCTGTTCGCCGCCGAAAGACCTGCCACGCGGACGCTCGTCTCCTTCGGCACGCGGTGGCCGGTTGCCACGAGGCTTGTCGCCGAATGGACGATCGCTGCGCGGCGGACGATCCCCGAAGGAACGTTCGGAGCGGGCTTCGCCCTGGAAGGATTTTGCGCGTGGGCGGTCGCCGCCTTCAGGACGCGAGCCGCGTTCACCACGCGGACGATCGCCAAATGCTCGATCACCCCTGGGGCGATCACCAAACGGACGGTCCCCACGAGCGGGGCGATCGCCCTGCGGGCGGTCGCCGCGGGAACGCTTGCGATCGAAACCTTCATCATCGCCGCGCGATTTGCGCGGAGCTTCCTCGCTCGAACGGATCCATTCGCCATCGCCTTCGTCGATGCGATTGATGCGAACGCGAGGACCTTCGTCCGGACGATCGAAGCCGCTGCGCTGCGAACGTTCCGTTTCGCCGCGCTTTGCGGCCGTTCTTGCATTCTTGGCAGCCTTTGCCGCTGCCTTTTCGCCGAGCGGACGGGCGCCGGGTGCCATCCAGACATTGGCGTTGCGGCGCGAGCCCAGCGGCTGGCGCTTCGGCCGGTCATCGTCCTTGTGGCCGCCGTCACGGCGATCGTCGCGCTTCGTGTCGAGGCGGCTGAGCGCTCGTTCGCGCTTATCCTCGGGGCGCTCGCGGCGCGGACGCTCTTCCTTTGCCGTCCGAGCCGGCTTGGCATCCGCCTCTTCGGGCTCGGCAACGGCCGGGGCATTATAGAGCGGCGCATCGAAATTCGCCTTGGCATCCTCGACCAAGCGAGGCCCGAGCTGATCGCGCAGCGTGCGGCCGCGCACCTCGAGCACATGGCCTTCCGGCAGCTCGCCGAGCTGGAACGGGCCGTAGGAAATGCGGATCAGACGGTTGACCTCGAGCCCCAGCGCGCCGAGCACGTTCTTGATTTCACGGTTCTTGCCTTCGCGCAGGCCCATGGTGATCCAGACGTTGGATCCTTGGGTGCGGTCGAGCGTCGCGTCGATCGAGCCGTACAGCACGCCATCGACGGCAATGCCTTCCTTCAGCTTGTCGAGCGCTTCCTGATCGATCTCGCCATGCGCGCGGACGCGGTAGCGGCGCAGCCAGCCCGTGGTCGGCAATTCCAGAACACGGGCGAGACCGCCATCATTGGTCAGCAGCAGCAAACCTTCGGTATTGATGTCGAGGCGGCCGATCGACATGACGCGCGGCAGCTCTTCCGGCAGGTTGTCGAAAACGGTCGGGCGCCCCTCAGGATCGGCATTGGTGGTCACCAGTCCGGCCGGCTTGTGATAGAGCCAGAGGCGCGTGCGCTCGATGCCGCGGATCGGCACGCCGTCGACCTCGATCTTGTCGGAAAGGGTCACGTTGACCACCGGCGTATCGAGCAGCACGCCGTTCAGCTTGACGCGGCCATCCAGGATCATGCGCTCGATATCGCGACGCGAAGCCACGCCGGCGCGCGCCATCACCTTGGAAATGCGCTCGGCCTTTCCATCCTCGATCGCGGTTTCGTCCGCAGCTATGGCAGCCGCGGCCTTTGCCGGCTTCGCGCCATCCCGTTTCGTCGTCTGCTTGTCGCGAGCAAAGGGTTTAGACCCAGGCCGCTTGGGCTTGTCATTCATCGTCATTTGTTGTTTGCCTGAATTTTTAACGCGTGTTCCTATCAGGTCACGCCCTTGCGGTTAAGTGGAAAAACTTGAATGGCGGCTACAAATCGATTCATGGAGCTTGCTTTGGCTGAAGCGCGCCGCGCCGGAGAGCGCGGCGAAGTGCCGATCGGCGCCGTTCTCGTGCTCGACAACAGGGTCATCGCCACAGCCGGCAACCGTACCCGCGAACTCAACGATGTCACTGCCCATGCCGAAATCGTCGCCATCCGCCTGGCCTGCGAGGAGCTGGGCCAGGAGCGTCTTGCGGGCGCCGATCTCTACGTGACGCTGGAACCCTGCACCATGTGCGCCGCGGCCATTTCCTTCGCGCGCATCCGCCGTCTCTATTATGGCGCCGAAGACCCGAAGGGCGGCGGTATCGACAATGGCGTGCGCTTCTATCGCCAGCCGACCTGCCACCATGCGCCGGAAGTCTATTCCGGTCTCGGCGAAACCGCATCCGCCGACATCCTCAGAGGTTTCTTTCAGGCGAAACGGTCCGAAGACTGAAAAGCGGCCGGTTTACAGCGNNCGCTGTAAACCGGCCGCTTTGGAAACTTCTTATTGGAAGGGCTTCCACCAGCTGCTGTTGCTGGACTGCTGCGCGGCCTCCGCATCCTTCTTGCGCTTCTTTTCCTTCTTCGACTCGGGCGTGCCGAGATCGCTCAAGGCATTCGGATCGGATACCTGGCGATATTCCTGCGGCGGGTCGATCAGATAGCGGCGCTGATTGATATAGGTGCCGGCCTGATCCTGGCGGGCGGCGCGATAGGCAGCCGTCTGCTGCGCCTCGGTCAGGCGGTTCCTGCTGCTGTCGGCCTGAGCCAGCGGCGAACGATAATTGACGTCGTTCTTCTTCTCGTCGGCTTCTGCAGCGAGGCGCTTGCGGGCGTCCTCCGGCGATTCGAGCCATGCCGGATTGTCCTTGCTTGCCAAAGACTGCTGCGGCGCGGTTAGCGTGTCCTTATTGCCACCTACAACCAGACCGGGGCGGTTCGGATATTTCACGCCCTTGTCCTTCGGCGTCGCGGCCGAGACGGAAGCGATATCGCCAAGATCGTCCAAGAGCTGTGCGCCGGCCGTCTTGTCGGTGCCGTAAGTCGGGCTGCTGAGGCAACCGGACATTGCGCCGCAGCCAACCAGAAGTGCCGCCAAGCTGACGCCGACACGAACCTTATGCATCGCTCTCATGAAAACCCTTCCCAGCCATGCCGGAATGAACGTAACAGGACCCCATTCGACGGCAACTGCCGTAAAAATCAGGCCATTTTCAGGCAGCTTTTACCGGATGAACGCCGCAAAGGCAATTCACCCGGCAATTTTCTTCAGTTGACAGCCATCAGCTCGCGTAGCGCCGCGGCATCGCGAGCCGAGACATCCGGATATTCCGGATCGGAGCCGACATCCGTTGTGATGCGCCAGGAACGGGCGCACTTGCGCCCCTCGGCAAGCTTCGGAACGACGCTCACCTTGGCTGCATCGTCGAGACGGAACGCATCCGCCGGGCCTTCTCCGCCCTCGATGCTGATGCCGGACGTGATGCAGATCTCGGAGAAGTCCTGCCCTTCAAGCACCTTCAGCAACTCCGGATCGGCGACATAGACCACCGGGGCGGCTTCAAGCGAGGAGCCGATGCGCTTGTCCTTGCGTTCGATTTCCAGCGCGCCGGTAACGACGCTGCGCACGGCGCGGATCTTCTTCCACTTCTCGGCCAAGGCTTCGTTCTTCCACTCGGCTGATATGGTGATGAATTGCTCGAGATGTACCGAGACCGCCGACGGATTGCGGGAGAGCCACGCCTCTTCCATGGTGAAGGGCAGCATCGGCGCCAGCCACGTCACCATGCAGTCGAAGATCGTACGGATAACGGCGAGCGAGGCGCGGCGGCGCAGGCTCGACGGCGCATCGCAGTAGAGCGCGTCCTTGCGAACGTCGAAATAGAAAGCCGACAGCTCGACATTGGCGAAATCGATCAGAGCGCGAGCAATGCGCTTGAAGTCGAAGGCGTCGTAGCTTTCGCGCACCAGTTCGTCGAGTTCGGCGAGACGGTGCAGCATCAGCTGCTCCAGCTCCGGCATGTCGGCATAGGCAATGACTTCGCCCTTGTCATGCGCCAGCGTACCCAGCATCCAGCGGATTGTGTTGCGCAGCTTGCGATAGGCATCGACATTGGTCTGAATGATGGCCTTGCCCAGACGCTGATCTTCCCAATAGTCCGTGGTCATGACCCACAGGCGCAGGATATCGGCGCCGGCGTCCTTCATCACGTCCTGCGGGGCAACGACATTGCCGAGCGATTTCGACTGCTTTCGCCCCTGCTCGTCCATGGTGAAGCCGTGGGTAACGACGGTATCGTAGGGCGCGCGGCCACGGGTCGCGGCACTTTCGAGCAGCGACGAATGGAACCAGCCGCGATGCTGGTCGGAGCCTTCGAGATAGACATCCGCCGGCCACTTAAGGTCCGGGCGGTCCTCCAGCGTGAAGGAGTGGGTCGAACCGGAATCGAACCACACGTCGAGGATATCCATGACCTGGGTCCAGGGCTCGTTGGCCTTCTCGCCGAGGAAGCGCCCGCGCGCGCCTTCTGCGAACCAGGCATCGGCGCCTTCCCGCTCGAATGCTTCGAGGATGCGGGCGTTGACGCCGTCGTCCTGCAGGATGCTGCCGTGCTCGTCGACGAAGATGCAGATCGGCACGCCCCAGGCACGCTGCCGCGACAGGACCCAATCCGGGCGCTGCTCGATCATGGCGCGCAGACGGTTCTGGCCGGCAGCCGGCACGAAGCGGGTATCGTCGATCGCCTTCAGGGCACGCGAACGCAGCGTCGACCCGTCGGCGAAGTCCTTGTCCATGTAGACGAACCACTGCGGCGTGTTGCGGAAGATCACCGGCTTCTTCGAGCGCCAGGAATGCGGATAGGAATGCTTCAGCCTGCCACGCGCAAACAGCGTGTTCGTCTCGATCAGCGCCTTGATGACGAGATCGTTCGCATTGCCCTTCTTGCCGTTGTCGTCCATGACGCGACCACCTTCGAAGCCGGGGGCATCCGCGGTATAGAAGCCGGCGTCATCGACCGGGAACGGGATAGCGGAGGAGATGCCGCGCTTTTCGAGATCGCGGGCATGCGACATCCAGGCGTCAAAGTCCTCGCGGCCGTGGCTGGGTGCGGTGTGCACGAAGCCCGTACCGGCGTCGTCGGTAACATGGTCACCGTCAAGCAACGGCACCGTGAAGCCGTAGCCGAGGGCTGCCAGCGGGTGGGCGCAGGCGAGCGCGGCCAGATCGGCAGCGGTCACATCGCCGAGACGCTTGTACTGCAGCTTGGCCTTGGCGAAGGATTCCTCGGCCAGCTTGTCGGCGAAAACAAGCTTCTCGCCGGGACGCGGGCCGAAATCATTCGCGGCTTCTGTGACTTCGTAAAGCCCGTAGGACACGCGCGAGGAATAGGCGATCGCGCGGTTGCCGGGGATCGTCCAGGGCGTCGTCGTCCAGATGACGATAAAGGCGCCGGCGAGATGGGACGGGCCTTCGGCCACCGGGAACTTCACCCAGATCATGTCGCTCTCGACGTCGGCATATTCGACTTCGGCTTCGGCAAGCGCCGTGCGCTCGACCACCGACCACATGACCGGTTTGGAGCCGCGGTAAAGCTGGCCCGTGCGGGCGATCTTCAACAGTTCGCCGGCGATGCGGGATTCCGCATGAAAGTTCATGGTCAGATAGGGATTGTCGAAATCGCCCGTGATGCCGAGACGCTTGAACTCCTCGGACTGGATCTTGATCCAGCCGGCGGCAAAGTCGCGGCACTCCTGGCGAAACTCGTTCACCGGAACCTCGTCCTTGTTCTTGCCCTTCTCGCGGTATTTTTCCTCGATCTTCCATTCGATTGGCAGGCCGTGGCAATCCCAGCCCGGGACGTAGTTGCTGTCATAGCCGCGCATCTGGAACGAGCGGGTGATGACGTCCTTGAGGATCTTGTTCAGCGCATGGCCGATATGGATGTGGCCATTGGCGTAGGGAGGGCCGTCATGCAGCACGAATTTTTCGCGGCCTGCAGCAGAAGCGCGCAGTTGTCTGTAGAGGTTCATCTCCTCCCAGCGCTTCACCAGCTCCGGCTCCTTCTGCGGCAGCCCGGCGCGCATCGGAAAATCGGTTTCCGGCAGGTAAAGGGTCTTGGAATAGTCCATCTTTTCAGCGGTATCGGTCATAGTCGTGACAATTGCCTCGGTGTCTCGGGCGTCTTGCGCCTCAACTGGCGCAGCCATACGGGGATTTTTCGGCGGCGGAAAGCGCCTCTTGCACGAGACGCCAAAAACCCGGACCTTCCGGCAGCTTACAGCGCGCGGAAGGCCGGGCCAATAATTCGTATCGCGTGGCTCAGCCGAAATTGGGTCATGGTCGCCGGTTCATAGGCGTTTTTTCCAAGGAAAGGAAGAGGAAACAACGCCGGCGACGCACAGAAAGGCCGCGGACGTTCCCGCCCGCGGCCGATCGAGGCTCGATCCGATCAGGCCCGTGCTTCTGCCCGCGCCGGCATAACCGCGTTGACGACGACAGCCACGACGATATTGGCGAGAAGCGCCAGCAGGCCCGTGTAAACGGTGAAGCCTGCTTCTCCGAGGGGGATCATATGCAATGGTTTCCAGCCGGCATCCCATACGAGATAGGTGCCGCCAAAGAAGCCGACGAACCAGCCGGCGAGCAGACCGGGCGCGCGGAACCACTTGGTATAGAGGCCGAAGACCAGGGCCGGCAGCGTCTGCAGGATCCAGATGCCGCCCAAGAGCTGGAGATCGAGCGCGAACTGCGTCGGCAGGAAAATGATGACGAGAAGCGCGCCGACCTTGACGACGAGCGAGGTCATCTTGGCGACCTTCGCCTCGCCGGCATCGGAAACCTGCGGATCGACATAGGCCTTCCAGAAGTTGCGGGTGAAGAGGTTGGCGGCGCCAATGCTCATCACGGCGGCGGGAACCAGCGCGCCGATGGCGATGGCCGCGAAGGCGAAGCCCGCAAACCAGCTCGAGAACAGGGTCTGGAACAGCGCCGGCACCACGTCGTTGGCGCTGTCCAGCTTCAGATTCGCCGCGTGGCCCATATAGCCGAGCAGCGCCAGCAGACCAAGCAGCAGCGTATAGGCCGGCAGCAGCACCGCATTCTTGCGGATGGTGTTGCCGCTGTTGGAGGCGAAGATGCCGGTCAGCGTATGCGGATACATGAAAGCCGCCAGCGCTGAGCCGAGCGCCAGCGTCGCATAGGCGACATACTGGTTGCCGCCGAGCAGCAGGCTGCCCGCCCCCTTGGCTTTGAAATCCGCATCGGCGGCCGCAAAGACATTGGCATAGCCGCCGAGTTTCGCCGGAATGAGCGCGATGGCTGCAATCACCACGATGTAGATCATGATGTCCTTGACGAAGGCGATCAGCGCGGGAGCGCGAAGGCCGGCCGAATAGGTGTAGAGCGCCAAGATGATGAAGGCGACGGCGAGCGGCAGTTCGCCATGAAGTCCCAGCGCCTTGAATACCGCGGTCATGCCGACGAGCTGCAGAGCGATGTAGGGCATCGTCGCGATAACACCAGTCAGAGCGACCGCCAGTTCCAGCGCCCGCGAGCCATATTGGCCATGGACGACATCGCCCGCCGTGACATAGCCGTAGTCCTTCGCACGCCTCCAGAGAAGCGGCATGACCATGAAGACGAAGGGGTAGACGACGATCGTATAGGGCAGCGCGAAGAAGCCGTAGGCGCCGACGGTATAGACCAGCGCCGGGACGGCGATAACGGTGTAGGCGGTGTAGAAATCGCCGCCGACGAGGAACCACGTTATCCAGGTGCCGAAGGTGCGGCCGCCGAGGCCCCATTCGTCGATATGGGCAAGGGTCTTCGGCCTGCGCCAGCGGGCGGCCACGAAGCCCATGACGGTCACCAGCGCCAAAAAGAAGATGAAGACGGCGAGAGCTGTCGGATCGATATCAGTCATCATGGTGCATGCTCCGGTAGGCGATCCATGTCAGGACAGCAGTGATCGGCACCCAGGCCAGCTGATACCAGTAGAAGAACGGGAAACCGAACAGCACCGGATCGTGGCTGTTATAGAAGGGAACCCAAAGCAACCCTATGTAGGGAATGACGAGCAGCCAGCAGGCCGCCGTTCCAAAGCGTTTGTCCATATCCGATACCTCTCACGCGGTGCCTGCGCGCCACCTTGTTGCAGTTGTCAGAGCGGAAGGGATGCATCAGTCTGCGATTGCAATGTGCGCTCAAAGGCCGAAGCCGAAGAGCTTTGGTTATGCAGAGCCAGACTAACGGATGTGAATTCCTCCCAACGGCCCGCCTGAGGCCAGCCGCTGGTAAAGTCCTACGGCGAGTCTGCCGCCCGAACAAGATATTAGCCGATGCGAAATCTTCGAAGCTACCCAGAAGTGGGTAGACGGGCGTTACAGCGCCGTTGCGATGCCGTGGTCAAGGGCGTAGCGGATCAGCCCGGCCGTCGTTGCGATGCCAAGCTTCTTCTTCAAGTTCTTGCGATGCGTTTCCGCCGTCGCGGGGGTGATTTCAAGCTCCTCGGCAATCTCGCGATTGCTCCTGCCTGTAACGATCAAGCCGAGAATATGACGCTCACGCGGTGTCAGAGGGTCGGCCTCTTTTTGTATCTTGTCCGCCACCAGTATGTTGCGCACACCGGACGAAAAATAAGTTCCACCGGCGGCCACGGTTTCGATAGCGCAGACGACTTCGTCGGTCGAAACGTCCTTGAGAATATATCCGACCGCACCGCGCATGATCGACGAGGAGATGTATTCGCGGCTGTCATGCATGGAAAGCATTACGATCCGCGTCTCCGGAAGCTCCCGGCGAAAGAGCTCGATCGCATCAATGCCGCTCAGCTTCGGCATGTTGATATCCATCAGGGTAACTTGCGGCAGCGTTCGCCGACCGACCTCCAGGCCGGTTTGCGCAAGGCTTGCCGTCCCAACCACTTCTATGTGGTCGAAAGTCTCCAGCACGGCTTTCAGCCCGTCCAGCACCACGGGATGATTGTCGATCAGCAGAACGCTGATCCTGTCTCTTTTCATGCCGCATCCACCCTTGCTCTTGGCGAAGCATTGGCCGATTTCGGCAGCATCGCAATCAGTGTCGTGCCACCAGCCGTGCTTTCAACGAGAAGCAGGCCGCGGAAATGCGCCATCCGTTCCTGCATGTTTCTAAGCCCGAGCCCACCCTTGCCGTCGCCTGCGCCCTCAAAACCAACGCCATTGTCCGAAATTCTCAAGCGCGCACGCCCCCGATCGCTCCAAAGTTTGATCGTAAGACGCGTTGCATCGGAATGACGTTCGACGTTGTTCAAGGCCTCCTGGGCGACACGATAGAGCGCTGTGCTGGCTTCGGGCTTCAGCTGGCTGGCGAAGCCGGAAGCCTCGATCTCGGTTGCGATCTCGGTCCGCTCGGCGAAATTATTCGCGAGTGCGGTCAGCGCAGCCGTCAAGCCGAGATCATCGAGCACGCGGGGACGCAGATCATGCGAAAGCCGTCTGATGTCCTTGATCGCGCTGTTAAGGGTATCGATACCCTTCTCGATCGTCGCGGCGGCATCATCGACCTGGTTTCGTACCTTGCGGTTGGCGAGATCCATGACGTAGCGAACGCCGAGGAGATTCTGCGACACGCCATCGTGCAATTCGCGGGCAAGACGGGCGCGTTCCTCCTCCTGCGTATCGATCACCCTTTGCGTCAGCTCCTTGAGCCGACCATCGGCCATCCGTCGCTCGCGAAAGGTCAACAGCATACAGGTCGTGAAAACGACCAGAACGGCAGGAACGGCGATGAGTGTGACGACGATGAAGGTTCCTTTTATGTTTGCCCGCATGGCGGCATTGGCGGCCGCAGTCTGGGTGAAAATATCGTCCAGATAGACACCGGTCCCGACGACCCAGTGCCATTTATCAAGGCCGACAACGAATGAGAGCTTATCGGCGATGCGGCCGGTAGAGGGCTTCTCCCATTTGTACTGGTGCAGGCCCCCGCCGGCTTTTGCCGTCTTGATGAGCTCTGCTATGACCCTGTCACCATCCGGATCGGTCAAATCGAGCCAATTAAGCCCGTTACGAAATCCCTCACGCGGATGGACAATGTTGTTTCCATCATAGTCATAGACGAAAAAGTATCCGTCAGGCCCATATTCGAGTGACGTCAGGATCGCTGCTACCTTGTCCTTCGCGGCTTGGTCGTCCGGCGTTGCGTCCCGATAGATCACCTGAATGGCCGACACGGCGAGGTCCGTAAGGTTGACTATTTCCGTTTCCTTCGCCTTCAGCATGTTTTGTTCGAAAGTCTCGATATTGCTTTTGGCGAGGTTGGCCGACTGCCAGGTAATGAAGGCGGTAATCGCCAGGATCGAAATCACGAGAGGCACGAGCGCGAGCGCAATAATCTGGTTGCGTAATGTCAACGATTGCTCCTCCCAAGAACCGGCGCGGCACAATGCCCTTTGTCGGACATGAATTCAACGGCTTGTCCGCGGCGTTAGCGCTTGCCTGAAATCGAGATTATTGCTTCAAAACCGCAAGACGCCATGTTCGAATAGCGTCTTTTCCACCAGCCAGCGCTATCGGCTCAGGGGAAATCGGGCGTGGTGTCAAACAACATGGACCGCGACAAAGGCGGAAAACGATGATGTTGGTGACTGATAGCAGCTCACATAATGCCTATCACATGGCGGCCGCTTCACCGGACCGACGACGTCACCGGATTACCCTATCGGGTGGCTGGCAAAGGCAAGAGCATGCTGCCACGCAGCAAACCTCACCTACCCAATCCCTTAAGGTCATATTAGTCGAACGCGATGATCCCGTCGAGTTCGCTGAGCGGCCGGACGCCCGCAAGCAGCGCCCTCGCCTCGTCCTCATCCTTGCGGATCTGCGCGACCAGCGGGTCCAGGCCGTCGAACTTCAGTTCGGGGCGCAGATAACCGAAGAAGGACACCGAGCAGATCTGACCATAGAGATCGCCGCTGAAATCGAAGACGAACGTTTCGAGCAGCGGCGCGCCGTTGTCCGTCACTGTCGGGCGGCGGCCATAGCTGGCAACGGCATCGCGGATAATGCCATCGGCGGTGCGGAAGCGGGCGGCATAGATGCCTGACCTCAAAGATATCTCGGGCGGCAGCTGCATGTTGGCCGTGGGGAAGCCGAGGGTACGGCCGAGCTTCTCACCGCCGATAACGGGCGCCTCGACGGTATAGCGATAGCCGAGCAGGCCGGCGGCCTGCGACACATCGCCTTCGGCCAGCAGAGCGCGGATGCGGCTCGACGAGATGACCTCGGTGTTTTCGTCGCGGAAGGCATCGATCAGCGTCACGCCGAAACCGTGGTGGCTGCCGGCGTTCATGAGGAAGGCAGGACCGCCCTGGCGATCGTGGCCGAAATGAAAATCGAACCCAGTGACGACTTCGGAGGCATGCAGCCAGTCGATCAGGATCGAGTGGACGAACTCATCCGCCGAACGCTGCGAGAAGGCGCGATCGAAGGGATATTCGATGACGGCGTTGAAGCCGAGCGCTTCCAGCAGGCGCGCTCTCATCGGCGCAGGGGTCAGCCGGAAGACCGGCTGATCGGGCCTGAAGACGGTGCGCGGATGCGGCTCGAAGGTCAGCACCAGAGCGGGTATGCCGCGCTCCCGGGCGATCTCCAATGCGCGATTCAGCACAGACTGATGGCCGCGATGCACGCCGTCGAAATTGCCAATGGCGACCACCCCGCCCTTCAGGGCATCGGGAAGCGGCTCGCGGGTTTCGTTGCGATGAAAAACGGTCATCGACTGCCACTCTCCTCAGACAAGGCGCGGCATCCACCACTTCGGCGAAGCCTGTTCGCGCGCCAGGAAGGCGCCGAGAGCGGCTTCATCCGTATGCCCTTCGACGACATATTCGCGGGCGTGGATGCCATGGCTGATATAAAGGAGATCGAGGCCGTAATCGAGTGCGCCGCGCACGTCGGTCGGCATGCCGTCACCGATCGCCACCACGCGCGACAACGGGAACTCGCTCCTGACCTCGCGAGCTGCAGAGATTGCAGCGTCATAGATCGGCTGATGCGGCTTGCCGGCGATACGCGTCCGGCCGCCGAGGCGCTCGTAGTAGGCGGCCATGGCGCCGGCGCAGGGGATCATGCGATGCCCGCGCTCGACGACCAGATCCGGATTGGCGCAGATAAGCGGCACGTTGCGCGCGGACCACGCCGTCAGCACGTCCGTATAGTCGTCCGGCGTTTCCGTCTCGTCGTCGAAAAAGCCCGTGCAGACGATACTCTCGGCCTCGCTGGCATCGACACGCTGCACATCCAAGCCTTCGAGGATGCCGGTATCCCGCTCGGGACCGAGGAGGAATACCTTCTTCGGGCCTTCGGCGATCAGTTTGCGCGTCACGTCGCCCGACGTAATGATGCGGTCGTAGACGCTGTCGGGTACGCCGATCGCCCGCAGCTGCTCGACCACCTTCGGAGCGACGCGCGGGGAGTTGGTGATGAGGACGACGGTCAGCCCTTCGGCGCGGGCGGCCTGGAGCGCGATCGAGGCTTCCTTGTAGGCGGTGACGCCATTATGAAGCACGCCCCATACATCGCAGAGCGCAACGTCATAAAGTCCGCCGATATCGCGAAAGCTTTCGATCCGTTTGCCCATGCCGTCCTCGCATCAAATAAATCACGGGCTGACATCGCAAACCGGCCGGCAAATTACAAGAGCGGCACTTAAGGTTTTTGCGTCGCACAAGGCGCGAGGGACAAGGGAAAGCCGCGGCGGCAAGTGGCAAAAATGACGGGTAGAGACCTCGGCGGAGCGAGCGAAAAAGCGTGTCGCCATGCGCTACCGTGTCAGATCCAAAAGGGGGAATCGCGGCAACGGCATGCTACACAGGACGGCCCCGGCCGTTAATCATCCTCGAGACAAGCCGAACGGCGTCGCAAAAATTTCACAGTGCTGTTCTTGACTCACCCTGTAGCCACCCCTAAATCACCGTCGCTAGCACTCGCCGATGCTGAGTGCTAACAAAGCCCATACGGATCCCCCGCTGATCCGTGAATGTCATTTGATCGAGGGATTAGACAATGGCAAGCACCAATTTCCGCCCCCTTCATGACCGTGTCGTCGTTCGTCGCGTCGAGTCGGAAGAAAAGACCAAGGGTGGCATCATCATTCCCGATACCGCCAAGGAAAAGCCGCAGGAAGGCGAAATCGTCGCCGTCGGTTCCGGCGCTCGCGATGAATCCGGCAAGGTCGTAGCACTCGACGTCAAGGTTGGCGATCGCGTTCTGTTCGGCAAGTGGTCCGGCACCGAAGTAAAGCTCAACGGCGAAGATCTTCTGATCATGAAGGAAGCCGACATCATGGGCATCATCGGCTGATTTAGCCGGTTCCCTTTTCCGATAAAGCTGACGGGTCCTAAACCCGGAAAACGCGAATTCAGGAGTTTCAAACATGGCAGCTAAAGAAGTAAAATTCGGCCGCAGCGCCCGCGAAAAGATGCTTCGTGGCGTCGATATCCTCGCTGACGCAGTGAAGGTCACGCTCGGCCCGAAGGGCCGCAACGTCGTTATCGACAAATCCTTCGGCGCTCCGCGCATCACTAAGGATGGCGTTACCGTCGCCAAGGAAATCGAACTCGAAGACAAGTTCGAAAACATGGGCGCACAGATGGTCCGCGAAGTTGCTTCGAAGACCAACGACATCGCCGGCGACGGCACCACGACTGCAACCGTTCTCGCCCAGGCCATCGTTCGCGAAGGCGCCAAGGCTGTTGCAGCCGGCATGAACCCGATGGATCTGAAGCGCGGCATCGACCTTGCTGTTGCCGAAGTCGTCAAGGATCTCCAGGCCAAGGCCAAGAAGATCAACACTTCGGAAGAAGTCGCTCAGGTCGGCACGATCTCGGCAAACGGCGAAAAGCAGATCGGTCTCGATATTGCCGAAGCCATGCAGAAGGTCGGCAACGAAGGCGTCATCACGGTTGAAGAAGCCAAGACCGCCGAAACCGAACTCGAAGTCGTCGAAGGCATGCAGTTCGACCGCGGCTACCTCAGCCCCTACTTCGTGACCAACCCGGAAAAGATGATCGCCGACCTCGAAGACGCCTTCATCCTCCTGCACGAGAAGAAGCTCTCGAACCTGCAGGCCATGCTCCCGGTTCTCGAAGCCGTCGTTCAGACCGGCAAGCCGCTCCTCATCATCGCTGAAGACGTCGAAGGCGAAGCTCTCGCAACGCTCGTCGTCAACAAGCTGCGCGGTGGTCTGAAGATTGCTGCTGTCAAGGCTCCCGGCTTCGGCGATCGCCGCAAGGCCATGCTGGAAGACATCGCCATCCTGACGGGCGGCACTGTCATCTCCGAAGACCTCGGCATCAAGCTCGAGTCGGTTACGCTCGACATGCTCGGCCGTTCCAAGAAGGTTTCGATCTCCAAGGAAAACACCACGATCGTCGACGGCGCTGGCGCCAAGTCCGACATCGAAGGCCGCGTTGCTCAGATCAAGGCTCAGATCGAAGAAACCACCTCCGACTACGACCGCGAAAAGCTGCAGGAACGTCTTGCCAAGCTCGCCGGTGGCGTTGCCGTTATCCGCGTTGGCGGCTCGACGGAAATCGAAGTGAAGGAAAAGAAGGACCGCATCGACGACGCTCTCAACGCGACGCGCGCTGCCGTTCAGGAAGGCATCGTACCGGGCGGCGGTACCGCTCTGCTGCGTTCTTCCACGAAGATCTCGGCCAAGGGCGAAAACGACGACCAGGAAGCCGGCATCAACATCGTTCGCCGCGCTCTGCAGGCTCCTTGCCGCCAGATCGCTGAAAACGCTGGTGACGAAGCCTCCATCGTTGTCGGCAAGATCCTCGACAAGAACGAAGACAACTTCGGCTACAACGCTCAGACGGGCGTCTACGGCGACATGATCGCCATGGGCATCGTCGACCCGGTCAAGGTCGTTCGCACGGCTCTGCAGGACGCAGCTTCGGTTGCTTCGCTGCTGATCACCACCGAAGCCATGATCGCCGAGCTGCCGAAGAAGGATGCACCTGCCGGCATGCCGGGCGGTATGGGCGGCATGGGCGGCATGGACATGATGTGATAGGCCAGCGGCCGATCGCAGAAATGTCCATAAAGCTTCGCCCATGCATCTTTGATGCTTCAGGCNNGATGTGATAGGCCAGCGGCCAAATCACGATTGTTCAATCCGACATCCGGAATTGACGAAGGGCGGCTCTCGGGCCGCCCTTTTTAATTGCGCTGAAATGGTATGATCACAATCCCAGCAAGTTCTTGCCGAGTTGCAGATTTTGCAGCATGCCCATTGCTGTTTTCAAAAAAGCCCCTATAACTCGCAGCGCAGCGATTTTGGGGATTAGCTGCGATACACGTAATCTTTACTTCTTTTGGACAGGATTAACCTGCGGCTTGGCATGCCTATGCCCTCGGAAACCAGCGCTGCCCCGATTTATTACTTGAAATGACTTAATAGATCGGAGCGCCATTTCCGAGAAGCATTGTCGACAGCGGGTTTACGGATATACGTCCCCGCCCTCGCACGACAATGCGAAATGCAGGGGATTTTCCATCCGAAGAGATAAGGAAACCAAGTGAAGCGCGGGAGGGACCATGCGCTCTTGTGGGGATCATCTTGTTCAAGATTGCCAAGGCTAATTTTTCCTCGCCATTCGCGCCCGGCTCGCTGGAGTTCGACGGCCATGACCCCGATCTCCTGGCGCAGTTCTGTGTTTCCGAGGGATGGATGGGCGATCTTTCAAGCGGCATCATCAAGCTCGGCCAATGGAGCACGATGCTGCATGGCCTCAGCTCTTCGGAATGCGGTCTCTTGAGCCTGATGCATTGCTATGATCCGCAGGATCGGGTGCGCATCCTCGATCTTTTCGAACAGGCCGCAACGACCATGTCCAGCTTCTGCTACTCCAGTACAACGCTCGGCGCGGGCGGTCATCGCCAGCCCGTCTTCTGCGTCGGTGAATCCGTCGCTGCGGACAGGCAACATGCCGGCAGCATGGTCGGCGTCTTCCTGTTTCCGCGCTTCAAGCTGGAGCCAGGCAGCCAGTTGGCAACCCGGCAGTAAGCGATTGCCGGGTTGCCCGGCCAGCTACCGACTCAACCAGTCAATCCCGCTTCGGAATACTCAAGCCACGCTGGCTCGCGGGGCGCGCAAGGGCACGGTCCAGCCAGGCCATGACCGAGGGGAAGCTTTCGAACTCCAGTACCTCGCGGCCGCCATAGAAGACGTCGACGCCGCGAACCCATGGGAAAGTCGTGATGTCGGCAATGGTATATTCATCGCCCATGATCCATTCGCGCCCCTGCAGACGGTTCTCCAGCACGCCAAGGAGGCGCTTGGCCTCTTCGCGATAACGTTCGACCGGATAGGGGTTGTTGGCGACCTTCTCGGCTGCGAATTTGAAGAAATGGCCGAACTGACCGAACATCGGGCCGATGCCGGCCATCTGGAAGAAGACCCATTCCAAGGTCTCGTAGCGCCTCGCAGCATCGCTCGGAATGAGCTTGCCGGTCTTTTCCGCCAGATAGACCAGGATCGCGCCCGATTCGAACAAGCCGATCGGCTTGCCGTCGGGACCATCGGGATCAATGATTGCAGGGATGCGGCCATTCGGATTCAGCGACAGGAATTCCGCAGACTTCTGGTCGTTGGTGCCGAAGGAGATCAGATGGGGTTCATAAGCCAGGCCGAGTTCCTCCAGCGCGATCGACACTTTGACGCCGTTCGGCGTCGGCAGCGAATAAAGCTGGATGATATCCGGATTACCGGCAGGCCAGCGTTTCGTGATCGGAAAGGACGACAGATCAGCCATGGGCTTGCTCCTGAAAACTATGATTTGACGAGTGAATCGGCGTCACCATAACCGATAGGACCCATATGGGAAGAGCGATCGCCGAATGTCACTGTTCAATGATTGTGAACTAATTGTGCGCAGTTGTTTATCTTTTCAATTCACTGGAAATCACGAATATCTGTCTGCAGAAATTATCGCCACCCGGTCCAAACCCAATTCACTGGAGACTGTCATGTCCAATACCAACAACATCATCATTCTTGCGGCGCGCATCCTGCTTGCCTTCATGTTCATCTTTGCCGGCTTCGGCAAGCTGACCGATCCGTCGGGTACCGCAGGCATGATCGCCGGCGCCGGCATGCCGGCGGCAACACTGCTCACCTATCTTGCCGGCGCGTTTGAATTCATCACCGGTGTCTGCGTGCTGATCGGCTTCCAGGTCCGCATCGTCGGCTGGCTGCTCGCCCTCTTCTGCGTCTTCACCGGCATTGTCTTCCACCTGCCGACCGTCAACGTTCCCGACTTCCCGGCTGCCGCAAACGGCTGGATCAACGGCCTGAACTTCGTGAACTTCCTGAAGAACATTACGCTCGCCGGCGCATACGTCATGCTCGCCACCAACGGTGCAGGCGTCTACTCGGTCGACGCACGCCGCGGTGTCTATGCGGCCGCCTAAGCGCCGCATATCTCCCAAGACAAAGGGCCTGCCGGAATTCCGGCGGGCCTTTTTGCGTGAAGAGGAAACTAGGCGATCAGAGCGCGCTGCGCACGGCTGAAATGATGCGCTCAACCATCGGATCGCCTTCATGGCTCGGCTTGCGCGCGCGCACCAGAAAAGCCTCCGAGCGCAGAATGATACCGTCCGACAAGACCTTCAGGTGGTTCGCCCTGAGTGTCGATCCGGTGGAGGTGATGTCGACGATGATATCGGCCGAGCCGGCAGCCGGCGCGCCTTCGGTCGCGCCGAGACTTTCGACGATGCGATAGAGCTGGATGCCGTGCTGACTCGAAAAGAACTGCTGCGTCAGCCGCCAATATTTCGTCGCAACCGTGAGCCTATGGCCATGACGTGCGCGGAAATCGGCGGCGACATCGCCGAGATCGGCCATGGTATCAACATCGAGCCAGATTTCCGGCACCGCGACGACGACGTCGGCATGGCCAAAACCAAGCCTTGCGCAGAATTCGACGCGGCGGTCGGCCTCCGCCATGCCTTCGCGCACGAGATCCTCACCTGTGATGCCGAAATCGACGCTGCCGTTGCCGATCTCGCGGGAGATTTCGGACGCCGACAGGAAAGCGATCTCGACGCCGTCCAAGCCCTCGACACGGCCGCGATAGGAACGATCATTGCCGACGGCGACGATGGGCAGGCCGGCGCGTTCGAAAACCGCCGAACAATCGTCCTTCATCCGGCCCTTGGAGGGAAGCGCAATCGTGATAGTCATCAGGCTGCCCTCGCGGTTTCGATACGATCGAGCCAGAGCGCGAAACCGACGGCCGGGATACGATCCTTGGCACCGAGCAGGGTCATCAGCCGGTCAAAACGGCCGCCGCCGGCAAGCACTGCGCTCGATCCTTCGACCGTCACTTCGAAAACGAGGCCCGTATAGTAATCAAGGGGGCGGCCGAAGGCGGCACGATAGTCCATCTTCGAGGCGTCGACGCCGGACTTGGCCAATGCTTTGACGCGCGCATCGAAGCTCTTCAATGCATTCCCTAGGTTCAGTCCCGCCGCATCGGCGAAACCGGCCAATACAGCCGAGGCATCCGCCAGAGGCACGCTCAAGGACAGAAATTCCTCCAATACGAGGAATGCGGCGTCGTCGAGCCGCGTTTCCGACAGCACCAGCTTCTCGCGGAGGCGACGGGCGATTTCCTGCGGCGAGCGGCTGGCATTGGTGGAATAGCCCGTTGCCTGCATGGTCGCGTCTATATGCTTGACCAGTCCCTGCTCGTCGCCGCGATTGAGGAAATCGAGCACATGCACATCGAGCCCGGTGACCGGCTGCGGGCTTGCGAGCCGCGCCAGCAGGGTTTCGAGGTGTATCATGTTGCCGAAGGCATGGATGAGCCGCTTCTGCCAGCCGGATGGCAGCCCGAGCGCCTGCACCACGGCCTCGAACACGGCCTGATCGCCAAGCGTCACCGAGAGCGGCTGGCCGGCGACAAGCCGGTTCAGAATACCGATAGCATCGCCAATGGCGCGGGCATCCGCGCTGGCCGTGTCGCCATCGCCCAGATCCTCGATGCCGGCCTGGTAGAACTCATGACCGCCTTCGCGGCGCTGGCGGAAAATCTCGCCGAGATAGGAATAGCGCTTCGGCGTGCCGGTGGCGGTTTCGATATGGCGCAGACAGACCGGGATGGTGAACTCGGGGCGCAGGCAGAGACTGGCGCCGGTTTCGCTTTCGGTCATGAAGATGCGCCGGCGAAGGTCCTCGCCGGCCATATCGAGAAAGGGCTCGGCCGGCTGGATGATGGGCGTATCCACCCTCTCCGTCCCGCGGACGGTAAACTCATCGAGCAAATCGCCGGCAAAATCCGGAAGGTTGATCAGAGGCATGGGACTGTCCTCCCCTTCTCCCCAGCGGGGAGAAGGTGCCCGACAGGGCGGATGAGGGGGCCGAGAAGCGAAGTGACGAGGATAGCAAGCGCCAAACGATGAATAGCTCGCGCGGGCCGAGAGCCCCCCTCATCCGACCCTTCGGGCCACCTTCTCCCCGAGGGGAGAAGGAGAAAACGAGACTGCACGACCCACTCAGACATTGCCGAGCGCCCTCTTCCGGTCTTCCGCCTGTGCCGCCAGCATTGCCCTGACCGTCTCGACCAGCTCCGCTTCCGGCACGGTTTCCTGTGCCACACGGGCCTCGCGCCAGCTGGCATTGTCCTCGATCTCGCCAGAGAGGCGCTTGCCCTCGATCAGATCCTTGATCTGCACGACGCCCTCTGCCCGCTCGTCGCCGCCCTGGATAATGGCGATCGGGCAGCCGCGGCGGTCGGCATATTTCAGCTGGTTGCCGAACTTCTTCCAGTTGCCCTGGAACATCTCGGCACGGATGCCGGCGGCGCGCAGCTGCTGCGTGAAGCGCTGGTAGCGGCCCATGGCATCGACATCGCCGTCCATCACCGTGACGAGCACCGGCTCAATCACCTCTTCGGTGCCGAGCTTGCCGAGGTTCTTCAGCGCCGTCATCAGGCGTGACACGCCGATGGAGAAGCCGGTAGCAGGCACCGGCTGGCCCATAAAGCGCGAGACGAGCCCGTCATAACGGCCGCCGCCGCCGACCGAGCCGAAGACAACCTTTTCGCCCTTCTCGTTGGTGACGTCGAAGGTAAGTTCGGCCTCGTAGACCGGGCCGGTATAATATTCGAGGCCGCGCACGACCGATGGGTCGATCTTGATCCGATCGGCCTGGTAGCCGGCGCTGGTGACGAGGCTGCCGATGAAATTCAGCTCCTCGACGCCTTCGCCGCCGTGGGATGTGGTAGCGACAAGCTCGGCAAGTTGGGCAGCACTTTCGGCGTAGTCCTTGATGCCGACGAAGAAGAGCACCTTCTCGATCTGATCCACATTGAGGCCGGCACCCTTGGTGAAGTCGCCGGACTCGTCCTTGCGGCCGGCACCGAGCAGCAGCGCCACGCCTTCCGGGCCAAACTTGTCGAGCTTATCGATGGCGCGCAGCACGTTGAGCCGCTGGGCGGCCTTGTCGTCGCCGCCGAGGCCGATCGCTTCCAGCACGCCGTCGAGAACCTTGCGATTATTGACGCGGATCACATAGTCGCCGCGCTTGATGCCCAAAGCTTCCAGCGTGTCGGCCATCATCATGCACATCTCGGCATCCGCCTGCACGCCCGGCGCGCCGACGGTATCGGCATCGAACTGCATGAACTGGCGGAAGCGGCCGGGACCCGGCTTCTCGTTGCGGAAGACATAGCCGGCGCGATAGGTACGGTAGGGAAGCTGGATCTCGTTGAAATTCTCGGCAACGTGACGGGCAAGCGGCGCCGTCAGATCGTAGCGCAACGACATCCACTGCTCGTCGTCGTCCTGAAGCGAGAACACGCCCTCGTTCGGCCGATCGCTGTCGGGCAGGAACTTGCCGAGCGCATCGGTATATTCGAACAGCGGCGTTTCGACCGGATCGAAACCATAATGCTCGTAAACCCTACGGATCTTGGAGGTCATCTCGTTGACGGCGCGAATGTCGCTGGCCGAACGATCGACAAAGCCACGCGGCAGGCGGGCCTTGAGCTTTTGCGGTTTCTTCTGTTTATCGCTCATATCTAGGGTAATCCGGTACGGGAACAGTCGCGGTTAACTAGCGGATTGGGCTGTGTGCGGCAAGGATTGTTCTATGCTAACGACGGACAAACGGGCAAAAAGCCAGACAAGGCGACATAGATACCATGCCACACGCGATCGTTCTGAAGTGTGCCAATGACAGCGCCGCCCCGGTTTTGGATCTCTGGCGGGAAGCGAGCCGGTTCGAAACCTCGCCGTCGATGGAGGCGCTGAACTATTCGCCGCATCTCACTCTCGCCGTCTATGCGGATGTCGCTCCGTCGCTGCTGTTTGCGACCGCCGAAAAAGTCTTCGGCGCGATGCCGCCGCTATCGATAGAATTTTCCGGCATCGACCATTTCGCAAACGAGACGCTGGTGCTCTGGATGCGCCCCACAGACGATCTAATCCTGCGGGACATACATGCCGCCATTCACGACGAGATCGACCCTGCCCTTTGCCACGAGCATTCCCGTCCGGATCGTTGGCAGCCACACTGCACCATTGCGATGAAGATCCCAGCAAACTCGAGGGAGCGGGCGCTGGCATGGGCGAAGGCGACGCCAGCCAAATTTGCGCTCACTTTCGATGTGGTGGATTGCATAAGCTTCCCGCCGGTGGAAATCTTGAGAGAAGTCAAACTGCTGCCTTGATCGACCTTCAGTGTCCGGACGATACAATTTGCGCTTGCCTTCGCGGCGGACGCAGCTAGGTTCGTGTTCATGCGCTTCTTCGCGACCCTGATGATGGTGATTGCCTGGCTGTTCTACGGTGCCATGCCGGCACTGGCGAACTGCCCTATCTGCGATTCCGTGTCCGCAATGCCCGCGGCGGTGATCATGAGCATGCATGGGGATATGGCCGATATGCCTGGCATGGACGGTCATGGCGCCATGGTGCAGCATCAGGAGAAGAAACCGGAGAACCCATGCGCCGGCGGCATGGGGCATGTGGCATCCTGTGCCGCCTGTCTTGCCTTGACGCCGATGTTTGCGGCGGCAGGCGGCAAGCATCTGTCTTCCTACCCCGCACCTGCGCCGGGCCAACGCCTTGCCGACTCGCGGCCGCAGCCGACGCCGCCGCCTCCCCGCTTCGCCTGACGATCATCTGCTTTCATTCAACGAGCGGCGGTCCGCTCGAACTCAGATACCGTCCAGAAACGGAAAGGACACCTATGTCTACGTCAAAATCGCTGATCCTCGCCGGCGTATTCGCCTTTGCCCTCACCATTCCTGCCTTTGCCGATGATATGCCGGGCATGGACATGGGCAAGCCGATGGGTAATCAGGGTGCATCGAGCAAGGCTTACAATGATGCCATGGGCAAGATGCACAAGGACATGATGATCAATTACAGCGGCGATGCGGACGCGGATTTCGTCCGCGGCATGATCCCGCATCATCAAGGCGCGATCGACATGGCCAAGATCGAGCTGAAGTACGGAAAGGACCCCGAGCTGCGCAAGCTGGCGCAAGGCGTCATTACCGCGCAGGAAGCCGAAATCAAGGAAATGAAAGCCTGGCTGAAGAAGCACGGCAAGTAATTCATCGGTCAAATGGGAGGCGGCACCCGTGCCGCCTCTTTCACCGTTCGGCAAGTGGGCGGCGGAATACGCCGTCTAACCAATCGGCAACTGTACGGATACGAACAAGCTGGCGAAGCTCGGCGTGGATGAGCAGCCATATCTCGCGTACTGGCGGGTTTTTGTCGCCGCTATCGACCCGGCAAAGACCGCCGGCATTCTCGGCCAGAATTGTTGGCAGAAGCACACGCCCCAGTCCCGCAACCGCGGCCTGCAGTAGAGCTTCGGCGTCATTGACCGCAAGCTGGCTGGAGCGACCCGATATTTCTGCCTGTGCGGCAATCCAGCGGGCGTGCGGCAGATGCGCCATGGCCTCCTCATAGACAATCCACGGCAAGCTCTTCGCCTGCCTTTCCCGCCCAGCGGCAACGTAGATGGCATAGTCCAGCGTCGCGATCCGTTTAGCGACCACCTTGCTGTTGCCGCATCGGCCGGCCTTGCCAGGCGCAGGGCCATATCAGCCTCACGCCGTGTCAGGTTTAAATTTCTGGAATCGCCGATGAGTTCCAGTTGCAGGCCGGTGTGCCGGGCCAACAGACCGGGCATGGCCGGTATGAGTAGCCGATTGATGAAGGACGGCGCCGCCGTGAGGCGTACCTTGCCGAGGGTCATGGGATCGGCCGCATCCAATGCGCCTGACAGCGCCATGACTTCGGCCTCGATCGTTTCGGCTTTCGCCACTGCGATCTCACCCGTCGGCGTCGGCGACATGGCGCCGCGGGCATCGCGCGAAAACAGCGGCGTACCGAGGCGGCTTTCCAGAATGCGAAGACGGCGGCCGACCGTCGTTGCATCCGTCCCAAGCGCCCTGCCGGCGGTGGCAAAGGAGCCGCCCCGCGCAAGTGCCAGAACATATCGCAGATCGTTCCAGTCGATATCGTGCAATTTTGCAGCTCCTGACGGCAAACTTACCGCGTGCGCCAGCATTATTGCAGTCATAAACTGCAAACGTCCAGCAAGGAGGCAACGATGACACTGTTCGCAGTTCTGTTCGAGGATGACCGGCAAAATGCCGCTGCCATCCGCAAGGAAAATCTGCAGCACCACTTCACTTTTCTGAAGGCGAATGCCGCTTCCATCCGAACGGCCGGACCGCTCAGCAGGGAGGGCGATACTCTCGCCGGTGGTCTATGGCTTGTCGAGGCGGATACGGCTGAGGACGTCGATCGGCTTGTGAAGGAAGATCCCTTCTGGCCAGCCGGCTTGCGCAAGTCCGTACAGATCCTGAGATGGAACCGGGTGTTTGCTGACGGCACCTTCCTCCAGCGCGAGGGCAATTCCCGTATAGTCAATCCATAACGTCAGGCAGGCGCGCGGCCAATTGGTCGATGACCGCACGTGTCTTCAATGAAAGCTGCGGCGCCTGCGGCCAGACGGCATAGACGTTGACGGGCCGGCTGGAGACATTGAGCACCGGCATGAGCTTGCCGGCGTGCACATAGTCGCGCACCAGCCAGCATGGCAGCCAAGCAATGCCCATACTCGCTGCCGCGGCATCGGCAAGGACCTCCAGATCGTCAAGGCGCAGCCGTGTTTCCGGATAATAGTCGCCGGCCGTTCCGTCATCCTGCAAGAAAGTCCATTTCTTCGTCTGGCCCGATCTCGCATAGACGACGAGATCATGGTTATCGAGGTCGGCAATGGTCTGCGGCGTGCCTCTTGCGGCAAGATAATCCGGCGAGGCGCATAGCGTCATGCGATGGACGGCGATCTTGCGCGCGGCCAGTCCAGCCTCATCCCGCAGCACGCCGTTGCGAATGGCGAGATCGAATCCCTCGTCGAAAAGATCGACCACACGGTCGCTGAAGGAAAGATCCAGTTCGAGCTTGGGGTGAATGCGGGCCAGCTCCAGCAGCAGCGGCACGGCGCAGCGGCGGCCGAAGAGCACGGGCATGGAGATGCGCAAACGTCCCGTGACCTCGCGCTTGCCCGATTCCAGCATGGCTTCGCCCGATTGTATTTCGTCCAGCGCCCGGCGGCAGCGCTCGTAAAAGGCCTGCCCTTCGTCTGTCAGGCTCTGCATGCGGGTGGTGCGGTGGAACAGGCGGACGTTCAGGCGCCGCTCCAATCTGGCGATCGTCTTCCCGATCGCCGAACGCGAGAGATTCATGCGCGCCGCCGCAGCCGAAAAGCCGCCGGCTTCGACCGCCTCCACGAATTCCGGAATGCCATTTAGCATCTCGTTCATGATGATTGCTTCCTCTGAGGAACCAGTAAGCGGAAATAATATCGCCACTGGCGACCGGAAAGCAACGATATGCTGCGTCCATTGCTTCCAATTCCTCTCAGGAGATCGTGATGACGAAGACCATGAAGCGCTGGACACTAGAGACAATCGCCGTCGGCGCGCCCTTGAACCTTACCGAGACGGCAGTTCCCTCGCCCGCACGCGGCGAAGTCCTTGTACGGGTCAAGGCCGTTTCGCTGAACTATCGCGACAAGCTCGTGCGCGAGACCGGCATGGGGCTACCGATCCAATTTCCCTTCGTACCGGCTTCAGACATGGCAGGCGTCATCGAAGCGGTGGGAGACGGCGTAACCAGATTTGCCGCCGGTGATCGGGTCATTTCGACTTTCCATCCCGGCTGGATCGACGGCAAGCCGCTCGGCGACGCCCGCACACCGCCCTACAAGACGCTTGGCGGCTTCT
Source organism: Hyphomicrobiales bacterium (assembly GCA_900468625.1). Taxonomy (GTDB): domain Bacteria; phylum Pseudomonadota; class Alphaproteobacteria; order Rhizobiales; family Rhizobiaceae; genus Rhizobium. The sequence goes on from UBUL01000023.1 coordinate 154,423, forward strand.
ATCCCGGCGTGCTCTCGGAATACATCGCCATGCCGGAGGACTGGTTCGTCTCGGCGCCCAGGAGCCTCGATCATGCCGAGGCAAGCACCTTGCCTTGCGCCGGTCTCACGGCCTGGTTCGCCCTGGTGGAACGCGGCAAGATCAAACCGGGCGACAGCGTGCTGGTGCAGGGAACGGGCGGCGTAGCGCTGTTCGGGCTGCAGATCGCCGCCGCTCAGGGAGCCGAGGTCTTCGTGACCTCCTCGGGGCCGGAAAAGCTCGAGCGGGCCAAGGCTTTGGGCGCGCATCACGGCATCGACCGAAACAAAAGCGATTGGGTGGAAGAAGTCTATCGCCTCACCGACGATTGGGGCATCGACCATATCATCGAAATCGCCGGCGGACCGAATTTCGGACAATCGCTGAAAGCGGTCGCGCCGCATGGGCGGATTTCAGTCATCGGTGTCCTCGAGGGCTTCGACATCTCCGGTCCGGTGGCACCGCTCCTGCTGAAATCTCCTACCGTGCAGGGCATCGGCGTCGGCCATCGCCGCTCGCTCGAAGATTTCGTACGTGCTGTCGACAGCATCGGCCTGAAGCCGGTCATCGACCATCGCTATGCCCTCGGCGAGGTTGGGGCAGCCTTCGACCATCTCGACCGCGGCCCCTTCGGCAAGATCGTCATCGAGCTTTGAGGTATAGCCGGGCCGCCACGACGGCTGGCGGCCCGGCCTGTGATATCAGTCCTTGGGCTCGAAGGCTTGCGGCACGCGCTGGGCGCTCTGGCGGGCCAGCATCCAGCCGGGATATTCGGCCGGAAGCGCGCTGACTTCATCGAGCTTTGCAATATCGCCAGCATCGAGCTTCAGCCTGACGGCGGCAAGATTCTGTTCGAGCTGCTCGAGACGCTTGGCGCCGATGATGATGCTGGTGACGAAGGGCTTCGAGAGAATCCAGGCAAGCGCCACGGTGGCGACGCTGGAGCCGTGCTTTTCCGCCACTTCGCGCATGGCGGCGACGCAGGCCCAGGCACGGTCCTTATCGACGGGTGGGAAATCGAAGCTAGCGCGCCGTCCCTCGCCATTGCCGGGAGCGCCGGGGCCGTATTTGCCTGAGAGCAGACCGCCCGCCAGCGGCGACCAGACCATGAGCCCGAGCTTTTCTTCCGACATCAACGGCACGATCTCACGCTCCAGATCGCGGCCGGCGATGGAATAATAGGCCTGCACAGTTTCAAAGCGGGCAAAGCCGCGGCGTTCGGACATGCCGAGCGCCTTGGCGATGCGCCAGGCCTGCCAGTTGGAAACGCCGACATAGCGCACCAGGCCGCGCGAAATGAGATCGTCCAGCGCCCGCAGCGTCTCGTCGATTGGGGTCACCGTATCGGTCGCGTGGATCTGGTAGAGGTCGATGTGATCGGTCTGGAGACGGTCGAGGCTTGCCTGCACCGAATCCATGATATGGCCGCGCGAGGCACCGCGATCGTTCGGTTTGTCGCCCATGACGCCATAGACCTTGGTGGCGATGACGACATCCTTGCGGGGAACGCCGAGGTTCTTCAGGGCCTGGCCGAGCAGCTTTTCGGAATTGCCGAAGGAATAGACGTCGGCGGTATCGATGAAGTTGATGCCGGCGGCGAGCGAGTTTCCGACGATCTTGTCGGCGAGCGCCTGATCGACATCGGCGATCGAGCCCCAGAGGCTATTGCTGGGATTGGCTTCGCCGAAGGTCATCGTGCCCAGGCAAAGTTCGGAGACGAACAGGCCGGTATTGCCGAGTTGGTTGTAACGCATAGGAGAAATTCCCTTGTGGTCAGCCGGAAGACACTTCCGGCCGGTGAACGCTTATTTTTTAGCTATGGATTGGCCTCGGCACGGCAGCCGCTGTCGGCACTGCCCTGGAGAGGTCATAAGACAGTCGTCGAGGCCGGGCTCTGGCTCCGCAGCGATCGAGACAACGAGGACATAATGCACCGGAAACCGATTTCAACGCGAGACCTCGGACCGATCACGATGCGGTTACCTGCACTTGCTCTTGCGTCCGGCCGGGGGCGGATTAGACTCCGGCCTTCATATCATGCGCAGAACGGATTTACCGATGACGCAACGCCCCTTAACCACGATCGGCTTCGATGCCGACGACACTCTCTGGCAGAACGAACAGTTCTACCGGCTGACGGAACTGCAATTTACCGAGCTTCTCGCCGATCACGCCGCAAGCGAGGTCATTTCCGCACGGCTGCTCGAGGCGGAGAAGCGCAACCTCCGACACTACGGCTTCGGCATAAAGGGCTTTACCCTCTCAATGATCGAAACCGCCATCGAGATCACCGAAGGCAATGTGCCTGCCAACGTCATCGCGCAGATTCTCGATATCGGCCGCGACCTGCTTGCCCATCCCGTCGAAACCCTGCCGCATGTACGCCAGACGCTGGAAGCCCTGTCGGGCAAATATCTGCTGGTGCTGATCACCAAGGGGGACCTCTTCGATCAGGAGCGCAAGCTTGCCCAATCCGGGCTCGGCGACCTCTTCGACGCGGTCGAGATCGTTTCGGACAAGAATGCCTCTACCTATCGCCGCATTTTTTCCAAGGTGGGGGATGGACCCGAACGAGCCATGATGATCGGCAACTCGCTGAAATCGGACATCGTGCCGGCGCTTGCTGCCGGGGCCTACGGCGTCTTCGTGCCGCACGAGCTTACCTGGTCGTTCGAGCATGTCGAGGAACCGACCGACGCGCCGCGTTTCCGCAAGATCGGTCATCTCGGCGAGTTGCACGGCGTGATCGAAGGATTGTCGTAAATCCTACTGCCCTTGCTTCGAGCGCGGCGGGAAAAGCATCGGTCCCTGATCCTTCTGCTGATCGGCAGGCGTCTGCTGCGCGGCCGGCGGGTTTGGATCGATGAGGATCTCGTACGGCGCCCCAAGGCCGCGGCGGCGGGTGACGCGCGAATAATAGGGTTTGATCAGCCAGGTGGTATCTTCGTTGAGGGTCACATCGGCAGTATCTCCGTCCTCGTCCGTACCGAAAAAGGATTCGTCGTCGCTCGAAGACAGGTCGAAGATCGCCATAAACGTGTATTTGCTCTTGGAGCTGAAGGTGATCCGCACATGCTGGCCCTTCTTCAGCGGCAGCGTGTAGACCTTGCCTTTGCCGAACTTCGTCCAGCCCGTCAGCTTTTCCAGAACGGCCGGGAAACCGAGCTTCTCGATCTTCTCGCCGCGATCGAGCTGTGGAAGGCGCTGCTGGGTGTCGCTCTGGGCTTGGGCGGAAGCCCCGCCGAAGAGCGCGAGCATCGTCAGGGAAAGACCGAAAAGCGCGTTTCTCATGGGCGCACCAATGCACAGCGCATCGCCTCCACCTCTTTCCGGCAATAGCAGCCCTCGATGTGATCGTTGACCAGGCCCATGGCCTGCATGAAGGCATAAACCGTGGTCGGGCCGACAAAGGTCCAGCCGCGCTTCTTCAAATCCTTCGAAATCCGCACGGAAGCTGATGTCGTCGGGTTGGCGCGCAGATGCGTCAGGTCGAAGACCTCGGGACGCTCGTCTGCGCCCGGCTCGTGCGCCCAGAAATAGCGGGCGAGCGAGCCGAATTCGTCGCGCATCTCGATGGCGCGGCGGGCATTGTTGATGGTGGAGACGATCTTGCCGCGATGACGGATGATGCCGGCATCGGCGAGACAGCGCTCGATATCGGCCTCACCGAACCTGGCGACTTTCTCGAAATCGAAACCGGCAAAAGCGGCGCGGAAATTCTCGCGCTTGCGCAGAATCGTCAGCCAGGAAAGGCCGGACTGGAAGCCCTCGAGACAGATCTTTTCGAACAGCCTGATATCGTTGACGACCGGGCGGCCCCATTCCTCGTCGTGATAGCGCTGATATTCCGGCAGGTTGCCATGCCAGAAGCAACGATCCTTGCCGTCCTCGCCGGTGATGATGCCCGTTTCCGCCATTCTGCGATTCGTCCCCTATTTCAGCACGCGCCACCGGAAACCGGTATGCAACTAACGGATAAATTGAGATCAATCAAATGCTTAAATTCATAAGCCGATTTCGGCGACCATGCATTCCGATTCATGATTTACCATTTGCAAACCATCTTTCCAAACCAGGCGGTAACCCTGACAAAGCTTTATCGGCTTCGCGGCATTTTGATGAATGGATGTTTACCATTCGCTCGCGTGCAAGTGGCACCATGGTTTCGACCGGGTGCTGTCGCGCCCATCCTCGGCCCATGTGTAGAGAGTTTGTCCGATGATGAAACATGCCGTTCTGTGTGCCGCGGGCGCTCTAAGCCTGCTTGCCTCCACCGCCTTCGCAGACGATCGCTATCAGTCGCGCCCGCCCGTCATCGTCAGTCCCGATCTGACCGCTCCCTGGGTGATGCAGCTTGGCGGCGGCAATGTGCAGCCGGTGGTCTATCCCCGCCCGATGGCGCGCCGCGCCGCCGGTCCTAGAATGGAGCAGCAGGTAACCCCGCAAGTGCGTCAGGTCGTGCAGCCGCGCGGTCTCTTTGCGCGCCCGGCCGTGCAGCAGGTCGCCATGGCCCGTCCGCAATATCCGGCAATCCACGGCCAGATCGATCCGCAATTCCTGCCGCAGATCGTCGATTACCAGACCAAGGAAAAGCCCGGCAGCATCGTCATCGACACCAATAACCGCTTTCTCTATCTGGTCATGGATGGCGGCAAGGCGCGGCGCTATGGCGTCGGTGTCGGCAAGCCCGGCTTCGAATGGGCCGGCGCCCATACCGTGACCCGCAAGCAGGAATGGCCGGATTGGACACCCCCCGCCGAGATGATCTCGCGCGAAGCGGCCAAAGGGCATTACCTTCCGGCCCACATGGAAGGCGGCGAGGGCAATCCGCTCGGCGCACGCGCCATGTATCTGGGCTCCACCCTCTACCGCATCCATGGCACCAACGCCCCCTGGACCATCGGCAACGCCGTGTCTTCTGGCTGCATCCGCCTCCGCAACGAGGATGTCATCGACCTCTACAACCGCGTAAAGGTCGGCACCCGCGTCACCGTCATGTGATACCGAATAGCCTTTGGACCGGCGCGGCGAATACCGCTCCTTCGAAGGGATAGTATTCGCCGCACCGGAAGGCCGTCCACTATAGTTCAGACTATAGTCTGATCGCCGATAGAAGAGACGTGAGTTCTTCCGGACTGTGCCCATTATTGGGCATTTTGATCTTGATCCCTTCGTCGGTTCCGGTAGTTTCCTACCGGATTCAACGAGGGGAATGCCATTATGAAAGCAGCATTGTCGATCGTGACGACGGGTGTCGTTGCGGTGTATCTTCTTGCGGCATCGAGTGCAGCAGCCATCACCGCTTCAGCACCCTATGCGGCACCGGCCGCACGCGCCGACGTGATCCGGGTGGCGGTCGAACCGCAGGGGCAGGTCAAGCCGCAGTTCCAGCGGCGCATGGTGCGGCTGGCGACGAATGAAGAGCCGGGCACCATCATCATCGACACCAACAACAAGTATCTTTACCTCGTCGAAGGCGACAACCGCGCGAGACGCTACGGCATTGGCGTCGGCCGTGACGGCTTCGGCTGGTCCGGCGTCGTCAAGGTCGGCCGCAAGGCGGAATGGCCGGGCTGGACGCCGCCTCCGGAAATGCGCGTTCGCGAAGCCAAGAAAGGTCATAAGCTGCCGGCCTATCAGGAAGGCGGCGAGGATAATCCGCTCGGCGCGCGCGCCATGTATCTCTATCGCAATGGCAACGACACCGCCTTTCGCATCCACGGCACCAATCAGCCATGGAGCATCGGCCTCAACATGTCGTCCGGCTGCATCCGCATGATGAACAAGGACGTCATCGATCTCTATGATCGCGTCCCCGTGGGCACGAAGGTCATCGTCGTCGGCCCCGGCAACAAGCAGGGCGAAGTCAGCTACCAGGATCGCGGCGTCGATGTGCTGAGGACCCTGTTCGGCGGCTGATCGGATTCCTGATCTTCTGAGCTTGCTTCCGGCATTGGCAGGCGTCCCGAACTATCGCATGAAACCGTCATGCAGGCTCGGGATGCCTGCCTTGTCTGCGACGCATTATTCCATTCGAAACCAGACCCTGCAGCCGGATAATTTTAGGTCGAATCGACCTGAAATTCGAGCCCGTTCTCGAAACAAAGAAGCAGGGCAAAATGTCGTTCGAAAACCGCTACACACTTTTCGGCATCATGCTCTCCTAAGCACTGTTGCGCCCGGGTGACAGCTTCGAATTTATCGATGTGGACCGCCGCAAACCGGCTTCTTTTCTTCAGATTCACGTCAGCTTCGCCGCCTAAGCCATGCATTGTCACCTGTGACTGAAATAGAAGTGTCATCGAAGCGCGTCTACATAACAGCTCTTTGCCATCCGGGGATTTCACATGCATCGTGCATTTCGCATCAAGCAGCCGGCCCTTGCCGCGCTTGCGATTTCAGCATCCGTATTCGCCGCCGGCTCTGCTTCTGCTGAAATGCAGTTTTCCGCCTATGGCGGCTTCCAGGGCGCAACCGGCAGCAATGTAACCACGTCGGATGGTGCCGACTTCGACCCCAACTGGTCGGGCAAATCCTTCAAGATGCCGCCTTATTTCGGCTTCCGCGGCATCTGGTGGCTCGATCAGTTCGACAAGCCGAACTGGGGCGTATCGCTCGATTACAGCCATGCGAAGGTCTATGGCGATCTCGGCAACACGCCCGGCTGGTCGCATTTCGAGTTCACCGACGGCCTCAATATGCTGACGCTGAACGCTCTCTACCGCTTCCAGGATCCCAGCCGCAACTGGACGCCCTATGTCGGCCTCGGCGCCGGTATCAACGTGCCGCATGTCGAAGTTAGCCGCGCCTCCGGCACCACCTTCGACTACCAGTTCGGCGGAGCATCGCTGCAGGCACAGGCCGGCGTCAGCTACCAATTCGCTAAGCACTGGTCGACCTTCGTCGAATACAAAGGCAACTACAACTTCGTGGACAACGTCTCGATCGATAGCGGCGACACCTTGAAGACCAGGGTCTTCACCCACGCCCTCAACTTCGGCGTCTCGTTCAACTTCTGAAGATCATCGCCCAGCTTCCGCAATCCATCCCCCAAATCGGTTCAGGCTTGGGGGATTGTGTGCTATGTTCGAGCACATGAGCTTTTCCTATTACCGATGCGACTGGATCCATCCGGAAAGCGAGGAGCCAGTCATCGTCTATTACGAAGTCGATGTCGGTGGCGACGTTCCGCGGCTCATCGACGTGTTTGCCGATGGCCGCCGGCACTGTATGTCGGTTGCCGATATTTCCGATCGAGAACTTGAGATGCAACGCATCACCAGCCTCGTCGAGGGCTCGTTTTACGATGGTATCGCCGGCCTCGTGGACGGCATCTTCTTCGAGGAAGGCCAGGAGCGCATCAGCATGACGCGCATTGCCGCCGACAAATTCGAGATCGAATGGCAGGCACACCGACTGCCGGCGCCTGACAAGCTGCATTAGAGACTTTCCGCTTTTTCTCGAATTGCGAAACGCTCTATCTTCTAGTTTCTTTGCGCAATTCCGGACGAAAGACTGCCACGCATTTTTCCAGGAAATGCTCTAGGCAGCGGCCTGCTGCAGACCCTTCAGCTTCGCCGGCATATCGCCGCCATAGGCCCAATCGAGCAGTTCCACCGTATGCAAAATGGGAATGCCCGTTCCCGTGGCGATCTGCGTGATGCAGCCGATATTGCCGGTGGCGATGACATCGGCCCTCGTCGCCTCGATATTCCTGACCTTGCGCGCCTTCAGCTCGGCCGAAATCTCCGGCTGCATGATATTGTAGGTGCCCGCCGAGCCGCAGCACAGATGCCCTTCCGCCGGGTCGCGCACCGTAAAGCCCGCAGCTTTCAACAGGAGCTTCGGTGCCATGGTGATCTTCTGTCCATGCTGCATGGAGCAGGCGGAATGATAGGCGACGGTGATGCCGCGCGGCATATGCGACGGCAGATCGAGGCTTGCGAGATATTCGGTGATGTCCTTGGCGAGCGCCGAAACCCTTACGGCCTTTTCGGCATAGGATGGATCGAGGCGCAGCATATGCCCATAGTCCTTGATCGTCGTGCCGCAGCCGGACGCGGTGATGATGATGGCGTCGAGCCCTCCGGCCTCGATCTCGCCTATCCAGACATCGACATTGGTGCGGGCGGCGGCGAGTGCCTGTTCCTCGCGGCCCATATGATGGACCAGCGAGCCGCAGCAGACCTCCCCCTGCGGCACGACGACCTCGACGCCGAGGCGCGTCAAAAGGCGGATGGTCGCCGCATTGATTTCCGGATCGAGGACGGGCTGAGCGCAACCCGTCAGGATCGCCACCCGACCGCGCCGCTCGGCCTGCGGCGGATGCAGCCCCGGCTTGGCAAAAGGCGACTGCGCGGGAATGCGGCGCGGCGCAAGATCGAGCATGGCTGCGAAGGCCTTCAAGGCTGGAATGCGTCTGAACAGACCCTTAAAAGGCCGGCCGAGGTCCGCAAGCCGCAAGGCCATCCGGAACCGGCCGGGATAAGGCAGCACAGCCGCCAGCACATTGCGGGTCAGCCGATCCATCAGCGGGCGCTTGTAGGTATTCTCGACATGGACGCGCGCATGGTCGATCAGGTGCATATAGTCGACGCCGGAAGGACAGGTCGTGGTGCAGGCGAGGCAGGAAAGGCAACGATCGATATGCGTCACCACCTCGGCATCGGCGGGCCTGCCGTTCTCCAGCATATCCTTGATAAGATAGATGCGGCCGCGCGGGCTATCGAGTTCGTTGCCGAGCGTCACATAGGTCGGACAGGTGGCGGTGCAGAAGCCGCAATGAACGCATTTACGCAGGATCGCCTCGGACTCTGCCACATGCGGATCGGCAAGCTGTTCGGGAGTGAAATTCGTTTGCATCAGGTTCCCCCTACTTTCGCACCGAAGGATGGGCGATTGCTGGCTTGAGAGAAAGCCCCCTCATCCGCCCTGTCGGGCACCTTCTCCCCGAGGGGAGAAGGGGGAAGTGCACCTTCCTCCTCCTTGCCAGAAAGAAAATCGTGGAATCGCGGCAAACGAGGTCATCCCCTCTCCCCCACCGGGAGAGGGCTAGGGTGAGGGAGTGGTCACCAAAAGACATTATCCGCATCACCACATCTTCCCCGGATTGAAAATCCCTGCCGGATCGAATTTTTCCTTCACGCGCGCAGACAGGAGAGCCACGGCCTCCGGCTGCGGTTGGAAAGCAGACGTCATCGCGCGGTGGCCTGGGGTAGCACGCATCAAGGTGGCATGCCCGCCGCCAAGCGCATGAATATAGCGGCGCAGCATTTCACCTTCCGGCTCGGCTTCCATGCGCATCCAGACAAGCCCGCCCTGCCAATCGTAATAGGCGTCCACGCCCTCCTCCAGGCGAAGGGCCGCGACAAGCCGGTGGCCCGTGCCGGGTGCGACCGAGACGCGCCAGACAGGACGCGAGGTGCCATCCGCATAGGGCTTCACATTGCGGATCTCGCGCCAGAGCCTGCGGCTGTCAGCCTCATCGAGACGTTTCACCGACCCGAGCCGGCCCATAGCTGCGGCAAGCTTTTCACCACGGACCGCGACGGAGCCGGGAAGACCCTCGATGCGCAGCACCGTCGCCTCGCCTTGCGGCAGCTTGCCGTCGAGAAAGGACCAGGCGACGGTGAGCGGCAGATGGGCGGCGCCTGACACTTCGAGCGGCAGAGCCATGGCCGCGGCCATGGCATTGGCAGCTTCCGCATCGTTGAGGCCGGAGAGGACGATCGTCTCCTCCGTCTTCGGCTTCGGCGGCACACGGAACGTCACTTCGGTCAAAAGCCCGAGCGTACCATGCGAACCGGCCATCAGCTTGACCAGATCGAGGCCGGTGACATTCTTCATCACCCTCCCGCCGGCCTTGACGATCTCGCCCTTGCCATTGACGAAGCGGACGCCGAGCAGGCTGTCGCGCGCGGCCCCGCTGACGAAACGGCGCGGGCCGGAGACATTGGCGGCGAAAATGCCGCCGATCGTCGGCTCGCCTTCGGTCGCCATCAGCGGCCGGTGATCCATCGGCTCGAAGGCCATCATCTGGCCTGCCTCGGCAAGGGCCGCTTCGATCTCGGCAACCGGCGTGCCCGCACGCGCAGTCATCACCATCTCACCCGGATTGTAGGCGACGATGCCGGCAAGGCGGCTCGACGACAGAGCCGCATCGGATACGACGGCATTGCCGAAGCCGGATCGCGTATTGCCGCCGACGATCGCGAGAGCAGCGCCGCGCACCGAATGATCGCTGATGATGGAGGCGGCTTCCTCCTCCGTCCGGGGGTGAAACTCGCTCATGCGGCGTTGCGCCCATCAAGCGGGAAGACCTTGGACGGATTGAGGATCCAGCCGGGGTCGAAAGCTGATCGTACCGACATCATCTGGGCAAGATCGACATCGGCATATTGGTGGCGCATCAGATCGCGCTTCTCGATGCCGACGCCATGCTCGCCGGTGAGACAGCCGCCGGCATCGACGCAGAGCCGCAGGATATCGTTGCCGGCGGCCTCCGCCTTTGCGGCATCTTCGGGGTCGTTGGCATTGAAGAGAATCAACGGATGCATGTTGCCATCGCCAGCGTGGAAGACGTTGGCGACGCGCAGACCGTAACCATCGACGATCTCGCTCGTCTTCTTCAGGACGTAGGAGAGCTGGCTGAGCGGTACGGTGCCGTCCATGCAGATGTAATCGGCGATGCGGCCGGTGGCGCCGAAGGCAGATTTCCGGCCCTTCCAGATCAGGGCTGCTTCCGTTGCCGACTGGCATTCGCGCACGGTCTTGACTCTGTGAGTGCGGGCGATTGTGACGATGCTCGCAAGCATATCGTCCATTTCCGCCTCGGAGCCTTCGACCTCGACGATGAGGAGCGCCTCCACATCGAGGGGATAGCCGGCCTTGGCAAAGGCCTCGCAGATCTCGATCGCCGGCTTGTCCATGAATTCGATCGCGACGGGGACGATGCCGGCGGCGATGACATCGGCAACGCAGGCGCCTGCTTCTTCGGAACTGTCGAAACCGAAGAGCACCGGCCGGGCACCCTCGGGCTTGGCGATGAGCCGCACCGTCGCCTCGGTGACGATGCCGAGCTGGCCTTCCGAGCCGCAGACGAGGCCGAGAAGATCGTAGCCCGGCGCATCGAGCGCCTTGCCGCCGAGATCGATGACGGTGCCGTCGGTCAGCACCAGCTTGACGCCGAGCAGATTGTTGGTCGTGACGCCGTATTTCAGACAATGCGCGCCGCCGGAATTCATGCCGATATTGCCGCCGATGGTGCAGGCAAGCTGCGAACTCGGGTCAGGCGCATAGAAGAAGCCGTCAGCCGAGACGCTTTCGGAAACGTGCAGGTTCGTCACGCCAGCCTGCACGGTCGCGGTGCGATTGGCATAATCGATGTCGAGGATGCGGTTCATCTTGGAGAGGCCGAGGACGACGGCATCCTCCTGCGGGATGGCGCCGCCCGACAGCGACGTGCCGGCGCCGCGCGGCACGACGGGAATGCCGTAGCGATGGCAGTATTTCATGACGGCCGCGACTTCCGCCGTCGAGCGCGGCAGCGCGACGGCAAGCGGCAGACGGCGATAGGAAACGAAAGCGTCGGTTTCGAAGGGCACGAGCTCGCGCGCCTCGTGGATCAAACATTCGGGCGCCAGGAGATCGGCGAGATCGGCGACGATCGCGCTGCGGCGCGCCAGAACATCCGCACGCGGCTCCAGAAATGAAATGGCCTCGGCCATGCCGTCCTCCTTCTGCGTCCTTTTACGAACACAGCCCCTTTTAGCGCAATAAAGGCTTAGCGCTTTCCCAAGTTTGGAGCAAATGATAAGCACTTATTCCAAAACAGGAAATAATTCTGCATGACCAATTTAGGGGATCTCGAAATCTTCGCGAGCGTCGTTGCAACGGGCAGCATGTCCCTGACGGGCCGTGCTCTCGGTTTTTCGCCCGCCGTCATTTCCAAGCGCATCAAGCGCCTTGAAGACAGGCTTGGCACCCGGCTCCTGCAGCGCACGACGCGACAGATTTCGCTGACGGAGGCGGGCCAAGGTTTCTATGACCGCGTGCTTGCCATTCTCGCCGGACTGGAAGAGGCGGAAGCCTATATTGCCGGGCGCTCCTCGCAAATGCACGGCACGCTGAAAATATCAGCCCCGACCTCGTTCGGCCGCCTGCACATCGCGCCGCATCTGAAATTCTTCATGCAAGCCCACCCGGAACTGGCGCTCAATCTCGTGCTGAGCGACGAATTCGTCGATATCGTCGGCGGCGGCTTCGACCTTGCCATCCGCATTGCCGAACTCACCGATTCCAGCCTCGTCGCCCGCAGGCTGGCGCCGGTGCGCCGCGTGCTCTGCGCCTCCCCTGCTTATATCGATGCCCATGGCATGCCTGAGGATATCGACGACCTGCGTCGGCATATCTGCCTGCCGGCGCACAATCTCGACCCGTGGCGGCTCGAGGGGCCGAAAGGCAGCCTGATCTTCCGGCCGGAGGGCAGGCTCATTACCAATTCCAGCGAGGTCGTGCGCGAAGCTGTCATCGCCGGCCTCGGCATTGCGCTGCGCTCCACCTGGGATATCGGGCCGGAACTGCGCGACGGCCGTCTCGTGCAAGTGCTTCCGGCCTATGAAGGCTCGCACAATATTACGCTGTCGGCCGTTTACCCCAGCCGGCAGTTCCTGCCGGCCAAAGTGCGCGTCTTCATCGACTTTCTGGCGGAACTTTACGGGCCTGTCCCGTATTGGGAGCGATAAGGGCCATTTCGAAGCCCGAGGAGACCATCATGTCCGCGCCCGAGACCATCCGTTCCGATCTTGCCCCGAATTCAAAGACGCGGTTCACCGTGGCGCTTGGCGATATCACCAGGCTTCCAGTCGATGCCATCGTCAACGCCGCCAACAGCAGCCTGCTCGGCGGCGGTGGCGTGGATGGCGCAATCCATCGCGCCGCCGGGCCGGATCTCGTCGCGGAATGCCGGATGCTGAACGGCTGCAAGACCGGGCAGGCAAAGATGACGGGCGGATACCGACTGCCGGCCAAGCATGTGATCCACACGGTCGGCCCGGTCTGGAATGGCGGCGGCCATGGCGAGGAAGAGCTTCTTGCCGGCTGCTATCGCAACAGCCTCGGCCTTGCCCGGCAGCACGGTCTGAAGATGATCGCCTTTCCCGCAATCTCCACAGGCGTCTATCGCTTTCCCGTCGAGCCGGCGGCAGGGATCGCGATCCGCACTACTCTTGCCGAAAGCGAGGATGGCGCCTTCGAAGAAATCATCTTCTGCTGTTTCGGCGGCGAGATGGCAGCACTCTATGATCGATTGCTGCCGCGGACGCTCGCCAAAGCCTGATACCTGAAGCCGGATGATTTTAGGCCGAACGACGTAAAATCTGAATCCGCTCCAAGAATCAAAGAAGCAGAGCATGATGCCGTCCGAAATCCCTCACACTTTTTGGCATCATGCTTCCGGATACTGCCGCGCCACGGCGTCGAGAGCGCGAAGCGCGTTCAGAGGCGGCAGGCGTCGGGACGAAACGGGTTTGGGCATGGCCAGCTGTTATCTTTCTTCTTGGCGCAATGGAGGTTTCGTTCAAGCAGCTACGTCATCTGCGGCATGAAAATGCTGTTCAATGTCGCTTTCAGCACAACGGCTGGCGAATATCAGAAGACAAAACAGCACCTTTTTACATACTCACCTCTCAATAAATTTGTGGGGAAATACCATATAACATTCTGTGAAGTGCAAAATTTTTCCACACGATGATAATATAGAATCGATCTTTCACTCGAATTTCCAAAAGGTGACCCGACAATTGGCCTTTCTCAGCCGTATAGCAAACGATGTGCAACTCATGTTTCGGCGTCCGCCGCGACAGCAATATGCTGCGCTCTGCTACCGGTTTAAGAAGAAGACGGGTGATCTCGAAATGCTGCTGCTGACCAGCCGCGACACCGGCCGCTGGGTCATTCCCAAGGGATGGCCGATGCCCGGCAAGCTCTCCCACGAGGTTGCGGCGCGCGAGGCCTATGAAGAGGCGGGCGTGCGCGGAACAGTGGAAACGCAGCCGCTCGGTAGCTTCGGCTATGACAAAGTGCTGAGAGACGGCATTCAGATACCATGCCGCGTGCAGGTCTACGCGCTCGAAGTCAGCGAACTTGCGAAGCAGTTCAAGGAGAAGGGCGAACGCTCGCTCGAATGGGTCTCCTGTGAGGAAGCGGCCAGGCGCGTCCATGAACCGGAACTGCGCGATCTGATCCTTGCCTTCGCAGAGCGGATGAGGGCTACTCCTGCGGCAATTCAGGCAAAATAAGCCACATTAGTCACAAAAAACTATGCCACGATCGCTGACGGATATTGCGCGCGCCATCGGCCGCGCGATACGACAGGTTTTGACCCAGAGAATTGCATGCCCGACCGACCGGCCACACCAGCAAAAAGGACGCTCGACAAGGATCTCGACAAGTTCACCTATGTCGAGGATGCGATCCATCATGTGGCGAGGCGCCTGGTGGCGCCCGGCCTCGGCCTCATCTTTCTTGGGCTCGCCATGGTCTTCGCCGGCATCTACGTGCTCGACCAGCCGCGTGCGACACTGATTTTCGCAGCCGTCGTTCTTGCCGGCTACATGGCCATGAACATCGGCGCGAAGGACGTGGCCAACAATGTCGGCGCGGCGGTCGGTGCGCGCGCGATCACCATGACGCAGGCGCTGGTCATGGCAGCCATTTTCGAGATCCTCGGCGCGACGATTGGCGGCGGCCCGGTCATCAACACCATCTCGACGCATATCGTCGATACCAACCGCATCATCAGCGTCGGCAAGCTTGCCTGGCTGATGATGGCGGCACTTCTGGCAGCGGCACTCTGGATCAACTTGGCCACCTGGCTGAAAGCGCCTGTTTCCACCACCCATACGATCGTGGGTGCCGTCGTCGGCGCAGGTGCGGCCGCAGCCGGCCCGCAGCTCGTGAACTGGAACGTGCTGGCCGCCATTTCCGCCGGCTGGGTCGTAACACCCTTCATGGGCGGTGGCATTGCGGCGGGCATCCTGTTTTTCATCGAGACCTTCATCATCTATCGCGATGATAAGATCGCCGCCGCCAGGCACTGGATTCCCATTCTGATCGGCCTCATGGCCGGCGCCTTCGCTGGCTATCTCGTCGTTCAGCTGGAACCCAAAGATACGATCCCCAATCTCCTGAACCTTGGAATCGGCATTGGCATCGGCGTCATCGCCTGGCTCGGCGCACGGCCGCTGGTGGCGGCGCAATCCGCTGGGCTGGAAAACAAGAACAGCTCGCTGCGCAAGCTTTTCCGTCTGCCGCTCATCTGTTCGGCGGCCTTGATGTCCTTTGCGCACGGTGCCAACGACGTTGCCAATGCCATCGGCCCGCTTGCAGCGATCGTTCGCGATATCGGGCTCGGCGGCTCGCTCAGCGTGCTGGCCGAAACAAGCGCACAGAAGGCTCCCTATTGGGTGGTCTTGATCGGCGGCTGCGGCATTTCCGTGGGTGTGCTGCTTTACGGGCCGCGCCTGATCCGCCTGCTTGGCGAGCAGATCACCAAGCTCAATCCGATGCGTGCCTACTGCGTCGCCGTGTCGGCGGCACTCACCGTTATCGTCGCAGCCTGGTTCGGATTTCCGGTGAGTTCGACCCATATTGCGGTCGGCGCGGTTTTCGGCGTCGGTTTCTTCCGCGAATGGTCGACCGCCCGCTCCAAGCGGCGTTTGGACTATATGCGCAGACAGGCGGAAGCCGCGGGCATTGCCTGGCACGAACCAGACACCGCCGACGAGCGCAATCTGGACGAGATCTATCGCCGGCGTCTGGTGCGCCGTTCGCATTTCATGACCATCATCGCCGCCTGGGCCATCACCGTTCCGGTCGCCGCCCTGCTTGCCGCCGTGGTATATTGGGTTATGGTCGCGCTCTTCATTTAGAGCAGTTCGGCTTGTCGCCGGCTCTTCGAGCCGCTCCATCTTATTGTTCCAAGCCATCCCCGGGGGTAGGTAATCCATGCGCGCCAATTTCCGCATGCAGCGGCTGTACGTGACGTCAGACATCAAGGCCGGCGTCGCGATCGAAGCCGACCAGGATCAGTTCAACTATCTCGCCAATGTGCTGCGCATGGAGGATGGCGCCGAACTGCTTGTATTCAACGGCCGCGACGGCGAGTGGAAAGCCGGCATCTCCTTCCCGACCCGCAAGCGCATCCTGCTGACGCCGGTCGAGGAGACGCGGCCGCAGCCGGCTCCCTCCGACCTGCACTATCTCTTCGCGCCGCTGAAGGTCGGGCGCCTCGACTATCTCGTGCAGAAGGCGGTGGAGATGGGTGCCGGCCTGCTCCAGCCGGTCATGACGCAGCATGTGCAGGGCAAGATCACCAATCTGGACAAGGTCAAGGCCAATGTCATCGAAGCCGCCGAGCAATGCGGCATTCTCGGCATCCCCGATGTCGCCGAGCCGGTGAAGCTTGCCGACCTGCTCGCCCGCTGGCCACGCAAACGCCGCATCATCTATTGCGACGAAGGCGATGCCGGCCAGAATCCGCTGCCGCTGCTGACGCAGGTGAAGGAAAAGCATCTGGCGCTGCTGGTCGGCCCCGAAGGCGGCTTTTCCGAGGAGGAGCGCGCCCTGCTGCGCAGCCTCGATTTCGTCACCGCCATCCCGCTCGGGCCGCGCATCCTGCGCGCCGACACGGCGGCCGTCGCCGCCATGGCGGTAATCCAGGCTGTCATCGGCGACTGGAACTGAGGTTTCATTTCAACACGGCGACAACGGTTGCGACGATCAGCAGGATCGCCAGCAAGATGTTGACGATCCGCGAGATCTTCGGATCCTGAAGGAAGCGGGATAGGGAAGCACCGGCAAGAAGCCAGACCATATGGATGGCGACGATCATGGCCGCGAGCAACACGACCTTCACGGTAGCGTCGAGCAGCCTCTGGCCCTGAAACAGGCTCACGCCTGCAAAGACGGCTGCGATAGCAAGATAGGCCTTGGGATTGGCGACAGCCAACAGAAAGCCGCCGGAGAAGGCCGGAGCTGCGGTATCGTTGCCGCGGCGCGACAACGGCGGCGCGGTGGCGATCTTGAAGGCAAGATAGAGGATATAGATGGCCGAGACCATTGTCAGCATGAAGGCGCCATACGGCACGGACAAGAGGATTGCAACGACGCCGGCTGCCACAGCCAGCAAGACGGCCACGGTTCCTGCGATCAGGCCGCAGACGTAACCGAGCGACCGCCGGAAGCCATAGGCTGCGCCCATCGCCGTGGCGCTGATTGTCGAGGGGCCGGGGCTTCCCATGATCACCAGCGATGCCAGAAGCAGCGTCAGCGTGGAATAGTAGAAACCGGTTGGACCGTTCATGGATATGCTCCGCTTGATGTCAGTCGAAGCAAATTATCCGGGTCAATAGCGGGACGTCTTGAACGCTTGTGCAAATATGCCGGTGACTGTCACAGCCTTGATGCACCGGCGAGACATAAAATCCTATTTTTTTGAACGACCCTTGAAAGAAATTCACTTGCACCGTACCTCAATCCGCGTCAATCACCCTCCCATTGACCTGCGGCTGGCGCGGGTTCTCCTCCGAGATCTAAGGTAATACCATGGCGCGCGATACCACCGACCAGACTCCGCTCTCCTCGGTCTCGGAAATGACGGCCTATCTGGCCGCCGGCAACAAGCCGAAGGAGAAGTTCCGCATCGGCACCGAGCACGAGAAATTCGTGTTCTTCCGCGCCGACAACAGCCCCGTGCCCTATTTCGGTGAGGCCAGCATTTCCGCACTCCTCAAGGGGCTGCAGACGAAGAGCGGCTGGGACCCGATCATGGACGGCGACAACATCATCGGGCTCGGCGAACCCTCGGGCATGGGCGCGATCTCGATCGAGCCAGGCGGCCAGTTCGAGCTGTCGGGTGCGCCGCTCGAAACCATCCATCAGACCTGCAAGGAATCGAACAATCATCTGGCAACGGTGCGCGAGATCGCCGAGCCGATGGGTATCCGCTTCCTCGGCATCGGCGGCAGCCCGAAATGGACGCTTGCCGAAACGCCGCGCATGCCGAAATCTCGCTACGAGATCATGACCCGCTACATGCCGAAGGTCGGCACCAAAGGTCTCGACATGATGTACCGCACCTGCACGATCCAGGTGAATCTCGATTTCTCGTCGGAAGCCGACATGCGCCGCAAGATGCGCGTATCGATGAAGCTGCAGTCGCTGGCGACTGCGCTCTTTGCCTCCTCACCGTTTACCGAAGGCAAGCCGAACGGTCTTTCCTCCTGGCGCGGCGATATCTGGCGCGACACCGACAACCGCCGCAGCGGCCTGCTCGACTTTACCTTCCGCGACGATTTCGGCTTTGAAGACTATGTGAAGTGGGCGCTCGATGTTCCGATGTATTTCGTGGTTCGCGACGGCCGCTATCACGACTGTACGCATGTCACCTTCCGCCAGTTCATGGAGGGCGCGCTGAAGGGCGAAATCGCCGATTGGCAACCGACGATGGGCGACTGGACGAACCATCTCTCCACCCTCTTCCCGGACGTGCGCCTCAAGCGCTTCCTCGAAATGCGCGGCGCGGACGGTGGCCCGTGGCGCCGCATCTGTGCGCTGCCGGCCTTCTGGGTCGGCCTGCTCTATGATGACGAGGCACTGACCGCAGCCGATGAACTGACCAAGGATTGGAACTTCCAGGAGGTCAATGCGCTGCGTGACGTCGTGCCTGCACAGGGCCTGAAGGCTTCCATCAAAGGCCACAGCCTGCTCGATGTCGCGCGCGAGGCGGTCGGCATTTCCCGCCTTGGCCTGAAGAACCGCAAGCGCTTGAACGGCGATGGACAGGACGAAACCGTCTTCCTCGCACCGCTCGACGAAGTGCTTGCCAAGAAGGGCACGCTCGCCGACGATCTGCTGATGCTCTATAATGGCCGCTGGAACCAGTCGGTCGAGCCGATTTTCGAGGAATATCAATACTGATAGGCGATTGCCTGCCGTTATTACCCGGTCACGCCGGGACAGAAACCGGTAGGCGCTCCTTTTTTTCCCGCTATACTGCTGCAAGCAAGCGCCGCCTGATTCCGAAGCGGCCTCCTAGAGCCGGATGATTTTAGGTCTGTTCGACCTAAAATCTGAATCCGCTCTAGAAACAAAGAAGCAGAGCGTGATGTCATCCGAAAACCGCCTACACTTTTCGGCATCACGCTCTAGCGGGGAAAGGGACTTCGATGCTGCCACTCTTCGACATGATGATGCAGGCCCAAAACGGCGCCGCCACGGAAGCCATGGCCAAGCAGTTCAACCTTGCGCAAGAGCAGGCGACCAAGGCGATGGCGGCACTGATGCCGGCCTTCTCGTCCGGCTTCAAGCGTAGCGCGACCGATCCCTATAACTTCGTCGGCGTGATGCAGGACATCAGTTCCGGAAATTATGCCAAATATTTCGAGGACATGACCAAGGCCTTCACGCCAGAAGGCATCGCCGATGGTAACGCCGTACTCGGAAGACTTTTCGGCTCCAAGGACGTATCCCGCGCGATCGCGGTGCAGGCAGCGCAGATGACCGGCATCGGGCAGGAAATCTACAAGCGCATGTTGCCCGCCATGGCGGACACACTGATGGGCGGCCTCTTCAAGGAAACGAGCGGCCAGATCCCGCAGATGGCCAATCCCTTCCTCAATACCGATATGGGCGAGATGATGCAGGGCTGGCTGCGGAGCATCGGCTTTGCGCCGAAGCAGCAGCCGACGCCGCAGGCGAGCATCTTCGACAACCCCTTCACCCAGGCGATGGAATTGATGTTCGGCGCCGATTCGGTCAAACGCGAGAAGCCGGCGCAGACCAATCCATTCCTCGACAATCCCTTTGCCAAGGCGTTTCAGGACATGATGAAGAACTTCCCGATGCCGGCAGAGCCGCCGAAGGAAGAACCGAAGGCCAAGGCCGCCGCCGGCATCGACATGGCCGCCTATACCGAGATGTTCAACGCCATGTTCGACAGCGGTCTCGAGGTGCAGAAGAGCTATCAGAAGAACATGGAAACGATCTTCGACAACTATCTGAAAGCACAGGACAAGCCGGCATAAAAACAAGAGTGACGATGGGCCGTCACTTTCGATCTTGATCGATTGTTCGTAATTCCGCACAGCCCGTGCGCATTACGCCCGCTTATCATACACTGAGACTGGGCCTATTTCTGCTTTCATCTTGAAAGGAGATAGCCATGTCCAGCATCGATCAATCCGGCAGCTTCACCCTTGGGGACCGCAAGGTCAAACGGCTCGGCTACGGCGCCATGCAGCTCGCAGGCCCCGGCGTGTTCGGCCCGCCGAAGGACCATGACACCGCGCTCGCGGTCCTGCGCGAAGCCATCGCTTCCGGCGTCGACCACATCGACACCAGCGACTTCTACGGTCCGCATGTGACCAACCAGCTGATCCGGGAAGCGCTCTATCCCTATCGCGACGATCTCGTCATCGTCACAAAAATCGGCGCACGGCGCGGCGCGGATGCCTCCTGGCTGCCGGCCTTCTCCGCCGATGAGCTGAAGCAGGCGGTGCACGACAATCTGCGCAATCTGCAGCTCGACGTGCTCGATGTCGTCAACCTCCGCATCATGCTCAACCCGCATCACCCGGCCGAGGGCTCAATCGAGGCGCCGCTGACCGCCCTTGCGGAGCTTAAACGGCAAGGTCTGGTACGCCATATAGGGCTGAGCAATGTCACGCGCAACCAGATCGCCGAAGGCCGCAGGATTACCGATATCGTCTGCGTGCAGAACCTCTACAATCTGGCGCAGCGCGCGGATGACGCGCTGGTCGATGAACTTGAACGCGACGGCATCGCCTATGTGCCTTTCTTCCCGCTCGGCGGCTTTACACCGCTGCAATCCTCCTCGCTCTCCGATGTCGCCGCCCGCCTGAACGCCACGCCGATGCAGGTGGCGCTTGCCTGGCTGCTGCAGCGTGCGCCGAACATCCTCCTTATTCCGGGTACCTCGTCGCTTGCTCATCTCAGGCAGAATATCGCGGCCGCCGAGCTGAAGCTGCCGGAAGATGCGATCGCCGAACTCGATCGCATCGCCGGTGCTGGCCACGCCTGACGCACCCCTCATCGATCGGAGACGGCTCGGGCAGGCAGCTCGAGCCGTCTTTTTACTCCGATATTCTCCAGAAACACTTCATCGTGGCTGACGACCAGAAGTGCACCGTCATAGGCCCGAAGCCCCGCTTCAACAGCCGCGATGGAATCGATGTCCAGATGATTGGTTGGTTCATCGAGGATCAGCAGCGAAGGCGGCACCCGGCCGCCGAGCACGCAGGCAAGCCCGGCACGCAGAAGCTGGCCGCCGCTGAGGCTGAACACGACCTGCAGAGCCGCATCGGCCCGGAACATGAAGCGGGCCAGCGCGGCGCGGCAGGCATTCTCGTCCGCATCCGGATTGATCCGCCTGAAATTGTCGCGGATCGAAAGCGACGGGTCGAGTAGGCTTACTCGCTGATCCAGAAGGGCGAAATGGACAACCCGTACCGTTCCGCTCCAGGGTTTGAGCGCGCCGGAGATCAGGGCAAGCAACGTTGTTTTGCCCGAGCCGTTCGGCCCGGTGACGGCGACGCGCTCCGGCCCGGTCATGATGAAATCGAAGTCCTCGAAGATCGGCCGTTCTGGCTCGTAGCCAGCGGCGGCGCTTTCCATCTTAAGGACGATCCTGTTTGCCGGCAATCCTGATGTCGGCAGCTTGACGGTCAGGGGCTGTAGGATCTCGATCTTTTCGCGGGCCGCAGCGGCATCCTGCAAGGCCTGGCCGCGACGGCGCTCGGCAAGCCGCGAGATCTCTCCACCCGTCATTTCGGCCCGCTCCTTCAAACCGCCGAGCATGATGCGCGGGATACCGCCCTTGGCCGCCATCTTCCGGCCGGCCTTGTCCCGCCTCGCCTGCCGCTCGACGGCTGCCTGCGCATTTCTCTCCACCTCGGCGACACGCTTCTCCGCCTCGGCGAAATCATGCTCGGCGGCGGAAAGCTCCAATGCCTTGCGCTCGCGATACTGGCTCCAGTTGCCGCCATAGCGAGAGGCGCCGAGCGATGTCAACTCGACAATCGCATCCATGGTGTCGAGCAATTCGCGGTCATGGCTGATGACGATGGCGCCTGCCTTCCAGTCTGCCAGCAGGTCGATCACCGCGGCGCGGCCGTCGCGATCCAGATTGTTGGTGGGCTCGTCGAGGATCAGGAAATCGGGATCGTCTACGATGAGGGCAGCAAGGCCGCAGCGCGTGCGCTGCCCGCCTGATAGCGTCACGAGAGGCGTTTCCAGCATGACGTCGAGCCCGATGCGATCAAGGGCCGCGGCGGTGCGCGCCTCGAGCGTCCAGTCCGCCGAGGCGAGTTCGTCATTGGTCGCCTCGCCGGCTTCCGCGCGCTTCAAGACGGCAATGGCCTCGGTTACACCGAAGAGATCGGCAACGGTTTCTTCGGCGTGCACCTGCACGTTCTGGCGCAGGATTCCCAGCCGGCCGTCAAACGAGATGCTGCCGGATTGCGGCTGGAGTTCGCCGGAAACAAGCCTGATCAGCGTCGTCTTGCCGACACCGTTGCGGCCGACAAGGCCGGTGCGCTCGGCACCGAAACTCAGATCGAGATGAGAAAGAAGCGGCCGGCCGTCAGGCGTGGACCACGAAAGATCGGATAGAACGATGGATTTGGACATGAGCAAAAATTTCCCCGATGGCAAGGCTGAACGGCATTGCGGTCGAGGTGGAATCCATTGCTGCACACATCCTGTTGGTATTGTCGATGCCTATAAGCTAAGCGACAAGTTGCGCCGTTTCAAGTTGGGGTCGTTCAAGCTTGGGCGTCGATGGCATCGAGAAAATTGATAACCCGCTTCCAGGTGAGATCGGCCGCCCTGGCATTGTAGTCGGGCAAGCTGGCGTCCGTATAAAGATGGCCTCCGCCCGAATATCGGAAAATCTCGGCAGCGGTTCCGGACCGTTCGACGGCCTGCTGCCAGGCCGCAACGTCTTCTTCCGGTTCGAATGGGTCGGGCTCGGCCAGGTGAAGCTGCAGCGGCAGGCCCTTGCGCGCATTCTCGGCAATGGTGGCGATGCCATGCAGGAAAAGGATGCCCGCGGTCTTCTCCCGTTTCGGCCAGAGGCTCGCGGCGACCGCAGCCCCCATCGAAAATCCGGCAAGAATGGTGGAGGCAGGTAAGCCCGCCAGCGCCCATTCGGCACGCTCGCAGATCGTCGGCCAGCCGATCTCGTCCTTGAATTCGAAGCCTTCTTCGATGGTCCGCGCTATCAGCCCGTCATAGAGATCCGGCGCGAAAGCCTTGTGTCCAGCCGCCTGCACTCGCTCGACGGCCTCATGCTCGAGCGAGCGCAAGCCGTAGACGGAGTGGAAGAAGATCACCGTTGCCATTGTCGCTTCCCTGCTGTTCGGATCGTTAGATAAGACAGTTGCAGCCGGAAGCAACTTTCCCGCACACGATCTATGACGGAAACGCCGTCTTCAGAAAGAAAAAACCCGGTGTTGGCCCTGAGGCCGAACACCGGGAAAGAGGCAGGGCTTATTGGCTATCACCCTGCGGGGAAACTATCGGTCCGCCATCAGCCTCTAAAGCTGCTGACGGCAGAGGAGCGCGTGCAGCGACGCGCGGAATTGGTGAGATGGCCGGACGGATCCCCGAAGAAGGTCGAGGTGGTCAGCGCAGCGTTCAGATCCTGCCTGGTGAGGCCGATATCGCGCAACTGACTGTCGTTCAGCTCGTTCAGATAATTGATCTCCCGGCGATTTCGGATTGCGCGCCAGATCGATGCGACATTGCCCAAAGCAAGCATCATGCGCGCCGTCAGCGACAGCGAGGGCGTTGCAAGGCCGAGGTTAAGGGTCCGATCTGTCGTGCGCATTTCCATAATCCTTTCCTTGGGGCACACGCCAGCCAAGCCCCTTTCCAGTCATCCGGAAAAGGGCGTAGGCCGGGAGGAGTTCGACAGGGTTTTCTGTTCGATTGGTATGCTGAATTGCATTAGGAAGATGCCAAAGCCCTATTGATCAGTCCAACGAATGTTTCTAATGATAACTATCAAACTCCTTTATAGGTGAACCCATGTCCGCGCCGCTTGATATCGATCAGTTGCAGACCTTCATCGCAATCGTGGATTCCGGCAGCTTCACCAAGGCAGCCGACCGGGTATTCAAGACCCAATCGGCCGTCTCCATGCAGATGCGCCGGCTGGAAGAGCGCGTCGGCAAGCAGCTATTCATCAAGGATGGACGCGGCAACCGCCTGACCGCCGAAGGCGACAAGCTGCTCAACTATGCCCGGCGCATCATTCGCCTCAACAACGAGGCCATTGCCGCCTTCGACGACAATCGCCTCGAGGGCACGCTGCGCATCGGCACGCCGGACGATTATGCCGACCGCTATATGCCTGAAATCATCGGCCGCTTCGCCAAAACGCATCCGAATGTCGAGCTCTACATCGTCTGCGAGCCCTCGGTCGATCTTGCCGAGCGCATGCATCGCGGCGAGCTCGATATCGCGCTCGTCACCCACAATCCGCGCGAGCGCATGTCCGACGTGGTGCGGACGGAGCCGCTCTGCTGGGTCGGCTCGGCCAACCATCCGCTGCGGGACGATGCACCCATTCCGCTCGCCGTCGGCCGGCGCGACTGTCAGTGGCGCCAGCTTGCCTGCTCGGCGCTCGATGCCGGCGGCCGCGATTACCAGATCCTGTTCACGAGCTGGTCCTGCACCGTCGTTGCCGCGGCCGTGCTTGCCGGCATGGCGGTTTCGGTTATGCCGGAATCGGCGCTCCGGACCGGCATGAAGGTGCTGACGCAGGCCGACGGCTTCCCGCCGCTGCCGCCGGTGCAGATCGGCATCATGAAGCGGGCGGGGCTTTCCGTATCGCTGATGAATGCCATCACGGCTCACATCTCCGCCTGCCTCGACAACATCACGCCGGCTGCGGTGGACGACGACCTCGATGGCGATGTGAAGACCTATACGCGCTATTATCCGCGTCTGCGCGCTGGGCATATCCTGCCGGGCTGGTGAGCGCACAGCTCATCAACGGAACATCATCGGCCGCCGTTACGGAACCGGCTCCGCCAGCAAGGTCGCACGGATCACCTGCTTCCATTCGTACAGCATGCGCAGCGCCATCTCGTCGTCGCTCATAATGGCGAAGCGGACCGATGCGCCGATCAGATGGCTGAAAAGCTGGGTGCGTGCCTTCAGGTCGATGCGGCTTTCGGGCAGCAGGAACGGTTGGATGCTCTCCAGAAATATCTCGGCGACGCGATTGCTATGCTGCATGTTGATCCGCAGGATATCCCTGTCGATCTCCGTTCCGAGCCATACGCCGAGATAGGAGGGCTCATTACGAAACTCGTGGTAATACCAATCGATCATACCACAGGCCAGCTCGACGGCGTGGCCGAGCGACGTCACCACGGAAAAGGCTTCCTCGACCTTCTGCTGGATCAGAGTGGAATGCCGGTCGAGCAAGGCGCGGACGATCGCCGCCTTGTCGGGGAAATACTGATAGACGGAACCGATGGGAATTCCGGCAATGGCCGCAAGTTCCGTCATCCTGGTTGCGCTGATGCCCTTTTCCGCAATCAGCCTGGCAGCGACTGCCAGTATGGCGTCGACACGCTGAATACTTCGTTCCTGCTGGGGTCTTTTGCGGAACGTGACGCGGTCGGGATTTTTCGAATTCATTCTCTACCCGTTTCATTTTCATGCAGAACGACGCTCAAGCGTGGCAGACGCTATGACATTCGACGCGTTCAATGCGCGTAAACGGGAAAAGCTCAATTTTAATCATCACTTAGAGCAAATCATGTTTT
>UBUL01000039.1 GCA_900468625.1 Hyphomicrobiales bacterium
TGATCGCCCTTCTTGACCGAAGTCACGCCTGGTCCGACATCGACGACGATGCCGGCACCCTCATGGCCGAGGATCGCCGGGAACAGCCCTTCCGGATCGGCACCCGAGAGCGTGAAATCATCGGTGTGGCAGATGCCGGTCGCCTTGACCTCGATCAGCACTTCGCCGGCCTTCGGCCCCTCGAGCTGAACCGTCATCACCTCGAGCGGCTTGCCCGCCGCAACCGCAACCGCTGCTCTTACGTCCATGGGAATCCTCCAAAATCAATAGTTTGCTTCTTATATTTCGTTTGATTTATCAGCTCGATATCCTTGCCCACAAATCACGTATTTCCTGCCTCATCAGCAGAGATTCCTCCCAGCGGTCGGTGCTGTCTTCGCCATCCCTGCCGGTGATCGCATAGGGCTTCGGCCCGAGCTCGCAGGTGAAGGCGAGCGTTGCGTCCTTGTCGGCGCGCTTGCGCCAGCTTTTGAAACCATATTCCCACCAGCCGAGGAAAAGATCGACCCAAGGCCTGTGATGGGGGAAGGAAATTTCGATCTGCACCTGTTCGCGTGAAGCGACGCGGCCGTGAAAAGCCCAGGAACTATCCAGGATCCGGTGAATAAGCGCATGATTTTCGTCGGATACTGGCCAGGCGAATTCGCGTCCGACGAGGAAATGGGAGATATC
Organism: Hyphomicrobiales bacterium; assembly: GCA_900468625.1. Taxonomy (GTDB): domain Bacteria; phylum Pseudomonadota; class Alphaproteobacteria; order Rhizobiales; family Rhizobiaceae; genus Rhizobium. The sequence continues at coordinate 673 of UBUL01000039.1, forward strand.
GCCCAGTAGCCGCAAATCCGGCAGCCGATCGAGGAGATCGAGCGTGAAGAATAGATCCGTCGTCATTCGGTCGCGGTGCGTCTCGATCCAGACATCGATACCGGCCTCGTCCGCCAGCCGCTGCCAGCCTTCCAGCAAGGGAATGCAGTCTTCCAGCCGCCTCAGGCGCACGTCGGGCTGCAAGCAGATATGATGGACATTGTATTCGGCGGCGATCTCGAGCACCGGCTTCAGATCGTCGACGGTCTTCGGGAAACATTGTCCCTCCGCCTGCAGGCCATGCTGCTTGAGCAGTCCGGCGACACGGCAAACGACGTTGCGATCGTACCAATGGGTGCTGATGCCGTCGAAGCCGGCAGCGGCGATCTTTTCGATATTTTCTTCCAGAGAAAGCTCCGGATATCGCGCGCTGCGCCGCTCCATGGACCAGAGCGACTGGAATATGAGCAAGTTTTGCATAGGTCCTCCCCTACCGGTGGTTTGCTCAGATCACGAAATCGAAGCCTTTGCCAGTCGCCGCGATGATGGCTTTTGATCATCAGCGCGTTTCATTGCAAAGCGGATGTATTCGCGAGCCGAGGGTCTGCGGTATGATGGTTTTTCATCAAAATACTTTCGGACGCTGATAGGGTCCATCGGTAACTCTTTCCCAAGCGGTCACTTGGGCCGCTGTTTCCTGGGAGGAGAACATGTTGAAGTTTTTGAGTGCAAGCGCGCTCGCGCTGCTGCTGTCGTCGCAGGTCCATGCCGCCGATCGGATCGGCGTTTCGATGGGCTACCTGACGACCAATTTCCAGACCCTGATCGCCAATGGCATGCAGGATTACGCGAAGTCAAAAGGTCTCGACCTGCAGGTGGTGGATGCCGCCAATGACGTCAACAAGCAGCTCGATCAGGTACGCAATTTCGCAGCCGGTGGCGTCTCGGCCATCATCGTCGATCCGGTGGATTCGGATGGCACGCCGGCCATGAGCAAGATTGCCGAGAATGCCGGCATCCCGCTGATCTACGTCAACATCCAGCCGACCGATCTTTCCACCCTCGGAAAGAAACAGGCTTTCGTCGGATCGAACGAAACCGAATCCGGCACGCTCCAGACGAAGGAAGTCTGTCGCATGCTCGGCGGCAAGGGCGAGGTCGTCGTCATGGTGGGTGACCTCAGCAGCCAGGCGGCGCGTCAGCGGACGCAGGATGTTCACGATGTGCTCAAGACCGGCGACTGCAGCGGCATCAAGGTGGCTCGCGAGCAGGTCGGCAACTGGAGCCGTGTCGATGGCGCCGATCTCGTTTCGAACTGGCTGACCTCCGGCCTGTCGTTCGATGCTGTCATCGCCAACAACGACGAAATGGCGCTGGGCGCGATCTCGGCGATCAAGAATTCCGGCGGCTCGACGGACAAGACGATCGTCGCCGGCATCGATGCGACGCCGGATGCGCTGCAGGCGATGAAGTCAGGCGACCTCAAGGTCACCGTCTTCCAGGATGCCAAGGCACAGGGCCGCGGCGCCGTCGATACGGCAATCAAGGCGGCGAAGGGCGAGCAGATCGATAAGGAAGTCTGGATTCCATTCAAGCTGGTGACGAAGGAGAACATGGTTCAGTTCGAGAGCCTCAACTGAGCGAATAAGCGTCGCCAAAGAGGGGCATAACCGCGGATGCAAGGGAAGGAGGGGCTCGATCCCCCTTCCCGTCTCCGCCGCAGCCCGGCGGACTTCCGGTCGCCGTGAGCAAATTTCATCAAATCAATGCTGTCGTTTCCGGCCGGCACCACCGACACTGACTGCATCGTTTCATTCACTGGGAGGCACATTATGGACGACACGCTCTACGGAACGCGCGACAAGCGTGGAGACTGGAAACCCAACAAGCTTCTGCAATATCCGCCCGTCTTCATCTGGCCGGCCAAACCGATCGCGTTCCTGAAATGGGTCTTCGGCTATCCCGGCTACCTGATGCCCTGGAATGTCGTTTATGCCGGCGTTGCAATGCTGCTGTGGCTCTACGCGACGCCCTCAATGGAGACGATGAAGACTCTGGCGCCGGGCTGGATCGCCTATCTCCTTCTGCGCAACGCTGCGCTGGTCTTCCTGTTCTTTGGTGCCTTTCACCTCCGCCTGTACATGCAAAAGAAGCAGGGCACGAGCTTCAAATACAACAGCAAATGGCCGTCGAAGGATAACTCCGCCTTTCTCTTCAGCAACCAGACCGTCGACAATGTGATCTGGACCTTTGCGAGCGCCGTGCCACTCTGGACGGCCTTCGAGGTGCTGACGCTCTGGGCTTTTGCGAACGGCATCATTCCCTACGTCGATTTTGCCGAACACCCGATCTATTGCGCCGTCATCATGCTGCTGGTTCCGGCATTCCGAGATCTGCACTTCTATCTGGTGCATCGCCTGATCCACTGGCCGCCGCTCTACCATACGGTCCACAAGCTGCATCACAACAATGTCAATCCCGGTCCATGGTCCGGCCTTGCCATGCATCCGGTCGAGCATCTCTTGTATTTCTCAGGCGTTCTCATCCATTGGATCGTACCGTCCAATCCGATCCACGCCCTGTTCCACCTCACTCATGCCGCTCTTGCGCCGGCACCGGGCCATGCCGGCTTCGACAAGATCGTGATCGGCGATGAGGCTGGGATCGATACGCACGCCTATGATCACTACCTCCATCACAAGTTCTTCGAATGCAATTATGCCGATGGCGTGATCCCGCTCGACCAATGGTTCGGCACCTTCCACGACGGCTCCAAGGAGGCCGAGGATCGCATGAACAAGCGCTTCATGGAACGCGCCAAGAAATATGCCGAAAAGCAGGCTCGCCGCTCCGGCGGACCGAGCTGATACCAAGTTGAAACCGGCCGGAATTTTCTCAGCCGATGCAACGATCTCAGGAACTTGCCAAAGGCGGCGCGTGCGCCATATGCGCCTTTGGGCTCTCCCCCCGCCACCGGTCCAACCGGCCGTCGATGGCGGGAAATCCCGGAGCCTGCGGCCCTCCTTCCGCAGGCTCCGGACTTGTCGCTTATCCGTGATTGGATGAAGGACCGATGTTTTCTGACGTATAAGTCAGGAACGGGACCGCCTCTTGACTGACGGGCACATCGATGATCCCCATTCGTGACAGGATCGTATCCAGAGCGCGCCTGGCCTGCGTTTCGGGCGCCTGATCGAGAACGAGCGTCATCAATCCCGATGCGATGAAGCGGCGCGTTTCATCGTTGAGCTCATGTCCTATCCAGACGCAATTCCTCCCCCGCTGCTCCTGAAAGCGCTGAAGCACCGAGCCCACACCGAGATTGGCACCGCCTGCATTATAAATGCCGACAATATCTGGAGAGCGCCGCAGCGCCTGCGTCATCATCTCGGCGGATTTCACGTCGTCATCCAGGCCGAACACGACCTCCGAAAATTGCAGTTCGGGGCTGCCATGGAATTCGAGATAGTCCGAAAAACCGCGAATGCGCTCCCTGTGTATCTGATAGGCCCAGCTGTGACAGACGGCGACGACGCTACCCTTGGCGTGCCTGAGCATGCGTGACATGTAAAAGCCGGCGGTTCGGCCTGCCGCGTAGTTGTCGATGCCGACGAACACGTCATCTCGGCCTGTGAGATAGGAGACGATCTGAACGACTTCGACGCCCGCGGCGCGGGCCTTTCGCAAACTCTCCCGAATAGCGGGATGATCGACGGCTGCGACGATCAGGCCGTGCCGGCGAATGCTGATATTGGCCACATGCGCTGCAAATTTTTCAGGATCGCTCTCCTCGACGAATGTTCGATGAACCGTGATCGAGCTATCCAGCGAGGCTGCAATCCGCTCGAAGGCGCGGTTGAGCCTGCTGAAGAACGGTGACTCCGGCCTGACCAGAATCACTTCGATGCGGATCGTGCCTCGATAGAGGCTCGGAATCAGTCCCTTGTAGCCCAGCCGCTTGGCCGCGAGCACCACCTTCTCCGCCGTCTGCGGCCTGACGCTGCCGCGTTCGTTGAGAACGCGCTCTACCGTCGCAAGACCGACACCTGCCTCGGCCGCGATATCCACCAGACGGGTTTTCTTCATTCCGCTCCTCCTTGATGAAAAATGATCATAATCGGCGTGGAATGTGAAGGGTTATCTCGCGCATGCTTGAACCGATCGGGAGCAGAAAACGAAGCGCGATCAAGGCGCGACGGCAACTTGCTCCCAACATCCGACAATGATTTTCGCGCCTTGCGACGATTGCAATGAGGAGAAAGAAATGACGACCTGGGTTGATGCATACGCTGCCGGTGAAATCGATCAGGAGGACGTGGTCCGCTTCGATCACGCCGGGCGAACCTTTGCGATCTATCGCAGCCCTGACGATGAATATTTTGCGACCGACGGGCTTTGCACTCACGAGAAAATCCATCTGGCCGATGGGCTTGTCATGGATGACACCATCGAGTGTCCGAAGCACAATGGCCGCTTCAGCTACAAGACCGGCGAGGCGCGCGGTGCGCCGGTCTGCATCAATCTGAAAACCTATCCGGTCAAAGTGGAAGGCGATCGCATCATGATCGGGATCGGAGCATGAGCCGCGACAAGGGTATCATCATCGTCGGCGCCGGCGAATGCGGCGCGCGCGCCGCACTGAGCCTGAGAGAGAACGGCTACCAACGCCCCATCACTCTTATCGGCGACGAGGTCTACCTTCCTTACGAACGCCCGCCTCTGTCCAAAAAGGTTTTGCTGGACGAGGCGCTGCCCGAAATACCCGCCGTTCTTAGCGATCTCGTGCTGAGCGAACAGGCGATCAGACATATCGGAGGCGCTTCGGCTGATGCCATCGACGCATCGGGAAAGCAGCTTATCCTTTTGGATGGCCGGGCGCTCGCCTATGACAAACTGCTGTTGACGACGGGCGCGATGCCCAGGCGATTACCGAGCGCTCCTGTCAGCGGCCGGATATTCTATCTAAGGACAATAGACGAGGCGCTGGCGCTTCGTTCCCTGATCCGGCCCGACATGCATGTCGGCGTGCTCGGCGGCGGCTTCATCGGCCTGGAAGTTGCCGCATCGGCACGAAGTCGCGGAGCGAAGGTCACGGTGATCGAGTCGCAGGAGCGCATTCTCAAGCGCGGCGTACCTGAGCCGATCGCTGAAACCATCACAGCCCTGCACCAGCGCAACGGCGTCGTCGTGAGGTGCGGCGTGGCGGTTTGCGGGATAGAAGCGGATGAACGGCGCGTCGACATCTTACTCTCCGATGGAGATGTGATTTCGGCAGATGTGCTGGTCGTCGGGATCGGGGCGCAGCCGCGCACCGAGCTTGCTACTAAAGCGGGCATTGCGATCGATAACGGCATTGCCGTCAACGAGCGCCTGGAAACATCGATTGCAGACATCTTTGCCGCCGGCGATTGCTGCTCGTTTCCGCATTCTCTTTATGGCGGTCGCCGGCTGCGCCTCGAAGCCTGGCGCAATGCACAGGATCAGGGCATTCTCGCTGCGGCCAATTTGACAGGTGCGGCTCGCGGCTATCAGGCCGTTCCCTATTTCTGGTCCGACCAGTTCGATCATACATTGCAGATCGCCGGCCTCGTCGATGAGGGACGCACGGTCGTTAGACGCGATCTCGATGACGGCGCCTTCATTCTGTTTCATCTCGACGCGGAGCAAAGGCTGATCGCTGCCAGCGGCGTCGGCCGTGGCAACAAGGTCGCCAGGGATATCAAACTTAGCGAGATGCTGATTGCCAAGCGTGTCGTCCCGCCGATCGAGGCTTTGACGGCCGGCGTAAACCTGAAGTCTCTCTTGGCAAAGGCAGCATAAAAATTCGCTGTCTCGTCAATCCATAAGGCTGATGGGCCGCACATTTCAGAGAAGCCTTCCAGAAAGGCGCAGAGCCCCGCCTGAGCTGATGTCCACAGCGAGACGGTTGTAACTCTCGATGGTCGGATGTCGGGTCGACAACGGTGTGCGGTGGGCTGCGCTGATCACAAGTACAGAAGCACCCGAGGCTTCCGCTGCCTCTATCCCCGCCGATGCGTCTTCAAAAACGAGACATTCTTCAATAGGTTGCGCCAGCATCCTTGCAGCCAGCATGAAGCAATCCGGCGCCGGCTTGCCATTCTCCACATCCTCGCCGGCGATCAGAATTTCCGGCCACGGAAGACCGGCTGCCGCAATGCGGACCTTGGCCAGCTCGCGTGGAGCTGACGTGACGATCGCCCAGCGATCCGGCGGCAGGCTTTTCAGAAAGCCGATAGCGCCTGCGATGGGTTTCACGCCGGCAACATCATCGATTTCGGCTTGTGTGAGTACCCTGACCTCTTCGGCAGGGTCGATCCCCGACAGGCCGAGACGGGTAATCGTCTCGACCGCCTTGCGGCCATGAACGGTCGCCAGCAGGGCGACAGCGTCGACTCCACGCTTTTCCGCCCATGCGGTCCAGACCCGTTCGGCGACCGCTATCGAGTTCAGGAGGGTTCCATCCATGTCGAACAGGAAAGCACCGAAGGAGCGCCCGTCAAAAGGCATCAGGATCGATCCTCGACTTTCTGATTGGACGACAGGCGATCGAGAATGGCCTGGGCCGTGTTGGCGTCGGTGACCAGTGCGTTGATCATCCCCGATCGTGCCGCTCCGATGATGCCGCCCGCCTTGCCGGGGGTCGCGGCAACAGCGATGGATAGCGGCACCTTGCGCAATTGTTCGGGAGAGGCTGCGATCATCCCCTCCTCTCCATCCCAGTGCAGGATCTCGCCGGCTTCGGTGACGTAGTGGCGCAGCACATCGCCGGCGGCATGGGTCAGCGCCATCTCTCCCGGCAGCGCCGCCTCCGAAGGGTTTGCAGCATGTGTCAGCCCGACGCCGACGATCGCCGCGTCCAATTTGTCCCAAAGCGACGTCACCTGTTGAACGGTGGGGTCCCCCAGAAACGCATCCCGGAGTTCGGTCGAAGCAATATAGGGCACATGCAGGAAATGCGGCACGCCACCCATCTGGATTGCTGCCTGGCGCACGAATTCGTTGATCTGAAAATGTGGAGCCGCCTGTTGCATGCCGCCGTTCAGCGCGACCGTGACGATGCCCGGCAACTGCGGCAGGCCGGCCATTGTCACTTCGCGCACCGCCCGCCCCCAACCGATGCCCAGCGTCGAGCCCGACCGCAGGCCTGCTTGCCGCAGAAGCGAGCCGACAGGCGCGGCAAGCGCGCTCAGCACGTTCGATGACGGTGTATCGATCACTGCGGCGGTGCGCAGCTTCAGGCCCTCGATCAGCGCAGCACTCAGATCCTCGGCCGGCGACAGATCGATCACTTCGATCCGGACGATCCCGACTGCACGGGCTCGCTGCAGCAATCGCGAAACCGTCGCTGTCGACAGGCTCAATTTTCTGGCGATGTCCACCTGCGACATGTCGGACTGGTAGTGCAATTTGGCGACCGTGTGCAGCAATGCGCGATTTGCCGCAGCTTCCTGCGATTGAGACGAATTCAGATTGAAATTCCTTTCTGCAATGTGTTACATCTGCTGTATTTGAGGAAGTTATCGCTCAAAACAGCCGGTTTCGCAACGTTCATACCGTGCGTGAGAGCCCTCAATTTCAAGAGCGACGCCCTTTTCGAGGAGCGAAGAAGGCGTGCCTGCGGGTGCGCCATTTCGCAAAGGCTGGAGGAAGGACCCCATGACGAAATTGACGACAGCGGAGATGCGCGGTTACCAGCAGATTTGCGGCAGCGATGGCGCCATGATGGTGATTGCCTGCGACCAGCGCGGCGGCATGCGCAGCCTCCTGGCCAAGGATCCGGCCGAGCAGGCCGCCATCTCGGACAAGGTGCTTGGGGACACAAAGGCCGATATCGCCCGCTTCCTTGCAAGCAAGGCCTCCTGCGTTCTCGTCGATCCGATCTGTGCCGTGCCGGCGCTGGTCGATGATCACGTCCTCCAGCGCGATACCGCGCTGCTGATCGGTCTCGACGCCTCCGGTTGGGATATGTCACCGGAGGGCTATCGTCTGTCGAAGCCCGTTTCCGGTATTTCGGCGCGCCGCGTGCGCCAGCTCGGCGCGACCGGCGGCAAGATCATGGTCTATCTGCGCTCGGACCGGGATGCAGCGAACGTCCATAACATCCAGATCCTGAAGCAATGCATCGAAGACTTCGCGCGCGAGGATCTCCTGCTTGTCGTTGAATTCCTGACCTATAAGTTCGACGATGAGGACGAGGCCGAGTACACTGCGAAGCTGCCATCCCTGATCGTCGGCGGCAGTAGGATCTGCCTGGATCTGGGGGCGAAAGTCTTGAAGATCCCTTATCCGGGATCGTCGCAAGCCTGTGCCGAAGTGACGCGCCTTGCCGGCGACGTGCCATGGGCGGTACTCTCGGCTGGCGTCGACCACTCGACGTTCCTGACGCAGGTCGAGGACGCCATGCGCAACGGCGCCTCCGGCGTCATCGCCGGACGCTCGCTGTGGAAGGACTGTATTTCACTCGATCGTACCGTGACGAAGGATCGGCTGGAGTCGGTCGCGGTGCCAAGGCTCCGTGAAATCCAGGCCGTCATTGCGAACCACTTCAAAGGTACGGGCGCGCATGGCGCCGATCAAAGGCAGCGCGCCAATGGCTGACACCGCTATCGGCGTTGATATTGGCGGCACGAATATTCGTGCTGCTTTGGTCTCCGCTCGAGGCGAAATACTAGCCAAGCTGTCGGAACGCACGCCAACCGATCCCTTGCTGGCATTGGAACGTGTCATTGCGATGGCGCACAGCCTCGACGAATCCAGGGTCTTGGGCGTTGGTGTCGGCATACCTGGTCGGGTCGACGTCGCCACCCGGGAAATCTTGTCCGGCGGCATCTTGAACCTCGCCGGCCTCGACCTCGTAAAGCGGCTGGAGGCAACCCTTGGAAAGCCTGTCCTCGTCGAGAATGATTGCAGTATGGCACTCATCGCCGAGATGCGGATCGGCGGCGCCAAGGGCTATCGCAACGTTGCGATGTTGACGATCGGCACGGGCATCGGCGGCGCCGTCGCCCATGGCGGACGGATCTATCACGGCCATAGGGCTGCAGGGCAGCTCGGCCATATCTGCGTATCCCAGGACGGTCCGCCCTGCCCTTGTGGCAGGCGCGGCTGTGTCGAAACCTTCAGCTCCGGAACCGCTTTGCGCCGGCACATCGCCGAGGCCGGACTGTCTGCCGTGACGATCAAGGAGGTGTTCGACATGGCCGCCGAAGGAGATCGCGCCGCAGCACGGGTCCTGCGCCAATGGGCGGTTCCCTTGCGCATGGCGCTCGACAATATCGCGGCGACAATGGATCCCGAAGTCATCCTGCTCGGCGGAGGGCTCGGCTGCGACGCAGCGCGCGCTCTTGCCGATCTGCCTGCCGTGGCGCCGTGGTTTTGTCCTGCCATATTGCCGGCGAAACTTGCCGGCAATGCCGGCGTAATCGGCGCAGGGCTTTCGATTTTCGATGCCGATACCGCGCCACAAGGAAAGCGTGTCGTCCTGGTCAACGGTGTACCGGCATCCGGCAAAAGCCGGCTTGCCAAGGCTGTTTCCCAGCGGACCGGCTGGCCGATCCTGTCTCTCGACGGTATCAAAAACCCGTTTCTGCAGCATATCGGCCTTGTCGATCGCGACTTCAATCGGGCGTTGGGAAAGGCGAGTTACCAGGCGATCTGGTCGTTCATTGCCGAGGCACCTGCCAATTCGACCTTCATCATCGATGCCTGGTTCGGCTTCCAGCCGAAGGCGCAGCTCGAAAACTATATCAATGCTGCGAACATCGAGCATGTCGCGGAGCTATGGTGCAAGGTGCCCGGATCGGTCGCAGGCGAGCGTTATGTCAGCAGGCTGAAGGATCGATTGCCCGGTCATCCGGGCGCCGAATATGTACCCGAACTGATTGGGCTCGCCGATCGGGCCGAGCCCATGGCCTGCGGTGCCGTCATGACGATCGATCAGACGCAGGAGCCGGATATGGAGACCATCCTGGCCTGGCTTTCCCAGGTCTTCCACCGCGAATGACGCGAGCTGCCGACGGGACAGACAGGACAATGCGAAATGATATTGAACGATCGCGCGGTCCTATGTTTCCGACGGATCACAATGTCGCGCTCATGTCGGAATTGGCAATCATATCAATTGGCTGAATGAAATTCCTTGCAGAAAAAAATTACTTGACGTGCCGAAGTAACCCACTGATTATCGCTTTGCCGGACGGGGGAGGTTCGGCTTCAAGAGGAGGAAAATTATGGAGCGTCGCTCATTTCTCAAGGCTACGGCCGTGGCATCGCTCGCTGCCGGTGTTGCGGCAGTTGCCGAAAGCACCAAAGCCGCAGATAAGAAGTTCACGATTGCCCTCATTCCGGGCCTGACGACCGATGCCTTCTACATCACCATGCGCAAGGGCGCCGAGGCCGCAGCCAAAGCCGTCGGTGCGACTCTGGTGTTCCAAGGCGGCCCCGATTTCAACCCCGTGACCCAGGTCCCGGTTCTTGATGCGGTCATAGCCAAGAAACCCGATGCGATCCTTATTGCACCGACCGACAAGGATCAGCTGATCCAGCCGCTGAAGAAGGCTGCGGATGCCGGCATCCCGATCATCACCGTCGATACCTTCATCGGCACGGGTGTCTACCAGACGGGCAAGGGCGATGCCGACTTTCCGCTGTCCTACATTGCTTCCGACAACCTGCTCGGCGGCGCGATTGCCGCGCGTGCGCTGGCAAAGGCCGTGGGAGAAAAGGGCAAGGTCTACGTTTCCAACGTGAAGCCTGGCATCTCGACAACGGACCAGCGCGAGCAGGGCTTCAAGGAGGAAATGAAGAAGTATCCGAACATCACCGTTCTGGAGACGCAATACAACGACGACGATGCCAACAAGGCCGCATCTCAGCTGCAGGCAGTCTTTGCCCGCAATTCCGATCTCGATGGTGTCTTCGGGGCCAATCTGTTTTCCGCCCTTGGTGCCGCCAATGGCGTGCAGCAGGCCGGCCAGACGGGCAAGATCCGGGTGGTCGCCTTCGATGCGCCGACGTCGATCGTCGATAACATCAACTCCGGCCTCGTCGATCTGGCAATCGCACAGCATCCTGCCGAGATCGGCTATTTCGGCGTGATGGCAGCCTATGCCCACCTGACCGGCAATTCGATCCCGACGGCGATCGGCACCGGCTTCACGGTCATCGACAAATCGAACGTGACGGACAAGAACGTCGCGAAGTTCATCTACTCCGATTGATGCGGAGATAGTCTGTGCCTCGCCGGTCGGCGGGGCACAGCATCCAACGATGATAGAGCGGACGGCGCCGTGATCTTCGCGCCTTCAACGCTTCAGTTTGGACCGATCCATGACAATCGACAATGCAGAGGTCCGCAAGGCGGATCAACACGTGGCGCCGCAGGCAGACCACGGCGACCAGGCAAAAACCATCCTAAACCGCATCGCGCAATTGCGCGCATGGCTCTTTCTTGCCGCGCTGATCATCGCCTTCGAGATCTGGGCGCGGATCGATTTCGGCGGCACCTTCGTTGGATCGAGCTTCAACTGGCAGTCCGTCGCGATCTTCGCCGTAGCACCGCTGCTGCTGGCGATCGGGCAGACCTTCGTCATCATTTCAGGCGGCATCGATCTGTCGACCGGCTTCATCATGGGGCTTGCCGCCGTCGTCGCGGCACACATCGCCAATATCGCCGGGCTCTACCTGCCCCTGCCGATAGCAATGGTATTCGGCATTCTCGTTGCCATGCTGGCCGCCGCCATACCCGGCTTCATCAATGGTCTGCTGATCTCCCGTCTCAAGGTTCCGCCGTTCATCGGCACGCTCGGCATGTTCGGTGTTGCGCGCGGCACGGCCTTCCTGATTGCCGGCGGCACCACCGTGCCGGTCAAAAATTCCTATTTCGCCGAGCTCGGCAACGGACGGTTCTACGGCGTACCCTATCTCGTCATCGTCACGCTCGTCTTCGTAGTGATCATGCATTACCTTTTGAGCCAAACCCGCTTTGGCCAGCATAATTATGCCATCGGCGCCAATGCGCAGGCGGCGCGGCGCGCCGGCATCGACATCAAGTTCCACCTGCTGCGGCTCTATATATTGTCGGCCGTCTGCGCAGGCCTGGGCGGCGCGCTCTATGCGGCCCGTTTCACCGCGGGTGCGGCCCAGGCGGGCGAACCCTTGCTGCTCGACAGCGTGGCAGCCGTCGTCATCGGCGGCGCGAGCCTCTTCGGCGGTTCCGGTACGATCATCGGCACCATTGCCGGTGCTCTCGTCATCGCCGTCATTCAGTACGGTCTCGTCTTCATGAATGTGGAGCCGTTTTGGCAATTCATCGCCGTCGGCGTCGTCATCATTATTTCGGTGCTCATCGACCAGGCGCAGCGTCGGTTCAGCGGAGCGAAACAGGATGAATAATGTCACTCCCCTCCTCGAGGTCCGCAACCTCTCGCGCTATTTCGGCGCGGTCCGTGCCCTCGACAATTGCTCCATGGTCGTCCGACCCGGGGAGGTCGTAGCTCTGGCCGGCGACAACGGCGCCGGCAAGACGACGATGATCAAGGCGATCTCCGGCGTCTATCCGCCGACCGCAGGCGAAATTTTGATCGAAGGCAAACCCGTCAGCTTCTCATCGCCGCAGGATGCGCGCGAGAAGGGCATTGAGACGATCTACCAGGATCTGGCGCTGGCCGACAATCTGACGATCGGTTCCAACATCTTTCTCGGGCGTGAACCGATGAAGAAGCTCTTCGGCTTCCTGCCGGTCCTGGACCGGAAAGCCATGGCGGAAGCGGCGCGCAAGACGATGGCAGAGCTCGATTTCCATGTGAAGCGGCTCGACGCGCCGGTCAGCAACTTCTCCGGTGGTCAGCGCCAGGCGGTCGCGATCGGACGTGCGGTTTACTGGAATGCCCGCATTCTGGTCATGGACGAACCGACGGCGGCGCTCGGCGTGCCGGAGCAACGCAAGGTGGTGGCCCTGATCAAATCGCTGAAGGCGCAGGGGCGCGGCGTCATCTTCATCTCACATAATCTGCAGGATATTTTCGCGGTCTCCGACCGCATCGTCGTCCTGCGGCGCGGCATCGTCGCCGGCGAGCGTAACATTGCCGACACCAATCATGAGGAAGTCGTCAGGCTCATGATCGGTGGGTAACAGGATCGCCAGCACATGATTTGAGATCGAGAGCGGCAATGGTGTTTCATCGCCATTGCCATTTTGTTACCGGCAATCAAGGGGCTCATATTGGATTCGCAAGCGCGGCAAAACGCCGGCAGCCCGGTTTCTGTTGATTTATCTGATTGCACTCGTATATATTGCTATCAATGCAATCAAATGTGGGAGCATGAAGCAATGGCATCCATCACCATCCGCAATGTTCCAGACGAGGTGCATCGCGCGATCCGGGTGCGAGCTGCTATGCATGGTCGCAGTACTGAAGCCGAAATCCGCGACATTCTGGAAAAAGCGGCAAAGCCGGAAGGTCGTCTGAAACTAGGTTCGCTGTTGACATCCATCGCCCGCGAAGCGGGGGGGCTAACCGAGGCCGAAGCCGAGAGCTTCAATCAGCTTCGCGACAAGACCCCGGTCGAACCGATTAGCTTCGAATGATCGTTCTCGATACCAACGTCATTTCCGAGCTGTGGAAGGCCACGCCGGATCCCAATGTGTTGTCGTGGATCGACGCACAGATGATCGACACTCTTTACCTCTCGATCATCACGGTTGCCGAACTGCGCTTCGGCTTGGCGACGATGCCGGAAGGCAAGCGACGTAGGATCTATCAAGACCGACTGGAAAGAGAGGTTTTGCCGGCCTTTGCCAACCGGTTTCTGCTGTTCGACTTGGACGCCTCGCGAGCCTATGCCGACCTGATGGCGCTGGCGAGGGCGGCGGGCAAATCCATTGGCAAGGCGGACGTCTATATTGCCGCCACGGCCGCTTCCCACGGCCTTATCGTAGCCACGCGCGATACTGGCCCTTTTGAGGCTGCCGGCTTAAACGTCATCAACCCTTGGAACACCTAGAAATGAGAGCGGTTAAGCCAGCCGTGCGATAAATCCGTCGGACAATCCGAACACTTAACTGGCAACAGCTTGTTCGCGCTGGGCATCGCCTGGCGATCCGCGCGCCCGCCCCCATTTGATCGTTGATCGCAGAGCTGACAAGGAAATATTCGCGACTTTCGACCGGGGATATGCGCACCGCTCACCTATCCCTATAACAAATACCGTCAAGAGGCTGGATCGAGAAAGAGCCGCCGGGCTATAAGTGCTTTTCCTGGAGGCAAGCAGGCATGACCGAAGCCGTACACATTGTGTCTTTCACGGATGCTGCACCGAAGATAGGCGACATTGCTGCAATCGCGCGACGCAGCGCACGGATCGAGGTTTCGCCTGACGTCGAAGACAAGATCGCCGCAGCCCGCGCTGTCGTTGAACGCTATCTGGCGGCCGACCGGCCTGTTTATGGTTTGACGACGGCATTGGGCGCGGGCGTCGACACTCGCCTAGCCACCGACGACCTCATTGCTTTTCAAATGCGCGTGCCGCAAGCCCGCGCAGTCGGCGTCGGGCCAGCGTTACCGCGCGAAGCGGTAAGGGCAATGATGGCCGCCCGCATCGCCGGCATGGCGGCTGGCGGCTCCGGCGTGTCGCTGCCGGTCTTCGCAGGCCTCGTCGCCGCGTTGAATGCGGGCTTTCATCCGGTGGTGCCATCGCTCGGTTCGATCGGTGCAGCCGATCTTGCGCCCTTGGCGCATATGGGACGGGCCTTACTGGGAGATGGTGAGGCCGAACTTGACGGCACCGCCATGCCGGCAAAGGATGCTTTATCGAAGGCAGGCTTGATGCCTTTGCCGATCGGACCCAAGGACGGACATGTCCTCGTGGTGGCCAACAGCCTGTCGGTTGGCAAGGCATGCCTGTGCATCGAGGATATCGAACGCTTGTTCGATTGGTCGCTTGCGGCTGTCGCGCTGAATTTCGAGGCATTCCGCGCCAATGTATCGGCCTTCGACGACCGGGCGCTGGCGGCAAGGCCGGCCTTCGGCCAGCGCGAGGCGGCGGCAAGGCTTCGCGAGCTGCTGTCCGGAAGCTCTCTCCTTATCGATGGCGCGGCGCGGCGCCTGCAGGATCCCTTGAGCTATCGCTGTGCCCCGCAGGTATGGGGTGCCCTCCTCCATGCGATCGGCGAAGCGCGCGCCGCAACCGAGATCGAGCTTGCCAGCTCCGGCGACAATCCCGTCGTGCTGGTCAAGGAAGGGCTGATCCTGTCGCATGGCAATTTCGACATGACGGCCTTCGTTCTGGCATGGGAACGGCTTGGCCAGGCGATCGCCCATTGTGCGGCTGCGACTGCCTATCGCAGCATGAAAATCATGTCTCCAGGCATGTCGGAGCTGCCACGTTTCCTGACCCCACTCGGGCAGAGCAGAACAGGCTTTGCCACGGTGCAGAAAACGGTCTCGGCACTCGAAGCCGAGATACGACATCTGGCCATGCCGGTTTCGCTCACACCGATCCCGGTGGCCGATGGCATCGAGGATCAGGCGTCGATGGCGCCGAGTGTTCTCTCGAAAATCGAAGCGATGATCGAGCGGCTTCGTTATCTCGTGGCGATCGAGCTTGTCGCGTCCGCCCAGGCGGTTGATCTGCGCGGTGTGGCGGGCGAACTCGGCAGCGGAACGCAGCGCGCCTATCGCAAGGTGCGCCAACTGGTGCTGCCGCTTGAGGAGGACCGCGCCCAAGGTCCCGACTTTCAAAGAGTATCGGGGTTCATTGCAGATACGGCCATGAAGTCTGCAACCTGATCAACCTCGCGGCAAGGCGGTTCCCGCCTGTCATCTCACTTTCCCGCAGGCCGCCTATCGACCTGCATCATTCGACAGACCGGCACGGCCGGTGACATGCCTGGAGAACGGTAATGCAGGAAATCTGGATCGACTATCTGAACGCCATCGATGCCAAGGCGCTGGCGCTTTCCAATGATGAAATCCTTGACGCCGTGACCAAGGCGCTTGATGCGCAAGGACGCGGCGAGACCGTGATTGAGCCCCGCGTCCATCTCGTGCCTGAGAGCTCCGACAAAGGTCATTTCAACGTGTTGCGCGGTTACGTGAAGCCGCTCGACTATGCCGGCGTCAAGGTCGTCGGCGATTTCGTCGACAACTACAAGCAGGGGCTGCCCTCCGAAATGGCGGTCCTTAACCTGTTCGATCCGCGCACCGGCGTGCCGAAGGCGATCGTCGATGCGACTGCCATCACCGACATGCGCACCGGCGCAGTCACCGCCATCGGCGCCCGCCATCTCGCGCGCGAGGATAGCAAGATCCTCGGCCATATCGGCGCACGCGGCACCTCCTACTGGAACGTGCGGCTGCTCGATCACCTCTTCGATTTCGATGAGATCCGCGTGCACTCGCGCCGCCCGGAAAGCCGAGACGCTTTCGCAGCACGGCTGGAAGCCGATCTAGGCAAGAAAATTATCGTGACGGACAATTGGGAGGATTGCCTGAAAGGCGCCGATATCATGATCGAGGCAAGCCGCCTGCCGGAGCCGACGCCGCTTTTCAAGACCGCCTGGGTCAAGAAAGGTGCCTTCGTCGTACCCTACGGCACCATGAGCGCGCTCGAATTCGACCTCACAGACATCATGGACAAGGTCGTCGTCGACGATTGGGGACAGTGCGGCCCCGGCCGCCCGTTCGGCGCGCTTCGCCGCCATGTCGATGAGGGCAAGGTGACGGCCGAGACGCTGCATGCCGAAATCGGCCAGATCGTTTGCGGCGCCAAGCCCGGCCGCGAAAGCGACGACGAAACCATCCTCTTCTGGCATCGTGGCCTTAGCACGACCGACGTCGCGCTCGGCGCGGCGATGGTCGAAAAAGCAAAACGCATGAATATTGGCCAGCGGCTTCGGTTTGCGTGACGCGGCATGACGGTATCTCCAGCTCCTGCGATTGCCTGCTCGCGAATGTA
This sequence comes from Hyphomicrobiales bacterium, assembly GCA_900468625.1. Lineage (GTDB taxonomy): Bacteria > Pseudomonadota > Alphaproteobacteria > Rhizobiales > Rhizobiaceae > Rhizobium. The sequence goes on from UBUL01000039.1 coordinate 17,629, forward strand.
CAATCTGAGCCCGAAAATATCGGGGCTTTGGGATCGGCTCTTTCGTTGGCTCACAGACCGGTCGGGCGTCGAACTCGAGGTCATTGCCCATGCCGCCCCCGCACCTCTTTCGGAGCTGTGGGCTCGCCCGGACATGGGGGCCGTCTTCATGTGCGGTTTTCCGTTCTCCCAATTGCCGAAAGCAGAGTGTCCGCAACCATTGGCCGCTCCAGTTTCGCTGGCAGACTGGGCAAACGGGCAGCCCGTCTACGCAAGCCATATCGTCACCGCGCGTGACCGGACGCTCACAGAAGCCGATCTTGCGGCCGTGCGCTGGGGCTGGACCGTGCGGGACTCGCAATCCGGCTATAATGCGCCACGGGAATTCTTTGCATCGCTTGGCGGAGGGTCGGCGAACAAGACTGTCGGCCCTCTCCTCAATCCGCGCGGCGTCATCGAAGCGATCCGTTCGGACGCCGTCGATGTCGGCGCCATTGATGCTTATGCCTATCAGCTTCTGAATATTCATGAGCCGGACGTGATTGCACCATTGCGAGTTATCGCCACGACAAAGCCGGCACCTTTTCCTCTGCTGGTTGCCTCCCGGCAGCAGTCTCCGGAAATCGTTGCGGCGCTTCGCGCCGCACTGGTTGGCGCCCACCAGGACCTAGAAGGACGCGATATCCTTAGATCGCTTGGCTTGGCGGCCTTTGCCGAACCGGACATTACTGCCTATGAACAACTGCCTGCGCGAGCCGAAGCCGTCAATGAAGCCCTCGGGATATGGTGAAGTTCAAACGAACGTTTACCATTTCACTGCAACAGCGAAAGAAACAGCCAATAGGCGGCACATCACACGCTGGCGGCTTGCTTCAGCAGTTTCTCGGCAGCCAAGTCCAGACATTCCTCGAAAGCTGTGAGATCAAGGAAACGCTGATCCGATGCAACCTTGCGGGTAACGATGACGCCGCCGCGCGCCGCTATGCCGCCATCGAGCATCAAATTGTCGGCCATGTCGAAGTTTTCCAGCGCCATGCCGTCGGGACCGCGATGGCGACCGTCCGGTCCCAGCCGAACCTCTCCGCCGTAAAGCCCACTCACACGTTCGAAATGATCGTCGACACAGTTGGAAAAAGCGAATGCCGGACAGCCGCGCGCGCACATGAACCCGAGCTCGAAAGCGGTTCCAACGTCGGCTGCAATACCGCGAAACGGCGTCAGGTTGGCAATGATGAGGTCGGCGCCGGACATCAGCCTCTCATTGATCGCGCTGATGGCAAGGCCGCGCTGGCGGCGTGTTTCCGTCTCGGGCACGGCGAGATCGCCGGGCGAAACAGGCGTAAAGCCGTAGCTGCGCGCCAGTGCGATCTTGCGATCGAGGATTTCTCTCGCGTTGGGAAGGAAGACTTCCGGGCCTGCCAGATATGCTCTCAATGCCTTGCCTCTTTGATAGAATATTGCGCTGCCGGAGTTGAGGGACCATATCAAGCCTATGGCCGATTCAAGGCTCTTCCGCCATAGCCGGGCAAATAATTTACGAAATCGCGAATTGGAGGCGATTGCCGTTCCCGGTCACTGGCGAGACGCGTATAGTTCTATTCGGACTGAATAGCGCTCACGATCCATGACGGATGACGGAATTTGTGGGGTATAGGAAATGCAATCTTCCATAGAGGCAGTTGCCGCTTCGACGCAGGACGATCAAGGCAGCTGGCCGACAAAACAAAGCAAGATCCTTGATTGGCTTATGAATGATGTCCGCGACCAGCGGTTCATCGACAACATCCTTGTCGAACTCTGCGAAAAAATGCGGGCGGTCGGGATTCCGGTCGGCAGAGCGACGATGCATTTCAGAACGTTGCATCCGCAATGGCTCGGCGCAAGACTTCTATGGCGCACCGGCATGAAGGAGGCGGATATCGCCACCTTCAGCTACGGGGTCGAGAATACGCCTCAGTTTCTGGCAAGCCCCATCAACGAGATCTTCAACGGCGCGACCGAAGTCCGGAAAAATCTCGAAACCTGCCCAAATGCGGAACTGAATTATCCGCTCTACAAGGAAATGCGTGCGGAAGGACTGACCGACTATATCGCCTGGCCGATCTACCACACGCTCGGCAAGCGCCACATCGTGACCTTCGCCGCAGATGCCCCCGGCGGCTTCACCGAGCAGCACATTACCTTCCTGAAGGATCTGCTGCCGGCGCTGACGATGGTAACCGAGATCCGGCTGAAGAACATCATGGCGCGCACGCTGCTGCGCACCTATGTCGGACCGCATGCCAGCGAAAAGATCCTGGCGGGCGCCACGACCCGAGGCAGCGGTACGACGGTCGGTGCCGCTATCCTCATCTGCGATCTGCGTGATTTCACGACCATTTCGGACATGTGGCCGCGCGACGATGTCATCGAGCTGCTGAATGGCTATTTCGATGCGATGGTCGAACCGATCGAAAAGCACGGCGGCGAGATCCTCAAATTCATGGGCGATGGGCTTTTGGCCATTTTTCCCTTGAGCGATCCGAATGCCTGCCACAATCTCCTTCTCGCCGTCAGCGAGGCGCAAACGGCCATTGCAGCGCTCAACGAAGAAAATCGCAAGCACGGCCGCGAAGTATTGCGCTATGGCGTCGGCGTGCATGTCGGCGATGTGATGTACGGCAATATCGGCTCACGCACTCGGCTTGATTTCACGGTCATCGGTCCGGCCGTCAATATCGCCTCGCGGCTGGAATCGCTGACCAAGGAGGTCAAGCGGCCGGTGCTGCTTTCAAAGGCGTTCGTCGACATGGCCGCATGCCAGCGCGACATGGAAAGCCTCGGCTCTTTCCCGCTCAAAGGACTTGGCGATCCGGTCGACGTGTTTGCTTTCGCCGCAAAGGAGAAGCTGCTGCAGCACGGCTAATCGCAAGCCACCGATTTTGTACGGTGCGATTCAGTCGGTTGCAAAACGTGAAACGGTGCGGGGATGCCGCTGCGGACGGGCTTCCCTATATTGTAGCGTGGATCATGACGATAGCCGCCTTATTTTTGGGATCGTTGTGCGCGTACGAATGTTAAGTAAGGGTTGATTCTATCGGCCCGATCACGAGGGTGCGTGCCACCCATAATACTCTGACAAGGAGAAAACAGATGAGAAAAATTTTGACCCTGGCGTTTTCAGCAGCATCGTTGATCGTTGCGGGCGCGGCGGTGGCACGGGCGGCGGACATGCCGACGACCTATCGCGAAGAAGAGGCGGACCAGCGCAATGGCGTGAAAATCGGCTACCTCGAATGCGAAATCGGCGGCGGCGTCGGCTATGTCCTCGGCTCGGCAAAAGAGGTGGACTGCACTTTCCATTCGACCGTCGGACGCGAACGCGTCGATCATTACACCGGTGCGATCAGAAAGATGGGGGTCGATCTCGGCTTCACGACGCGCAGCCGGCTTGTCTGGTTGGTTTTCGCGCCGACAGCCGGCTATCATCATGGTTCTCTGAGCGGCCTTTATCAGGGTGCCACCGTCGAGGCGACCGTCGGTGCGGGCGTCGGTACCAACATCCTCGTCGGCGGCACCTCCGGTTCCATCCATCTTCAGACCGTGAGCGTAACGGGTCAGCTCGGTCTGAACCTTGCCGCAACCGGCACGTCGGTCACGCTGACGTCGGCCGAGTGAGGGTTTCGGCCACAGCTTCAAGCCATCATGGTGTGGCCGCTCTTGCCTGGCGCCGGAGCGGCCATTGTTTTGTCCGCTACAGCGCGAGCCGTCTTGGATGTTGCCGCCTTTCGGCGCGAAATCGGTTTATCGCTGCATCCGCGCGGCGCTACAGCTATGGAAAATTAAAGATATTCTGGAGCCAGGTTCATGACCGATACAGTCACCGATCGCTTTCTTCGTTATGTTGCCGTCGATACGCAATCGGACCCGACCTCGTCCACGCAGCCTTCCACCGAAAAGCAGAGGGATCTCGGAAGGATCCTTGTCGAGGAGCTGCTGGCGATCGGTTTGAGCGATGCGCATTTGGATGAGCACGGCTATGTCTATGCCACCATTCCGTCGAATATAGACAAACCGGTTCCCATCATCTGCTTCTGTTCTCACATGGACACCGCGCCCGACTTTACCGGCACTAACGTCAAGCCACAGATCCTGCGAAACTATGGCGGCGGCGATATTCGCCTTACCGGTGACCCGCAGCAGGTCATCCTTGTCGACGAGCACCCTGCGCTGCGCGATCAGATCGGTAATGACATCATCACTTCGGACGGAACGACGCTGCTCGGAGCCGACGATAAAGCCGGCCTCGCCGAAATCGTGACCGCCGCTCAATATCTCGTCGACAACCCTGATATCCGCCACGGCACGATCAAGCTCCTGCTTACGGTCGATGAGGAAATCGGGCGCGGCGTCGACAAGGTCGATCTGAAGAAGCTGGGAGCGCAGTTCGCCTATACGATCGACGGTGAAACGGCGGGACATATAGAAGACGAGACCTTTTCCGCCGACAGCGTCGAAGTCGTCATCCAAGGCGTGGCCATTCATCCCGGCTTCGCCCTGGGAAAAATGGAGAATGCCATCAAGATCGCGGGCGCGATCATCGACAGGCTGCCAAAAGAGATCGCTCCCGAAACGACAGCCGGACGGGAGGGCTTCATCCATCCGACCGGTGTCAGCGGCTCCATGGAGAAGGCTTCGCTCGGCTTCATCATCCGCGATTTCGACGAGCAAGGTCTCGTCGAGAAGGAAACCATGCTGGAAGCGATCGTCAAAGAGGCCATGGCGGCCTATCCCGGCTCCTCCCACACATTCACCGTCAAGCGCCAGTACCGCAACATGAAGACGATCCTCGATCGCCATCCGCAGATCGTGGATAATGCCATCGAAGCGATCCGGCGGGCCGGCATGACGCCCGTGCGCGGCAGCATTCGCGGCGGCACAGATGGGTCCAGGCTGTCGTTCATGGGCTTGCCGTGCGCCAATATCTTCGCCGGCGGCCACGCCTTTCACTCCCCGCTGGAATGGGTCAGCCGTCAGGATATGGAAAAAGCTGTCAAAACGCTCGTGGAGCTGGCAAAGATCTGGGCGGAGCGTGCATTCTAGAGCAATTCCGGGAAAAGTGCGGAGCGGTTTTCGGTCCGGAATTGCGTGAAAGCAAAGAGATAAAGCGGCTCAGAGATTCCGTGAAGAGCTGAACCGATCTAGGCGCCCCGGCCTGCGGGAATAGACTACCAGTCCATACGGTCGATTGCCTGCCGACTGCGGCGCAACATCACGCCGGGGACATCCGCGGCCCTGTTCAATAGGTGACGCGCACCCTCGAGCGGATGGAATCCGACCCTCTCTTCTACGGCGACCGGCGGATTGTCGGTCTCCGGCGATGGAGCGGCCTCGGCATATTCCGGATGACCAGCAATGAGCGGATCGCGCGTTTCGCATTGCGGCAGGCAGCGGTCGAAATGTTCCACGTCACCGGCCGATGCGACGATCGCCTTCGCCGTATCGGCGTGGACTGCCACCCGCTTTGCCGGCGCGCTGCTCTTGATCACGGCGGCAAGCGGCGACGGTTGCGGAATCGGCACCGACATCAAAGGTCTTGCGGGGCTCGCGTCGATCGCTGTCTGCAAGTCGCTCATGGCGAGCTGCTGTACGGGTCTCGTGCCGCTGATCGCGATGCGGCCGGTATCGTCGATAGATCGCATGGCGCGGTCGCTGGGACCGGTCTGCACAATCACATAGAGAGCACCGACGACAGTGCCGCAAACCGCGAGCGCGGATCCGAGCCTCCGGGTTGTCTCGCTTTGGCCATTCCACCATTTCACAGGCTGCGTATCCATCGACCGCTCCATTGGACAAATCTCGAATGGTCATTCTCATGAGAACTGTGGCGGCGCCTTTACCGAAACATGGCCAATTGCGGACCTTTTGCAAAGAAATGTTGTCGGATCTCCCTCGTGCGTTCGCAGGGGGGAGACGAGCTGCGGCCCGTCGATCGTGGCGCGACAGCAGTCGGCATCATGCCTGCGGGAGCGTTGGGAAAAAATAGCGCCGAAAATGAGTTTGCATGGGTGACGGACCGAGTGCTCCGGTTTGGCTTTGCCGGGACATTGCTGCCGGACAAATCTAGTTCTGCACGAAAACCGATGGCATCAGGTTGGCGCGGGCAGAATAATGCGGCTGGCCGACGACATGCGATATCATAAGCACATAAATCAGGACCGCACCTAAGACGATAGCGATGCCGTTCACTGGAAAACCGGCATTCGATTTCACCCCAGGCGGTAGGTCCGGCTGATTTGCACGGCTGCTCTTTCCAGCGGGTGATTGCGCGGCGGCGGCAGGAAGCAGCAGTTCCCTTTCTATTTGGGCTTGCGCATAAAGGTGTTTGCCGGATTTCGTTTTGGGCCGGAACTGGATGACTTCGCCCATTTTTCACGCGGTCCCTTTTACCGCCTGCAGCTATTGGCCATTGTTTTGGTTGTTGTCATTATCATTGAAATCGACACGAACGACCACCTTTTCCGGCCGTTGTTCGCCATGCGGAACGATGACAGTAACGATACAGCGATTCTCGCGCGGCTTGACAGACAGGAGGCGCCCTTTCGTCTTGGTCAGAACTTCATCCACCGCGCTCGAGCAATCTTGAATCTTGTAACCGCTCTGAACGACTTGATTTTGCCCCGCCAATGCGGAGCCTGCAATCAAAATTCCGGCCAGTACTGTCAAGATCCTCACCATTTGACCACTATACTCCAACGAAGCTGACGAGGCGACAGTGGTTTGCAAGAAAGCCGGTCCATTTGCGTCATCTTTTCGCTGTGTGTGGTCAAAGCCGCAACAGCTGAATGTCTGCCAGGGACGATGGACTTTCATGGCAAATTCCAGGAGCAGCGATCGGAGCGGGGCTTTCTCGTTCCGGGCCGGAAGTGCCAGGCAATTTCCCGCTGAAGATCGGCCGGATCCTGGGACGCGCCTATCGGCGGCAAGACCATGCGGCCGAGGTCAGCCTCGCCTGCCTGAATTTTCCATGGCGGGAACTGCAAACCGAATGTGTGATCGGCTATACCTCACACATCAATCGCCCTTTCACGCGACAAATTTCTCATGACCATCCCGACGACCCATCCCTTCGATTTCGATCCCACTTACGGCATGGAGCCGGAGCAATTGCTGGCTATAGAACCGCCGCAGGCGCCGACCGGCTTCGATGATTTCTGGCAGCAACGCTACAAGGCCGCCCTTACGGTCGACCCGGAGCCGAGGCTGCGGCATAGCCGGCTGCGCCATGCCGATTGGCATGTCTTCGATATCAGCTACGTGTCGACGGGATCGTTTCAGATCAACGGCTGGCTGCTCGTCCCGCGCGCGCGTCAAGTGCGGCGTGGCCTCGTCGTCGGACACGGATATGGCGGACGAGACCAACCTGAGTTCGATCTGCCTGTGGAAGAGACGGCCGTCCTGTTTCCGTGCTGCCGCGGGCTTTCCCTCAGCGCCAGCCCGCAGATCCCCGCGGATGCCCCCGGACATGTTCTTTGCGGCATCGAAAGCCGCGATCGCTATGTCATCGGCGGCTGTGTCGACGACATTTGGCTCGCCGTTTCCACCCTCGAGACCCTTTATCCCTGGCTTGCCGGCCATATCGGTTACAGCGGCATCAGCTTCGGTGGCGGGATCGGCGCTCTGGCAATTCCATTCGATGCGAGGATCAGGCGCGGGCATCTCATCGTTCCGACCTTCGGCCACAGGCAGCTATGGCTGACCTTGCCGACTGTTGGCAGTGCCCAATCCGTCCAGGCCTATCAGAAACGACATGGCAGCGTTCTGGAGACGCTGCGCTTCTTCGATGCCGCGATCGCGGCAAGTCGCATCACCGTACCGATGCTGGTCGCGCCTGCCCTTTTCGATCCCGCAGTCGCTCCTCCATGCCAATTCTCCGTCGCAAATGCGACGCAGAAATTTAACGAAATCTTCATCCTGGATGCCGGCCATTTCGAATATGCTGGCATGGAAGAGCAGAACGCAATTCTGCAACACAAGGTCGGGCGATTTTTCAAGGTGCTATGAACCGCGAATACCTGTGCTGGTACAGCCCGAGGCTGGATCGAGACATGGAGTTGCTGGTGTTCGGCCATGCCGGCGCCAAGGTATTGGTGTTCCCCACGCGTGACGGTCGCTTCTGGCAATACGAGCAGATCGGCATCGTCGCCAGTCTTGCCGATAAGCTGAATGCCGGACATCTTCAGCTTTACTGCATCGAGGGCCTGGCCACGGAGACTTTCTATGGTTCCCATCGCCACCCGGCCGAACGCATTCGCCGCCATAGTGCCTTCGAGGGATATATTCTCCACGAAGTGCTGCCGCTGATGGCGCAGAAGAATGGGCATGAGTGCACTATCGTTCATGGCTGCAGCCTCGGCGCCTTCCAGGCTGCAAGCCTGGTCTTCCGCCATCCTCACCTGTTCCGCAAGCTGGTCGCCTTTTCCGGCCGTTACGATCTGACGACGAAGGTGGAATTCTTCAATGATCTGTTCGACGGCTATTATGACGATGATATCTACTTTCACACGCCGACCCATTTTCTGCCGGGACTCTCCTGCGAATGGCAACTGGAGAAACTGCGCCAGATCGATATCGTCATGACGATCGGCGACGCCGATCCATTCTTCGACAACAATCGCTATCTTAGCCGACTACTGACTGAGAAGCAGATCGGCCATCGGCTGCATGTGTGGAATGGGCGAGCGCATGGTGCAAGCACCTGGCGCAGAATGGCACCGCTTTATATCTGATCGCGATTGCGGGCTTGTAGCATGCCGCTCGCGTGGGCAGATGGCCTTCTCAGTCCCTCAAGCCAACCCGGCCGGTATCGGTCTGACAGCCTTGCGCGCACCGTAATCCCGCTCGTGGGACTTACGATGCTGCAGCTCGGATCTTGTGGAAAATTCGACCAGAACGCGTTCCATCATGCCATCCGGATAGGTTCCGGTATCGTCCGTCTCGACTTCCGATTGCGCGGTAACGATCTTCAAATTCATCCCTCGTCCTCCGATTCTGCGCGGAAACCCTTAATTCCAATATTGGTTCCATTAGTAGTCGAGTAATTGTTAAAAAATTAACTACGTCCGTTAATCAATTGGGGCGCTGCGGCATCGAACTTTGAACTGCCAGGTGGATTGGAACATTCTTCCGACTTCGGCGTTCGATTTCCGATTGATCGGGGAGTCTGATGTATCGATCCAAATCGTCCTGGAAACGGCACCAGTCGCGGCCAGAGAAACTAGCAACATCGATTTCGACATAGGCTGTCCCTGGATTCCTCGGGTATCCGGGTGGTTTTGCACGCGTTCGATCAACGACTGTTCAATGGGCGGATAGACTGGAGCGGATCATGGCCATCATCATCACTTCGATCATTCTGGCAATCATCGGCCTGGCGCTCGGCGGCGGTGGTCTGTGGCTCGTGCTGCTCGGCGGCAGTTTCTTTTATCTGCTGGCCGGCCTTGTCTTCCTCGTTACGGCCATCCTGCTCTATATGCGCCGCGTGGCGGCACTCTGGCTCTATGCCATTTTCGTCGTTGCAGCGCTCGCCTGGGCGATATGGGAGGTCGGGTTCGACTGGTGGCAACTCGGCCCTCGCGGCGGCCTGATCATTCTGATAGGTCTCTGGCTGCTCACGCCCTGGATCCGGCGTCCGCTGGGCTTTCGCAGCCTCGATGGCGTTCACTATGGGGCCAATCCCTGGCCGCTCGCCATCCCTCTCCTTATCGCCATCCTCGTCGCCGCCTATTCGATGACGACGGACCCTCACGACCTCTCAGGCGAATTGCCGACAACCGCGGTGGCTAATGCTCCGATGGGCGGCTATGTCCCCAATGGCGAATGGCACCAGTATGGCAGGACTGCCTACGGTCAGCGCTATTCGCCGCTCGATCAGATCAACGCGCAAAATGTCGCCAATCTCAAGGAAGTGTGGCGCTACCAGACCGGGGACGTCAAACGCCCTGACGATATCGGCGAGACCACTTACCAGGCCACTCCGCTGAAGATCGGCGACACGCTATATATCTGCACGCCGCATAGCCTGGCGATCGCCATCGGTGCCACAGACGGCAAGGAAAAATGGCGTTACGATGCCAATGCCGGCATGAACCCGAACCGCCAGCATCAGACCTGCCGCGGCGTTTCCTATTATCATGACAAGGCGGCCGCTGCCGGAGCGCCTTGCGCCGACCGCGTCTATCTGCCGACCTCGGATGCCCGGCTGATCGCCCTCGACGCCGCTAACGGCAAGGTGTGCTCGAGCTTTGCCGCGCAGGGCGTGCTGCGTCTTGAAACCGGCATGAAATATAACCCCGCCGGCTACTACTATTCGACGTCGCCGCCCGTCATCGTCGCCGACAAGATCATCATCGGCGGCGCGGTCAACGACAACTATTCCACCCAGGAGCAATCCGGCGTCATCCGCGCCTTCGATGCGCGGACTGGCGCACTGATCTGGAATTGGGATTCGGGCAATCCGGACCAGACGGCGCCCCTGCCCGCCGGCCAGACCTACACCACAAACTCCCCCAACAGCTGGTCGGTTTCCAGCGCCGACGAGAAGCTCGGCATGGTCTATGTCCCGCTCGGCAACCAGACGCCCGATCAGCTCGGCATGGGCCGCAGCGCCAATGTCGAGCGCTTTTCCTCCTCGGTGGTGGCGCTCGACATCAATACCGGACAGCTCAAATGGGTGCAGCAATTCGTCCATCACGATCTCTGGGATATGGACGTGCCGGCTCAGCCCGTGCTCGTCGATCTGACGAAGGCCGACGGCAGCACGGTTCCCGCACTGGTCGCTTCGACCAAGCAAGGCGACATCTATGTGCTCGATCGGCGCACCGGTGCGCCCATCATTCCTTTCAAGGAAATACCCGCTCCCGGCGGCACCATTCCGGAAGATCACGCCTCCCCGACCCAGCCGATCTCCGATTTGACCTTCTCGCCGCCGCCCTTGCGGGAAAAGGACATGTGGGGCATTTCGCTGTTCGACCAGCTCGCCTGCCGTATCTCGTTCCACCAGCATCAATATGAAGGTCGCTACACGCCGCCGTCGCTGCGCGGCTCGATCATCTTCCCCGGCAATTTCGGTACTTTCAACTGGGGCAGCGTCGCCGTCGATCCCGAACGGCAGATCATGTTCGGCATGCCGACCTATCTCGCCTTCACCTCGCGACTGGTGCCGCGCGCCGAGATTCCGCCGAAGGGCGCCGGCGACAAGGGCAGCGAACAGGGGCTCAACCGAAACGAAGGCTCACCCTATGGCGTCTACATGGGGCCATTCGTCAGCCCGCTCGGTATTCCCTGCCAAGCACCGCCCTGGGGCTATGTCGCCGGTGTCGATCTGAAGACCGGCAAGATCGCCTACAAGCACAAGAACGGCACCGTTCACGACATGACCCCACTGCCCCTTCCCTTCAAGGTCGGCGTTCCCGGTATCGGCGGGCCGATCGTTACCAAAGGCGGCGTCGCTTTCCTGGGCGCGGCCGTGGATGATTATCTCAGAGCCTACGACGTGACGACAGGAAAACAGCTCTGGCAAGCACGTCTGCCGGCGGGCGGTCAGGCAACGCCGATGACCTACACCGCCAGCGACAACAAGCAGTATGTCGTCATCGTCGCCGGCGGTCATGGCTCGGTCGGAACGAAACCGGGCGACTATGTGATCGGTTATACCTTGCCATGAGCCGATGACGGAGCGGCGCTTAGCCGCTCCTCCCCCTCCCGAACCTCGGCACAGCCCTTGGAAAAGCGGGAGGCACCCTTGGCGGCGCCGTTCCCCGACCCCTCGGGAGGCTCCCAGCCGAAGACGCTTCGGCCGCCATAGGAGAAGGAGCGGTCGAACTCGCCGGCCACGATCTCCTTGAGATCGGGGCCTGTGACGTATCGTTCCAGAATTCTCGATTGATCATCGAGCCGCTTCAGTGCCGACAATTCCTCATCGCGGCCGAGACGCCCCTTCCTGACGGCGGATTTCATCACGTTGATCGTCTCGTCGTAGACTTTCAGCGGCACCGGAAAGGGATGCCGGTCCTTGCCGCCATGGGCGAGCGAGAAGCGCGCGGGGTCGGAGAAGCGGCACGGTGCGCCGTGAACGACTTCGGCAACCATCGCCAGAGCCTTCACCGTGCGCGCCCCCACACCGGGCGTCAGAAGCAACTCCTCAAAATCCACCGGACCACGATCGGCAGCCGCGGCAAGATTTCCATGCAGGCGCCGCATGTTCACGTCCTCCTGACGGACATTGTGATGTGCCGGCATGACAAGATATGGCAACATCGGCTGCGCCTCTTGTTCGCTTATTACTGGAGTTTGTCCTTCGAGTGCGCTGAATTCGCGCAGGATTTTATCTGGGCCTAATGAGGCGAGCAAATCCAACTGGCCGTTGCGGGAGCGCCCCGCGCGCCGGTCCGCAAGATTGATGATCTCGCCCTGCTCACGCCCCTCGATAGCTGCATGCGGCGAATCCAGGAAGGTCGTCAAACCTTCCGATAGCCAGTGATATCGCCGCGCCTGCCGCCGTTCGTCGTTCATGCCCTGCTGAATGACGACCCACTTGCCGTCGTCGGCGACGATGAAGCCATGCAGGTAAAGGTCGAAACCATCCTGCACCGCGGCGCTGTCCACTTTGGCGATCAGCCGGCTTTTCATGGCAAGGGACGCGCCGTCGATGCCGACGCGATCGCCGATATCGAGCAGTTCGCCTGGCGTCTTTCGGGATTGCGCGCCGCGGCCGCCGCAGACATGGATGCCGAGCTCGCCGGAAAGCGGCGTCAGGCCGCGCTTCAAGGCACCGAGAACACTTGTCGTGATCCCCGAGGAATGCCAATCCATGCCCATCACCGCGCCGAAGGATTGGAACCAGAAGGGATTGGCCAGGCGGCGAAACAGCTCGTCGCGCCCGTAATGCTGCACGATCGCCTCGGTGATGACAGCGCCCAGGCGCGTCATCCGGTCTCCGAGCCAGCGTGGTACGCGGCCGCCATGCAAGGGAAGATCAGCTTTGCCGGCTCTCTGTGCCAAATCCACGACTCTCGTTCTTTATCCGGACATTGTAGTCCCGGCAGCCGAGATATGCCATTCGCAAAGCGCAGCGTTTCGGCGAGGCTATGGATTGTAACGAGGTTAAGCCGACGCTGAACTCGGTGCAAAATCCTGCATCGCACCTGAAAAAGGCTTGGGCAATGGCGAGGCATAGGAACTGCGCTTGCTGGTAAAGAGACCCAGCGATACCAAGGCTTCGGCCTGCTTGACCGCTGCGGCGACACCATCCACGACCGGGATGCCATAGATCGATTGCAGCTCTCTTGCGAGATCCGTCATGCCGGCACAGCCAAGCACGATGGCCTCCGCTCCATCTTCGGCAAGCGCTCGCTCGATTTCCGCCCGCAGCTTCCCGATTGCACCCGAAGACGGATCTTCAAGCTGGAGGACAGGGATATCGGACGCGCGAACCTTGGCGCGGCTACCCATGCCATAGCGCCGGACGAGATTGTCGATCAGGATGCGCGAACGCTCGAGCGTCGTCACCACGCTGAACCGCTGCGCCAGGAAGCCGGCCGTTGCGACGGCGGCTTCACAGAGCCCGACAACCGGCACATCGCAAAGCATACGCGCGGCTTCGAGGCCGGTATCGTCGAAGCAGCAGATGATTGCTGCGTCATAGCCTTCGGCCTTCCTCTCCTTCAGTTCGCGCAGCATGCCCGGCACGGCAATGGCGCCGTCGTAATAGCCCTCGATCGAAGCCGGTCCCATCTGCGATGTGGCGGCAATGATCTCCGTGCCGGCGCTAGCCACCGCGCGCGCAGCTGTTGCCGCCTTCTCCGTCATGGAAACGGTGGTGTTTGGATTGATGAGCAGCAGGCGCATGATCTCAACTTTTCTTGGCTTGGCGGCGGCCGAGCATGGTCATTATTGCAAGCGCCAGCAGGATGATGGTGAAGGAGAAGAGCGTCGTCACCGTTCCGAGCGCATAGAGCACCGGCGTCGTGACATTCGTGGTCATGCCGTAGATTTCGAGCGGCAGCGTGTTGTAGGTGCCTGATGTCATAAGGGTGCGGGCGAACTCGTCATAGGACAGCGTGAAACCGAACAGGCCGACGCCGATGAGGCTCGGCGCGATCATCGGCAGGACGACATGGCGGAAGGTCTGCCATGAGCTGGCGCCGAGATCGCGGGCCGCCTCCTCATAGGCCGGTGAAAACCGGTTGAAGACCGCGAACATGATCAGCACGCCGAAGGGCAAGGTCCAGGTCAGATGCGCGCCGAAGGCGGAGGAATACCAGGCCGGCGCAATGCCCCCCTGCTGAAAGACCACGCCGATCCCGAGCGAAATGATAATGGACGGCACGACGAGACTGGCGACCGTTGCATAGAACAGGAATGTCGATCCGCGAAAGCGGCGGCGAAAGGCGAGACCCGCCAGCAGCGAGACGATGACGGTCACGATCATGACCATCACGCCGAGGATCAGGGAACGCTGGAACGAGGCGCCGAAATCGCCGACGGCCTGCTTCTCGAAAAGGTTGGCGAACCAATGCAGGGATACGCCGTTCAACGGGAACGTCAGCCCACCATCCGGCCCCTGGAAGGACAGGATGACGACTGCCGAGAGCGGGCCGTAGAGAAACAGCACGAAAATCGTGAAGAAGATTGCCAGAACATAGAATTCCAGGCTGCGTTTTTCCCTGTTCATCCTAGAGCTCCTTGCGGATATCGACGATACGCAGGATCGCAGCGACCATCAGCAATACGACGATCAGCAACACCACCGCATTGGCGGCGGCGGCCGGATATTGCAGTAGCGACATCTGGTTTTTCATCATCAAGGCTATGGAGGCGCTTTGACCGCCAGACATCACTTGCACAGTGGAAAAATCCGCCATGACGAGCGTAACAACGAAGATGCTGCCGATCGCCATGCCGGGCTTCGCAAGCGGGATGACCACATTCCACAGCACCTGCCATCCACTGGCGCCGGCATCGCGTGCGGCTTCGAACAGCGAGCGGTCGATACGCATCAGGGTGTTGAAGATCGGCGTCACCATAAACAGCGTATAGAGGTGCACCATGGCGAGCACGACGGCAAAATCGGAATAGAGCAGCCATTCGATCGGCTTCGGGATGAGGCCCATCTCGATGAGCGTTGAATTGACCAGTCCGTTGCGCCCGAGAACGGGTATCCACGAGATCATGCGGATGATGTTGGACGTCATGAAGGGCACCGTGCAGACGAGGAAAAGGATCATCTGCGTCGAGGTGCGGCGAATGTGGAAGGCGAGAAAATAGGCGACCCAGAAACCAATGAAGAGCGTAAGCGCCCAAACAATTGCTGTGAATTTCAATGTGTTGAGGTAAGTTTTCCATGTAACCCACGAACCGAGGGTATCGGTGTAATTCGTAGTCAGGAATGCTGGATAGAGGCCAGCGAAATCGTAATCCCAGAAACTGACGATGCCGATCATGGCGATCGGCAACAGGAAGAAAAAGCCGAGAATGAGAAAGAGCGGCGTTGCCTGCAGATAGGCGACCGCCGAGGCGGGCAAAGCATATCCGCGTCCAGCCTTTTGAGTTTGCTGTTCCGCATCCGAGGAAGCGATTGTCGCCATGATCCGGCTTCTCCATTGGTAGAATCCTCCCCCCGTTTTGAAGGGGAGAGGAGATGGTCGATCGGAGCTTAGGCAGCGATGAATTCGTTCCAGCGGCGAACCATGTAGCGGTCCTCGTCCATGACCGAATTCCAGCAGGCGACCGCGCCCATGCGGGCCTCGAAGGAGCCGCCGTCGCGAACGGCGCCGGCCTTCTCCATGACTTTCCCTTCCGGAGAGAGGATGTCGCCCTGCGCCGGCTTGCCCTCGATCCAATAGCCCCATTCGTCGGCCGACATGAAGTTCTTGGCCGTTTCCATGCAGGCGGAATAGTAGCCTTGGCGGTTAAGGTAACCGCCGACCCAGCCGGAGGTGTACCAGTTGATATACTCATAAGCCGCATCGAGCTGCGCACCCTTGAGATGCGAGGCGAGGCCGAGGCCGCCGCCCCAGGCGCGATAGCCTTCCTTGAGCGGCTGGAAGGTGCAAGCGATACCCTTCGAGCGGACGGCGGCGACCGCCGGCGACCACATGGATTGAATAACCACTTCGCCCGATGCCATCAGGTTGACGCTTTCGTCGAAAGACTTCCAGAAAGCGCGGAACTGACCGTCGCCCTTGGTCTTGATCAGGAACTCGATCGTCTTGTCGATTTCGGCCTTCGTCATGTTGCCCTTGTCGGCATATTTGATCTCGCCGGCGGCTTCCATGATCATTGCGGCGTCCATGATGCCGATCGACGGGATGTTGAGGATCGCGGTCTTGCCCTTGAAGGCCGGATCGAGAATATCGGCCCAGCTGGTGATCGGACGGCCGGTGAGATCGGGACGAATGCCCAGCGTGTCGGCATTATAGATGGTCGGAACCATTGTCATCCACTGCGTCGGCTCCTTGGCGAACTTGCGGGAGCCCTGGCCCTCCACGAAGCCGACCGTATGAGGCGCGGTACCCTGCGCGATGACGCTGTCGGGCTTCAGCTTGCCATTGATGAACAGCGGCACGATCTTGTCGTAATATTTGAGCTTCTTGACGTCCATCGGCTGCAAGACGCCGGTCGGGAAGACCTTTTTGGCGATCCAGTATTCGACATCGGCGATATCGTAGCTGTTCGGCTGCGTCACGGCGCGCTGGGCGGCGGCATCGGAATCCGTCGCGGTCATCTCAAGCGTGATGCCGAGATCGGCCTTGCACTTCTCGGCGATCGCATTGATGTTCGAAACGCCGGTGCCGAACTGGCGCAAGGTTATGTTGGATTTGGCCCAGATGGTCGGAAAGCCGGTGATAACGCCCGAGCCGGCCATGGCGCCGAGAGCGGCAGCGCCGGTCTTCAGCAGCGAGCGGCGGGAGATGCCTTTCGTCGTCTTGGTAGTTTTCGTTTCAGTCGTCATGTCAGTTCCCCTTTTTTTCATGCTTGAGATTTTCATGCGGACATACGGCCAAGAAGGATTGCGTCCTCCCGAGCCCAACTCAGCGAGACGGCGTCGCCGACCGCTATGGATCTGACGGCGTCATCGTCGTTGTTTGCGATCACGGTGAAATCGTCGCTGCCGGCACCGATGACGGTGATCTTCAGCGTCGCGCCGCGATATTCGATGTTGGAGACCACGCCGTTGAAACCGAGGCCCTTCCCGTCGGACTGCGAGAGCCGGACACGATCTGTACGAACGGCTATATCGACGGCTTCACCGACGGCGCGGCCTGCCCCCTTTACCGAGAAGCCCTGCCCTTCGGGCACGGCCATAGTGATGACGCCGTCCTCACTCGAGGTGACGCGGCCGGACAGGACGTTGTGGTCGCCCATGAAGCGCGCGACAAAGGCGGTCGCCGGGTGCTCGAAAACCTCTCGCGGCGATCCGGCCTGCTCGATCCGGCCGTCATTCATGATGACCATGATGTCGGCAAGCGCCATCGCCTCTTCCTGACTGTGCGTGACATGGACGAAGGTGATGCCGAGCGATTTCTGCAGCTTTTTCAGCTCGGCGCGCATACGGATCTTCAAAAAGG
This sequence comes from Hyphomicrobiales bacterium, assembly GCA_900468625.1. Classification (GTDB taxonomy): domain Bacteria; phylum Pseudomonadota; class Alphaproteobacteria; order Rhizobiales; family Rhizobiaceae; genus Rhizobium. Next base: position 35,217 of record UBUL01000039.1, read on the forward strand.
GATCGAGCGCCGACAGCGGTTCGTCCAGCAGCAGAGCTTCCGGATCCGTGATCAAAGCGCGGGCAAGCGCGACACGCTGCTGCTGGCCGCCCGAAAGTTGAGCCGGACGTCGGGTCGCATAGGCTTCCATCTGCATGAGCTTCAGCATTTCGAGCGCCTTGGCCCGACGCTCGTCCTTGGCGACCCCCTTCATTTTCAGGCTGAAGGCAACATTGTCGACAAGATCGAGATGGGGAAACAGCGCGTAGGACTGAAACATCATCGCCGTGCCGCGCCTGGCAGGCGGGAAGTCCGTCACGACGGTATTTCCGAGCCTGATGTCGCCGGAGGAAATACCTTCATGACCCGCGATCATGCGCAGCGTCGAAGTCTTGCCGCAGCCGGAGGGGCCGAGGAAACAGCAGTAAGAGCCCGCCGGTATCTTCAAGCTGATCGCATGAACAGCCGTGGTCGTACCGTAGACCTTCGAAACGGACACTATATCGATCTCTGCCGCTTTCGACATCATCTTCCCCTTTGGTTCGGGAAAGACATTGCATCAATCGTGCCAGTTTTGTTGCGTCGCACTAACCATTTGCGATTTCTACGGTTTTTTCGGGATTGGCTGTTTTGTCCTCCTGAGAGACGATCCGCCATATGCTCATGAAATAGGCTATTGTGCTCGATTTGTGCAAAAAATTGTATACAATTTAGCGCCTCTGTTGCATCAGATTTCGTTTAACTTTGGCGCGAAACCGGGCTATCATTTTCGCCAATCATTCAGGCAAGCAATCATGGATTCTTCAGCAGACGGGCTTCTGACGCCCAGCGATTCCTCTGAGACCGGTGCGCAGCAGATCCGCGACGCCATTCGCGACGCGATCGTGGAGCGAAGGCTCGCACCGGGAACGAAACTGTCGGAGAGCGATGTCGGCGGATTATTCAATGTCAGCCGAACCTTGGCGCGAGCTGCGCTGCAGGCGCTGTCTTACGAAGGCCTCGTCAGTGTCGAAAAGAACAGGGGCGCTTTCGTCGCCTACCCCTCGCCCGAGGAAGCCCGGCAGATATTCGCCGCCCGTCGCCTGGTCGAGCCAGGCATATTGAAGTCGGCGGCCGAGCGGATCAACCCGGTCCAGCTCGAACAGCTCAAACAGCTTCTCGTGGAGGAAGGCCGCCTGGTAGGCGAGCGCGGTCAATCCGCGCGTCGGGCCGAGATCAAGGCTTCGGGCGACTTCCATCTGATGCTGGCGTCGATATCGGGCAATCTCATCATGCAGCGCTTCATGGAAGAGCTTGTCGCCCGCTCCTCCTTGGTGATCGCCCTTTACGGGCAATCGAGCGCTTCCAGTTGCGGCCACTCGGAGCACGCCGACATCATCGCCGCTCTGGAGCGCAAGGACGTCGATGCGGCCTGCGGCCTGATGCTTCATCATATCGCGCATATCGAGGCCGATCTCGACCTGCGAGAGCACAGAGGCTTCGGCCTCAAAGAAGCGTTCGAGCGGTGAGACCGCCACAATGCGGGCGGTTCCCGCTCGGACCAAAGGCTATTCACGGAGAGAAAATTGAGCGACATCGAAACCCTCTTTACTCGGGCGAGGCTTCCTGATGGATCGAGCAAGGATATCGGCGTCGCGGACGGCCGCATCGTGTCGCTCGAGTTGACCGGAGCGCCCGTCTCGGCCTCCCGGGTTATCGATCTTCAAGGCGCCCTTGTGGTGCCGGGCTTCGTCGAGGGTCATATTCATCTCGATACCAGTTTCTACGGCGACACCTGGATACCACACAAGCCATGTACCGACGGCTTCGACGTGCACGAGCGCGTCGCGTTCCAGGCGCAAAACATGGCGCAGGCCGCGCCGATGGACGTGAGGGCGAAAAACCAGCTCGAACTCTGCATTGCCAATGGCAGCACGCATATGCGCAGCCATGTCATGGTGGACGGCTCCGTCGGCCTGAAATCGCTCGAAACCATTCTTGCCGTGCGCGAGGAATATCGCGGGTTGATCGACATCCAGCTTGTTGCCTTTCCGCAAAGCGGCATTCTGAAGAGCCCCGGCACACCTGAGCTTCTGGACGAAGCGATCGCCATGGGTGCGGACCTTGTCGGAGGACTTGACCCTGCAAGCTTCGACCGGGATATCGAAAAACATCTCGACGTTGTTTTCGGCGTTGCCGAGAAGCGTGGCGTCGGTGTCGACATTCATCTTCATGACGGCGGCACGCTCGGTCTCTTCACCATCGAGCAGATATGCGCTCGTACCCGCGCACTCTCCATGGGCGGACACGTCGCGATCAGCCATGCCTACGGACTTGGCGATCTTTTGGTCGACGTTGCAAAACGTGCTGCAGGCCTCATCGCCGAAAGCGGTGTTTCCATCATGACCAATGCGCCGGGCGCCCATGCCTTCCCGCCCGTTGCACTGCTCCGCTCCGCAGGCGTTACCGTCTTCAGCGGCAGCGACAATATCCGCGACTCCTGGTGGCCCTATGGTGACGGCGACATGCTGGGGCGCGCCATGATGATCGGTTATCGCTCCGGCTTTCATACGGATGACGAGTTGAAGGCCGCCTTCGATGTCGTCACCGAAAGCGGCGCCAAGGCGCTTCGGCTCGACAGCTATGGTTTACGTCTCGGCGCGAAAGCCGATTTCGTGACGCTGCAGGCGGAGCATGTACCCGAAGCTGTCGTGGCTGTCCCGAAGGGGCGCTCCGTCTTCAAGGCAGGCAAGCTTGTCGCCAGGGATGGTATCGTTCTGCGGGATTGAAGCCAGGCGGGCTGTGCCTCCCCTTCTACCGCTTCAATTCACGCTCGAATGTCTCGATCTGCTGCAGAACCCACGGGTCGTCGGCCGAATATTCAGCCGTCTCGCTTTCCAGCCGCCGTTGCCGACGGCGCCGGATCCAATCGATGAAAGCAAGAAGCAGGCGCATGCGGATATCCAAGCTCTTTTCATATCTGCCGGGCTCGGCAATCGGGCTGGAAAGCCGGCCGGAAGCTGACCTCTAGGGCCATAAGCCATTGCGTCAAATACTTTTTTGCCTTCGCCTAAATGAACGACAGCTGAACGAAAATGCACTTCCGATAGTTTTGTAACGTTAATGTTACAAATCTGCGAAGCATGCCTCAGACGTGTCCGATTTAGGACCGCGGTAGAGACGGCAGCAATCGGCAAAACATCAAATCCGAAGAGCTTTTTTACGCGAGCGTACCGCTATCGCCAAAACTGACCTAGCCGGAACGAGTGACCGCAATTAAACACGCCGCGTCGCTTCCGATTTCCCCGGGGCGGCACAAGCTTAGCCTCGCCCGCGCGGGGCTTTTTTGTTCTGGGTGCCTGGTATTCAACGGCGCGGTTCGCCGCCAGGCGCGTAAACTGTGTCCTGTTCAAAAGCAAAGACCGAGCCGCAACGGCAGCGGATCATATGCTTGCGCGGATCGGTCGATGGCCGCTCGGTGGAAAAGCCGCGCGGCATCTCGTCTATCTTGAAATCGCGGCTCGCCGCGCGGCGATCGTCAGTTTCGGAAACCTCGGCGAAACCGGTATGATCGCATTTCGCGCATTCCAGCTTCCGTGAATATCGATCTCGCGCGGCCATTCTCTTCCAATCTCGGACTCGTATCAGGCTCCTTCTATCAGCGCTGCCAACGCTGTTGAAGGCCGCAAACAACCTTCGTCGCAGCTCGCCTTCACTCCTCCTGCAAAAATTTACGGCCGGAAAAAATACCGACTTCAAGAAAAAGAGATTGACCTGATGGCAGATGTCAGACCAATTTACCTCCCATGACAAAGCCCATGCTTACACCCCTTCCTTCCATCGATCGGACGCAGCAAGTCATCGAGGCGCTGTCGACCTTCATCGAGTCGTCGAAGCTGCAGGCGGGCGACAGGCTGCCGACGGAGCGCGAGCTGATGGCGGCGCTTTCGGTAGGACGATCCACCATTCGCGAGGTCATCACCTATTTCCAGGCGCTCGGCGTCATGGAGACACGCAAGGGCAGCGGCACCTACCTGCTGAAGCCGGTTTCCAAGGCGACGATCCACATGCCGCTGTCGCTCGACCCGCCGCATCTGCGCGACGCGCTGCTGCAGACGCTGGAGGTCCGCCGCGGCATCGAGTGCGAGGCAGGCATGGTGGCGGCCAGAAAGCGGACCGCCAAAGACATCGCCATCATCGAAGAGAAGCTCAACGAGATGGAGCGTGTGCACATGGCCAAGGGCACGTCGGGGCCGGAAGACTTGGCTTTTCACCTTGCCGTCTATGACGCCACGCACAATCCGCTGTTCCGCCAGCTTCTCGAGCAGATGCGCGAGACCTTCGAGCGCTTCTGGGAGCATCCCTTCGACCGTCAGGATTTCGCCCGCCGGTCCTTCCCCTATCACCGCACGCTGTTCAACGCGATCGTCGACCAGGATCCCGAGGCGGCGCGCGCCGAAACGCTGAAAATTCTCGACGTCGTCGAGGAAGACATCAAGGAAATGTCCAAATGACCGACGGGCTAGAGCCGTTTGAACTTGCGTCCCTTATTACCGCTCACGACGACGGCAATTTCGCCGAGGCCGTCGTGCCGCCGATCTTCCAGACCTCGCTGTTCACCTTCTCCAGCTATGACGAGATGATCGCGTCCTATCGCGGAGAAAAGGTGCGGCCGATCTATACGCGCGGCCTTAACCCGACGGTACGCATGTTCGAGGAGATGCTGGCAAAGCTCGAAGGGGGCGAGGATGCGCTCGGATTTGCCAGCGGCATGGCCGCCATCTCTTCGGCCGTCTTGAGCTTCGTCGAGCCGGGCGACCGGATCGTCGCCGTCAAGCATGTCTATCCCGATGCGTTCCGTCTCTTCGGCACTGTTCTGAAACGCATGAAGGTCGAGGTAACCTATGTCGACGGGCGCGACGAGGAAGCCGTCGCCAAAGCACTTCCCGGCGCCAAGGTCTTCTATATGGAAAGCCCCACGAGCTGGGTCATGGAGGCGCATGATGTCGGCGCGCTGGCGGCATTAGCCAAGCAGCACGGCGTCGTCTCCATGATCGACAATAGCTGGGCAACGCCCTATTTTCAGCAGCCTTTGAAGCTTGGCGTCGATCTCGTCATTCATTCCGCCTCGAAATATCTCGGTGGGCACAGCGACGTGGTCGCCGGCGTCGTCGCCGGCTCGAAGGAGATGATCGCCCGCCTGAAAGCCGAAGCCTACCCTTATCTCGGCGGCAAGCTTTCGCCTTTCGACGCATGGCTTCTGATCCGCGGTCTGCGCACGCTGCCGATCCGCATGAAGGCGCACGAGGCGGCGGCGATGACGATCGCCCAGCGGCTGCAGGAGCTCGATGTCGTCGAGCAGGTTTGCCATCCGGGCCTTGCCAACCGGCTGCCCGCCGGCCTGAACGGAACCTCGGGCCTGTTCTCTTTCATCTTCCGCGAGGGTGTCGATGTGCGCGCCTTCGCCGACCGCCTCAGGCTCTTCAAACTGGGTGTGAGCTGGGGCGGACATGAGAGCCTGATCGTGCCGGGCGAAGTCGTGCTGCAGCAGAAGGCCCAGCCGAATTCCGCACACGCATTCGGCATCAATCCGCGCTCCGTACGTCTCCATGTCGGCCTCGAAGGAACCGAGGCCCTGTGGAAGGAACTCGAGGAGGCGATCGCCGCCGCCTCGTGAAATCGTCAATCTGAGAGGAAAACCTAAAAAGGGGAACCAACATGAAAAGACTGATAACAGCAGCACTCTTTACCGCTTTGATGGGCGGCACGGCCTTTGCCGATACGACGCTGAAGCTCGTGGAAGTCATCACGAGTCCGGAGCGCACAGAGACGCTCAAATCGATCGTCGCCAAGTTCGAGGCGGCAAATCCCGGCACCAAGGTCGATATCATCTCCCTGCCGTGGAACGAGGCGTTTCAGAAATTCGCCACCATGGTCTCGGCCGGCGACACGCCCGACGTTATGGAAATGCCCGACACCTGGCTGTCGCTCTACGGCAATAACGGCATGCTCGAAAGCCTCGAGCCTTACCTCGCCAAATGGGAGCACACGAAGGAACTGACGCCGCGCGCTCTTCAGCTTGGCCGTGACGTGAAGAACACCGCCTATATGCTGCCCTACGGCTTCTATCTGCGCGCCATGTTCTACAACAAGAAGATTCTGAAGGACGCCGGTGTCGCCGAGCCGCCGAAGACGATGGACGAATTCGTCAAGGCATCCGCAGCCATCTCCAAGCTGCCGGGCAAATACGGCTACTGCATGCGCGGCGGTCCGGGCGGGCTCAACGGCTGGATGATCTTTGCCGCCTCGATGGCCGGCGACAACAAGTACTTCAAGGATGACGGCACGTCGACGATGAACAGCCCCGGCTGGGAGAAAGGCATCGAATGGATGGTCGATCTCTACAAGAAGGGCTATGCGCCGAAGGATAGCGTCAACTGGGGCTTCAACGAAGTCGTCGCCGGCTTCTATTCCGGCACCTGCGCCTTCCTCGACCAGGATCCCGACGCGCTCATCGCTGTCGCCGAGCGCATGAACAAGGACGATTTCGGCGTCGCGCCGCTGCCGAAAGGCCCAGATGGCAAGTCCTTCCCGACCATCGGCTACGGCGGTTGGTCGATGTTCTCAAGCAGCCAGAACAAGGATCTCTCCTGGAAGCTGATCGCAACGCTCGAGGGGCCGGAAGGCAACCTTACCTGGAACAAGAAGATCGGTGCTCTGCCGGCCTATACGGCTGCGGAAAAGGACCCATTCTATGCCGGCGATCAGTTCAAGGGCTGGTTCCAGGAACTGGCCGACAAGGACACCGTTCCCACAGTGATGCCGACCTATCTTGAAGAATTCGCCTTCTTCAAGGATTCGCTCGCCATCAAGACCTCGCAGCAGGCATTGCTCGGCGATATCTCGGCGAAGGATCTAGCCGACCAGTGGGCTGATTACCTGACCAAGGCCCAGCAGAAATTCCTGGCCAAGAAGTAAGTCCCGCATGCGGCGGCGGAGCGATCCGCCGCCCTTTCTGCCCACTTGAAACAGACGGCGTTCGAACGCCGCGAATGGGAACTCTCGCAGATGACCTCGATCACCGGCACGCTCGACAGGCGCCACGACCGCAGGCCGTGGCCGAAGCGCCTTGCCGACGCCTCGGAACCCTACCTTTACAGCGCCCCTTCCCTGATCCTCATCATAGCGGTGATGCTGGTGCCGCTGGCGATCGGCATATCCTACGCCTTTCGCGATATTCAACTGCTCAATCCATTTTCCGGCGAGTTCATCGGTCTCGAGCATTTCCGCGATCTCTCTAAGGATAAGGCTTTCTACTGGGCACTGAAGAATACGCTTTGGTGGACCGGCGCTTCGGTGCTGCTGCAGTTCGTTTTCGGGCTGATCCTGGCGCTTCTGCTGGACAAACCGTTTTTCGGCCGATCGATCGTACAGGCGCTGGTATTCCTGCCGTGGGCTGTGCCGTCTTTCCTTGCCGGCCTCAACTGGTCCTGGCTGTTCAACCCGGTGATCGGCCCGATACCGCATTGGCTCTATGGCGTGGGTCTGATGAGCGAGCCGGGCAATATTCTGTCCGATCCGAACTATGCGATGTGGGGGCCGATCGTCGCCAATGTCTGGTGGGGCATTCCCTTCTTCGCGATCACGCTTCTGGCAGCCCTTCAGGCCATCCCGCGCGACCTCTATGAGGCGGCTTCGATCGACGGCGCCGGCTGGTTCGAGCGCTTTCGCTCGATTACGCTTCCCTTCTTGGCGCCGACCATCGCCATCACCGTGCTCCTGCGTACGGTCTGGGTCTCCAATTTCGCCGATCTGATCGTCGTCATGACGGGCGGCGGGCCTGCAGACCGCACGCAGATCGTCGCGAGCTACATTTTCACGCAGGCCTTCAAGCGGCTGGATTTCGGCTATGCCTCGGCCATCGCGCTGGTGCTGCTGGTCCTTCTTCTCACCTATTCCATGCTGATCATCCTGCTGCGGCAGACCCTGCTGAACAAGGATTGAGCCATGAGACGATCCATCCTTCCGACCATCGCGCATCGCCTAGCCATTCTTTGCTACGTCGTCTTTGCGCTCTTCCCGCTTTTCTGGCTGCTCAAGGTCTCGGTCACACCGAACGACCTGCTTTATACGGAAGGCGTGCGCATGTGGCCGTCGCGCACGACTTGGGAACATTACTCCTTCGTGATACAGCACAGCGATTTCCCGACCTTCTTCAAGAACAGCCTGATCGTCTCCGGTTCGACGGCGATTGCGGTGACGATCTGCGCATCGCTCTCCGGCTACGCGCTCTCGCGCTTCAATTTCCGCGCCAAATACTGGATCGTGGCGCTGATGCTGCTAACCCAGATGTTTCCGCTCGTCATGCTCGTCGCACCGATCTTCAAGATCCTGACGCCGCTGCATCTGACCAACAGCCTGACAGGCCTCGTCATCGTCTACACAGCCTTCAACGTGCCTTTCGCCACCTTCCTGATGCAGTCCTTCTTTGACGGCATCCCGAAGGATCTGGAGGAGGCTGCGATGATCGACGGCGCGACGCAGTTCACCGCCTTCCGGCAGATCATCCTGCCGCTGACGCTTCCCGGCATCGCAGCCACCCTCGGTTTCGTCTTTACGGCGGCATGGAGCGAACTGCTCTTCGCGCTGATGCTGATCAACGGCAATCAGGCTGCGACCTTCCCGGTCGGGCTTCTCACCTTCGTCTCGAAATTCTCCGTGGACTTCGGGCAGATGATGGCGGCCGGCGTCATGGCGCTCATACCGGCCGCACTCTTCTTCCTGCTCATCCAACGTTATCTCGTGCAGGGCCTGACGGCCGGCGCGGTCAAGGGTTAGTCACATGGCATCGATCGATATTCAGAACGTCAAGAAAGCCTACGGCCATGTGCAGGTGCTGCACGACATCGATCTCAGGATCAAGGACGGCGAATTCGTCGTGCTCGTCGGTCCCTCCGGATGCGGCAAATCCACCCTGCTACGCATGATTGCCGGCCTCGAAGACATCAGCGGCGGCGAAATCCGCATTGCCGACAACCGCGTCAACGAGCTGCATCCGAAGGATCGCGATATCGCCATGGTCTTTCAGTCCTATGCGCTCTATCCGCATATGAATGTCGCCGGCAACATGAGCTACAGCCTGCGGCTGCGGAAAGTGGCAAAGGACGGCATTGCAAAGGCTGTCGCCGGTGCGGCATCCAAGCTCGGACTTGATCCGCTGCTCGAGCGCCGGCCAAAGGCGCTCTCCGGCGGTCAGCGCCAGCGTGTCGCCATGGGTCGCGCCATCGTGCGCCAGCCGAAGGCTTTTCTCTTCGACGAGCCATTATCGAATCTCGACGCGCGGCTGCGCGAGCAGATGCGCGCGGAAATCAAGAAGTTGCATGGCGATCTTAAAGCAACGTCGATCTATGTGACGCATGACCAGATCGAGGCGATGACGCTGGCGGACCGTATCGTCGCCATGCATGGCGGGGTGGTTCAGCAGGTCGGCAGCCCCCTTGAACTCTATGATCGCCCCGCCAATCTCTTCGTTGCGGGCTTCATCGGCTCGCCCGGCATGAACTTTCTCGATGCCACGTATGAGAGCAATGCCGTCAGACTCAAGGATGGCACACTCGTTCCGCTTCCCGCGCCGCTGAAACTGGCAGATGGTACGAAGGTCACACTCGGCATCCGCCCGGAGCATGTCGCTTTGTCATCTGATCCGTCCGACATGGCCGCCAATGTCGAATTGATCGAACCCACCGGCTTCGGCATCATCCTACACCTTTCACTGCACGGCCTGCCGTTCAAGGTGTTCACATTGGATCGCACCGCGCTGAGCGCCGGCAATCGGGTCAATGTCGGCTTCCCGGCGCAGCATCTGCATGTCTTCGACGAAGAAGGGAAGCGGGCGGCCTGACGGCCGCCCTTTGAAAATTCTCAGCTCGCAAACGGCTCCGTCGGCCCGCTGGAAGGCGGGGTGAACCAGCGCGGGCCGTCCGAGGTCATATAGATGTGATCCTCCAGCCGGATACCGAATTTCTGCGGGAAGACGATCATCGGCTCGTTCGAAAAGCACATGCCGGGCGCAAGCCTCGTTGCGCTGCCGCGCACGATATAGGGTTCTTCGTGAATTTCGAGGCCAAGGCCGTGACCGGCGCGATGCGGCAATCCCGGCAGCTTGTAGTCCGGCCCGAGCGAATGTCTCGCCAGCACGGCGCGCGCCGCATCGTCCAGACTGGAACAGGCGGCACCCAGCTTGGCGGCATCGAAAACCGCCTGTTGCGCCTCGCGTTCGATCGCCCAGGCATCTTCAAAGACGCTGTCGCCGCTCTTCAGCTTGTATGTCCGCGTCAGGTCGGAATGATAACCGTCGATGCGGGCGCCGGTGTCCACCAGAATGACGTCGTCTTCGCCGAGCGTCTGGTCGCCGTCAGCGCCATGTGGCAGTGACGTGGCCTCGCCGAAGGACACGATGCAGAAGGTCGAGCCGCCATCGGTACCGGCCTCACGATGACCCCGGTCGATGAACTCCGCCACTTCCGATGCGCGAATTCCCGGCTTGAGCAAGGCGTGCGCCTGCTTGTGCACGTCCAGCGTCAGTTTCATGGCGTATTGAATGAGCGCGATTTCGGCTGGAGACTTGAGCCGACGCAGGCTGCTGATGATCGGCCCACCATTGACAAGCCTTTCGGCTCCGAGCTCGGCCGCCAGCCGTTGGTAGAAATATAGCGGCATGCTGTCGTCGAGCGCCAAAACGCCCTTATCCCCCAGCACGCGGGCGATGAGTGCCGCGCTGCTCTCCTCTTCCTGCCATTCCAGGATTTCCGCCGGCAGATGCGGCAGGGTTTCCACCCGGCTGCGTTCGAAGCCCGGGACGATATAGTGAAGCCCCGTTGGCGTCACCAGCGCGCCCAGAAACCGCTCGCTCGCATGCCAGACGAGCCCGGTGAAGTAACGCAGGCTCTCTGTCGGCCCCAGCAACATGCCGGCCAGGCCCTGCGCATCGAGCAGTTTCCTAAGCCTCGAAAGGCGCTGGTCCCTTTCCTCTTCAGTGATCCTGGGTACTGGATGTTGCCACGACATTCCTATTCTCCTCGATAATCTTTGCCTTGCAGGCATCCATCCCGCACCGGATGGAGCCGCGCCGACACTATCGCTCAAGCGGATGTTATGTCGACAAATAAAATACAAAATCACCACCGGCGGCTTGCCGAATGATCACAGCCGCGTTCGATCGCTAAATTATCTGACAGCGCGAACGCTGTCCCGATGGTTCACTACCTCCATCGAAACAAACGGTGGAGTATCACTATGCAAGCTGCAAACACCTTAACGTCTTCCAAACGCGTCCGCAGCCACAGCGAAGCCCGGCATTCGCCTCTTTCGCTGTTGCCGGACCTTGTACATCTGCTCGCGCGCAAGATGGCCGAAAGGAGAAACCGCACTGCGCTTCTGGAACTGTCGGACGATCAGTTGAAGGATATCGGCCTTTCTCGCGGCCAGAACGGAAGCGACGTCCATGTCTATAGCCGCTACTAAAGATAGCGCAGGCCGTGCTAAGATTAGCTAATGTGGCGAGTACCGGCGCTGGGATGAGGATTTTGGCATGTCGCAAATTTCGACAGCTTTGCTGCTGAAGACGAAGACCGTCCTCATCCGCGATGTCGTCTGCAATGGCGAATGCCGCCACAAGACCGATGAGGAGTGCGCCCATCGGACGAGCCTTGTCTATCCCTATCGCGGCGTCTTCAAGCGTCATGTCGGCCAGAACGACGTCGTTGCGGAAGCAAACCAGGTGCTGTTCTTCAACCGTGAGCAGGGATATCGGATCAGCCATCCCGTCGACGGCGGCGATTCCTGTCTCGACCTCATGATCGACGAAACGGTCCTTCACGAGCTTGTTCCAAAGGATCAGGTTCAATCCGGCGACGGTGTGGTCTTTCGCCGCCAGCGGCGGCGGATAGATCCCCGTGCCCAGGCGCTTGTCGCGATGCTGCGTCATGGGCTGAGCCGCAATATAGCCGAAAGCCTCGAAGGCGAGACGCTGGCGCTGACCCTGGTGCGCCGGTCGCTCGGCGAGCGCACGTCACATGCAGCCGGCGCCAGTTTCGGCCGGCAGAAACTTGTCGACCGCGCAAAGCTCGTCCTGTCTTCCGATCTCGCCCGCCGCTGGACGCTTGCTGAGATCGCCAAGGAGGTCGGCGTCTCGCCCGTTTATCTGACGCAGGTCTTCCAACAGGTGGAAGCCATACCGCTCTACCGTTACCAGTTACGGCTCCGGCTGGCGCGCGCGCTCGATCTTCTCGGCTCTTATGACGACCTGACCATGCTCGGGCTCGATCTTGGCTTTTCCAGCCACAGCCATTTCAGCGCCGCCTTCAAACAGACCTACGGCCTGACGCCGGCGGAATTCCAGCGCTCGGCACAATTGAAGCCGAAGCGTTACGCTGCTCGCTAAAGATTCCGACAGCGCCAATGCAATGATCGGTGTTCTCATCACCCTGCCCCGGCAACGGGATCGATCAGGAAAGGATCATGAGATGAAGAGAACCACATGTGCCGCTTGCGACTGCGAACTGGGTGCCGAAACCATCAAGGTCAATCTCGGCGGCAAATCGGTCGAAGTATGCTGCGAGGAATGTGCGGCAGCCTTGAAGGAGGCCGACCAATCGACATCGGCCGCATCCAGCGGCAAGGAATAGCGGCCAGATCAGAGCAAGGCGCTATGGCGGCAACAGCAAAGGTGCGGCCGCGGTAGGGATGCCGCTATCCAGGGCATAGGCAACCGCCGTATCGAGTGCGGCGGTTGCCAATTTCTCCGCCGAGCGTCCAGGAATCTCGGACCAGCATCGTCAGACGAGAAATTGTAATAAAGTGTTGCCGGCCGCCACTTGGCAAACTTCGTTCGCAACATTCCTTTTGCAGGAAATACTCGGACACGTAGGGACGTATTGCATTCACACGGCCCAACTAGCCTCAGCATCAGTTAATTGAAATGAAGGTACTGATCATGAGGCAACAATACTTCATTGCGACATTGCTGGCAGCCGCGATCGGCTCCGCAGCCGCTTCGGCCTATGCCACGGAGCCGGCCGGTGAGCCGGATGGGCAGAATCCGATGAGCATCCAGGCTCCACAACCTCCACAGCCCTGCATGCCGCCGCCTGGCTGGTCTTTTCCGGGCCAGCACCCGGAAGGTCCGATGATGGCTTTTGGCGGCGACATGCCCATGCTGCCTCCTGGCCCGCCCGGCGGCTTTCCTCGCGGAAAGAATCCGGCCCTGGCGATCGCAGGCAAATTGTCGGCGCTTGAAACGCTGATCGGCATTCGCAGTGCTCAGCTCGATGCCTGGAGGGACTATACCAATGCGCTGACGGATTTTCTGGCTTTTCCCAAGCACCAGCCTGCGGGCTCTCCGCCGGCCGATGCTGCGGCTGCTTCTCAATCCGATCGTGATGCCGGCAAACAGGGGGAACTCTTCGGCGAGCTGATGGCCGATCACCTTCTGAATCGCGCCGGCAAGGCAACGGCCCTCAAGGAGAAGGCGCTCGCCTTGCGCAATGTGCTGACCGCCGATCAGCTGGCGAAGCTCGAGGACGCCGAGCGATCGCTCGTTCCCGATCCGCATGCCTTCCGCTGATTGATGGAAGAAAATCCTGGCCGGGAAAACTCCACGGCATAGTTACCATCGACCATTTCCTCTCCGCTTCCGACCAATTTGAGACCCCCCCGGACGCCTCTGGTGGTTGGAAGGAGCGGCCCGCAAAGGGTCGAATGGTCCGGGAACGCCCCGCCCGGCGTTCCCGGACCAATTCTGTGTGAGCGCCGTAGCCTTTTTCCACGGAGGAAAATTGCCCATGCGACGGGGCTAAACCTATGCGGGCTCCATAAGGCCAACGCTCAAAATCAATAAGACAGGGATAGAAATCTTGCCGATTTGTTCGCGTTCAAACCCAAAGTCATCAAATATCATCATTGCCGCCGCGCTCGCCGGAACATTGACAAGCTGCGTCGTCGGACCGGACTACCGCGCACTCGGCCTCCCGATGCCATCGCATTGGGGCGACAAGGGCGCGACCGAACCGCGCAAGGTCCCACAACTGTCGCAATGGTGGAAACAACTCAAGGACCCCACCCTCAATGCGTTGATCGAGGAGGCCATCGCCGACAATCTTGACGTAGCGACGGCCAAGGCGAAAATCCGCCAGGCGCGTGCCACCTACCGGGAGCAGAAAGGGGCACTGCTGCCGACCGTCGAGGGAACCGGTTCGGCCACGCGCACGCGCACCTCCGCCGCGGAGAGCGGTACGGCGGACGCGACGTTTTCTACGCTATATGCGGGAGGTTTCGACGCGAGCTGGGAGATGGATCTCTTCGGGGGCAACAAACGCGCCGCCGAAGCGGCAAAATATGGCGTCGATGCCGCGGACGAGCAGCTCCGCGACACCATGCTGACCTTGATCGGCGATGTCGCCTCCTACTATGTCCAGGCACGCGAATATCAGGCGTTGCGCGATCTGGCCAGGCGCACCGCGATATCGCAGCGCAAGAGCGCGGCGCTTACGCATGCCGAATATCAGGCAGGCAGCGCCACCGCGGTCGATACAGCCAAAGCCGACGCGCAGGCCAGCAGCACGGAATCCGACATTCCAGCCTATGAAATCTCCTATGCCGAAGCGGTTCATCGCCTGAGCGTGCTGCTGGGCAAGCCGCCTGCAACTTTGGAAGAAAGGCTCAAGGCAGGAGGTCCGATCCCAAGCCCGAAGATGAACGTTGCGATCGGCATTCCCGCCGATATCCTCACATCGCGTCCGGATGTGCGTCTCGCGGAGCGGCAGCTTGCGCAGTATACCGCGAAGATCGGTCAGGCGGAGGCCAATCGTTATCCCTCCATCTCCCTGACGGGCGACATCACATCGTCGGCCGCCAGTATCGGTGATCTCGCCAAGACGTCGTCCATCGGCTGGTCGCTCGGGCCGTCACTGACGGTGCCGCTCTTTCAGGGTGGCCAGCTCAAGGCCGCAGCCGATGTCGCCAAGGCCGAGCGTGATCAGTACTTCATCGCTTATCAATCGGCCGTCTTATCGGCCATGGAGGATGTCGAGAACGCCGTGGTGTCGCTTACCCAGGAGCGTTTGAAATATGTCAAGCTCGCCTCGTCCAGCAGCTCCTATCGCCGCGCTTCCGATCTTTCGCGCACACTTAACAAGGCCGGCGCCACCGGTTTTCTCGATGTGCTCGATGCCGAGCGTTCGCTCTACAGCGCCGAAGAATCCGTCATTGAAAGCCGGGCTTCGATCGCCACTGACTATGTCGCGCTCAATAAGGCACTGGGCGGCGGCTGGGATGGCCTGGTCGACGTATCGATTCCGGCCGTTATCGATGCCGATACAGGCCCGCACCCGAGCACGGCTAAATAATCTCGTACCGAACACCGTGGAACATAAGTTCCCGATAACCGTCAGTCCCAAACGTGCCAATGGCCCAATTCCCGCGCCCGCCAAAACTCGATCACGGCAAAGCATCGGGCCTGGGCACTTGCTGTCTGCCGCTCCTCTGGCGCCTGTCACGTGGCTGTCGGCGCAAGCATTCTCCAGCGCTTCCTGACCGAAGCCGTACTCGTGTATCTGCTGGGTGGTGCTTTCGGCATTGCGACCGCGCTCGGCTTTGAGCTTTGCCTTCAATCATTTGAGCCCAGCTTCACACTGATCTATTCGACGAGTTCGATCATTTTGGCGTTCACCTGTTCCCGCGCCATCGGCCTGACCTTCGGCTACCCGCCCGCAATGCCTCGCAGCCTGATCCGGTGGCGGCATTCTCAACAGGCTGATATTTCCGGGAAAAATCCAAGGCCGGGGCCGGAAAGCAATCCGGCTTCACCATTCGTGTTGGGGGCGTCATGGCGAAGCCGGGTATGCGGGGCGATCAAAGCCTGCTCGAGTCACGCTGCTGATCGACTGTAATTTTACATCAGTTGGTGCCCGGAACATTTCTGAAGATTGCTGAAACAAGGCATTTTGACGAAATTTAGTGTCTCGGTTTTTCCCTTCGCAGGAGCGTCATTTAGAAAATTCTTTAATATTATCATAAGCATCGTCATTTCTAGAATTTTTGAATACTTCAGGCAAGTAAAGCCTATATGGCCGAAAACCGGCGTGGACCGGCCCCTTTCTCAAGCGAAGCAGGTTTATGTTCGAACGATGAGTTTGTTGGCCTGTTCTGTTTGTATCAGCCTGCAACCCTGGCGTCGGCGCTCTTGAATGACACGACCTGCTCCAGGCCCCGGGGTTGACGGTTGCGTACCGTGATCTCACCCTCGAACCGGGTAACGATTTCGCGCGCGATGGCCATGCCTAGGCCGGCGCCGGGGAAGGATTTCTGCCTTGCCATGTCGATTCGGAAGAAGGGTTCGAACACCTGGTTCAGCCGATCCTCCGGAATGCCCGGACCCGTATCGACAATCCGCACAACGGCCCTGTTGCCGAGATGCGTCACCGTCACGGTTGCCGACTGGCCATGTGTCGCAGCATTGATGAGAAGGTTGCGCAGCGCCCTCGTGACGGCCAGCGGACCCGCGCAGATCGTCGTCTGTTCCATGTCGCCGGCCCTGACGTTCATGTCGATCGCCTTCAGCTCGGTGACCACATCCTCGACGATCCTGTCGAGCCTGACCTTTTCCAGACTATCATTGGAAATCTCCTCCCGAACCAGCCCTATGGCGCTGTCGGCAATCCTGTCGAGCTCCTCGAGATCGGAAAACCACTTGTGCCGTTCCTTGTCGTCCCGGATGAATTCCGCACGCAGGCGCATCCGCGTCATCGGTGTCCGCAGATCGTGACCGGCGGCGGCGACAAGCCGCATGCGGCTTTCCGTGGCAGCCTTCACCCTGGCCGACAGGCCGTTGAGGGCCTGGGCAGTCGCGCGGATCTCACCCGGGCCGGTCTCCGGTATATGCGGCAGCGTGCCGTCGGGATTGACCGCAGCGACCGCTTCCTCCAGCAGACGCAGCGGCTTCATGATTTTCGACGCGGCAAAGATCGAAACCAGCACGCTGCCGATAATGATGAGGCCGAGCCACCCCACAAGAATCTTCCAGCCGTCCGGCGGCGGACCGTGCTCGGGCATCGGCATGATCAGCCAGTTGCCGTCGGAGAGCTTCAGGGAGGCGATCATCTCGCCGGTCGATTGACGCAATATGATCGCTTCGCGCATGCCGGCAATTCGAAGCAGCGCTTCCATGAGAAAGCGCGAGAGCTCCTGGTCGCGCTGACCTACGGCCGGCATGGGTCTGACGACCAATCCAGCCGCCGCCGCCGCTGTCCTATCCTTCTCCGCAAAGGTCGCCAGAATGGAAAGCTGTCTAGCCATGCGCTCGACGGTCATGTCCGGCCGTGGTCCGCGCATGACGAGACTTGCGACAAAGGACGAGGAAATGACGACCAGCACGATGGCGGTCATCAAAAGCAGAGCCAAACGCGCGCCGAGCGACCTCATGAATCGCCCTTGATAGCCGTTACCGGAACGACAAGCTGATAGCCTCCGTTGCGGATCGTCCGGAAGATTGGTTCTTCCACCGTTTCCCCGAGCTTGCGGCGCAACCGGCTCATCAGGACGTCGATCGAGCGATCGGCCGGATCGCGGTCGCGTCCCTGCGTCAGATCGAGCAACTGATCGCGGGACAACAGCCGCCCCGCGCGTTCCAGGAACGCCTTGAGAAGATCGAATTCCGCGCCCGTCAAGGAGATGACCTCGCCATTGTCCCTGCTGACGCGGCGAAGTTGCGGATCAAGCATCATATCGGCGAACTGAAAGCGCCTATGCTCCGGCTCCGACGAAAGATCGTCGTTCGTACGGCGCAGGACGGCACGAATGCGTGCGGCCAGCTCGCGCGGATTGAACGGCTTGCCGAGATAATCGTCGGCGCCGATCTCCAAACCGAGAATGCGGTCAATATCCTCCTTCAAGGCAGTCAGCAAGATGACCGGGACGCGGGGACGGCGGTTGCGCAGGTCACGGCAGAGGTCGAGGCCCGACCCATCGGGAAGCATGACGTCCAGCACCAGCAGGTCGGGATGCCGGCGGTTGAGCGCGTCGTTGCAGCCGCGCAGATCGCTTGCCGTCGCTACACGGAAGCCCTGCTCCTCGAGATACCGGCTCAGCAGAGAGCGTATCTCGTGATCGTCATCGACTATCAGAATGTCGGGAGCAGCGTTGGCGTTCATAGGCTTCATTCCGTTTTTTCAATCCTTATACAAACTATCATTTCCCTGAAAAGAAGGGTTTTGCGGCACCAATACGGAAATTCCGGGCTCGGAAACTTTGGTTTACAAAATTCCCGCCACCGGAAATGTTGGGTAACAAAATAATGCCTGAAATACGAAACGGCGCGGCAGGACGTGCATCTCGCAATGAGATGGGCCTGCGAAAGCGGGCTGCCTTCAAAGGCATCCGCCGGATGTCGAAAAGTGTGATCTGTTTCCGGACGACACCATCATGCCGGCTTTGTTGATTGCAGAGCGATTTCAGATTTCAGGTTGAACAGACTTAAAATCGTCCGGCTCTAGCCGAATACTCCACAAAGGACATCCCTATCGGATGAACGGCACATCGCGTGCAGCCGCGACACCACCTCGGACGGGACAAGCAGACGGTACGGGGAAATGGGCATCCCGGATATGGGAGGAACGCTTCAAGCGCTATTACCGGGATGCTGAGGCCATGCACTGTGTTCCAGCGCGAATTGAAGGGGCGCACCGAAGTGCGCCGCTTGTTCACATGATGAAAAAAGTCGAGGGCGGAACCTGCAATGCGGTGGCAATACGGCGAAGCTTTGCCGGATCGGCCTCTGCGCCTGCCTCAATTTCAACGATTTCCTCGCTGGTGAGACCACAGGTTTCCGACAGATCGTCGATCGTGTAGCCGATGGCTTCCCGCGCCTGTCGCACGGCGGCAGCAATCTCACCATGCGGGACGGTAGAAGCTTTTGAACTATCGATATTATTCGGAGTAATGGACATGAAATTTCTCCTTCCAAAGTCCGCCGGCCAGCTCGTTGCCGGGTGAAGGCAGCTATTGCAGCCATGAGGCATATCGACCTAAACAGACGCGGTCGAACGCTGGGTCAATATAGGCATCGATGCGGCAAGGGCAAGCGCAGAAGCGCATGGCAGCCAATCCCCCAGCTCGCGGCTCGTTACGCCTGTTAAAACTAAGTGACCATCCCGGCGGCCCTGGTTACGAAGATGCGGGCCGTTCGCTGCAGGCTTATTTGAGCGGCCTTTTCCTCCACCAGTGCGTGGCGGATGCGGGGCGACGACGGCGATGCGCGGGATGCTCACCTCTTGCCTTTTGCCTTGCGTATCTTCCGCTCGGCTCCAAGCAGAAGCCCCTTGAGTTCCGGTTCGCGTACGCGATTGGCGGCCTCGATGAAGGAGACCCATTCGGTTCGGCGCTGGCCCCGCTCCGGAAAATCCTGCAAAATCTGATCGACCTCCAGCAAATGCAGTCCGACGATACAGGGAACGTGACTGCCGTCGGCAAGGTGCTTCAGATAGGTAAAGTAGCCGAAAGGCTTCTTCTTCACCTTGCCGCGTACGCCGGCTTCCTCATAGGCCTCTATGGCAGCGACTTCATGCGGCTTCTTGCCTTTGATCGGCCAACCCTTGGGAACGACCCAGCGACCGCTTTCCCGGCTCGTGACGACGAGAACCTCGGCGTCGTCCTGTCCGATGCCTTTTCTATAGCAGATGGCGGCATATTGTTCGCAGACGCGACCGTGGAGCAGAGCATCGGCATGAGCGGCAAGCTCGGATAGAAAACTCTCCGAACGCTTCAGGACCTTTTGCTTCGCTGAGATTGAAGACGCCATGGCCCGCGACTACCCGCAACACGTTCGGCGAAGGCATACTCGTCCCAAGGCCGGCCGGCATGTGATCACAAAATCATCCCTCACACATGCCCTCCTGTCCTGCCCGCGGCAGCGCCAAGCTTCCCAACTTTTATCAAGATGCTGTGAGCTGTTGCGGTGACAGTTTTATGAAGGCCACTGTTGATGACGGTGTGCGGAGGGGTTGCATTCGCAGCGATAAACAAAACTGTGACCGGACGGGCACGGAAACTGAAAACGGCCCCGCAGGAGGGCCGTTCCGTAGTTGCGGATAGGGGCAAACCTACTCGGCGGCCTGCAATGCAGGCACTTCGATTTCCTCGCTCAGCTGCCCCGCCATGGCGGCGGCAAACTTGGTCTGGTCGAGTTCGTTTTCCCAGCGGGCGACGACGATCGTGGCAACAGCATTGCCGACGAAGTTCGTCAGGGCGCGGCACTCCGACATGAAGCGATCAATGCCGAGGATCAGCGCCATGCCGGCGATCGGAACCGAAGGCACGACGGCAAGGGTCGCGGCAAGCGTGATGAAGCCTGCGCCCGTGATGCCGGCAGCGCCCTTGGAGCTCAGCATGGCGACCAGCAGCAGCAGGATCTGGTCAGTGAGCGACAGCGGCGTATCGGTCGCTTGCGCAATGAAGAGCGCCGCCAGCGTCATGTAGATATTCGTGCCGTCGAGGTTGAAGGAGTAACCCGTCGGAATGACGAGGCCGACGACGGAGCGCTTGCAGCCGGCACGTTCCATCTTGTTCATCAAGCCAGGCAGCGCCGCCTCGGAAGAAGACGTACCGAGCACGAGCAGCAGCTCCTCCTTGATGTAACGGATCAGTGCCAGGATCGAGAAGCCGTTGTAGCGCGCAACCGCGCCGAGCACGACGAGCACGAACAGCAGCGACGTCGCATAGAAGGTGCCGATCAGGAAAGCGAGATTGGCGATCGTACCGATGCCATACTTGCCGATGGTGAAGGCCATCGCGCCAAAGGCGCCGATCGGCGCGAACTTCATCAGCAGCGCAACCATGCGGAAGATGGGGGTGGTCAGCGCCTGCAGAAAGTCGGCGACCGGCCGACCGCGTTCGCCGGCGGCGCCGAGTGCGATGCCGAAGACGACCGAGAAGAACAGCACCTGGAGGATGTCGCCCTTGGCGAAGGCTCCGACGATCGTATCCGGAATGATGTTCATCAGGAAGCCGACGACCGAGGCATCATGGGCCTGCGCGGCGTAATTGGTGACGGCCTTCGTATCCAGCGTCGCCGGATTGATGTGCATGCCGGCGCCCGGCTGCACGACGTTGGAGATGATCAGACCGACGATCAGCGCCAGGGTGGAGAAGGTAAGGAAGTAGACGAACGCCTTGCCGACGACGCGGCCGAACTTCTTCAGATCCGACATGCCGGCAATACCGGTGGTGACCGTCAGGAAGATGACGGGCGCGATGACCATGCGCACCAGCTTGATGAAGGCATCGCCAAGCGGCTGCAGCGAAGCGCCGAGTTGCGGGTAGTAATGGCCAAGCAGGATGCCGGCAGCGATGGCGGTGAGGACCTGCACGTAGAGGTGCCGGTAGAATGGAAGTTTGCCGCGCGTTTCGGCGGCAGCGATGGGAGCAATCATAATGTCCTCCGTTAAGCCCAACCGATCTCTCGGCCCTCCGGGCGACGACTAGAATTCAACAGCCTCCGACTGTTCCGACTCCCTTTGCAACGCGTGTGCCAAACAGAAAAAAAAGCATAACATGTTGTTTTTGCCGTATTTTAAGATCAACTACTGAATATTGAGCGTCAAAATGTGCGAAAATCCGCACAGATCGATTTGCTATGCGCGCGAAATCATGCACAATATGGCCATGCTGCAGCGCCCGGCCCACGAACGACTTTTGACGCCTGAGCAACTGGGTCGGCGCTCCCGCCGCGTCTGGTTCGTTTTCGCTTTTCTGAGCGCGGCCATTCTTGCCGCCGGCCTCTACGGGGCGAGCTTCTACGGCCGCCTGTCGGCAATACAGATGCTGCAGAGGCAGGGACACACGGATGCGAACCTGAAGGTCGCGCTTCTGAGGGCAGTCCTTGAGCGGCCCCGCGCCCTGCCGCTGCTGCTGGCCGACGATCAGCAGGTGCGCGATGCGCTCACCAACCAACACGCCGATGACGTCGTCGCCCTCGACCGCAAGCTGGAAAGCCTGGTTTCTGGAACCAGCGCCTCCGTCCTCTATGTCACCGGCAAGGATGGCGTTGCGATGGCATCCAGCAATTGGCGCGAGCCCTTGAGTTTCGTCGGCAACGACTATTCCTTCCGCGATTACTTCAGCAAGGCGATGGAAGCCGGAACCGCCGAGCATTACGCGCTCGGCACGGTCAGCAATCGCCCGGGTCTTTATATTTCCCGCCGCGTCGGCGCTGCCGGTTCCGCCTTGGGCGTCGTCGTCGTCAAGATGGAGTTCGATCAGCTCGAGGCCGATTGGAGCGAGACCGGCCGCCCGGCATACGTGACCGATGAACGCGGCGTCGTCCTCATCACCAGCCTGCCCTCATGGCGCTTCATGACGACGACACCGTTTTCGCGTGAAGAGGCTGCTGCCATTCGAAAGAGCCTGCAGTTCGGCGCAGCA
Organism: Hyphomicrobiales bacterium; assembly: GCA_900468625.1. Lineage (GTDB taxonomy): Bacteria > Pseudomonadota > Alphaproteobacteria > Rhizobiales > Rhizobiaceae > Rhizobium. The sequence continues at coordinate 57,648 of UBUL01000039.1, forward strand.
CCGCTGTCGCCCCTGCCGATCAGCCATCCGGAGACCGTAGGTCCGGATGCGACCATCGTGCGCGCCGTCCTGCCGGGGAGCAGTGCTGCAGAATATTTGCGCCTGACGACGCCAATCCCCTCGACGCCATGGCAGCTCGGTTATCTGATCCCGACAGACCAGGCGATCGCATCTTCGGTGCGCGAGATGCGCTTTCTCACCTTGACCGTCCTGTTGCCGATTCTGGCCTTTGCCGCCTTCCTGCTGCGTCGGCGAGACGTCGCCGTCATGCAGATCGCAGTCAGCAGGATCGCGCGCGAGGAACTCGAGCGCCGTGTTCTGGAGCGCACGGAGGATCTCAGCCTGGCGCGCGACCGCCTGGAAGCGGAGATAGCGGACCATCGGGCGACCGAAGCCAAGCTGCAGGGCGTGCAGCAGGATCTCGTACAGGCCAATCGCCTCGCCATTCTCGGCCAGGTCGCAGCCGGCGTCGCCCATGAGATCAACCAGCCGGTGGCGACGATCCGCGCCTATGCCGAGAACGCGCATATTTTTCTCGACAGACAGCAGACGGAGCCGGTCAAGGAGAACCTGTCCGCGATCGCGGCACTGACGGAGCGTATCGGCACCATCACCGAAGAACTGAAGGCCTTTGCCCGCAAGGGGCGGACCGCGCCGGAACCGGTGGACCTGAGAAGCGTGATCGAGGGAACCGTCATCCTTCTCAGAAGCCGATTTGCCGGCCGTCTGGATGCCTTGAAGATCGAATTGCCACCAATGGGGCTCAGCGTCATCGGCACGCGCATCCGGCTGGAGCAGGTGCTGATCAACCTGTTCCAAAACGCTCTGGAGGCCCTGGAGGGCCGTAAACAGGCCAAAGTCGAAGTATCGGTGCGCGAGACTTCGGAGGAAGTCGAGATCGTGGTCTCGGACAACGGGCCTGGCATTCCCGCCGCGATCCTCGACCAGCTGTTTACACCGTTCAATACCTCAAAGGAAAAGGGTCTCGGCCTCGGCCTCGTCATTTCGAAAGATATCGTCGTCGACTACGGCGGCCGGATCGACGTCGAGAGCAACGGCAGCGGCACCCGCTTCACCATCCATCTGCGCAAGGCCATACCATGAACGAGAGCTCGCCCGTCTTCCTCATCGACGATGACAAGGATCTGCTGAAGGCGACGAAGCAGACGCTCGAACTCGCGGGCTTCGCAGTCTCGGCCTTCCCGACGGCAGCGGATGCTCTCAGTGCTCTACATGCCAGCTTTGCCGGTGTCGTCGTCTCCGACATCAGGATGCCGCAGATGGATGGACAGCGGCTTTTCGCCCATATCAAGACGTTCGATGCCGATCTGCCTGTCATCCTGATGACCGGTCATGGCGATATACCGATGGCGGTGCAGGCAATCCAGAATGGCGTTTATGATTTCATCGCAAAGCCCTTTGCCACGGACCGGCTGGTGCAAAGCGTGCGCCGCGCGGCGGAAAAGCGGCGGCTTGTGCTGGAAAACCGCGCGCTGCGGCAGGCAGCCGAGCAGGTTCAGGGCGATCTCCCTCTGATCGGCCAGACCCCCGCCATCGAGCGGCTGCGCCATACGCTGCGCCAGATCGCCGATACCGACGTCGATGTGCTGGTGACCGGCGAAACGGGCAGCGGCAAGGAAGTGGTGGCAAGCCTGCTGCATCGCTGGAGCCGCCGCGCTAAGGGCAATTTCGTTGCGCTGAACTGCGGCGCCCTGCCCGAAACCGTCATCGAAAGCGAGCTCTTCGGTCACGAACCGGGCGCCTTCACGGGCGCACAGAAGAAACGCGTCGGGCGGATCGAGCACTCAAGCTCCGGCACGCTTTTCCTGGACGAGATCGAAAGCATGCCTCCGGCCATTCAGGTGCAGATGTTGCGCGTGCTCGAGATGCGCGAGGTGACCCCCCTTGGTACGAACGAGGTCCGCCCCGTCGATCTGCGCGTCGTGGCGGCGGCGAAGGTCGATCTTGGCGATCCCGGCCAGCGCGGCGATTTTCGCGAGGATCTCTATTATCGGCTCAACGTCGTCACTCTTTCCATCCCGCCCCTGCGTGAACGTCGCGACGACATCCCCCTGCTCTTCGGTTATTTCGCCGAACGGGCCGCGAACCGGTTCAAGCGTGAAGTCCCTGCCATTTCCGTGGCTGTGAGCCGTCATCTGCAACAGCACGATTGGCCGGGAAACGTTCGGGAGCTTTCGCATTTTGCCGAACGCTTCGTGCTCGGCCTCGAAATGGCAGCGACATCCAAACCCAATGAAATGCCGATGACGGATGCTAGATTGCCGCTGCCCGCCCGGGTGGAGCGTTACGAAGCCGAACTCATCCGCGAGACGCTGTCACAGAATAATGGCGATGTCCGCCGAACCATCGAGGCGCTCGGCATTCCCAGAAAGACCTTCTACGACAAGCTGCAGCGGCACGGTATCGTCAGGGGCGACTTCGCCGGCTTCGACGGCGACGAACGCCGGAGCTCATAAATCGCAGTAGCGCGATAAGCTGCGGCATGATTTTATCCTTAAATCGATCCCGATCTAAGGAATTACGCGGCGGCAATTACGCGCTGCGGCGTATCTCCCGCGCGTTGGACACGTCCCTTTGCCGGCTCGCCACTTCGGCGGTACGATCCAGAACCAGCATCGCCTGCGTGATGAGCGTCGCAAGCGCCTCTTCGCCCTTGCAGGCCGCCACGATCAGTGGCGCGCTCAGGCAGATTCTAAGGGCGCTGGCAGGTATGTCGCCAAAATCGGCACAGCGAACCGGCTGACCGAGGCGTACCGAGGCAACGTCATCATTCTCGATGGCCAAATCCTTGTAGACGGTCGCCATTTCAGCCGCCGTCAGCATGGCGCCATCGGTGCTATTGCGCAGGTAGAACGAGAAGATTGAGGCGATCTCATCCCAGCGAACAGCCGCCGACGCGCCCCACAGCGCACGCCGATCCAAGGGCCGGCTTTCCAGTTGCTCGAAGGCTGGATCGCCGGAAAGGCGCTCAGCCACTGCCCTGGCAAAGGCGGAGAGGACCGCAATTATGCGATCCTCGGGGATACCGGCGAAGCGTTCGAGCTCGAACAGCGCCGCCTTCCAGCGCAGCAGCAGCCCGAAATTGGCACGTTCCGGCAGAACTTCGCGGGCGACCCAGCCTTCCGGCCATTCCGCCTTCCCGCAATAGTCGGCAAGTGCGGCCGGCAGCGTGCGGGACTTGAAGCGTTCCGACATTTGCGGCGGGCAGAGAAGCGCACCGCTGAAAATCGGCCCGGCAAGGAATTTCGAACCTGTGACCGCGACCATGAAGCCCTGCGCGAGATAGGCGCGGATCGTTGCCGCCGACAGGCGAAACTGACAGGCATCGATCATGATATCCAGCACGGCTTCGAACCGCGCTTTCAAACGTAGAACGGTCTCCAGGCTCGGTGCCAGTAAGCTGGTCTTCGACACATCCGTAACCACGAGCAGGCATCTGAGGCCGGCCGCGCGGGCAAGCTCGATCAGGCCACGCAACTCGTCTTCAACCTCGCCCTCGGCGCGAAGGGAACCATCCTTGTTGCGCACTGCAATGGTGGCGTTGCGCGTAGCGTCACCCGGCCGCAATTCCTCGCCCTTGACGACGGCCCGTTCGCTGCTGACGCGGCTCATGAAATGCCGGCCGGCCGACGCGGTCATGACACCGCTGCCCGTCTCGTTGCCCATCAGCGTGATGGTCATCAGATCGCGATCGCCCTCGCGGGCCAGAAGCGAGGCGGCAAAAAGATGGATGTCCGTGCCTGATGTGGCAAGGATCGCATCGACGCGCGGTTCGGATCTTTGGTTGAGGCCGAGCAGACGCAGCAGATCGTCGCGAATGCGCCCGATTTCGCGCCCATAGATCGCTGCAGCCGAGCCGGTTGCGATCTCGCGCATCAAGCCCATGTAATAAGACTCGACTTCGGCAAAAGCCGCCGCAGAAATGGTCGAGGCCGTGGATGAACCGAAGGCAAGGTCGCGCGGCCGAGGCGATGGGCCATAGCCATACATATTGAGACCGCTGGCAGCATCGCAATCCAAGCGTTCGTCGCCACCCGAGATCAAGCACTTCAGAAGCGCCAGCCTGTCCTCATCCCGCTGCTGCGACGATGCGCCCGCTGTCAGGTTTCTATCCAAGGCACCGTTGCCAGCGATTTGCTGCATGTAGAAGCATTCCTCTTTCACTAAAGTCGAAACGCTTCGCAGGATCGCGCCGCGTTCTATGCCGGGGGGCTTCGGCAACCGAACATTACGCTTTTCAAGGTGGAGCGAGGCTGACTTGCCAAGGCCAGCAACACCGGCCGCAAGCGCAAAAAAACTCGCGGTCCGAAGGGCCGCGAGCTCATTGCTACGAAAAGTGGAGTTGCCGGAATCAGCCGGCAGCTGCGAGTTTATCCTGCGTCTTCGTATCGAAGTCGCTTGCATCGTGGCGTTCGCGCAGCTGCTCGGAGGGATCGCCCGACATGCGGTTGACCATGCGGCCGCGCTTGACGGCCGGACGCGAATAGACCTGCTCGGCCCAGCGCTGCACGTTCTTATAGTCCTGCACCTGCAGAAATTCGGCCGCGCCATACTGCCAGCCCTTGGCAAGACCGCCGTACCACGGCCAAATGGCAATATCGGCGATCGTGTAGTCGTCGCCGGCGATATATTCGCTTTCGGCCAGACGGCGGTCGAGCACGTCGAGCTGGCGCTTTACCTCCATGGCGAAACGATCGATCGCATATTCGATCTTCGTCGGAGCATATGCGTAGAAATGACCGAAGCCACCGCCGAGATAGGGAGCGCTGCCCATCTGCCAGAACAGCCAGGAGAGGCATTCGGCACGAGCCGGCTGGTCGCTCGGCAGAAAGGCGCCGAATTTCTCAGCGAGATACACTAGGATCGATGCCGATTCGAAAACGCGGACCGGCTTCGGGCCGCTCCGGTCAAGGAGAGCCGGGATCTTCGAATTCGGATTGACGTCGACAAAGCCGCTGCCGAACTGATCGCCCTCGCCGATCCTGATCAGCCAGGCATCATATTCGGCGCCGCTATGGCCGAGCGCCAGCAGCTCTTCCAGCATGATGGTGACCTTCACGCCGTTCGGCGTTCCAAGCGAATAGAGCTGGAGGGGATGGCGGCCGATCGGCAATTCCTTTTCATGGGTCGGCCCGGCGATCGGACGGTTGATGTTGGCGAACTGGCCGCCATTGGCCTTGTTCCAGGTCCAGATTTTCGGCGGCGTGTATTCGGCAGAACCGGTCATGGCATCCTCCTTTTTCGGGGTTCAAGTTTGGGCGATCTTCGATGTAGCGCGCTACATAGGTGGCACATAGTGGCGGCCGTTCATTTTTGCGAGAGGAAATTGCGCGCTCTTCAACGCCTCGCTATTGGGCGCGGGATTAGATGAAAATGAAAAAGCCTGCCGCGGGAGGAGGTGCGGCAGGCTTTCTACAAGAACTGAACAACGGATGGGAGGAGGAGTTCCATTGTTCCTGCAGTCGTCTCTGGGAGGAGAAGGACGCCTGCCAAGCAAAGGATGCGGGAGGAGATGCATCGCTTCGATGGGAGAAAGATATCAGTCTTTTGCTCAGTTCATAGGCACTTCTTTGCAAGGCAGTTATGCGCCATGCGAAAAGCAGATAGCTGAACCGATGCAATCTTCGGCATGCACTGCAAGAGCAGGCGACTACGGAGGCAAAGCAAAAGCGCCTGCTCGGAAGGAACAGGCGCTGGCATAATGCAGCTTTTATTAGGAGCCGTTGCGGCCGTTAGCGAGCGATGGCTGCACGGGCAACATTGCGGATTTCGCCGCGGTCGATACCCAGATCGTGCAGTTCGCGCGCAGACATACGGCCCAGTTCGGCGACCGTCTGACGATACTTGCGCCAGTTATTGAAAGAGCGTGCTACGTTCATGATGATCCCCTTTCCTTGGGCTTTCGAAGCTGAGCTGCCGTGCTTGGCGCTCTCGTCGCTTCGATGAGAAATATATAGTCGAAGCGACCAACCTTTTGCAGAGCCAAGGTATCACTGCACCTATGCGCTATTTGCATAGATCATGCAGAAAGCGGGCAGACCTGATCTCGCCTGCCGTCACGGCCTTTGTGATTTGATGATGACAGCGCTGCTTTTGTCTGCGAAAGATAAGGAGATGAGAGACAGGGGCGTCCGCTATCCGGCGGGCTGAGAAGCACCCTTCGAACCTGAACCAGATCATGCTGGCGGAGGGAGTCGCTCGGGACCTCGCAAAGCACAGCACGTCGTCCCTATGCGTCTCGCCGCCTGAAAGGGGCGATATGCAAGACCAAACCACAGCAGGCCATATGCTTCGCACGATGCGGACCAACCCTCCGCTGGTGCAATGCATCACCAATTTCGTCGCCATGAATATCGCGGCCAATGTGATGCTCGCCGCCGGCGCATCGCCGGCGATGGTGCATGCCGAAGAGGAAGCCGGCGAGTTTGCCGCTATCTCCGGCGCGCTGACGATCAATATTGGCACGCTCTCGTCCGGCTGGCTTGCGGGCATGCTGAAGGCTGCGCGGGCGGCGAACAATGCCGGCAGGCCTTGGGTTCTCGATCCAGTCGCTCACTACGCGACTGCATTCCGTCGCAAGGCGGTCGCGCAATTGCTCGAGCTGCGGCCGGGGATTATTCGCGGCAATGCATCGGAAATCATCGCGCTTGCCGGCGGCGCGAGCCGGGGCCAGGGTGTCGATAGCCGGGATGCCGTCGAGCAGGCGGAGGATTCCGCCCGGCAACTGGCCGAAAAGCATGACTGCGTGGTTGCGGTAACCGGCGTTACGGATTTCGTGACCGACGGGCAGAGGGCGCGGCGCATTGCCGGAGGCTCGCAGCTCATGCCGAAAGTGACGGCGCTCGGCTGCTCTCTCACCTGCCTTGCCGGTGCCTTTGCCGCGACATCGCCGGATGCACCACTGGATGCAACTGTCGCGGCGCTTGCCGCCTTCGCGGTCGCCGGCGAGCGGGCAGGAGCGGCGGCAGAGGGGCCAGGCTCCTTCTCCTGGCGCTTCCTCGATGCACTCGCCGGTCTTACCCCGGAAATACTGGATCGCGACGCAAGGATATGGGTAGCATGAAAGACTTCGATCTCTCGCTCTATCTCGTCCTCGATCCCATGCTGTGCGCCGAACTCGGCATGGTGGAGACGACGCGCGCAGCCGTCGCCGGCGGCGCCACCATCATCCAGCTTCGCGATAAGCATGCTTCGACTGCAGCCATGATCGAGACTGGCCGTGCCCTCAAGCGGATCCTGCATGGAACCAATGTCCGGCTGATCGTCAACGACAATGTCGAAGCTGCCATCGCCATCGGCGCCGATGGCCTGCATATCGGTCAGGACGATATGGATGCCGCCGATGCCCGCCGTATGATCGGTCCGGACATGATCCTTGGCCTCTCGGCGGAAACGGAGGCCCTCGCCTGCGCTATCGATGCAGATATCGTCGATTACGCCGGCATCGGCCCGGTCTTTGCCACGCCGACCAAAGCCGACCACAAGCAGCCGATCGGCATCGATGGCCTGTCCCGGATCGTCGGGCTCTGCCCGGTTCCATCGGTCGCGATCGGCGGTCTGAAAGCGGAACATACCGCCGATGTTTTCTCAGCCGGCGCCGACGGTCTCGCGGTGGTCTCGGCCATATGCGGCCGCCCAGACCCGCAAGCGGCGACAGCCCTCATTGCGAATGCCATCAAGGAGGCCCGCCGATGATCCGCAATGTCCTGTCCATCGCCGGCTCCGATCCTTCCGGCGGCGCCGGCATCCAGGCCGATCTGAAAGCCTTCTCAGCTCGCGGCGTTTATGGAATGGCCGCGCTGACGGCCCTGACGGCTCAAAACACCAAGGGCGTCTCCGGCGTCCATCCGGTGCCGCCTCAATTCGTGGCGGATCAGATTCGGGCGATTTTTGCCGATATCCGCGTCGATGCCGTCAAGATCGGGATGATCGCAAACGCCGCGATTGCTGATGCCGTTGCCGACATTCTGGCGCGGCATCCCGGCGTGCCTGTCGTGCTCGATCCTGTCATGATCGCCAAGGGCGGTGCGGCCCTGCTCGCTGCCGACGCCGTCGACGTGCTGACGACGCGATTGCTACCGCTCGCGACAGTCATAACGCCGAACCTGCCCGAGGCAGCGGCACTATTGCACGATGCCGAGGCAACAAGCCGCGAGGACATGGCGCGTCAGGCGCTTGCGCTGGCCACACTCGGGCCGTCGGCTGTCCTGGTCAAAGGCGGTCATCTTGAAGGTGACGAAAGTCCGGATGTGCTGGCAAGCGCTGGCCAATTGACCTGGTTCGAGGCTGAGCGGCTGCCGACGAAGAATACGCATGGAACCGGATGCACGCTCTCCAGCGCGATTGCCGCGGAGATCGCCAAGGGCTTGCCGCTTCCGCAAGCTGTCGCATCGGCCAAAGCCTATCTCGCCGCCGCGGTTGCCGCCGCGGGTCAGCTTGCGGTCGGAAGCGGCCACGGCCCCGTGCAGCATTTCCATGCGCTATGGGCGAACAGACACAAGGAGTAGAGACATGAGCCTGTTACTCAGGGATCAGATCGTGATCATCTCCGGCGCGGGGCGCGGTCTCGGCGCCGCCATTGCGGCCGCCTTTGCCCGTGAAGGCGCGAAGGTGGCAATCAACTATCGCGCAAGCCGCGAGCGGGCAGAAGTCCTCGCAGCACGGCTCGGCGATCATGCCAAAGCCTTCCAGGCCGATATTCGCGATATCGAGGACACAAAGCGGCTTGTCTCCGATGTCACGCAGCATTTCGGATCGCCGACGACCGTCGTCCACAATGCGCTGGCCGATTTCAGCTTCAACGGCGACGCGCGTTCGAAACTGGATGCCTTGAGCTGGGCCGAGATGGCAATGCAGCTGGAAACCGCGCTGCAGGGCGCCCTGAACCTGATACAGGCAGCGCGTCCGGCAATGGCTGAGCCGGGTTTTGGCCGGATCATCACCATCGGCACCAACCTCTTCCAGAACCCGGTGGTGCCTTATCACGACTATACCGCCGCCAAGGCGGCACTGCTGTCGCTGACCAGAACGGCTGCCGCGGAACTCGGCCCGCTCGGGATCACAGTCAACATGGTATCCGGCGGCCTTCTGTGCACCACGGATGCAAGCGGCGCCACGCCGGAATCCGTGTTCGACATTATCGCTGCAAACACGCCGCTGCGCCGCGTCACCACTCCGGAGGCGGCGGCCGATGCGGTTGTCTTCTTTGCAAGTCCCTGGGCACGGGCGGTGACGGGGCAGAACCTCATCGTCGACGGCGGCCTCGTCTTCGGATAATTGTCCCAAACAAAAAACGCTGCCCCAAGGGGCAGCGCCATCATTCATGCACTGCAGTCGGATAGCTCAGGCCCAGCCCATGGTCAGCACGCCGAAGATGATAACGACGCCGAGCACGATGCGGTAGATCACAAAAGGCCAGGTCGAAAAGCGCTCCAGGAAGCTCATCAGTCCCCATATGGTGATGAAGGACGATATGCTGCCGACAATAAGCCCTACGATCAGCACCGACCAGGCTTCCATCGGAAGATGCGCCTTATAGAGCGTGAAGAGCTCCTTCAAACCTGCAAGCGCAATGGCGGGCAAGCCCAGCAGGAACGAAAAACGTGCGGCCTCGTCGCGCTTGAGGCCCAGGAATAGCGCGCCGGTCAGCGTAGACCCCGAACGCGAGACGCCCGGAACCAGCGCACCGACCTGCGTGATGCCGACGAACAGGGCATCTACAAGCGTCATCTGCTCGATGCCTTTCCGGTGACGGCTGTAGAGTTCCGCGATCGCCAGCAGCAGACCCATGACAACGCAGGCAATGCCGATCACCCAGAGACTGCGAAATGACGTCCCGCAGGCATTCAGGGAGGATGCGAGGAGAAGACCTGCGATGACGATCGGCACGGTCGCAATCACGATGGCGATCGCAAGCCGCATTGCAGGCGAACGCCAATCTCTCTGCCTGATGGCGTCGAGCGATCCGAAGGTGACGTAACGAACGTCGCTCCAGAAATAGGAAACGATGGCGGCAAGTGCTGCAAGCTGCATTGCCGCCGAGAAGGCCGAGCCCGGATCCTGCCAGCCGAGCAAAGCCGGCACCAGGCGCATATGGGCGGTGGAGGAGACCGGCAAAAGCTCGGTCAGTCCCTGCACGACGCCCAGGATTGCAATCTTGGCATAACCCAGGGCGACAAAGCCCGTGTCCACGCCTTGCGTACAAACATCAGCCACGTTTTGATATCCTCAGTTCTTCGGGGGGCTTTGCACCGGAACGGTGCGACGAACTAGCTATGAAACTGTTTTGCAACACGAAAATGGCAATGCATATCGAAAGCACAGCCGCTTCGCGTGAGTGACAGGCCGAGGATATAGCCGGACTGGCTGAACTCTATCTGAAATTGCCGACCGGGATTTCCGAGTTTGCCCGATTTCTCGCGTTCATCATCCGGCAACAACTGCATCCGGCGGATGATAGGATAAAATGTGATGAAAAGGACGGCGTCGCTTCATTGGACACCATCCGGACCGAATAAAATAGGCGGAGGCCGCTTATTTTATGTAGAGCGCGCGCGACCTTTCCAGATGCTTGAGTATGGCTTGTTCGGCTCCGTCCGCATCATTCTCCGCCAGACGCGCGAGGATTTCCTCGTGTTCGACCAGCGTGAATTTCTCCTTGCCGGTCCAGATCAGCATATCCGTGTGATAGGCTTTCAGCCATGCCAGCATGGCTTCGCTGACAGCCACAAAGATCGGATTGCCGGAAATCTGGGCAATGCGCGTATGAAACTGCATATCCGCCGAAATGAATTCTTCCGCCTGCCCGAGAGAGGCGCGTTGCCGCTCGATGATCTCGCGAAGATCGGCAACATCCCTTTCCGTTGTGCGTGCCGCCGCCTCGCGCGCCATTCCGCGCTCGAAAAAGATGCGCGCGCTTTTGAGATGCTCAAGCGAATCGGATGATTGCGACAGCATGATCTTTGCGGTCAGATCGACCTGCCGGAAGATCGACTTCGCCGTGAGCTGAAGCACCTTGGCGCGCTCGCCATGGGAAATGTTGACCAGTCCCATATTGGCGAGCGCCTGCATGGCCTCACGGATCGCCGGGCGTCCGACACCGAAGCGCTCCATCAGGACGCGTTCGGACGGCATTTCATCGCCAGGCTTGAGCTCTCCCGATGTAATCAATCGCTCCAGCCGGTCGAATACCTCGTCAGAAAGCTTTCGACGTACAATTTGCTCGACCGGCTGACCCATGGAATCCCGCTTTCCCAAAGCTTTTTCTCCCTTATGCATTTTTCCCCGCCGCGGTGGAAGCCTGTACGGAACGGCTTGCCGGCTGACGGGGAAAAAAATCGTTGCAGAAGTTGGAATACTCATTATACCAGATCACCAGTTTGCGCCACGCGAAAAAGCGTTGGTAAGAGGAGCATTCAGTCGCTTATGAGCATCACCATCACCTACCGTATTGAAACGCCCGGCAGCATCGAGGCGATGGCCCGCAAGATCGCCAGCGATCAGTCGACCGGCACTTTCGTCGCGGTGCCGGGCGAGACGGAAGAGCTCAAGGCGCGGGTCGCCGCGCGGGTCACCGCGATCCGCCCGCTTGCCGACGCCGAGCGCCCGACCTGGCCGGAAGTCACCGAAGGCCACGGTCCGATCCATCGCGCCGATGTCGATATCGCCTTTCCGCTGGACGCGATCGGCACCGATCTTGCAGCGCTGATGACGATCGCGATCGGCGGCGTCTTCTCGATCAAGGGCATGACCGGCATCCGCATCGTCGACATGAAGCTGCCGGTGGCTTTTCGCGAGGCGCATCCGGGTCCGCAATTCGGCGTTACCGGTAGCATGCGCCTGACCGGCGTCAGCGGCCGCCCGATCATCGGCACCATCGTCAAGCCAGCACTCGGTCTGCGGCCGAAGGAGACCGCCGCCCTCGTCGGCGAACTGATCGGCTCCGGCGTCGATTTCATCAAGGACGACGAGAAGCTGATGAGCCCAGCCTATTCGCCGCTCAAAGAGCGTATCGAGGCCATCATGCCGCTGATCCTCGACCATGAGCAGAAGACCGGCAAGAAGGTGATGTATGCCTTCGGCATTTCCCATGCCGATCCAGATGAGATGATGCGCAACCACGATCTCGTGCTGAAGGCGGGGGGCAATTGCGCCGTCGTCAATATCAACTCCATCGGCTTTGGTGGCATGAGCTTCCTGCGCAAGCGTTCGGGACTGGTGCTGCATGCGCACCGCAACGGCTGGGACGTACTGACCCGTCATCCCGGCGCAGGCATGGATTTTAAGGTATACCAGCAATTCTGGCGCCTGCTCGGCGTCGACCAGTTCCAGATCAACGGCATCAGGGTCAAATATTGGGAGCCGGACGACAGTTTCGTCGAATCCTTCAAGGCAATCACCACGCCGCTTTTCGATCCGTCTGACTGTCCGCTTCCCGTCGCCGGCTCCGGCCAATGGGGTGGCCAGGCACCCGAAACCTATCAGCGCACCGGCCGGACGACCGATCTTCTCTACCTCTGCGGCGGTGGCATCGTCAGCCACCCCTTCGGACCAGCCGCGGGCGTTCGCGCGATTAAGCAGGCCTGGCAGGCGGCAGTTTGCGGCATACCGCTATCCGACTATGCGAGGGATCATCCGGAGCTTGCCGCCTCTATCGCGAAATTCAGTGACGGCAAGGGCGCGTAATAGGATGCCCAGTCTTCCAGCGATGTCCAATCTTCTTCTCAGCTATTACGGCGACGACTTCACCGGCTCGACCGACGTCATGGAGGCACTTGCCTCAAACGGCGTGCCGACCGCTCTCTTTCTCGGCGTTCCGAGCGAGGCCATGCTGGAGCGGTTCAAGGATTGCCGCGCCATCGGCATCGCCGGCACCAGCCGCAGCGAAACGCCGCAATGGATGGACGAGCATCTGACGTCCGTCTTCAAATGGCTGAAAAGTCTTGATGCGGCCCTATGCCATTACAAGGTCTGCTCGACTTTCGATTCCAGCCCCGGGATCGGCAACATCGGCAAGGCGATCGAGATCGGCAAGGCGCTCTTTAAGCAAACCGTCGTGCCGGTCGTCGTCGGAGCGCCGCAGCTTAGGCGTTACACGGCCTTCGGCCATCTCTTTGCCGCCTATCAGGGGCAGGTGTTCCGCATCGACCGCCATCCGGTCATGAGCCGGCATCCGGTCACGCCGATGGGCGAGGCCGATCTGACCGTCCATTTGGGCAGGCAAACGTCCCTCCCCGTCAACCTGGCCGACCTCGTCACGATCCGGGCGATCGATGCCAATGCGCGGATCGATGCGCTGGCCGCGGAAGAGGCAGGTATTCTACTTCTCGATGTGGACGGCCCGGAAACCCAGGCTGCCGCCGGACAGCAGCTATGGCGTCTTGCAGCCAAGGGCAACGCCTTCGTCGCAGGCTCATCTGGCGTCGAATATGCCCTTCTCGATGCCTGGCGCAACGAAGGTCTGATCGGAGAGAAGCCGGAGTTCGCTTCTCCGGGTAAGGTGGATCGCCTGGCGGTCGTTTCGGGCAGCGTATCGCTAACGACCGAGCGGCAAATCCGCCGTGCCATGGCCTATGGTTTTGACGGCGTCGATCTCGATCCATTGGTGCTTGTTGGCGAAAATGCCGAGCTGGCGCTGGATGCTGCGGTGGCCGCGGGCGTGGCCAGCCTCAAGGCCGGCCGTAGCGTCATTCTTCACACGGCACTCGGCCCTTCGGCCGACCGTGGCGGCGATATCGACCGTATTCCCGGCGCACGCCATCGTCTCGGCCAGGCCCTCGGCACGATCCTGCGACGTCTGATCGAACAGGAAAATCTCGGCCGCGCCGTTATTGCCGGCGGCGACACGTCGAGTCACGCTTTGAAGGAATTGCGGGTCGAGGCCCTGACGACACTTCTCCCATTGCCGCAAACACCGGGTTCACCGCTTTGCGCCGCCCATGGCAGCTACGCGCCTACCAACGGTCTGCAGATCGCGCTGAAGGGCGGGCAGGTCGGCATTGACGATTACTTCGCGCAGATCCGCGACGGCAGAGGATCATAATTGTGCATTCTTCGGTAGGCAGTTGGCATACTCATTGACTCATTATACCACTTACGATACCACACTCTCAAAGTGAACGAGGTACTAACATGACTGCAATTGCTCTTTTCGGCGCCGGCGGCAAAATGGGCTACCGGCTCGCCAAGAACCTGAAGGGCTCGCGCTTCGACGTGCGCCATGTCGAGGTCAGCGACGCCGGCAAGGCCCGCCTGAAGAATGATCTTTCCATCGATTGTGTCCCCGTCGATGCCGCGCTGGATGGCGCAGACGTCGTGATCCTTGCAGTACCGGACACGGCGATCGGCAAGGTTGCAGCCGGCATCGTCGGCAAGCTGAAGCCCGGCACAATGGTCGTTGCTCTCGATGCAGCTGCCCCCTTCGCCGGGCACTTGCCGAGCCGAGAAGACCTCACCTATTTCGTCACCCATCCCTGCCACCCGCCGATCTTCAACGACGAGACCGACATGCAGGCGAAGAAGGACCATTTCGGCGGCCTCTTTGCCAAGCAGCATATCGTTTCGGCGCTGATGCAGGGTCCGGAAAGCGCCTATGCTCTCGGTGAGGAAATCGCCAAGGTCATCTGGGCGCCCGTCATGCGTTCGCACCGCGTCACCGTCGAGCAGATGGCGATGCTGGAACCGGGTCTTTCCGAAACCGTCTGCGCCTCGCTGCTCGTCGTCATGCGCCAGGCCATGGATGAATGCGTCGCCCGCGGCGTTCCGGCCGAGGCCGCCCGCGACTTCCTGCTGGGCCACATGAACGTGCTGGGCGCCGTCATCTTCAAGGAAGTCGATGGCGTGTTCTCCGATGCCTGCAACAAGGCGATCGAATTCGGCATCCCTGCCCTCATGCGCGACGACTGGAAGAAAGTGTTCGAGCCGCAGGAGATCGCAGAAAGCATCCGTCGCATCACCTGATCGACGGCCCCGGGGAGGGTCTCGCCCTCCCTTTGCCGCCCCGCCGGGAACGGGGCCTGTTTCATAACTGGGAGGAGACCATGAAACTAAGACGCAGACTGACACTTGCAGCCTTTACCGGTGCGCTTGCTCTGGGAACGGCAATGCCGGCTTTTGCGGCCGATCTGATCGCCATCATCACACCGGCCTTCGACAATCCATTCTTCAAGGCAGAGGCCGTCGGCGCCGAAGCCAAGGCAAAAGAGCTGGGTTACGAGACGCTCGTCATGACGCATGACGACGATGCCAACAAGCAATCGGAAGTCATCGACACGGCCATCGGACGCGGCGCCAAAGCCATCATCCTCGACAATGCCGGCGCGGACGCGACCGTCGCCGCTCTGAAGAAGGCCAAGGATGCGGGCATTCCCTCCTTCCTCATCGACCGCGAAATCAACGTCACCGGCATCGCGGTCGCCCAGATCGTTTCCAACAACTATCAGGGTGCCCAGCTCGGCGCACAGGAATTCGTCAAGCTGATGGGGGAGAAAGGCAATTATGCCGAGCTCGTCGGCCGCGAAGCCGATACGAATGCCGGCATCCGCTCGCAGGGCTACCACGATGTCATCGACGACTATCCCGACCTGAAGCTGGTCGCCAAGCAGTCGGCGAACTGGAGCCAGACGGAAGCCTATGCCAAGATGGAGACAATCCTTCAGGCAAACCCCGGCATCAAGGGCGTGATCTCGGGCAACGACACCATGGCGATGGGCGCGATTGCCGCCCTGCAGGCCGCCGGCCGCAACGACGTGATCGTCGTCGGCTTCGACGGCTCCAACGATGTACGCGACTCGATCAAGGCAGGCGGCATCAAGGCGACCGTGATGCAGCCGGCCTATGCCCAGGCTCAGAAGGCGGTCGAACAGGCCGATGCCTACATCAAGAACAAGACGGTGCCGAAGGATGAGAAGCAATTGATGGATTGCGTCCTCATCAATGCTGATAATGCCAGCAAGCTTGAGACCTTCGCGCTGAAGAACTGATGGCGGACCGGTAAGCTTGGAGAGCGCGGACGAACCGCGCTCTCTGAATGTTTTCGCGCAAGATCGAGGTGCATTGCATGTTGAGGATCAGAGGCGCGCTCGTGGCCTTTGTATTGGCCGCGGCATTGCCCGGCTGCAAGATTATCAAGACACCGACGCCCGAGGAGAAGGCGGCAGCGGCGGCAAAGACTGCCTTCGATCCCACGGCAAAGGTCGATGCGATCTGGCAGTCTCAGGTTCTTCCCGACATCGACAAACGCGCGGGCGACCTAGCGACGGTGTTGCAGGCGATAAAATCGAACCCGGACGATGCCGGCGCGAAATATGGAAATCCGCGAAAACAGGCGTCATCGCCCTGGACCTATGCCGTCAAGCTGAGCGGCAAGATCGTTGCTGCCGACACAGCCTCCCGCGCCGGAACCCTCGATGTCGATGTGGATGGCGACGGCAAGGCGGACGCGAAGGTGCAGATCGGCCCGGCGGTCCGCGGCACGGCACTGCGCGACGCGCTCGATTTCCTCGACTTCAACGAATTCAGGAACCAGATCGAATGGGCTCAATTCGGCAAAGCCTTCAATGAGAAGGCAAACTCATCCTTTCTGGCGGCCCTGCCCCGCGACGGGCTGATCGGAAAGACGATCAACGTGACCGGTGCGTTTCCGCTGCCTGCATCCGGTCAGCTTCCGCTGATCACCCCCTCGGCCCTGAAATTGGGGCAATGACCATGAGCGAAATGCGAAATAACGACATCATCCTGCGTTTGGAGGACGTTTCCAAGGTTTATTCCGGCATCGTTGCCGTCAAGCACGCCAACCTCGAACTGCATCGCGGCGCGGTCAACGTGCTCGTCGGCGAAAACGGTGCCGGCAAATCCACCCTGATGAAGATTATCGCCGGCGTCGAACGGCCGACCTCGGGCTGCATCCTGCTCGAGGGCGAAGAGGTCTCCTTCAGCAGCCCGGCCGACGCGCAGGCCCGCGGAATCGGCATGATCTTCCAGGAGCTCAATCTTTTCGCCAACATGACAGTGGCCGAGAATATCTTTGCCACGCGCGAAATCACCCGCGGCGTCTTCGGCATCGATCACAAGGCGCAGATCGCAAGGGCCAACGAGTTTCTGGATCGGCTCGATGCCGGCATCAGCGCCGAAACCATGGTGGAAGACCTGCCGATCGGGCAGCAGCAGCTTGTCGAGATCGCCAAGGCCATCTCGCTCGATGCCCGCATTCTCATCATGGACGAGCCGACATCGGCGCTATCAGCGGCGGAAGTCGACATTCTGTTCAAGGTCATTGCAGAGCTTAAGGCTCAAGGCGTGGCGATCGTCTATATCTCGCACCGGCTGGAAGAGCTGATGCGGATCGGCGATTACATCACCGTCCTGCGCGACGGGCAGATCACCGGCCAGGCCATCGTTCGCGATATCGATACGAAGTGGATCGTCCGCTCGATGATCGGATCGGATGCCAAGGACTTTGCCAGGGACGGAGGCCATACGATCGGCAAGGAAGCCTTCCGTGCCGAGGAGATCAGCCTGCCGCGACGTACGGGCGGCCTTGCCGTCGATCATGTCTCGCTGTCGGTGCGCGCCGGCGAAATCCTCGGCATCTACGGCCTGATGGGTGCCGGACGCAGCGAATTCTTCGAATGCGTGATGGGCCGGCATATACATTCGACCGGGCGAATCTACATCGACGGAGTCGAGATCCGCGCCCGCGACACCACCCGGCGCATCCGGAACGGCCTTGCATTGATCCCCGAGGATCGGCAGCGCGAAGGATTGGTGCAGGTCCTGTCCATCGCCGGCAACCTGACGCTTGCAAGCCTCGGCCGCTTCGCCCGGCTGCTTTTCCATATCGATCCGGCGGCCGAAAAGAATGCCATTCGCGGCATGATCCGCGATCTCTCGATCAAGGCCCCCAATCCGGATTTCGAGGTCACCTCCATGTCCGGCGGCAACCAGCAGAAGGTCGTCATCGGCAAGGCGCTGATGACCGACCCGAAGGTGCTTCTGATGGACGAGCCGAGCCGCGGCATTGATGTCGGCGCCAAGGCCGACGTCTTCCGTACCATGCGCAGGCTCGCCGGCAAGGGCCTGGCAATCTTGTTTTCAACATCGGACCTTGAAGAGGTCATGGCCCTTTCAGACCGCATCGCCGTGCTCAGCAACGGCAAGCTCGTGACCGTTCTCGACAGAAGCGAAGCGACGGAAGAGGCCATCATCGCGGCATCCGCCAAGGGACACGGACATACAGGGAAACTCGCGTCATGACCGCAGATACGTCCTCCACCTTCGCGACCAATCGCTCGAACGGCTCCGTTCTCCTGACGCTGATGAAGCTCAGGACCTTCATCGCGCTTTTTGCCGTCGTCATCTTCTTTGCGATTTTCGCGCCGAACTTCACCTCGACCGCCAACATCATCCTGATGTCCAAGCATGTCGCGCTCAACGCCTTTCTCGCCATGGGCATGACCTTCGTGATCATCACCGGCGGGATCGATCTTTCAGTCGGCTCCATCGTCGGCCTTTGCGGCATGGTGGCGGGCGCCCTCATCCTGAACGGTGTCGAACTGCCGATCGGCTATACCGTCTACTTCAACATCTACGAGATCATTCTGATTACGATCGCCGTCGGGCTGCTGATCGGGCTCATCAATGGCCTGCTCATCACCAACCTCAATGTGGCGCCCTTCATCGCCACGCTCGGAACGCTTTATATAGCCCGCGGCCTCGCGCTCCTGTCTTCCGACGGGCAGACCTTCCCCAACCTTGTAGGACGGCCGGAATATGATACGACGGGCTTCGACGTCTTCGGCGCCGGCCGTCTGCTTGGCCTTCCGGTTTCCATCTGGATCCTGATCGTGCTGGCGCTCGCCGCCGCCTATGTCGCCCGTTCGACGCCGATCGGCCGGCACATCTTCGCCGTCGGCGGCAACGAACGCGCCGCGCGCATGTCCGGCATCCGTGTCGATGTGGTCAAGATATTCGTCTATATGTTCTCGGGGCTTTGTGCCGCCATCGTCGGCATCGTCATTTCGTCGGAACTGATGGCGGCGCATCCGGCAACCGGCGAAAGCTTCGAACTGAACGCCATTGCGGCAGCCGTGCTCGGCGGCACCTCCATGTCGGGCGGGCGCGGCACCATCGGCGGTACGATCATCGGCGCCTTCGTCATTGGCATTCTTTCGGATGGCCTCGTCATGATGGGTGTCTCATCCTTCTGGCAGATGGTCATCAAGGGATGTGTCATTATCATCGCTGTCGTCGTGGATCAGGCGCAACGGCGCCTCCAGCAGCGCGTCACTCTCATGCAAATGGCAAAGGCAGGCTGAAATGGCAGAACTCAGGGGCGCATTGATCGGTTGCGGCTTCTTCGCGATCAATCAGATGCACGCGTGGCGAGATGTTCAAGGGGCTCGTATCGTCGCAATCTGCGACCGCGACCCGGAGCGGCTGAAGCTCGTCGGCGATCAGTTCGGCATGGAGCGCCGCTACGCGGATGCCGCAGCAATGTTTGCCGATGGCGGCTTCGATTTCGTCGACATTGCAACGACGGTGGCAAGCCATCGCGC
Organism: Hyphomicrobiales bacterium; assembly: GCA_900468625.1. Lineage (GTDB taxonomy): Bacteria > Pseudomonadota > Alphaproteobacteria > Rhizobiales > Rhizobiaceae > Rhizobium. The sequence continues at coordinate 77,222 of UBUL01000039.1, forward strand.
CCTCGTGGAGATGGCTGCATCCTACAAGATCCCGGCGATCTGCCAGAAACCCTTCGCAACGACGTTGAGCGATGCCAAGGCCATGGTCGCAGCCTGCGCTGAAGCCGGCGTGCCGCTGATGGTGCATGAGAATTTTCGCTGGCAGACACCCATTCAGGCGGTCAAGGCTGCTCTGCAATCGGGCGCGATCGGCGAGCCATTCTGGGGCCGCTTCTCCTTCCGCTCCGGCTACGACGTTTTCTCTGGCCAGCCCTATTTGGCCGAAGGCGAACGGTTCATCATCGAGGATCTCGGCATCCATACGCTCGATATCGCCCGCTTCATCCTCGGCGATGTCGCTTCGCTGACGGCCCGCACCAAGCGGGTCAATCCGAAGATCAAGGGCGAGGACGTCGCCACCATCCTGCTCGATCATGAGAATGGCGCGACATCGATCGTCGATGTTAGCTATGCCTCCAAGCTTGCGACCGAGCCATTCCCGGAGACGCTGATCGAACTCGACGGCACGAAGGGTAGCATTCGGCTGTCGCAGGGATATCGTCTCGAGGTCAACGGCCCTGATGGTGCGACCGTCTCGGATGCCTCGCCGCAGCTTCTGTCCTGGGCCTCGCGTCCGTGGCACAACATCCAGGAAAGCGTCCTTGCGATCCAACAGCATTGGACAGACCGCCTTGCCGATGGCGGCGAGACTTCCACCTCCGGCGCGGACAATCTCAAAACCTTTGCGCTTGTCGAAGCGGCCTATGAGAGCGCCGCCAGCAGGCGCGTGGTCGATATCGGAGCAACGTTGAAATGACCACCGAGATCGATCCGTTTCAGCTCTACGGCACGCGCGAGACTGAAGCTGCGCCGGTCCGGCTGACCGCCGGTAGACTCACGGTCGATTTCAAGGATGGCAATCTTCGGACGATCCGCTATGACGGCGCGGAAGTCCTGCGAGGCGTTTCCTATCTGATCCGTGATCGCGATTGGGGCACTTATGCTCCCGCTATCGACGACCTGCGGATCGATCAGCGTCAAGACGGCTTTTCCATCAGCTATGTCGCGCGCTGTGCAGGACCCGAAAAAACGGAACTAACAATCAGCGTGCGGATTGTCGCTGAGGCAAACGAAGCACTGATCTTCGAAGCCGAGGCGCTCTCGAATACCGGGTTTGAAACCAACCGCTGCGGCTTTTGCATACTGCATCCGATTGTCGCCGTCGCCGGCACGCCCGTCTTGGTGGAACATGTTGACGGCGCCCGCGAGAGCACACATTTCCCCGACCTCATCGAACCATGGCAGCCCTTCAAAGACATGCGGGCAATCACCCATAGCGTAACCGCCGACGTGACCGCCGAATGCCGCATGGAGGGCGACACGTTCGAAATGGAAGACCAGCGCAACTGGTCGGACGCCTCCTACAAGACCTATGTTCGCCCGCTTGCCCAGCCCTGGCCCTATCGCATCCCGGCCGGCGAGCCTATGCGGCAGCGGATCGTTCTCACCATGGGCGGCATGCAGCGTCCGACCATCGCGCCGGCGGCGACCGTTGCGGACAAGCGTCCGATCACGCTGAATCTGGGAGAAAAGTCCGGGACAATGCCTGCGATCGGGCTCGTCGTTACGCCCGAGGAAGCCGAGGCCACGCTCGCCGCGCGTAATCGGCTTGCGGAAATCGCGCCGCAGGAATTGCTCTTTCATTTCGACCCCGATGCCGGCCATGGCGTTGATGCCTTAAAATCCTTTGCGGCCATCGCAGCGCTTCATGCCGGACGATCGACTTTGGAAATCGCATTGCCGTGCCGCCTTGCTCCGCTTGCCGAAGCACAGCAAATCGCGACCCTGATGAGAGATGCCGGTTTCAAGCCTGACGCCGTTGTCATATCGCCTTCGGTCGATCGGCAATCGACCCCGCCGGGCAGCAAATGGCCCGACTGCCCGCCTCTCGAAGACGTTTATGCGGCCGCGCATGCGGCCTTCCCCGATGTGCGTATCGGCGGCGGCATGCTAAGCTATTTTACCGAACTCAATCGCAAACGGGTGCCCGCCGATACGCTCGGCTTCATCACCCATTGCACCAGTCCGATCGTGCATGCGGCAGATGATCTCAGCGTCATGCAGACGCTGGAAGCCTTGCCCTTCATCACACGCTCGGTGCGCGCCATCTACGGTGACAAGCCTTACCGTATCGGCCCCTCGACCATACCGATGCGGCAGAACCCCTATGGCAGCCGGACCATGGACAATCCCCATGGCGCACGCATCGCCATGGCCAACAGCGATCCGCGGCACAATGCCCGCTTCGGCGAGGCCTTTGCGCTCGGCTATGCCGCCCGCGTCCTCGATGCCGGATTGGAGTGTCTGACGCTTTCGGCGCTGACCGGCTCTTTCGGCCTGATCGCTGGCAAAAACGAGCCGTCGGTAGCGGGAAACGCCCGGCCGCTTTTCAAAGCCGTCTCCATCTTGTCCCGTCTTGCCGGCAGCCCGTGGCAAGAATGCCTGTCGTCCGATCAGACCGCCGTGCTCGCCTTCATCACGACGAAAGCCGAAATGTCACCGCAACTCCATTTGGTCAACATCACACCCGTCTCGCAAGAAATCGAATTGGGGAAACTTCGTCTTTTGAAACAGCCCGGAAATGCCCGGCTGACACTTGCAGCCTATGAGGCGGTTTCCGCCGCTTTGATGGATTGACCTTCATTCGCAGACGCGCAAGTTAGTTCCAACGATCGCAATGATTTGGGAGTATCGGCGTGAAGACGAAGAAACTGATCAATGAAGGTGCGGCCGCTGTCGACGAAATGCTGGCCGGCATTTTGGCAGCCCATCCGCGTTACCTGCGCGCTATTGACGGGTCGCCCCGCTCGATCGTGGCAAACCATGGCCCGCGAACCGGCAAGGTGGGTCTGGTTATTGGCGGCGGCTCCGGGCACGAGCCGTCATTTCTCGGATTCGTCGGCAAGGGGCTCGCCGATGCCGCTGCGATCGGCAATGTCTTTGCCTCGCCGCCACCCGATCCGATCATCGAATGCGCCAAGGCAGTCGACGGCGGCACCGGCGTGCTGTTCATGTATGGCAATTATGCAGGCGACGTCATGAATTTCGACATGGCGGCGGAAATGCTTGCCATGGACGACATCGAGGTCCGTACCGTGCTGACGACGGATGACATCGCCTCTGCACCAGCCGATCAGAAGGAACGCCGTCGCGGCGTTGCCGGCAACGTCTTCATTTTCAAGGCCGCTGGCGCCGCCTGCGACCTGATGTACGCTTTCGACGATGTCGAGCGTGTGGCGCGCTGGGCGAACGAGCGCACCTATACGATGGGTGTGGCGCTTTCCCCCTGCTCGCTGCCGCAGACCCGCAAGCCGAATTTCGAAATCGGCGTCGACGAGATGGAAATCGGCATGGGTATCCATGGCGAACCGGGTGTCGCCCGCGGACCGATGCGATCGGCGGACGAGGTGACGAGCGAACTCGTCGGCAAGATCCTCGACGAAATGAAGCCGGCGCCGGGTGACCGCGTTGCCGTGCTCGTCAATTCACTCGGCTCGACGCCGCTCATGGAACTCTACATCATGATGCGCAAAGTCAAGTCGATGCTTGACGATGCAGGCGTCGACATTCACCTGTCGCTCGTCGGCAATTACTGCACGTCGCTGGAAATGGCCGGAGCCTCGATCACCCTCATGCATCTCGATGACGAATTGCAGCGGCTCCTCGATCACCCCTGCGATTGCGCCATGTTCCGTTCCGGCGAGGCGCTGTCATGACCATGATCGGAACAGAAGAGCTGAAGTCGCTTTTCGCGCGGATCGCCGAGGCGATGGCTAGCGAGAAGGATCGTCTCTGCGAATTGGACGGCGTGATCGGCGATGCCGATCATGGTATCGCTATGGAGCTTGGCTTTGCCGCTGCAGCCAAAGCGGTTTTGGAACTCGACCCGATGGCAGCCGATCCGACGCTAGTCTTCAATACGGCAGCAAAGTCCTTCCTCAATGCGGTTGGCGCCTCATCCGGACCGCTCTATGCGACGGCGCTCATGCGTGCGGGTGCCGTCTCCAAGGGGAAGGCCTCGCTGAGCGACGACGATATGGTGGAGATATTTTCGGCCTTCGCCAAGGGCATTCAGGACAGGGGCAAGGCCGAGGTCGGTGAAAAGACCATGGTCGACGCCTGGGCGCCTGCCGCTGTCGCCTGCCGAGCCGCCCGAGATCAAGGCCTGCCGCTTGCCGAATGTCTGGCAGTAGGTCTCAAAGCGGGTGCGGCAGGCGCAGAAGCAACGAAAGACATGATTGCAGCAAAAGGCCGGTCATCGCGCCTCGGCGATCGTGCCTTGGGACATATGGATCCCGGCGCGGCTTCGGCCGTCCTCGTGATAAGCTGCTTTCGGGATCACTTTAAGTGATACTGCTGATAAGCTCATCATACCAGTTGACATGTTGACCACGATTTGTCAAAACCGCCCTCAGCTTTGCTCAGAGGAGGACGGGAGATGGCTGGCAACTTCAAATATGCGCATTGGTTCGGCGCTGCCGCGATGGCGGTGGCTGCTTTTTCAGCAACCAATGTTGCCGCGGAAGATCTGACGCTGTGGACGCTAAACTTCGACAATGGCGCGGCAAACGGCGCGCTGAAGAAGGTGGCAAAGGACTTCGAAGCCACCAATCCCGGCACCCATGTCGAAATCGTTCAGCGCGGCGTCGATGAACACAAGACCGCACTTCGCGTTGCCGCTGGCTCCAGCAAAGGGCCGGATATCTATTTCAGCTGGGCCGGGCTCGGTCTTGGTGGCGAATATGTGAAGGCTGGTCTCTCGCTGCCGCTCGACAAGTACTACACCCAGTACAAGTGGAACGACGAGCTGCTTCCGTCGGCCGCCGCTTTTGCCGATCTCTATCCGGGCGGCAAGCATGGCGTTCCCTTCACCTTCAAGGGTGAAGCGATCTATTATAACAAGAAGCTCTTCCAGAAGGCCGGCATCACCCAGGAGCCGAAGACCTACGACGAGCTGCTCGCAGATGCAGAAAAACTCAAGGCGGCCGGCATTCCGGCTTTCACCTTCGGCGGTTCGGTCAACTGGCACGTCATGCGCCTGATGGACGTGCTGCTCGAAACCAAGTGCGGCGCCGACAAGCATGATGCGCTGATGGCCATGAAGGCCGACTGGACCAAGGAACCCTGCGCGACCGAAGCCTTTACCGAATTTGCCAAGTGGACGAAGGATTATACGCTGAAGCCCTTCATGGGCATCAGCAACCAGCAGTCCTATACGCTGTTCGTCGCCGGCCGCGCCGCGATGATGCTCGAAGGCGACTGGCTGGTCAGCCAGCTGAGCGGCAGCAAGGTCAATCTCGACGATTACGGAGTCGTGCCGTTCCCGACGAACACCAACCGCCTCTACGGTTTTGCCGAGTACAACTACATCAGCACCAAGAGCAAGAATCCGGATCTTGCTGCGAAGTTCCTCGACTACTTCCTGTCGACCAAGGTGCAGCAGGATCTTGTCGGCCAGATCAGCTCGATCTCCGTCAACAAGAACGTCCAGTACACCGACCAGAAACCGCTCGAGGCGAAATGGCTTGAGATCTTCAAAAACTACAGCAAGGTCTACATGAATGGTGACCAGGCGTTTCCGCTTGACGTGACCACCGAATATTTCCGGGTCATCAACGATGTTGCCTCCGGCAACATCCAGCCGGCAGACGCTGCAAAGCAGCTGCAGACATTCATCTCCGGTCGTAGCTGATCCCCTGATGGAGGCCGCCGCGCTCATCGCCAATCGCGATGGGCGGCCTCCCTCGCCTGTGTGCCCACGCGCCAGCTGCCGCCGAGAGCAATTAGAATGTCATTCCGCAATCGAACCCATGATCCCCGCATTCAGGCAGCGATCCTGCTTGCGCCGGCCATGCTGATCTACGCGATTTTCGCGCTCTATCCGATGCTGAACGTAGTGGTGCTGAGCTTCCAGAAATGGAACGGCCTTGATCCGCAGCGCCCCTTTGTCGGTCTGGCGAACTATCAATACATCTTCACGCAGGATCCGGTCTTTTGGGTCGCCTTCCGCAACACGGTGATCTGGACAATCATGTGCGTGATCTTTCCACCCATGGTCGGCCTGCTGCTGGCGCTGAGCCTCAATCAGAAGCTTTTTGCCCGCAACACTTTCCGCGCCATCTTCTATCTGCCTGTCATTATCGCCCCGATCGCGGTCGCGACCATGTGGAAGTGGATGTATGATCCGTTCTTCGGCCTCTTCACCGAAATTCTGACCTCGATGGGCCTGCAAGATTGGATTCAGGACTGGCTCGGCGACAAGGATATCGCGCTCTACTCCGTCTTCGTCGCCTTCCTCTGGCAATCCGTCGGCTTCTCCATGGTCCTGTTCCTTGCGGGCCTGCAGAATGTCTCGCAGACGCTGGTCGAAGCTGCCCGCATCGATGGCGCCGGGCGCTGGAACATCTTCCGCTACGTGACCTTGCCTGCGTTGCGCACGATGCTGACCATCGTGCTGGTTCTCTCGCTCATCTCGTCGCTCAAGGCCTTCGATATCGTCTACGGCCTGACGGGCGGCGGACCGGCTCAATCCACGCAGATGCTGGCGCTCTGGGCCTTCACGCAGGCCATGCAGATCTTCGATTTCGGCCGTGGCGCGGCGATCTCTGTTGTGCTGCTGCTGATCACCATCATCGTCGTCATCCCCTACCTGCGCTGGACGCAAAAGCATGAGGAGGCCGAACAATGACGGCGGCATCGGCCACATCCATGTCGGATGGCTTCGAGACAATCACGCCTGCGAAGCGGAAGCGGGATCCTGTTTTGATCGGCCTGTGGATCGCGCTGCTGGTGGTGGCCGCGATCTGGCTTGCCCCTTTCGTCTTTATCGTCTTCACCTCGCTGAAAACGCAGGCAGACGTGACATCGACCGGCGCCTTCATGCCGCCGCTCGATCCGGCCTTCGAAAATTATTCGAGCGCCTGGGGGCGCGGCAATTTCGCCAATGCCTTCCTAAACAGCACCATCATCACTGTGATCAAGGTGCCGCTCGGTCTCATCCTCTCGGCGATGGCCGCCTATGCACTCGCCAAGATCCGGCTGCGGTTCAGCAAGTTGCTGCTACTCCTCGTCGTTTTCGGCACGATGATCCCCTTTCAGGTCATGCTGGCGCCGCTGTTTACGCTGGTCAATTCGCTCGGACTGATCGACACGTATCCCGGCGTGATCCTGCCTTACATCGCCTTCGGCGTGCCCTATCAGGTCTTCATCCTTCACGGCTTCTTCAAAGGCATTCCGAAGGAATTGTCGGAAGCCGCCCTGATCGACGGCGCAAGCCATTTCACCATCTTCCGCCGAATTTTCCTGCCGGTCTGCCTGCCTGTCCTTGCGGCACTGCTGATCCTGGATTTCGTCTCGACATGGAACGAGTTCGCCATGGCGCTCGTGCTGCTGCAGGACCAGCATATGTGGACGCTGCCGCTCGGGCTCATGTCCTTCCAGGGCCAGTTTTCCAATGATTACGGGCAGTTGAATGCCGCAATCGTCATGACGGTGCTGCCGGCCACCATCGTTTATCTGATCTTCCAGCGCTACTTCGTCTCTGGCCTCACCTCCGGTGCGGTCAAGGGCTGAGCGATCGCGCCAGCCACACATCTTCCGAGGAGAACATCATGTCCAACGCGTCCGTCGAAAAATGGGGGCTCTTCGAAGCGGCCTTCAACGGCCCTTCGAGCGGCAATCCCTATCTCGATGTGGCATTCGATGCCGTTTTCAGCCAGAATAGCCGCGAGATCCGCGTGCCCGGTTTCTACGATGGCGACGGCGTCTATCGCGTTCGCTTCATGCCGGACAACGAAGGCGAATGGTCGTTCCGCACGCGCTCGAAGACATCGGAACTGGATGGCAAGACCGGTTCTTTCGTCGCGACCAGGCCATCCGAGGGCAACCACGGCCCCGTGCATGTCCATAACAAATTCCATTTCGCCTATGCCGACGGCAAGCCTTTTCTGTCGTTCGGCACCACCTGCTATGCCTGGACGCACCAGCCGCTCGACATGCAGGCCCAGACGCTCGAGACGCTGAAAAAATCCCGCTTCAACAAGATCCGTATGGGCGTCTTTCCGAAGGACTATCCCTATAACGTCAACGAGCCGCTCCATGCCTGCTTTGAAAAGGGCGCCGACGGCAAGGAGGACTTCGACAGGCCGAACCCGGTTCTCTTCCGCCATTTCGAAAGCCAAGTCGCTGCCCTCTGCGATCTCGGCATCGAAGCCGACATCATCATGTTCCACCCCTACGATCGTTGGGGCTATGCCGATATGACGGCCGAGCAGGACTTCCGCTACGTCGCCTATCTCGCGGCGCGCCTTGCCGCCTATCGCAATGTCTGGTGGGCGCTTGCCAACGAGTACGACTTCCTTCTCGACACCAAGCCGCTGCAGCAGTGGGACCGCTATTTCCATATTCTCGAAGAGAACGATCCCTACGGCCATCTGAAGTCCATCCACAATGGCGAGCCGACGATGAACTTCGATCATCGCAAGCCGTGGGTGACCCATACCTGCATTCAGAACTGGGACGTGAAGCGCACGCAGGAATGGCGCGAAGCCTATGGCAAGCCAGTCGTCAATGACGAACCGGAATATGAAGGCAATATCATCCAGTCCTGGGGCAACCTGACGGCGCAAGAGCTGGTGCATCGCTTCTGGATCACGGTGACGCGCGGCGGCTATGCCGGCCATGGCGAGACCTATTCGCATCCTGAGGACCTCATCTGGTGGGCAAAGGGCGGAGAATTACGCGGCGAAGCCTGGAAGCGCATCGGCTTCCTGCGCGATCTCCTGGAGCAGGATGTGGTCAACGGCCTCGAGCCGATGGCCTCCTTCGGCGAATGGCCCTGGACCCGCGTTTCCGGCGCACGCGACGGCGATGTCAGTTACATCTATCTCGGCGAACACCAACCCGTCATTTGGTCCACCGGCCTGCCGAAGGACGGAACCGATTATGACGTCGATATCATCGACACGTGGGAGATGACGATCACGCCCGCCAAGAAAGTCGAAGCGCCGATCCCGCATCCGACCCGCCACGGCGCCATCGTTCGAGGCGGCAAGGCAGATGCTGCCTTCGGCGTGGACCTGCCGGGCAAGCCATACCAGGCGCTCCGCATCCGCAAGAAGCACTGATCGATCCAGAGGGGAAGAATGTCATGTCCGGATTGACCATCAAGAACGTCAGGAAGTCCTACGGCGCGGTAAACATCATCCATGGCGTCGACGTGGAAATCGCGGACGGCGAATTCGTCATTCTCGTCGGCCCCTCGGGCTGCGGCAAGTCCACACTGCTGCGTATGATCGCAGGGCTTGAGGATATTACCGGCGGCGTGATCTCGATCGGCGGGCGAATCGTCAATAACTTGCCGCCGAAGGATCGTGACATCGCCATGGTGTTCCAGAACTATGCGCTCTATCCGCAGATGACGGTGGCGCAGAATATGGGCTTTGCGCTGCAGCTGGCCGGCGCAACGCGCGCCGAGATCGATGAGAAGGTCGGCGAAGCCGCCAAGATACTGGGGCTGCAGCCGTTGCTCGATCGCAAGCCCGCCCAGCTTTCCGGCGGCCAGCGTCAGCGCGTCGCCATGGGCCGCGCCATCGTGCGCGATCCCAAGGTCTTCCTCTTCGACGAGCCGCTGTCCAACCTCGACGCCAAGCTGCGCGTGAAGATGCGGGCCGAAATCAAGGCTCTGCATCAGCGTTTGAAGACAACGATCGTCTATGTGACCCACGATCAGATCGAAGCCATGACCATGGCCGACAAGATCGTCGTCTTGCAGGGCGGAAAGGTGGAGCAGGTCGGTTCACCCTTGGAACTCTATGATCGGCCAAGAAACGTCTTCGTCGCCGGCTTCCTCGGTTCGCCGGCCATGAATTTCCTTGAGGGCGAGGTCATGGGCGGAGCTTCTTCGGCCCTCGTGCTGCCGACCGGCACCCGCATCGAACTTGAAAACGCCCCGGCTCATTCGGAGGGCCGGGAGGTCATCCTTGGCATACGACCGGAAGATCTTTCCTTTGCTTCGGATGGCGGTGTTACGGCGACCGTCACCGTTGTCGAACCAACTGGCTCGGAAACGCATGTCGCCCTCGATCTCGAAGGCACGGAACTGACCTGGGTGATGCGGGAACGCGTCGATCTTGTGCCGGGCCAGAAGATTCAAGTGTCGCTCAAGACCCCGAACCTGCACTTCTTCGACAAGGCCAGCCAGCAACGGCTCTGAAAAGCCATGGTGCCGGCTGCTCAAGTCAGCCGGCGGCCGCCCGCCTTTGCGTCCCATTCATGACCGAAAATACGCGCTTGACGAAGGCGTCGCCATCGAATTGCCGGGCAGCGCCCTCGGTTACATGATCCGGGCGATCGAATATGAAAGTTTCGATATTGACGACCGGCAGGTTCAGGCGATCGCGCACCTCTCCGATCATTGCGGTATGCGTCACCACAAGTTGGCAGCCATTCGGCTCCAACCATTGCTGAAGCCCGGCCGCCGGTATTGCCGATATCGTCAATCCCTGCTGCGACAGGACCGCACCGATGCGGGATGCGACCTGCTGGTTGTCCAGACAGATCAACACATCGGTCTGTGAATGGGACGGCACAGGGTTAGCCAGCATCAGCGACCTCACGTTTAAACACCAGCCGAATATAGCAATTCGCGGCGTAACGGGGTGTTATGAGTTGTTACATTTTGTTGCAGAACGGTGGCCGCTTCAATGAGCCTCGCTTCATCAACTAATGCTGCTATTATGCTTTAGAAATGGGCTGTAGTATGTTGATATTATGGCAGACCTCGTTCATCAGAGAAAGATCTGCCAACTGAATCAGCTGACGAAACGCTCCGGCCGGAAGGAAGCCAATAGTGGATGACGCCTGCCGGTGGCGATCTCGTCTGCAAGCAGTTCGCCGGCGATCAGGCCGAGCGTTGCGCCGCTATGGCTGAAGGCGACGAAATAGCCCGGGATCGCCTGCAATTCACCGAATACCGGTTCGCCGTCGCCCGGAATAGGCTTTGGGCCGACGCCGTAATCGGCAATTTCGAGCTTCGGATTCCCTTCGAGCACCTTTGAGGCTTCGAGCAGCAAGCCTTCCAGCGTCGAGAGCTTGATTTCGTAACTTCCGTCGGCCTTCTTGATCACCTCTTCTTCCGACCAGGCCGAATCCAGCGCAAAGGCGCCGTCGGGTGTCGGACGAATGGCAACGCGCGGCGTGTTGAGCACAGCTTTCAGCGGGTGCTTGATCGGCTTCGTACGAACGAGAAGCGCGATCGGCGTATCGTCGCCGATATGCTGACCGGCCAGCGCAACGATCGCCGGCACCTCACCGCCGGCCGCCAGCAGCACGGCATCCGCGGCCCAATCGGCACCGTCCGCGGTCGTAACGCCGCTGGCGCGGCCACCCTGCACATTCACGGTTGCCCGGCCCGCATCAGTGATGATTTCGCCGCCCAAGGCCCGGAACTCTTCGGCAAGAACGCCGATCAAGGAAGGCAGATCGACCCAGCCCTCCCCCGGATTGAAGATCGCTCCCTGCCTGGTCACCGAACGGGCATCAACGCCCGGCGTCGTCTTGGCAATCTGATCGGGCGCCAGCAACTGCGCATCATAGCCGAGGTCATGCTCATAATCGAAAACGGCAACAATGTCGTTATCGGCATCATCGGCATCCCAGGTCAGGCCGCCATCGAAGCGCAGCCAGGTCGCATCCGGATATTTGACGGAAAGTGTGCGATAGCGGTCGATCCCGGCCAGGCGTAGCCGATGATAGGCATCGGACCGGCGCCGTGCCGAATTGAGCCAGGCGAGCGAGCGGCCGGATGCGCCGTTTGCCAAAGCACCGTCATTGATCAGCGTCGTTTGAACGCCGAGCCGCGCCAGATGAACGGCCGTGGAAACGCCGAAGATACCGCCGCCGACGACAACGACCTTCGAAGGACGAGTGGAAGCATGCATGTTGGGAAACCTTGTCAGTTTGAATGTTGCGATCGAAAGGCCGTCGGAAGTCTCGCCGGCCCTGTTTGTCAGAGAACCTCTGCGAGGAAGCGCTTCAGGCGGTCACTTTGAGGATTGTCGAAAATCTGTTGCGGCGGCCCGGCTTCGACGATGCGACCTTCATCCATGAACACGACCTGGTCGGCCACCTTGCGGGCAAACCCCATTTCGTGCGTGACGACCGCCATGGTCATGCCCTGGCGTCCGAGATTGGCCATCAAATCGAGGACACCCTTCACCAGCTCGGGATCGAGTGCACTCGTGACTTCGTCGAAAAGGACGACCTCCGGCTCCATGGCAAGGGCGCGGGCGATGGCAACGCGCTGCTGCTGGCCGCCGGAAAGGCCGGCAGGCCGATGATCCTTGCGTCCGGCCAGCCCCACCTCGGCAAGGCGGATCTCGGCAATCCGGCGAGCCTCGCCTTTCGGCATCTTCTTGATTTTCGTCAGCGACAGCATGACGTTTTCAAGCGCTGTATGATCCGGAAAGAGATTGAAATGCTGAAAGACCATGCCTACGCGCCGGCGCAGACTTTCCGGCTTCATGGACAGAATGCTTTCGCCGTCGAGCTGGATATCGCCGCGCTTTGGCTCGACCAAGCGGTTCAGGCATCGGAGCAGCGTCGACTTTCCCGAGCCCGAGGGGCCGATGATGCAGGTTACGGTGCCCTTTGCTATGTCGAGATCAATGCCCTTCAGCACTTCGAGGTCGCCGTAGGACATGCTGAGATCGCGGATTTGAACGGCCCCGCCCTTGAAGCGCAAAACGTCGGGAACCTGAGCGTTCGAGGCCGCCTCGAGTTCGCCGACCTCGACAAGACCGCTTGTCGCACCAGAACTACGACCCTGCCGCCCAAGACGCAGACGTGCATCGATATAGTTGACGAGGTGGGTCAACGGAACGGTGATGACGAGATAGAAGACGCCTGCTAGCAGCAGAGGTGAGAGATTGCCGGTGACGACGGCCTGATCCTGGCCGACGCGAAAAATTTCGCGCTCCGAAGCCAGCAATCCTAGAAAGTAGACAAGGCTGGAATCCTTGACGTTGCCGATGAACTGGTTGACGAGCGCCGGCAGGACGCGCCGCACGCCTTGAGGGATAATAATCAGCCGCATCCCCTGCCCGTAACTCATGCTAAGCGCACGGCAGGCGTCCATCTGCCCACGTTCGACGCTTTGAATACCGGATCGAAAGATCTCACCGATATAGGCGCCGGCGATCAGGCTGAGCGCGATGATCCCCAGCGGAAAGGGCGACGGACCGAAGATCTCGCGGCCGATGCGGGCAAAGCCCTGGCCGATGATCAGGATCGTCACGATCGCCGGGAGGCCGCGAAATATATCGGTATAGATGCGCGCCGGTAGGCGCAGCCAGCGCGATTGCGAAATACCCATCACGGCCAGCACCATGCCGATCACAACGCCGAGCACGGTGGAGGCGGCGGCCAGGATGAGCGTGTTCTTCAGTCCGACCGTGATCATGCTCGGCAGGACGTCTGCCATCGCATTCCAGTCAAGAAAGCTGCGACGGAGGTTTTCAAGCCAATCCATTCAATTCCCCATGAAGTTCGCGAGGCAGGTCAATGCCGCCGTCCGGCACGCCCGGACGGTGGCGCGGCCTTACTTCTTGGGAAGATATTGATCGGGCATCGGCGAGCCAGGGAACCACTTCTCGTAGAGCGTCTTCCAGGTGCCGTCCTGCATCGCCTCATGCAGCGCCTTGTTGAGCGCCAAGCGGAAAGCATCATTGCCCTTGCGGACGACGAAACCTGCCGGTGCATCGAAGGACGGGATGTTCACCGCAATTTTCAGCGCGGGGTAGCGCTCGCCATATTGCTTGGCGGCTTCGTAGTCGAGGAAATGTGCATCGACCGTGCCGTTGTTCAGCGCCGCCACGGCGGAATTGTTGTCGGGGAACTTGACCAGATCCGTGCCGGCAAAATTCTTCGTCGCGTAGACTTCCTGCAGCGTGCCCTGCACGACGCCGAGACGCTTGCCCTTGAGGCCGCTTGCATCCTTGATCGAGGCATCCGACGTCAGGACAGAAAGGTAGCCGGCGAGATAGCCGTCAGAGAAATCGACCGACTTCTTACGTGCCTCGGTGGTTCCGATCGCCGCCACGGCAACGTCGAAGCGCTGATTGGCAACCGATGGCAGCAGGGCGGAAAATTCCTGGCCAGTGAAGGTCACCTTGTCCTTCGGAAAGCCCATGCGGGAAACGACATTCTCGAAGAGTTCGATATCGAAGCCGGTGAACCGCCCGTCAGCCGTCGTGAAAGTGTAGGGCTTGGCGTCGCCCATCGTACCGACGCTGATGACGTTTGGATCGATCAGATTGTAGGGATTGTCGGCAGCAATCGCCGGACCGACGCTTGCCGCGACGAGATAGGCCAGCGCGCCGGCGCGCAACGACGCGGCAATGGCCGCGAATATAGCAGATGGTTTCATGTTCGTTCTCCGCTCTGAGGGATGCTCTTGTTGGCATTCGTGCATGCGCGTCCGCCTCTCCACCCATACATTGGCAAGAGATTATCTGGACAAGAGACCGGTATCATATATAAAGAGACCGGTCTCATTGCTATTTGTTAACTTGAGATTGACCGCCCGTCAACAACTCTTGTAGTCGTCATTGAATGGAAGAACCCCTCACCTCGAAACGCCCCGTAACCGTTGCCGATGTTGCAAGAGCTGCGAATGTCTCAAAGGCAACTGCAGCACGGGTGCTCGGCGGCTATGGCGTCGTCAGCGACAGGGTTCGCGAGCAGGTGCTTGCCGCCGCAACAGCGCTCGACTATCGCCCGAACGAACTGGCACGCAGCATGACGACCGGCAAATCCGGAATCATCGGGGTTATAGTCGGCGATATCGAGAATGCTTTCTTCAGTCTCGCCGTCAGAGGGATCAGCGATGTCGCACGCATAGCCGGTTTCAACGTCATCATCGCCAATTCCGGCGAGGAGTTCGAGGCGGAGAAATCAGCGGTCGACCTGCTCATTGGCAAGCGTGTCGATGGATTGATCGTGACACCGGCACGATGTGACCGGATGGTGCATCTTCAGGATATACGCCGCGTGGGCGTGCCGCTCGTTCTGTTTGACAGGAGCATTCCGGAACTGGGCGTCGATGCGGTCACCGGTGATGATTTTGATGCAGCCATGATCGCCACCCGCCATCTTTTCGACATGGGGCATCGGCGGATCGCCTATATATCGGCCATGGATGCCGAGAGTGAGTTCCTTGGCGATATCAGCAGCATTTCCAATTCCGCGGTGCGCGAACGCGTGGAGGGCGTGCTGAAACAGCAGGCTGACGCCGGCATTAAGACGGCTCAACATTATGTGAGGCTTGGCGCAACCAATCAGCCAAGGACTGACTCCGTCGTCAAAAGCTTGCTGCAGGACATGGCGCCGCCGACCGCCCTCATCACATCCGACAGCCTCGTCGGCCTTAGAGTCTTCAAGAGCTTGCAGGCACTGGGATTGTCCATACCGCACGATATTTCGATGATTTCCTTTCTGGACGCCGACTGGACCACCGTCACGACGCCCCCGATCACCGTCATCGACCAGCCGGTCTATGAAATGGGCAAGAAGGCGGCCGAGAGGCTGATCTCAAGGCTGAACGGCAAGGATCTGCCCGTGGAACGGATAGCGATCAAGGCGGGGCTGATCCAGCGCGGATCGGTCGGCGCGCCGCCTCATGGCGAGAAATAGCGGCTTCGTAATGTCGCGCCGCTAAGCCAACGCGCGACGGCGGCGGCTATGCCTGAGGTCGATGGCCGTATGCCAGACGATCGTCGCGAAGATGATCGCTCCGCCAATAAAGGTCGCAATCGGGGGCATTTCGGAAAAGAACAGCCAGACCCAGAATGGAGTAAGGACGATCTCCATCGAACTGATGAGAGCGGCATCGGCAGCTGGCATCTTTCTCGACCCGAAGAGAAACAGGACGAAGGCGAGTGCAAAATTCGTCGCTCCGAAAGCCGCCAGCAGAAGCCAATTGTAAATATCCACCGAGCCTGTCGAAGCAAAGGGCACAAAGACGACGAATGTCAAAAGCCCGCTGACGACGCTCGACGGCAGGATCGGAATACCGGGATCCATACGCGGAATGACGATGATGAGCGCGAAGGTGACCGTCATGCCGAGCGCCAGCAGATCGCCAATGCCCGTGCCACCGCCGATCGATGAGGCAACGATGACGGCGACGCCGACGAGGCAGATGCCGCCGGCAATCAAGGTCCGCCTGGCCACACGCTCTTTCAGCATGGTCCAACTGAGAAATGCGGCGATGAACGGCGCCGTCGCATAGATCATGGTCACGTTTGCGACCGTGGTCGTGTAAAGCGCACCGATGAAGCAGGCCTGGCTGATGGTCTGGCAGACCAGCATCGCCAGCCCGGCAGGGTGAAAGATCGATGCCCATTGCCTGCGCGAAAACCCGCCTTCGAGGAAAAAGCTGGGAACCAGCAGGAACAAGCCGCCGAACAGCGAACGCCAGGCGATCGCGGTCCATATATCCGTGGTCAGAAGGCGCGCGTAGATGCCGCTGCAGCTCCACGCTAGCATTGCTGTGGCCACGAGTAGCACGCCCCTCTCATAATCGCTGGCAAAAGCGGAGCGGGTCGGGAACTGGAATGTCATGTATGGACTCAAAGAATGAGCAGAAGGAACGGTCCCTGTGTGCGCCGATATTTGACATCAGGCAAACGAATAGTAGAGATAGTAGCTATCAGAAATATTTGTGACCCGAATGCGCGACCCCATTGAGAGCGACCTTCTGCGGACGTTCCTCGTCATCACCGAGACGTCCAATTTTTCCACGGCCGCTCAAAGGATCGGCCGCACGCAATCGGCGGTCAGCGCCCAGATCAAGCGGCTCGAGGATACGATCGGCGAAACGCTTTTCGAGAGAAGTCCCCGGGGCGCCGTTCTCACCCGGGCCGGCACTCAATTACTTCCCTACGCGCAACGCGTGATCGAACTCCTGAACGAGGCGGCGGCGAATATCCGCACGAAGCCGCTCGACGGGCCAGTCCGGATCGGAATTCCGGAGGAATACAGTCAGACTATTCTACCCGCGGCACTGGCCGCTTTCGCTATCAGGCACCCGGCGGTCGAGGTCACTGTCTCCTGCGATTACACGGCGCACAATCTGGCCGCTTTGGAGAAGGACGAACTGGATCTCGCCGTCGTCTTCAATTGGAGCAACCAGAACAAGGGTGAAGTTCTCTGCATCGATCCCACGGTCTGGGTGACATCCATGGTGCATCGCCTGCATGATGCCGTGCCGCTGCCTGTTGCCACCTATCGTAATTCGACATGGGCACGCGATTTTGCCTTGCGCTCGCTGGAACAGCAGGGCCGCGCCTATCGTATTGCCTTCATCGCCGATACAAGCTCGGGCCTAAAAAATGCCGTCTCCGCTGGGCTTGCTGTGACCACGCTATCGCGTAGCAACATTCCGCATGGCTGTCGCGAGCTAACGAGTGACGATGGTTTCCCACCCGTGGATTCATCGCGCGTCGTGCTCCGCCGCAATCCCTATCATTCCAGCGAGGCGATCCGCGAGCTGGCGGAAATGGTGCGCGAGGCCTTCCGGCCTATGTCGGCTCTGCTGCAGCAGTAACATGCCGGCGCAGCCTGCGGCGCGTGCCCGAGGGACTTTCGGAAAAGCTGGCACGATAGCTGCGCGAAAAAGCCGATGCCGAATTAAAGCCCGTCATGGCCGCGATCTCAGCAAAGGAGGCCTTCGTCTCGATGACTTTGCGCCGCGCCGCATTGAGCCTCAAGGCCAGATAATGCACATGCGGCGGCGCACCGATACTCTCCTGGAAAAGAGCCTGCAGGTGGCGTGCGCTGACACCGATGCGGCGGGCGAGACGCGTGAGCACCAGCGGCTGCTCGATATGGTCCTCCATCAGGCGGATGGCTTGAGCAACTCGCGGATCGCGCATGCGCAGGCCGGCCGTCGATGGCGAAAGCTCCCCTGCACTCTGAGTACTCGCCGACTCATAGATGAACAGACGGCTGACCTCGAGCGCCAGCGAATAGCCCTGCCGCTGCCGGATGATCTCCAGCATGAGGTCGACGGTCGGCAGCGATCCCGCTGTGGTGATCCGCTTGCCATCGATCACGAAGCGATCCCTGACCGCACGCACCTGCGGATAGGCAAGCGCGAAATCGTCATAATCCTCCCAATGGACGGCGGCGGAGACATTGTCGAGCAGGCTGGCCTCGGCAAGCAACCAAGTGCCGGATTCGATGCCGGCGACCATCGATCGATGACGCGCCGTTTGCGAGAGCTGCATTTTCAATGCCTGCGTTGCACTGCGTCGCCAGTTGTAGCTGGCGAGCACGAATAGCGGCGTTGCGTCCGAGCTTGGCCGGAAGCTGGAACATGCAGGCACTGGAATGAGGCTAGTCGTTTCCGCAGGCGATCCATCCGGCGTGAACAGACGCCACCGGTATAGCTCGGCTCCGGAAATGCGGTTGGCCCCGCGCAAGGGTTCGATCACCGACGCGATCAGGATCAGGTTCGTCTCCGGAAGGATCAGGAGATCGATGTCGAGCGTCTCAGTGGCCAGTGTCAGCATCACCCATTCCTCCAACAGTTCCGAAACTGTATCGAATACTTCCGATGATGCAAAGCATGAAGACCTCTCATGGCTCGTAATGTCCTCAATACGAGGGAGAACAAAAATGCCTCTTGCGATGAATCGCGATGTCTTCATCACCTGTGCCGTGACCGGTGCCGGCGACACCGTTTCCAAATCCAGCCATGTTCCGATCACTCCCAAGCAGATCGCCGACTCCGCGATCGACGCCGCCAAGGCTGGGGCGGCAGTGGTTCACTGCCATGTCCGCGATCCAGAAACGGGCGCTGCCAGCCGCCGCAACGAACTCTACCGAGAAGTCACGGACCGCATTCGTTCCGCCGATGTCGATGTCGTACTGAACCTGACGGCCGGCATGGGGGGCGATCTGATTTTCGGCGGTGTCGAGAGCCCCCTGCCCGTGAATGCCAAGGGCACCGATATGGCAGGCGCCACCGAGCGTGTCAGCCACGTCGCCGAATGCCTGCCGGAAATCTGCACGCTTGACTGCGGCACGATGAACTTCAATCTTGGCGACTATGTCATGACCAACACGCCCTCCATGCTGAGGGCGATGGCGAAGAAGATGACCGATCTCGGCGTACGTCCGGAGATCGAAGCCTTCGACACCGGTCATCTCTGGTTTGCCAAGCAGCTTGCCGAGGAGGGCTTGATCGAGGATCCGGTCCTCATCCAGCTCTGCATGGGCATCCCCTGGGGGGCGCCCGATGACCTCAACACCTTCATGGCGATGGTCAATAACGTTCCCAACAGCTGGACCTTCTCGGCCTTTTCCATCGGCCGCAATGCCATGGCCTATCCTGCGGCTGCGATCCTTGCCGGCGGCAATGTCCGTGTCGGGCTGGAAGACAATCTCTACGCCGGAAGGGGCATGCTCGCGACCAACGCTCAGCTCGTCGAAAAGGCGGTGCAGGTGGTCGAAGGCATGGGCGCACGCATCATCGGCCCCGAAGATGTCCGCAAGAAGCTGAAACTGACGAAGCGCTGAGGCCACAATGACGAAGATCAACAAGGCGGCCTGCATCGGCGGTGGCGTCATCGGCGGCGGATGGATCGCCCGCTTCCTGCTCGCGGGCATCGATGTCGATGTCTATGACCCGCATCCGGACGCAACCCGCATCGTCGGCGAAGTTCTTGGCAATGCCGAGAAAGCCTATGCGATGTTGACCGGCGCGCCGCTTCCGCCGCGTGGCAAGCTCACGTTCCGGGACACGCTGGAAGCAGCCGTCGTTGGCGCCGACTGGATCCAGGAAAGCGTGCCCGAGCGGCTGGATCTCAAGCGCAACGTGCTGACGCAGATCGATGCGGCCGCACGGCCGGATGCGTTGATCGGCTCATCCACCTCAGGGCTGCTACCGACCGATCTGCAACGCGACATGCGCCATCCCGAGCGCCTGTTCGTCGCCCATCCCTATAATCCCGTCTACCTCCTGCCGCTCGTCGAGATCGTCGGCGGCGAAAAGACCAGTGCTGCGACCATCCAGGCGGCGATGGAACGATTGCCTCCCATCGGCATGAAGGGCGTGCATATCGCCAAGGAAATCGAAGCTTTCGTCGGCGACCGCCTGCTGGAAGCGCTCTGGCGCGAGGCACTCTGGCTGATAAAGGACGATATCTGCACCGTCGAGACGCTCGACGATGTCATCCGCTATTCCTTCGGCCTGCGCTGGGCGCAGATGGGCCTGTTCCAGACTTACCGCATTGCCGGTGGCGAGGCCGGCATGCGGCACTTCCTGGCGCAGTTCGGCCCTGCCCTGCAGTGGAATTGGACGAAGCTTATGGACGTCGTCGATCTCGACGACGCCCTTGTCGAAAAGATCGGCCGGCAGTCCGACGAGCAGGCGGACTGCCTGTCGATCCGCGAACTCGAACGCATCCGCGACGAAAACCTCGTTGGCATCCTTCAGAGCCTGAAGGGGGGCCATGGCGGCAAAGGCTGGGGCGCCGGCAAGCTGCTGAAGGATTTCGAACGGCAGCTCTGGGCTGATGGCGGGGACAGGAAAGAGACGCCGGATATCACAAAGCCACTGCGCCTGATCGACACTAAGGTCAGCCCGGCCTGGGTCGACTATAACGGCCATATGACCGAGCATCGCTATCTGCAGGTCTTCGGCGACACGTCTGACGCGCTTTTGCGGCTGATCGGCGTCAATCTCGATTATGTCGAGCGCGGCCATAGCTATTATACGGTGGAAACCCATATCCGCCATCTCGGCGAAGCCAAGCTCGGCCAAGTCATCCATTCGACCACGCAGGTCCTTGGGTCCGACAAAAAGCGGCTGCATCTGTTCCATACTTTGCATGACACCGCGAGCGGCGACGTGATCGCCACCGCGGAACAGATGCTGCTGCATGTGGACGCGAAGGCGGGCAAGGCCGTTGCCGCACCGGAGGAGGTGCTGAGCAAATTAGGGCCGATCGCCGACGCGCACGCAGCCTTGGCCGTACCGGAGGGAGCCGGCCGTCATGTGGGACAAAAACGCTAGGAGGAAGCGATCGTGAATTTCGGGCTCAGCGAAGAACAGGAGATGATCGTCAAGACGGTCAGGGACTTCGTCGAGACGGAGATCTATCCGCACGAAAACGAGGCCGAGCGCACCGGCATCGTGCCGTCTGAAATTGGAGACGAGATCCGGCGCAAATGTATCGAACTCGGCTTCTATGCCTGCAATTTCCCCGAAGAGATCGGCGGCGCGGGGCTCGATCATGTCACCTTCACGCTCGTCGAACGCGAGCTCGGCCGTGGCTCGATGGGTCTCACCGTCTTCTTCGGCCGTCCATCCGGCATTCTGATGGCCTGCGAGGGCGAACAGCGCGAGCGCTATCTGCTTCCGGCGGTGCGCGGCCAGAAAATCGACGCGCTCGCTATCACCGAACCGGACGCAGGCTCCGACATGCGCGGCATGAAATGCGCGGCGCGGCAGGATGGCGATGATTTCGTGCTCAACGGCACGAAACACTTCATCTCGCATGCCGATGTCGCCGATTTCGTCATCGTCTTCGCCGCGACCGGCGAGGAAGATACTCACAAAGGCGTCAAGAAGAAGATCACCGCCTTCCTGGTCGACCGCGGCACGCCGGGCTTCGACATTCTCAAAGGCTACGACTCGGTTTCGCATCGCGGCTACCACAACTCTATCCTGAGCTTCACCGACTGCCGGCTGCCGAAGTCGCAGGTGCTCGGCGAGGTGCATCGCGGCTTCGATCTTGCCAATCAATGGCTCTACGGAACTCGGCTGACGGTGGCAGCCACCTGCGTCGGCCGGGCGCGCCGTGTCTTCGATCTCGCTCTACCCTATGCCGCCGAGCGCAAGCAATTCGGCAAGCCCATCGGCGCGAACCAAGGCGTTTCTTTCAAGCTTGCCGACATGATCACCGAGATCGACGCCGCCGACCTGCTAACCCTATCGGCCGCCTGGAAGCTCGACGCCGGCATTCCGGCCAATCGCGAGATTGCCTCGGCCAAGCTCTACGCCTCGGAAATGCTCGCCCGCGTCACCGACGAGGCAATCCAGATCTTCGGCGGTATGGGCCTCATGGACGACCTGCCGCTCGCACGCTTCTGGCGCGACGCCCGCGTCGAGCGCATCTGGGACGGCACCTCGGAAATCCAGCGGCATATCATCAGCCGTGATCTGCTTCGGCCGTTCGGAGCGTGAGCCCATGATGCAGCGCTCGCTTGACCGCCTGATCCGACCCAGAACGATCGCCGTCTTTGGCGGTCGTGAAGCCCGGCGCGTGATCGAGCAATGCGACCGCATGGGATTCGCTGGTGAGATCTGGCCGGTGCACCCGACGCAGGAGAGCGTACTTGGTCGCCGCTGCTATCGGTCGGTCGCCGAACTGCCCGACGCGCCGGACGCCGCTTTCGTCGGCGTCAACCGAACGCTCACAGTCGATATCGTGCGTGAACTTTCCGCAAGAGGAGCTGGCGGCGCCGTCTGCTATGCCTCGGGCTTCAGCGAAGCCATCGCGGAACTGGCCGGCGGCGCGGACCTGCAGCAGGCACTTGTCGAGGCGGCAGGCGCCATGCCGATCGTCGGGCCGAACTGCTACGGCATGATCAATGGCCTCGACGGCGCCCTGCTCTGGCCAGACCAGCATGGCATCGTGCGCACCGAACGCGGTGTCGCGATCCTCACCCAATCCTCCAATATCGCCATCAATCTCAGCATGCAAAAACGCGGCGTGCCGATCAGCTATCTGATGACGGCGGGCAACCAGGCGCAGACCGGTCTGTCGGACCTAGCCCGGGCCGTCCTTGAAGATCCCTGTGTCACGGCGGTTGGCCTGCATATCGAAGGCTTCGGCGATATAAGGGCGCTGGAGGCGCTCGCCACGCGCGCCAGAGCGCTGAAGAAGCCGCTCGTCGCGTTGAAGGTCGGAAAATCCGAGCAGGCTCAGCGCGCCACCGTCTCGCATACGGCATCGCTTGCCGGAAGCGACGCGGTTGCCGACTCCGTTCTCGACCGCCTCGGCATCGGCCGCGTCGCGACATTGCCGGAACTCATCGAAACGCTGAAACTTCTGCACGTCGCAGGTCCGCTCGAGAGCAATGCGATCTCCTCGATGAGCTGTTCGGGCGGCGAGGCATCGCTGATGGCCGATGCCGCCGTCGGCCGCAATGTCGAATTCCGTGCCCTGAAGCCCGAGCAATTGCCAGCGTTGCGCGCAAGCCTCGGGCAGATGGTGACGCTCTCCAACCCCCTCGACTACCACACCTTCGTCTGGGGTGATTTGGCACGGCAGACGGAAGCATTCAGCGCCATGTTCGCCGGCGATTATGCCCTCAACCTCATCGTGCTTGATTTCCCGCGCGAAGACCGCTGCGACGGCACGGACTGGATGATTACCGTTTCCGCCATCATCGCGGCCGCCAAGCAGACCGGGGCCCGCGCCGGCATCCTCGCGACATTGCCCGAAAACATGCCGGAAGCGATTGCCGGGCAATTGATCGAAGCCGGCATCGTGCCGCTGTGCGGTATCAGTGAAGCGCTGGCGGCATCGGACATTGCTAGAGGGATTGCCGTTGCCTGGAAGAAGCCACAGCCATTGCCGCTTCTCAGCACACGCACGGAAGCAGGTGAAATCGAGACCCTAAGCGAGGCCGAAGCCAAGGCCGAGCTTGCAGCCTCGGGCCTTGCCATCCCGATGGGCAAAACTGCCATGACGGCACGCGACGCGGCCGACCGCGCGGAGGAGCTCGGTTTCCCGGTCGCGCTCAAGGCGCTTGGGGTCGAGCACAAATCCGATGTCGGTGCCGTCAAGCTCAACCTATGGGATAGGAATGCGGTCAGGGATGCGGCCGAGAGCATGGCTGGTGTCGCTCGCGGCTTCCTCGTCGAACGGATGGTCGACCGTCCCATCGCAGAGCTCATCGTTGGCGCGGTCCGCGATCCGGTCGTCGGCCCGACATTAACCGTTGGCGCGGGCGGAATTCTCGTGGAATTGCTTGAGGATTCCGTCGTTTTGACGCTCCCCGTGACGAAAGCCGAGGTTCTTGAGCGGATTTCGCGGCTGAAGGTTCGCAAATTGATCGAAGGTTATCGAGGTGGTGCGAAAAGCAGCCTCGAAATCGTAGCCGAAGCCGTCCTATCCGCGGCAGAATATGTCGTAACGAACGCCGCACGGCTTGAAGAACTGGACATTAATCCATTGATGGTCCTACCAGAATCTCGCGGCGTCGTTGTCGCAGATGCCCTCATCCGGCGAAGGAGGTAGCGGAAGTTGCAAGATCCCATTCGAACGCGATGCGTAGACGGCATTCTTGAGGTTATTATCGACAGGCCGAAGGCGAATGCCATCGACCTGGCGACTAGCCGCAAGATGGGGTTGATCTTTCGCGATTTCCGCGACAACCGGGATCTGCGCGTCGCCATTGTTACCGGCGCCGGCGAGAAATTCTTTTCCGCCGGCTGGGATTTGAAGGCTGCGGCTGATGGCGATGCCGTCGACGGCGACTATGGCGTCGGCGGTTTCGGTGGCCTGCAGGAACTGCGCGACCTCAACAAGCCGATCATCTGCGCCGTCAACGGCATCTGTTGCGGCGGTGGGCTTGAGATCGCGCTTTCCGCCGATCTGATCGTCGCCGCCGCCCACGCCACCTTCGCTTTGCCGGAGATCCGCTCGGGCACCGTCGCCGATGCGGCGTCGATCAAGCTGCCGAAACGAATTCCGTATCATATCGCCATGGACATGCTGCTGACCGGCCGCTGGCTCAATGTCGAGGAGGCCCATCGCTGGGGCTTCGTCAACGAGATCGTCACGGCCGACAAGCTGATGGACCGGGCCTGGGAACTGGCCCGACTGCTGGCAAGCGGTCCGCCGCTCGTCTATGCGGCGATCAAGGAAATCGTTCGTGAAGCGGAAGGCTCGACGTTTCAGGCTGCCATGAACAAGATCACCAAACGGCAGTTTGCGACCGTCGACGTCCTCTATTCGAGTGAAGATCAATTGGAAGGCGCACGGGCTTTTGCGGAGAAGCGAGCCCCAATCTGGAAAGGAAGATAGAAGCGGCGGCAACCGCTAAATTTCCCACATGCTCGCGGGCGACAGACTTCAGGCGGAAGAGGAACCGTGACCTGAAGTGACTTGCCCGAAAGCTTTGTCAACACGGCAAGAAGAAGGAACAGGGGAATGAACGACTACACGAAATATCTGGCAAGCCGCGTCACCGCGGGCGGGCTCAGCCGCCGCGAATTCATGGGCCGCGCCATGGCTGCGGGCGTGACTTTGACGCTCGCCGACAAACTCTTTACCGAAAGTGCAATGGCAGCCGAACCGAAGCGCGGCGGTCATCTGAAGCTTGGCCTCGAAGGCGGTGCTGCAACCGATTCCAAGGACCCGGCGAAATTCCTGTCGCAGGTCATGTTCTGCATCGGCCGCTGCTGGGGCGACATGCTGGTGGAATCTCACCCGCTGACGGGTGCCGCCGTCCCCTCGCTCGCCGAATCCTGGCAACCGTCGAAGGATGCCGCCACCTGGACCTTCAAGATCCGCAAGGGCGTCAAGTTCCACAACGGCAAGGATCTGACGATCGACGACGTCGTCGCCACGCTCAAGCGTCATACGGATGCGAAATCGGAATCCGGCGCGCTTGGCGTCATGAAGTCGATCAAGGAGATCAAGGCCGACGGCGACAACCTCGTCCTGACCTTGACCGAAGGCAACGCCGACATGCCGTTGCTATTGACCGACTATCATCTCGTCATCCAGCCGAACGGCGGCTATGACGACCCATTGGCCTCGATCGGCACCGGCCCCTACAAGATGGTGAGCTTCGAGCCCGGCGTACGCGCCACGCTCGAGCGCAACAAGGACGACTGGCGTACCGACCGAGGCTTCGTCGATAGCGTCGAAATCATCTGCATGAACGATGCGACGGCTCGTATTGCCGCCCTGTCGTCCGGTCAGGTCCATTATATCAACCGCGTAGACCCGAAGACCGTGGATCTTTTGAAGCGGGCGCCGACTGTGGAAATCCTGGCCACGGCCGGCCGCGGCCACTATGTCTTCATCATGCATTGCGACAAGGCGCCTTTCGACAACAACGACCTGCGCCTGGCACTGAAATACGCGATGGATCGTGAGACGATGGTCAAGAAGATCCTTGGGGGCTACGGCAAGATCGGCAACGACTTCCCGATCAATAGCACCTACGCGTTGTTCCCCGAAGGGATCGAGCAGCGCAAATACGATCCCGACAAGGCTGCCTTCCATTACAAGAAGTCCGGTCACAGTGGTTCCGTGCTGCTGCGTACATCGGAGGTCGCCTTCCCCGGCGCCGTCGATGCGGCCGTCCTCTATCAGGAAAGCTGCAAGAAGGCCGGCATCAACATCGAGGTCAAGCGCGAGCCGGGCGATGGATATTGGACGAATGTCTGGAACGTTCAGCCCTTCTCCACCTCCTATTGGGGCGGACGGCCGACGCAGGACCAGATGTATTCCACCGCCTATCTTTCGACGGCGGACTGGAACGATACGCGCTTCAAGCGCCCCGACTTCGACAAGCTTCTGCTTCAGGCCCGCTCGGAACTGGACGAGGCCAAGCGCAAGGAGCTCTACCGCGCCATGGCGATGATGGTGCGCGACGAAGGCGGCGTCATCCTGCCGATGTTCAACGATTTCGTGAACGCCTCCACCAAGCAGGTGAAGGGCTATGTCCAGGATATCGGCAATGACATGTCGAACGGCTACGTCGCGACCCGTGTCTGGCTCGATGCCTGATGCCTGAAGCCGGGCGAAGGCGCCCTCACCCTTGAGGAAGCCGGGACCGCGGAAACCTTTCGCGGTCCTCCCGACGTTTCAGGCAATTTCAGGAAAATACGCAGCTGTTTTCCGTTCGGAATTGCGTAGAACAACAAGATAGAGCGGCTCAACGATTCCCTGAAACATGGAACCGCTCTCAGTGCGAGGCATCGGCCATGTCCAATCAGCCCCCCGGAACCGTTCTGCCCGGGCTGAGGTTCAAGCAGCGCTTTCCGCTGCTGTCCCTCATTATAGAGCGTTGCGTGCTGAGCATCATCCTGCTCTTTGCGGTCTCCGTCCTGATCTTCGGCGGGCTCGAAGCCTTGCCCGGCGATTTCGCCACCACCTATCTCGGTCAGTCGGCAACACCGCAGGCGGTCGCGAATATCCGCGAGGAACTCGGCCTCAACCGCCCGGTCGTCACTCGCTATGCGGAGTGGCTCGGCAATGCCGTCAAGGGTAATTTCGGCACGTCCTGGGCCAGCAAGAATTCCGTCGGCGAGCAGATCAGCAAGCGGCTCGGCAATTCCCTGTTTCTGGCCGGCTTCGCCGCCTTGATCTCGGTGCCGCTCGCCGTCTGCCTCGGGATGCTCGCCGTCCACTATCGAAACCGCGTGCCGGACAAGATCATCAACGTCATTTCTCTGGCGGCGATCTCGCTACCGGAATTCTTCATCGCCTACCTCCTCATCATGTTCTTTTCCGTCAAATTCGGCATCGCGACCTTTCCGGCGACGGTCTTCGACGGCATGGGCTTCCTCGACCGATTGAAGGCGATCGCCCTGCCGACGGCCACTCTGGTCCTCGTCGTGCTTGCGCATATGATGCGCATGACGCGAGCTGCCATCCTGTCCGTCATGTCGTCGGCCTATATGGAAACGGCAGAGCTGAAGGGGCTTTCCGCCTTCCGCGCCATCGTCAAGCATGCCGCGCCCAATGCGCTGGCGCCGATCATCAACGTCATCGCGCTGAACCTTGCCTATCTCATCGTCGGCGTCGTCGTCGTCGAAGTCGTCTTCGTCTATCCGGGCATGGGTCAGTACATGGTCGATGCAGTAACGGTGCGCGACATGCCCGTGGTCCAGGCCTGCGGCCTGATCTTCGCCGCCGTCTATATCTTCCTCAACATGACGGCGGACATTCTCGCCATCGTCGCCAACCCGCGTCTGAGGCATCCGCGATGAGATTGAGAGATATCCCTGTCACCGCCTGGATCGGCATCATCGGTATCCTGATCGCGTTTATCTGCGCGATCTTCGCCCCCTGGATCGCCCCTTACGGCGAGACGGAAGTCGTCGGCAATGTCTGGCAGCCGGCCGATGCGCAATATTTCTTCGGTCTCGATAATCTTGGCCGCGATATCCTGTCGCGTCTGATCTACGGTACCCGCACGACCCTGTCCGTCGCGCTCGCGGCAACGATCATTTCCTTCTCGCTCGGCATCATCCTGAGCTTCACCGCCGCCGTCTCGCGCGGATTGATCGACACGGTCTTCTCGCGCTTCAACGATCTGATGATGTCGATCCCGACGCTGATCTTCGCGCTCGTCGTGCTTGCCGTCCTGCCTCAGAACCTGATCGTGCTGATCCTTGTCATGGCCATCCTCGATTCCACCCGCGTCTATCGCCTCGGCCGCGCCGTGGCCCTCGATGTCGCGGTCATGGAATTCGTCGAGGCCGCCAAGCTGCGCGGCGAAGGCAAGCTCTGGATCATCTTCCGCGAGATCCTGCCCAATACGCTGTCACCGCTGCTGGCCGAATTCGGGCTGCGCTTTGCCTTCTCGATCCTGTTTCTCTCCACCCTGTCCTTCCTCGGCCTCGGCATACAGCCGCCGTCGGCCGATTGGGGCGGCATGGTCAAGGACAATAAGGACGGGATCATTTTCGGCATTTCAGCCGCGCTCGTGCCTGGCTCCGCCATTGCGGCACTGGCGATCTGTGTCAATCTGGTGGTCGACTGGCTTTTGAGACGCACCTCCAGCCTCAAGGGAGGGCGTGGCGATGCTTGAGCTTCTTTCCGTTCGCGATCTAAAGATCGAGGCGACCAGCTATCCGCCCGGCGAACCGCCGAAGCGCGTCACCATCGTCGATGGCGTCTCCTTCGATCTCCAAAGGGGCAAGGTGCTCGGGCTGATCGGCGAGTCCGGCGCCGGCAAGTCCACCATCGGCCTTTCGGCGCTTGCCTATGGCCGCGGCGGCGCGGAAATTACCGGCGGCCAGGTGCTGCTCGACGGCACCGACATCCTGCCGCTCGGCAAATCAGGCATCCGCAGGATTCGCGGCGCGCGGGTCTGCTACGTCGCGCAATCGGCAGCAGCCGCCTTCAATCCGGCGCATCGCTTGGGTGATCAAGTCGTTGAAGCCACTGTGAAACATGGCCTGATGACGAAGGAGGAGGCACGAAAGCGGGCGCTCTATCTCTTCCGCGTTCTCGGTTTGCCCAATCCGGAGACGTTCGGGGAGCGCTATCCGCATCAGGTTTCGGGCGGCCAGCTCCAGCGCGCCATGACTGCCATGGCGCTCTGCTCCAATCCTGAACTGATCGTCTTCGACGAGCCGACGACCGCGCTCGACGTCACCACGCAGATCGACGTGCTCGCAGCGATCAAACACGCCATAGAAGAAACGCAGACTGCCGCGCTCTACATCACGCATGACCTCGCCGTCGTCGCCCAGATTTCCGACGACATAATGGTGCTGAGGCATGGCAAGACGGTGGAATATGGCAGCGTCCAGCAGATCATCGAGGAGCCGAGGCAGGATTATACCCGTGCCCTTGTCAATGTCCGCCAGGAGGTACGGGCGGAAGCCCCCGATCAATCGAGCGCTCTTTTGAAAGTCGAAAATATCAGTGCGCAATATTCCAATGGTTTCAGGGTATTGCACGATGTTTCTCTACATGTTCCTAAAGGCCAGACTCTGGCTGTCGTCGGCGAATCCGGTTCCGGCAAATCGACCCTTGCCCGCGTGATTACAGGCCTGCTGCCGCCGAGCGACGGGCGGATTTCCTTCGACGGCAAGCCGCTGACGCCTGCCTTGAAAGACCGCTCGCGGCAGGAGCTGCGCCGTATCCAGCTGATCTACCAGATGGCCGATACCGCCATGAACCCGCGCCAGACCGTGCGCGATATCATCGGCCGCCCGCTGACCTTCTATGACGGCCTGCACGGTGCGGCGAAGACGACACGGGTGAAGGAACTGCTCGACCAGATCGAGATGGGCAACGGCTTCATCGACCGCTATCCGGCCGAGCTTTCCGGCGGCCAGAAGCAGCGCGTCGCGATCGCCCGAGCCCTTGCGGCCAAGCCGGAACTCATCCTCTGCGACGAGCCGACCTCGGCGCTCGACCCGCTAGTTGCCGAAGGCATCCTGAAACTGCTCTTGAAGCTGCAGGAGGAGGCTCATCTCTCCTATGTTTTCATCACCCACGACATCGCCATCGTGCGCGCCATCGCCGACAGCGTCGCGGTGATGCATCGTGGCAAGCTCGTCCGCTTCGGTCCGAAATCGCAAGCGCTTTCGCCACCCTTCGACGACTACACCGACCTGCTGCTGAAGTCCGTGCCTGAGATGGAGATCGGCTGGCTGGAGCGCGTGCTGGCGACGCGAAAGATGGAGAGTGCCGGAAATTGAGGGCTCGATATCCCGAACACCAAGGCCGGATTTGAGAGCCTCGTTGCCGATGTCGGTATCGTCAGTACTCCGCCGGCACCGCATAGACCTCGGCGGATGGATCGGCGAGAAACGAGCGTACCGTCGGCGGCAGTCGGCGCGAGGATAGCGGCAGAGGCCCGCAGCGCGAGAGAAGCTCACGCAGATCCGGCTCGGCGCCGACATGCCGCCAGATCATCCGCGACGCATAGGGGAGATTTTCCTTTCGCCAGGAAACGCCCATCGTGGTCCCACGCAAATAGACACGCTGATACTCGTCGAATGGCAGGAGGATCGTCTGCGACAGTATGGGGTTCGGGCCGACGACACGCTCGGTAATGAAGATCCGGTTTCGATAGAAGGCCGCAAGGCCCACATATTTCGAAAACTGCTGGACACCGTTTCCAGGATCCCGCAGACGCTCCATTGATTTGACATGCACCAGCCCGCCCTGCTCCATGATGCGGCTGCACGAACAGACGACCATTCCGGGCCAGGACGGAGAACGGTGATAGGTCTGGAAATAGCCGACATGGCGCCTAAGCGCGACCAGATCTCCGGGGAATGCCTTCAAGAGTTCGGAACTTTGATTGAGGTCCAGGTTCGGTTTGCGAAGCCGCTCGCGAAAGAGCCTTGGAGCGAGGCCAAAATCGGCCGCGTCGAGATCGAAATACTTGGCGATACGCGCCAGATTGTGGGCGGATGGCCTCGTCTGGCCGTTGATGTATCGGTTGAATTGTTGCCGATTGATATCGATTGCCCGGCACAGATGCGAAATGGAACGCTGCGTCGCGCAGGCGATTTTGAGGTTCTCGACCAAATGAGGCATCAGCTACTCCGTCTTGGAAAGACTAGCGTAAACTCGCTTAAAGATGCGTCAAGTCGCGAAATTGCGTGAGCTGGCCCGGCCTCTACGTTCCCACCTATAAAATTGAAAACGAGGGAACTGTCATGACCCATGAAAAGGATCAATCTTCGCAGCTGAAAATCGGCCGCCGCCATTTCCTTGGCGGTGCCGTTGCGCTCGGCGCTTTGCCGGGCCTTGCGTCCGGCCTGCTGCTGCCGCGCGAAGCCCGCGCGCAGGAAGCAAAGCATGGCGGCCATCTGAAGCTCGGTCTCAAGGGCGGCGCCACCAGCGATGCGCTCGACCCGGCGACATACAGTGCCTCCGTCTTGTTCGTCATTGGCCGTCTCTGGGGTGACACGCTCCTCGAATCAGATCCCAAGACCGGTGCCCCTCTGCCGTCACTGGCAACGTCCTGGACGCCGTCGGCGGATGCATCCGTCTGGACCTTCAAGATCAGGAACGACGTGCAATTTCACGACGGTAGCAAGATGACGGTTGCCGACATCGTCGCGACGCTTAAGCGGCATGCGGACAAAAACTCTCAGTCGGGCGCCCTTGGGCTCATGGCCTCGATCACCGGTATTGAAGAAAAGGCGGGCGATCTTGTCCTGACGCTTTCCGAAGGCAATGCGGACCTGCCTCTGCTTTTGACCGACTATCACCTGATCATCCAGCCGAAGGGCGGCGTCGACAAGCCGGCGGCGGCCATCGGTACCGGCCCCTATATTCTGAAAAGCTTTGAACCAGGCGTTCGCGCGACCTTCGAGAAGAATCCGAAAGATTGGCGCGCCGATCGCGGCTTTGTCGACAGCGTCGAAATCCTCGTCATCAACGACAACACCGCCCGCATCGCAGCACTTGCCTCCGGCCAGGTCCATTTCGTCAACAATGTCGACCCGAAGACCGTCCCGATGCTGCAGCGGGCACCGACCGTCGAGATCGTCCGCAATGCCGGCAAGGGCTTCTACTGCTTCCTGATGCATTGCGACACAGCACCCTTCGACAACGCCGACCTTCGGCTCGCGCTGAAATATGCCATCGACCGCCAGTCGATCCTCGACAAGGTTCTCGGCGGCTATGGAACGATCGGCAACGACTATCCGGTCAATTCCAACTACGCGCTTGCACCGGCCGATATCGAGCAGCGGCCATACGATCCCGACAAGGCCGCCTTCCACTTCAAGAAATCAGGCCTTGACCGTCCCGTTCAACTGCTGACCTCCGATGCAGCCTTTCCCGGCGCCGTGGATGCGGCGATCCTGTTCCAGCAAAGTGCACGCAAGGCCGGCATTGCGATCGACGTCAAGCGCGAGCCGGAAGACGGCTACTGGACCAATGTCTGGAACAAACAACCCTTCTGCGCGTCCTTCTGGGGCGGCCGTCCAACGCAGGATTCGCGCTATTCCACCTCCTATCTGTCGACCGCCGAGTGGAACGATACGCGTTTCAAGCGCCCCGACTTCGACAAATTGGTGCTGCAGGCGCGGTCCGAGCTGGATGAGGCCAAGCGCAAGGTACTTTATCGACAGCTGGCTCTGATGGTGCGTGACGATGGCGGCCTGATCCTGCCCGTCTTCAACGACTACATCATGGCCTCTTCGAAAACACTGAAGGGCTATGTCAACGATATCGGCAACGATATGTCCAACGGCTACATCGGTAGCCGTGTGTGGTTTAATGCCTAATCTCTTCTGGATATGACCATGACTGAGCGCAGCTTCACGACAATCGAAAATCAGTGGATCACGCTGAAAGACGGAACGCGGCTTGCAGCACGCATCTGGATGCCTGAAGGCGCGGAGAGCGATCCCGTGCCGGCGGTTTTCGAGTTCCTGCCCTACCGCAAGCGCGATGGAACGAGCCCCCGCGATGAATCGACCTATCCGATCTTTGCCGCAGCCGGCATTGCCGGCGTGCGTGTCGATATCAGAGGTTCCGGCGAATCCAGCGGCATCATCGACGGCGAATATACCGAGCTCGAGCTGGCTAACGCCTGCGAGCTGATCGCATGGATCGCGGCGCAGCCCTGGTCGAACGGCTCGGTCGGCATGATGGGTATTTCCTGGGGCGGCTTCAACTGCCTGCAGGTCGCGGCCCTGAAGCCCCCGGCGCTGAAGGCGGTCATTTCGATCGCCTCCACGGTCGATCGCTACAATGACGACATTCACTACAAGAACGGCTGCCACCTCTCCGCCCAGCTCTCCTGGGCGGCGACCATGCTCGGCTACCAATCGCGCTCGCCCGATCCGGCGATCGTCGGCGACGACTGGCGGGATATGTGGCTGGAACGCCTGGAGCAGGAACCCTTCTTCATGGAGGAATGGCTGAAGCATCAGCGCCGGGACGATTTCTGGCGGCATGGTTCGATCTGCGAAGATTTCGCAGGCTTCGATATTCCCGCCATCGTCATCGCCGGCTGGGCGGATGGCTATCGCAACACGCCGCTGCTGGCGGTCGAAGGCCTCGGGGATAAGGCGAAAGCGCTGATCGGCCCATGGGTTCACAAATATCCGCATTTCGCCTGGCCGAAGCCGCGGGTCGATTTCCACGGAGAGGCCATCGCCTGGTGGAACCACTGGCTGCGCGACGAGCGCAACGGCGCGGAGGCCATGCCATCGGTGCGCGCCTATATTCTCGACGCAGCCAAACCGGCGTTGCGCCGCGATTTCGATCCCGGCTTCTGGATCGCCAAGCAAGAATGGCAGCAGCCGGAGATGCAGTGCTTCTATGTCGAGCAGTTCGGCACGCTGATGGACGGCATGCCGATCCCGCATGCGCCGGAGCATCCCGTCTATCTGCGGTCACCGCTCGATACGGGCACGGCCTCGGGCGAATGGTTTACCCTGAAGCCGGACGCGGAAATGGCGATCGACCAGCGCATCGACGATGCCGGGTCGCTGACCTTTCAGACCGCGCCGCTGGTCGAGGATCACGACTACCTTGGCCGCCCGATTGTGACATTGACGCTGCGGTGCGATGCCGCAACCGCCAATCTCTGCGCAAGGCTCGTCGATATCCATCCGGATGGTACTTCAACGCGCGTCTCCTTCGGCGTGCTCAATCTTGCCCATCGCGGCGGCAATGCCGCGCCGGAGCCGCTGATCAAGGGGCAGCAGGTCAGAGTGACAGTAAAACTTGATGCCTGCGGCTATCGTTTCCGCAAGGGACACCGTATCCGCCTGTCGCTGTCGACAGCCTATTGGCCGATGGTGCTGCCGCCGCCGGAAGATCCAGGCCTGACGATCGATATCGCCTCCATCGGCCTTGCCCTGCCCAAGCTCGGCGCGCATGAGATCATCGATGTAAAGCAGCCTGACAATCCCGATCCGCTGCCGAAATACATCGAACACGCACCCGGCTCCACAAAACGTCAAGTCGTGCGCGATCTCTCGTCCGGCGTCACCCGCTATGAAATCCACGAGGATACCGGCCTCTCCGAGCATCCTGGCACCGGACTTTCCACCCGGCAGCTGCGCGAAGAGGTCTGGTCGATCGCGCCCGACGATCCGCTGTCGATGACGGGCACCTCGACATGGACCTGTGATATGCGGCGCCCCGGCTGGTTCGTTCGCACGGTGGCGACATCGTCCATATCCTGCACGGAAAAGGACTGGGTCATCAGCGCCTCGGTCATTGCCTATGAAGGTGAGGCCGAAATCTTCAGGAAGACGTTCGGGGAGAAGCGTATCGCGCGCGACCTGATGTAGATCAGCGCGAACCTGCAAAACGGCTTGCCGCTGCGCAAATGGCGGCAAAGCCGACGCCCGCGCCTTCGCTCATGTGCCGCGCCCGCAGCCAGGCATGCACCATCTGCGGCTCTTCCCGGAACCAGACTTCAATGCCGGCCTGCGCAAGACGCGCCGCATAATTGCGGCCGTCGTCGCGCAGCGGATCATAATGGGCGACCGTAATGAAGGCGGGAGGAAGGCCTGCCACGGACGACAAGGCAAGCGGCCCGGCGACCGGATTGCCCTCTGGCGCCTGCAGGATGGTGCGGTAATAGGCGACATCGGCCGTCGTCAGACCCGGTGCCTCGGCCATTTCCTCATAGGAGCCGGAGACGAGATCGCCGCCGAGCGCGGGATAGATCAGGATCTGGCCGGCAATTCCTGAAAGCCCCTCCGCTTTCGCCCGCACCGCCAGTCCAGCCGCCAGATTGCCGCCAGCGCTGTCGCCGATCAGCACGACGGACTTCTTCTCGGCGAGAAGCTGTTTGAGGACGCTGAAACAATCATCCGTCTGTGTCGGCCAGCGATATTCCGGCGCCAGCCGATAATCGACCGAGATCAGCTCGGCGCCGGCATGGTCGGCAATCTCGGCGCAGATCGCATGATGGCTCTCGAGCGAACCAACGACGAAACCGCCACCGTGGAGGTAGAGCAGGTTCGTTGCCGTGCGGATATTCGCAGGCCTGTAACGCCTGGTCCGGATGGTTCCCGCGACGACTTCATCGCTGGTCCGCATGCCCTCAGGTAAGGCACGATCGAAACGCGCGCAGAGCGCGTCATACCATTGACGCTGCTGCATGATGGATGCTGTTACCGCATCCGGCGGATAGAAGGAATCGCAGATCTCCATGAACTGCAGAATGCCGGCTTCGCTCGGCATGGGACGCTCAGCAGAGGTCATCGGATATCCTCGATTCGTGCCAATGGATCGAGGATAACGCGGCGATGCAACCGAATGCTTATCTGCCTACGGCCAGCACCGCCGCGATGGCGACATCCGGACTGCGCCGAATTCAATCAGCCGCGAATACGATACTCGACGGCAAGGAAAAGTCCGTCGGCTTTGCACTGCGCATTGGACCAGGTGAGCGCTGCAAGCGCCGGTGCCGCGCCAATCACAAGCCGGATCTGGCGCCAGTGATGACAACGACCTTGCTCCTCGATACCTTCCACCATCGTCTTTGCCCTCATTTTCCCTGGTATTGTTCGTCCGTGACATGCTCCATCCAATCCACCACCTTGCCGTCGAGATGTTCGTGGATGGCGATATGGGTCATGGCGGTGGTTGGCGAAGCGCCGTGCCAGTGCTTTTCGCCCGGTTCGAACCAGACGACGTCCCCCGGCCGGATCTCCTCGATCGAGCCGCCTTCGCGCTGAACGAAACCAAGGCCGGCGGTGACGATCAGGGTTTGGCCGCGCGGATGGGTATGCCACGCAGTCCTCGCGCCGGGCTCGAAAGTGACACTGGCGGCTGCGGCGCGGCGCGCGTCATTGGCCGCAAAGACCGGATCGACGCGGACCGTGCCGGTGAACCAGTCCGAAGGGCCTTTGCCAGAGGGCTGCGTACCGTTCCTCTTGATATCCATGGTGACATCCTTTCCTGCGATGGGCCGTGATGGCTCAATCGTATGAGGTCAATTTAGCCGGTAATTGACAAAGCAGTAGAGGGTCATCCTCGCACAGACTTATGAATTGGAGCGATAAATATCGCTTTCACCGTGATTGCTCGAAACAGCGGAACTCCGGCCGGCGTGATATGCCAGCCCAAATTTCACGCAGACGCAGCATCACGGATCCAATCGGCAATAAGGGATCGCAGCCGAAACAGGATTTACGGTGCCATCATCGCGCGGATACTGCGATCGGCCGATTGCAGCAGCTCGAAGGCTTGGTAACGCCGTTCATGCAACGCCTTGATAGCACCGTCCGCCGGCTCGAATCGCTTCGCCAGACGCGACATGGTTGCCATGGCTTCCGCCAGCGAACCACAATGCCTGCTGGCTGTGGCGCCAAGCATCGCCGCACCGAGAAGAACGGGCTCTTCCGTATCGGCGACGGCGACCGGCCTGCCGGTCGTATCCGCCAGAAGCTGACGCACCAATCCGCTCTGGGCAGCACCGCCGCTGGCAATGATGAGTTCACAGGCAATGCCATCCTGGGCGAGCTTATCGAGCAGCTGTTTGAGGCCGTAGCCAATGCCGCAGAGGCCGGCGACATAAAGGGCGATCAGATCGTCAATGCCGGTTTCCAGTCCGAGACCGGAGATGACGGCGCGCGCATCCGGATCGGCATGAGGCGACCGGTTGCCAAGGAACTCGGGAACGACCTGGATCAATTGTGCGAGCCGCACCGCGTCGGATGCGTTGCCGCTTGCCGTTGTGGCCTGCCGGTCGAGCCAGGCGACAAGCGAAAGACCCTCCGCTTCAGCCTTTTGGCGAGCTTCGCCAGCGGCAGGATGCATCGAGACGAGATGATCGATCGCAGCACCCGCAGCGGACTGGCCGCCTTCGGTCAGCCAAAGGCCAGGCACCATCGCCGAGAAGTAAGGTCCCCAAACGCCGTCGACGAAGACAGCCCCTTCGCTCGAAGCCATCGAACAGGCCGACGTGCCGAAGATGTAAGCAAGCCGGTTCTTGACGTCAGCATCGCCGTCCGGCCCCTGCCCGCCCAGCGTACCGACGCCGCCGGCATGGGCATCGATCAGTGACGCGCCGGCCGGCGTGCCGATGGCAAGGCCGAGATCGCGGGCGGCAGCTTCGTTCAGGCCGTCGCCCAAGCAAGTACCCGGCTCGACGATCTCGGTTCCGATCCGCACGAAGCCTTCGTCCGCCAGTTCGCCAAGCCCGATATCCCTAAAGTATTGCCGATCCCAGCGCTTCTCATGGGCCAGATAGGTCCACTTGCACGTCACCGTACACACGGACCTTTGCAGCGAACCCGTCGCGCGCCAGGTCAGATAATCGGCGAGATCGAAGAAATGGTCGGCTGCGGCGAAAGACTGCGACAGATTTCGCTTCAGCCACAAGAGCTTCGGCGTCTCCATCTCCGGCGAGATGCGGCCGCCGACATAGCGAAGCACGGCGTGATTTCCGGCGTTGATCTCCGCCGCCTCGCCGGCGGCGCGATGATCCATCCAAACGATTATGTTGCGATCGGCGTCTCCAGACGGGCCAACGGCCACAGGCTGACCATCCGCCTTGACCGCGACCAGCGAGCAGGTCGCATCGAAGCCGATGCCGGCGACATCACCGGCCGCTATCTTTGCCATCGCGACAGCCTCTCTGACGCTGAGGCAAACGGCTTTCCATATCTGCTCGCTCGATTGCTCGACGATGCTGCCGGCCTCGTGCCAGATGGTGATCGGTCGCTTGGCTGCGGCGAGCAGATGGCCATTCGCATCGAAAACGCCGGCCCGGGCGCTGCCGGTGCCGACATCGATGCCGATGAAATAAGGTGCCGTCATCAGAGATCCGTACTCAAGGGCAGGATCACCAGATCCCGGATTACGATGTTACGCGGTCTCGATAGCATGAAGACGACCGCCGCCGCCACTTCCGTCGCCTCCATGAGACCGCCTGCGGCGATCGCCTCGTCGAGCTTTGCCTGCGGCCAGTCGCTGATCAGCGCCGTCACCACCGGTCCCGGCGCGACGGCCCCAACGCGGATGCCGTGCTTGGCAACCTGACGCCGCACCGTGTGGGTGAAGGCCTGAATTGCATGCTTCGATGCCGTGTAGATCGGCTCCCAGACCACCGGCACGAGGCCGGCAATCGAACTCGTCATGATGATATCGCCGGTCTTGCGTTCGATCATGTGCGGCAGCACCATTCGAACCGAACGAAAGGCCGCGTTGATATTCAGATCCAGCATCCGGTCCCAGGCGTCGGGATCGCCTTCCGCAACCTCCCCGCCGATATAGGCGCCGGCATTGGCGTGGAAGATGTCGAGCTTGCCGAACCTGTCGAGAATCTGCGGCAACATGGTCGCCACGCTCTCGGGCTTCAAAAGATCGACGACGACCGGATGGGCATTCGGCCCCAATTCGGCGCAGAGACTTTTCAAGCTGTCTTCCGCCCTGTCGACGAGGGCGACGCTGGCGCCCTGGTTCAATAGCGATTTGGCGCATTCCAGGCCAATTCCAGAGGCAGCCCCGGTGATGGCGGCGACCTTGCCGGCAAAATCCTGTCTCATAACAATCCTTACCTTCTTGAAGAAATCAGCCGCGTCCATGCGAGGCGCGGGAACGGCGGGCGAGCGAGTCGACGATGACAGCAATGGCAAGAACTGCGCCCGTGATCATGTAACGAAGCGCCGACGACAGATCGAGCATGGTAAGGCCGCTGGCGATCGACTGGATGACGATGATGCCGAGAAGAGCGGAATAGGCGCTGCCGCGGCCGCCGAAGAGGCTGGTGCCGCCGATGACGGCCGCCGCGATCGCATTCAGATTGACGTCACCGGTGCCCGCCTGCTGGCTCGCGGAGGCGAGACGCGCGGCCGCCAGCACCCCGCCCAAGGCTGCGAACATGGCGCAGAGCACGAAAGCGCTGGTATAGATCCGCCGGACGTTGATGCCGGCGCGCCGCGCCGCCTCGCGATTGCCGCCGACGGCGGACATCGACCGGCCCCATTGGGTGCGCGTCAGCGCATAGTCCATGACGATAACAAGCACTATGAACAACGCGAACATCCAGGGAATGCCGCGATCCTGGTTGAGATAGAAGGCGACGAATTCCAAAGCCACGGTGATGACGGCCGCCTTTACCAGCAGTCTACCGATAGACGGAGCGGAGAGATTTGCCTGCTTGCGCCGCTGCACTGCGCTCAAGCCGGTGACCAGCATGACCGCCCCCGGAACGAGCGCGAAGACGTAGGCAAGCGGACGCGGAATGACCAGCAACTGGCCGAAATTCACGATCGCCGAGCCGTAGGGCAGATTGATAGAACCTGTCGCGCCGAGAAGATAGAGCTGCATGCCGAGCACGGCGAGAAGGCCCGCCAAGGTAGCAACGAAGCTCGGCATGCCCAGCCGGTTGAACAGCACGGCATAGATGGCGCCGATCACGCCGCCGACGACAAGCGCGGCCAGGATGGCCAAGGCCACCGGCCAACCTTCGTTGACCCAGAGCATGCCGACCATGGCCGAGGCAAAGCCGCTGATCGAACCGACGGAAAGATCGATTTCGCCGACCATCAGCACGCAGACGATGCCGAGCGAGATGATGCCGACGGTCGAGGCGTCGAACAACAGATTGGCGAGGTTGTTGCTGGAGAGAAAGGTCGGGTTGAGCGTGCCGAAGACAGTCCAGATGATGACCAGACCAACGACGACGGGCAGCGAGCCGAGATCACCAGAGCGCACCTTGTCGATGGAGGAGCGGATGGTTGCGCCAAGTCCGGTGTCATGGTTGACGCGAACATCGCTGCGGTCGAGCAGCAGGGTCGATTGCTTGCCGTTCTCGCTCATGGCCGGCCCCCTTCTCTGAGTTCCTGTTGGGCCTGGCGGCGCACGGCACGTCGCGACACGGCATTTTCCGTGGCTCCGGTGATGGCGCTGACGAGTTCCTGATTGGACGTGTCGGGATAGAAGATCCCATTATTGCGGCCGAGGCGCAGAACGACGATGCGGTCGGCAACGGCGCGTACGTCTTCCATGTTGTGGCTGATCATGATGACGCCGAGCCCCTTGTCGCGGACGCGCTCGATCAGGTTCAGCACCTCGGCGGTCTGTGCGACGCCAAGTGCAGCGGTCGGCTCGTCGAGCATGATGAGCTTCGGCTCGAGCAGCAGCGAGCGGGCGATCGCCACCGTCTGCCGCTGACCGCCCGAAAGCGAAGCGATCGGGATGCGCACGCTTGGGATGCGCGCCGCAAGCTCGTTGAGCAGCGTCCAGGCGCGAACCTCCATGGCGGTTTCGTCGAGCTGCATCGGGTTCAGTTCCCGGCCGAGAAAGATGTTCGCGACGACATCGAGGTTTTCGCACAGCGCCAAGTCCTGGAAGACCGTGGCAATGCCGAGATCGAGCGCGGTTGCGGGATCGCTGAGGGTCACCCGTTTGCCGCGAAACGTGATGGTGCCTGAACTCGGCTGATGGACGCCGGCCAGAACCTTGACCAGCGTCGATTTGCCGGCGCCGTTGTCGCCGACAAGCGCCACGACTTCGCCGGCGTGAACATCGAGGTCGATATCCGTCAGTGCCGAGACGGCGCCGAAGTGTTTTGAGATGCCTTTGAGGCTGAGCACAAGCTCGCCCGACGGGGTTCTATGATCGGAAGCGTCACTCATGACCAGCCACCTTCTCGGGTTGGAATGCTGTTGGTCTCCGGCCACCGAAACGGCCGGAGCTTGGGAGGCAGAACTCAGCTGCCGATGCCGAGCTTCTTGCAGCCATCGGCATATCGATCGTTGCAGAGCTGGTCCGGCGTCTGGATCGGCTTGCCGTTGACGGTCTTGTCGATGATCTCGGCCTTCAGGTTTTCAGAGGTCACCAAGGCCGGCGTGAAGAGCTTGGTCGGCGTGTCGAAGAGCTTCGTGTCGGCCTTCGGCGTCTCGCCAGAGAGCAACTCGATCGCGACATTGGCGGCAGCAGCGGCAACGATCTCGCTCGGCTTAGAGATGGTATTGTATTGGTCGCCCGAAATGATGAGCTGCAGGCCGGCGATGGTCGCATCGTTGCCGGTAACCGGCGGCACCGGATCGAAACCGGCCGCCTTGAAGGCGGCCACGGCCGCTCCGCCCGTACCGTCATTGGCGGCAACCACGCCGACGATCTTCTTGCCGAAGCGGGTGATCTGGCCGCTTGCCCATTGCTGCGCCTTCGGCGGCGCCCATTCCGGCGTGTCGAACTCCGCCAGCACTTGGTAGCCGCCATCGGCGAGACCGGCATGGATGCCCTTCTTGATCAGCCCGGCAGCAGCGTCAGTGGGCGACCCGTTGATTTCGAGCAGACCACCGTCGCCCGCCTTCACGCCCTTGGCCTTTAGGTGATCGACCAGCGATTTGGCGATCATCTTGCCGATCTCTTCATTGTTGAACGAGACATAGTAATCGGCAGCGGCCGACGGGATCGGACGGTCATAGGCGATAACTTTCACGCCCTGGCTTTGCGCCAGCTTGACCAGCGAAGCAGCGGCCGTTGAGTCCACCGGGTCGAGTACGATCGCCTTCGCACCCTGCGAGATAGCCGAATTGAACTGCTGCTGCTGACGCGAAGCGTCACCATTGGCATTCTGGTAGATGACCTTGCAGCCGGCGCAGAGTTTCTTCATCTCGGCCTGGAAACCGGGGAAATCGTGCTCTTCATAGCGCGTAGAGCTCTGGTCGGGCATGAGAAAGGCGACAGTCGCGTCCGTCACCTTGGCCGACTGTGCGAAGGCGGATGTGCCGGCCAGAAGACCGACGCCAAGCGCGGCTGCGCCTGCGATTTTCAGTGCGAAATGGTGCATTGGAATTTCTCCGTTCCACTTGTAATGGTTTCCCTCGATCATCACGGCTGTCCGCACGCGATGCTCTTGTTTGGTGCCCACCAACGGCGGCCATCCGGCCGATGTGGCGGTAAATTTTGGACAAGCCTTCTCCTTCGGACGGCAAAGGTGCCTGCCCGTTCGCTTGCCCTGAATTTTATCTCTCCTCCTTGTCCTCCCTTTTGCTAGGCGGCCTCCACCGCGCGTGCGTGCTGTGCCAGGAGCGATCTGAACCGGGAGGGCGCCATGCCCTTCTGATCCAGAAAACGCCGATTGAAGTTCGAGATATTGTTGAAGCCTGCCGCAAAGCAGATGTCGGTGATCGTCATCTCAGCCTTGCTCATCAGCAGATGGCAGGCGAAGTTGACGCGCAGCCGATTGACATATTGCACCAGCGCCATGCCCGTATGGCGGCGGAAGCTGCGCGAAAAGGCGCTGGGGCTTTGGCCGGTCAATTCGGCAAGATCGCATTCGCTGAACGGTTCGGTCAGGTGCGTGTTGATATAGGCCAGCGCCTGGTTGACCCCGGCGGACATGAAGCCCGATGGGTCCGGCTGATAGCCGGCGCTCGCGAGTGTGCGCGTGCCTTGAGCGCTGCTCATCGCGTCGAGAATATTCATGAAGAGTTCGATACGGCGAATGCCGGTCGCTTGAACCAATTCGCCGAGGATGGGTCCGACAATGGCCGCAGTCTCCGGCGTGAAGAGCGCGCCACGGCGGCTCGTCTCCAGGATGCCGGCGCAAGCCGACAATTCCGGGAAGACCTTGCTGGCATCGGCAAAGAAGGATTCGGAAAACTGCAAGACGCGGCAGCGCAGCGGCAGAGTGACGCCAACGGGTACGTCGCTCACCCAATTATGCGGCAGGTTTGGCCCCGTCAGCACCAGATTGCCCGGCTCGAACTCGCCGATGAAGTCACCGATGAAATACTGCCCCGTCGTCGCGACGACATGGTGGATTTCGTATTCGGGATGAAAATGCCAGCGAACCGTGCGGTAGGGATAGCCATGCTCCCAGGCCTTGAAGGATTCTCCGCTGCCGATCGCGACCACTTCCAAATCGGGATTCATCGGCAGGCCTCCTTTCGTCCGTCCGCGCTTTTTACGGTTACGGCGCCTCCTCCCAGAGGCCATCGCGTCTTCTATGTGGTAAACCTACCCCTCATAAACGCCTGCCGCTACTACGCCTTGTACGCTCGACTGATACTTTTTTGACACGAAGGGTGATTTATTTAGCGAAATGTGCAGTGCGGCATAGGCGC
This sequence comes from Hyphomicrobiales bacterium, assembly GCA_900468625.1. Lineage (GTDB taxonomy): Bacteria > Pseudomonadota > Alphaproteobacteria > Rhizobiales > Rhizobiaceae > Rhizobium. The sequence continues at coordinate 121,050 of UBUL01000039.1, forward strand.
TGCGACGCCGAAGGGTTGATATCCGGCATTGAGCGCAGAGAATTTCGCTTTAATCTCAGGCGTCAAGGGTGCGTTCGGCGGGCGCTTGCGCTCCGCTGGTTTCGTTATTTCTGCTTCCCTTGATCGTGATGCCACTTGATGGCGAAGAACATGCCCGTGCCTAACACGAGAACCTTGAACAGGATGAAGACGATAGGGAACCAATCCCACATTTCGGATATCTCCAGGCTAATCGACGCTATTTATCGTGAGGAGCACCACCTCAAAACTGCTGCTCCAGCCGCTTCATCTTTTGATCAAACCATCGTCAAATATACCTTCGAACGTAACCATGCCGTCCACATGGCATAGTGGTGCCCTCATCTATCTCGCCGTAGCAGTCATCAATTCGAGATGAAGCCCACAGAATTTAACTCGCTGAGTGCGGCGTCTCGGTTGCCGGCAGGCGGGCGAGCTTGCCTTCCTCGGCCTTGTAGAAATATTGGCTCGCAACCAACCAGCCCTTCAGGGGGCGTAGAGGTGGGATGCAGGTCGCCAGCATAAAGGGGCCGGTCACGAGGAACTGGACCCAGACCGGAGCGGAGAAAGCCACCTCCAGCCAGACCCCGAGCAGAACGCTTGGAATACAGGCAAAGCAAATGACGAAGAACGCCGGTCCATCGGCAGGATCCGCAAAGGAATAGTCGAGTCCGCAGGCTTCGCATTGCTTGCGCAGTGTCAGGAATCCATCGAACAGACGTCCCTGCCCGCAACGCGGACAACGGCAACGAAGGCCGGTCTGCAACGGGCTCAGCGGGGGATATACGGTATCCATGGCGGCATCACTCCTGAATCGGCCTTCCGGGAATATGCAATCAATAACGATATTGCATGCATACAATATAATTACAATGAATGGAGACGATGAGTCCACTTGCCAGAGTGACGCAGTGGAGTCCTCGGCAAATCATGGAAAACAGCATCCTGTCGGAGTTCGCGCTTCGTCCCGTCAACGGCGATATTCAAGCGTAACATTAAGAAGAAGGCGGCCATTTCCGGCGGCTCCCGCAACGCATGCGCCATGAAATCCAATGCCCCTTCAAAGCTTCGCGGCCTATGAACGCATCGCTGACAGCAACGCCGATGCCGAACGAAACCTTGGAGATTGACTGCATGAAAACCCGCGTATGGCCAGCTGGGCGCGACCGACGCCGGAGACGAACAGATCTGATTGATCAGCCTCATTTCGACGGTAAGGCTTGACGGCTGCCGCCATTGTCGATGTGCTGAGCGCCCGCTTACTTCTCCGGACAAGTTTAACCGGAGAAATTGTACACGAAGTTGATAGCGGCAGCGGGCCGGGACGTTTGGGAGAATGCGATGTACGACAAAATCATTTGCGCGATAGGGTTGGGATCACGCGAGCGCGCCGAACGCCTGCTGCGTACCTCCAGCGCCCTTTTGTCGCCAGGCGGGGAACTGATCATTGTCCATGTCATCGAACGGCTTGCCTCGGGACACGAAGGCCCGGACGATTGGGCGGTATCCGTCATCAAGGAAGCGGAAGACAAGCTCGATGGCCTATGCAGGCGCCTCGGCATCATCGCCTCAATCGAGGTGCGCACAGGTACGGCGTCGAAAACGCTGCTGACCGTCGCCAAGGAGAAGAATGCCGACCTGATCGTCCTTGCGACGCATGTTTCCGATATTCTCGACCGGATATTCGGCTCGACCGTCGAATACGTCATCCGCCATGCCGAATGTTCCGTACTCGTCGAGCGGGCCAACAAATCGCATGATAAAACAACGGTGGAGAGCAAGCCGAAAAAAGCGTAATGCCGTCTTATGTCGACGCTCCCCGCAGGATTTTGTCTGGCAGCATCCTGATATCCGGTTGCGCTGCAATGTCACGGTGCTACATATCCGCTCCCATCTCAAATCCGAGACGAGCCGAATGACGGAATCCGCGATTACCTGGAGCATTGCCGGCCTGACCGCCCTCGGCGTCGTCGCGCGCCCGTTCCGCTGGCCGGAAGCGATCTGGGCAGTTGTCGGTGCGGCACTTCTCCTAGCCTTCCGTCTCATCGGCCCCGCCGACGTGTGGGCAGGCATATCCAAGGGTTTCGACGTCTATCTGTTCCTGATCGGCATGATGCTTCTGTCGGAACTTGCCAGGCGTGAAGGCCTGTTCGACTGGGTGGCGGCGATCGCCACTTCGCATGCCAAGGGCTCGCCTCGCCGGCTGTTCCTGCTCGTCTATATCGTCGGCGTGATCGTGACGGTCTTCCTGTCCAACGATGCGACCGCCGTCGTGCTTACACCGGCCGTCTATGCGGCATGCCGAGCGGCGCGGGTGAAAGACCCCCTGCCTTACCTTCTGGTCTGCGCCTTCATCGCCAATGCCGCAAGCTTCGTGCTGCCGATCTCCAATCCCGCGAATCTCGTCATCTTCGCCGGCGGCGATATGCCGCCGCTCACGCGCTGGATGCAGACTTTCCTCATGCCGTCGATCGTCTCGATCATCACGACGTTCGCCTGCCTTTACTGCGTACAGAGACGAGCACTGAAAGAAGATACCATCGCACGCGATGTGGAGGAGCCGGCCCTTTCGCACAGCGCCCGCCTGGCCGGATGGGGGCTTGTGGTCACCGCTGTCATTCTGATCGGCGCCTCGGCCATGAATCTCGACCTCGGCATCCCGACATTTGCCGCAGGCGTCGTCACAACTATCATCGTTCTCGCGCTCACACGGCAAAATCCGGTGGAAACGATAGCCGGGATAAGCTGGAGCGTATTACCTCTGGTTGCAGGCCTCTTCGTAATCGTCGAGGCGGTCAATCATACCGGCCTGACCGCTCTCCTGTCCGACAAGCTTGCATCGCTCGCGACACAATCGCAAACGCAGGCAGTCGGGGCGGCGGGGCTTTCGGTCGCAATCCTCTCCAACCTCGTCAACAATCTGCCGGCCGGCCTTTTCGCCGGCAGCGCGGTGCAGGCAGCGCATGTTCCTGATTCCATTGCTGGCGCAGTGCTGATCGGCGTCGATCTCGGTCCCAACCTGTCGGTTACTGGTTCGCTCGCCACCATCCTTTGGCTTGCGGCCCTTAGGCGCGAAGGCCTCCACATAGGCGCGCTGGCCTTCCTGAAAATCGGCGCCGTCGTCATGCTCCCGGCTTTGATCCTCTCGCTTGCAGCACTCGCGCTGATCTGAGAGCGAACAACATCGAGTTTATAGACGACCGGTCGATTATTTGTTACGCACCGCCCATGGTGACAAAAAAGAAATCAGAGCTGACTCGGAGCCATATTCTCGCAATCGGGCGGGAATTGGTGCTGCGCAAGGGTTTCGGAGGTGTCGGCCTCAAAGAACTGCTTGAACAGAGCGCCGTGCCGAAAGGTTCGTTCTATTACTATTTTGCATCCAAAGAGGCTTTCGGCTGCGCCTTGCTGAAACAATATTGCGCCGACTATGCGGAGCGCCTCGATGCGCTTTTCGGCTGGAAGGGCAATGGTCGCCAACGACTGATGCACTATTGGGACGCCTGGCTCTCCGATGGCAACACGGCCAGTCTCGCGGACCGGTGCCTGGTCGTGAAGCTTGCCGCTGAAATCTCCGATCTCTCGGACAACATGCGCGTGATCCTGCTCGGTGGCGTCGAGGATCTCCTTCGCCGCCTTACCAAAACAATAACCGAGGGGCGCGAGGACGGTTCCATTTCACCATCCTGTATCCCGGAGAAGACGGCTCGTTCGCTCTATAGCCTGTGGCTCGGGGCAGCGATCCTGGCCAAGCTTGGAAGAGACAGGACACCGCTCGACCAGGCGATGCTCGCCACGGAACAAGTGCTTTCCGCGCCCGGCAGCCTCTGATCCAGTCCGGACCAGCAAGTCAACAGATAAGGAAGATAAAATGCGTAGTGCCATCCACGATGTCTTCGGCGATCCGGCTGACGTCCTTTATCTGGCCGACATGCCGCTGCCAGAGCCCGCCGCAACAGATGTGCGCATTCGCACGATTCTCTCTCCCATCCACAATCACGATCTTTGGACAGTGCGCGGAGCCTATGGCTACAAGCCGCTCCTGCCGGCCATCGGCGGCAGCGAGGCCGTAGGCGTCGTCGATGCAGTGGGATCTGACGTCGACAAGACGTTGATCGGCAAGCGCGTCGTTGCGGCCGGCGTGCACGGCACATGGGCCGAGCAATTCACGGCGCCGGCCGCCAGCCTCGTTCCCGTTCCGGATGTCATTAGCGACGAAGCCGCCGCCCAGCTCATCGCCATGCCATTCAGCGCCATTGCGCTTCTGGAATCGCTGCGTGTCGAAAGAGGCGACTGGATCGTCCAGAACGCGGCCAACGGCGCGGTCGGCAAGACGCTGGCCATGCTGGCGCGCAGCCGCGGCATCCACATGATCAATCTCGTCCGGCGCGATGGCGGCATCGATGAGCTGTCCGCATTCGGCATAGGGAATGCCGTCTCGACCGCGTCTTCTGATTGGAAATCGAAGGTCCGTGCCATGGTCGGCGACGCGCCGATCCGCGCTGCCGTCGACTCCGTCGGCGGTGTTGCGAGTAACGATCTTGCCGACCTTTTGAGCGAAAATGGTCTCTTGGTTTCCTTCGGCACCGCCGCCGGCAAGCCGATGCAGATCGCGTCAAGGGCGGTCATATTCAAGCAGCTGACGATCAAAGGCTTCTGGGGTATCAAGGTCAGCGCCGCCATGTCTGCGGATGAGCGACGGCGTTTGATCAGCGAACTGATCGCGCGGGTCGCCTCGGGCGAGGTCAAGCTGCCGGTGGAAGCGGCCTATGACATCACCGAGATTGCGCAAGCGGTAAAATCCTCGCTGGCGCCTGGCAAGGCCGGCAAGGTTCTTCTGAAGCTGTAGATCCGGAAATCCCTTCGCGCCAGCACTCGCCGACGGTCAACGCCGGCGGGGCACACCTGTTAAAAATCCGCAAAACCGCTCTTGTCCCTCTAGTGGCTAGAGGATGTAGCAATGGTTCCCAGAGTTAATCCGGAACCAGAAGATGACGTCGACAACACAACAGAGCCGCTACCGCGTCGAAGGCATGGATTGCGCTTCCTGCGCCGCGAAAATCGACACAGCCGTGCGCCGCCTGCAAGGCGTCGAGGATGTTTCCGTCTCGGTCACCGCCGGCACCATGACGGTCAAGCATCACGCCGATCCCGATCTTCTGCCAAACATAGCCAAGCGAGTCACGGGGCTGGGCTATAAGCTTTTCCCGCTGCCGCAAAGCAACGCCCCCTTGCCGAAGGTCGAAAAGGACGATCATGCCTGCGGCTGCGGACATGACCATAAGTCCGATGCTCACGACCATGCCGGGCACAGCGGCCATGATCATGGAGCCGCCGGCCATCGGCATGACCATGCCGGGCATAGCCACGCCCCCGAGGCGCGCGATGCGGCTGTTGCCGACCTTCATGGGCACGATCACGGACCTGCTTCGGGACCATGGTGGAAATCGGCCAAGGGCCGCCTGACCATCGTCACGGGCATTGCTGTGGCCGCGGCCTGGGCTATCGGCCAGCTCGTTCCCGCCCTGGACGCCTGGATCTTTACCGCCGCCATGCTTGTGGGCCTGTTGCCGATCGCCCGGCGTGCCTTCATGGCCGCAAGGGCCGGAACACCGTTCTCGATCGAGATGCTGATGACGATCGCAGCCGTCGGCGCCGTCGTCATCGGCGCCAGCGAGGAGGCAGCGGCCGTCGTCTTCCTGTTTCTGATCGGCGAATTGCTGGAGGGTGTTGCCGCCGGCAAGGCGCGCGCCAGCATTCAATCCCTGACGGATCTGGTGCCCAAGACCGCCCTCGTCGAGGAAAATGGCAAGACACTGGAAGTGCAGGCCGAAAGCCTCGCCGTCGGCGCCGTCATCCTGGTTCGTCCCGGTGACCGCATTCCCGCCGATGGTGTCATTCTCTCCGGCCAAAGCGCCATCGACGAAGCGCCGGTCACCGGCGAAAGCACGCCCGTTCGCAAGGGTGTCGATGCGGTCGTCTTCGCCGGCACGGTCAACGGCGATGCCGCGCTGCGGGTCCGCGTGACGGCTGCGGCATCCGACAATACCATCGCCCGGGTCGTCAGGCTGGTCGAGGAAGCGCAGGAATCGAAGGCTCCGACCGAGCGTTTCATTGATCGCTTCTCCCGGTATTACACGCCCGGTGTGGTCGCTGTCGGCGCCCTCGTGGCAATCACCCCTCCGCTATTTTGGGGCGGCGCGTGGAGCGAGTGGGTCTACAAGGGCCTCGCCATACTCCTGATCGGCTGCCCTTGCGCTCTCGTCATTTCGACACCTGCGGCAATCGCAGCCTCGCTTTCCTCCGGCGCACGGCGCGGCCTGCTGCTGAAGGGCGGCGCCGTGCTTGAGAATATCGGCAAGATCACCGCCGTCGCGTTCGACAAGACCGGCACTTTGACCGAAGGCAAGCCCAAGGTCACCGATATCGTCGCCCTCGGCGTCAGCGATACGGAGGTACTGCGATTGGCGGCAGCGCTCGAAACCGGATCCAGCCATCCGCTTGCCCGCGCGATCCTCGACCGGGCCGCAGCAGCCGGAACGGATATCCCTCAGGTCATCGATGCAAAAGCGATCAGCGGCAAGGGTGTGAGCGGCACCGTCGAGGGTATCGACGTGTTCCTCGGGTCGCCGCAAGCAGCCGCTGACAGGATCTCGCTGACGGCCGAACAGTCAGCCCGGATCACTGCCCTCAATGACGAAGGAAAGACTGTCTCGATTGTCGTTGCCAAGGGGGTGGCTGCAGGACTGCTGGCCATGCGCGACGAACCGCGAGCCGATACGGCCGCCGGCCTCAAGGCGCTTACCCAGGCCGGCATCAAGACGGTCATGCTGACGGGCGACAATCAGCGCACGGCGCAGGCAATCGGCAAGACGCTCGGCATCGAGGTCAGGGCGCAATTGCTGCCCGAAGACAAGCAGCGGATCGTTGGCGAGCTGAGGCGGCAGGGTTTTCGTGTCGCCAAGGTCGGCGACGGCATCAATGACGCACCGGCCCTGGCCGCCGCCGACGTCGGGATTGCCATGGGCGGAGGCACGGATGTCGCGCTGGAAACGGCGGATGCCGCCGTGCTGCACGGCCGCGTCGGAGATGTCATCGAGATGATCGAACTCTCCAAGCGCACGATGAGCAACATCGGCCAGAACATCAGCATCGCTCTCGGCCTGAAGGGTGTGTTCCTGGTCACGACGATCATCGGTATCACCGGGCTCTGGCCGGCGATCCTCGCCGATACCGGCGCCACGGTGCTGGTCACCATGAATGCCCTGCGCCTGCTCGCCGTCCGGCCTCACCAGCTAGCGACTTGAAACATCTACGACCGCTGATTGGCAGTCGGACGCCGCTTCTCCCGATATCGACATCATATTGGCCGGATCTGCACTCGCCGATCCGGTCTGTCGGTGTGCTACCGTCAGGAAGCCGAACGCTGAAGGACTGTCGCCTCTTTCCAGCCAAGCTCCGGAGCAATCGATGTCACGAAGTCGTGGATGATCTGCCGATATTCCTCGTCATGAAACTCATAAGGCAGCTCGAGCCGGAATTCGCTGACATGGGACAGAATCGGATCGCTGCGCAAACGTTCGAGGATCTCGTCGGACGAGCCGACAAGATCGCGCGCGAACAATGTACGGCGCTCGCCCTGAGGTGACAGCGTGCGCTCATGGCGGCCGGCGGCATAGTCGGTATAACGCTTGCGGGTGATCGCATCGGCGCTGTCGAAAGGCACGATGACCCGGCCGAGCGCCACGCGCCTGGTATCGCCGCCGGACGCGCGATAGGTTTCCAGCTGCCGTGACTGCGCAACGAAGAAATCATCGGTGTGCTCGCCCGTCGTGACATTGCCGATCAGCAGATTGAAACCATTGCGTCCAGCCCATTCGGCAGACCGCAGCGAGCCGCCGCCATACCAGAGGCGATCGATCAGCCCCTTCGCATAGGGCTGCAGACGAGGACGCTGCGGACCGAACGGCGTCTTGATGAGCGTATCGTGATTGCCGACATACGTTCCCTTCAGATTTTCGGCGAAACGCAGCACCCTTTGATGGGAGAAATCGTAACTCTCCCAATCGCCGTCGAAGGCGAGCGGACCAATGAGGTCGGCATGCAACGGACGCCCAGCGCTCAAGCCGATATTCAAGCGCCCGCGCGACAGCACATCCACGGTCGCCAGATCCTCGGCAAGCCGATACGGGCTTTCATAGCCGATGGGGATGACGGCAGTGCCGAGCTCCATACGGCGCGTGCGCTGCGTCGCCGCGGCCAGAAAGGCACTTGCCGAAGAGATGCCAGGTTCGAGATGGCGCTGGCGAACCCAGGCGCTGCCAAATCCCCTCTCTTCGCCATATTCGAGCAATTGCAGCGTCTGTTCCAGGCCGGTCAGCGGATCTTCGTCCGGATAGTTTCCTGGTGTAAGAAAGCCGATATGGCTGATCGACGGGGCTGGGCGGCTCATGCGGCTGTCTCCTCAAAATTTCGGCAGGCCTGGCGGATTGGTTTCCGACTTCGGCAGCGCTTCTTCCGCAAGGTGCCAATGGTCGAGGATCTTGGCGTAGGTGCCATCCCTGATCAGTCCGTTTGTCGCAAGCGTCAGCGCCGCCGCGAGACCGCTGCCCTTGCGCGTGGTGATCGCGACATCGGAGCGATCCGGCCAACCGGCGCTCAGCGTACCCACGCGCTTGATGTCCTTGTCGCGGGCAGCGATGTAGACAAGCTGGGCATGCGGCTGCACGATGACGTCGGCGCGATTGGACCGCAGAGCCAGAAGGCTGGCCGCATCGTCATCATAATATTGCAGCTCAATTGGCTTCAGGCCGGCCTTGACATCCTCGCTACTCCATTTCAGCAGGATGCGCTCCTGGTTGGTACCGGCGCCGACGATGACGCGAAGACCAGCCGCGTCCTTCGGCTCCTTGATCGACCCGATCTTGCTGTCGTTCTTGACGAAGAAACCGTGCAGGCCCTGGCGATAGGTGGAGAAATCGAACTTCTCTTTGCGCTGCTCGGTGACGCCGACATTGGAGATCACGGCATCATATTTGCCCGAGGTCAGCCCGAGCGGCCAGTCGATCCAGGCGACCGGGACAAGCTCGAGCTTAAGGCCGAGCGCATCGGCAACGGCATTGGCATAATCTGGATCTGCGCCGACGACCGTCTTGGCGTCCGTCGCATAGGTCGCAAGCGGAGGACCGCCGGGCGCGACTGCCACGGTGAATGTGCCTGGCGTAACGAACTTGAAATCCTTTGGGATTGCGGCAATCGCCGCTTCGTTTTTCGCCGCGTGAAGACGTCCCGGCTGTTCCGGGCTCAGATCGAAATCTTCAGCTGCCATTGCCGGAGCAAGGCCGGTCAAGGTAAGCGCCACTGCGGCTGCCAGCATAGTTTTGAAGTTAATGCGGATAGACACGGAACCTGTTTCTCCATTTGAGATGGATGGGAGCGGACCGACGTGAGCCCCACTGACGCCGGTCCGCCCGACCAACATTACGAACCGCTCTTCGGCAGGCCCGCAGGGTTGGTCTTGGATTGATCGACCGCTTCGGCTGTCAGGCTCCAGCGCTTCAGCACTTCACCATATTTGCCGTTCTTGATCAGATCGTTGAGTGCGAGGGTGACGGCGTCGGCAAGGCCAGCGCCCTTTTTCGTCGTCACGGCGATTTCAGCCGTCAGCGGCCAACCGCCCGAGACTGTGCCGACGAGCTTCCTCGTGCCGTTGATGGCGGCCTTATAGGCCTGTGTCGCATTCGGATTAAATTCGACATCTGCGCGACCGGACTGCAAGCCAAGATCGGCGGCTGCGCGATCGTCGTAATATTGGACCTCGATCGGTTTCAGGCCGGCTGCCACATTCTGCCGGTCCCATTCGAGAATGATCTTCTCCTGATTGGTGCCGGCCCCGGTAATGACCTTCAGGCCCGCGACATCCTTTGGCTCCTTGATCGAGGTGATCTTGCTGTCGGCCTTCACGTAGAAGCCGAGCACGTCCCTGCGATAGGTGGAGAAATCGAACTTCAGCTTGCGCTCTTCCGTGACCGTCACGTTGGAAATGACAGCATCATACTTTCCTGAGGAGACGCCGAGCGGCCAGTCCTCCCAGGCGACCGGCACCAGGTCAAGCTGCAGGCCGAGGGAGTCGGCGAGCAACTGCGCGAAATCGGGATCGGTGCCGACGACCGTCTTCGCGTCGGTCGCATAGGTAGCAATCGGCGGATCCCACGGGTTGATCGCGACCGTGAACTTGCCGGGATTGACGAACTTGAAGCCCGGCGCAATCGCCTTGATCGCTGCCTCGTCCTTCTCGGCGCGGATGCGATTGGATGTATCCGGGCTCAGGTTGAACTTTTCGGCCGCAATCGTCGGCGTCCCACTTATTGCTACCGCCGTCAGGACGCCGGCAACGATATATTTTGCTCTCTCAATGAATGTCATTTCCCTTCTCCATTTCAATTATAAGTTGTTTATGCTGCTATAATGGTCCGCACGCCTGCTGCGTCAGAGCGTCGAATGCTTGCCTGCGACTGCTAGAGAACCTTGGCGAGGAAAGCGCGCGTGCGCGGATGTCTCGCATCGTTAAGAATCTGGGTTGGTGAGCCGGCTTCGATCACGTGGCCGCCCTCCATGAAGACGATGCTATCGGCGACCTCGCGGGCAAAGCCGATCTCGTGGGTGACAATGACGAGCGTCGTGCCGGTACGCGCAAGCTCCTTGATCACACCGAGCACTTCGCCCACGAGTTCAGGATCGAGTGCCGACGTCGGCTCGTCGAAGAGAAGGACCTTCGGCCGGAGTGCCAAGGCGCGGGCGATGGCAACACGCTGCTGCTGGCCGCCGGAGAGCCGGCGAGGATAGGCATCGATTTTGTCGCTGAGACCGACACGGGTAAGCAATTCCCTGGCAAATGCCACTGCTTCGTCGCGGCTCAATCCCCGCACCTGTATCGGCGCCTCGATAATGTTTTCCAAAACAGTGAGATGCGGGAACAAGTTGAAGTTCTGGAATACCATGCCGATGTCGGTCCGGCGCTTCAGAATGTCCTTCTCCTTGAGCTCATAGAGCACGTCGCCCTTCTGCGTGTAGCCGACGAGTTCGCCATCTACGGAGATGAAGCCGCTGTCGACGCGCTCGAGATGATTGATGGCGCGCAGCAGGGTCGATTTTCCGGAACCCGAGGGGCCGATGATGGCCGTCACGCTGCCGGCCGGCAGGTTGAGTTCGACATCGTCGAGAACCTTTAGCGTTCCGAAGCTCTTCGAAATGCCGTGGATGCGCACGGCCCCGCCCTTGGCCCGCCAGTCGGCAACGTGTCCTTGGTTTCCGGACGCCACACCATTTGCGTTGGTCAATGACGCAGACAACGGTCGCCGGAAGCGCTGAAAATAAGACGGGAAGTGCAAGGGCGCCGGATTGCGCAATGCGCCCTTGGAGAAATAGCGCTCGATATAGTGTTGGGCGATCGACAGCACCGTCATGATGACCAGATACCAGACGGTTGCCACCATCAAGAGCGGAATGACTTCCAGATTCCGGCGATATATGACCTGTACCGTGTAGAAGAGCTCCGGTAAGGCCAGCACGTAGACCATGGACGTGCTCTTGGCGAGGCCGATGATCTCGTTGAAGCCGGTCGGGAGGATGGAGCGCATCGCCTGAGGCAGGACAATCCGGAAGGCCTGACGGCGGCGCGGCAGACCGAGAGCAGCGGCCGCTTCCAGCTGCCCCTGATCGACCGACAGGATGCCGCCGCGCACGATTTCGGCAAAGAAGGCCGACTGGTTCAGCGTCAATCCGAGAAAGGCTGCGGCAAACGGCGTCAGCAGCTGAGTGGTCGGATAATCGACCAATATCTTGTCGGTGAAGGGAATCCCGATGCGAATGGTTTCATAGAGATAGCCGAGATTGTTGAGAACCAAGAGCAGCACGATCATCGGGATAGAACGCAGCAGCCAAATATAACCCCATGAGAGGCTTGCAAGCAGCGGCGACTTCGACACGCGCGCCAGTGCCAGCGCGGTCCCGAGAATGGAGCCGGAAACCGCCGCGAGCGCCGTCAGAAGCAGGGTCCTGCCGAGTCCCACGAGCACGGGCTCGGCAAAGAACCATTGGGCAAAGACACCCCAACCCCAGCGCGGATTGGTGAAGGTCGAATAGAGGACGACCGCAATGACGAGAGCAGCAAAGATCGTGCCGGCAATACGACCGGGATGCCTGGCAGGCACGATGCGATAACGCGAATAATCAGTTTTCGTCTCGGCGGCTCCAGTGCCTCGATCGACACCTGCAAAATCCGTCGTCAGCGCCATGATGCTTACCCCTTGTGATTGTGATTGATCCAGGCCGACACTATCGTCCGGCAGCGGCCAAACGTTGCTGCGAGCCGGAAGCTTCGGCGACATAGGACAATGCCAAGTGGCTGATATTCTTCTCGAAAGGCAGGCTCTTGTAGACTTCCGGATCGACTGAGGTATCGAAGAGCGCCGTGTAGCCGTTGTTGAGGTAAAGACCGACGGCCTCTGGCTGGCGGAAGCCGGTCGTCAGATAGATGCGGCGATAGCCCTGCCGCGCCGCCTGGGCCTCCAGCTCGACCAGCAATGTGCGCGCCAGTCCCTGACGGCGCAGATCATGCCGTGTCCATATCCGTTTGAATTCGGCGGTATGGTCGTCATAGTGCTTGAAAGCGCCGCCGCCGATCGTCTCCCCGCCTCGCAACAGAAGCAGGAAATTGCCATGCGGCGGCGTGAAGGCCTCCGGCGGATAGCGATTGAGTTCGGCAGCCGCCCCTTCGGCATTGAAATAGTTGCCGTAGCGGCTGTCATATTCATGGATCAGCTCGTCGATCAGCGGCTTTGCGCGGGGATCGCGCGGGGTCGTATAGAGAAATGTATCGCTCATGTCGGTCACCTGTTGTCATTCGCGAGGAAGGTTTCGGCGAGCCGCACCCAGTAGCGGGCCGCGGGCGCGATGATCGCGTCGTTGAAATCGTACTGGGCGCTGTGCAGGGGCGCGCTGTCGCCATTGCCGACGAAGAGATAGCTCCCGGGCTTGGCTTTCAGCAGGAAGGCGAAATCTTCACTTGCCGTCCGCGGCCGGAAATCCGTTTCCACCGCGGCGGTCCCGAGCGCCGTCAAGGCAACATTGCGAGCGAAGGCGGTTTCATCGGCATGGTTGACGAGCGCCGGAAAGCCCAGGCGATAATTCACTTCGGCAACCGCCCCGAAGCTTTCTGCCTGCGCACGCGCGAGGGCGGGAATCCGCTCCTGCAGCCTCGTGCGCACCTGTTCGCTGAAGGCGCGCATAGTCAGCTTCATCTCGACGCTTTCCGGAATGACGTTGGACGCCGAGCCCGCATGAATGGAGCCAACCGTCGCGACCGCCATGTCCTGTGGGTCGATATTCCGGGAAACAACGCTTTGAAGCGCCGTGATGAAGGAGGCAGACGCCAGCACGGGATCGACGGCCCGATGCGGCTCGGCACCATGACCGCCCTTTCCGACGATCTTGATGACGGCCTGATCGACAGAGGCCATCGCCGGGCCGGCAACGAAGCCGAACTGACCCGTTGGAACACCGGGCCAATTGTGCAGCCCGAAGACCGCATCGACCGGAAACCGATCGAAAAGCCCATCCGACAGCATTTTGCGCGCACCGGCGCCGATTTCCTCGGCCGGCTGGAAGATCAGCCGCAGTGTGCCGCTGAATCTGCCGCTTTCGGCAAGATAGCGGGCGGCCGCCAGGAGGATCGACGTATGCCCATCGTGGCCACAGGCATGCATGACGCCGGGATTGCTGCTGGCATAGTCAAGCCCGGTTACCTCCTCAATGGGCAGCGCGTCCATATCGGCACGGATGCCCAGGCTACGCTGCCCATCGCCCCGCTTGAGGGTTGCGACGACGCCGGTGCCAGCTATGCCGGAGACAACATCGTAGCCCCACTCGGCAAGCAACGAGGCAACCTTCTTGGACGTGCGGTGCTCCTGAAAGGCGAGTTCGGGATATCGATGCAGGTCATGCCTGAGCGCGATGATCTCGCTGAGGTAATCGGCAATCGCTATCTCGATTTGATCGGCGACCGAAGCGGGCTTGATTATGGCGTTCATGGAGATCGTCCGGGCTCAGGCGCCGACGGCCTTTGCGGGTTCGATGCCTTCTTGCTTGGCCGTATAACGGCTTTCACGGAATGGCAGGCCGAGGTGATCACGCAGCGTCTCGCCCTTCAGCACCGGATCGAAGTAGCCGCGCTCGGTCAGGACCGGCAGGACATGCTTGGAGAAATCGTCGAAACCTTCGCCGATCACTGGGAAGCCGAGGATAAAGCCGTCCGCGGCCTCTCCGTCCACCCAGCGGATGATCTCATTGGCAATGTGCCCGGCCGTGCCGATGAAGGAGGTTCGTGGCGTTGCCGCGTCGAGCGCCACCTCGCGTAAGGTGAGCCCCTTCTCCCGCGCCGTCTTCTTGATCCTGTCGGTGGTAGCGCGGAAATTGTTGCGGCCGATCTCGCCGAGATTCGGAAAAGGCTCATCGAGCGGATAGACGCTGAAATCATGATGATCAAAGAAGCGGCCGAGATAGGCGAGCGCCTCCTCTATGGTGACGAGATTGCGGATCGCCTGGTACTTGGCCTCCGCTTCTTCCTCAGTCGCGCCGACGATCGGACCGATGCCGGGAAAAATGCCGACGTCGGTAGCACAGCGGCCATGCGCGATCGCGCTCTGCTTCACCTGCTTGTAGAAGGTTTTCGCATCTTCCAGTGGTCCGCCATTGGTGAAGACGGCATCGGCGTGCTTGCCGGCAAGCCGGATGCCGGAATCGGAGGCGCCGGCCTGGAACACCACGGGCTGCCCCTGTTTGGAGCGGCCGATATTGAGGGGGCCTTCGATGCGGAAAAATCGCCCCTTGTGGTTCAAGCGATGCAGCTTCGATTTATCGGCATAGACGCCGGTCTCGCGGTTGCGCACGAAGGCATCGTCATCCCAAGAGTCCCACAGGCCTTTGGTGGCATCGAGATATTCGTCGGCGATCTCATAGCGCAGCTCATGCTCGGGGTGCTCGCGGCTGTAGTTGCGGCCGGAACCTTCGAGCGGTGAGGTCACCGCGTTCCAGCCGGCGCGACCGCCGCTGATGAGATCGAGCGAGGCGAATTGCCGGGCGATGGTGAAGGGATCGCTATAGGATGTCGAAACCGTGCCCACGAGGCCAAGCTTGGTCGTGAAGGCGGCAAGCGCGGACAGGATCGTCAGCGGCTCGAAGCGATTGAGGAAATGCGGGATCGATTGCTCGTTGATATAGAGGCCATCGGCAACAAAAGCGAAGGCAATCCCTGCCTCCTCAGCTTTGCGGGCCGTCTCGACGAAAAAGTTGAGATTGGTGCTGGCATCGGCAGGCACGCTCGGATGCTTCCAGGCATTCATGTGGCCGCCGGGACCTTGCAGCATGATACCGAAAGTGACGTGTTTTTGAGCCATGATGATCCTCCTGGAATAGGCGTTCAGGCAACGAGGGAAAGGCGTTCTTTGGCGAGCAATTCTATGGAATTGAGCCGTTCGGCCGCGGTCAGTGCTGGCGTATCGAGCACGAATTCCTCAACTCCGTAGCGGCGATGGAGCGCGTCAAGCTCGTCGCGGATCTGCGCCGCCGTGCCATGCAGCACGCTTGGCGCCTTCTCTTCGGTCCTAAAGTCGGAGAAGCCTGCCTGCCGCGCGAATTCAGCCGCCTGCTCCTGGGTGCCGACGTTGACGCTCTGGCCGCTGGGCAGGAAGAGCTTGACGATGCGCAGCTGTCCGACGCGTTCGCGGGCATACGCCTCGCTTTCGGCCGCGAAGGCTGCGAGCGCCAGGATCGGCACCTTACCGCCCGTCGTATGCTCATAGGCTTCGAAGGTCTTCCGAAGATTTTCCGGATCGCCGTTCAGATGGCCGGCGAACACCAGCGTCCAACCCTTCTCTGCCGCAAGCTTCGCGCTCTCGACGCTGGCACCGAGAAGGAAGCGTTCAGGCGAGCGCGGCGGGAACGGTCTCGCCTGCGCTCCCTCTGAATTGGGATCGGCGGCGAGATAGGCGTTGATATCGGAGAGCTGCTCGGCAAAGTCCGGCTTCTTCTCCGGATCGAAAGCGCGCTGCAATGCGCGGGTTGAAAGCGGAAAGCCGCCTGGTGCCTTGCCGACGCCGAGATCGATGCGGCCGGGCGCCAACGAAGCCAGCAGATTGAAGGCCTCCACGACCTTGTAGGCGCTGTAGTGCTGCAGCATGACGCCGCCGGAGCCAAGACGGATCTTCGAGGTTCTGGCGAGAAGATAGGCAATCAGAACTTCCGGTGCCGAGCTGGCGAGGTTTTCCATATTATGGTGCTCGGCGACCCAGAAGCGATGATAGCCGAGCTCTTCGGCGCGGATAGCCAAGCGCGTCGTGGCCGCAAGCGCATCTGTGGCACTGACCCCCTGTTCGATCGGGCTCTTGTCGAGAAGGCTGAGGAGATAAGACATGCCGCTTCATCCATGTTTGCGCCCTATGCCGACCATCGAGCTGCATAGTCTATAAAAAACATATATTTTAAGTTATTTAAGAAACAGCTTTCTTTTTCTTCCATCCGAAGCGGAAAAAATCGGCAGTCGCCCGAGAAATTGATGAATGGGTTGCAGACGCAGCCAGTCTGCCCCAAACGAGTTGGGGAGCCAGCCATTCGACGTACCGGCTACCCTGCACCGCCGCTAATGACGCCAAGAACCAGGAGAAATTCGAATGCCTCACGACTTCCTCGTCGCCGGTCCGGAAGACGCCGAGATCACGATCGTTCTCGCTCACGGGGCGGGTGGCGCCATGGATACGACCTGGATGGAAACGATGGCCGCGGCATTTTCCGAGAAGGGTTTGCGCGTCGTCCGGTTCGAGTTCGACTACATGTCGGCAAGGCGGTCTTCCGGGAAACGGTCGCCCCCGCCTCGCGCAGAACTCCTGAGCCAGGAATTCGAAGCCGTAATCGACGAAATCGGTGCCGCAGGGACAGTCGTAATCGCAGGAAAGTCCCTGGGCGGCCGCGTCGCGAGCATGATTGCGGATCATCTGCGCGACGCGGGAAAGATTACCGGACTGCTTTGTCTCGGATATCCGTTCCACCCGATAGGAAAGCCGGACAGCCTGCGGACCGCTCATCTTAAAGGGATGAAGACGCCCGCCCTTATGTGTCAGGGAACGCGCGACCTATTCGGTTCGCGGGAGGAAGTCTCCAGGTACAAACTCTCCGAGATGATTGAAATTCTATGGCTGGAAGACGGAGATCACGACTTCCAGCCGCGAAAGGCCGTCTCCGGCCTTACGGCCGCGCAGCATGTCGCGACCGTCGCCGATCATGTGGCCCGATGGGCGGCGGCGTTGTAATAGCCGGTGCGGTCGGCTTCACCTTTACCCAATCCACCGCCGAAATGACGGTGTGGTTTCATGACGACGGGGATGCGCTCTCGTCACGCGACGAGAGCGCATTTTCCTTATGCGCTTTCCGTAAGCGATATCTGCTTTGACGACGGACGAAGGATATTGTCCAAGGCCCAGCTACCGGCACCGGCAAAGGCAACGAACAGGAAGATGAAGCAGAACATGATGGCCGCCTCGCCCATATTGAGGGCCGGCCAGAAGCCTTGCGGGGCATGCGCCATCCAGTAGGCGGCTGCCATTTCGCCCGAGGCGATGAAAGCCGCGATGCGCGTGAAGAGCCCGACAGCCATCAGCAATCCTGTGACGATCTCGATTGCGCCGGCAGCGAGCATGATGCCCGGCAATGGATAGGTCACACCTGGAATTGCGGCCGGAAACTGGAAGAATTTCATGGTCGCATGTTCGAGGAACAGCAATGCGGTCACGATCCGCAAGATCGCAAGAATATGGGGCGTCCATTTCGTGGTATTCAACATGGCATGTCTCCTGAATGGCCGTTGAGATCGTCAAGGGCCGTGGCTTTGAGTTCGAAATTTTTCTTCAACGGATCGTCATCAGCTTGAGTGCGCCTTCGATGTAACTTGCGAGCACAGGCATGTCGGCTATGTCGCGACCGGTTCTGGCGGCGCAAGGAGCGAGGACGGTCCGTTCATCCTGCCTCGCTATCGGCCGTTGTCGGCACGGGAGCATCGCCGAAGCGGAAGCTGGATGCCGTGAGCCCGCCAGCAAAGTCAGCCTGATGGTATGTAACGGCACCAGGCTCGTCCCTTGCGGCACCGACAGCCACCATCAGCGGAATGAGATGATCCTCGCGCGGATGCGCGGCACGGGCCGACGGCGCCTGCTCCCATTCGAGCAAGAGCTTTGCGCGCTCATAAGGAGATGAGCGGATCAAAGTCTGTTGGAGCCAGGCGTCGAACTGACGGGACGGCTCGTAGCCTTCCTTTCCGCGCATCGCCGGCAAATTGTGATAGCTGAGACCGCTTCCGATGATCAGCACGCCCTCGTCACGCAGCGGCGCCAGCGCGCGTCCCACCTCAAGATGCAATGCAGGATCATAGCCGGCGTCCAGAGAAAGCTGAACGACCGGAATGCTCTCCTCCGGATAAAGCGGCTTCAATATGCTGAAAGTTCCATGGTCGAAGCCGCGCGCGGGATCGAGCGCTGCCTCGATCCCGCGCGCTTGCAGCAATGCCTGCACGCGCTTGGCAAGCTCGGGTTCGCCGGGTGCATCATATTTGATATGATAGAGATATTCCGGAAAGCCATGGTAGTCATAGACCATCCCTGGACGGGCTCCAGACGATATAGTGAAGCCTTCCTCTTCCCAATGACCAGAAACCACCAGAATCGCCCGAACCGTATTCCCTAGTTCGGCGCGCATCTCGATCAGGGAGTGCTCGAGCTTATCGAACCTATTGCGGAATTCACCGGTCATATAGGGCCATGGACCACCACCATGGCTGATGAAATACGTCGGAAGACGAAGCTTGTTCACCTATTTCATCCTTCTAGCAGGCGCCTGTCATCAAACTCAAAGCGGGAGATGGCGATGATTCTGCGGCATGATCACTCAAACTAACTTTTCTCGCTTATTGATCAATTCGGGCTACATTGAAGGAACGTTTCCTGTAAGTTGACAATCGATGGATACGTTGACGAGCTTGCGGGTTTTTTGCACCGTGGCGGAGCTTAAGAGCTTCACGGCCGCAGCGGACAGGCTTGGCCTCTCGCCGGCAATGGCGAGCAAGCATGTGATGCACCTGGAGAGCCGGCTAGGAACCCGATTGCTGAACCGAACCAGCCGGCATGTCAGCATGACCGAAAGCGGCATGCTCTATCTCAACCAGACCCGGCAGATGCTCGATGGATTGGACGAGGTGGAGGCAGCCGTCAGCAACGTGACGGTCACACCGCGCGGGACCTTGCGGCTCAGTGCCCCGGTCTGGGCCGCCAACACGCTCGTCGCCCGAATGATTGCCGAATATCACCAGCGCTATCCCGATGTCCGTTTCGACATGGATCTCAGCGGTCGGATCGTCAATCTCGTTGACGAAGGCTTTGATCTGGCCTTGCGGGCGACGGCTCCCGAGCGGCTCGATCCCAGCCTCATCGCCCGGCCGCTGATGCAGGTTGCCTTCCACCTGGTCGGATCACCGGCCTATCTGTCGCGCACAGGCCGTCCCGCCGCGGTGGCTGATCTCAATGGTCACTCATTGCTGGCTTATAGCGGCATGAACTCCAACGGCAGCATAGCGGTCGCTGGAGCGGACGGCGCTCAAACCGTGAATTTCCGCCCCGTCATGCAAAGCGAAAACGAGATCATGCTGCATCTGGCGGCCCTCGAAGGCATGGGGCTGGTTTTCCTGCCGACGTGGATGACGCAAGACGATGTTTCCGACGGTCGACTGGAGATGGTGTTGCCGAAAGCCGTGACATTCAACGCTACCCTGCATGCGGTTTATCCCAGCAGGAAATACCTTTCTGCGAAGGTGCGCACCTTCATCGACTTCCTTGCTTCGCGACCAAATCTGTACTCGGCGGCGGTCGAAGACCGGCCGACGATATAAGGTCAAACACTTGCCAAATAGAAACACTGCGCGGAGGCAGACTAATTGGCGCGAAGCTCTTCTGCTTCCTGCCAGTCGCGAAGCAGAGAGAACAGCTCCTCGCGGTCCTTCTGATCTAGCCGCGGCAGCCCGGGAACACGGACGGGACCGACATCCAAGCCGGAATAGGTGACGGCTTCCTTGACGACCGTAACATTCGCTCCGTTGCGGAATTTGGTTCGCATCCGTTCGAAGGGTTCGAGCTTATTGACGATGGCCCGGGCGGCGGCAAAATCACCCTTGGCCAAAGCCGCGTGCACGGCAAGCGACAGTTTTGGCGCGACGTTGACGAGACCGGAGGTGAAACCGCGCGCACCGGCGGCCGCAAATGTCGGCGCCCAGCTTTCGGCCAGACCACAGACGAACAGCGCACCATTCGGATCGGAGGCGGCGATCGAGCGCGAAAGGAGCATCAGATCCGTCGTCGCAAACTTGATGCCCGCGATGTTGCCATGACCTGCCAGGCGGACCATGTCCTCGACGCTGAAGCCGTCGGCACGGACGTAGGCGATGAGTGGCAGGGGCGACGCTTCCGCCAGATCGCGGAAATAATCGATCTGCGACGCAGGCGCGGCAAAAGGATCGACCGGCTGGTGCGACATGACGGCCGAAGCGCCGATCGAGGCGGCATCCTTGGCCATGCGGATCGCCTCGCGCAACGAGCGGCCGATCGCCGCCGTGACGGGTGCTTTGCCGTCGACGCCTGATATCGCCGCTTCGTGGACGCGGCGGATTTCCTCCGGCGTCAGCGCATAGAACTCGCCGGTATTACCGGCCGCGACGATATTGTGGATGCCGGCAGCCGCCACGCGCCGATAGACCTGAGCGGTCATGCGCGGTTCCACCTCGCTATTTGCATCATAGGCTGTGACCGGAACGCCGGAAACGCCGGTCAGTGCGTGCCGCATGGTTTCAATGCTCATCTTCCTACCCTTCGTGATCCATCGAGGTATGAGCAAGGAAGCTTCAGGAAGCCGGCCGCCTCGCCCTTACCTCATCCAATGTCCTAGACGCCCTGGAACATGCGGGCGCGTGCGTTCAAGATATGTCGCTTCATGGCATCGTGCGCTTCGCTCTCTCGCCGTTCGAAGATCGCCTGCACGATCACCGCATGCTCATCCTGCACGCTGCGGATCTGCTCCGGCGTCCGCTTGAGGCTGAGGCTGCGGGTCACGGAGTGCCCGATCGCAAAATGCGGCCGGAACAGTTCGCGGGCCGTGACATGGAACTGATTGCCGGTCGCGACGGCAATCGCATCGTGCAGTTCCTGATCCTCTTCAGCACCAAGGCGGCCTTCGCGAAGACATTGTTCTATCTTCTGGAGTGCCGCCGAAATCCGTTCCTTGTCGGCCGGCTGCCAGTTGCGCGCTGCAAGTTCGGCTGCTTCGGCCTCAAGTCCGGCGCGAAATTCGAAGAAGCGCTGAACATCGGCAAGCGATCCGACGGGCACCATCTTCAGGACCGAAGAATCCGGCCGTTGCCTGACATAGGAACCGGATCCTTTGCGCGAAACGATCAAACCGTCCGTACGCAGCCGCTCCAGAGCGTCGCGCACGACAGGTCGCGACGCGCCGAACATTTCTGCGAGCTTGGCTTCCGCCGGCAACCGCTCGTTCACGGGAAATGTTCCATCCGCGATCATGGCGACGATCCTCTCATAGATGATGTCGCCGAAGCGCGTGGCGCTCGCATCGGAATCGTTGGCGACAGAAAGTCTCATCATCATCCTTCGTGAAAGCCGACCAGGGGCATCCATAGCGCATTTCCTGCGCGACAGGGCTACTAAATCTGTAAAAATCTGTCAACTCTTGTAATTATCTGAGAACGTAATATGGTCTTGCCGCTGCGCCAGACAGGTGCATCGCGGCGGGTCGGGAGCCTGCCGTATCGGCTTGAGGCAAAGTCCGGCCGAGGTCAAAAAGTGGGAGGGATTCAATGCGCGATGAAATATTGTCCCGTGGCGTCAGCAGGCGTGCCGTTCTGGGAGGCATGGCGGGAATGGCGGCCCTGTCTCTGGCCGGCCGAGTAAGCGCCGCCGATGCGGGTGGCGAAGCGCCTGCCCTGGCTGCGCTCGTCAAGGACGGCAAGCTGCCGCCGCTGGCCGACCGCCTGCCGAAAAAGCCGATGGTCGTCACCCCTTACGAGAAGGTCGGGACCTATGGCGGCACGTTGCGGCGCGGCCTGCGCGGCTCGTCCGATCACAACGGCATCCTGCGCATGGTGGGCAATCAGAGCCTAGTGCGCTGGAACCTCGAGTTCACCCAGGTCCTGCCGAACCTCGCCGAGCGCTGGGACGTCAATGCCGACGCCTCGCAATTTACCTTTTACCTTATTCAAGGCGCCCGCTGGTCCGACGGCCATCCGTTCACCGCCGATGATGTGGTTTTCGCCATCGAGGACTGCGTCAAAAATACCGATCTCTATAGCGCGGTGCCGGCGCAGCTCTCGGTTGCCGGCAAGGCCGTCGATGTCTCCAAAATCGACGACTACACCGTAAAATTCACCTTTGCCGCACCGAACGCGCTCTATCTGGAAAATCTCGCGACGCCGCTCGGCCAGCATCCGACGCTGTTTCCGAAGCACTATTGCAGCCAGTTCCTGCCGAAATACAATCCGAACGCTGCCGACGACGCCAAGAAGGCCGGGGCCAGCAGCTGGCCCGAATTTTTCCGCGCCCGGTGCGGCGACATCGAAATTCCCTCGCGCTGGGGCAATCCGGCCAAGCCGACGCTCGATCCCTGGATCGTCAAGGAGCCCTATAGCGGCGGCGCGACACGCGTGATCATGACCCGCAACCCATATTTCTGGCAGGTCGATACATCGGGCAACCAGCTCCCCTATGTCGACGAGATCAATTTCGGCATCTCGCAGGATGTGGAATCCCTGATGCTCAACGTCATTTCCGGCAAGATCGATATTCAGGAACGCCATATCAGCGTGCTCGCCAACAAGCCGACGCTCTCGCAAAACATGAAGAAGGGCGACTATCGCCTTCTGACCCTTATCCCTTCGACCTCCCAGCAGTGCCAGATCTACTTCAACATCACCCACAAAGACCCGGCCATGCGCAAGATGTTTGCCGACAAATCGATAAGGCAGGCGCTCTCGCTCGGGATCAACCGGCAGGAAATCATCGACATCGTCTACTTTGGCCAAAGCCAGCCCTACCAGGCCGGACCGCGACCCGAGCATCCCTGGTACAACGAGAAATATGCGCGGCAATTTACCGAATACGACCCGGACAAAGCGGGC
Source organism: Hyphomicrobiales bacterium (assembly GCA_900468625.1). Taxonomy (GTDB): domain Bacteria; phylum Pseudomonadota; class Alphaproteobacteria; order Rhizobiales; family Rhizobiaceae; genus Rhizobium. Next base: position 144,346 of record UBUL01000039.1, read on the forward strand.
GCCATGCTCGATCAGGCCGGTTACGGCAAGAAGGATGCGAACGGCTTCCGTCTGCGGCCGGACGGCCAGAAGATGTTCTTTGCCGTCGATGTCATTCCAACCCTTTATCCCGATCTGGTCGATGCCCTGGAACTGGTGAAGGCGCATTGGGCGCAGATCGGCGTCGACATGAAGGTCAACACCATCGAGCGGGCGCTCTACTATACCCGTGGTGACGACAATGCCCATGATGCGCAGGTCTGGCCGGGACCCGGCGGCCTCGACCCGATGCTCGATCCGCGCGATTTCTTCGCCTTCCATCCGCAGGGCTCGCGCTACGCAATCCCATGGTCGGTCTGGTACACCTCGAACGGCAAAAAGGGCGAGGAGCCGCCGGAAAGCCAAAAGAAGCGCATGAAGCTTTTCGACGAAGCGCGCTCGACGGCCGATCTCGACAAGCGCGGTGCCGTCATGAAGCAGATATTCGACATCGCCGCCGAAGAGTTTGAAACCGTTGGACTTTGCCTTGCCGTCGGCGGCTTCGGCATCATCCGCAACAATCTGCACAATGTTCCGGAAAAGCAGCCGGACAGCTGGTCCTGGCCCAATCCGGGGCCGGCCATGCCGCAGCAATTCTTCTTCTCGAGCTGATCACGCCGATCCGGCGCCGCCCGTAAAGGGCGGCGCTTTCCTTCATGCGGAGCTGCCGCCGGCAGCGCTCACTGCGAGAAATAGCCATGCTGGTTTTTATCGGTAAACGCCTTTTGTGGATGATCCCGTCCCTATTTGCCATCAGCTTCCTTGCCTTCGTGCTGATCCAGCTTCCTCCCGGCGATTATGTGACGACCTATATCGCTACGCTTGCCTCGTCCAATGAAGTAATCGACCAGAACATGGCCGCGGAATTGCGCCAGCGCTTCGGCCTCGATCAGCCGATGCTCATCCAATATCTTAAATGGATATGGAACATCGTTTCGCGCGGCGACTTCGGTATCTCGTTCGAATGGCAACAGCCTGTCTCGGACCTGATCTGGGAACGCATGGCGCTGACACTCGTCCTGGCGCTGGCGACGCTGATTGCGACCTGGGCGATCGCGCTGCCGATCGGGGTCTATTCGGCCGTAAAGAAGTATTCGATCGGCGACTATCTGTTTACGGCCTTCACCTTTCTCGGGCTTGCCATCCCCTCCTTCCTGCTGGCGCTGGTGTTGATGTATGTCGCAGCCGTCGAGTTCGGCCAGGACGTCGGCGGCCTCTTTTCCACCGAGTTCGAGACGGCGCCCTGGAGCATCGCCAAGATGCTGAACCTCCTGTCGCATCTCTGGCTCCCTGTCGTCATTCTCGCAGTCTCCTCGACGGCAAGCCTCATCCGCGTCATGCGCGCCAACATGCTGGACGAGCTGCCGAAACCCTATGTGACGACCGCTCGCGCGAAAGGCCTGTCGGAGTTCCGGCTGCTGGTCAAATATCCGCTGCGCATCGCGCTCAATCCCTTCATCTCGACGATCGCCTGGCTGCTGCCCAATCTCATTTCCGGGTCTGTCGTCGTGGCGATCGTTCTCAATCTGCCGACGGCGGCACCGTTGCTGTTGCAGGCGCTGATGGCGCAGGACATGTATCTTGCCGGTGCCTTCGTGCTTCTGATCTGTGCACTGACGCTGATCGGGTCACTCATCAGTGACATTCTGCTTGCCCTCGTCGATCCCCGCATCCGGTTGGAATAGGAGCAGCCCATGGCCGATATCGCCGTCACAAACCTGCGTCCCGACCGCAACGCGGTCGCCTCGCAATGGCAGCTGATCTGGTGGGCCTTCCGCCGCCACAAGCTCGCCATGGTCGCTCTCGTCGTCACCGTGCTGATGTATATCGTTGCGGTCGTACCCGGGTTCTTCGCGATCAACGATCCCAATCAGCAAAATGCACGCGCGACCTTCCACCCGCCGCAAAGGGTCCATTTCATCGACACCGAGAACGGCTTCTCCGTCGGGCTGCATTATTACCCGCTGAAGCTGACCCGCGATCCTGAAACGCTTGCCGCGATCTTCAAGGAAGACACCACGAAGCGTGTCTCCATCAGCCTGTTCGGACGCGGCTACGAATATTCCGTCCTTGGTCTCTTCACGAGCAACATCCATCTGCTGGCGTCCTCGGACAAGTCGACGCCCCTGCTTCTGTTCGGAGCGGACCGGCTGGGGCGCGACGTCTTCAGCCGTACCGTCCAGGGCGCCCAGATCTCACTGTCGATCGGTCTTGTCGGCGTGTTCTTCTCGCTCTTGCTCGGCATCGTTCTTGGAGGTATTTCAGGCTATTACGGCGGAAAGCTCGACTTTTTCATCCAACGCTTGATCGACTTCGTGCTCTCCCTGCCGACGATACCTATCTGGCTCGCCATGGCGGCGGCTCTGCCGCAGGGTTGGCCGGCAGCGCTGCAATACATGATGATCACCATCATCCTGTCTCTGACCGGCTGGGCACAGCTTGCCCGTGTCGTACGCGGCCGTTTCCTGTCGCTGAGAACGGAAGAGTTCGTCGCCGCAGCAAGGCTCGATGGCGCCAGTGAGGGACGTATCATCTTCCGCCATATGCTGCCGAGTTTTGCGAGCCACATCATCGCCTCCATCACGCTTGCCGTGCCGGCGATGATCCTGGCTGAAACCTCCCTCTCATTCCTGGGGCTTGGCCTGCAGCCGCCGACCATCTCCTGGGGCGTGCTGCTGCGCGAGGCGCAGAACATACGCTCGATCGCAACGGCGCCATGGCTCTTCCTGCCGGGTATCGCCGTCGTCATAGCCGTCATGGCGCTCAACCTTCTCGGCGATGGCCTGCGGGACGCTGCCGATCCCTACAACAAATGAGGCGGGCATGACCGATATCGTTTCCATGAATACCGCCCGTCCGCTGCTTCAGGTTAAGAACCTCTCTGTCGATTTCCCTTTGCGCACGGGTATTTTTCGCGCGGTCGACAATCTCTCCTTTGCCATTGAGCCGGGAAAGACGCTTTGCGTCGTCGGAGAGAGCGGATCGGGCAAATCCGTTACCGCACGCTCGATCCTGCAGATCGTCGATGCGCCCGGCCGCATCACCAGCGGCTCGATCACTTTGAATGGCGCCGGCGGCAGTTCGGTCGATCTCGTCAAGCTCAATCCGCGCGGGCGCCAGATCAGGTCGATCCGCGGGCGCGACATCGCCATGATCTTTCAAGAACCGATGGCATCGCTCTCACCCGTCCACACGGTCGGCGACCAGATCATGGAAGCGCTGCGCCTTCATACGAAAATGAGCAAGGCCGAAGCGCGCGCCGAGGCGATTTCGCTTCTGAAACAGGTGGAAATCCCCTCGCCTGAAAAAGCGATCGACCGCTACGCTTTTCAATATTCGGGCGGCATGCGCCAGCGCGCGATGATCGCCATGGCGCTCGCGTGCAAGCCGCAACTGCTGATCGCCGACGAGCCGACGACGGCGCTCGACGTGACGACACAGGCCGAAATCCTCGACCTCATCGCCAGGCTGCAGAAGGCCAACGGCATGGCGGTGCTGTTCATCACCCATGACATGGGCGTGGTCGCACAGATCGCCGACGACGTGCTCGTGATGCATAACGGCGTCGTCAAGGAGTATGGCCCGGTGGAGCAGATCTTTCATGCGCCGAAGGATGATTATACGCGCATGCTGATCGGCTCGGTTCTGAAGCTCGAAAGCAAAGCCGAAATCCGCCTTGCGCGGCCGCCGCTCGACAGAACCGCAGCACCGATCCTCGAATTGCGGAATGTGTCGATGGCCTTTGGCGAAGTTCACGCCCTCAACGATGTCTCGATCTCGCTTCTGCCGCGCGAAACGCTCGGCATTGTCGGCGAGAGCGGGTCCGGCAAAACGACGATGGGCCGTTCGATCATGCGCCTCATCGATCCGACTGCGGGGGAGATCCTCTATCGCCGCGCCGATGGCGACGTCACCGATCTGGCAACCGCCAAGGGAACGGCTCTGGCGGCAGCACGCCGCGAGTTGCGCATGGTGTTTCAGGACCCGTTCGGCTCGCTCAATCCGCGCATGACCGTCTCGCAGATCATCGGCGAGCCATTGCTCGTCAACGGCATTGCCAAGGGCCGCGCACTCGACGAGCGCGTTTGCCATCTGATGGAGCAGGTCGGCCTCGATCCAAGGGCGCGCGAGCGCTATCCTCATGCCTTCTCCGGCGGCCAGCGCCAGCGCATCGGCATTGCCCGCGCCATCACGCTTAACCCGCGCGTCATCGTCGCTGACGAGGCAACCTCGGCGCTCGACGTCTCCGTGCGCTCTCAGGTGCTCGATCTTTTGATGCGCCTGCAGGACGAGCTTGGCCTCGCCTATATCTTCATCAGCCACGATATCGGCGTCATCCGCTACATGTGCGACCGCGTCGGCGTCATGTACAAGGGGCGCCTGGTCGAAGTCGGCGATGCCGACAAGGTCTGCAACGCGCCCGAGCATGCCTATACGCAGGCGCTGATTTCGGCGATCCCGCGCCCCGACCCTCGCGATCGGGATCGCTCGCGACGCTTCCGCTATGTCGAGCCCGAAACCGTAAAGAACGGAAGCGCTGCATGATGGCCTTATTCGACAAGGCCGGAACGCTTATTTGCCGCGCATCGGATTTCGCCGCAGCACGGCAAGGTTTTTTCCACCTGCGGCACCTCCCACGCCGCATTTATGACCACCGATAGAAGGAAAGTAAGATGAAGATCGACCGCATGCGGGTATTCATGACCCGCGACAAGGATCGCCCGCGCGTCATCGTGGCGCTGGACACGGATGACGGACTGACCGGCTGGGGCGAATGCTACAATCACGGCCCCGATTTGGCGCTGCCTCCGATCCTCGACTATCTCTATGGCTTTATCGCCGGCCAGGACCCGAGCCGCGTGGACTACCTCGTCAACCTGCTGATCCAGCAGAGCCGCTTCCCGCCAGGCGCGCTTGGCCTTTCGGCGATCTCCGCGCTCGACCATTGCCTTTGGGACCTCTCGGCAAAGGCACTCACTGTTCCGGTCTACAAGCTGCTCGGCGGCGCGGTGCGCGATCGCATCAAGGTCTATGCCGGTGTCTACACGGCGCCGGATGCACCGGCCGCACGCGACGAACTCGACAGGCTGAACGCCGAATGGGGCTTTACCGCCTTCAAGCTCAGCCCGTGGCGCATCGACATGCATGCCCATCGCTGGGGCAATGTCGTCAAGGCATCGGCCGACTATTTCCGTTCGCTGCGCGAGACCGTACGCGACGATTATGAGATCGCCTTCGACGCTCATGCCAAGATATTCGAGCCGATCGCTGCCCGCCAGCTCGGCAATGCGCTGGCACCCTATGACCCGCTCTTCTATGAAGAGCCGCTGCGCCCGGAAAATATCGAGATGTGGGGCGAGCTGAAACAGGGCCTCAATTGCGTCCTGGCGACGGGCGAATCTCTCTATAACCGCAACGAGTTCCTGCGCCTGCTGCAGGTCAAGGGTGCCGACCTCATCCAGCCGGATATCTGCGTCGTTGGCGGCATCAGCGAGATGCGGCGCATCGCGACGATCGCCGAGGCGCATTTCGTCGGCGTTGCCCCGCACAACCCGATGGGGCCGCTGGCAACCGCCGTCAACGTGCACTTCTCCGCCGCCGCGCAGAATTTCAAGATCCTCGAATACCGGCTGCCGAAGGGCCAAGCCTATGTCTATGGCGGCAACGAGGTCGAGCAGCGGCAGGGCGAAACCCGCTACGTCGTCGATCCCTATCTGCCAAAGGGCGGCTATCTCGAACTCAGGCCCGACCGGCCAGGCTGGGGCGTCGACATGGATGAGAAAGCCATGGAGGAGGAGGGCTATATCCATTGGCAGCGGCGCGTGCCAAAGCGCCCGGATGGGTCCTACGCCTTTGCGTGAGCCCGCATCAGCAGCCACTTGAAAAATGGGGCGGCCATTAAGCCGCCCCTTTCATTTGGGGGACATTTTTGCTCGTACGAGCACAATCATTTCACGCGTGCTGCGCCTGAATTGCCGAGATCTTCCGGACGCGGCGTGCGCGGCACCATGCGCCCGATCACAAGAACCAACAGCACCGCGATCACAAGGCAGGCGGCCAGGAAGAACATCGGTGCGATCGTGCTGCCCGTCGCATCCTTGATCCAGGGCACGACGTTCTGGGCGACGAAGCCGCCGAGATTGCCGACCGAATTGATGGCAGCAAGACCCGCGGCAGCCCCTGCCCCCTGTAGGAAGCGCGACGGCAAGCTCCAGAATACCGGCTGGCCTGCGAAGATGCCGGCAGCCGCGATGGAGAGGAAAACGAACTGCAGCGTATGGTCGGGAATAACGGCCGATAAAACCAGACTGACGGCGCCCACCAGCGCGGGAACGACGATATAGGGAGTCTTAGACTCGGCCCTGTCCGCAGCCGCGGGCACGACATAAAGAACGATTGCGACCAGAAGCCATGGAATGATGTTCAAGAAGCCATTCGTCGTGTTGCTGACACCGAAATTCTTGACGATGGTCGGCAGCCAGTAGCTGAGGCCATAGGCGGCAAGCGGGAAGCCGATATAGCACAGCGCCATCAGCAGCACGCGCGGATTGACGAGCGCCTTGAAGCCGTCGGCGGCGTTCTGCTCCATGCCCGAATTTTCCACCGCGAGCCGGTCCTTCAGCCATTTCTTTTCCGTATCGTCAAGGAACGTCGCCTTGGACGGCAGGTCCGGCAGATAAAGCAGGGTAACGAAGCCGGCAAGGATGGCGGGAATGCCTGTCACCAGGAAGACCCACTGCCAACCGGCGACACCGTAAAGTCCGTTCAAATCCAGCAGCACGCCGCCGAGCGGCGCGCCGATCGCGTTGGCAAAGGCGCTGAAGATCATGAAAAGCCCGACCATCCTGCCGCGATAGACCGAAGGATACCAAAGGGTCAGCAGATAGAGCACACCGGGAAAGAAACCCGCTTCACAGGCACCGAGCAGGAAGCGCAGGATATAAAACATTGTCGCATTCTGCGTATAAGCCAATGCGACCGTGACCGCTCCCCAGGATATCAGGATGCGTGCGAACCATCTGCTGGCACCGAACCGGTCGAGAAGCAGATTGCTCGGCACCTCGAAGATGAAATAGCCGATGAAGAACAGCGAGGCGCCGAGACCATAGGCATATTCGCTCATGCCGAGCGCATCGACCATCTGTAGCTTCGCGTAGCTGACGTTCTGGCGGTCGATATAGGCGATCAGATAAAGGATCCCCAGGAAAGGCATAAGCCTCCAGGTGATCTTGGATATGAGCTGCTTTTCATCAATCACGCCTCTTCCTCCCTGAAAGATGATTATGATTGATATAGATAGCGCTGCTCAACGTTTATCAATGCGTTGATTGATAAAGCACATGCTGCCCCACAGAATTAAAAGATGGCAGCACGCGGACCGCCCTTCTCGTCAAGCGGGCGGCAATCTTGCCGCCTTCGCCTCAAGCGACGCGTTCGAACTGCGTGCGGATGTGCTCGATATAGTGCTGGCCGGGCGAGGACGCCTTTACCATGGCCATCGCCGCTTTTTGCGGAACGCCGGTGAACTGACGCTCCTCGCCGTTTCTGAAGCGGATAAAAAGCCGCCCGTCATCCGGGCGAAAGTAGACGGATTTGATGATTTTTGACGAAACTTGGAGCTCTTGCATGGGTCACCTTACCTTCGGCCGCTTTGTCGCACGAAAACCGAAATATTGCGTGAAATGACCTAGTTAATGAAAGGTCGAGTTGTATCGGCAATTTTTATCGATTGCCGTCCAATGTCTTATCGGTCCCTCGGCAGGGCGTTTTCCGCATTCGATCGCGCAGCCCTTGCTGTCGATGCCGGCTGCGATGCGAACCGTTATCGTGCTGCTATTGCGCATCTGATCGAGCATATAGCAAGTTAGACCTTTATATTCAGGCAGAAACCGAGGTGCCTTTCATGTTCGATCTGATCGTTCGTAGTGCCAATCTGCCCGATGGCCGTAAGGGCATCGACATCGCGGTCAAGGATGGCAAGATCGCAGCAATCGAAGCCTTGATCGCAACGGAGGCGAAGGAAGAGATCGACGCGACCAACCGGCTGGTGAGCCCGCCCTTCGTCGATCCGCATTTCCATATGGACGCGACGCTGTCGCTCGGCTTGCCGCGTATGAACATTTCCGGCACGCTACTGGAGGGCATCGCGCTTTGGGGAGAGCTGCGCCCGATCGTGACGAAGGAAGAGCTTGTCGAACGCGCGCTGCGCTATTGCGACCTTGCCGTCACGCAAGGGCTGCTGTTCATCCGCAGTCATGTCGACACATCCGACCCCAGGCTGGTAACGGCCGAAGCGCTTCTGGAGGTGAAGGAGCGGGTCAAGCCCTATATCGACCTGCAGCTCGTCGCCTTCCCTCAGGATGGTTACTACCGCACCAAGGATGGCGTCGCCTCGCTTGAGCGGGCACTCGATATGGGCGTCGATATCGTCGGCGGCATTCCCCACTTCGAACGTACGATGGATGAGGGCAGAGCCTCGGTCGAGGCGCTGTGCAGGATCGCCGCCGATCGCGGCCTTCCCGTCGACATGCATTGCGACGAAACCGACGATCCGATGTCACGCCACATCGAGACGCTGGCGGCAGAAACGGTCCGCTTCGGACTGCAGGGCCGCGTCGCCGGCTCGCACCTGACCTCGATGCATTCGATGGACAACTATTACGTTTCCAAGCTCATCCCTCTGATGGCCGAAGCGAGGATCAACGTCATTCCCAATCCCCTGATCAACATCATGCTGCAGGGTCGGCACGACACCTACCCCAAACGGCGCGGCATGACACGCGTGCGCGAACTGATGGAGGCCGGACTCAACGTCTCCTTCGGCCATGATTGCGTGATGGACCCATGGTATTCGATGGGCTCGGGCGACATGCTCGAAGTCGGGCACATGGCGATCCATGTCGCACAGATGGCCGGCATCGAAGACCAGAAGAAGATCTTCGACGCGCTCACCGTCAACTCCGCCAAGACGATGGGCCTTCAAGGATACGGGCTGGAAAAGGGCTGCAATGCCGATCTCGTCGTCCTGCAAGCTGTCGATACGCAGGAAGCGCTGCGCCTGAAGCCCAATCGTCTCGCCGTCGTCAAGCGCGGCAAGGTCATCGCCCGCTCGGCACCCCGCATCGGCGAGCTTTTCCTCGATGGCAGGCCGGCAAGGATCGATGGCGGGGTCGATTACGTGCCTGTTCGGAAGTAGCTCTGCCACTTGGCAGGATAGGCGGGGAGACACTATCGAGGAGGGGCGGCCTCCGATATATTGATCAATGCCAGATTAAGCGATCTCGAACGGTTCACTGCCTAAATAAATGACGGAATCTATCGCCACCTCTTCCCGACGGCGCGTCATTCATGCAGCAATATCATTTCGATATATTGTTATCTTGCAAATTTGATGTATTCGGATCGTCTATCCAAAGAACCTCTATGGCTCCAAACCAATATGCATAACGCAGCGCCCGCAAAAACCATGACGAGGCCCAAAAACCATCTTTATATGTTTTTGGATGCACTCAGAGGGGTCGCGGCGGTTTTGGTGGCCCAGCGGCATATTTCAGAGACTTTTGGCGGACAACCTTTCCAGTCGAGCTATCTGGCCGTCGATTTTTTCTTCGCATTGAGCGGTTTTGTCATAGCGCACGCCTATAACGGCAGGCTTGCAACCGGAATGTCGGAAAGGTCGTTCCTCTGGCGACGCCTCGTAAGACTTTACCCCATATTTATCATGGGTCTCGTCTTGAGGACCGGCTATGATTTAGGAAGGCTTCAAGCCGTTGATGGCGCGACGCTCTTATCGTGGGGCGTAACCTTTTTATTCAACGCTCTTTTTCTGCCGATATCGCTGCTGGATCAACCCTTCATACTAGGCCCCGCCTGGTCGCTCTTTTGTGAAGTTCTCGCAAATATCCTCTATGGGCGCCTTGCTTCGACCGGAATCACCTGGAGAAAAACCCTACCTCCCTTGTTGATTGGCGCGCTCCTCATGCTGCTGTTCCTTTGGAAATTTGGAAACCTGGACATAGGCTGGTTTTTCGCCAGCCTCGCAGGCGGCCCCGCGCGGGTACTGTATTCGTTTTTCGCGGGCGTCCTGATTTACAGCCAGAGAAGCAGAATCCCGTCCGGAGGCATGGGAATCGGCCTGCTTTGCTGCGCGGCTTTAGTCGCAGTGCTTTGCCTCGACGTCTCGCCGGGCGCACGAGTGTATTATGACGCGATCGTAGCTCTTGCCATCTTGCCACTGATCGTGGCTGCCGGGGCTGGCGTCATGCTTCCGCGGATATTCTCCAATACGTGCAGGTTTCTGGGCGCGTCTTCATATCCGATGTATGTACTCCATCTGCCAATGGCAGCGATATTCTTTTGGTTGTTCTCCTCGTTTTTCGGCACCGCCTCGCAGAGCGAAATCTCTGTTGCAGTCTGGCTTTTCATTACCGTGCTCGCGGTATTGGGCTGGGCTTTGGACGTGTATGTCGACGAGCCCCTGCGTAGAAAAATCCTTGGCAGGCAAATAGTCGCAACGGCGCTGTTTGAAACGTCAGGCAATAACCCGCCTCCGAGAATATAGTATCGGCGCCGGACCCATCCGGGCGGCAAATGCAGTGCGTGCGACAGCGACAACCCCTGCATCGTACGGCATCCGACAGCGCGAAATTCCGTGAAAAGCAAACCTAGCGTCATCAGACTGAACCGATCTTTACTTTACATCTAACATGTCAGCATGCTACACACTGACCTCACAAGATTGGGAGAGGATCGGATGAGTGAGAATTTTGGCCTGTCGGCCGCGCTGGCAACACCCTTCGATGCGGATGGCGAGATTGCGATCCCGGGCGTGATCGGGCAGGCGAAGCATTGCCTTGCCAATGGCTGCAGAAGCGTCACACTTTTCGGTACCACGGGCGAAGGCGCTTCCATCGGCATGCAGGAACGCAAGCAGGTTCTGGCCGCGATGATAGCCGCCGGCTTTGCGCCTGAGCAGATCGTCATGGGCGTACTCGTCGATGCGGCCGAGGACGCCGCTGCCCAGGCTGGACAGGCTCTGGCGCAGGGTGTCCGCAACATTCTCCTCGCCCCGCCATCCTATTTCAAGAACGTCAGCGACGATGGCCTCTTCAAATGGTTCGCGGCCGTTTTCACCATGCTGGGCACGCATGCCCGTGACGTGATCGTCTATAACATCCCCTCGGTGACGATGGTGCCGCTTTCCATCTCCCTCGTCGGCCGCCTGCGCGCCGCATTTCCGGATGTCGTCGTCGGCGTTAAGGATTCCTCCGGCGATTGGCCCTATACCGAGGAGTTGCTGAAGACGCATGGTGATCTCATCATTCTGATCGGTGACGAGCGGCATCTGGCGCATGCGGTGCGTCTCGGCGGCCAGGGTGCGATTTCCGGTCTGGCAAATCTCCTTCCCCGCGAAGTCCAGGCCTTGGCGGAAAAGGGCGTTGATGATGCCAAGGTCGAGCGTTTCGTCGACCAACTGGTCCAATATCCGGTCATCCCGTCCATAAAGGCCATTCTCGCCCACTTGACGGAAGACGATAGCTGGCTTGCAGTGCGCCCACCACTCGTGCCATTGAACAGCCAAGATTCCGACACGCTCTTTGCCGCCTTCGGCGCCTTGTTTCGCGCCAGGGCGGCCTAACCGAACGGTCGGGAGCTGCTGATGGACGGACCAGGCGAACAGCCGACGCTGAGAGAGAAGGCCTATGAGAGCTTCACGCGCCATCTTCTGGCGCGCGACGTTCGGCCGGGGCAGTTCATCTCGCAGCGGCGGCTGGTCGAACTGACGGGACTGACGCTGGGCGCAATCCGCGAATTGATCCCTCGTCTGGAGGCCGAAGGGTTGATCAAGACGGTTCCGCAGCGCGGATTGCAGATCGCCCATATCGATCTTGATCTGATCCGCGAAGCCTTCCAGCTTCGTCTTTTCCTGGAGAAAGAAGCCGTCGCTCTGTTTACCCATACGGCATCGGACGAGACGATTGCCAGGCTTCTCAAGGATCATCGCGACATTGCCGATGCCATCCGGGCCGGCGACAGCTCGCAGGAACTCGAACTTCATGCGCAATCGGTGGATTGGGGTATGCATGATGCCTTCATCGATGCGCTCGGCAACACGATCATCTCGAACGCCTATCGGGTCAATTCGATCAAGATGCGGCTGATCAGCCAGGACAGGTTCCGCATCAACGGCCATGTTGGTCCGGTCATGGAAGAGCATCTGAAAGTGCTAGAAGCCATCGAACGGCGATCCGCCGAGGAGGCTGTTGCCGCGCTCGTATCCCATATCGGCGGGGCGCGGGATCGCGCGCTTAAGATGTAAGCAGCTTTAGACAACAGGCCGCGAATGAGGAGATTTTCGGCCAAAGGAGGAGGAACGGAATGTCATCGTCATTTTTCAATCCGACACGTCGCGGCTTCATGGCCGGCACGGCTGCACTTGGCGCGGCGAGCCTTCTGGGCGTGCGCACCGCTTCGGCTGCAGTAGACTGGAAGCGCTTTTCCGGCACGACGCTCGAAGTCAACCTGATCAAGAGTCCGCGCAGCGAAACGATCCTTAAATATCTGAACGAATTCGAAGCACTGACCGGCATTAAGGTCAACGCGGAAGCAACGCCCGAGCAGCAGCAGCGCCAGAAGACCACGATCGAACTTTCCTCCGGCAAGCCGAGCTTCGACGTCGTGCATCTGAGCTACCATGTCCAGAAGCGCCAGTTCGAAAAGGGCGGATGGCTCGCCGATATCAGCGGCTTCATGAAGGACCCGTCGCTCACCGATCCCTCGTTGACGGAAAGCGATTTCGCCGAGGCTGGCCTGAAATTCGCCAAGGACTCCTCGGGCGCCATGCGCTCCCTGCCCTTCTCGGTCGATTACTGGATCGTCTACTGGAACAAGGCCTTGTTCGAGAAGAAGGGCCTCGCCTATCCGCAAACCTTCGAGGACATGGCCAAGGCCGCCGAGGCGCTGACCGACAAATCGACCAACACTTATGGCTTCGTCGCCCGCGGCCTGAAGAATGCCAACACGCCGGTCTGGACGGCCTTCATGCTCGGCTATGGCGCGACGCCGCTTTCGGCCGACGGCAAGCTGCAGACGGAGTCTCAAGGAGCCGTGGATGCCGCCAAGCTCTATCAGCGACTGATGACGAAATCGGCACCTCCAGGCGTTTCCGGCTTCAATTGGGCGGAAGCGCAATCGGCCTTCCTGCAGGGCAAGATCGGCATGTGGCTCGATGGCGTCGGCTTCGCGCCGCCGATCGAAAATGCGGAAAAGTCCCGCGTCGTCGGTCAGGTCGGCTATGGCATCATGCCGAAGGGGCCGAATGCGCAGGCTGCGGCAACCTTCGGCGACGGTATCGGCATCACCGCCGCCAGCCAGAAGAAGGAGGCGGCCTACCTCTTCTGCCAATGGGCGATCTCGCACGAGATGGGCGCGCGTCTGCTGCAGGCAGGCGCCGGCGTTCCGTTCCGTCAGTCCATCCTCGAGGATCAGAAGGTCCGCGAGGGCGTGAAAATGCCGGGTGCATGGCTGGATGCCGTCGCGGGATCCGCCAAGGTCTCTCAGCTTGCGCTGCCCGTCATCATCCCCGTCACGGAATTCCGTGACATCTACGGCGTCGCGCTGACGAACATGATCGGCGGTGCCGATCCGGTGGCCGAGCTGAAAACGGCAACGGCCCAGTTCGAGCCCGTTCTGGCCCGAAGCGAGGGATGATGGCTTCCACAAGCATCGAAGACACCGCCTCAAAAGTGGCTGAAGGGAGGAGCAAGCCGAGACGGCTTGCTCCCAACTACTGGCCCTTCGTCATTCCGGCACTGATCGTCATTGCCGCCGTGATCGTCTTCCCCTGGCTCTTCACCCTCTGGATGAGCGTGAACAAATGGACGCTCGGCCAATCGCAGAGCTTCGTCGGCTGGGACAATTACGTCCGGCTGGCGACCGACATGCGCTTCTGGGAATCCCTGTGGCACACGGTTCTCTATACCGTGCTCTCCGTGGTCGGTCCGTTGATCCTCGGAACGCTGGCCGCACTGATCTTCGATGCGAACTTTCCACTGCGCGGATTTCTGCGCGGCATCTTCGTGATGCCGATGATGGCAACACCCGTCGCTGTTGCGCTTGTCTGGACGATGATGTTCCATCCCCAGCTCGGTGTGCTGAATTACCTATTGTCGCTGGTCGGCATCGGACCGCAAGAATGGATCTACAATCAGGCGAGCGTCATTCCTTCGCTCGTTCTCGTCGAGGTCTGGCAATGGACGCCGCTGGTCATGCTGATCGTGCTCGGCGGTCTCGCCTCCGTGCCGCGCGAACCCTATGAAAGTGCCGAAATCGACGGCGCCAATGCCTGGCAGAAGTTCCGCTATCTGACGCTGCCGATGATCTCGCCCTTCCTGATGATCGCCGTCATTATTCGCGGCATCGACGCGATCAAGAGCTTCGACATCATCTACGCGATGACGCAGGGCGGCCCGGGAACGGCGTCCGAGACGATCAATATCTACCTCTACAACACGGCCTTTTCCTATTACGACATCGGCTATGGCTCGGCCATGGCAGTGGTTTTCTTCATTCTCATCGTCGCACTTTCCTTCATCCTGTTGATGATGCGGCAGCGGACGAAATGGGCGGATGCGGAGGGACATTGAGATGAAGCGCTCGACACTCAACCGCATCGGCCTGTTCTTCGTGGCGCTGGTGATCGTTTCGCCTGTCCTCCTGTTCTTCCTCTGGATGATCTCGCTGTCGCTGAAATACGAGATCGATAACGGCGCCTATCCGCCTATCCTCATTCCGGATCGCTTCGCCTGGACGAACTACGTCAATGTCTTCCGGGAAAACAACTTCTTCCTCTATTTCTGGAACTCCATGCTGGTGACGGGGGCCGCGACCCTGCTTGCGCTCGTCATCGGCGTGCCGGCGGGCTACGGCATTGCGCGGCTGAAGGCGGAGAAGTCGGCAATCGTCATTATGATCGCCCGCATGACGCCCGGCCTCTCCTTTCTCATCCCACTGTTTCTCTTGTTCCAGTGGCTCAACCTGCTCGGAACGCTCTGGCCGCAGATCATCATCCATCTCGTCGTCACCGTACCGATCGTCGTCTGGATCATGATCGGTTATTTCGAGACGACCCCGATGGAGCTGGAGGAGGCGGCAGCCATCGACGGCGCCACTCCATGGCAGGTCTTTCGTCTGGTCGCCCTGCCGATCGCGCGCCCCGGCATCGTCGTCGCATTCATCCTCTCGGTCATTTTCTCTTGGAACAATTTCGTCTTCGGCATCGTGCTTGCCAGTCGCGAGACCCGCACGCTGCCCGTCGCCGTCTACAACATGCTCTCCTTCGAACAGGTAAGCTGGGGACCGCTGGCTGCCGCTGCCCTGATCGTGACGCTGCCGGTTCTCGTGCTGACCATGTTCGCGCAGCGGCAGATCATTGCAGGACTGACGGCCGGCGCCGTCAAATGACCTGTCCGACACCGGTGGACAAACAAAGCATTGGGAAGCATCGCAGTGACCGGATGGATATCGCCATCGATCCGGCGGGTTTGCATTGCGTCTACAAAACAAGCGGGAAAAGCCTTTGAGCCCTGTATCCATTTTCGATCCACCCGCTGGTGCGGCCAGGCACATCCTCTGTGTCGGCGCTGCGGTTCTGGATACGCTCTTTCGCGTGCGCACTCTTCCGCAGGGTCAGGGAAAGGTCCTGCCATATGACATGCTGCAGATCGCCGAGGGTATGGCTTCGAGCGCGGCCTGCGCCATCGCCAGACTCGGCGGCAAGGCGAGCCTGTGGGGCGCCGTCGGCGATGACGAAACCGCCGAGCGCATCGTCCGCGATCTTGATGCCGCCGGTATCGATGTCGGCGGCATGTCCCGGGTGCCGGGCGCCCGCTCGGCCGTCTCGACCATTCTGGTGGACGATGACGGCGAAAGACTGATCGTTCCCTTCTACGATCCGAAGCTGCACCATAAGGAGAAGGAATTCGCAGCGAGCGATATTATCGCCTTCGATGCCGTGCTCGTCGATGTCCGTTGGCCGGCCTTGGCGCTTCAGGTTCTAAGAGCGGCCAAAGCCATGGGCAAGCCGGCCATTCTCGACGGCGATGTGGCACCTGACGGCATCATCGAGCGCCTCGCCCCGGAAGCCACGCACATCGTCTTTTCGGAACCGGCCGCGCAACGTCTTGCCGGCGCAAAGCGGCTTCCGGAAATGGTCCTCCGTTTGAAACAGAAATCCGCTCACGCCTTCATCTGTGTGACGGCAGGTTCGGCCGGCAGCTACTGGTTTGACGAACAAGACAATAAAGTCGCGCATTGCCCGGCCATTACCATCAAGGCTGTCGATACACTTGCCGCCGGCGATATTTTCCACGGCGCCTTCGCTCTCGCCATCGCGGAAGGAATGGCACCGGAGGACGCGATCCGCTTCTCCTCCATCGCCGCCGCCATCAAGTGCGAGCTATTCGGGGGACGATCGGGGGCGCCGACCCGCGCCGAGGTGATCGGGCGGTCCCGCCTAGCAATTTCCGACTGACGCCGCTGCCGCCATTTTATGAACCGCCTCCGCTGCAGGTGTTGATGGCGAAGCTGCTACCTTTGTGCAAAAGAACTACGCCAAGTCCTGTTCATGCGGAATTGCAGCGGTGCTGTTACGAGGCCACATCCGCGCTCGATACCGCGACCGAATACGCGATCCAGCAGGCTCTATTGGAGCTTGCGAAAGGACGCACGACGCTGGTCGTCGCACATCGGCTGTCGACGATCCGCAATGCGGACCGCATCATCGTCATGGGCGACAACGCCATTGTCGAGCAGGGGTCGCATGACGAACTGCTTGCCAGCCGCGGTGCCTATGCGCGGCTGCATGATGCACAATTCGGGCTTTATGCCTGACTTGCCTGCGTAAGCGGACAAGAGAGGCGTGGCGGGCGGCGTCCCGGCCCTCGAGCAAGCGGCGATCGATGCGGTCACTGGAAATCGAATACACTGAGGCCCGCCGCCATTTCGTCGAGGCCAAGCGGGCGTGTGACCGGCGGTTCGGCTCTTGCCAGGCAGCCCTGGCGCTCGCATAGACGACAGGCCGGACCGATCGCGATGTGATTGACGCCAAGCGCTGTCCCATAGATCACCTCGTCACGATGGGCGATATCGCAGCCGATCAAAAGTGCCGTGTGTCGCACCCTGTCGCCAAAGTCGGCCCGCGGGCCTTCGATCGTTCGCGAGACCGTTAGAATGCTTCCGCCGTCCGGCATTTGGGCGGAATCGACCAGTATCTGTCCGGGCTGCGCGAAAGCGGCATGGATATTGAGCTTGGGGCAGCCGCCACCGAAGCGCGCCTGCGGAAAGCCTTGAGCGCCTGTCTTGCGCAGGCGATGGCCGGCATTGTCGATCTCCATCAGGAAAAACGGAATGGCCGATGCGCCCGGGCGCTGCAGGCTGGTCAGCCGCGTGGCGGCCTGCTCGTAGGAAACGCCGAAACGGGCGCCCAGACCATTGATATCATAATGCATTCGCTGCGCAGCCGAGAGATAGGCGCCGTATGGCATCAAAAGAGCATGGGAAGCATAACGCGCCAGCTCGAACCGGGCGATGCGGTTGCCTTCAGGCGTGGAAAGCGCCAGAGCGTTCAGCTCGGCAGCGATCTCCTCGCGCAGGGCCAAAAGAGAGACTTCTGTCGCAATCTCACGGATCTGATCGAAAGGCGACAGACGTTCCGACAGAAAAAGCCGCATCGAATGCCGGTCGTAGCGCCGGCGCAAGCCGGGCATGGAGCGCACCGGCAACAGCCGCACCGCAATTCCATGCTGGCCCTTCAGCCATGCCTTCAACGCACCCACCATGTCGTCGCCGGGCGACAAGCGGTCATGAAAGGCCTCGGCGGCATCTTCGATACGCATGAAGAAATTCGGGCGCGACTGCAGGCGGTCATGAACCTCGTCGAGCGGGAGACGCGGTCCGGCAACCTCGGCAACCCTGCCCTCGCGCGACAGAAGCTCGGCGAGATCGGAAAGCCTTGCCGCCTGCTCGCGATAGGCGCGGTAGAGCCGGATCACGCCGTTTGCCGCGTTCGGCGCGGCGTCGGCAAGTTCGATCAGTTCCTGATCGCCGGGAACCTCGCCCGCAAGCAGCGGGTCGGCAAAGACTTCGCGCAATTGCGCCGCACTGCCGCCCTGCTCGCCCTGCAGTTCGTCGAGGTCGACCTTGTAGACCGCTGACAGCTTCAACAGCAGCTGCACCGTCAGCGGCCGCTGATTGCGCTCTATGAGATTGAGATAGGACGGCGAGATATCGAGCGCCTGCGCCATCGTCGTCTGTGTCAGGCCGAGCCCCATGCGGATGCGCCGAACCTTAGGCCCGGCAAAGATCTTGCGCTCCACCATACGTCATACCTTTTACAAATTCTCAGCCGTCAATTTTTACATAATTTACAATTTTACTGGGAGTCAATGTCAACGATAACACATCATAACCCTTTTGTTCAATGGGATCTTCGGGTTTCACTGGCTACCGCAGCGGCGATATTGTAAAAATAGTTATGCGATCGAGATCGATCGGAGGATCGAAAGGAAATATCGGGAGAGTATAATGACAGATTTTTACAAACTGGTCCCAAGTGCGCCTTCCGGGCGTTTCGATGGCGTCGAGCGGCCCTATCAGGCCGAAGATGTGAAGCGGCTGCGCGGATCGATCGTCATTCGCCATTCGCTGGCCGAGATGGGCGCGAACCGGCTCTGGCAGCTCATTCACGAAGAGGATTTTGTCAATGCGCTCGGCGCGCTTTCCGGCAACCAGGCCATGCAGATGGTTCGCGCCGGTCTGAAGGCGATCTATCTCTCGGGCTGGCAGGTTGCCGCCGACGCCAATACGGCCTCGGCGATGTATCCCGACCAGTCCCTTTATCCCGCCAACGCGGGTCCGGAGCTGGCAAAGCGCATCAATCGCACCCTGCAACGCGCCGACCAGATCGAAACCGCCGAAGGCAAAGGCCTTTCCGTCGATAGCTGGTTTGCACCGATCGTTGCCGATGCCGAAGCTGGCTTCGGCGGTCCGCTCAATGCCTTCGAGATCATGAAGGCCTATATCGAAGCAGGCGCCGCCGGCGTCCATTTCGAGGATCAGCTGGCGTCGGAGAAAAAGTGCGGTCACCTTGGCGGCAAGGTTCTTATCCCGACGGCTGCCCATATCCGCAATCTCGACGCGGCCAGGCTTGCCGCCGATGTCATGGGCGTGCCGACGCTTGTCGTCGCACGCACCGACGCCGAAGCCGCCAAGCTGCTCACCTCGGATATCGACGAACGTGACCGGCCCTTCGTCGATTACGACGCCGGCCGCACGGTCGAAGGCTTCTATCAGGTCAGGAGCGGAATCGAGCCTTGTATTGCCCGCGCCGTCGCCTACGCACCGCATTGCGACCTCATCTGGTGCGAGACGTCGAAGCCGGACCTGGAACAGGCGCGCAGATTTGCCGAGGGCGTGCATCGGGTTTATCCCGGCAAGCTGCTGGCTTACAATTGCTCGCCATCGTTCAACTGGAAGAAGAACCTGGACGACGCAACGATCGCCAAGTTCCAGCGTGAACTCGGTGCGATGGGCTACAAGTTCCAGTTCATCACGCTTGCCGGCTTCCACCAGCTGAATTTCGGCATGTTTGAGCTTGCCCGCGGCTACAAGTCTCGCCAGATGGCCGCCTACTCCGAACTGCAACAGGCGGAGTTTGCGGCAGAGGCAAATGGCTACACCGCTACCAAGCACCAGCGCGAAGTGGGCACTGGCTATTTCGATGCGGTTTCGCTGGCGATAACCGGCGGCCAGTCATCCACCACGGCCATGCACGGATCGACCGAGCATGCCCAGTTCAAGCCGGCAGCCGAGTGACATCAGGATTACAGGAGGAGAATGACATGGCATCGATAGCACGCGTTCGCGAGAGAGCCGAAGAGCAATCTCTCACCATGAATGCCGATCAGCAGGCGGCCATCCGTATGCTGGCCAATGAGCTGCATCGCCTCAATCAGGCCGTGATGAACGCGGTCGAGGCCGGCGTTTCCGTCGAGCTCGTCCGCTCGGCACGCCACCATGGCGGCAACGGCAACTGGGGCGATCTCTTGATCCCCGTTGTCGTCGCCAATGCTGCGCACACGGCTTGACGAAGGCATTATCCAGTCAATGTGAGAGGCCGCGCCGTCAATCGACGGCCGGCCCGTTCCCATGGTTGAAATCGACTTTCAAAGGGTTGCGACCGAAACTTGATTGCTGACATGCAAATCGCCCGCGATGACCTTCAGATCGCAGAGTATTGCCGCTCAGCTTGTCTTATTTTTACGGGAAAGACGCTCAATCTAGCCAGTTTTCGACGCGGAGATGCCGGATGCGCTTAAACTCGCCGATGTTGGCCGTTACCAGGACTGCTTCCAGCGCATGGGCATGGGCAGCGATGAACAGGTCGTTTGGACCGATGGGCTTGCCGGCAACTTCCAGCTCAGCCCTGATGGCGCCGTATTCGGCATCGGCAGGAACATCAAGCGCCAGCACCGGTATGCTTCCCAGAATGGCCTCGACCTGCGCCTGTAGTTTTGGCGATCCCTTTTTGGCGCAGCCATAGCGCAACTCTGCGGCTGTAATGATGCTGACACAAATAGCATCCGGCCCGACATCAGCGATGCGCCTGGCAACGGCACCCTGTGGGTTTCGCGCAAGTTCGGATACGATATTGGTATCCAGCATATAGAGCTTGCTCAAAGCTCGACTTCCTTCGCTGGCAGCAGAGTATCATCGATATCGGGAAACTGATCCTCCGGTCCGAGTGGCTCCAGGCTCGCCAAAACATCAAGCAAGCTCTTGCGGCGCACCGGCTCGATGATAAGCCGCTCCCCTTCCCGGTAGATCATCGCCCGATCGCCAGGAAGTTCGAAGTCAGCCGGAATACGTACAGCCTGACTCTTGTTGTTGCGAAAGAGCTTGGCTTCTCGCGGCTGCGTAGGTTCGTTATGTCGGAGATGGCGCATGCTGGCCTTCCTTCTTGCATATCCACATGTATATGCAAGGTAATAGACCTGATTTCAAGCCCTCTGAATCCAACGAGACAAGATTGCTTTTCCACGGACTAACGTCGTTAAGCTGGCAGAAGAGCGCTTTAGCCCTTGCTCTCATCCTGCCCCTGAAAGCCCTTGCTCAGGACTTCACGTCTGAGAAATCCGCGAATGCCTGCCTAATGAGTTGAGGTGCGGCGCCGGAAGCGACAAGGGCTGCCAGCAGGATCCTCGCCTGCCCCGGCCGCAGCGTGGAGGAATGGATCGCACCGGCCTCGGCAAGATCATGTCCGCCACCGCCGCCGCCATAGCTCGAAACGAGCAGCCCATCCGGAACTCGGCTGGAAACCACGACCGGTACGCCGACATCGGCGCAACGCCTGACGGCTTCGACCAGGCGCGGATTGGCGTTGCCCGAGCCCAGCGCCGCCAGAACGATGCCATCGGCGCCGGCCCTCACGCTCGCATCCACATGCACCGAGTCGCAGCCCGGATAGATTGCCGCGATATCGATCCGCACCTTATCGAGCGCCGCCGCAAGGCGCGGGCTTGGCGGATTTTCGAGCGGCCGCGATTGCCTGAAAGCATCGGCAATATCCGAAGAGTGCTTATAGAGCCCCCAAGCCGGCAGCAGCCGGCCGCCGAAACAGACGAGCACGCCGCGATCTGCATTGACAGGATCGATGGCAGCGGCAACGGCGGTGGCAAGATTTGCAGGTCCGTCAGCCCTGGGATGATCCGCGGTAAATTGCGCCCCCGTAAACACGACCGGTTTGCTCAAATTGCGCTGCAGATGGACAAGGAGCGCGGTCTCTTCCATCGCATCCGTGCCATGCAGGACAACCACGCCGCTGATGGCGGCATCGTCCAGTAATTCACGGATCTTGTCGCTGATGTCCTGCATGTCGGCGAGCGCGAGGCTCGCAGAATCCTTCGCCATCAGTTCGACGGGCTGGAGATCGACGGGCATGTCCGGCAGAAGCGCCAGCAGGCTCTCTCCCGACAATGATGGGACGCTGGCGCCGCTATCGGTGCGCTCGCTTGCAATGGTGCCGCCGGTGGCGATGACTGCCACCAGCGGATTGACCTGCCCTGCCGTCACGACCGGCCCCGTTCGGCCGCCAGCCGATGGATACGGTCGCGCAGCAGATACCAGCCGATGACGAGGGCTGGCACGATCAGGATGAGCGAGGCGATCGTCCAGGTGCCGACCGGATAGTCGAGCGCCATCAGCACCAGCACCGCGAAAAGAAAGACAAGCGTCAGGATACCGGTATAGGGGGCGCCGAACATGCGGAAATCCGGACGTTTCATCTCGCCGCGCTTCGACAGATTCCAGAGCTTCAGCTGGCACAATACGATCACGCCCCATGCCGAGATGATGCCGAGCGCCGAAATATTGAGGGCAATTTCGAAAGCGGCCGACGGCACGACGGCATTCAACGCCACGCCGATGACGGTCACGGCGGCCGTTACGGCAATGCCGACATAGGGCACGCCGGCCTTGTTCATCCTGGCAAGCGCTGCCGGCGCGGAGCCGGAAACGGCCATCGAATGCAGGATGCGGCCGGTGGAATAGAGGCCGGCATTGAGCGAGGACAGCACGGCCGTCAGCACGACGAGGTTCATGATGATGTCGGCGCCCTTGATCCCGATCAGCCCGAAGAAGGTGACGAAGGGACTCTCGCCGGCCTTATAGGCCGTATAGGGCAGAAGCAGCGACAGAAGCAGAACCGAACCGACATAGAAGATCAGCAGGCGGGCGACCACCGTGCGGATCGCACCGGGCATGACCTTGCGCGGATCTTCCGTCTCGCCGGCGGTCGTGCCGATCAGCTCAATCGATGCATAGGCAAAGACCACGCCTTGAATGATGACGAAGGCTGGCAGAATGCCATTGGGGAAGAAGCCGCCGCTGTCGCTAATGATGCTGAAGCCTGCCGAATGGCCGGCAATGGGAGTGCCGGAGACGACGAAATAGATGCCGATGACGAGGAAACTGACGAGCGCCAGGACCTTCACAAGGCTGAACCAGAATTCGAGTTCGCCGAAAACCTTGACCGACAGAAGGTTCATGACCAGCACGACCATCAGGGCAATCAGTGCGAAAACCCACTGATCGATACCGGCAAGGACGGGAACGTAATGCTTGAAGAAGTTCATGTAGAGGGCAACGGCCGTCACATCGGCAACCGAGGTCATCGCCCAGTTGAGCCAATACATCCAGCCGACGGCAAAGGCCATCTTCTCGCCGTAGAACTCACGGGCATAGGAGACGAAGGAGCCCGAACTCGGGCGGTGCATGATCAACTCACCAAGCGCACGCAGCACCAGGAAGGCGAAAAAGCCGCAGATCGCGTAGACGAAGATCAGCGCCGGGCCGGCTGCGGCAAGCCGCCCGCCAGCACCGAGGAAAAGTCCAGTGCCAATCGCGCCGCCGATCGCGATCATCTGGATCTGACGCGGCTTCAGCGCCTTGTGATAGCCAAGATCCTCATTGGCCGGCGGCTGGCGATCTGCCGGCACATTCTGAATGGTTTCCTGGATGGTTTCGACTGACATTGCTCCTCCCTTGAGCCGTTTGTCCGTGGACAGGTCCGAGGCGCTCGCTTGCGCCCGACAGGATGCCCTTTCGCTTCAATCAAGCCGCCGATCGAAGTCAGCGATCGCCGGTCATGCTGTAATGCTGTATGACAGATTTTTCCTCTTAGACATAGAATTTGGCTGAGGTCAACCCAGCATCAGGCTTGTTGACGCGGTTCGGCGCAATCGATAACAGAATTAAAATCTGTCATACAGCTTGACAGATACAACTTGATTTCGACCATAGGAGGATAATGTGGTCAAGACGCGAAGCGAATATGACCTGTTGGGCGAAAAGGACATCCCGGCCGATGCCTATTGGGGGGTGCACACTGCAAGAGCGGCTGAAAACTTCCAGGTAACAGGCACGCCGATCGGGCGCTATACGCATCTCATCCGCGGCCTCGCATTCGTCAAGGAGGCCGCCGCGCTTGCCAATCATGAACTTGGCCTACTTACCAAAGAAAGGCTCGATGCCATCGTGCGGGCCTGCCGGGAAATCCGCGCCGGCGAGCTGCATGAACAATTCGTCGTCGATGTGATTCAAGGCGGTGCCGGTACATCCACCAACATGAATGCCAACGAGGTCATCGCCAATCGTGCGCTTGAGCTGCTTGGCCATGCCAAGGGCGATTATGCGCATCTGCATCCGAACGATCATGTCAATCTCAGCCAATCGACCAACGACGCCTATCCGACGGCCGTCAATGTCGCGCTGATCGAGGCAATCGACGAACTGGCGGCGGCAATGGAAACGCTGCAGGAAGCCTTCGAACGCAAGGCCAAGGAATTCGACGGCATTTTGAAGGTCGGCCGCACGCAGCTGCAGGACGCCGTGCCGATGACGCTCGGCCAGGAATTCAGGACCTTTTCCGTCATGCTCGGTGAAGACCGGTCCCGCCTGATCGAATCGGCCGCTCTCCTGCATGAGGTCAACCTCGGCGCTACCGCCATCGGCACCGGCCTTAATGCGCCGGTCGGCTATGCCGCCCTTGCCTGCGCCCATCTCGTCCGGCTGACAGGCCGCCCGCTGGTTACTGCAAGCGACCTCATCGAGGCAACACAGGACCCCGGTGCCTTCGTCCATCTGTCGGGCGTGCTGAAACGCGTTGCAGTCAAGCTTTCGAAGACCTGCAACGATCTGCGCCTTTTGTCGTCCGGCCCTCGCGCCGGCATCGGCGAGATCACCCTGCCGGCCATGCAGGCCGGTTCGAGCATCATGCCCGGCAAGGTCAATCCGGTAATCCCGGAAATGGTCAACCAGGTGGCGTTTTCGGTTATCGGCAACGACATCACCGTGACCATGGCGGCGGAAGCAGGCCAGCTCCAGCTCAATGCCTTCGAACCGATTATCGTGCGTTCGCTGTCGGAAAGCATCCTGCATTTGACCGCAGCCTGCCACATCCTTGCCGAACGCTGCGTCGACGGCATCGCGGCCAATCCCGCTCTGATGGCGCAACGCCTGCACGAGTCGATCGGCCTCGCCACGGCGCTCAATCCGCTGATCGGCTATCAGGCAGCCACCAAGGTTGCCCGCGAGGCGCTGGCGAGCGGACGCACGGTGCCGGAGATCGTGCTGGACCATGGATACCTGACCGCCGAAGAGCTTTTCGAGGCGCTGCAGCCAGAGCGGCTCGCCAACCTGCCCGCCGCCCTCAATGCTGAGGCTGATCCTCGCCGATAATCGTGGTCACCACCCGCTTGACCTGACCGAGATGAGCTTCCATCGCCGCGATGGCCTCTTGTTCCGAACCCGCCGCAATCGCCTCGACGATGCGCCGGTGCTCGACATTCGAGGCCAAGCGGCGCTGGGCCATCATGTTGACCAGCTCCGATTGGCGCATCAGCGCATCGCGGGCGTCGGATACGATCTTGGCGAAAACCGCATTCCCCGAAGATTCGGCGATCGTCGAATGGAATTCCGAATCCAGATTCACCCATTTCAAGGGATCGTCCTCTCGATCCATTTCTTCGCAGAGCTCAAGCAATCCCGCCAATTGCTCCTCCGTGCGCCGCAGCGCCGCCCAGCCTGCAGCAGGAACCTCGATGAAGGGTCGCGCCTCGATCAGGTCGCGGGCAGAATAGCCGCCGTAACGCAGCTCCGGACCGGGTGTCGAGGTGACGACATAGGTGCCGCTGCCGGTGCGCGTCTGGGTCAGGCCCAGTGTTTGAAGGGAACGGAGCGCCTCACGGATGATGGGGCGGCTGACACCGTAACGCGCGGCAAGCTGCGACTCGGCGGGCAGCCGTGTCCCGACCGCCAACCGTCCCGATGTAATTGCCGAACGAACATCCTCAAACACCGCCTCGGCAGCGTTTTTCCGACTGATCGGACTTGTATAAGATAACCAATCAGCCACCTCACTCATGACGGCCAAACTTCACAAACATTCTCCGCTTGTCAAGGATCGAACGCGAAACGACAGATATACGCACGGCTCGAAACTATTCGAAAACGCCGGACTTGTGCAGAGAATGGCATTGGCGGCAACTCACGCTTGATGTCTTCTTTGTTGCAATATAAAGAAATCCTTATGTCCTTATATGGGAGTTGGATTTGCCCTTACCCCTGTTTGCCTTGTTTCTGGCCGCGTTTGCTTTCGGCACGACCGAGTTCGTCATCGCAGGCATTCTTCCGGATGTGGCTCAGGACTTAGGTGTCTCGATTCCTTTTGCCGGCTATCTGGTTTCCGGCTATGCGCTCGGAATTGCCGTCGGTGGACCTTTCCTGACCATGGCGACACGACGGGTTTCGCGCCGCACCATTCTCCTTTCCCTGACGATCGTCTTCTGCTTGGGCCAAGTCGCTTGTGCGCTCGCTCCGGACTTCGCAGCCATGCTCTTCTTCCGCGTCGCGACCGCCATCGCTCACGGCGCGTATTTCGGCATTGCCATGGTGGTTGCAGTCGGCCTCGTCCCGCAGGCGTTTCGAGGACGCGCGGTCTCCGTGATCCTCGCAGGCTTGACCGTCTCGAATATTATCGGCGTCCCTGTCGGCGCGGCAATCGGTGGCCTTTGGGGATGGCGCACGACGTTTTGGGCAATGACCTTGGTCGGCGCCCTCGCTTTGGTCGCGATATGGGCGCTGATCCCGCCGACGAAAGCCGAAGCTCAGCAATCCGGCAACCTGAGCCGCGAAGTGCGCGTTCTCGGCCGCCAGCAGGTCTGGACATCACTTATCATGATGCTCGCGCTGATGATCGGGCAAATGGTGCCGTTCACCTACATAACCCCGCTTTTGCGCGAAGTGACGGGTCTCGATGCCATGCTCATTCCCTGGGTGCTCCTGCTCAATGGCGTCGGAGCAACACTGGGTGTTGTGATTGGCGGCCGGCTGTCGGACTGGAAACTGATGCCTTCGCTGATCGTGCTGCTCGCCATTCAGGCCGCGATACTCGTCGCCCTTTACCTGGTGAGCCCCTATCCCTTGCTGATGAGCCTGACGATTTTCATTTGGGGTGCCCTCAATTTTGCGATCGGCACTCCCATCCAGGCCCGCATCCTGATGTGGACCGCCGATGCGCCGGGCCTTGCCTCCTCGCTCATCCCGTCGGGATTCAATATCGGCATTGCGATCGCGGCAAGCGTCGGCGCCGCTCTGCTCGAAAGTGGATATGGCTATCGCAGCTTGCCCGTGCTCGGCGCTGTCGCGCTTGCCTTGGCCTGCGTGGTTGCCATCCTCTCCGCGGCGCGCGAAAGGCGCAGCGGCGCCATCCCGCCGCACGCGGCTCTCACGTAATTTCCAGATGCCTGCTCCGGGAATTGGCGCTTGGGATCAATCATATCCTCTGTCCGCTGGCCGGATTTGTTTCGATCAGGCGCGCCTCGTGTTCTCCTCTCACCCACCCGAGCCATAAAAAACTATAGGCCGGCGTCGTAGCGCACCCGAGCGTCCTGAATGACATCCTGATTGGAATCAGCCCAGGTTACGAGCGCCATCACTGGGGCAAGCAACGTCCGTCCGACATCGGTCAGCTCATAGTCGACACGAGGCGGGATGGTGGGAAACAGCGATCTCTTCACCAGCCCGTCACGCTCCAGCCCGCGCAGGGTCAATGTCAGCATCCGTTGCGAGATACCATCAATACGGCGGCGCAACTGATTAAAACGGACAGGACCGCCCTTCAGCGTGGCAATGACGTACAAGCTCCACTTGTCGCCGACCAGATCAAGGATTTCTCGGACCATCCGACAGTCGTAACCGTCGCCGGGGATAGGAAAATCGGTGTGACTGAGTGCCATGAATGTGCCTTCTTGCGGGAATTGTCCTGGTTACCATAATAGTGTCAGTAACTATTATTTACCACCAGACACCCGCAGGGAGCAATCATGACCAGCATTCTACTCGTAACCTCAAGCCCACGCGGCGCTGAGGGCCTGTCCACTCGTTTTGCAACGGAAATCGCGGAAGGGCTCAAAGCCCGCTCCGGCGGCACGATCACCGTCCGCGATCTGGCGACAAACCCGCTGCAGCACATTGCGCCGGCCTATATCAACGGCCGCGCGATACCATCGGAGAGCCGCACGCCTGAACAGGCCGAAGCCGTCGCGCTCGCCGAAGCACTGATCGATGAACTGCGTCATGCCGACACCGTCGTCATTGGGTCCAGCATGATCAACTTCGGGCCATCCTCTCTGCTCAAGGCCTGGTTCGATCACATCATCTGGCCGGGCGTGACCTTCGGTTACGGAGAAGATGGCCCTAAAGGATTGCTGTCCAATAAGAAGGTTTATCTGGTAACGGCAACGGGTGGCGTGTTCTCCACCGGAAATTATGCGCCGCTTGATTTCCAGGCGGGATACTTGCGCCATCTGCTCGGCTTCATCGGCCTGACCGACGTGGAACTCATACGTGTCGAAGGCACCGTCTTCGGCCCGGATGCCGCAAATGCTGCCATTGCCGCCACCGAAGCCCAGGTTCGCGAAGTGCTCGAACGCGCCGCATAGGGAGCAAGAACAACGTTACGGACTGCAACGTGGCCGGAAACGACTGCGCCAGTGTGTGAGAAATCCCCGGATGGATCGGAGCGCGGCTCAGACAATCAGCCCTTTCATCGGCAGGACATGATCGGATCCGGGGAAGACATCCCGCGTCAATACGGCCGGCGATGCTCCGAGCAGATCGACCGCAATGCCCTTGGCGACGGCGCGCAGGTCCGTGGTGGCGGCAAGATCGCGGCCGTCGCGCAATTGCGCCTGCTTGAGACCGGGCCAATCGGCAATCACCCGGCCGCCCTTGATCGCGCCGCCGGCGAGGAAGGCGGTGGTTCCGGTTCCGTGGTCCGTGCCCTGCGTGCCGTTGACCTGCGCCGTGCGGCCGAATTCGGTCGCAACGAAGATCGCGGTATCCTTCCATGCAGGACCAAGCTCCTGCTGGAACGCGGCAAAGGAATTGTCGAGCCCGACGAGAAGCTTGTTCAGCCGATCCACCTCGCCGGCGTGGGTATCCCATCCTTCGAAGGCCAACGCTGCGACGCGGGGACCATCGTCCTGTGCCAACAGCCGGGCTGCGCCTCTCGCCATCTGTTCCATACCCGTGGGGTCGCCGGGGCCGCCTCTCGCCTTGACGTCGAGACCGGCGGCGATCTTGCCGGTCGAAATGCCCTCGGCGAGAATTTTCGCAAAAAGCGGATCGGTGTGATTGTAGAGATCCATCAGGCGCGGCGGTAGATCGTCGCTGACCGGCTGCAGGTTGGATGGCGACCAGCCAAGCACCGGCGCCTTGCCGCGAATGACAAGCGGCGCGTTGGCGCCAATGGACAATCCGCGGATCGCCGATGCGCCCGGAGAAACCTTGTCGCCCTTCGGCAGGCCCTCCAGCATCCGGTTCAGCCAGCCGGAATCGACGCGGCCGGGCATTTCGTAGCCAGATTCCAGCACATCCTGACCGTCGAAATGGGACCGGTCGCGGTAGGGCGTGGCGCTGGCATGCACGACGGCCGCCTGCCCTGCACGATAGAGCCGGTTGAAGTTCGGCATCGAGGGATGCAGCGCAAAGAAGCTGTCGAGCGGAAGAGCCGCCTGCGGGCCGCTCGTCGTCATGGCGATCGACTGCCGCAGCGTCTGATAATCGGGATCGCCGACAGGCGGAACGGCCGTCAAGCCATCAAGCGCACCGCGCAGGATGATGGTGATGAAGCGCGGGTCGCGTCCGCCGGCGGCATGGGCAAAGCGCGGGATGAAAGCCCAGGCGAACAAGGCGCCGGAAGCGCCAAGCACGGCACGGCGGGTGGGGGTCATGAGTTCGCAGGTCATGGTCAGCGCCTTTGAAATTCGGGGGAAAGATAGGCGATCGTCAGGCCCTGCTTGCGGGTCTCCGCGCGCGATACGGCCTGCAGCGTCTCACTCGAAAGAAGCGGCCCCAGGCTGTCGGAAACGAAACTGCGCGGATCGACCTGGGGCGGCACCGCATTCGCAATCATATTGGCAACATCCATGCGCATGCTGAGACTCTCGCTGGATGCCCAGGCATCGACTGTGTCGGCAAAGCCGTTGGGGCCGGCAGGCGCCCAAAAGGGCTGGCCCATGGCGGTCAAGGCGCCGAGAATGACATTCGGCTTCGGCGTCTCGCCGCTTGCCCTCAGAAGTGCCGCCATGAATTCGAGCGGCGAGCGAACCTTCGACAATGTCGGGTTCCAGGCCTCTTCGGAACCGACGAGGGCGCGATAGACGGCCGAGAGATCGCCATCCGTCTTGCTGAAGGTGGCGGCGACAGTCTGCACCAGCGACGGCGGTGGCGTGTCGGCAACGAAATGCCGGACGAGCTTGGTGGCGATATGCTGGGCCGTCGCCGGATGGCGGGCGAGATCGCGCAAGGCTTCCCGCCCCTGCCCCACGCCGTTGTCGGCATAGGTGAGACCGAGCAGCGTCTGGTCGCCAGGCTCATGAGCACCCGCATTGAAGACGAACGTGCCGGGTGCCCCGAGCCTGCCTTCGGCGCCTGCCACCGTCCAACCGGTGATGATCTTGGCAAGCGTCGTCACATCGGTCTGCGTATAGCCGCCGTTGACGCCGAGGGTGTGCAGCTCCAGCGTCTCGCGGGCGAGATTTTCGTTGAGGCCGCGCTTCTTGTTGGCGTTCGCCTTTGAGTTCGGTCCGATCGATTGCTGATTGTCGAGATAGCCAAGCATGGCCGGATGGGTCTCGACGGCGAGCAGCATATCCGCGAAACGCCCGAAGACATGCGGCCGGATGGCCTCGCGCTCGAAAGCGCCGGCAGCGATATGAACCTCTTCGTTCTTTGAGATTGCAACCGCGAAATGGTTTGCCCAGAACATGGCAAGCCGCTCGCCGAAGCCGATCAAGGGCTGGCGGATGGTGCCATTGAAGCGGGCATCCGCCTCGGCTAACAGGATCTGCTGCGGAAGATAGGGCATTTGCTGCATTTGCGGCTTGTCGGCCGTTTTCCCAGCCGCCACCGCCATGGCCTGATTGTTCGACTGAGACTGATTGGCCGCCTGGGCTGGCATCGCTTGATTGCTCGGCTGTTCCGCCATCATGGCACCCGAGGACTGCACCGGCGGCTTCTGCGGCTGTTGCGGTCCCTGCATCGGCTTGTCTTGCGCCGCGGCGGCGACGGCGGTCGCGGCCTGCTGCCTGGCTTCCTTGCGCTGCTCCTGGAATACGTGGAGAGAAACGAGAAGATCGGCCGTGGATTGGAGCAGCGGTCCGACCGGAACCGGGACGTAGCGTTCGGTGATTTCTTCCATCAAAGCCCCGCGCGGGTCCGACACGATCGACGCGGTGCCGTTGCGATCTGCCCCCAGCCCAAACCGGGAAAGGGCAAGCGCGGCATAAACATCATTCGACTGCTGAGCCATGGTCCTGCCAACTCCTGCATCTAACACATCTTTTAAACGTGAGCGCCCGTCCGATCCGTCGGTCGGCAAGTGTGATCATTTTGTGGCGCCAGCCTTCGGCATGCTGCGGCGGATAAGGCTTTCGGCAAGCGCCCGACGCTCGTCGTAGGAAAGCGTTGCCGCGAAATCCACCGCGCGCTGCTCCAGCTTCGCTCTCAAGGCGATATCGGCATCGCGTGCCCTTGCCAGAGCAGCCGACAGAGCCTCCTTGTCCAATGTCGGTTGACCCAGAAGGGAGGCGGCATCGACCTTGGCCTGCTGAGCCTCAAGAATGGTCTGGCGATCGCCCTTACGTGCCTCGTTGAGTGCCGCGCGCAAAGCCTTCCTCTGAACTGATGGCAATTGCTCGCCGGCAAGCGGCATCATCCCGGCGCGCGCCTGCGTCTTGCGGATCCACGTCAGCCCGCCGCCGGCCAACGCTCCGATCAGGAATGTGTTCAACACCAGCAGAGATATTACCACTATTCGAAAGCTGCGATCCGTCATTGGCTGTCCTGAACTATGCCTGCGTCCGGCCCGATATCGCCAAACATGGTTGCGGTTCCGTCGGAAACGATTGTGGCATCGGATGTGAGATTGGGCGCGAGCACGGCGATGGCGATGCTGCCGGCAAGCGCGCCGGCTATGCCGACCCCCACCAGGCCGATGCCGGCCGAACCGAAGCGGAACCAGTTTCGGACCGTCAGACGACGCACGAGCTTTGCGAGAATCCGGTCTTCCAATCGCGCATGGCGAGGCTGCACGACGTAGGTATCGAGCAACGCATCCAGATCGGCGGCACGTGCAAGCATTCCGGCGGCAGCAGGGCTCTTTGCAAAATTGCGCGCATCCGCACGTTCGGCCTGCGGCCAACGGCCGATATCGCCGCCATAGGTGGCGGTCAATTCTTCAAACCGCTCGGCATTCATCGGACCCGCGATATTCTCAACCATCGCCCTGCTCCTTCAGCAAAAGCACCTGCAACGAGCGCCTTCCACGCGCAAGCAAGCTCTCCAGCGCATCGACGCTGACATCCATGATCTCAGCCGCCTCGGCGTTCGACAGCGCCTGATAGTAAACAAGAATGATCGCCTCGCGCTGCCGCGGCGCGATCATCTGCATGGCCCGTTCCACACGCCGCGATGGATCGTCCTCGTTCATCAAACCCGCGTCCGGCGCCGGCCCTTCATATTCGATGTCGGGCGGATGCTCGGCAAGAACGTCCTTGCGCCGCCTTAGGCGATCGTAGCAGAGGTTGATCGCAACGCGGTGCACCCAGGTGCTGAAGCGGGCATTGCGCTGGCGCCAACCGCCGGCGTTTCGCCAGACCTTCATGAACGTCTCTTGCGCCACATCCTCTGCTTCGGTCGCATCGCCGAGCAGGCGGGTCGCCACGGCCATTATGCGCGGCAACTGCCGGGATACCATCGCACGCATTGCCGGAACGTCGCCTGCCGCGATGCGCCCGAGCAGATCCTCATCCGGGTCGCCACTCTTGGGCGCGCGATCCCACTTCATCGACAACCGCCACCGTTCCGGTTTCGTGCGATACCGGCACAACGCGGCCGCCTCGGCCCCTTGGCCGGCAAGCGGCGCCAATCGGATCGCAGCATCTCGGTCAGCGTATCATCCTTCGACGTCAAACACAGGTTTACATTGATTGA
Source organism: Hyphomicrobiales bacterium (assembly GCA_900468625.1). Taxonomy (GTDB): domain Bacteria; phylum Pseudomonadota; class Alphaproteobacteria; order Rhizobiales; family Rhizobiaceae; genus Rhizobium. The sequence goes on from UBUL01000039.1 coordinate 177,475, forward strand.
ACGGCGCACCCGCCGAAATCCGTCGCCATAACTTCAAGAATTTCAGATTTTCTTTTCAGGGCCTGCAGCATAATTGCTTAATTCAGCATCGATTTAAGGAATCATGCAGTAGATTTAAAGGGTTACAGCAACCTTTGCGCGCTACGTGGACGCGGCGCTGTAAGGCCGATCTCGCCACGCGAACGAAAAGAGCCGGCTCACCTGATCGAGAGATCAAAACCTCTTCCGTCCAGGCTGCCGGCACTTCGCATGATCGAATGCGAACCTTCATGTCCGATCAGAGCGTCAACAGGTCGCTTGTCGTCTGATCCTGGTCATTTGCCGTATAGAAGCTGCTCAAATCCGGCATCTGCAATTGCTGCGGTCGCTGAGCCTTCATGGCCGATTCGAACTGGCTTTGCGTCAGCGGGCCGGAACCGGACGTATCGAGACTGTTGAACAACGCCGTTGCCTGGTCCTCGCTCACATTCGACGGGCGAGCGGCAACGAATTCGGCTTGAGTGACGCCGCCGTCGCCGTTGGTGTCCATGGAGGAAAACGCGCTGGCAAGTTCATCGTCGCTCATTTGGGCGCCGGAATGGGCATGATGATGCCCGTGCCGTCCTGACTGCATGGCTTTGGCAAGCTGCGCTTCGGTCAGCGAACCGGTCTTGTTGCTGTCGAAGCTTTCGAACAGTTTCTGCGCCTGGGCTTCGGTGACATCCGCCGGACGGGCGGCCACGAATTCCGCCTCGCTGATACTGCCGTCGCCATTGGCGTCCATGGCGCTGATCATATCGCTCTGCGTGCTGTTCTGGCTTCCGTTTGCAGAGGTCTGCTGGGCTGCCGACGCACTGCCGGTTGCGGATGCCTGCTGGGTACTCGACGTGGAGTCGTTGGAATCACCATCCGAATTCGGGGTCGAGCCATTGCTGCCGCCGTTGGCCTGCAGGTTGAGAATGATGTTCATAAGCTGTGCGATGAGCTGCTGAGCTGCAGCCATCTGAGCCTGATCGTTCGACGAGGGCGATGACGAGTTGACGCCGGAAGAGTTGCCGGACGAACTGTCGGACAGCAGCGACGAAATGGAATCGTCCGTAATCGAACGAGACGTCCGATACTGGTAATAATTGCTGGATGAGATCGAAGAGATGCTCGTCATGGGGCCTCCAGATACGAGCGTTGAGAGGAACTCCGATGGCTTACGCGTACGCGGCTTGAACACAATTGTCGTCAGGCCTCACCGCAAAAGGGGTAAAGGATGTGACGGCATGCTATCGACATGTGTGGATGGAACAGCAACCACCCAAGATCAAATGCACCTTGCGCCCCAACTTGGCCTATGCATCATCTTCGGAACAGGTAGACCTGAGATCGTATCGCCTGTTCAGGTTGCCGTCACGGCTACCTTCGCATCCGCACACTTTCGATTTTCACTTCCCAACGCGGAGGAAACTGCACAAGGAAACTTGCGCGTGGCTTATAGGTGCTTGACGAATACATCCCGTTGCGATTTTCTCTCCCGATTTTCAGGGGGCATAAATTCCGCCATTCTGTTGTGCACTACTGGTATTGGAGGGCCGGTAGTGGCAGCATCGATGGAAAGGGAAAAGCAAAAGAAGAGGGGCACAGCGTGGCAATCTGTTTCTGTGGAGACGTGAATGAGGCGTACTAAGGAGGAGGCGGCGGAAACGAGGAGCGAGATTTTGCAGTCTGCAAAAGCTCTGTTCCTCGATAAGGGCTATGAAAATGTCAGTCTGGAGGAGATAGCAGCCGCCGCCGGTGTCACGCGGGGCGCGGTGCACTGGCATTTCAAGAACAAGCAGGGGCTGATGTTCGCGATTCGCGATGAGGCTCAGCAACCGTTTCAGGATTTGGCGGATCGGATGTCGAAGGAGCTGCCGCTCGATCCTCTCGATCTCATCGCCGATACGATCGCAGCAATATTCGACGACGTTCAGGGCGATCCACGCAATCGCAGCATGCTGAAGGTGATGATGCATCTCGACATGGCGTTTTGCGACGGCGCCACAAGCCGCGCCAGTTCTTTTCGGCACGACATGCAGGAACACTTCGAACGCATATTCACCTCGATGAATAAGAGGACGAAGCTGCCGGCACCCTGGACGCCGGACACCGCCGCTTCCGCACTCACCGCGGTCATCGGCGGCCTGATCACTGAATGGACACTCGATAGGGGCAATTTCCAGCTCGTGCCCTGCGGACAAATGTTCATAAAGATGGTCTTGAAGACCTGGTTCCCGTTTCCCCATACGGAAGAGCTGGCGGCTACGCCAGTCTAGCAATTCCAGGAAAAGCGCGGCGGTTCTCAGCCCGATTAGGCAAGCAAACCACTGCAGCGACTTTTGCGCGTCATATACGATGCGCGCCGCTGCAAAGGCATGACAAGAGCAGCTTGCAGAGCCTGTGAAGAGCTGAGCCGACCCAAGAAACCCGGAAAACAAAAAAGGATCCGGAGGGAAAGCCAGATCCTTTGCTTTGATCGGAGGTCAACCGATCGATGAAAGAAGCCCGACTGATTGGAACGCCGGGCTTCTCTTACCCGGCGCGAAGCCGGGTAATTTGGCATTAGAAATTGCGCTCGAAGCGCAGGATACCAGCCCACTGATCCTGATTTACAGAATCGAAGTTGGTGTAGGAGACTTCCGGCTCGATGAGCAGGTTCTTGACCGGGTTCCACTTGACGTTCGTGGTCGCGGCAAAGATCTTCGAGTCGGTGTAGGCGAGCTGCAGGTTCCACTTCAGCTTTTCGTTGATCGGAACGGCAACGCCGCCCCAGACGGCCCAGTCACCCCAGCCGCACTTCGACGGATCGTTGACAGGGCAAGCCGAACGGTCGAGGTTGGTGCCGGCATACTTGTTGAGCTTGGAACCATCGGTGTTCCAGCCGCCCATCAAGAAGGCCGAGAAGACGCCGAAGTCGGCATCGACACGAGCCTTGATGGCGCCTTCTTCGACGATCGAATCGTAACCGCCGACGACCTTGAAGCCCCATGCGCCAGACTTGAAGCCAGCACCGGCAACAACGTCGGGAGCGTAGTGGTTGGCCTTGTCGTCCGTCCACCAGCTGGAGCCATAGGAAGCGCCAGAACCGCTGGAGTTCGAATCTTCGACCGAGACGACAGCCGTGAAGCCGTTGCCGGCATCATAATTGTAGGTCAACTGGTTGAGTTCGTACGGGCCGTCATAGATCACGTCGTCGTTGATGACGTCGCCGGCGTAACCGATGTAGGAGTTATACTGAGAGTCGGCCTTACCGACGAGGAAACCACCGAGGCTGATGTTGGCGAACAGCAGCTTGGTGCTGGTCGTGTTGCCGTCGTTCCAGTCCCAACGGATGACCGTGTTGGTCTTCAGCGGGCCGTATTCGGTGTCGGTCGCGGTATCGAGCGACAGCTCGGCGCGGGTGTGCCAGAGCGTGCCGTTGTGGCTGTTCGGGTTATAGGCGTCATACCACTGACCTTCGGTACGAACCTTGCCGCCGATCTTGAGGCAGGTTTCGGTGCCGGGGATGAAGAAGTAGCCAGCGCCGTATGCATCGCAGATACGGACGTATTCCAGCGGCTCCGGCTGAGCGGCAACGATGGCGTCGGCCGCATGGGCACCGGAAACTGCTGCCAGCGCAGCAGCGGAGCCGAGAAGAAGGCTCTTGATGTTCATTTTAAACTCCTGGTTGTAATATACATTTCTAATTTACCGCGAGTACAAAGCTGGATACCGCCTCAGAGATCGGTTCGGTCAAAACGCGACCGGCAGCCCGGCAAATACGCACCTGATGTTGGCTAGAGTCCCCTCGAACCTCCTTGATTGACCCCGCGGCAAAGGTTTCGAAATGCCTCTACCGATCCGGACGATTGCTCGACCGCAAGACAATTTATGTCCTATATTTTGCTTACAAACCGCCCGTATGTTTGTCAATTATATGAAGGTGACCCAGGCGCTACTCTTGCGCGCTGTTGCTCAAATGCAACTCGCCACGGCGGGGCCGGGACCGCTCCTTCCGGCGAACGCAAGGCACGACAACTCGCGCAAATGCATGCCAGCGGCGATCGCTAACCGTGCGCGGGCGGAATCGACATCGACAAACGATCGGTGGACGGCCGCCAGCGCCGACGTTGTCACCGACCTATCCTGGTCAAAATCCGGTGGGTGAGGTCTTTCGCGAAAACCTCGGCAAGGCTCAGAAATAAAATTCAACAAATCAGCACACACAGAAATGTTGAATTTTCCTAGATTCCGGCGACTCGCGCCATTGGAAAGGGACAAATCGCGAATGAACGAGAACCGGTTGATCTTCATCGCGACCCCCTGCTTTGGCGGGCTCGTTACCAAGGATTACATGCAATCCATCTTCTCTTTGATGCAGACGGGCGCCCGCGCCGGGATACAACTGACACTTGCGCTTCTCGGCAATGATGCTCTGATTACCCGCAGTCGCAATACGCTCGTATCGTCCTTCCTCAACGACACCTCGGCCACCCACATGCTGTTCGTCGATGCCGACATCAGCTTTGAACCCGATCAGGTCATGCGGCTGCTGGAGGCCGATAAGGATGTCGTCGCCGCTATGTATCCGATCAAGGATTATGATTGGGATACCGCTGCCCGCGTCAATACGAACGACGGCGAATCGCTTTCGGCCGCAGCACTCCACTATGTCGGAACGCCGCTGGTCGGCCAAAGCGCCGAACGCGACGGCGATTTCGTCAGCGCCGTCTATGCGGGCACCGGCATGCTGCTGATCAAGCGCGCCGTCATCGAGATGATGATCGCCTCCTATCCTGAGCTGCGCTACGGCACCATCCACGCCTATCCCAGCGCCAAGCGCACGCCGAGCACCCAATATGCCCTGTTCGAATGCATGATTGAAGAGGGAACGGGCATCTATCTCAGCGAGGATTTCGCCTTCTGCCATCGGTGGCGGGCGCTCGGCGGCAAGATCTGGCTCGATACAGCCAGCAAGCTTTCCCACACCGGCCCTCATCGTTTCGTCGGCAATACCGCGCCACGTTACTGAACCGCCGCACGCTGAACGCTCGCCTTTGCACGATAACGTTGTAATTGCATGGCTGCGGCACTGATCGATCGGACGAAAAAGTGCCACTATCGTTGCGGGGTTGACAGAGGGCGAGGGTAAGGCATAGCCTTTTCCACATTCACCAGGGGTGTCCCGGCAAGGGGCTGAGATACTGCTGAACAATGCGGCTTTGCCGATTGTGGGCGCAGTGACCCGTTGAACCTGATCCAGTTCATACTGGCGTAGGGACGGTGCAAGCGCTCAAAGGCTTCGGGTTCCCGCTTGGATTCCATGCCGGCGTCTTTTCATCATTCCGGCTGATGACTGGGTCTCCAACTGCAATTTGGAGCCTCAAACCATGACCATTGCCGCAAAAAACCTGACCCCAACCGTTACGACAGGGCCGCTGCCGGCGTCGCGGAAGATCTATGTTCCCGGGGATATCCACGCCGACATCCGCGTACCAATGCGCGAGATCAGCGTCCATCCGACATCCGGCGAGCCACCCGTCGTCGTCTATGACTCCTCCGGTCCCTACACGATCGAAGGCGCGGATATCAGCATCGAACGGGGCCTGTCGCAGCTCCGCCGCGACTGGGTGCTCGCCCGCGGCGATGTCGAGGCTTATCAAGGCCGCCATGTCCGCCCCGAAGATAACGGCTTCGTCAGTGGCGAGCGGCTGACACCCGAATTTCCTGCCAAGCGCCAGCCGCTGCGCGCCAAGGACGGCAAAGCCGTCACGCAGCTGGCTTACGCGCGTGCCGGCATCATCACGCCGGAAATGGAATACATTGCCATCCGAGAAAATCTCGGCCGCAAGGCGAAAGCGGAAGCCATGATTCGCGATGGCGAAAGCTTCGGCGCCCACATCCCGGATCACGTCACCCCGGAATTCGTGCGCCAGGAAGTCGCCGCCGGTCGCGCCATCATTCCGGCCAACATCAATCACCCGGAAAGCGAGCCGATGATCATCGGCCGGAATTTCCTGGTGAAGATCAACGCCAATATCGGCAATTCCGCCGTCACTTCCTCCATGGCGGAAGAGGTCGAAAAGATGGTCTGGGCCGCACGTTGGGGCGCCGACACCGTCATGGATCTGTCGACGGGCCGCAACATCCACAACATCCGCGAATGGATCATCCGCAATTCGCCGCTGCCGATCGGCACGGTGCCGCTCTATCAGGCACTCGAAAAGGTCGGCGGCATTGCCGAGGAGCTGACCTGGGAAATCTATCGCGACACGCTGATCGAGCAGGCCGAACAGGGCGTCGATTATTTCACCATCCATGCCGGCGTGCGGCTGCACTACATCCCGCTCACCGTCAATCGCGTCACCGGCATCGTCTCGCGCGGCGGCTCGATCATGGCCAAGTGGTGTCTCCACCATCATCGCGAGAGCTTCCTCTACGAGCATTTCGAGGAAATCTGCGATATCTGCCGCGCCTATGACGTCTCCTTCTCGCTCGGCGACGGTCTGCGTCCGGGCTCGATCGCCGATGCGAACGATGCCGCCCAGTTTGCCGAACTCGAGACGCTCGGCGAATTGACGAAGATCGCCTGGGCTAGAGATTGCCAGGTGATGATCGAAGGCCCCGGCCATGTGCCGATGCACAAGATCAAGGAAAATATGGACAAACAGCTTGCTGTCTGCGGCGAGGCGCCCTTCTACACGCTCGGGCCGCTGACGACGGATATCGCGCCGGGCTACGACCACATCACGTCGGGCATCGGCGCGGCCATGATCGGCTGGTTCGGCACAGCCATGCTCTGCTACGTCACTCCGAAGGAACATCTGGGGCTGCCCGACCGCAACGATGTCAAGACGGGTGTGATTACATACAAGATTGCTGCCCATGCGGCCGATCTCGCCAAGGGTCACCCGGCTGCACAGGTGCGCGACGACGCTTTGTCGCGTGCCCGCTTCGAGTTCCGCTGGGAAGATCAGTTCAACCTGTCGCTCGACCCCGATACCGCCCGCAGCTTCCATGACGAAACCTTGCCGAAGGAAGCCCACAAGGTTGCGCATTTCTGCTCGATGTGCGGCCCCAAATTCTGTTCGATGCGGATCTCGCACGACATCCGCGCCGAGGCGCAGAAGGAAGGGCTGGAAGCCATGGCGGCCAAATATCGCGAAGGCGGCGATCTCTATATGCCGATCGATGCCGCTTCGAATCCGGCCGAGTGACATGCGCATTCTCGTCAAGGGGGCCGGCGTTGCCGGCCTCACGGTCGCTCACGAACTTGTTCGGCGGGGAGCCGAAATCACGATCTCGGACCCCGGCCGGAATTTCAGCCGAGCCGCTTCATGGCTTGCCGGCGGCATGCTGGCGCCATGGTGCGAGCGGGAGAGCGCCGATGAGGCTGTGCTGGAGCGCGGCCGTGATTCTGCCGATCGATGGGACGCCATCCTGCCGGGCCGGGTCCTCCGCAATGGAACGCTCGTCGTCGCGCCGAACCGGGATCAAAACGAGCTGAAGCGGTTCGCCAGCCGCACAACGGGCTATCGCTGGATAGAGGAGCGCGAGATCGCCACTCTGGAACCCTCTCTTGCCGGCCGCTTTCGCCATGCGCTGCTCTTTCCGCAGGAAGCGCATCTCAACCCGCGCGAGGTCCTGCAGCTATTGAAAAACGATCTGTTGGCGAAGGGCGCAAACTTCATCGAAGGGCTGGCGGACGACGGCGACTTCACGGAAATCGTCGACTGCACGGGGGCGGCCCGCGTCGGCGAAAGCCGCGAGCTGCGCGGTGTACGCGGCGAAATGCTCTATCTACAAACGCAGGAGGTCGCGCTCTCGCGCCCCGTCCGCCTGCTGCATCCCCGCTTTCCAGTCTACATCGTGCCGCGCGGCGAAGGCCTTTTCATGGTTGGTGCGACGATGATCGAAACGGACTCCGACGGGCCGATCACCGCCCGCTCGCTGATGGAACTCCTGAACGCCGCCTATGCGCTGCACCCCGCCTTTGCCGATGCGGCCATCGTCGAAACCGGCGCCGGCATCCGTCCTGCCTTTCCAGACAACCTCCCGCGCGTGACGCGGCAGGGCAAAACCATCCTTATCAACGGCTTCTATCGCCACGGCTTCCTGCTGGCGCCGGCAATGGCTGCGGAGGCCGCGGATCTCATCTTCTCCGGACACGACAACGACAGGAACCGCCAATGCGCCTGATCATCAATGGCGAAGCGCAGATCGTCAGCGCAACTACGCTTTCACAGCTTCTGGCCGATCTCGACTATGAGGGCGAGTGGCTGGCAACCGCCGTCAACGGCGAACTTATCCATCGCGAAGAACGCGACGATCACGCTCTCGTCGAAAATGACAGGATCGAGATCCTCACGCCAATGCAGGGAGGCTAATCCATGCTCGAACTCTACGGAAATCAGATCGAATCACACCTTCTTCTCGGTACGGCGCGCTATCCCTCCCCGGCCGTGCTGGCTGAAGCCGTCAAGCGCTCGGGAACCGAAATCGTTACCGTTTCTCTGCGCCGGGAAACGGCCGGCGGGCGCAATGGCGGTGCGTTTTTCGAGATGATTCGCGACCTTGGCGTTCGCGTTCTTCCCAATACCGCCGGCTGCCATGGCGTCTCCGAAGCCGTACTGACTGCAAAAATGGCGCGCGAGGTGTTTCGGACCAGCTGGATCAAGCTCGAAGTCATCGGCAACCACGACACGCTGCAGCCCGATGTCTTCGCGCTGGTCGAGGCAGCGAGGATTCTCACCGATGACGGATTCGAGGTCTTTCCCTATACGACGGACGATCTCGTGGTCGCCGAGCGGCTGCTGGAAGCCGGATGCAGGGTATTGATGCCCTGGTGCGCACCGATCGGATCCGCGGCAGGTCCGCTCAACCTTTCCGCGCTTCGCTCCATGAGAGCGCATTTTCCGGAGGTGCCGCTAATCGTGGATGCCGGCATCGGCAGGCCTTCGCACGCGACCACCGTCATGGAACTCGGCTTCGATGCCGTACTCTTGAACACAGCCGTTGCCGGTGCCGGCGATCCGGCCGCAATGGCGGAAGCTTTTGCCAAGGCGATCGATGCAGGCATGCAGGCGTTTGGCGCGGGCATGCTGGAGCCGCGCGACATGGCCGTGCCATCGACACCGGTGATCGGAAAGGCGGTTTTCTCGTGACGCTCGACCCCTTCTATCTGATCGTCGACGACGCAGTCTGGATAAAGAGGCTGGCGCCGCTCGGCGTTAAGCTCGTGCAATTGCGCGTCAAGGATCGCGCGCCGTCGGAAATCCGCACGGAAATTCGCGAATCAAAGGCAATTTGCGCCGCCCACGGATGCCAGTTGATCGTCAACGACTACTGGCAGCTTGCGATCGAGGAGGGTTGCGATTTCATTCATCTCGGCCAAGAGGACCTTGCCGCGGCCGATCTGGATGCGATTCGCGCAGCCGGATTGAAACTGGGCCTTTCGACGCATGACGAGGCGGAACTGCAAACGGCGCTCGCCGCCAAACCCGATTACATAGCGCTTGGGCCGATCTATCCGACCATCCTCAAGGCCATGCCGTGGGCTCCGCAGGGGCTGGAGCGCATCGGCCAATGGAAGGCCCGCATCGGCGACATTCCGCTTGTCGCAATCGGCGGCCTGTCGGTCGAACGCCTTGCGGGCGTTTTCGCACATGGTGCCGATAGCGCAGCCGTGGTAACGGACATCACCCGCAATCGCGATCCCGAAGCGCGGACACTTGAATGGATAGGAGCGACAAGACGATCGCCTCTGGCCTGAAAAGACGAGGCCGCGCCCACGTCACTGGCCCCGACCTTCAGAACTTCCGCCCGATGAACGGTGCATTCATAATATATTCAGGTGAACATAATCATGCTTAAAGCGTTGATTAAATGGCTCGCGCATTCGCTGAGCACAAAGACTGCTTTGGAGGTAGTCATGATAAAGAAGACGGTTCTTACGGTTTTGCTGGCCGCTACGGTCGTAGGCGGCGTATTGGCGCCCGTCAGCAGCGCGCAGGCGCAGTATTACGACGGCTATCGCGGTGATTGGCATCGTCATCACCACCATGGTAACGGCGGCGCGATCGCCGGCGGTGTTGCCGCAGGTCTCCTCGGTGGCCTGATTGTCGGCGGCGCTCTTGCCAACAGGGGTCCGGTTTACGAAGTCGCCCCCCCGCCGCCGAGATGCTGGTTCGAGGACCGCCGCGTCCAGAACGAGTACGACTACGGCTGGCACTACGAGCGCGTTCGCGTTTGTAACTAAGCAATAAACGATGCATCCGCACGGAATGGCTGCGTCGTTTGATGGGTGATTTGGATTTGCCGGCGGCCACAACCGCCGGCAAACTGTTTTAAGCCTGCTGCAATGACAAATTACAGGCCGTGTGTCCTCGGATAGGCGTTGCGTTCCGGGAAAGTCCTCCCGGCAAGGCTTTCAGCCTCAGGTCGCCAGATTTCGACCTGCAAGGGGTAGCAGGGCGCCGTATCGCTTGAATGCCCGCTGCCGCAATCGCCGCCGGGGCAGGCCGAAAGCGCGCCGAGAAGATCGATCTCTGCAAAGAACTCGATGAAATCGCCCGGCCGCACCGGGCTTGCCTTCATGAAATACTGATGGGTATCACGGGTAAAGCCGGTACACATGAAAACGTTCAGCACGTCGTGAACATGAAACTCCGCCTCCTGGACGGAGATATTCATTTCTTTGGCAAGCGCGCGCGACAGGTTGGAATGGCAGCAATGGTGATAGTCGTCGCCCTTCAGCAGCCGGTTCGTGTAGGGATCGCAACGCGTGCCGATGACATCGTGAACGCCGGCGCCGTCCGCGTCCCAGCCATACCAGCCCAGCGTATCGTGGGTAATCGTCGCCATCGGTCGCAGATAGGGCAGCGTGCTCCAAAGCCGATCGCCGACACCGACATGAGTGGCGTGCAAAGCCCGCGTCTTGCCGCTGAAGAAGCGCTCCGTCAGATCATCCGCGTTCCACAGATTGAGATCGCCCACCTGCGATCCCTCCACGCTGACGATGCGGAAGAAATGCCCTTTAGGCACGCGGAAAGCGCCCCCATCCCGCGGCGGCACGATGACCTCGCCAACCTTGGTCATATTTGCCCTTGCCGCTCGCAGCAGGTCCATATCGACCGCCGGCAGCGTTCCGTTCGGATAAACCACGACCGGGGGCTTTCGCCGCCGCTCGTCGGCGTCTGCGGGAACGGGCGTATCAAAAAGCTTATGCATGTTCATCAGCTTCCTCAGTATCTCGGGCGGCATTCCATAGTCTGCATGTTCATGCACGCAGCTGCCCCTCAGGCATCTGGCGGCAATGTAATGAGAACCGACGCAAGCGCAACGGCGATTGTGCTTGCTCTTTGGCTAAGCCTTACTTAGCCTAAAGCCATGCACCAAGTTCCCCTTGCCTCCCTTCGCGCCCTGGAAGCCGCCATTCGCCACGAAAGCTTTGCCAAGGCGGCGGCGGAGCTCAACCTGACGGCGGCGGGTGTGAGCCAGCATGTTCGCACGGTGGAAAATTGGCTTGGTATCGCCCTGTTCAACCGCCATGCCCGCGGCGTGACGGCAACCGCAGCGGGCCGTGAATTCGGGACGGCAGTCACAAAAGGGCTGGCACAGATCGAGACCGCCGCGCAGCAGCTGAGGCGCGAGAGCCACGAGCGTCCCGTCAGCGTGGCATGCATCGCCTCCGTCGCCACCCGATGGCTGATACCGCGCCTGCCGGCATTCCGAAGGAAATTCCCCGATATCCGCATCAATATCGTCTATGCGCTCGATGCAAAGACGCCGGAAGCGGCAAGCGTCGATCTCCTGATCCGCCACGGTCCGCGTCCCGATGCCAATGCGATCCCTCTCTTGACGGCAGAGACGCGGCCGACCTGTTCGGCCGAATACCTGCACCGCCACGGGCCGTTCAGGACGCCATCGGATCTTGTAAACGCCGATCTCCTGCATGATGAAACGCCAGCCTCCTGGAGCCGCTGGTTCGCAATCGCCGGCATCCGGCAAGCTCCCCCGGCAGGCCCGATCTTTGCTGATTTCAGCCTGATGATCGGCTCCGTCGGCGGCGGACAAGGCGTTGGCCTTTGCCCGACCGCGCTCATTGCCGAAGAACTGGCCAATGGAACCCTGGTCACCCTGTTCGATACGCCCTTGGATACGGAAAAATCCTATTGGCTGATCGAGGCCAGCCGTCTTTCCGGTGAGGCACAAACCTTTCGCGACTGGCTGACCGCTGCCAATGGCGAAGCCGTTTCAACGCCGCCCCCTTAAGTCATCGGGCTCGGCGCATCTACGGGAAAGACGCCGACAATCATGGCAAGCCGAACCCTTGCCGTTCACCGCGGCGAAAGCCTTTTCGGATAGACGAGATCAAGGCCGCCTGGGGCGAGACCGTTACCGGAACAAATCTCTCTCGCGAAGCATTCCGGAAGACGGGGCGCTCTGTTCGATTGGTTTGCAAAGGAGATGGCTATGGACCAGGATACGATCGATCGGCTCAATTCGGTAAGCCAGCAACTACAGTCGCGAGCTCTTGCTCTGTCAAAGGCCGAAGAAGGCCACGACCACGCGCTCATCATGTCGGCACTGGGCCTCATGATAGAGGAGGTGCGATCCTTGGATAAAAGGGTGGCCCGTCTCGATGGCCCCAAGGGGATTGGCGCGGCAGGCTCCTAATGCCGGTTCCTATGGTTATCTCGAGTGGATTAGGCCGGCATCAAGTTCGACGGCATCTCCGCCATCGTTTCATGATCAACACCCAGGCTGACATCCTTAAAGGCTTTCGGCGGTAACGGTCAGAAAGCGGACTGGCTCGGGATCGATCTCCGTATCGTTCAGCCCCAGCCGCTTGAGTGTCAGGTCGATAGCACGCCGGGCCTGCACCTCTGGCGCCTGATCAAGGACGATCGTCATGAGACCCTCCTTTAGATAGCCGCGCGTCGCATCGGACAATTCATGCCCGACCCAGAAGACAGGTCGTTTTTGATACCGGCGCAAAACCGTCGCAACCGCGGCATTATCGCCACCGGCGCTGTAGAGACCAGCAATATCGGGATATCGGGCGAAGGCTTCCGTCAACAGCTCTATCGTCTTCATTTCATCGTCCTCGTCGAACATGACTTCGGCGAAGCGATGCGACGGGTTCGCATGACCGAGCACATAATCGGAAAAACCGCGGATGCGCGCCTTGTGGTTCTCATAAGCGCCGCTGTGACAGAGCGCGACAAAGGTGCCGGAAATAGCGGTCTGCATGCGCGCCATATAAAAGGCGGCGGTGCGGCCTGCCGCCTCGTTGTCGATACCGACGTAAGGCAGTTCCGGCGCCGGTCGTGTCATGATCTGGACGACAGGCATGCCCCCGCTCGCTGCCTTTCGAACGCTGCCGACCACATCGGGATGATCAGGTGCGACGACGATCAAGGCGGAGCGCCGCGCCTGAGGATTTGCGATATGACGCGAAAAATCGGCCGGATCGTCCTCTTTGGCGAAGGTCCGCTGGATCAAAATATCCTTATCGAGCAGGGCGGCGATGCGCTCGAAGGCACGGTTGAGTCTCGAATAGAAATAGGTCTCGGGCCGCAGCAGCACGACTTCTATCCGCACCAGACCATGCCTGATCCCGACAGGTGGCGTGCGGTAGCCGAGCCGCCTGGCGGCGATGAATATCTTTTCCGCCGTTTCCGGCAAAACATTGCCTCGGCCGTTGAGCGCGCGCTCGACCGTTGCCGCTCCCACACCTGCGGCGGCCGCCACATCCTTCAACGTAACCTTGGCCACGCTTCGCCCACCCTCTCCAGCTGATGATCAGATTTGATCATAGATTCGCAACCGGTAAAAGAGGCCGGGATCTCAGCCGAAACGGTCAACCAGAAAATCGATGACACTGCGCAACATCGCCGTTGGACGGCGATCCGGCGCATAGACCAGATGCATCGGCGTCGGCTTGTACGACCATTGCGGCAGCACGGGTTCAAGCCGACCGGCATCGAGATCGGCCGCCAGCAACAATTCAGGCTGCAGCGCAATGCCCGCGCCATGCAGGGCGGCAACGCGCAGGGCTGCGCCCTGGTTCGTGGTGAACCTGCCCTTGATGGCGACTTCGCGTGTTTCTCCTTCCGGACCGACGAGATGCCAGCGTCCCTGCAGGCGCCAGTAGGAATGGCCAAGACACATGTGATTGACAAGATCCTCGGGCTTTTGCGGCCTGCCGCAGCGGTCGAGATAATCAGGCGACGCAGCGAGAATGCGCCGATAGGGCTTCAGGGGACGCGCCACGAGACTGGTATCCGTCAGGTCGCCGATGTGAATGCCGAGTTCATAGCCCTCGCCGATCAGATCATGCGGATTGTTGTCGAGGGCCAGGTCGACGCTGACGTCGAGGTTCTCATGCAGATAGTCGACAAGCGCCGGGACGAGGCTCTGTGTCCCGAAACTGACGGGGGCTACGAGCCGCAGGCGACCGCGTGGCGCCGATTGCAGCTCGGACGCCGATTGCTCGGCGAGATCGACTTCCGCCAACACCGTTTTGCAGCGCTCGTAATAGAGCCTGCCGACCTCGGTGAGCTGGTGACGGCGCGTGGTGCGATGAAGCAACCGCGCACCGAGCCGCTGTTCGATCGTCCTCACATGCTTGGCGACCATAGTCGCCGACACCTGGCTGATGTCGGCCGCGGCGGCAAAGCTGCCGTGTTCCACCACTTTGACGAACATCGCCATTCCGGCCAGCTTGTCCATAATTGCATACCCACCGGTTTGGAATGAAACAAACAAGAGCGTATTTATCGCCCCAGGGTTTTGCAAGATAGTCGGCAGGCCCAACGTCAGGCGACATTATCTCAAGGAGTTGCAATGCCCATTCTGCGCTTGGAAATGCATCCCGGACGCACACAGGACCAAAAGCGCGCCTTCGTTCGCGAAGCGACTAAGGTTGCTGTGGAAACACTGGCCTGCCCGCCGGAATCGCTGGAAATCATCATTACTGAAATTTCGAAGGATTCCTGGGCGACAGCGGGCAAGCTGAAATCGGATAACTGAGAAGGCCCGGTTTCACGCTCATGGCCTGACGGTCCTCATCGGACCGTCAGGGTGCGTTCGGGCTGAGGCTTTGCCGCCCCCAGGCCTCAGCCCAATCCATCAAACGCGCCATCTCCTGCTTGAGAGCATGCGAACGGATGATATCGGCGGCGTGATTTTGATTGGTGCGCGGATTATAGAACGCGTCGATCTCTTCGCCGCTCTCCCGCCTTGCCGCCTCGAGACGAAGCTTCACGTCCTCGACTTCGGCCTTCACTGCAAAGTACCGCCTCATGACCTCGACAAGATCGCGGTCGCCTGCACTGGTCTTCATGCGTACTCCATCCTACTTATTTTAGCGCCTCGCAATGATCCGATTCGAATGGCGAAATCTAGGTCATTGTTTAGCCGGCAAGATGGATTGAGCGGCGCAGCGTCACCTGGCGGATGGAAAGGCTGACGAAGTAAGAAGCGGAATTACGACCAGTTTTCCTTGACCGACTGCATCACTACATTGGTCGACGTGCTGGCCACGAAAGGCAGGCTCGAAATCTTTTCGCCGAGAACGATGCGGTAGCGGCGAATGTCCGAGGTCCGGACCTTGAGGAGATAATCGAAGCGGCCGGCGATCATGTGGCACTCTTCGATCTCCTTGATCTTCTTGACTGCGTTGTTGAAGCTGAGCAAAGCTTCCTCGCGCGTATCCGTCAGCTTCACCTCGGCAAAAGCCACATGATCGAGGCCGAGCTTGATCGGATTGAGTATGGCTTTGAAGCCGTCGATATAGCCGGAATCGATCAGTTTCTTCAGGCGTGCCTGGCACGGTGTCTTGGAAAGACCGACCCGTTCCGAAAGCTCCGTGATCGACATGCGGCCGTCTTCGACCAATGCATCGAGGATCTTTTGATCGAACTGGTCAATTTCACTGGATTTTGTCATATCAGTAGGCATTCCTATTTGAAATAAGCATTATTGAAGTTCAATATGACTGAAAAGCTGTAGTTTCAAGGCGGAATGCTTTGCTGAAATGAACTATATTCTGATCGAAGCAACGGGAGGGCCGCGTGGGCGATATCGCCAATGCCCACCAAGCCATCAGGACCCTTGCACCTTGAGGTTATCATGACTGTCTCTGCCAAGCTCGCCCGTGAAGAACCAGCTCCAGACGCTGTCCCATTTTCGCACTTCGCGCCGCCGATCCGCGCGCAAAGCCCGCTGCGTCAGGCAATTACTGCCGCCTACAGGCGTCCGGAAACCGAATGCCTCCCTTTCCTGCTTGAAGCTGCCGCCTTGCCGGAGGCTACGCGCGAAGCGGCGAAGAATACCGCGAGAAAGCTGATCGAAGCGCTACGTGCCAAACATAAGGGCGATGGCGTCGAAGGTCTGGTGCACGAATATTCCCTTTCGAGCCAGGAGGGCGTGGCGCTCATGTGTCTCGCCGAGGCACTGCTGCGCATCCCGGACACGGCGACACGCGACGCGCTGATCCGTGATAAGATCGCCGGCGGCGACTGGAAAGCGCATCTGGGCAACGGCCGCTCGATGTTCGTCAACGCCGCCACCTGGGGGCTGGTCGTTACCGGCAAGCTGACCTCGACCGTCAGCGAGAGCGGCCTTTCCGCCGCGTTGACGAAGCTGATCGCCCGCGCCGGCGAGCCGGTCATCCGCCGCGGCGTCGATATGGCCATGCGCATGATGGGCGAGCAGTTCGTCACCGGCGAAACCATCCATGAAGCGTTGAAGCGCGCCCGTTCACTCGAAGCGAAGGGGTTCCGATACTCCTACGACATGCTCGGCGAAGCCGCGACCACCCATGCCGACGCCGAGCGCTACTACCGCGATTACGAAAACGCGATTCATGCAATCGGCAAGGCTTCGGCCGGCCGCGGCATCCATGAAGGCCCCGGTATCTCCATCAAGCTTTCCGCGCTGCACCCGCGCTATTCGCGTTCGCAGGCCGACCGGGTCATGGGCGAGCTTCTGCCGAAGGTGAAGGCTCTGGCGCTGCTCTCCAAGCGCTACAATATCGGCCTCAACATCGACGCCGAAGAAGCTGACCGGCTGGAACTCTCGCTCGATCTGCTGGAGGAACTGTGCCTCGATCCGGAGCTCTCGGGCTGGGACGGCATCGGCTTCGTCGTTCAGGCCTATGGCAAGCGCTGCCCCTTCGTCCTCGATTTCATCATCGACCTCGCCCGGCGCTCCAAGCATCGCCTCATGGTCCGCCTCGTCAAGGGCGCCTATTGGGACGCCGAGATCAAGCGCGCGCAGCTGGATGGCCTCGAAGGTTTCCCCGTCTATACCCGCAAGATCTATACAGACGTTTCCTACGTGGCCTGCGCCAAGAAGCTGCTTGCGGCAAGCGACGCGGTCTTCCCGCAATTCGCCACTCATAACGCACAGAGTCTGGCCACCATCTACCACATGGCCGGAAGCGATTTTTCCGTTGGCAAATACGAATTCCAGTGCCTGCACGGCATGGGCGAGCCGCTTTACGAAGAAGTCGTCGGTGCCCAAAGCCTCGGCCGTCCCTGCCGCATCTACGCACCTGTCGGCACGCATGAGACGCTGCTTGCCTATCTCGTCCGCCGCTTGCTGGAGAATGGCGCGAATTCCTCCTTCGTCAACAAGATCGCCGACCCGGCCGTTCCTGTCTCCGAGCTGATTGCCGATCCCGTCGAGCGCGTGCGTGCAATGACTGTCATTGGCGCGCAACATGACAAGATCGTTCTCCCGGGCGATTTGTTCGGCGGCGTACGGCGGAATTCCTCCGGCATCGATCTATCGAATGAAACCGCGCTCACGGAGCTGTCCGGACAGCTGCGAACCTCCGCGGCTATGGACTGGATCGCCAAGCCGCTCCTTGCCGACAGTTCCGAACGCGGTGTTGCGCGTGCGGTCCTCAACCCTGCCGACCATGCCGACATCGTCGGTCACGTCACCGAACTGGAGCCGGAGGACGCGGCCGACGTCATGCGGCTGGCGGCGGATGCGGTCGAGCGTTGGGCGGCCGTCGGTCCTGACGCGCGTGCTTCCATCCTGGAGCGCGCCGCCGATCTCATGCAGAGCGAGATGCCTGCTCTCGTGGGTCTGACCATCCGCGAAGCCGGCAAGTCGGCCGCAAACGCCGTCGGCGAAATCCGCGAAGCGATCGATTTCCTTCGCTACTACGCCACCGAGGCCCGAAAAGTCTTGAAGTCGGACAGCGTTCCGCTCGGCCCCGTCGTCTGCATCAGCCCGTGGAATTTCCCGCTCGCGATCTTTACAGGTCAGGTTGCGGCCGCGCTGGTCGCCGGCAATCCTGTTGTCGCAAAGCCCGCGGGTAACACGCCATTGATTGCCGCCCAGGGGGTCCGCATCCTGCATGAGGCCGGCATTCCGCGCGATGTCCTGCAATTTGTACCCGGCAGCGGCAGAATGGGGGCCGCGCTCGTCGGTGCGCCCGAAACCGCCGGCGTCATGTTCACCGGTTCGACAGAAGTCGCCCGCCTGATCCAGGCGCAGCTTGCCGAGCGGCTCTCCAAATTCGGCAAGCCGATCCCCCTCATCGCCGAAACCGGCGGTCAGAACGGCATGATCGTCGATTCTTCCGCCCTTGCCGAGCAGGTCGTCGGCGACGTGATCGCCTCAGCCTTCGATAGCGCCGGACAGCGCTGCTCGGCGTTGCGCGTGCTTTGCCTCCAGGAAGAAGTGGCGGATCGTACCCTGACGATGCTGCGCGGCGCCCTTCGCGAGCTGTCGGTCGGCAAGACCGACCGCCTTGCCGTCGATATCGGCCCCGTCATCGACGACAACGCCAAACGCGGCATCGATGAGCATATCGAGCGCATGCGCCAGCTCGGCTGCCATATCGAACAGCTCGACCTTCCCGCCAGCGCCGACAAGGGCACCTTCGTTGCTCCCACCATCATCGAGCTGAAGAAGCTCAGCGATCTCAAGCGCGAGATCTTCGGCCCGGTCCTGCACATCATCCGTTACAAGCGCAAGGAGCTCGACAAGCTGATTGCCGATATCAACGCGTCCGGCTACGGCCTGACCTTCGGCCTGCATACCCGGCTTGACGATACGATCGCCCATGTCACCGAACGCGTGAGGGCAGGCAATCTCTATGTCAACCGCAACATCATCGGCGCCGTTGTCGGCGTCCAGCCTTTCGGCGGTCGCGGCCTTTCCGGCACCGGCCCGAAAGCCGGCGGCCCGATGTATCTGCGCCGCCTCGTCGCTTCTTCGACCGAGCCTTTGCGCGATGCTTCGGTGCAAAGCGATCCCGCCGTACAGCAGTTCATCACCTGGCTCGAAAGCAAGGGTGCCGCGGACGCAGCCCAAAAGGCCCGCGCCGTCGCCACGCAATCGTCGCTCGGCTTCAATACCGAGCTGCAAGGCCCGGTCGGCGAGTTGAACCTCTATACGCTGCATCCGCGCGGGAGGATTCTGCTCGTCCCCCAAACGGCGCTCGGCCTCAATATCCAGATCGCCGCCGGCCTTGCGACCGGCAATTCGATCCTCATCGATGCCGCATCGGGCCTGCAGGACGAGCTTCGCAATCTGCCGGTGCAGATCGCAAATCGCATTTCCTGGACGAAGGATTGGACAGCCGACGGACCGTTTGCCGGCGCCCTCATCGAGGGCGATGCCGCGCGGATCGAGCAGGCGATCAAAGTTATTTCGGCAATTCCCGGTCCGCTGGTTCTCACCCAGGCGGCCTCGAGCGAAGAAATCGCCGAAAATGTAGATGCCTATTGCCTCAATTGGCTGCTCGAAGAGGTGACAACGTCGATCAACACTGCAGCGGCCGGCGGCAATGCCAGCCTGATGACGATCGGCTAACATCGATCGCAATCTGCAAGTTTATACGGCGGCCGGACCGGCAAGGTCCCGGCCGCCGTATTTTGTCTTCACGATACGCATTTGATGTGCGTCCCGCGGGTGACCTGCGCATCCACGCCCCCCTCACTCGCTTCCCTCAGCCTCTCCCTCCCATGCAAAAATTTCTGAGAAAAGCTTTTCTCTAGTTGACTCTTCGATTGAGAAAAGCTTTTCTCAGGGAAACTCGAATGGGAGAAGACATCTGGAAAATCAGCGTGCAAAAAGCGGACGCGCAACGATTCACGACGTTGCGGCGGCCGCGGGCGTGAGCATTTCGACGGCATCCAAGGCCTTGAACAATACCGGCCGCATGGGTGACGAGACCCGCGAAAGGGTCAAGCGCGCCGCCGCCGACATCGGCTTCCGTCCGAATGCGCTCGCCAAGGGGTTGCTCAGCAATCGCACGTTCACGATCGGTCTTCTGACCAACGACACATATGGCCGCTTCACGCTGCCGGTCATGGCCGGCATCACCGAAGCGCTCGTCGACCACGGCGTCTCGGTCTTCCTTTGCACGATCGAGGACGATCCGGCACTTGGAAAGGTTCATGTGGACGCCATGTTGGACAAGCATGTGGATGGCATCATCGCTTCGGGAAAGCGGATCGACCGCCGCCTGCCCGTCGATCTCTCCCACTTGCCGGTCCCGGTCGTCTACGCCTTTACCGAGGGTGCGCCGGGAAGCGTCACGTTCTGTGCGGACGATTATCAGGGGGCAGCGCTTGCCGTGACCTGGCTGCAGGGCCTTGGCCGGCGCCGGATCGCCCATGTGACCGGGCCTGAAAGTTTCGTATCGGTGCGCGAGCGCGCCAGAGCCTATCGCGACCTTGCCGGCGATCAATTGCCGGTCCTCTATGGCAACTGGTCCGAGGCTTGGGGCCACGAGGCCGTGGCGCAATTATGGGGCTCGGATGGAGCAAAACCGGATGCGATCTTCTGCGGCAACGACCAGATCGCCCGCGCCGTCGTCGATGCGCTTCGCGAGCGCGGCGTGCGGGTGCCTGACGATGTCTCGGTGGTCGGCTTCGACAATTGGGAAGTCGTCGCTGCCCAGACCCGGCCGCCGCTGACGACGGTCGACATGAATCTTAAAGCTCTCGGCCGCGAGGCCGGGCTCACGGTTCTGAGCTTGGCGGAAGGCCGAAGCGTCGAACCGGGCATCAGAACTTTGCCGTGCGAACTTATCGTTCGGCAATCCTGCGGGGGAAGCCCCGATCGTTGATAGAGGAAAAAGGGGCTGACGGGAGTAGCCCCATGGGAGGAGAACATGATGAAGCGATTTCTGGCCGCAACCGGCCTCATATCCCTAATGCTTGCATCCGGTGCATCTGCCGAGAACATCTCCATGTGGGTCCGAAGCGGCATTGGCGATTCCTTCAAGAAGGTCGTCGAGGCCTATAATGCCGGTCATGACGACAAAGTCATGTTGACGGAAGTGCCGTTCGCGGAACTCGTCCAAAAATATGCGACCGCCATTGCCGGCGGGCAAGCACCCGACGCGCTGTCGATGGACCTCATCTACACACCGGCTTTTGCCGCCGCGGGCCAGCTTGAAGACCTGACGGACTGGGCAAAGAGCCTGCCCTATTTCAACTCGCTCTCGCCCTCGCATGTGAAGCTCGGCACCTATGATGGCCATATCTACGGCCTGCCGCTTTCAGTCGAAACCTCTGTTTTCGCCTGGAACAAGGATCTCTACAAGAAGGCCGGCCTCGACCCTGAAAAGGCGCCGGCCACCTGGGAAGAGATCGAACAGAATGCCGAAAAGATCCGCGCGCTCGGCGGCGATACCTATGGCTTCTATTTCTCCGGCGGCGGCTGCGGCGGCTGCATGATCTTCACCTTCACACCGCTCGTCTGGGGTGCGAGCGCCGACATTCTCTCGGCAGACGGCAAGAAGGCGACGCTCGACACGCCGCAAATGCGCAAGGCCGTCGGCATCTACCGCGACATGGTGAAGAAGGATCTGGTGCCCGCGGGCGCCGCAAGCGACACCGGCGCCAATTTCCTCAGCATCAGCAACGGCAAAATCGGCCAGCAGAGCATCGGCGCGTTTTCGATCGGCACGCTGATCACGCAATATCCCGATATCCACTTCGGCGTGACGCTGATCCCCGGCGTCGACGGCAAGCCGTCTTCCTTTGCCGGCGGCGATAATTTCGTCATCTCCAAGGGTACGAAGAAGCTCGATGCCGTGAAGAAATTCCTCGAATACACCTATTCGCTCGAGGGACAGAAGATCATGGCGAAATACGGCAGCCTGCCGACGCGCGGCGATATCGCCGACCAGGTGCTTCAGGGCCTCGATCCGCGCATGCAGGTCGGATTGAAGGCGATCTCAGTCGCCAAGACGCCGTATACACTGCAGTTCAACGACCTGATCAACAGCGCCAACGGCCCCTGGGCAGGCTTCACCAACGCAGCCATCTTTGGAAGCGATGTCGATGGCGCCTTCTCAAGTGCCCAGTCGGAAATGCAGTCGATCATCGACAACGCCCAGCAATAGCCAAGCCATCAACGCCGGGGAGCCTTGAAGCTCCCCGGCCCCTTCATCGCAACATCGGGAGCATTCCATGGCTGGCCCTGGAGCTATCGCAGCCGCACGTCCTCGAAAACGGCGAAGGAGTGCCGGCTGGCACGGGTTTGTCTATATCGCGCCGGCCATGGCGCTCGTCATCGTCTTCTTCGTTCTGCCGGTGGTCTTCACAGTCTGGATGAGCTTTCACAACTGGCCATTGCTCGGCAATCCGCGCTGGATCGGCTTCGGCAATTACATCCGCATGGTCTCCGACGTGCGCTTCATGGCGGCTTTGCGCTTCACCACCTACTACACCGTCATCGTAACCATCGCGATTTTTGCCGTCGCCTTCCCGCTCGCCTTCTTCGTTGAAAAGCACAAGCCACTCGTCGGCTTTTACCGAACGATCATCTTCCTTCCCGTCGTCGTCGGGCTTGCAACGGCCTCGCTGCTCTGGGTCTGGCTTGCCAATGTCGATGCCGGCTTCTTCGCACCGGTCGCGCTAGCGCTCGGTCTCGTCGACAAGAGACCGAACCTGCTTGCCGATTTCGACATGGCATTTGCAACAATCATCGTCATGGTGGTCTGGAAGATCGCCGGCTTCACCATGATCATCCTGCTGACCGGCCTGCAGGCGATCCCCTCGGAACTCACCGAGGCCGCCCGGATCGACGGCGCGAAGCGCTGGCAGCGCTTCCGGCACCTGACCCTGCCGCTGATGCGCCGCACGATCGCGCTCGCGCTGATCATCTCCATCACCGGCTCGGTGCTCGCCTTCGACCAGTTCTACATCATGACGTCAGGCGGCCCGCAGAACCGCATGATTTCGGTGGTCTACTACATCTTCAACCAGTCATTCGTGTCCTTCAATCTGGGCTATGGCGCGGCGCTCTCGATCGCGCTCCTCGTCATCCTGGTGCTGATCAGCATCGTCCAGCTCTGGCTGCTGCGCGTCGGGGAGGACAAGCCATGAGTACGGCAAAGGTGCGCCGTGCGCGGCGCAAGCTCTGGAGCGGCATCGGCTATCACGGCATCGGCGTCGTCATCGTCATCTTCTTCTTCGCACCTTTCGCGATCGCCTTGCTGTCGTCGTTCCGGCACGGAACCGAAGCCAGCCTTCCGCCGCTGCCGCCATGGCCGACGACCGGCTTCAGTTTCGACGCCTACCGTTCGCTCAATGGCTTCGGCGCCGGGGTCATCCAGCATACGCTGAACTCGCTCTTCGTCTCGGTCGCAACCGTGCTTCTGACCGTCATCGTCAGCCTGCTCGCCGGCTACGGCTTCTCGCGCTATCGCTTTCCCTTCAAGGGCGCGCTGTTCATTCTGATCATCGCAACGCTGATGATCCCCTTCCAGTCGATCCTGACGCCGCTTTTCATCATCCTGGCAAGGCTCGGTCTCAACAATTCGCTGATCGGGCTGACGCTGGTCTATGTGACGCTGCAGCTTCCCTTCTCGGTCTTCATGATGCGCAACGCCTTCGACGCCGTGCCGAAGGAAATCGAGGAAGCGGCGCGCATCGATGGCGCACGCGATCTGAAGCTTCTTTTCCGCGTTCTCTTCCCCCTGGTGCTGCCGGGTGTCGCGACCGTTGCGATCTTCGCCTTTCTCAATGCCTGGAACGAGTTCCTGGCGGCATTAGTGCTCCTGTCGAGCAACGAGAAATTCACCCTGCCGGTGCTGATGATCGCCGTCAGGACCGGCCGCCTCGGCGCGGTCAACTGGGGCGCGGTCCAGGCCGGCATCGCCGTCATGACCATCCCTTGCGTCATCGTCTTTCTGCTTCTGCAACGCTACTACATGCGCGGGCTGATGGCCGGCGCGGTGAAATAAACCTTGAAACAAAGGATCAAAACCATGTCTGACAGAGAAAACCGCCAGTTCCGCCCTCTGCCCGTTCCGAATGTCGAACTCGCTGGCCTGTTCGGCGCCCGCCAGGATGCCATCTGCAATTCCACCGCTGCGACCCTTCTCGACCGCTGTGTCGAAGCCGGCATGATCCAGGCGATCGACGTCAGCCAGCCGAGCCCCGGCATCGTCATCCCCTTGCAGACATGGTCGGGCTCTACACAGATGTTCTGGGACAGCGATCTCGGCAAATCGATCGAGACGATCGCCTATTCTCTCTACCGCCGCCCCAATGCCGAACTGGAGGCGCGAGCGGATGCCATCATCGACATGTATGAAAAGCTGCAGCAGGAAGACGGCTATCTGAACGCCTGGTTCCAGCGCGTCCAGCCCGGCCGTCGCTGGACCAACCTGCGCGATCATCACGAACTTTACTGCGCTGGCCATCTCATCGAGGCGGCCGTCGCCTATTACCAGGCAACGGGCAAGCGCAAGCTGCTCGACATCATGAGCCGCTTTGCCGATTACATGATCACCGTTTTCGGCCACGGCGAAGGTCAGCTGCGCGGCTATTGCGGCCACGAAGAGGTGGAGCTCGCGCTCGTCAAGCTCGGCCGCGTCACGGGCGAGAAGAAGTATCTCGATCTCGCCAAATACTTCATCGACGAGCGCGGCCAGGAACCGCATTTCTTCACGGAGGAGGCGCTTCGCGACGGCCGCGACCCGAAGAATTTCGTGCAGAAGACCTATGAATACAGCCAGTCGCATCTGCCGGTGCGCAAGCAGACGAAGGTCGTGGGCCATGCGGTGCGCGCCATGTACCTCTATTCCGGCATGGCCGATATCGCCACGGAATATAATGACGACACGCTGACCGCAGCCCTCGAGACGCTCTGGGACGACCTGACCACCAAGCAGATGTATGTGACCGGCGGTATCGGGCCGGCTGCCTCCAACGAGGGCTTCACCGACTATTACGACCTGCCGAACGAAAGCGCCTACGCCGAAACCTGCGCCTCCGTCGGCCTGGTATTCTGGGCCAACCGCATGCTCGGCCGTGGCCCGAACCGCCGCTATGCCGACATCATGGAAGTGGCGCTCTATAACGGCGCCATGGCCGGGCTGTCGCAGGACGGCAAGACGTTCTTCTACGAAAATCCGCTGGAGAGCGCCGGCAAGCATCACCGCTGGACCTGGCATCATTGCCCCTGCTGCCCGCCGAACATCGCGCGCCTGCTCGCCTCCGTCGGCTCCTATATGTATGCCGCCGCCGACAACGAGATCGCCGTCCATCTCTACGGCGAGAGCAAGGCACGCGTGCCACTCGCCGGTGGCCTGACCGTGCAGCTCTCCCAGACGACGCGCTATCCTTGGGACGGCGCTATCCGCTTCGAGGTCGATCCCGATCGAGCAGCCAGATTTGTGCTGTCGCTGCGCATTCCCGAATGGGCTGATGGCGCGACGCTGGCAATCAATGGCGCGACGCTCGATCTGGCAACGGTTACCGTCGACGGCTATGCCCGCATAGAGCGGGAATGGCAGGCAGGCGATAGCGTCGATCTCACCCTTCCGCTCATCCCCCGCACTTTGTTTGCCAATCCGAAAGTCCGCCAGGATGCCGGACGCGCGGCGCTGATGCGCGGACCGCTGGTCTATTGCGTCGAAACCACCGACAATGGGCGCGATCTCAACGGCATTTCGCTTTCCGGCGATCCGGCGTCCGCCAAGACCGCAGAGATTGCCGCACTTGAAGGAGCCGTGGCGCTTGATGTTTCGGTAACGCGCGATGAGGCAGACTGGGGCTCTGACCTTTACCGGACGACGCCACCGAAGAGCGCTGCCTCCACCGCGCGTTTCGTGCCTTACCATCTCTGGGACAATCGCGATCCCGGCGAGATGCTGGTCTGGATCCGCGCCGATCAGCTGCAGCGCGGAGCCTGACATGACGAAGAACGGCATGCGCCTGACCGGCGTCCGCAAGAATTTCGGCGGACTCGAGGTCATTCACGGCATCGATCTCGACATACCGGAAGGCGCCTTTGTCGTCTTCGTCGGTCCGTCCGGCTGCGGCAAGTCAACGCTGCTGCGCATGATTGCCGGACTGGAGGAGGTCACCGACGGCGAGATCGCCATCAAGGGCCGGGATGTCACCGATCTCGACCCCTCGGAGCGCGGCATCGCCATGGTCTTTCAGTCCTATGCGCTCTATCCGCACATGAGCGTGCGCGACAATCTCGGTTTCGGGCTGAAAATGGCCCGGACCGACCCATCCGAGATCGAAAGGCGCGTGCGCTCCGCCGCCGCAATCCTCAAGATCGACCATCTGCTCGACCGACGGCCAGGGCAGCTCTCCGGCGGCCAGCGCCAGCGCGTCGCCATCGGACGCGCCATCGTTCGCGAGCCGGATGTCTTTCTTTTCGACGAGCCGCTTTCCAATCTCGATGCAGAGCTGCGCGTCTCCATGCGCATCGAGATTGCGCGCCTCCACCGCGAACTCGGCAATACGATGATCTATGTCACCCATGACCAGACAGAGGCCATGACGCTTGCCGACAGGATCGTCGTGCTGAGAGACGGCCGGATCGAGCAGGTGGGCAGCCCGCGCGAAGTCTATGAAGATCCGGCCAACAGCTTTGTCGCCGGCTTCATCGGTTCCCCCAGGATGAACATGATCGAAGCCACATGGTGCGGCGACGGGACCGCGAAGATCGGCAATGGCAGCATCAAAGTCAACCTGGCGCAGCACAAGCCCGCCCATAACGAGAAGGTCCTGCTCGGCATGCGCCCCGAGCATTTCGTCGTTGCTTCGGACGCGGACGACGCCCTGCGAGTCACGGTCGACGTCACCGAATATCTGGGCGGCACACGCTATCTCTATTGCCAGACGGAAGACGGTCAAGCGATCATCGCCGAATACCGCGACGGGCCGGAGATCGAACGCGGCGACACGCTCCAGCTGCATTGCCCGCCCGAACGGCGACGCTATTTCGACAAGCAGGGAGGTAGGCTGCGCTAACGTCTCTCGGAAAGTGCGTATATGGTCAGAACGGGCCGTTGCCATTCGAGGCGGATTAGAATTCCCAAGGAGATATCAAATCCAGCCCGGTTTCACGAAAGTCCGACAGATTGCGAGTGGCCAAACGCCCGCCATTAACGCGGGCGATGGTTGCAATCATGCCATCCGCCGTTGACATCGGCCGTCCTTGCCTCTTTGCCGACCCCATGAGCTCGCCATAGTCCAATGCGGCCTCTTCGGTGAGACCGAACATCCGATCAGCGAAACGATGGCGCCACTCGGACAATCTCTGCTCAAGCCGGGCAGCCCTCTGGTCGGGAACAATCTTTTGAATACCAAAGGCGATTTCAGCAATAGCCACAGTCGAAAGTGCTATCTCTGCATCATACCGACCAAGCCACGATATCACGGCTTCGTCAGGCAGTTTCCGGAAGGTTTCCGAGATAACATTCGTGTCCAGAAATATCACAGATCGATGCCGTGATTGAGTTCACGCCCCTCGCGAATGACAGATTCAAGGTCGATATCGTCATCGTCGCTCATCGCCATTCGTCCATAGAAAGACGAGGCGGGCTCGCGACCAGTCTCTCGAATCTCATAGGCTTCCAGCGCACGTTCGACGATATCAGCGATCGTGCGGTTTTCGCGCCGGGCGAGCCGATGGGCAAGATCACGCGCCCTGGCGCTGCGGACGGACAATTGTGGTTCTGCCATATCTGCCTCCTATCCGAGATCAATATAGTGATCTACATTTCGGCCATCAAGGTGGCAGGAGATGGCTGGACGGCTAGTGCCGCTTGCTGATGCAGCCCCGGACGGACTTATATGACGGAGCGCCACTCTCCGGACCTAATTCCTGAAGACGAGGCAGGTGCCGCCCTGCTGGCGGATTTGAGTGCAAACGGCGTCCGCCTCTTCCCGTGTTTGCCGCCCTATGCGCGCCGCAAAGCGAATGCGACGGCCGAAATCGGCATTGCGCTGGCGCACGATCAACGGCTTTTCCGCATTCAATGGAGCCGGTAATTTCCGAATATTCGCTGAAAACAGACGCCGCGCAGCATCCAGCTGGAAATGTTCGGCGAGTTGTGCGCCCCATGGTGCCCACGGCCGCTCCTGCTCCAGAGGCGTCGGTTTCAGACGCCGGCTCTGGGCAAGAGCTGCGCAGGAATCGATGAAGGACTTGCCCTTGTCCAGCACCGGGGCGGCCACATCCGGCGGATCGTCGCGCCATTCCTCGACGCTGTGGGCAGTGATCGCGCTGACATAGTTGCGCGTCTCATAGGGAAGGCCGCCGGAATTCAGGAAATTGGCAAGGCCGCCCTCGCCGGCATTGTAAGCAGCGGCGGCGAGACCCAGATTGCCGAAACGGTTGCGCAATTCATCGAGATAGGTCGCCGCCTTGCCGAGCGCCTCAAGCGCATCATAGCTGTCGCGGACGCCACGCAGCTTTGCCGTTCCAGGCATGAACTGCGCGATGCCTCGAGCACCTTTGGGACTGACGGCATCGGAGCGAAACAGGCTTTCGCGCCAGACCAGCCGCGCCAGATAGTCCGGCGGCAGATGGTTGGCACCGGCGAAATACTCAATAGCCTTGCAGAGATCGCGATTGTAGCTGTCCTTGCGCAGGCAAAGCGTCTCGCCCGTTTCCGTCGTCATCGGGCCGGAAACGCAGACTGGCGGCGCAACGCTCCATTCCGGTTGCGCGATTGCCGGACTGGAAACCGAGACGCCGATGGCATATGCGATCGCAAAGGCGACAATGATGCCGACGAAGCCTGCCCGATACTGCCTGCCTGCCATATAAGCGATATCCGTCCGAGACCAACCGATCGCAAATTTGCGGCCTCTACATATCATTGAAGGGCGGCGGCGAAAACCTCCGAGGCGACGGCGATCGCTCGAAAGCCGCTACTCCGCAAGCCGCCCGCCACGCATCGGCGCGGGCACGCCCGTCGTACCGGGAAAGCTGATCGGCAAACCGCGCAGCACGCGCACCGCGAGAAAGGCAAAGCACTCGGCCTCGACAGCGTCGCCACGCCAGCCGAGATCTTCGGCGAAGATCGGCTCGACCCCGGCACGGCTCCTGAGCATCGACATGATGGTCGGATTGTGCCGGCCGCCGCCGCTGACAACGACCTTGGTGGGTCTGCGCGGCAAAAGATCCAGCGCCTTGCCGACGGCACTTGCCGTAAAGGCCGAAAGTGTGGCCGCTCCATCTTCCGGACCTAGGCCATCCGCCATGGAGGCACCGAAATCGAAACGATCGAGCGATTTGGGATAGGGTGCTGTGAGGTAGGGATGCTGCAACAGCTTCTCGAGCCGCGCCTCATCGACCCTGCCTGCCCGCCCAAGCGCGCCGTCGCGGTCCATATCTCCAAGACCGCGGGATTTGATGAAATCATTGAGCGGCGCATTGGCCGGCCCTGTATCGAAGGCAACGAAATTGCCCTCCCCGTCCCACCAGGTAATATTGGCAACGCCGCCTAGATTGAGAATGGCGGCTTCGCCGGCCGCAGCCGCGCTGCGCAGGAGCGCGGTATGATAGGCTGCGGCAAGTGGCGCACCCTGCCCGCCGGCGCGCATATCGGCCGAGCGGAAATCATAGGCGACCTTTGTGCCGAGGATGGAGCGCATCAGCTCGCCGTCCCCAAGCTGGCGCGTCTGCCCCAACCTATCCTTCTGCGGCGCCCGATGCAGCACCGTCTGGCCATGGAAACCGACGACGCCGATGTCGGCCATCGTCATGCCGTTGCTTTCGACCAGCTCCTTCACGGCCTGCGACTGGGCTCGCGTCAGGGCCTCTTCGGCTTGCTTGAAGATCGCCGGTTCCGGCCCTTCGAAATTCCATGCCCGCGCCTGCCGCAGCGTCTCTTCCAGCAGCTCCCGAATCCAACCGGGATAGGGAGCCAGAACATAGGGGCCGAATTCCTCGACGCGCTCGCCGTCCGTCTTCAGCATGGCGACATCGATATTGCCGTCAAGGACGGTTCCGGTCATCAGACCGACTGCCCAGATTGGTTCCATGATCAGGCTCCTATGCTGCGTTGACGAGATCGCTCACTGTCTGACGGAGCGCCAGAATGCCGCTGTCGAAATGGCGTGTCGGATGAATGCGGTTGGTGAGCAAGGTCCAGGCCCTGCCCTTGTCGAAGTCGATCCACAGCGCCGTACCCGTGAAGCCGGTGTGTCCGATGGTTCCCGGAGAACAAAGAGCGCCGCCATGCCAGCCATCATGAGGCCGCTCCCAGCCATGCGTGCGGGTGGCCGAAAGCGGCGTGCGCATCAGGCCGATCGAACCTGCCGCCGCTCCGCTGCCATCGAGCAACCCCCTGGCGAAATCGAGGATCGCGTCCGCCGTGCCGAAGAGGCCGGCATGGCCGGCGCCTTGCAACGCACAGCAATTATCGTCATGGACCTCGCCCGACAGGACACGGTTGCGCCAGGTACAATCTTCCGTCGCGGCCGCCAGCTCCGGCGGCGCGGAGAAGGCAAAACCCGGACCTGCATCCATGGCACGGATGGTCTGCCCGCTCAGCCGCTCCAGCGCGAAGCCGAGGAGAATGAAGTTGATATCGGAATAGACGGGCGGGCCGGCGCGCCATTCGCGCTGCAGGATGAAGGCGCGCAAGAGTTCAGGATCGCGGCCATAGGTGTAGATCGGCTCGACCGCCGGAAAAGGCGTCTGATGCCCCAGGCACTGGCGGAACGTCACCTTTCGCTCCCAGGCCTCGGCGCTGTATTGGCGCAGATCCGACAGAAGTGTCGTCAACGGCGCGTCGAGATCGATGGTACCGGCCTCGGCCAGAGCCAGAATGCGCGGCGTCGTGAAAATGACCTTGGTGAGCGACGCGAGATCGAACCAGGTGTCGGCCAGCATCGGCCGGGCATTCGGCACCTTCTGCGCCGAGCCGATCGCACGCACCAGCCGGTTGCCTTCCAGATCGACCATGCCGAGTACGCCGCCGGGGATGCGATCTGTTGCGACGGACTGTTTAAGCGGCGCAAAGGCCCGATCGAAACGCTCCTGAAACTGCATGCTCCCGCCTGTTGCCATCTGGGTTCTCCGCGACTCTCAGGCTTCCGCCAGAGCGATGTGATCCGGTGCGAAGCGGTGCCATTCCGGGGCCGAAGGCTCAAAGCCCCATGGACGCACCAATGACGGAACCTGGCGCGTATCGAGCGTGAAGGTCTCCTTGCGCCGCGCAACCGTCGGAACCGCCGCAATCAGTAGCCTGGTATAGGAATGCCTGGGCTCGGACAAGACGGAGACGGCATCGCCGATCTCGACGATCTGCCCTGCATAGATGACGGCAATGCGATGGGCAATGCGCTCCACAACCGCCATATCGTGCGAGATGAAGAGATAGGCGAGCCCGTATTCGCGCTGAAGCTCGATCAGCAACTCCAGAACCTGAGCTTGGACGGAAACGTCGAGCGCGGATACCGCTTCGTCAAGCACCAGCACGGACGGGTTCAGCATCAAGGCCCGCGCGATGCATAGCCGCTGACGCTGGCCGCCGGAAAATTCGTGCGGGTAGCGCTCCAGGGCGTTTTCGGGCAATCCCACGCGCTTTAGGAGCATGATCATGCGTTCGCGTGTTTCCGCCGAAACACGAGCACCTGCAGCAATTATCGGCTCTGCGAGAATGCTGTCGACGCGAAGCCGCGGATTGAGCGAGGCGTAGGGATTCTGAAAGACCATCTGCACCGCGCTCGTGCGACCGGCAGCCTTGCCGGCATTCGTCGCAAAGCGGCCTCGGGTCGATTTGACCAACCCGAGGATCGCGCGCGCTGTGGTGGATTTTCCCGAACCGCTCTCGCCGACGATCGCCAGCGTTTCCCCCGGCATCAGGTCGAAACCGACCCCTTCGACGGCATGGACGGAACCGGCTGCACGGCGCAGAAAACCACCCTTGACCGGGAAGCGGACCGTGAGACCCTCCACTTTCAACGCCGGCTTGGACGATGCTTCGTCGCGTTGAAAATCCGAGCGCACGGCCTGCCCAGCCGCGAAATGCGGCACCGAGTGCAGGAGATGCTTGGTGTAGGAATGCGCGGGATGATCGAGAATCCGATCGAGTTCGCCTTGCTCCACCGCCTCGCCGGCCTGCATCACCATCACTTTATCGGCGATACCGGCGACAAGGCCGATGTCATGTGTGATGAAGATCATCGACATGCCGGTCTCGCGCTTCAGCTCGGCAAGGAGAGCCATGATCTGCGCTTGAACGGTGACATCGAGCGCCGTCGTCGGCTCGTCGGCGATGAGAAGGCGCGGATTGCAGGCAAGCGCGGTTGCGATCATCACGCGCTGCAGCATGCCGCCGGAAAGCTGGTTCGGGCAATAGGTCAGGCGGCGCGCGGCATCGGGAATGCGCACGCGATCCAGCGCATCCTTGGCGGCGGCCTTTGCCTGGCTGCCAGTCAGGCCTCGATGCAGCCGGAATGATTCCTCGATCTGTGTGCCGATGGTGAGAACCGGATTGAGGGAGGTCATCGGCTCCTGGAAGATCATACCGATCTCGGCGCCACGGATCTTCGTGAGCTCCGCCTCGCTGGCCTTGGTCAGATCCAGAATGCTTTTGTCGGGGCGCTTCAGGCGGATCGTGCCGCCAGTAATCCGGCCGCCGCCGAAATCGACGAGGCGATTGATCGAAAGGGCGGTGACCGATTTGCCGGAACCACTCTCGCCGACAATTGCCAGCGTCTCGCCTGCATCAAGATCGAAACTGACGCCTCGCACGATGGGATTGGCTTCGGCATTGCGGCCGAAGCCGACGCGAAGATCGGAAACCGATAGCAGCGGTGTCATACCGTCGACCTCCGCATCTTCGGATCGAGAAGGTCGCGCAGGGCATCGCCGAGCAGGTTGAAACCGAGAATAGAAATCATGATGGTCACGCCGGGAAATATCAGCAGCCAGGGCGCCGTTTCCATGAGATTGCGGCTGTCGCTCAGCATCAGGCCGAGCGACGAGGCAGGGGGCTGGGTTCCCAAGCCAAGGAAGCTCAGGCCCGCCTCCGTCAGCAGCGACCAAGCCAGCGCCAACGTCACCTGCACCGTCAAGGGTGCCACAAGATTGAGCAGGAGATGCCGTGTCAGGATATAGGACCTGCTGCTGCCGAAGGTGCGGGCCGCATCGACGAAGTCGCGTCCTTTCAGGGAAAGGGCCGGGCCGCGCACGACGCGGGTAAAGATCGGCGTATAGACGATCGCGATCGCCGCAACGCTGGTCCACGTACCAGGCCCGACGATCGCGATGATCAGCAGAGCCAGCAGAATTGCCGGGAAGGCCAAAAGCACATCCATGGTGCGCATGATCATGCCATCCCAACGCTTGGCGGACCAGGCGGCGGTCAGGCCGAGCAAGGTGCCGATCAGACTGGCCAAGGCAACGGAAAAGAAGGCAACGGTGAAGGATTCGCCGATGCCATGCATCAGGCGACTTGCTACGTCGCGGCCGAAGAGGTCCGTGCCCATCCAATAGGTGAGGCTCGGCGCATGCAGCCGGTCGATGCGGTTCTGCGTCAGCGGGTCGTGCGGTGTGACACCGAGCGTACCGAGAATCGCGAGCAGGACATAAAGGAGGACGATGATACCGCCGATCCGGCCGCTCACATGTCCGAAGAGAGCTTTGACGATCCGCATCAGCCTTCTCCCAGACGGACGCGCGGATCGAGCGTCACATAGGCGAGATCGACGAGCAGATTGACGATCATGAAGTTGAAGGCAATGAAGAGCACGCTGCCCTGCACCAGCGCATAGTCGCGCTGCAGGATGGCGTCCAGCACCAAGCGCCCAAGCCCGGGCAGCGCATAAATCTGCTCGACCAGCACGGCGCCGCCGAGCAGATAGCCGAATTCGACGCCGCTCAGCGTCACCACCGGAATTAAAGCATTCGGCAGAGCATGCCGCCAGATGACGCCGCGCGCCGGCACGCCTCTGCTGCGGGCCGTGCGCACATAATCATCACTCAGGACATCGAGCATGGCGGAGCGGACGACACGCGTCACCGAAGCTGCGAAAGCGAAGCCGAGGGTCAGCGCCGGCAGAATCATCTGGCCGAGATTTTCAAGCGGATTCTGCCAGATGGGCGTGAATGCCCCCATGGTCGGCAGCACGCCGAAGCCGGCCGATAAGGCATAGATCAGCAAAAGGCCGAGAACGAAATTCGGCGTCGACTGCCCGATCATTGCGACGACGCGCACGGCAAGATCGGACCATTTCTCGTTTCGCGTGGCGGCAAAGACGCCCGCCGGCAGGCCGATGGCAAGTGCAATCACCATGGAGAGCAAGGCAAGCTCGAGCGTCAACGGAAAGCGCTCCAGGATGATGTCGAGCACCGGCTTGCCATAGGTTACGGATATGCCGAGATTGCCCTGAAATACGCCGGGCAGCCAGTGCCAATACTGGATGGGCCATGACTGATCGATGCCGAAATAGGCGGCAAGGGCCTGCCGCTGCTCCGGCGTCAAAAGGCCCGCATTGGTGCCGAGCATCGCCGTGATCGCATCGCCCGGCACCAGCCGGATGGCGACGAAGACGAAGATGGACACGCCCAGCATGATCAGCGGGAATGTCATCAGCCGGCGCGTCAGGTATGCCATTACACTTCCTCTAGGGCAATTTCAGCTAAACCAAGATGTGAACTTGCGGCCGAAATTACAAAAAAACAAAGAGATAGAGCGCTTCCATAACGTGATTCAAAAGGAAAGCGCTCTAGGTCCCGGTCATCGCTACTTGATCGTGACCTTGCTCAGACCGAATAGCGAGCCGGTCGGCGTCGGCACGAAGCCCTCGACGTTTTTCTGCTCGGCCGTGTAGCCATAAGCCGTGTAGAGCCAGATCCAGGGCGAGACTTCGGCGATATGCTTTTCGAATTCGGCGAAGATCGCCTTGCGCTTGGTCGGATCGGTCTCGGCGCGGCCCTTCTGCATCAGGCTGTCCAGCGTGTCGTCGATGTAGTTGGCGACTTTCTGCAGATTGCCCGATTTCGTCCAGTAGCGGTTATACATGGAATAGGGATCGGCACTGCCGCCGTTGAGAGCAACCGCCATGTCGAAATTGCCCTTGAGCCAGGTGTCGACATAGACGTTGAGTTCCATCACCTTGATGTCGAGCTTGATGCCGATTTCGGCGAGCTGCGACTGGATGACCTGCGCTTCGGCTGTAGCCGTCGGCGGTTCGCCGGTTGCGGCGATCACCGTCGCCGAAAAGCCGTTGGCAAGGCCGGCATCGGCCATCAGCTTCTTCGCCTTGGCCACATCGCGCTTATAGCAGAAAAGCTGGCTCGGGTCGGTCGCATAGAGCGGCATCGTCAGCGGCCCGGTCACCTTGCCTTCGCCGAGTGCTGCGGTGTCCATCACATCCTTGCGGTCGATTGCGCAGGAGATCGCCTGACGTACGGCCAGCTGATCCATCGGCTTGCGCGAGGGATTGAGCTGTAGGACATTATACGCGAGAACCGGCGTGCGGGTGAGCTGCAGCTTCGGCTCCTTTGGCACCAGCGTCGCCACCAGCGGATCGTTCAAAAGCGCGAAATCGATCTGACCGGTGCGCAGCGAGGCAAGGATCGCCGTTTCGTCCGGCAGCACGCTGATGTTGATGCCGTCGACCCCGACTTTACCGCCAGCCCAGTCCTTGTTGGCGCTCAAGACTTCCTTGGAATTCGGAACCCAGCTGTCGAGCTTGAAGGGGCCGGAGCCGATCGCCTTGGTGCCAATGGCTCCGGCGGTGATTTCGCTTGCCGAAACGATCGCGGCATTGAGGCTCGTCATGGAGGTCAGGATCGGAGCGTCGGGCTGCGACAGATTGAAGATCACCGTATTGGCATCGGGCGTGTCGATGCCTGCAATCGACAGGAAATTGGCACGGGCAACGGCACCGGTCGCCTGATCTAGGATGCGCTGGAAAGAGGCTTTCACATCAGCTGACGTGACGGGCGCGCCATTCTGGAACTTGGCCTTGGCGTTGAGCTTGAATGTCAGCTGCTTTCCATCGGGGGAGAACTGCCAGCTCTCTGCGACGCCGGGCACGATCTGCAAATTGCCGTC
The DNA here is from genome assembly GCA_900468625.1 of Hyphomicrobiales bacterium. GTDB lineage: Bacteria > Pseudomonadota > Alphaproteobacteria > Rhizobiales > Rhizobiaceae > Rhizobium. The sequence goes on from UBUL01000039.1 coordinate 213,776, forward strand.
GAGGCGAACGAGCGGCTCGTAGATCAGTTCCAGCAGGCGGATGGAGGAGAAGGCCGTCTGCTTGTGCGGATCCAGCCCGGTTGCGTCCTGCGACCATGCCATGCGCAGCGTCGCCGCCTCCGCTGGCACCGCGACCGTCGCAAGACCGAGCCCCACGGCGAGCGACACTCCCGAAATCAGCTTCTTTCCAAAATTCCCTTTCACTTTCAGTCCTCCGAATTTTTAAATGTCCCCGGCCGATTTTGGCCCATTGATTGCCGCCGCGGCACAGCGCGATGGTTGTCTCAAGCAGTCCTGGCGTTGATGGCCTTGCGCAGGAATCCATCAGCGTTTTGCAATGCCGTGCGGGCATCTTCAATGCCCATCCCGGTAATTTCCATGAGAATGGCCAGCTTGACGTCGTTTGCCGTCAGATCGAGCACGCGGCGCGCTTCCTGCTGCGTGCAGCCGGTCGCCTGCATGACGATGCGCGAGGCGCGCGCCACCAGCTTCTTGTTGCTGGCGCTGACATCGACCATCAGATTTTGATAGCTCTTGCCGATGCGGATCATGCTCGCCGTCGTCAGCATGTTGAGAATGAGTTTTTGCGCCGTACCGGATTTGAGGCGGGTAGAGCCGGTCAGGATTTCCGGGCCGACGACAGGCGAAATGGCGAGATCGGCAATGCCGGCGATGATGGAGTTGGGATTGCACGAGAGCGCCACCGTGAAGGCGCCGATATCCTTGGCGTAGTTCAGGCCGCCAATGACATAAGGGGTTCGGCCGCTGACGGCGATGCCGACGACGACATCGTTCCTGGTCAACTTGATCTCCTTCAAAGCCTGGCGCCCCTGCTCGGGATCGTCCTCCGCGCCTTCAATCGAGCGCCGCAGCGCATCCGGCCCGCCTGCGATCAGGCCGAGGACCATGTCCGGTGGCACGCTGAAGGTCGGCGGGCATTCGGACGCGTCGAGAACGCCGAGACGACCGCTGGTGCCGGCGCCCATATAGATCAGCCGGCCACCCTTCTGAAAAGCAGCCACGATCTGATTGACGGCGGCGGCGATTGCCGGGATCACCTTCTCGACCGCGAGAGGCACCGTCTGATCCTCATAGTTGATCTCGCGCAGAATATCGAAGGTCGGCAACAGATCGATATGCATCGTGTTCGGATTGCGCCCTTCGGAAACCAACTGCTCCAGTTCGGATATCAACGTCTGCTCTGTCATGGGCCTGCTCGCGGAATACGCTTCGATATCAATGGGTCAGGGTGGCAGGCTCGATCACGTCAAGATCGAGTTCACCGCAGTAAAATCGGTTTTCAGTCAGCCAAGACGCAGGATAGCCTTTTCGGCTTCGTTCCCCGTCCATTCCCTGTTTACCTTGGTTAACACTATGTCCGTTTATTCCTTTCGTCAACCTATGAAGGAATAAAATATTCCATTTCGATCGTGCGAAATTCAGCCTCCCAGATCCCTCTTCAGCTGTTGCGAATGGCTCTCCTGGCCAGAATGATCGCACCTGACACCGCATCGCCGTCGATCGGCTTCAGGCGGCGCCGCACATCCGGCGAAAGCCAAGGCTCAAGCGGGCTTGCAAGACCGCCAAGCAGGCAGACGCGCGGCGCACCTTTTTCGAACAGGGTGCGAACCAGCGTATCGATATGGCCGGCGGCATTTTGGACGATCCGCCGCGCGACCGCATCGCCCTGATCAGCATGGCGCAGGACCATAGGCGCAAGCGACGCGTAATCCGTTGCAGACGCCCGGTCCATCCAGGCGACAGCTTCCATCGGATCGCTCTGAAAGCGTTGCATGATTTCAGCGAGCAATGCGGTCTTCTGTTCGCGGCCGTCATGGGCGCGCAGCGCAAGCTGAACGGCCTTTAGCCCGAGATAGGCGCCGCTGCCCTCATCAGAAATCGGAAAACCATAGCCGCCGACCCGCAATAGCCGTCCTTCGACGAGACCGAGACCGATGGAACCCGTCCCGGCAATCACGATGGCACCATCGCGGCCGGAATGAGCACCGAGGCAAGCTCCTTCGCCGTCGCTGACGAAATCGATGCTGGCAAAGGAGTGCCCGATCGCCTTCAACGCATCAAGCGCACCCTTACGGCCTATCCCGGCCAGCCCGACACCGGCATGAATGCGCCCAACGTCAGCGGCACTCAATCCCGCCTCATCGATCGCCGCCTCGAAGGCGCGCGAAATCGACGCCCATGCTTCGGCAATCCCGAGACGCGTCGTTGCTGGCCCGGACAACCCTTGCCCTATAACAGTACCCTCGGCATCCTCGATGCGTGCCCGGCAGCCGGTGCCGCCGCCGTCAATGCCGAGAAAATATCGAACGTTTCTCGATGCGGCGGTCATGACGTCAGCCGTTCGATATCGGCGCCGCAGAGACGCAGTTTGCGATCGAGCTGCTCGTAGCCACGGTCGAGATGATAGACGCGGTTGACGATGGTTTCGCCCTCCGACGCGAGGGCGGCCAGGACGAGCGAAACGGAGGCGCGCAGATCCGTCGCCATCACCTGCGCGCCTTTGAGCGGCGCGCCGCCTCGCACCAATGCCGTCGTGCCCTGCAGGGTGATGTTGGCGCCGAGGCGCATCAATTCCGGCACATGCATGAAGCGATTTTCGAACACCGTCTCGCGGATCAGCGACGCACCCTCGGCACAGCAGGCGAGTGCCATGAACTGCGCCTGCAGATCCGTTGGAAAGCCGGGATAGGGTTCCGTGGTGATATCGGCCCCCTTGAGCGGACCATCCCTGGAGACGACCAGGCCGCGGTCGCTGGGCCAGACGCTGACGCCCATGGCTTCGAGCGCCTGCACGACCGAGGCCAGATTTTCCAGCCGGGCATGGATGAGCTCGAGCTGGCCGCCGGTGATTGCGGCCGCCACGGCATAGGTGCCTGCCTCGATGCGGTCGGGAATACCGTGATGCCTAGCAGGGCGCCAGCCGGTGTCGCCATCGATGAGGATACGATGCGTCCCCGCCCCTTCGATCCGCGCTCCCATAGCGCTCAAGCACGCCGCCAGATCTGCCACTTCCGGCTCGCGGGCGGCATTCAGGATCTCGGTCTCGCCCTTGGCCGCGCAGGCGGCCATCATCGCCGTTTCCGTCGCGCCGACGGACGGCGAACTCAGCACGATCCGCGCACCTTTCAGGCCATTCGAAGCCGACGCAACGATCACGCCGCTTTCGATCGTGATATCGGCACCCAGCGCCGAGAGCGCTTTGATGTGCATGTCGACGGGCCGTGCACCGATCGCGCAGCCGCCGGGAAGTGAAACACGGGCATGGCCGAAGCGGGCAAGCAGCGGCGCCAGCACCAGCACGGTTGCCCGCATGCGCCTCACGGTATCGTAGGACGTTTCCTTCGAAACGATGTCGCTCGCGTCGATCGTCGTGCCGTGCGGCCTGCGGGCAATCCTAGCGCCGTGGAGAGCAACGACCCCGAGCATGTTCTCGACATCGCTGACCACGGGCAGATTCGTCAGCTCAAGAGGATGCGGGCTCAAGAGTGCCGCGGCGATCTGCGGCAACGCGGCGTTCTTGGCGCCGGCGATGGTCACCGCGCCCTGCAACCTTCTGCCGCCGGAGATGCGAAGTCTGTCCATGATGAAATCCGTCGAGGAAAGGCGCGGACCTGAGAGTCCATTGCCGCTTCTCACAGAGACTAATCGGCCATTCCATACTGTCAACGGAATTTGGAATTTTTTATTCCAATTTGCTGTGATAATGTCCGATGACACGAAGCGAGATTGCCGAGCGTGCGCCGGATGTTATTTTCGGTGTGCTCGCGCCGACGGGTGAAGCGGCCTCGATGGCTTGAAGGGACAAATGTCGATCTTAAGGAAAATCAGCGCACAGCTTGAAACCATGGCACCCGCCGATCGCCAGATCGGGCAGTTCATCATCGATAATCCAGATCAGATGTTGCGTCTCTCCTCGGCAGCCCTTGCGGTGGAAACCGGCCGCAGCCAGTCGAGCGTGGTCAAGTTCAGCCAGAAGCTCGGCTATGCCGGCTATCAGGAATTGAAGCTTGCCGTCAGCGAGGCCAAGGCGCAGGAATGGCAGGCGCCTGCCGGAATGATCCATGGCACGATCGAGGTCGGCGATAGCTACCTCACAATCCTGCAAAAGCTGCTCGGCAGCAAGATGCAGGCGATGCAGCAGACCATCTCGGTCAACAATGAAGCCGATATCGAAAAAGCGCTCGAGGCGCTTCACGATGCCCGGCGCATCCACCTGGCAGGGGTTGGCGCCTCGTCGCTGGTCGCGCGCGACTTTTCCTACAAGCTGATGAAGCTCGGGCGCAACGTGCTCCATGACAGCGACAGCCATGTGCAGATGGCGAATGCGTCGACGCTGGGGCCGGACGACCTGCTCTTTGCGCTTTCCTATTCCGGCGCCAGTATCGAAACCTTGAGGATCGCAGAACTGGCAAGCCAGCGCCAGGCAACCGTCATCGCCGTCACCGGCTTGCAGGATAATCCGCTTTCCCGCGTCGCCGATATCTGCCTTCACACGGTCGGCGACGAGGATCGTGTCCGTTCGTCGGCGATTACCGCCCGCGACGCGCAGTTGATGCTGACCGATCTTCTGTTCATTCTCCTGGTGCAGCGCCAGCCCGACGCCAATGACTATGTCCATAACAGCGAAACCGCCGTTTCCGTCTTGAAGGCCAAGCGTCTTTCATGAGGGCCGGTACCCGGTAATCAAGCTGTGACAACCAAAGCTCTGTACGATGGTGACGTCGGGACGTAGCTTGACGGCCCTCGCAAATCATGACCGGAGAGATTCCATAGACCTTGGCGCGCAGGCGCCGGTCGTCGTTTAGATCTGCAGTCGGCTATCCCATCGCACATCACGTCAGGGAGATGAAATTTAGCCGCTCGCTGGAGCGCGATGCCGAAAGTGTGATCGGCTTTCGGACGACATCATACTCTATTTCTTTGATCCTACTGCGGATTCAGACTTTTTGACGCGAGAGACTTAACACCATCCGGCTCTAATCGGTTGAAGCTTGACAGTGCTCTTTTCCATTGAAGAAACAATGTATGCATGTTATCTAGATTGCACATCTAGAAAGAAGAAGCCATGGCATTGAGCATCAAGACCGAGGAAGCGGACCGGCTGGCGCGGGAGCTGTCGCGCCTGACCGGCGAGACCATGACCGACGCCATCACCCGCGCCATGCGCGAGCGGCTGGAACGGCTGCGCGCCGAGCAGGACGCACAAAGGGATTATGTTGCACGCATGCAGGCTTTCGTGCGTGGGCGTGCCGGCCGCTACGACCGCCGCCCTGTCACGAAACAGGAGTGGGACGAAGCGGTCGGCGACACAGATGCAGAGCTTGACGTTCCCCAATGATAGTTGTTGATGCGTCCGCCATCATCGCGATCATGTTCGAAGAGACGGAAGCTTCTGACTGCATGATGGCTCTTCAGATAGACACTCAACGTCTCATATCGGCGGTCAACTATGTCGAAGCCGGTACGGTCTTGGCGGGCAGGATCAGAAATGGAGACCGGCGCGACGCGATTGCCGATCTCGACGAGTTTTTAGCCGAGTTCCGAATCGGAATTGCCTCGATAGACGAAAATCTCGCGCATGCTGCGATGAAGGCTCGCCTGCAATACAGCAAGGGCTTCGGTATGCGGGGCGGTCTGAATTTCGGCGATTGCTTTGCCTATGCTCTCGCTAAACGGCACTCAGCCCCCCTACTGTATGTCGGAGATGACTTCGCATTGACCGACGTGCAATCCGCATTGATGAGGTGAATTGCCAATCGAAGGGCGCAAGGACCTAGCCTCAGGCCACCGCCGTCCAGTCCAGCCCGATATCGAGCGTCGGTGCGCTGTGCGTCAACCAACCGGCGGAGATGAGATCGATGCCGGATGCGGCGATTGCCGCAGCCGTTGCCGGTGTTATGCGGCCCGACGCTTCGGTGATCGCACGGCCGCCGACGATATCGACCGCCTCACGCAGTTGATCCGGCGTCATGTTGTCGAGCAGAACGGCATCAACGCCCTCCTCCATCGCTTCGCGAAGCTGCGCCAGCGTATCCACTTCGACTTCGATCTTGACCATATGGCCGACGCCGGCCTTGGAACGTCGAATGGCTTCAGTGATACCACCGGCAATGGCGACGTGATTGTCCTTGATCAGCACCGCATCATAAAGCGCAAAACGATGGTTCACGCCGCCGCCGGCGCGCACAGCGTATTTTTCGAGAGCTCTGAGACCCGGCGTCGTCTTGCGCGTGCAGACGATCGACGCCTTCGTGCCGGCAATCGCCTCGACGATGCCGCCGGTGACAGAGGCGATGCCGGAGAGATGGCCGAGGAAATTGAGCGCAGTGCGCTCTGCCGTCAATAAACCACGCGACGGCCCCTCGATCGTTGCGATCACCTGCCCTGTCCCAACCTTCGCACCGTCTGCGACATGGCGGGTCATGACGATGGCCGGATCGACAAGCTGGAAGGCAAGGTCGGACGCATCGAGGCCAGCGACCACACCGGCCTGGCGGGTCACCATCGCAACCCGGGAGCGATGCTCCGCAGGGATAACGGCCGCGGACGTGATGTCGCCGGCAAGGCCGAGATCTTCCATAAGCGCATTGCGCACCAACGGTTCGACGATCAGGCGCGGAAGGGGAGCAAGCATCATGTCAGGCACTCCTAGCCATCGAATAGGGGATGACGGACCTGGCAATATCCAGGGCGTCGGCAAGATGCATCATGCGGCGCTGCGCATGCTGCAGCTTCAACGGAAAATCCGTGCGGGCATGGGCGCCGCGCGACTCCGTCCTCAAACTTGCAAAGACAGCAATCGTCAATGCCACCAGCGCAGGGTCGGTCGCCGGTCCCTCCCGCTCACAAAGCGGTAGGAGCGCAGCAATCGCTCCATGGACGGCGCCGGCGTTGCGCAGCACGCCGAGATGCCGCGACACGATCGGCCGGACTAGCGCCGGATCTGGCGCTACCGTCTGTGGAAGATAATGCGGCAACCTGGCGAAGCTCGCGTCCGTGCCGGCTATGTCGCGCGCCGCCCGCATGCCCATGACTGCCGCCTCCAGCAACGAATTGCTGGCAAGACGATTGGCGCCGTGCAGGCCGGTGGAAGCAGCTTCGCCCGCGACCCAGAGGCCGGGAACCGAGCTGCGGCCGTTCTCGTCCGTCGCCACACCGCCCATGTGGTAGTGAACGGCCGGCCGCACGGGAATGAGATCGCTTGCCGGATCGACGTCCGCCTCGCGGCAAAGGGCATCTATCACCGGAAAGCGTGCGGCAAAGCGATTGCCGAGCGCGTCTCGCGCATCGAGAAAAACCCGGCCGCCACGCGCAATCTCTGCGCTGATGGCCCGCGCGACGACATCGCGCGGCGCAAGCTCGGCACCCTCGACGCCAGCCATGAAGTGTTCGCCGCGTTCATTGACGAGAAGCGCGCCTTCACCGCGAACCGCTTCGCTGACGAGCGCCAGGGGCCGTCTGCCGCTATCGAGCGCCGTCGGGTGGAATTGCACGAACTCCATATCGGCCAGAAGCGCGCCTGCCCTTGCCGCAAGGGCAATGCCCTGTCCGAAATTGCCGACCGGATTGGTCGTGGCATCGAACAGGCCGCCGATACCGCCGGTGGCAAGCACGATGCGGGAAGACGGAAGCACGACACCACCTTTGTCGGTCAGGCACAGAAGACCGGCAATGCGATCGCCATCCAGCAATAGCCGCTGCGCCTGACAGCCCTCGAGCACCGTAATCGATGGCGTGCGGGCCACTGCCTCGGCAAGCGCACGGACGATAGCCGCACCCGAACCATCACCCTTGGAATGGACGATACGCCGGAGCGAATGCGCAGCTTCAAGTCCCAAGGATAATTCTCCGGCGCCATCGCGATCGAACTCGATACCCGCCCGCTCCAGCGCGGCAATCGCAGCGGGCGCTTCCGCAACGATCCTTGCCGCCACCTTCGCGTCGCAAAGTCCGTCGCCCGCGGCAAGCGTATCGGCAAGATGCAAGGCCGCACTATCGTCCGCACCCACACTCGCGGCGATGCCGCCCTGCGCCCAGGCGCTCGACGTTTCCTCGCCGATCAGGGAGCGGGTGACGATCACCACAGGCTCGGGCGCCAGCGTCAGAGCCGTCATCAGTCCGGCAAGACCGCTGCCGACGATGACGATGCGGCCGCTCAGTTCTTCGATGATCTCGCTCATATCGCCAGCATCCTTTCCACCGCGCGGCGGGCATCGGCGGCAATCGCGGGATCTATCGTCACCTCATGCCGTCCCTCTTCCAGCGCCTTGCGGATATTGCCAAGCGTGATGCGCTTCATATGCGGACAGAGATTGCAGGGGCGGATGAATTCCACATCCGGGTGATGCACGGCGACATTGTCGCTCATCGAACATTCGGTGAGCAGCACGACGCGCGACGGACGCCTCTTGCCGACATAATCGGACATCACGGCCGTCGAGCCGGCGAAGTCCGCCGCCGCAACGACGTCGGGCGGGCATTCCGGATGGGCCAGCACGGTCACGCCGGGATAATTCTCGCGGAGCTGGCGTATATCGTCCGCAGTGAAAAGCTCGTGAACCTCGCAATGCCCATGCCAGGTGATGAGCTCGACATTGGTTTCACGCGCGACGTTGCGCGCCAGATATTCGTCCGGAAGCATCAGCACCTTCGGCACGCCGAGCGATTCCACCACCTGTCGGGCATTTCCCGAGGTGCAGCAGATATCGGAAGCCGCCTTCACCGCCGCCGACGTATTGACGTAGGTGACGACCGGAACGCCCGGATGGGCCTGACGCAGCAGCGCGATATCCTCAGGCGTGATCGATGCCGCCAGCGAGCAGCCGGCCTCCATGTCGGGGATGAGAACGGTCTTTTCCGGGTTCAGCAGCTTGGCTGTCTCGGCCATGAAGTGCACGCCGGCAAGGACGATGATGTCGGCATCGACCTCCGCCGCCTTGCGGGCAAGCGCAAGACTGTCTCCGACGATGTCGGCAACGCCGTGGAAGATTTCCGGTGTCTGGTAATTATGGGCGAGAATGACGGCGTTGCGTTGCCGTTTCAATTCGATGATCGCCTCGACGTCATTCTGAAACGTCAGCCATTCGGCCTTGGGGATGACGCGGCTGACGCGATCGTAGAGGGAGGATGCGGATATGGGAACATTCATGACCGGCTCCTTTTATACTCAATTTGAGCATATCATGCGCAAATAGATATTCTCGTTATGAGCATATGTCAATTGCGGGAGAGCGGCAATTTCGTTCCGGCAAATTCTCGTTCGTCGAGGATGGCTCGGCGGAAGCGGAAGAGCTTGGCGGGACGGCCGCCGGTCTCGCTTTCCGTACCGCCGGTTTCCTCCACCAGTTCCTGCTGCTCGATCAGCCGGCGGAAATTCTGCTTGTGCAGCGTCAGGCCGGCGAGCGCCTCCACGGTTTTCTGCAATTGCAGCAGCGTGAAATTCTCGGGCATGAGTTCGAAGACGACGGGGCGGTATTTGATCTTGGCCCTGAGCCGCGCCATGCCTGTCGCAAGGATGCGGCGATGATCGGCAAACATCGATCTGCCGAAATTGTGCTTGGGATCACAGCCCGCCTCGGCAACGAGACGCGCCTCATAGAGCAACTCATAACGCTGCAGAACAAGATCCTCGTTCCATGCGGCACCATTCAATCCGAAGGTAAAATCGGCCCGCCGGCGGCGCTGGTCACGCCGCATCGCATCGTCGCCGATCCATGCCGTAAGACGCGTGGCAATATCGTCAAGCATGGACGGCTGGCCCCGCCGATGATCCTCCCAGGGAAGATATTCGTACCAGCCGTGCCAGCCCGGCATCCCGCCGCCGGGAGCCGCCTGCTCGCGCACCAGCCCCAGATAGCTGATCGAAATCGTGCGGCCGCCGAGAATTTCGTTGTTTCGATCGCGATCGGCAAAGGTATAGAGCTGCTCCAGATAGCCGACCGGATGCGCCGTCTGCTCCTGGACCCATTCGCGCAATCCGCTTTGCAGCGTGCGATGCCCAAGCTCGAATGGGCCGGACGGCAAGGCATCGCCCGACCGCACCGTCATCACCCTTGGATCGCTGCCGGTGACGGCCGTTAAAACTGCGATCAGCTCGGCATGCGCAAGTCCGATGGTCAAGCGAACTCCATGAATTATTTCCCTGTGACTTTGTCGCATGAAGCGAGGCGCAAGCCAATGCAGGTGCTTGCGCGCTCCACATCTACCGGCAGTCCAAAGAGGCGACTGCTACGCTCAAAATCGCTTGCGTCTCCATTGAAGGCGCAATCTTGCCGCGAAAATCACGAGCCTGTAGGGTAGCGGAAACGATAGCAAATGAATTCCGCTGAATGTGCCGTTTCTCGGGGAGGAGCTACTTTGTCCGAAAATGACTACGATGCGTTCGCGGCCGCCTATCAAGCCGACAACGAGAACAATGCCTGGAACGCCTATTATGAGCGCCCGGCCATTCTTTCGCTGGCCGGAGATGTCGCCGGACTTCGGGTCCTCGATGCAGGCTGCGGCGGCGGAGCACATGCAAGCGCTCTCGTCGATGGTGGCGCGATCCTGACGGGCGTCGATGTGAGCGTGGGCTTGCTCGGGATCGCGCAACGCCGCCTGAACGGACGCGCGCGATTGTTGCTGGCCGACCTGAACCAGCCGTTGCCCTTTCTGGACGGCAGCTTCGACCTGATCATCTCCTCGTTGGTTATGCACTATCTGCCTGATTGGTCGCGGCCCCTTTCGGAATTCAGGCGCGTGCTGTCCAGCGGCGGCCGCCTGGTTTTCTCCACGCATCATCCCTTCATGGATCATGAATTCGCCAGCCAGGACAACTATTTCGAGACCTATAGTTTCAGCGAAATCTGGCAGCGTGGAGACAAGGCCATAACGATGCGCTTTTGGCATAGACCGCTTCATGCCATGTTCGATGCGCTCAAGTCTGCCGAATTTCGAATCGAAATCGTAAGCGAGCCTCAGCCCGATCCGAAGGTCGGCGCTCTTTTCCCCGACGCGCATAAAAGCCTGACGACCAAACCGCGATTCCTGTTCTTTTCCGCCATCAAGACATAATCTAACGGCTCACATAATCCGGATATTGTTCACAGATCAGGTCGATGATCGACAGGGTGCCCGACAGGTGCCGACGCAGAGCGGCGACGGCAGCCTCCGCATCGGCTGAGCGGACGGCATCGACCACGGCTTGATGGTCGATAATGATCTGCTCGAGCTTGCCGGGCATCGGCAGGTTGAGCATGCGCAGCCGGTCGAGATGCACGCTCTGGCGGCGAACCGTCAACCACAGGCCCAGAATGCCCGCCCTTTCATAAAGAACGCGATGGAAATCCTTATCGAGCATGTCGAAGAGATCGTAGGTTTCCTGCGACACCACATGCTTCTGCCGAGCCAGGATGCCTTCCAGAATTGCTGCCGTTTCTGCTGGCGACTCGGCTGCCAGCCGGCGAACGGCCTCAAGTTCGATCGACAATCGCAGGAAGTGCGCTTCAGTCGCATTGCGGATATCGATCCGCGAAACGACCGTCGCATATTGCGGGTAGACCTCGACCAGCCCCTCCTCCTCCAGCCGGATTAGGGCGTCGCGTACGGGGGTCTGACTGACGTTGAATTCGCTTTGCAGCGAGATGCGCGACAGGACCGTCGTCGGCGGCAGGCTCATCGAAAGAATACGTGATCGCAGGATCTCGAGAATCTGAGGTCCGACTTGGCGGGAGCGATCGAGGGCAAATTCTTTCGGATTGAGCTTCACTGGCGGTCTTTCTGATCGAGAGCGTCTGTTCATTAAGCACAATTCGGGGCTTGATGCACTGATACATTAGTGCTTTAGTGAATCGAAGCCAACCTCATTTCTCGAGGGTTGGATCAATCGGGAGGAGCAAATGAGAGGATTTCTTCGCTGTCTGACCGCGGTCGGCATGGTGATTGCCGGCACCTTTTCAGCCGGCGCAGCGGAAAAGACCGATATTTCGATCACGCGCCAGCCGGGCATTCTTTATCTCGCCAGCCATGTCATGGAGACGCAGAAGCTGATCGAGAAGCATGCGGCCGCCGACGGCCTACAGGGCGTCAAGGTTGAATGGCGAACCTTCAGCGGCGGCGGCGCACAGACCGATGCGCTACTGTCAGGCAATGTCGACATCGTCAATACCGGTACCGGCAATCTGCTGCTGCTATGGGACCGCACGAGAGGCAAGGTCAAAGGTATCGTCACCAATTCGGCTCAGCCGGTCATCATGGTCTCGCGTGATCCGCGCATCCAGTCGCTGAAGGATATTCAGCCCGGCGACAAGATCGCGGTGCCGACCGTCGGAGTCTCGACGCAGGCGATCCTGCTGCAGATGGCCGCCGCGCAAATGTATGGCGACGACCAGGTGCACAAGTTCGATGCCAATACGGTGCAGCTTGGCCATCCTGATGCGATGGCAGCCCTTGCCAATCAGACCCATGAGGTCAAGAACCACTTCTCCGCCCCGCCCTTTCAATATCTGGAATTGAAACAGCAAGGCGTTCACAAGGTGGTCGATTCCCGCGACATCATCGGCGGCGAATTGACCCAGGGCACCTTCTTCACCACCACCCAATTCGCAAGCGCCAACCCGACCATCGTCAAGGCCGTGCGCGAGGCGACGGCTGAAGCGATCGACTTCATCAAGAAGGATCCGAAATCGGCCGTGGAAGCCTACAAGACCGTGAGCGGCGACAAGACCAGCGTCGATGATCTCATGGCGATCCTGAACGAGCCGCACATGATGGAATTCCGCATGGACCCGCAGGGAACCATGAAGTTTGCGGCCCACCTTTACAAGATCGGCACGCTGAAGACGATGCCCAAGGCCTGGACTGACTATTACCTGCCGGAAGCCGCCGATCTTAATGGCAACTGACGCCTGTCGACGGCGCGAATGCCGCCTTCAAGCCATTCCTCGGAGAAGGCTCATGCTTCAGGCAAAAACACACGCCGACATGCCGGCGACGGAAAAAATGACCGCAACACCGCTTCTGAATGTCGACAAGGTGACGCTTCGCTACAAGACGCCGAACCTGCTTATCACCGCGACGGAGAACGTCAGTTTCTCGGTTGCCCAATCGGACCGTTTCGTTCTGCTCGGCCCTTCGGGTTGCGGAAAATCGACGCTGCTGAAGGCCATCGGCGGCTATCTGACCCCGGCCACTGGCCGAATCGAGATCAAGGGTCAGACAGTCAGGAAGCCTGGCGCCGACCGCATGATGGTTTTCCAGGAATTCGACCAGCTGCTGCCCTGGAAGACGGTGCTGGAAAACGTCATGTTCCCGCTGACAACAGCCCGCCGTCTCCCCCGCGGCGAAGCCGAGGCGATTGCCCGCGACTATATCGACAAGGTCAAGCTCACCCGCGCGGTCGATACCTATCCGCACATGCTATCAGGCGGGATGAAGCAGCGTGTCGCCATTGCCCGCGGCATGGCGATGCAGCCTGATATCCTCTTAATGGACGAGCCCTTCGCAGCACTCGATGCGCTCACCCGCCGGCAAATGCAGGACGAGCTGCTGCAGCTTTGGGAAGATACGCGCTTCACCGTCATCTTCGTCACGCACTCGATCGCCGAGGCAATCAAGATCTCCAACCGTATCCTGCTGCTGTCGCCGCATCCCGGCCGCGTCAAGGCGGAAGTGCGCGATGTGGAGTCTGTTCGCGACGATCCTGCCGCCGCCGCCAAACTGGAGCAGGAGATCCATCATATGCTGTTTGCCGAGCAGGGACACAGGGAGTAGGCTATGAGCGCACCGCAGATCATCCTTGCCCCGCAAGCCACCGACACCGCCGGCCATATCGCAGCCGTCGAGCAGAAGCTCGGCGCGATGGAGCTTCTTTGGCAATCGGGTCTCTTCCGCAAGTCATTGCTGATCGTCATCCTCGCCGTCATCTGGGAAGCCTATGCCCGGCATCTCGACAATCCGCTGCTGTTCCCGACGCTCAGCGATACGCTGACGGCGCTTTATGACCGTTTCGCCGATGGCGTCCTGCCGGCCCGCATCTGGACCACATTAAAGATATTGGTGACGGGCTACATCTCGGGAACGGTGCTCGCCGCCGTCCTGACAGTCGTTGCAATCAACACCCGCATTGGTACCGATTTTCTCGAAACCATGACGGCGATGTTCAACCCGCTGCCGGCGATCTCGCTGCTGCCGCTCGCCCTCATCTGGTTCGGGCTGGGACCTGCAAGCCTGGTCTTCGTGCTCATACATTCCGTCCTCTGGGCCGTCGCGCTCAATACCCATGCGGGCTTTCTCGGCGTCTCCCGCACTCTGCGCATGGTCGGTGCCAACTATGGGCTGACAGGCCTCTCCTATGTCTTCCGCATCCTGATCCCCGCAGCCTTCCCGTCGATCCTCACAGGCCTGAAGATCGGCTGGGCCTTCTCCTGGCGCACGCTGATCGCCGCCGAACTCGTCTTCGGCGTCTCCTCCGGCCAGGGCGGTCTCGGCTGGTTCATCTTCGAAAACCGCAATCTTCTCGACATACCCTCGGTCTTTGCCGGCCTGCTGACTGTGATCGTCATCGGGCTTATTGTCGAAAATCTGGTTTTTCAGACGATCGAACGCCGTACCCTGCTAAAATGGGGCATGAAGGAATGAGCAGGCGCATGGATTTATCCCTTCGGCCAACATTCGAATACGAGGCGCAAATACAATGAACAGCAGGAAGAAGCCCCACGACTTACGCAGCGCCAGATGGTTTGCACCCGATGACCTCAGAAGCTCAGGCCATCGCTCGCGTACCATGCAGATGGGTTATGCGCCGGAGGAATGGGCGGATAAGCCGGTCATCGGCATCCTCAACACCTGGTCCGATGCCAATCCGTGTCACGCCCATTTCAAGCATCGCGTCGAAGATGTGAAACGCGGCATCCTGCAGGCCGGCGGCTTCCCGCTGGAACTGCCCGCGCTGTCGCTGTCGGAAAGCTATGTGAAGCCGACGACCATGCTCTATCGCAACATGCTGGCGATGGAGGCGGAAGAATTGCTCCGCTCGCATCCGGTCGATGGTGCCGTCCTGATGGGCGGGTGCGACAAGACGACACCCGGGCTCGTCATGGGCGCGCTCTCCATGGGGCTGCCGATGATCTACCTGCCGGCCGGCCCGATGCTGCGCGGCAATTACCGCGGCGAATATCTGGGTTCGGGGTCCGATGCCTGGAAATTCTGGGATGAGCGCCGAGCCGGCACCATCTCGGAGAAGGAATGGGTCGATGTCGAAGCCGGCATCGCCCGCTCTTACGGTCACTGCATGACCATGGGTACGGCAAGCACCATGACGGCGATCGCCGAGGCAATGGGGCTGACGCTGCCGGGTGCAAGCTCGATCCCCGCTCCGGATGCCAATCACATCCGCATGTCGTCGGCCGTCGGCCGACGGATCGTCGAGATGGTGTGGGAGGATCTCGTCCCCTCGAAGATCGTCACGCAGGCCGCCGTCAACAATGCTGTCGCGGTGGCGATGGCGACAGGCTGTTCCACCAATGCCGTCGTGCATCTGATTGCCATGGCGCGGCGCGCCGGCATCAACCTCTCGCTCGACGATCTCGACAAGGCCGGACGCACGACACCGGTGCTCGCCAATATCAGGCCGACCGGCAAGACCTATCTGATGGAGGATTTCTATTACGCCGGCGGCTTGCGCGCGTTGATGGCGAAGCTCTCTTCCAAGCTCGACCTTTCGGCACTGACCGTATCCGGCGTTACCCTCGGCGAAACGCTCGAGGGTGCCAAATGCTACAATGACGATGTCATCCGGTCGCTCGACAATCCGGTCTATCATGAGGGCTCGCTTGCGGTGCTGAAGGGCAACCTTGCGCCGACAGGCGCCGTCATCAAGCCCGCTGCCTGCGATCCGCGCTTCCACAAGCATCAAGGACCGGCGCTGGTCTTCGACAGCTATCCGGAGATGAAGGCGGCGGTCGACGATGAAAATCTCGATATCACGCCCGCCCACGTCATGGTGTTGCGCGGCGCCGGCCCGCAAGGCGGCCCCGGCATGCCGGAATGGGGCATGCTGCCGATCCCGAAGGCGCTCCTGAAGAAAGGGCACAGGGATATGCTGCGCCTCTCCGATGCCCGCATGAGCGGCACCAGCTACGGCGCCTGCATCCTGCACGTCTCACCGGAATCCCATGTCGGAGGCCCACTGGCACTCTTGCGCAACGGCGATATCGTGCGCCTCGATCTCGAAGCGCGGCGCATCGATATGCTCGTCGACGAGGACGAGTTGCAGCGCCGGCGCGACGCGTGGGTCAAGCCCGCGGAAAAATATGGCCGCGGCTATGGCTGGATGTTCTCGCGCCACGTGGCCCAGGCCGACACCGGCTGCGATTTCGACTTTTTGGAAACCGGTTTCGGCCCGACGCCGGGCGAACCCGACATCTACTGATCACGAGGGATATATCGCATGAGCAATTATGTGCTGAGCAACGAGACGCGCGACAAGCTGATGGGCGTCGCAACACCGACGATCGCCACCGCACTTTTTAGGCGCGGTCTGCGCAACCAGTTCATTCAGGATGTGCGGCCGCTTTCGCCGAAGAAGGCGAACATGGTCGGCCAGGCCTTCACGCTGCGCTATATCCCGGCGCGCGAAGACCTGAACACGCTCGAAGTCTTCCGCAATCCGGAGCATCCGCAGCGCGCCGCCGTCGAGCAATGCCCGCCTGGCTTCGTACTCGTCATGGATAGCCGAAAGGATGCACGTGCTGCATCGGCCGGCTCCATTCTCGTCTCGCGGCTGCAGGTGCGCGGCGTGGCGGGTGTCGTCACTGACGGCGGCTTCCGCGACAGCCCGGAAATCGCCGCCCTCGATATCCCCTCCTATCATCACCGCCCGTCCGCCCCGACGAACCTGACGCTGCACCAGGCCATCGAAATCAACGGTCCGATCGGCTGCGGCGATGTCGCGGTTTTCCCCGGCGACGTGCTCGTCGGCGACAATGAGGGCGTCATCGTCATCCCCGCGCATCTTGCCGATGAAATCGCCAACGAGACCATGGAAATGACGGCCTACGAAGATTTCGTCACCGAAGAAGTCATGAACGGCGCCACCATCATCGGCCTCTACCCGGCGACCAGCGACGCGCCAAAACTCAAATTCGCCGAATGGCGGAAGACGAAGGGCCGCTAAGGCTGGATCGCGTCAACGCAGCCAGCTTGGCGGCTGGCTGCTTTATTTTGGCTACTCCTCCCGTACCAGCTTCAGGACAAGCCGCTGGAGATTGCCGCCATCGCTGAATTCGACCTTGTCGAAGTCGCTGTTTTTTTGCTGTTCCTTCTTGGAGATCTCACCGAGCCGCTTCGTCAGCTCGACGCGGATCTTGCTGCATTTCGAGTCATCGGGCACGGAAAATCCGACGCTAATGGCTTCGATTTCCTTCACCATATCCTTGATGAAACCGCCATGCACCCGCTCGTGCGCCTCGACCCCGGCGATGAATTTCTGCCAGCTTTTGCGGGTCGATGCCGGCAATTGTGTCGAAGGCTTCGGCAACGTGTAGGTGATGATCAGCCTCGGTATGTTGACGGTGATCGTGCAGGCGCCATCCGGCTGCGGCTCATATTTCCGTGTCCAGGTCAGCTTGAAGTCTGTGTGGGCGATCGCCCTGACCTTCGGCCCAAGCAGCGGGCCGCGCTCGCCGATGGAATCGTAGAGTTCGCGCCCCGATGTTCCGGCAATCGCGTAGGTCTTAGTCGTCTCGACCGCCTGCCACTCTGCATGAGCCGCCATCGGCAACGAAGCGGCGCACATCGCCATTGCGAGCAATCGAAAATCTGTTCTCACCGACGTCCTCATATCCACGGCCTCAAGCGCCGCGAAGCTATCCGCTGGTCCCTGCTATTTCAACGAGCATGATGCCTCAAAATGCCGGGTTCGCTTCAAGCACTTCCTCGGCATCCTCCCGCTCCATCTCGAAAACCCTTTTGCCGATCGCAAAGCTGAAGCCGTTGCGGGCAAAGGCAGCCAATTCCTTTGCCTTGCGCTTCTCATCGAGATCGCCGCGCCGGAAGGGTCCGAAGCCACGCTTCCTGGCAAAGATGACAGCGGAGTGGAGATCATCGACCTCTTCCACCGCCGCGACGACCGTTTCACCATCTATGCCCTTGGACGCGAGTTTGAAAGCGATGGCTTTCTTCGATTTTCCGGAACGGACCGCCGCGCGCGTGCTGATTTCGGCGAAGGCGACATCGTCTAGCACCTTCAGCTCATAGGCGAATTTCACCGCGAAATCGGCAAGCGCCTTGATCTGCGCCTCGCTGATATCTTCAAACTTTTGCCTCGCCTTCTTGGCGATCGCCTCGAACAGCTGCTTTTCCGTCATCATCCGGCGTTCGAGGCGATAGATGGTGGAATTGCGTGCCCAGGAGAGCATGCGGCTTGTCGGCGTTTCATCCATGCAGGAGGGCATTCGGCAAGAGGAGAATCATCACGGAGAATTTTACGCAAGCCAGGCCAAGCAGGCAATGAATGCGCTTGGTAATCATGGGATGATTGGATATGCTGCTTTCGCGGCCAAGGCGGTAGAACGCTAAGCGTCGAATCCCATCGACGGTGGAGGCCGTCTCAAGCACCACATTATTGCTATGGATCACGGAGCCTGAAGCTCGTCCGGGAGCTTTGCCGATCAGGCGTCAGCGCTCCATTCAGAGGAGGCAGGAATGGATTATCGCAAGCTCGGCCCAAGCGGGGCCGTTGTCACGGCCTATTGTCTTGGCACCATGACCTTCGGCGCGGAAGCGGACGAAGCCGCGTCGCACAGGCTTCTCGACGACTATTTCGCATGGGGCGGCAATTTCATCGACACCGCCGATGTCTACAGCGCCGGCAAATCGGAAGAGATCATCGGCCGCTGGCTGAAGGCGCGCCCGACCGAGGCCCGCCAGGCCGTCATCGCCACCAAGGGCCGTTTCCCGATGGGCAAGGGTCCGAACGATATCGGTCTTTCGCGCCGGCACCTGGGGCAGGCCCTGGATGACTCTCTGCGCCGCCTCGGCATCGATCATATCGATCTCTACCAGATGCATGCCTGGGACGCCCTCACGCCGATAGAGGAGACATTGCGCTTTCTCGATGACGCCGTGCGTGCCGGCAAGATCGGCTATTACGGCTTCTCCAACTATGTCGGCTGGCACATCGCCAAGGCCGTTGAAATTGCCAAAGCGCGCGGATACACACGGCCGGTCACGCTGCAGCCGCAATACAATTTGCTCGTTCGGGACATCGAGCTCGAGATCGTCGATGCCTGCCTGGATGCCGGCATGGGCCTGCTTCCCTGGTCGCCGCTCGGCGGCGGCTGGCTGACCGGCAAATACAAGCGCGACCAGATGCCGACCGGCGCCACACGACTTGGCGAAAACCCCAATCGCGGCAGCGAATCCTTCGCGCCTCGCAATGCGCAGGAGCGGACCTGGGCCATCATTGCCGCCGTGGAGGAAATCGCCGAGGTGCGCGGCGTCAGCATGGCGCAGGTGGCTCTTGCCTGGACGGCCGCACGCCCGGCAGTGACGTCGGTCATCCTCGGCGCCCGCACATCCGAGCAACTTGCCGACAATCTCGGCGCCGCCAAGCTGGCGCTGTCGGAGGCAGAGATGGATCGGCTGAACGAGGTCAGTGCGCCACAGCCTGCCGCCTATCCCTATGGCGAAAGCGGCCGGAACCAACGCCATCGCAAGATTGAGGGCGGCCGGTGAATGCAATTTGGCGGCGGAGCCCGGGTTCGCTCCGCCGTCACCTCAGATAGCCAGACATACTGCCTGACGCGTCAGACCAATGGCGGGTTCAACCTCGCGAAGCCTTCCTGACGCCGATAGGGAAAATAGGGATAGGGCGCCGTCAGCTCGCTGACCTTGTCCAGCCTTTCGATCTGCGCTTTCGACAGCGTCCAGCCGATGGCACCGAGATTCTGCCGCAACTGCTCTTCGTTGCGCGCGCCGATGATGACGCTTGCGACCGTCGGCCGGCTTAATAGCCAATTGATCGATATTTGCGGCACGCTCTTTCCGGTCTCGGCCGCAATCTCGTCCAGCACATCGACGATATCGAAAAGCTTCTCGTCGTCGACGGGTGGCCCAAACGCCGCCGTCTCGTGCAACCGGCTCTTTTCGGGCAATGGCTGCCCGCGGCGGATCTTGCCGGTCAGCCTGCCCCACGCCAGCGGGCTCCAGACCAGAGCGCCGACATTTTGATCACGGCCCAGCGGCATCAGCTCCCATTCGTAATCGCGCCCTGCGAGCGAATAATAGACCTGATGGGCGACATGGCGCACATAGCCATGCTTTTCCGAAACGGCGAGCGATTTCATCAGCTCCCAGCCGGCGAAGTTGGAAGCGCCGATGTAGCGGATCTTTCCCGCCTTCACGAGTTGATCAAGGGTGGAGAGCGTCTCGTCGATCGGTGTCGAAGCGTCGAAAGCGTGCAGTTGCAAGAGGTCGATATAATCTGTTCCGAGCCGGCGCAGGGCAGAGTCGACCGACTTGATCAGCCGCGAGCGCGAGCTGCCCCAATCCGCGGATCCATCACCCATCGGCAAAGCTGTCTTCGTCGAGATCAGCACGGCATCCCGCCTGCCGCGGATCGCTTCACCGAGCACCTCCTCCGAGGCGCCGGCAGAATAGACATCGGCCGTATCGAAGAGATTGACGCCCGCTTCCAGGCAGATGTCGACCAGACGCCGCGCTTCCGCCGCATCCGTCGAGCCCCAGGCGCTGAAGAGCGGCCCGCTGCCGCCAAATGTGCCGGCGCCGAAACTGAGAACTGGAACGCGCAGGCCTGAAGCGCCGAGATTTCTGTAGTCCATCGTCTGTCTCCTATGATGATTGTCGA
>UBUL01000043.1 GCA_900468625.1 Hyphomicrobiales bacterium
CGACAATCATCATAGGAGAAAGCCAATGATCACCTGTTTTATCCGCTATCAGATCGACCCGTTCAAGCAGGAAGCCTTCGCGGAATATGGCAAGGCCTGGGGTCAGATCATCCCGAGAAACGGTGCCGACCTGAGCGGCTATTTTGCCCCGCACGAGGGTTCGCTGACGACGGCCTACGGCGTCTACAGCATCGACAATCTGGCCGCCTACGAGGCCTATCGCAAGAGCCTTGCCGCCGATCCGCTGGCGCAGGCGAATCTCGATTTCGCCCGCCGCGAGCGTTTCATCCTGCAGGAGGATCGCATCTTCCTGAAAAATATCTCCTTGCCGCACGCTCAGAGGATATCGCCATGATCGCAGTTATTTTCGAAGTCATTCCCCATCCCGGCGAACGTCAGCACTATCTCGACATTGCCGCCAGGTTGCGTTCCGAACTCGAGGCGATCGACGGCTTCGTCTCCATCGAGCGCTTCGAAAGCCTGACACAGCCGGGCAAGATCCTGTCGCTTTCCTTCTGGCGTGACGAGGCCGCAGTTCGCCAATGGCGAAACCGCGAAGCGCATCGCGGCGCGCAGAAAGCGGGGCGGAAGACGGTCTTTGCCGACTATCGTTTGCGCGTCGCGCAGGTGCTTCGTGACTACGGGATGACGGAACGGGCCGAAGCGCCCGATGACAGCCACGCAGTGCACGACATGTGAGATAGCTCAACGTCGGACCCCCGCGTTCCCGCGTCCTCGTCGGGAAATTGGAAAATATGACGCCGCTTTAGCCTTTGGTAACCAAGTTAGGTAACCATAACACTCAGTTAAGAGCACCGAGTAAGTGTAACAGCGAGTATCACATGGCGTCAGTTTTCCCGCTTGCCGACCTCAGGACCTCAGCAGTTCCGGGTTCCTGGATCGACACGATCATCAAGGGCGATTGCGTGGCCGCTCTTGAGGCACTGCCAAATCAATCCGTCGACGTCATCTTCGCCGACCCGCCGTACAATCTCCAGCTCGGCGGCACGCTGCATCGTCCAGACCAGTCGCTCGTCGATGCCGTCGATGACGAGTGGGATCAGTTTGCTTCCTTCGAAGCCTATGATGCCTTCACCCGCGCCTGGCTGCTCGCCTGCCGCCGCGTGCTGAAGCCGACGGGCACGATCTGGGTCATCGGCTCCTATCACAATATCTTCCGTGTCGGCGCGACCCTGCAGGATCTGAACTTCTGGATCCTCAACGACATCGTCTGGCGCAAGACCAATCCGATGCCGAACTTCAAGGGCCGCCGCTTCCAGAATGCGCATGAGACGATGATCTGGGCGAGCCCGAACGCCAAAGCCAAGGGCTATACCTTCAACTACGACGCCATGAAGGCCGCCAACGACGACGTGCAGATGCGCTCGGACTGGCTGTTCCCGATCTGCAGCGGCAATGAGCGGCTGAAGGGCGATGACGGCAAGAAGGTGCATCCGACGCAGAAGCCGGAAGCGCTACTGGCCCGTGTCATCATGGCTTCGTCCAAGCCAGGCGACATCATTCTCGATCCCTTCTTCGGATCGGGCACGACCGGTGCGGTTGCCAAGCGTCTCGGCCGTCACTTCGTCGGCATCGAGCGCGAGCAGGACTATATCGATGCCGCAAGCGCGCGCATCGCCTCCGTCGAGCCGCTCGGCAAGGCGGAGCTGACCGTCATGACCGGCAAGAAGGCCGAGGTTCGCGTGGCATTCAACGTGCTGATCGAAAGCGGCCTGATCAAGCCCGGCCAGGTGCTGACCGATGCGAAGCGCCGCTATAGCGCCATCGTCCGCGCCGACGGCACGGTCGCCTCCGGCGGCGAGGCCGGTTCCATTCATCGCCTTGGCGCGAAAGTTCAGGGCCTTGATGCATGCAATGGATGGATGTTCTGGCACTTCGACGATGGGCGTTCCCTGCGTCCGATCGACGAACTCAGAGCCATCATCCGCAGCGATCTGGCAAAGGTAGAGTAGTTTCGCCATCAACGCGGGCAACCCGGCTGCAAAGCCGCCCCACGGCTGCCGGTCGCCCGTCAGATCGATATATCCGTCTTCTTCCGTCGTGTACCTCCAGTTGGGAAGAAGGCGAGGCGCCCAGGGCCTTACCGGACATATCGTGCGGTAAGGCCCTGGGTATTTTCAGCTTCGGATTTCAGAACTCCTGATAATCCGTGACATCGACGCGCACGACGCGGCCGTCCTCATTAAAGGTAATCGTTTCCTCGCCCTCGCGGATCAGCGGCTTGCCCGTCTTGCTGTTGGTGGCGCGAACCGACCAGACGGCACGGCCGGAAAGCGGCGTCAGCGTCTCCACCAGCGAATTCGAGGCCGTCTGGTCCGGATAGGTATCGAAATAGCCGCGGAAGGCTTCCATGATCGCCGCGCGGCCGGCAAGGCTGCCGACGCCATTGGAGACGTATATGGCATCCTCTGCGAAGAAGTTCTCGATCGCCTCATAGTCGAGACGATTGATCGCGTCGTGGAACAGGTCGATACGCTCTGCAGGGTCGAAAATCATCGGATCAAACCTTTATACCATGGGCGGCGAGATCGCTGCGCAGCTTCTCGGCGCCGGTGAAGTGGACAGCATGCCATCCGGCGGCGCGCGCGCCTTCGACGTTCGGATGGGAATCATCGATGAAGATCGTCGATGCCGGATCGAGGTCGAAGCTCTTGGCATGGGTATCATAAATCGCGACATCCGGCTTGATCAGCCCGATATCGCCCGAAACCGTGACGCCGCGCGGCTTCTTGAGGAACGGATAACGCTCTTGCGCTTCGCGAAAGGTGTCTGAGGCGAAATTAGTCAGCATGGTGACGTCGCGGCCTTCCGCGATCAGCTGCTCCAGAATGGCGACGCTGTCTTCATAGGCATGCGGAACCATCTCGTGCCAATATTTGCGGAAACTGCGGATCTGTTCCTCGCGCTCCGGATGATCAGCAATCAGCAATGCCTCGGCATCGCTCCAGGTGCGGCCGCGATCCTGCTCGAGATTCCATTCATGGGTGCAGACATTGGCGAAGAACCATTGGCGCTCGGTGTCGTCTGGAATGATGCGGCTGTAGGGAATATTCGGATCGTAGTGAAGAAGAACCTTGCCGATATCGAAAACGATATGCCGTATTTCCGTCGTCATGAATGAATTCCTGAATTTTTTCTCTAAACGCATTTTTGCGAACGCATTGGGAATAGCCTGAGCGATCGCTTTTTTCATGACTGTCGGCAGCGCCTGGTCTTCAAGATTTGTAACCGGCGCCCACCATCCGTCATGGTTGTCATTCTGTGAGACCGATCTGGCACGCCAGATCGACAATCTCAATTCGAAATGCGTGAAGACGTGGGTCACTGTACCTGCCGGCTGCCAGTTAGCCGGGAAGGGAGCCGCGTCACTGCCGGTTTCACCATCGATCCGCGCCGTCCATCCCGTTGTCGGCACTTCCGTCATGCCGCCCAGCAACCCGCTTTCGATGCGACGCCGCAGGAAGATCTCGCCCTCGTCATTGACGGCGACGAAGGCCGCGCCCTGGCGAACCGGCTTTTCCTTCTTGGCGGTCTTGACCGGAAAACGCTCGGGATCATGCCCGGCCAGCGCCTGACAGCCACCGTTGAAGGGACAGAGCGAACAGGCCGAACGCTTCGGCGTGCAGATCGTCGCGCCGAGATCCATCATTGCCTGAGCAAAATCGCCCGGCCGGTCGGCCGGCGTCAGCAGGGCGACCTTCTGCTTCATCAGCGGCTTTGCGCCGGGCAGCGGCGCCGAAATCGCATAGAGGCGGGAAATGACGCGCTCGACATTGCCGTCCATCACGGCTGCCCGGCGATTGAAGGCGATGGCGGCAATGGCGGCAGCCGTATAGTCGCCAATACCGGGCAGCATTCGCAGACCCTCCTCGGTATCGGGAAAACGGCCGCCATGATCGGCTGCAACCGCTTCGGCGCATTTTTTCAGGTTGCGCGCGCGGGCGTAATAGCCAAGCCCGGCCCATGCGGCCATGACGTCTTCGTTCGCTGCCGCCGCGAGATCATCGACAGTCGGCCAGCGCTCCAGGAATTTCGCGAAATAGGCTTTGACCGCCGGTACGGTCGTCTGCTGCAGCATCACTTCCGACAGCCAGACGCGATAGGGATCCGGCACGATGCCGCGCGCGGCCATGGGCGGAGAGACCCGCCAGGGAAGGTCCCGATGATGTCTGTCATACCAGGCAAGCAGCGATGCGGCTGTGGGAAGTTCTGAAGTCGGGGTCATGATTTGCCGCGTCGAGGGGAAGTGCTCTATACTTGGCCGAGCTGCGTTGGGCGATCAAGGTCCCTGACGTACAAAGCATGTATAGAGATCTGGATGAGATGAGTTATCCCCGAAAAGGCGAGAGGCAGATTTCCGAGCTGACGAACGGCATCGTCGATCCGGTGCTGGCGAAGCGTGCCGGCATCAATACGACGCTGCTCGGCTGCTGGGATGAAATCGCCGGCGAGGACTTTGCCGACTGCACACGGCCGGAAAAGATCGCCTGGGCCAAGCGAACCGGCCCCAGCATGGACGACCGCTATCAGCCCGGTGTGCTGACGATCGCCTGCGAGGGCGCCCGTGCGCTCTTTTTGACCCATGCACAAGGCGAACTCATCCAGCGCATCAACAGCTTCTTCGGCTTCTATGCCGTCAACCAGATCCGCATCGTGCAGAAGCCGGTGTCTGTCGCCTCCAAACGCTCCCGCATGCCGCCGCCGCTGAAGGGCGAGGCGGCGCGCAAGCTGGCTGACATGATGGATGGTATCGAGGACGAGAAGATCAGAGCCGCCGTTCAACGCCTGGGCACGGCCATGGCCTGGAAGCGGCGATAGGAAATAATCCAGGCTTGCTTTTCTGTTAATGACACTGTCATACTCAGATAGATTTATGAGGAGCTGGATATGCGAAGCAGCAAGCCGATCACGGTTACACTGGGTAACCAGCAGCGTGGTGTGGATGCACGACTGGAATCCGGAGCATACGAATCCGCCAGCGAAGTCCTGCGTGCTGCTTTAAGGGCATTGGACCGTGAAGAAAAAGTCATAAATCAAATCATGCGCGCAAAGATCCAGGAGGCGCTTGATGACCCGCGACCCGGCAGAGGCGCCGACGAGGTTTTCGGTAGAATTGAAAGAATACACGCCGAGCGAATGAAAGCAGCCGGTCGTGAATTATAGGATTGTTTTCAGTGCTCTCGCCGAAGACGATCTTGTAGGTATCTATGAATTCATTGCGAAAGATAGCCCGGGCCGCGCATTGTCTTTTATCCAACGGCTCCAGGAGCAGTGTAAAACACTTGAAACAATGGCCGATCGAGGTCCTCAACGCGAGAATTTGGGGCCAGGTGTTCGGATATTGGTGTTTGAGCGGCGGGTTACCGCCGCTTACCATATCAAGAACGAGCAGGTTGTTATTCTTCGCCTCTTTTATGCTGGTCAGAATATTCCATCGACATTGTTCGACGAGCACTGAACTTGCATGCATTCCATCAATTCCGACGATAATTTTGGCTCTTTGTCTTTCCCAGGTCACAATTCTTTGAAGAAAGTTGGTCAACCGTGCCTTGTTAGCGGCAAGCTACCGTTATATCGCATGAATATTCGAAGACCTCTTTCAACGACGGGTGACTCTATGCCGATGTCCGACATGCTCTTGACCAAACGCCACTTGCTGGGCGGTTCTGCCGTTGCAGCCCTATCCGTGGCGTTCTCTGCCGTTGCCGGCACCGCATCCGCCGCAACCGCCGAAGACCAGGTGCCGCCGTCGGACGGCAATGTCGACATGAACGAAGTGCTGAAGCCCGGCCCGCTGCCGGAAATCGCGCTCGGCAAAGAAGATGCGCCTGTCAAGATCGTCGAATACATGTCGCTGACCTGCCCGCATTGTGCGCATTTCGCCGTCACGACCTTCGACACGATCAAGCAGAAATACGTCGATACCGGCAAGGTTCGCTTCATCATCCGTGAATTCCCCTTCGATCCGCGTGCTGCCGCAGCCTTCATGCTGGCCCGTTGCGCCCCGCAGGAGCAGTACATGCCGATGGTCGAAATGCTATTCAAGCAGCAGATCGCCTGGGCTTCTCCTGACGTCGACGGCCGCGCCGCATTGCTGCAGATGTCGAAACTTGCCGGTTTTACTGAGGATAGCTTCACGAAGTGCTTGACGAACCAGAAGCTTCTGGATGATGTCAACTCAGTACGGGAACGCGCAGCCAAGAATTTCGGCGTCAACGCCACGCCGACCTTCCTGATCAATGGCAAGCGCTATGCAGGGGACATGTCTGTTGCTGCCATGTCGAAGCTTATCGACAGCCTGCTCTGATCCGCGCCTTTTCACATTGCAGGCGGGCGGCCGGGGTCGCACGCCTGCTTTCCATTACCTCGCCCTTGAGGGCGGTGCTATCGTATATGAACTGAAATCGCGGCTATCCCCCTTCTCCCCAGCGGGGAGAAGGTGCCGTCAGGCGGATGAGGGGGTGCCCGCCAAGGTTACGAAGACCCATGAATTCAATTCGATAACCCCATCATCCGACCCTTCGGGCCACCTTCTCCCCGCCGGGGAGAAGGAATTTTCGGTGTCTATCCGCCCCATATGCGATACCCCTGCCTTCAAGGAGAGGGTGGAGATCAGCCGATGAAATTCAACAGGCTGAGACTTGTCGGCTTCAAATCCTTCGTCGAACCGGCGGAGTTCGTGATCGAGCGCGGCCTGACCGGTGTCGTCGGGCCGAATGGGTGCGGCAAGTCCAATCTTGTCGAAGCGCTGCGCTGGGTCATGGGCGAGAATTCCTACAAGAATATGCGCGCCTCTGGCATGGACGACGTGATCTTCTCCGGATCGGGGAATCGTCCGGCGCGCAACACCGCTGAAGTCGGCCTCTATCTTGATAATAGCGACCGCACCGCGCCCGCCGCCTTCAATGACAGCGACGAGATCCAGGTCACCCGCCGCATCGAGCGCGAGCAGGGCTCCATCTATCGCATCAACGGCAAGGAAGCCCGCGCCAAGGATGTGCAGCTGCTGTTTGCCGATGCCTCCACCGGTGCCCGTTCGCCGTCCATGGTCGGGCAGGGGCGTATCGGCGAGCTGATCCAGGCAAAGCCGCAGGCGAGGCGCCAGCTCCTGGAAGAGGCAGCCGGCATTTCCGGCCTGCATTCGCGCCGTCATGAGGCGGAACTACGTCTGCGCGCCGCCGAAAGCAATCTCGAGCGCCTGGATGATGTGACATCGCAGCTTGAAAGCCAGATCGAGAGCCTGAAGCGTCAGGCCCGGCAGGCCAACCGTTTCAAGATGCTCTCTGCCGATATCCGCGCCCGCGAGGCCATGCTGCTGCATATCCGCTGGGTACAGGCCAAGGAGGCCGAAGCCGAGGCTGATAGTGCCTTGAACCAGGCAACCGTGCTTGTCGCTGAAAAGGCGCAGGTTCAGATGGAAGCGGCCAAGGCGCAGGCCATCGCCAGCCTCAAGCTGCCGGAGCTGCGCGACGACGAGGCGAAGGCTGCCGCCGCCCTGCAGCGTCTGCAGATTGCCCGCTCCCAGCTGGAAGAAGATGTCTATCGCATCATGCGACGCCGCGATGAGCTGATCCGTCGGCTGGCGCAGCTGGCGGAGGATATCAGCCGCGAGCAGCGACTTGTCGCCGACAATGCTTCCATCCTCGCCCGGCTGGATGCTGAAGAAACCGAACTTGACGAGATCCTCGCCGATTCCGGCAGGCTTGCCGAGGAGACGCGCGGCGCATTCGAAGAGGCTGCCGCCAAGCTCGCCGACAGCGAGCGCATATTTACTGCCCTGACCGCAGAGCGCGCCGAAGCCGCCGCCGCCCGAAATCAGCTCGAGCGAGCCATTCGCGATCTCGCCGACCGCAAGATGCGGCTGGAGCGGCAAGCCAGCGAAGCAAACGGCGAGCTTGCTGCCATCGACGAGAAGATGGCCCATTTGCCTGACCCCAGCGAAAAGCGCGATATGGTCGAGGCGGCGGAGAATGTCGTTGCCGATGCGGAAGGCGAGACCCAGCGTGTCGAGGCGGTTCTTGCCAAGGCGCGCGAAACCGAGGCGCTGTCGCGCGGACCGGTCGAGCAGGCGCGGGCGCGTCTGAATGCGCTTGAAACCGAGGCTCGTACCATTTCCAGGATGCTGGCGGCGGGTGATACCTCGGGCGCTTTTTCGCCGGTCGCCGAAGAGCTGCGCGTCGACCGCGGCTTCGAGACGGCGCTTGGCGCTGCACTCGGCGACGATCTGGAATCCTCGCTCGATGCTCAGGCGCCGGTCTACTGGTCCGACAACGGCAGCGGCGCGGCCGATCCGGCTTTGCCGGAAGGCGTCGTACCTTTGATTACCCATGTCGGTGCCCCGGCCGCGCTGACGCGGCGCCTGCGCCAGATCGGCATCGTTTCGGCTGAAGACGCCTTCCGGCTGATGCCGGAGCTGAAGCCGGGACAGCGGTTGGTAACCAGGGATGGCGCCGTGTTCCGCTGGGACGGCCATGTGACTGGCGCGGATGCGCCGAGTGCGGCTGCCCTGCGGCTCGCCCAGAAGAACCGCCTTTCCGAGCTGGAGGCCGAAGCCGAGCTTGCTCGCGATGTGCTTGTCGAAGCCGAGGAACGTTTGTCGGCAGCCGCCGATGCGATCCGGGTCGAAGAGGGCCGTCTGGCGACCGCCCGCGACGCCAGCCGACTTGCCGCTCGGCATCTGGCCGAGGCGCGGGAAGCGCTGGCTGCGGCGGAACGTGCTTCCGGCGATCTCATCCGCCGCCGCGACGTCATCGTTGAAGCAGTCAGCCGACTGCAGGAGCAGCTGGAAGATGTGGCCATGCAGGATGAAAACGCCCGCATCGAATTGGAAGATGCGCCGAATCTCGACGCCATCGATCTGAAGCTGCGCGACCAGCAGGCCGAAGTCGCGACAGATCGCGGCGTTCTCGCCGAAGCCCGTGCCCGCCATGAGGGACTGAACCGCGAAAGCGAGGCGCGTCAGCGCCGTCTTCTGGCGATCCGTCAGGAGCGCGACACCTGGCGCCAGCGTGCGGCCAGCGCCGAGGAGCACATTCAGACGCTGCGCGACCGTGAAGAGGAAGCGCGTGAGGAAGCGG
This sequence comes from Hyphomicrobiales bacterium, assembly GCA_900468625.1. Lineage (GTDB taxonomy): Bacteria > Pseudomonadota > Alphaproteobacteria > Rhizobiales > Rhizobiaceae > Rhizobium. Next base: position 9,099 of record UBUL01000043.1, read on the forward strand.
CCGAACTCGATCTTGCCCCGGACGAATTCGACGACAAGCGCCGCGCATTGATGAACGAGCTGCAGAAAGCCGAGGAGGCCCGCCGCCACGCCGCTGACCGTCTCACCGAAGCGGAAATCGTTCAGCGCGACGCCGATCGCCATGCGGCAACTGCGCTTTCCGAACTGGCGGAAAGCCGTGAGAAGCGCGGTCGTGTCGAGGAGCGGCTGGTGTCGGCCCGCGAGCGCCGGCAGGAAAGCGAATTGCGCATCCGCCAATCCCTCAACGTCGAGCCGCATGAGGCCATGCGCCTGACCGGTCTCTCGGGATCGCAGAGCGTGCCTGATCTCCGCGAGGTCGAGCGCGAGCTGGAGCGGCTGAAGATCGAGCGCGAGCGTCTCGGCGCCGTCAACCTGCGCGCCGAGGAAGAGAGCAAGGAGCTGACGGAGCGGCTGCAGGCGCTGATCAAGGAGCGTGATGACGTCATCGACGCCATCCGGAAGCTGCGCGGCGCGATTCAGAGCCTCAACCGCGAAGGCCGCGAACGTCTGATCGTCGCCTTCGATATCGTCAATGCGCAGTTTCAGCGCCTGTTCACCCATCTTTTCGGCGGCGGCACGGCCGAGCTGCAGCTTATCGAGTCGGACGATCCGCTGGAAGCGGGCTTGGAAATTCTCGCCCGCCCGCCGGGCAAGAAGCCGCAGACCATGACCCTGCTTTCGGGCGGCGAGCAGGCGCTGACAGCCATGGCGCTGATTTTTGCGGTGTTCCTCACCAATCCCGCGCCGATCTGCGTTCTGGACGAAGTGGACGCGCCGCTCGACGACCACAATGTCGAGCGCTACTGCAACCTCATGGACGAAATGGCGGCCTCCACCGAGACCCGCTTCGTCGTCATCACCCACAATCCGATCACCATGGCCCGCATGAATCGCCTCTTCGGCGTTACCATGGCGGAACAGGGTGTCTCGCAGCTCGTTTCCGTTGATCTGCAGACCGCCGAACTGTTGCGCGAAATCGCTTGAACGCTGTTCCACGTCTGGATTGAGAAAACTGTTCCCGTTTCGACAAGAAATTGCCGTGTCGGCTGCCGCACGCCGCGAAAGCGTGCTAGTTTCGTTTTTCGATCAACAACATGGGCGCTGATCCGCCCGGAAGGGAAGTATGTCTGACTCGACTGGCGGTATTTTCGATTTCCTCGGAATACTTGCCGTATTGCTGCTCGTCGCCGCCAACGGTTTCTTCGTTGCGGCCGAGTTCTCTCTGGTTTCCGTCCGCCGCAGCCGCGTGACGGAACTCGTTACCGAAGGGCGTATGAACGCCAAGGCGCTGCAGAAGGCAGTCGACAATCTCGATGCCAACCTGGCGGCCACGCAGCTCGGCATCACTATTTCTTCGCTTGCCCTCGGCTGGGTCGGCGAACCTGCTCTTGCCCATCTGCTGGAGCCGCTGCTTAATTTTCTCCCCGGCACCTGGGCTGCGGCTGGGTCGCATGCGGTAGCCGTCGCCATTTCCTTCATCATCATCACTGCACTTCATATCGTCCTCGGCGAACTTGCGCCGAAGAGTCTGGCATTGCAGCGCAGCGAAGGCACAGCGCTCGGGGTCGTGCGCCCGCTCGGCCTGTTCCTCTTCCTGCTCCGTCCGGCAATTGTTGTGCTGAACGGTCTCGGCAATCTCGTCCTTCGCCTCTTCGGCCTCCGCCCTGGCGCGGGCGAAGGCTCGCTGCATTCGCCGGCAGAAATCAAACTGCTGGTCGCCGAAAGCCAGGAGGCGGGTTTGCTGGAGCAGGCGCAACAGGAACTTGTCGAGCGCGTCTTCAATATCGGCGACCGCGATGTCTCCGACATCATGACGCCGCGGCTCGAGGTGGAGTGGATCGATGCCGACGATCCGCCGGGCGAAATACAGAAGACCATCCGCGAAAGCCGTTTCGAGCAGCTTCTGGTCGGGCGCGGCTCGATCGACGAGCCAATCGGCATGATCCTGAAGAAGGATCTGCTCGACCAGGTTCTGAACGGCGAGCCGCTGAATCCCATGGCTGTCATCCGCCAGCCGCTGATCGTTCATGAATCCACGGCCGTCTTCAAGGTGCTTGAAAATTTCAAGCGCGCGCCTGTCCGCCTTGCCATGGTCATCGACGAATACGGCAGCCTGGAGGGTATCGTCACGCAGACGGACCTGCTGGAGGCGATCGCGGGCGACCTGCCCGACATGGAAAACGAAACGCCGGATGTCGTCGAGCGTGCCGATGGATCGCTGCTGATGGAAGGCATGATGCCGGTCTATGACGCCTTCGCGCGCCTGGGCCTGCGCTTCAGCGAGGAGGACGTCAATTTCCACACGCTCGCAGGCTTTGCCCTCTACCAGCTCGGCCATCTGCCCGAAGTGGGCGAAAGCTTTTCCCTCGGCGGCTGGCATTTCGAGATCGTCGATCTCGACGGCATGCGGATCGACAAGATTCTGGCCCAACGCGAGCCGCAGCTATAGTTGCGGAGAGCCGGAGGTTCAACGCGAAGGCAGTTGAATTGTCGGTTGCCATCAAGACCCGGAAGCCGCCGGTTTCGATCAATCGATTGAAATCGGAGGCTCCGGGTCTAATTTATTGTGCAATGCAACATTTCGCCATAATTGTCGATTTTCATTTGCGCCTCAATGAATTAAGTTCAACCGGAGGAGTTGGACGGAGACGATGACGAATTGGGTCTACACATTCGGCGACGGCAAGGCCGAGGGGAGCGCCGGAGATTTTGAACGGCTCGGCGGCAAGGGCGCAAATCTTGCGGAAATGTGCAATCTCGGCCTGCCGGTCCCGCCGGGCCTGACGATCGTCAGCGATGTCTGCGCTTTCTATTACAAGAGCGGGCGTAAGATCCCCGACGAGCTGAAGCCGCAGGTCATGCAGGGCCTGCAACGGATGGAAGCCATCACCGGACGCAAGTTCGGGGATACGGAACGGCCGCTGCTCGTTTCCGTGCGCTCCGGCGGGCGTGCTTCCATGCCGGGCATGATGGACACGGTCCTCAATCTCGGCCTCAACGATGCCACGGTGCAGGCGCTCGGCCACGATGCCGGGGACGCCCGCTTCGCCTGGGACAGCTATCGCCGCTTCATCCAGATGTATGCCGATGTCGTCATGGGCCTCGACAACGAGGTCTTCGAAGAGATACTGGAGGATGAGAAGGCGAGATTCGGCCACGAGTTCGATACAGACCTGACGGCGGTTGAATGGCAGCATGTCGTCTCGATCTACAAGGCAATCATCGAGGAAGAATTGGGCGAGGCCTTTCCGCAGGAGCCGGAGGTTCAGCTTTGGGGCGCCGTCCGTGCCGTCTTTGCGAGCTGGATGAACGCCCGGGCCGTCACCTATCGTCATCTGCACAACATTCCCGAAACCTGGGGAACCGCGGTCAACATTCAGGCGATGGTTTTCGGCAATCTCGGCAACTCTTCGGCCACCGGCGTCGCCTTTACCCGCAATCCGTCGACAGGGGAGAAGGAGCTTTACGGCGAATTCCTCGTCAATGCGCAAGGGGAGGATGTCGTTGCCGGCATCCGCACGCCGCAAAGCATCACCGAAGTCGCGCGCATCGCGTCCGGCTATGACAAGCCGTCGATGGAAAAACTGATGCCGGAAGCCTTTGCCGAGTTTAAGGGCATCTGCGCGCAGCTGGAAGCGCACTACCGTGACGTTCAGGACCTGGAGTTCACCATCGAGCGCGGCAAGCTCTGGATGCTGCAGACCCGCAATGCCAAGCGAACCACCAAGGCGGCGATGAAAATAGCCGTCGACATGGTCGATGAAGGGTTGATCACGGAGGACGAAGCTGTTTCCCGCATCGATCCGACGTCGCTGGACCAGCTTCTGCATCCGACGATCGACCCACGCGTCCGCCGCGAGGTCATCGGCTCCGGTCTCCCCGCATCGCCGGGGGCTGCTACCGGCGAGATCGTCTTCACGGCGGAAGAGGCGATCATTGCCGAGGAGGAAGGCCGCAAAGCCATCCTCGTGCGCATCGAGACGAGCCCCGAGGATATTCACGGCATGCATGCCGCCGAGGCGATCCTGACGACGCGCGGCGGCATGACCAGCCACGCGGCCGTTGTCGCCCGCGGCATGGGCATCCCCTGCGTTGTCGGCGCCGGCACCATGCGCATCGACATGCGCAATGAAAAGCTGATCGGCATCGGAGTCACCTTGAAGAAGGGCGATACCGTCACGATAGACGGTTCTACCGGCCAGGTGCTGAAGGGCGAGGTGCCGATGATCCAGCCGGAGCTGTCGGGCGATTTCGGCCGCATCATGGCCTGGGCCGATCGTTCACGGCGCATGACGGTGCGCACCAATGCCGATACGCCGGCCGATGCGCGCGCTGCCCGTTCCTTCGGCGCCGAAGGCATCGGCCTCTGCCGCACAGAGCATATGTTCTTCGAAGGCGATCGCATCCATGTGATGCGCGAGATGATCCTCGCCGAAGACGAGGAGGGGCGCCGCGCCGCCCTTGCGAAGCTGATGCCGATGCAGCGCCTCGATTTCACCGGCCTGTTCACCATCATGCACGGCCTGCCGGTGACCATCCGCCTGCTCGATCCGCCGCTTCACGAATTCCTGCCGAAGACGGACGAGGAGATCGCCGAAGTTGCCGGCATCATGGGAATGGAGCCGGCCGCGCTGCGCCAGCGTGTCGATGCGCTGCACGAGTTCAATCCCATGCTCGGCCATCGCGGCTGCCGACTGGCGATTTCCTATCCGGAGATCGTCGAGATGCAGGCCCGCGCGATTTTCGAGGCGGCTGTCCTTGCCGCGCGCGAAACCGGAGCGGCTGTCGTGCCCGAAATCATGGTGCCGCTCGTCGGCCTGCGCTCGGAGCTGGATTACGTCAAAGCTTGCATCGACGAGGTGGCGCGCGCCGTCATGACGGAAGCGAAGATGAAGATCGATTATCTCGTCGGCACGATGATCGAGCTGCCGCGCGCTGCATTGCGCGCCCATATCATCGCCGAGGCCGCCGAGTTCTTTTCATTCGGCACGAATGACCTGACCCAGACCACCTTCGGCATGTCGCGCGACGACGCGGCGGCCTTCATCCCGACCTATCAGCGCAAGGGCATCATCGAGCATGATCCCTTCATATCGCTTGATTTCGATGGAGTGGGCGAACTTATCCGCATTGCTTCCGAGCGCGGCCGCCGCACCCGCAACGACATGAAGCTCGGCATCTGCGGCGAGCATGGCGGCGATCCCGCCTCCATCCACTTCTGCGAGGATATCGGACTGGATTACGTGTCCTGTTCCCCCTTTCGCGTGCCGATCGCACGGCTTGCGGCAGCACAGGCGGCGATCAGGGGACGGGCCTGATTCTCCAAACCTGGAATTGGTTATCGATCAGTGGCGCCAGTAACCGCGATGATGGTAATATCCGGGGCCGCCAACGACAATTGTTGGACCCCAGAAGAAATCATCGTTGCTTTCCATGAAGGCCCGCTGATCCGCGCGCCGGCTAAGATCCTGGTTCATCAGGCAGTTGGCAAAGTTCTGGGTGCCTGGCCTGAAGCCATAGCCACTGCATCTGGCCTCGTCGGCGGCTCTGATTTCCTCGGCCGTCTGGCAGGAGGAGAGTACAAGCGCAACGGCGAGAAGAGAGAAGACGGAAGCGGCGATACGCATGACGTGTCATCCTGAATGCGGATTTGCATGCACGAACTATAGCGCTGCGCGAGGAGGCGCGAAAGGCGAATTGCGGCCGCAGGCCGATCGCTTACGCAGCTTCTTTCGGTCTTGCCGGCAGCCTTTGCAGGAGATCGACGAAGGCATCGGCAAAGCGTAGCAGGTGCTCGGTTTCATCATCCGGCTGCAGCAGGCGGATTTCTGCGCCATCTTCGTCAAGCGCGGCAAAAAGGGTGCGCATCGTCGCATCCCCTTCCGGAATTCGCAGCACCGCCAATCTGCGGCAATCGGATATCAGCCCTTCGGCCGGCAGATCGAACAGGAAATCGCCGCGCACGGCCGAAGCGGCGTTGCGCACGGCTTCGCAGAAGCCCGGCTCACCGCCGGAAAACCCTTCGAGCGAAAGCTCCAGCTCGAGCAGCTCCAGCGGCAGGATCGGGTCGGCCGCATCGGCTCCGGCAATCGCTGCTCCCGGCAGCTGTTTGGCAGCGACGTCTTGAGAAAGCATCGGTTCCATCTCATCAAGTCCTTTCACAGCCTCGATAAAACGCTAAAGAATGGCCTTTTTTAGGAATTTAAGCAAGCGCTCACATTTTTGGCCTAGCCGTTACTGGTTTGAGCTTTGACAAAACATTGGTCGCCGATGCCATGACATTCGATTTATTTTCGCCATTTCTTGATCTAAACATAAATCGTTTTCCGGGATTCGGTGCATCCGGCTTCCGATCCGACGCGCCGACGAGCCCTTGATGACCATTCGCTTCGACCGTCCCGTTTCACATGCCGCCCGCGCCGCGCGCTTGATCGCTTCGTTTGCATTGGTGCTTTGCGGGGTGACGCTGATCGGCCACCGTTTCGCGCCGCTGGAAACCCCTTATTTCGTGCTGCTGCTGCTGATTTCCGCCGGCTGCGCCATCCTGGCGGTGGCGCTTGCGCTGGTCGGTCTGGCACAGCTCTGGCAGAGCGCCGCGATCGGCGGCGTCTCCGCTGTGAAGGCGCTCGTCTATGCTGCCTTGCCGCTCGCCATTCTCGGCTTTGGCGCCGAGCGCTATTGGACGCGGCCGCATATCTACGAGATTTCGACCGATCTCGGCGACCCGCCGGAATGGCTGGCGACGCCGGATGCGCGGCAGCTATGGCTTCCGCCGCGCCATCTGGTGACGCAGCAGGAGCGTGAAGCGCAATTCGATGCCTATCCGGCCCTGATCAGCCGGCGCTATGAGGGCGCTGCCGACCGCGTGCTGGAGGCAGTGCGCAAGGTCGCAAGAGATGACCATATCACCATCGTGAAGGCAGAGGGCGCCGAGGTCGCGGATCCGCACGGCAATGCAAAACCGAAGCGCCGCACGCGCCGGCAGGTTGTCAGCCCCGTACAGGATGACGGCGCTACAGTTGCCGATGTGCCCGATGTCGTCCCCGTGCCGACGCCGCGTCCGCTCCGCGATGGCGTGGCGGAACTCATTCGCCAGAACACCGATGTCACCTTGCAGGGAGAAACCCGCACGCGCATTTTCGGTCTCCCGTGCGACATGCTGATCCGTATTCGCGAGGAAGCCGAGACGACGCTCGTCGATGTTCGCGTCGCCTCCCGCTACGGGCAGGATGATCTCGGCGTCAGCGCCGATATGGCGGATAGTTTTCTGAAAGCTTTGGATGCGGAGCTGCTCGGCATCGCGGGAAGCTAAGGTTCGCCGTCCTCCTTCTCCCCTCGGGAGAAGGTGCCTGAAGGGCGGATGAGGGGGGTGTCCGCTATTCAAATTCGGAAATCATCGATAGCCAGCCGTCCCCACTCAGGCGAGCCGATAGGCCCCCACAAGTGCCGGAGGCCCATCGGTTTCCACCCGGCCCTTCTCGACCAGGTCCTCCAGATGCGCCAGGACCGAAAGCGCTGCCGCGCCGTGCAGCCGAGGGTCGGTATCGCGATAGATGGCCTTCACCATCTCCGATATCAGCCGGTCGCCGGCCTTGATGCGTTCCAGCACGGCACGCTCGCGCATGCGGCGATGGGTCCTGATCCCGCGCATGAAGGAGGACGGTTCCTTTACCGGGCCGCCGTGACCGGGCAGGAACAGCCGGTCTTCGCGGGCAAGCAGCGTCTCGAGCGACGCCATATAATCGGCCATGGAGCCATCCGGAGGCGCGACGATCGAGGTTGCCCAGGCCATGACATGATCGGCGGAGAAGACGATGCCCGTGCCGTCCAGCGCGAAGCAGGCATGGTTTGCCGTGTGGCCTGGTGTCAGCAGCGCCGTCATCCGCCAGCCGTCTCCCGAGACGCTTTGGCCGTCGGCAAGCACGATATCCGGCTGAAACTCCATATCGGAACTTTCGGCGAAGGGGTTGATTTCGCCCTGATGGAGCGGCCGCGCGGCCCGATGCGGCCCTTCGCCGACGGTGAGAGCCCCCGTCGCTTCCTTCAGCCGCTTGGCAAGCGGCGAGTGATCGCGATGGGTATGGCTGACGAAGATATGCGTGACCTCGCGCCCTTGGAGCGCGGCGAGGAGGGCGTTGAAATGCTTTTCATTCTCCGGACCGGGGTCGATGACGGCGACGGAGGAGGTGCCGACGATATAGCTGTTGGTGCCGTGAAAGGTAAAAGCGCTGGGATTGTTGACCGTCATCCGCTCAATGCCGGGCGCAACGGGAACGGCCCGGCCATAGGCGGGCTCGAAGGCAAGGTCGAAGTCAGGCGTGCTCATGATTGCTTGTATTCGATTTCGATAAAGGACATCGGCTCGGAGCCGGCATTAACGACATTGTGCTCGACGCCCGCCTCGCGCCGGTAGGCGGCGCCCTTGGCGATATCGACCCGCCGGCTGCCGCCCGCTCCTCCAGCAGAAACCGGCAATCCGTCATCGGCACGACGACATAGCCGAGGCCATGGACATGATGCCCGGTATCGGCGCCCGGTTCGAAATCCCAGCGCGTGATGCGGCAGACCGCGTCGTCGAGAAGTACGGTAGGCACGGCCGGCGGCCGGGCGCGAAACTGGCTCATCGAAGCTCCTGATGGGATCGCAGTGCAGCAGGACCTATCATAGCCGCCCGGAAAGCGCACAGAAAACAGAAATATGCATCCGTGCATCACTTAGTCATTGTAGCGCGATGCGACCTTTGCTAATCAGACGCCGATTTGGCTGGCATAACAGCCATTTCCTCTGTTGGGGCGTCGCCAAGCGGTAAGGCACCGGTTTTTGGTACCGGCATTCCCAGGTTCGAATCCTGGCGCCCCAGCCACATGCGTCCTGAATATTCTTAGGTTCGTGAGCCATTCTGCTCATCGGCTGCAACAATATCTTTGCTGCATGAGAGATATTGCCCCAGGAAGTTCTCCGCTCGCAGCGTCGCTATTCCCCCACTTAAATATTGTTTGACCATTTTCCTCCATCTTGTTCGCTATCATTCCGATGCGGACAATCATGAACCAGAAATCTCCTGAACTGCTGCTTTCCATCGTTGCCCCCTGCCATAATGAGGAGGAGGGGCTCGGCGAATTTTGCCGGCGAGCGGTGGCGACGGCGCGGGGGATTGCCGGTGAAGCCTTCGAGATCGTCCTGGTGGATGATGGGTCCACCGACGGCACCTGGGAGATCATCGCCTCGCTTGCCGCGGAGACGCCGCAGGTGCTCGGCGTGCGCCTCATGCGCAATCATGGTCATCAGCTTGCCGCCACCGCCGGCCTTGCTGCCTCGCGCGGCGAGCGGGTGCTGCTGATCGATGCCGATCTTCAGGACCAGCCGGAACTGCTGCTCATGATGATGCCGATCATGGATCGCGGCGCCGATGTCGTCTACGGTCAGCGCGTGCGCCGGCAAGGGGAGAGCTGGTTCAAGCTCGCTTCGGCCTCGCTCTTCTATCGGCTGCTGTCGCGACTCGCCTCGGTAGCGATCCCGCGCGATGTCGGGGACTTCCGGCTGATGCGCCGCCGCGTTGTCGATATCCTGCTGGCGATGCCGGAGCGGGATCGCTTCATTCGCGGCATGGTGAGCTGGATCGGCGGCCGCCAAGTGGCGCTGCCCTATGAGCGTGATGCGCGCTTCGCCGGCACGACCAAATATCCCCTGCGCAAGATGATCAACTTCGCGATCGACGCCATCACCAGCTTCTCTACCGTGCCGCTGCGCATCAGCACCTGGCTCGGCCTTGCAAGCGCCGGCTGTGCCGCGTTGCTGCTGCTCTATACGCTCGTCCGCTGGTTTGCCGGCGAAACGATCGTCGGCTGGTCCAGCATTATGGCGGCAATCACCGCTTTCAGCGCCATCCAGCTTATCTGCATCGGCATCATCGGCGAATATGTCGGCCGCTTGGTGCAGGAAAACAAGCGGCGCCCGATGTTCATGATTGAAAGCCTGCTGCAGGGCGGGCGCTCGCTGGATATCCCCAGCGGGTTTTCGGATATGGATACCGCAGGCAAACGCCGCGCACTTGATGATGCCTTGCGCGGTCTCGGCAAAGAGGCCGATAGCTCAGAGCAAGTGAGGGCGGTGCGCTGATGTCGCAACGTTCCGCGACTTTTCCCTCGGCCGAGGGTGCCGCCGTTTCCGATATTGTTTCCGCGCATGGCGCGGCTGATGCGGATGCCGCCATCGCCAGGCAGAAGCCGGGTCTGGCGATTGCAGCCTTTCTGATCCTGGTCGCGGTTTTCGTCGCCTTCTTCAAGTTTCCGCCGATCCTCGACTATCCCAACCATTATGCGCGCATGTGGCTGCTCGCCGGCGGCATCAACGTGCCGCCGTTCAATCAGATCTATGCGGTCGACTGGAACAGGACCTTCACCAATGTCGGCATCGATCTCGCCGCCTATTGGCTCGGGCCGTTGATCGGCGTTTCGCTGCTGGCACGCGGCCTTCTTTTCCTGGCGATCGTTCTGCCGCCTCTCGGGGCGATCGCGTTGCACAGGCGCCTGCATGGCGGCGGCTATTACTGGCAGATCGGCATATTGTATTTCGCCTGGTGCGCGACGTTGATCGGCGGCTTCATCAACTTTCAGATCGGGCTCGGCATGGCGCTGTTTTTTGCGGCGGCCGACCATGCTCTGCAGCCCCGCCATCCGGCCGTGTTGTTCGGATGGCGCCTGCTGGCCGGTCTGCTGCTCACCGTCATGCACCTCTTTTCGCTCGGCTTCTATATGGCGCTCGTCTGCGGGCTTGAATTTTCGCCGACGATGGCAGCCTTGAAATCGCCCCGGGATTTCCTGCGCCTTTGCGGCAGGCTTGTGGTGTCGATGCTGGCCTGCGCCCTGCCGGCGATCTGCCTTTTTCTCTACCAGCCGGTCTTGCCCGATGGCGGCGGCAGTCTGGATGCATCCTGGAATGATTCAGTCGTTCTGATCCTGGCAAACCTCATGTCGGCGCTGTGGAGCTATGGGCTGCTGGCCGATGCACTGCTTCTGATCCCGCTCATCTTCCTCTGCATCTATGCAGTGTACGCACGCAATATCGGGCTGCATGCCGGCATGGTGGTTACGGCCGCGGGCCTGTTGTTTCTATCCTGTGTCGTGCCGCGTCATATGCTTGGCACGGGCTGGATCAGTTGGCGCTTTCCCATCATGATGGCGCTAGCGGCTATGGTGACGATCTGCCCCTTGCCGCGCTTGCCACGCCGCGAGGCGTTTCTCGTTCTCGCCATGCTTTCGGCGGTCGTTTTGGGCAGAACTGCGTGGATCGGTTTCAATTGGTGGCAGGGAGAGGCCGATGCGGCCGACGTCAGCACCGTTCTCGCGGCTGTGCCCGAAGGCGCGGCAATCCTGCCGGTCATGCGGCAGCAGGACGAGCATGGTTTTGCGGATCATCGCCACTTCGCCTGGAACCAGGATACGTTTCGGCATCTGCCGGCGCTTGCCGTCCCCAACGCTCATTCCTTCGTGCCGACGATCTTTACCGCCAAAGGCAAGCAGCCGCTGACCGTATTGCCGCCCTGGAGCAGCATCGCCGTGCCGGAGGGCAATCTGTTTTCCATAAGCCTGCTGGATTGCCCGGACGAGATCAGGGCCGTCGGTGGCATTGCGCCTTATCTCAAGGATTGGCGTCGTCGCTTCGATTTCGTTCTGCTCGTCGACGCAGATGCCGAGGATCGTTATGGCGGTGCGGTTCCGCAAGGCGTGAAGCTTGCCGCCGAGACACCGTTTGCCAAGCTCTATGCCATCGACAAGGTCTTCCTCCCGGCTGCTGATACGCTCAAGCCGAAAAGCTGCGCTGAGCTTGCCGCCGCAAACCGCTGAGGCCTGCAAACAAAAACAGGCAGCCTTCGCAGGCCGCCCGCTGATATTGTCTCGCGGTGAAGCTCTTGGCCTCAGTCCGCTTGCTCGGCTTTTGCAGTCTTTTCCGGCGGCGCCAGAAGCTCGGCGCAGTAGGACGGTCCGCCGACACCTGGCTGGTCGCCGAGGATTTTGACGGAGCGGATTTCGTAGCTCTGGTTGGTGACGATGTCGGCCTTGCAGCTGAGGGAGCGTTTGCCCGTCTTCTTGCCGTCCTTGGTCTTGATCGTTACGTTCTTGTAGCCGCCACGCCAGGTGTAAACGCGATTGCCGCCTTCGTCGCGGTCGGAGAGCGGCGGGCCGTAAGCCGCGAAGAAGCGGCCTGCGGACTGGCCCTGCCAGCGGTCCTGAACGGGGTTCTTCGCAAGCAGCGGGAGAGCTGCGGTCGTTGTGGTCGTCGTGGTGCTGCAACCGGCCAGCGCCAGCAACAGTCCAGCCGCGGTGATCATGCGGATATTCATCGTGTCGTCCTTGAGCTTCTGTCTCGCATAAGGTTGCGGAAAAGCCGCGCTGTCCCACGACATTTCCACCTGTCCCGTCTAGGGCTTTAGCGCCAAAGCCGGCAAAAGAAAATTCCCATCCGCGTGTACAAGCGGGATTTTACCTGATCTGTTGCGTCTTTTGCACGCTGGCACTTTCGGCCCCCGTTCCCTGCCGATTTTCTAGGCAGATACGGCTGTAATTTTTTCGTCAAAAATCAAAAGGTTTTTTGAGATTGGTGCTTGTGCACCAAAAATGGCTGGTCTATAGAAGCGCCGCTGGTCACGGAGTGTAGCGCAGTCTGGTAGCGCACCACGTTCGGGACGTGGGGGTCGAGTGTTCGAATCACTCCACTCCGACCAGCTTAAAACACTGATCTTGTTCCCGAAAAGCTCTTCCCCGAAATATCGTTTCGCACTTGGTCCGGCGTTCGGGCCACCTTGATCGATGCGCGGTCGCCGCGTTGCATGGCCGTTCGCGGCTTAAGAATCGGCTCGTCCAAGATCCCGTTCAGAGGCTGTAGGGCTGGATTGAAGCCTGAATACATATCTCCGCCCACGCTACAGGTTGCCATCAGGCCTGCTTTTACAAAACCGGCTCTTTTTGTCGCTCGAAGCACCATATACAAAGACGAGTGGCGTGCGTCCGACTCATGGAAGAGTTCGGTGGGCTGCTGCCGAGGCGGAGTGACGGAATGAACCTTGTTGACGGAGAGACCCGGGCGGTCGGGGTTAAGTTTACTGGCGCCGAGGGGCGTCGCATTGCCCGGTCGGGTGCTGCTGGGCGGAGAATGGGGATCACCACGGGCTTTGGCGTTCTGGCGCTGAGCGCGGCGTTCCTTCTGAGTTCCGGCACCCATGCGCTGCGTGCCGCCGATTGCGGCAGTGTTGCCGCGCCCGGCCTTGATTGGAGCGGATGCAGCAAGACCAACATCATGCTGCCGGGCAGCGATCTGCATGGCGCCAATCTCGCAGGCGCGCATTTCGACAGCACCGATCTCAGCGACACCAACCTGACCTCCGCCAATCTCGAGAAGGCGACGCTGGTGCGTGCCTGGCTGAAAAATGCCAAGGCCGATAGCGCGAATTTTGCCAAGATCGAAGCCTATCGCTCCGATTTCAGCAGCGCCTCCGCCAACGGCGCTTCCTTTGCCAATGCCGAATTGCAGCGGGCCGAATTCGCCGGAGCGCAGCTCAAGAATGCCGATTTTCAGAAGGCCGAGCTTGGCCGCGCCGATTTCGACAAGGCCGCGCTGACGGGTGCGAATTTCTCATTTGCCAATCTGTCGCGTGCGACGCTGAACGGCGCTGTCATGGACGGCACGACCTCCTTTAGCGGCGCTTTCATGTATCTGGCGCGCATCGAAGGCCTCGATCTGTCGAAGGCAAGCGGCCTGCAGCAGGCGCAGATCAACCTGGCTTGCGGAGACAACACGACCATATTGCCGTCCTGGCTGAAGGCGCCGTCGGGCTGGCCGTGCCCTCCGGATGACAAGGACTGATTTTCTTCGAAACAAATCTTCGAAAGACCATATCATGTTCATAGAAAAAGCGATCCGGCACGATAGCAAGCCGGAATTCTACAATGAGCTTGCGGATCAGCTTAAAGGCCTGCTGGGAGGCGAGCGCGATCCGATCGCCAACGCAGCCAATACGTCTGCGCTGATCTTTCAGATGCTGCCGAATCTCAACTGGGCGGGTTTCTATTTCCGGCAGGAGAACGAGCTTGTGCTGGGGCCGTTCCAGGGCAAGCCGGCCTGCGTGCGCATTGCCGTCGGCCGCGGCGTCTGCGGGACGGCGGTCGAAAGGATGCGATCCGTCCTCGTCGAGGATGTGCACGCCTTTCCCGGGCATATCGCCTGTGATGCGGCCTCGCGGTCGGAGCTTGTCGTCCCGCTCTTACGGGATGGAAGCGTTTTCGGCGTGATCGATCTCGACAGTCCGCTTCCCAGCCGCTTCGATAGGAACGATCAGGCTGGCATCGAGACGCTTGCTGCAATTTATTCCGCATCGAGCGGGTGGGTAAGACACGGACGGGGGAGGCCGGGCGTCACGCACGCGTGATCAATATGGCAAATCGATCGCGTGATGCATATATTGGCCCTGCAAACACTCCCTCAGCGCTGATCGAGCCTTATCCGGCCTTCTCGCGTCCCCAAAAAGGATCCGGCCAAGCTCGGAATGTGTGCCGAGGAGCAAGGAGAACAATAATGGGCAAGTACAGCAAGACAGCAGAGGCCATAGCCAAGCTTACCCCCGAGCAGTATCGCGTGACGCAGCAGAGCGGTACGGAACGTCCCGGCTCCGGCGAATATCTCTACAACAAGCAGTCGGGCATCTATGTCGATGTCGTCTCGGGCGAGCCGCTTTTTGCTTCCGCCGACAAGTTCGATTCAGGATGCGGCTGGCCGAGCTTCACCAAGCCGATCGAGCCCGCCAATGTCAGCGAACTGACCGATCTGTCTCACGGCATGCTGCGCGTCGAAGTGCGCTCGGCAAACGGCGACAGTCATCTGGGTCATGTTTTCCCGGATGGGCCGACCGATCGCGGCGGCCTGCGTTATTGCATCAATTCCGCCTCCCTCCGCTTCGTGCCGCGTGACCGCATGGAGGCCGAGGGCTATGGCGCCTATATCGATCAAGTGGAGGATGTAAGATGACAATAGAACGTGCAGTTCTCGCCGGCGGTTGCTTCTGGGGCATGCAGGATCTCATCCGCCGCTACAAGGGCGTCATCTCGACGCGCGTCGGTTATACGGGCGGCGATGTCCGCAACGCCACCTATCGCAATCATGGGACCCATGCCGAGGCGATCGAGATCATTTTCGATCCGCAGAAGATCAGCTATCGCGACCTGCTGGAATTCTTCTTCCAGATCCACGATCCGTCCACGCTTAATCGCCAGGGCAACGATGTGGGTTTAAGCTACCGCTCGGCTATCTTCTATACCAGCGAAGATCAGAAGCGGATCGCTCTGGATACCATCGCCGATGTCGATGCCTCGGGCCTGTGGCCCGGCAAGGTTGTCACCGAAGTAGCCCCCGCTGGCGATTTCTGGGAGGCCGAGCCGGAGCACCAGGATTATCTGGAGCGCTATCCGAACGGCTATACGTGCCATTTCGCCCGGCCTGGCTGGAAGCTGCCGCGCCGGCAGGCGGACGCAGCACAGCGCGCAGCCTCCTGATGGAGAGATCGGCCGGCATGGGCCGGCTGAAGCCCTTTCTTGGCACATGGGAGGTGAGGCGGCGGATCGTCGATCGCGTCAACCGCTCCCTGGTCACGTTCGAAGGGCAGGCGTTCGTAACGCCTGTCCAGTTCGAGGAGCATGGCGATACGCGAAGCAATTGTGCAACGCTCAGAAGCAGCCGCACCTATCGGCTCGATGACGCGGATGATGACCTTGTCGTGCGTTTCCCCGATCTCTCGGAATTCATCCGCATCGGCGAGGCGGCGTCGCAGCGTGTCGTTCATCATTGCGGCCCCGATCTCTATCGGGGCCGTCTGTTCTTCCGCACGTCCGATGCCTGGGCGGAGATGTGGCATGTGCGCGGACCCAGGAAGCACTATCTGAGCCTCGCGCACTATCGGCGTATCTGATCCGAGCCCATCCACCCTACGAATGGAAGACAGTTTCAGCGCACGAACCGTCGCCGTGCCTGGACGGCCTTTGCCAGGTCTTCCAGTGTGCGCACGGAGGTCGGCCAGTCGATGCAGCCGTCCGTGATGCTCTGGCCATAGACCAGCTGCTTGCCGGGCACGAGATCCTGGCGGCCGGCAACGAGATTGCTCTCCATCATCATCCCCTTGATCCGCCGGTCGCCGGCGGCGACCTGCCCTGCGACCGACGTGACGACGAGCGGCTGATTTTCCGGATTCTTGCTGCTGTTGGCATGGCTGGCATCGATGATGATCCGCGGCTCGAGTCCGGCCTTGAGCGACTGTTCCGCCGTCGCCTCGACGCTTGCGGCATCGTAATTGGGCTCTCTGCCGCCGCGCAGGATGATGTGGCAGTCCTCATTGCCGCGGGTCGAGGCGATCGCTGCAAGGCCCTCCTTCGTCACGGCCGGGAAGTGATGCGGCTGCGATGCCGCAACGATCGCGTCGAGCGCGATGCGCACGTCGCCATTCGTGCCGTTCTTGAAGCCGACGGGGCAGGAGAGGCCCGATGCCAGCTGTCGGTGGACCTGGCTCTCGGTCGTCCTTGCGCCGATCGCGCCCCAGCTCACCAGATCCGAAATATATTGCGGCGTGATCGTATCGAGATATTCGCAGCCCGCCGGCAGGCCGATCTCGTTGACGTCGAACAGCAGCTTGCGGGCGATACGCAGGCCTTCCTCGATGCGGTAGCTGCCGTCGAGATGTGGATCGTTGATCAGGCCCTTCCAGCCGACGGTGGTACGCGGCTTTTCGAAATAGACGCGCATGATGATTTCGAGATCGTCGGCAAAGCGGTCCCGCTGCTCCTTGAGCAGTGCCGCATATTCGTGCGCGGCGGCCGGATCGTGGATGGAGCAGGGGCCGATAACGACGATCAGCCGGTCGTCTTCGCTGCGCAGGATGTTGTGGACAGCATTGCGGGCGCCGGTAACGGTCGCCGTCACGGCCTCGTCGCGGGGGATTTCATCTATGATCCGAGAGGGCGGCGTCAGCGCCGTGATCTCGACAATGCGCAGGTCATCAGTGGAATTCAACACGGTATCGGTTCCTTCAAGGGTCATACCGTGGCGACAAAAAAGCCGCCAGGTAGACTAGCGGCTGTTCGGGTCTTTGCTGTCGTGTCTCTTCTAACTACGCACAGGCCCGCCTCCGCTGAGAGCAGCGGTACGAATAAAATCGCGAGGCGTATGCATAGATGTTCGACATGAGCTGTCTCTACGATAAAAAATGCCCGATGTCGATGAGGCACGCGAGAAATGGAGAGTTCACTGCGCGATCGTTGTCCAGTTGCGGCAATTTGCCCGATCCTTGCGCGGCGCGGCAGGCTTCTCGCTGCAATGCGGCCATCGGGCCGGTGGGCGAATAAACTAACCCCTGCCTCGGAAGAGCCGGCCCGACTCCGCTGGAAGTCAGGCCGGTCTCCATCCGATCAGGGGTCAAGTCAGATCAGATCTCGTAAACGAGGTATTAGAAGCTGCGCTGGAAGCGGAGAACGCCAGCCCACTGGTCCTGGTTGATGGAGTCCCAGTTGGTGTAGGAAACTTCCGGCTGAACCAGGAGGTTCTTGACCGGGTTCCACCGGACGTTTGCGGTCGCTGCGAAGATCTTCGAGTCGGTGTAGGCAACCTGTGCGTTCGCCTGCAGCTTCTCGTTGATCGGAACGGTGACGCCGCCCCAAACAGCCCAATCGCCCCAGCCAATACCCTTTGCCGGACCGGCGCCGTTCGCGCTTGCATACTTGTTCAGCTTGTCGCCGTCGGTGTTCCAGCCGCCCATGACGAAGGCTTTGAAGACGCCAAAGTCTGCATCGACGCGAGCCTTGATAGCGCCTTCTTCGACGATCGAGTCGTAACCGCCGACGATCTTGAAGCCGAAATTGCCAGCCTTGTAACCGGCACCGGCAACGACGTCCGGAGCGTAGTGGTTGGAGCTGTCTTCGCCGTTGACACCCGTAGCACCGGAACCGGAATTGCTGTCTTCGAGCGAGACGACAGCGGTGAAGCCGTTGCCGGCATCGTAGTTGTAGGTGATCTGGTTCAGTTCGTAGGGGCCGTCATAGACCACGTCGTCGTTGATGACGTTGCCGGCATAACCCATGTACAGGTTGTACTGAGAATCGAGCTTACCAATCGTGAATCCACCGAGGCTGATGTTGGCCCAGAGCAGCTTCGTGGTGGTCGAGCCGCCATCCTGCCAGTCGAAACGGTAAACGGTGTTGGTCTTGAGCGGACCGTATTCGGTGTCGCTTGCGGTGTCGATGCTCAGCTGAGCGCGGGTGTGCCACAGCGTGCCGTTATGGGTATTCGGGTTATAGGCATCGTACCACTTGCCTTCGGTACGAACCATGCCGCCGATCTTGAGGCAGGTTTCGGTGCCCGGGATGAAGAAATAACCGGCGCCATATGCGTCGCAAATGCGGACGTATTCGAGCGGTTCCGGCTGAGCGGCAACGATGGCATCAGCTGCCTGAGCGCCGGAAACTGCTGCGAGAGCAGCAGCGGAGCCGAGAAGAAGGCTCTTGATATTCATAAAAACTCCAATCCAATATAGATTGGGCATAGGCTATCGCGCCGAAAAATCGACGTGCCTCAACCCTATCCCTGTTTAAAAACCCCGACTCGGGAGAAACGGGCCCCACCCGCTTCTGGCCTTCATTAAAAACGAATTCCTGCAAAGTTATATGATATATTTTTCTTGAAATGACTTTTCCGTGATTTTTAAATTCAAGTTGCACGAATGCAACATGTGCAGACTTAAATAGTAAGTACTGCGTAATATTGGCTGCGCAATAGTCATTTTGTGGTACGACGTACGCTATTTTTTTATTCGAATATTTTTGAATAATACTTTAATGGGTGTTTCATGCCGGAAAAAGCCGTTCGATCCCGTTCAAGCAACGATCAGTGTACCCCCCCCCCGGCGATACCAGAGGGCCTGTATTGCAGAGCGAGCGACAATTTATGATCTGATCAGTATGACACCGACCGCTTGGAGGCCGAACCGATGAGCTTCCTCAGCGCCGAGCCGATCATGATGCCCCAAAGGCCGCTGGTCATGCCGACGATGATATCGAACGTCGAGCCGTAATTGCCGTTTGCCAGGAAATGCGAGACGGAAAGCGCAAGCACGCTGCCGATCATCAGCAGGCAGGTGAAGGAGGGCGATTGCGGATAAGCGAGCCGGGCCAGCATGCCCGCCAAGCAGAGTGCGCCGGCGCGGAATATGTCGAAGGGATTGCCCAGGGCGGCCTGCCAATTGAGATGGGCAAACGTCACGCCAATGAGCGCCGTCAGATAGGTCCAGGCAATAATCTTCAAAAACCGGTCTGATATCATGGGGATATGATATAGCAGCGGCGTGTCGAAACACCAGCCTGACGCCGCTGCCAAGACTCTGTGCGCGCCGATTCAGTGCGCACATTTTGTGTGGTTGCGAAACATTCTGTTGCGTCGCAGTGAGAATTTCAGCCGTTTTTCGCCTTCGATTTGCCGTCTGGCCATGACGTGACGGATGGCAGCCAAAACAGTCCGCGCAAGTCGCGCAAAATTGTGCCTGGTTTTGCGATGACGACATGCGAAAAGTTCAAGGAACGAATCTGGGAGACGCGGCGCGTCCAGAGCGTTTCCGCTTTTCTTCGAAGCAAAAACGCTCTGCCCTTTTGTTTCCATGCAATTCCAGACGGAAACGGCCATACGCTTTTCTTGGAATTTTAGGCTTCCGATGTGCGAAGCCTCTCTTCCTTCTCCCGCAACGGCTCCAGATCCTCATCTGCAGCACTCCGTGACGATGCCCGGCCGAGGAAGGAAAAGACGACGACAGCGGTCGTGACGGTAATGGCGGTCAGCAGCCACAACAGCGTGCCGAAAGCGTTGCCGTAGCTCTGCAGGAGCGCATCGTGGCCGATTGCCGGGACGATCGAGACAGCCGCTGCGAGATTGCCGGTGACGAGCTGTTGCGCAGTCGCCGCGCCGTATTCCCCAGCCGGCGCTCCAAGGTTCGACTGGATGAAGGCGGAGAGAATGGCGCTGACGACGGCAAGTGCTACGCCTTCGCCGGCGACGCGGGTGGTGCTGAAGATGCCGGTCGCCATGCCGGCCCGTTCCTTCGGAACGACGCTGACGGCAAGCCCGTCCATCAGCCCCCAGGGCAGACTGATGCCGACGCCGATCGTCAGCAGCGGGCCGATGAGCGCAGATGGAGTCGAACCGGCAGTAAAGTGGCTGAGCCAGAAAAGGCCGGCCGCCGAGATGACGAGACCGGTGCCGCAGATCGTTGCGGGGCCGAACCACCGGGTGAGAAGACCGGCAGCGATCGGCAGAATGAGCAGCGGCGCCGAAAGCGCGACCATCGTCCGCCCGGCCGCAACTTCGCTCATGCCTTCGATGCCGACGAAGCGCACCGGCAGCAGGATCAAAAGCACGACGAAGGCATAGGCCGGTGCGGCCGCCAGAAGCTGTACGCCGACGAAGCGCGGATAGCGAAACAGGCTGAGATCGAGCATGGGCCGCTTCACGATGCGCTCGATGATGCCGAAGGCGAGAAAGAGCAATGCAGCGCCGGCCAGCAAGGCAAGGACGAGCGGATCGCTCCAGCCGGTTTCCGGCGCGCGCAGGACGCCATAGGTGAACAATGTCAGGGCGAGCGTGAAGCTCAGCGCGCCGGGCCAATCCAGTCCCGTGGCATCAGGATCGCGGGACTCGCGCAGGAAGCAGGCGCCGAGGCCGAAGGCAAGCAATGCCAGCACGACCACAAGGAGAAAGATCGACGGCCAGCCGAAGGCATCGATCATCAGGCCGGAGGCGATCGGCCCGAAGGCGAGACCGACGCCGAAGCTGGAGCCGACAATGCTGAAGGCGCGCATCCGCGCCGACCCTTCGAACTCCTGAGCCAGCGATGCCATGCCGCCGGAAAAGGCTGCGGCGGCGCCAAGGCCCTGCAATGCTCTCAGTATATCGAACCAGACGATGTTGCCGGCAAGGGCCAGCCCGGCCGAGAACAACGCGAAGCAGCCGACACCGGTCAGGAAGATGCGCTGCCGGCCAAAACTGTCCGCCAGCGCGCCTGATGCCATCAGGCAGCTGCCGAAGGTCAGCATGAAGGCATTGGTGACCCAGTTGAGCGCGATCGGGCTGCCGCCGAGCGTGCGGCTGATGGCCGGCAGGGCGACGGCGGGGCCGGTGAATGTGAGCGGCATCGCCGCCGCCGCACAGCAGACGGCGACGAGGACGAAGAATTTCTCGGTCGGACTTGCGACCTTTGTCTGAAGAGAGGTCATCGGATTACCGTTGGTTCGAGCAAGGGAGGAAGCGGCAGGCAATCCTGGGAGTGATGCTGGCCAAAAGGCCGTCGCCCGCGCGCTTCAAATGACCTGAGGAAGATATATTTGCTGCAATCAGATGATAATCTGGCTACGTGTCCTTATATACCGGAATAAAACTCTCGAATGGAGCGCGCCCGTGGATCGTTTAAGCGGATTGACGGCTTTCGTTCGCACAGCGGATCTCGGCAGCTTTGCGGCCGCCGGGCGCGTGCTCGGTCTATCGGCCTCCGCCGTCGGCAAGGCGGTCGGCAATCTGGAGCACCAGCTTGGCGTCCGGCTGCTGCAGCGTTCCACACGGAGCATCCGGCTCACAGAGGAGGGCCGCCTCTTTCACGAGCGTTGCAGGCGTGTTCTCGATGATCTCGAGGATGCGCAGGCTTCGCTTGCACAGGCGGTTGCCGTGCCGCGCGGGCGGCTGCGCGTCAGCGTGCCCATTGTCAGCTACCACTTCCTTCTGCCTGTCGTGCCGGAATTCGTCGCTCGCTATCCCGAGGTCGAACTCGACATCGATTTCAATGACCGCATCGTCGATATGATCGAAGAGGGCGTCGATGTTGCAATCCGCAGCGGCGATCTGCCGGATTCGCGGCTGATATCGCGCACCTTGCGGCCGTTTCAGATGCTGCTCTGCGCCGCACCCGCCTATCTGGAACGCTTCGGCATTCCCGACTGCCCGCGTGATCTCAACGAGCATCTGGCAATCCGGTTTCGGTTTCCAAACAGCGGCAAGCTGCAGGACTGGCCATTGAAAATGCCGGAAGGTGAACTGGATCTGCGCATGCGAACCGCTTTTTCCTGCAACAATATGGAGGCGGTGCGCGGCGCGGCGGTCGCCGGCCTCGGTATCGGCTGCATGCCGGATTTCCTGGTGCGCAGCACCCTTGCGGAAGGAAAGCTCAGAACCGTTCTCGGCGATTTCATCGATGAGCCCGGCCATTTCCATCTCCTCTGGCCGTCGAATCGCCACATGTCGCCCAAGGTCCGCGTCTTCGTCGATTTCCTGAGCGAGCGGCTTTTCGCAAAGAGCTGTGATGTTTTGCCGGCGACGGCTGCCTGAGACGGAGATTTGGGGAGGCCGAAGGAACGTCTGCCTGATCGGCGAGATAATTTCCGGACTCGCCTAGAAGCAGTTGTCGCAGGAGCTCGATTTTGCGACGGTGTCGTCTTCATATGCAGATTTGCCGCACTGATCCGCAGCCT
This sequence comes from Hyphomicrobiales bacterium, assembly GCA_900468625.1. Classification (GTDB taxonomy): domain Bacteria; phylum Pseudomonadota; class Alphaproteobacteria; order Rhizobiales; family Rhizobiaceae; genus Rhizobium. The sequence goes on from UBUL01000043.1 coordinate 31,657, forward strand.
GCAACCGCCAAATTTGGAAATCATCATGAGCCGCTTCTGGAGCCCTATCGTTCATTCCCTGATCCCCTATGTTGCCGGCGAGCAGCCGACCACAGGCGGAATAACCAAGCTCAACACCAATGAGAGCCCCTATGGCCCTTCGCCGCTTGCCCTTGAGGCGATTTCGAAGGCGGCGTCCGACACGCTTCGGCTTTATCCGGATCCGACGGCGCGAGAATTGCGCGCCGTGATCGCTGAAAGCTTCGGGCTCGACAAGGACGAGGTCTTCGTCGGCAACGGATCGGACGAGGTTCTGGCTCATGCATTCCAGGCGCTGCTGAACCATGAAGAGCCTCTGCTTTTCCCCGACATCACCTACAGCTTCTATCCGACCTATTGCCGCCTCTATGGCGTCAAGTTTCGGCAGGTTCCGGTTGATGCGGAGATGCGGGTCCGCCTCGATGATTATCGCCAGCCCTGCGGCGCGATCATCCTGCCCAATCCCAATGCGCCGACAGGGACTGGCTTGCCTCTGGCCGATATCGAGAGCCTTCTCAGTGATCATCCCGATCAGGTCATCGTCATCGACGAAGCCTATGTCGATTTCGGCGGCGATAGCGTCGTTCCGCTGGTCCGAAGCTATCCGAATCTCCTGGTGATCCAGACCCTATCGAAGTCGCGCGGGCTTGCCGGCTTGCGTGTCGGCTTCGCTGTCGGGCAACGGCCGCTCATCGAGGCGCTGGAAAGGGTCAAGGATAGCTTCAATTCCTATCCTCTCGACCGGCTTGCGCAGGCAGGTGCGGTAGCCGCCTGGAAAGATCGGGACTGGTTCGAACGTCATCGGGCGATGATCATCGCCAGCCGGGAACGGCTGGCCACCGCGCTCGGGGAGCTAGGCTTTCACCTCCTTCCGTCATCCGCGAATTTTCTGTTCGCACGGCATCCGAGCCGGTCAGGTGCTGAACTGGCGGCAGAGCTGCGGAGCCGGAACATTCTGGTGAGACGGTTTTCGGCGGATCGCATCAGCGATTTCCTGCGTATCAGCATCGGCACGGATGAGGAATGCGATCGGCTGCTGGCGGCGCTTGGTGAGATATTGCAGTGATCTCACGCTTGGGGCGATCGCTCCACGGCTGATCGTGGGTAATTGGGTGGGTAGCCCCTGTAAATGAAAAAGGCGGCTGAGCCGAGCCCGCCGCCTTTCTTTTTTGATGCGATAGCGATCAGATGTCGCTTGCCGCGTTCGCCCAGATCTCCGCCGCCTGCGCGGCGGTCACGCGGCGCACGTCCGTTTCGTCGCGGCGGCTGGCGAAAAGCTCGCTCGCCATGATCTGCTCGGCAAGATCGGCGGGCAGGGACAGGAGAACGCGCTGGCCATCCTTGTGGATGCCGCCGACATCGGAACGCTTGCCGGTGATCATGCCGCCAGCAACCGTGTTGTTGCTTTCGGGGTCGATCAGGATGAAGGAGCCAGTCGAGCGGCTCTGTTCATAGGGGTCGAAGATGGCGTTCTCGTCGAAAGTCAGGCGAACCTTGCCGATGGCGTTCATCCAGAGCGCCTGCGCCGGTGCCCAGGCGCCGGTCTTCAGCTCAAGCTGAGCGATCGGCTGCACTTGAACGCGCTGGCGGCGGCTGCCGCTCTTCAGCCAATAGCGCTTGCCGGGCTCGATCCCTTCCGGCTGCAGCGCGACGATCTGGGCGTCGAAGGAAAGGCCCGTCTGCGGCTGGCTGTCGATGGCGACGATCATGTCGCCGCGCGACACGTCCACCTGGCGGTCGAGAACGAGGGTGATGGCATCGCCGGCGACTGCCGCGTTGCGCACCAGATCGAAGGTGACGATCTTCGAAACGTTGGCGACCATGCCCGACGGCAGGATCATGACGCTGTCTCCCGGCTTCACCGAGCCTCCGGCAACCGTACCCTGATAGCCGCGGAAGCTCTCGCCGGGGCGGGAGACGCGCTGTACCGAAAGACGAAATCCGACCGTCTGCGCCGAGCGCACCGTCGCAAGTTCCAGCGTTTCGACCAGCGTCGGGCCAGTGTACCAAGGCATGGCCGCCTGGCCGGAATAGACGACGTTTTCACCCTTCAGCGCCGACATCGGAATGGCGGTGATCTGCTTGACGCCGAGCGACAGGGCAAATTCGCGGAAGTCATTGGAAATCTTCTCGAAGCCGGCGCGGTCGTAATTGGTCAGGTCGATCTTGTTGACGGCGAGCACGAACTGCTTGATCCCGAGCAGCGACGCGATCGTCGCATGCCGGCGGGTCTGCTCGAGAATGCCCATGCGTGCATCGACCAGCAGCACGGCGAGATCGGCGGTGGAAGCGCCGGTTGCCATGTTGCGGGTGTACTGCTCGTGGCCAGGCGTGTCGGCGACGATGAAGGAGCGCTTGTCGGTCGAGAAATAGCGATAGGCGACATCGATGGTGATACCCTGTTCGCGCTCAGCCTGCAGGCCGTCGAGCAGCAGTGCGAAGTCGGGCAGGCCGAGATCGTTCTGCTTGCCGGTGGAATCGCGCTGAAGCGTGGCGGCCTGGTCTTCCTTGACCGCTTTGGTATCCCAGAGGAGACGGCCGATCAGCGTCGATTTGCCGTCATCGACGCTGCCGCAGGTGATCAGGCGAAGCGGGCGCGAATCGCGAACTGCCTTGGCCGGCTCTGCGGCAGGCCCAACAGCGGGAATTGTGACGACGTTTGCGTTTACGGTCATCTCAGAAATATCCTTCGCGCTTCTTCTTTTCCATGGAGCCCGACTGGTCGCGGTCGATGGCGCGGCCCTGCCGTTCGGAAACCGTGGCGATTTCCAGCTCTGCAATGATGTCTTCAAGGGTTGTGGCGGTGGAGCGGATCGCGCCGGTCAGCGGGAAGCAGCCAAGCGTGCGGAAACGGATGACCTCCTCGCGCTTGGTCTCGCCCGGCAGCAATTCGAGCCGTGGGTCGGCCGCCATGATCATCATGCCGTCGCGCTCGACGATCGGGCGCTTTGCGGCGAAATAGAGCGGCACGATCGGAATATTTTCGGCCTGGATATAGCGCCAGATATCGACTTCGGTCCAGTTGGAGAGCGGGAAGACGCGGACGCTTTCGCCTTTGCGGATCTGGCCGTTATAGACGTTCCAAAGTTCCGGGCGCTGGTTGCGCGGATCCCAGCGATGGTCGGGCGTACGGAAGGAGTAGATGCGCTCTTTGGCGCGCGAGGCCTCCTCGTCGCGGCGGGCGCCGCCGAAAGCGGCGTCATACTGGCCGGCATCGAGCGCCTGGCGCAAAGCCTCGGTCTTCATGATGTCGGTGTAGCGCGCCGAGCCATGGGTGAAGGGCGTGATGTTTTCCGCCGCGCCGCGCGGATTGATGTGCTCGATCAGATCGAGGTCGTACTTCTTCACGATCTCGTCGCGGAAGGTGATCATCTCGGCAAATTTCCAGCCGGTGTTCACATGCAGGAGCGGGAAGGGGACGCGGCCGGGATAGAAGGCCTTGCGCGCCAGATGCAGCAGCACGGAGGAATCCTTGCCGATCGAATAGAGCATGACGGGACGCTCGAATTCCGCTGCCACTTCGCGGAAAATATGGATCGACTCGTTTTCAAGCGCCTTCAGATGCGGATCGAGCGGTGGCTTTGTGCTTTGCGGATTGGAGATTTCCGTATCCGGACGGCTATCGGGCATTTATCACTCCAGAACTTTTCACATGTCCCGGCCGAATATTGGCCGGAAAGAATGGATGCGTTGGCTCCCGGTCGATCGGCGGCATAGGAGACGCGCCTCGGATCGATGCCGGGATCCGGCGGGGGTTTCATTGTGCTGCGGCAGCGCCTTCCTCGTGAACATGCAAGCCGCATTCGCGCTTTTCGTCGTTTTCCCACCACCAGCGACCGGCACGCTCCGGCTCGCCTGGCTTGATCGCCCGGGTGCAGGGTTCGCAGCCGATCGAGGGATAGCCGCGCGCATGCAACGGGTTCACCGGAACGCCGTTGTCGCCGACATAAGCGCGGATGGTGTCGATGTCCCAATCGGCCAGCGGGTTGACCTTGATGAGATTGCGCTCAGGATCGAATTCCGCAAAGGGCGTATCGGCGCGGTTGGCCGACTGGCCACGGCGCAGGCCGGTAATCCAGATGGCTGCGCCCGAAAGTGCACGCGCAAGCGGCTTCAGCTTGCGCACGCCACAACAGGCGTGCCTGGCTTCGACGCTTTCATAGAAACCGTTCAGACCGTATTTTGAGGCATAGGCATCGATATCGGCCTGTTCCGGTTCATAGCGGACAATATTGATATCATATTGGCTTTCTGTCTCGCCGATCAGGGCAAGCGTCTCCGGAAAGAGACGGCCGGTCTGAAGCGTTGCCACTTCGATTGGCAGGCGATGATTTCCGATCTCCGCGGTAATGACCTGATCTTCAATCCCGAGAGACGTCGTGAACACGGCACGGCCACCGAGGCCGGCGACGAGAGACAATCGGCCGGCAAGATCGAGCGATGCGAGCTTGCTGTTGAGCGTCGCGGCCTCTTCAATGAATGTAATGGCAGTCATGGGAATCCTGTCCTGATGTTGCCGCAAGTATCGCAGTTCGTAACGGCAGCGGACAGAAAAATAGATTTCGAAAGGGAGCAGATGGAGAGTAAATATCTCCATGAAGCCGCACCGATAAGGAAAAGCGACCGCCTCGGCTGTTAACCAAGGCGTTTTGACGCCGGAAGCGGCCCTTTGGAAGCACTTGATATGGCTCGCCATGTTTAAGTGCTTGCTTTAATGTCTATAGAAATAGTAGAGTTACACAGAGCTTGTCAAATGGAAATCGGAAGTGATGCCCAAAATGATGCGCTGCGATGGATTTTGCGCTAAACTATGGGCATAGCGACGAAGAATGATAACAAGTCTGGGTTGCTGGCGTTTCCTGGCATTGCGCCATGGGTGTGGGTGCTTCGAAATCGCCCTGGGGACGAGGGCGGAGAAGTTCTATGGCGGACCGGCCGAATCGATCGGCCGAACGTATCGCATGTGTGTGTGAAGCGGTTCGAAATGATTACTCAGAAAGCAAAATATGCGCTGCGGGCGCTGTCTGCCTTGGCCCGGTCCGAGGCGGGCGAGCCGGTGATGATTTCCGACATCGCCGCTCAGCAGAAGATCCCGAAGAAATTCCTGGAACAGATCCTTCTCGACCTGAAACATCAGGGCATCGTCATCAGCCGTCGCGGCAAGCAGGGCGGCTATCTCCTGCGCAAGCCGGCAAACGAGATCACCTTCGGAGAGATCCTGCGGGTCATCGACGGGCCTCTGGCGCCGCTGCCGTGTCTGTCGCTCACGGCCTATCGCCGCTGCGACGATTGCGATGGCGAACAGACCTGCGAAATCCGCCATGTCTTTGCCCGGGTGGCGGACGCGACCCGCAAGGTCCTGTTCTCGACGACGATCGCCGATGCCATCGCGCAGCCCGAAGGCGCTGAAGTCACGAGGCTGATGGCGTAGAGCAAGCCGAGGAAGACATATTGCTGTCATTTCCTCAAAAATAGCAGACCTCTCCCTTAACCGGCGACGTGTTCCTCGCTGCCTTCTTTTTCCATGGCTCGTCGGGTGCGGATGGCTGCAGCAATGAAGACGCGCGACAGCCCGTGATAGAGCGGCTCACGCGACAGCAGCCGCGAGGTCACATAGCCTATCATCGACACCGCCATGATCGGGATAACGGCTTGGTGGTCGCCGGTCATTTCCAGAATGATGACGAAGGCGGTCATCGGCGCCTGAACGACGCCTGCGAAATAGCCTGCCATGCCGAGGATTGCCGCCAGCGCGATACTGCCGCCGACCAGCGTACCGATCGTGCTGCCGAAGCCGGCGCCGATGGAGAGCGACGGCGCGAAAATGCCGCCGGGAATGCCCGAGATCATCGACAGGAAGCCTGCCAGCAGCTTCTCGACAAAGAAGAGCGGCGGCAGCGCATGTCCTTCCACCGCGCCGCGGGCCTGCTGGTAGCCGGTGCCGAAGGTCTGGCCGCCGGAGAGCACGCCGATGGCTGCAACGGCGAGCCCGCAAAAGCCGGCAAGGATCAGCATGCGTTTGAGCGGCTGCGGCTGCGCCCAGCGGCGGATGCGGATGCCGGCAAAGAGCGCCAAACCGCTGAACGTGGCGCCGAGCGCGCCGCCGCCAACGCCGCAGATGAACATGACGATCCAATCCCGAAACATGGTCGGCGCGGCGTCGGCCGTGCCGAAATAATTGTAGCTGCCGGAAAGGCCGAGTGCCGCAAGGCCGGACAGGATGACGGCCGTCAGGACCAGTCCATTGGCGCGGGATTCATAGGTGCGGCTCATCTCCTCGATGGCAAAGACGATACCGGCAAGCGGCGTGTTGAAGGCGGCCGCGATACCGGCAGCAGAGCCTGCGAGGATCAGCCCCTTTGCCTGCGCCATGCCGCCGAAGCGTGCGACGGCCAGCATGAAGGAAGCACCGACCTGAACTGTCGGCCCTTCGCGGCCGATCGAGGCGCCGCTCAAGAGCCCCAATATGGTCAGCACGATCTTGCCGAAAGCGAGCCGTAATGACAGCAGTTTCGTGCGGTCCTCTTCGTGATGCAGATGTCGCGCGGCAATGGCCTGCGGAATGCCGCTTCCCTGCGAATTGGGAAACAGCGTCGCTGCGAGATAGGCTGATAGCACGAAGCCGAGCGGCGTCAGCAGAAGCGGCAGCAGCCACATCCACTCGCCCGACTGCGTTACGCCGGCAAAAGCCCGCTGCGCCAGATCGGCGAGCTTGGCAAAGCCCACGCTAATCACGCCGATCGCGAAAGCTCCCGTCCAGAACACCAGGCGCGGCCGCCAGAGATTGAAAGAGCCCCAGATGACACGGGAACGACGGAGCAGTTTGGACTTGCGGTAGATGGGGGGCATATGATGTCTGACCGATAGGATGGTTCACCTGCCTCTTGGAGGCATTTTCCAGGGCGGCTCACCACAAGGGCGTATGGGGATATCGATCTTTCTTGCAGAATTTCTCTTTTGGGCCAAGGCGTAATACGCGCGTTGACGTGCTCCAGTAATCGAATAAAATGCATCGCAATTGCAATGCAGAGGAGCTGATACGTGAAATCTGCCTCCATTCCCTCGCTGCGGGTTGATCCCGCCTTGCGCGCCGCAGCCGAAAGCGTGCTGCAGGAGGGCGAGACCCTGTCTGCATTTGTGGAAAATTCGTTGCGTGCTCAAATCGAATATCGGCGGACAACGGCCGAATTTATCGCTCGCGGCCTTGCCGCACGCGGGGAGGCACGTAGAACCGGCATATATCATAGCGCAGATAGTGTGCTCGAAAGGCTGAAGGGTAAGCTTGAAGCTGCCAAAGCTTCCAAACACAAATGATATTTGCCGTCCGCTATTCTCAAGGTGCGCTCGAAGATATCGAGCGGCTCTATGACCATCTGCTTGAAAGAGATATCGAGCTTGCAGAAAGAGCCTATCAGGCAATCGCCAAGGCAACGGAGTTTCTGGAGAATTTTCCGTTCAGTTGCCGCAAGGCGTCGGCAGACAACGCACTTCTCCGCGAACTCGTTATTCCCTTCGGATCTTCGGGTTGTGTAGCGTTATTTGAGATCGAAGACAGCGAGACGGTTACGATATTGGCGCTCAGGCATCAGCGCGAAGAAGACTATCACTGATGCTCGCCAATTTTACCGATCACTCGTCTCCCAGCGAGGATTGATCCAAGGCTCCTGGTTCGAGCGCGCCAATCTCGGCTTGCCGAGAATATGGTCGGCTGCCTTTTCGCCCGTCATGATCGAAGGGCCGTTCAGGTTGCCGTAGGTGACATGCGGGAAGATCGAGCTGTCGGCAACGCGCAGGCCATCGACGCCGATGACGCGCGTGTCGGGATCGACCACCGCCATCGGATCGTCCTTCGAGCCCATCTTGCAGGTGCCGCAGGGATGATAGGCGCTTTCCAGATGTTCGCGCAGGAAGGCGTCGATCTCATCGTCGGTCTGAACATTCGGCCCCGGCTGGATTTCCGGCCCGCGATACTCGTCGAAGGCCTTCTGCCCGAAGATTTCGCGGGTGAGGCGCACGCAGTGGCGGAATTTTTCCCAGTCTTCCGGATGGCTCATGTAGTTGAAGCGGATCACCGGATCGTCCTTCGGATCTGAGGAGCGCAGCGTGACGTTGCCGCGTGATTTCGACAGATTATAGCCGACATGTGCCTGGAAGCCGTGACTCTTGGCCGCCGCCTTGCCATCGTAGCTGATGGCAACAGGCAGGAAATGATACTGGATATCCGGCTGCTTGACGCCGGGCGCGGAACGCAGGAAAGCACAGGCTTCGAACTGGTTGGAGGTGCCAAGCCCCTTCTTGAAGAACAGCCACTGCGCACCGGCGATCCCCTGCATATACCAGGGTAGCCAGGAATAGAGCGATACCGGCTTGAGGCTGGTCTGCTGGAAATAGAATTCCATATGGTCCTGCAGGTTGGCGCCGACGCCCGGCCGGTCGACCTTCACCTCGATCCCCATGTCGCGCAGATGCTGACCAGGCCCGATGCCGGAGAGCATGAGCAGCTTCGGCGAATTGAACGAGGAGGCGGAGACGATCACCTCGCGGTTCGCCTTGATCACCTCGATCTTGCCGTCGCGCTCGACTTCGACGCCAACTGCGCGGCCGTTTTCGATGACGACCTTGCGGGCGAAGCAGCGGATGAGCGTGACATTCGGCCGCTTCAGCGCAGGCTTGAGATAGGCAGTCGCCGCGGACCAGCGCCGGCCCATCCACGTCGTCTGTTCCATCAGGCCGAAGCCTTCCTGCTTGCTGCCGTTATAATCCTCCGTCGCCTCGAAGCCCGCCTGCTTGCCGGCCTCGATGAAGGCGTGGAACAGCGGATTGCGGACGTCGCCGCGGCGCACATGCAGCGGGCCGTCCGTGCCGCGCCATCCCTCTTCGCCGCCATGCGAATGCTCCATCCGTTTGAAGTAGGGCAGCACGTCTGCATAGGCCCAGCCTTGGGCGCCCAGCTCCTCCCAGCGGTTGAAATCTTCTGCGTGGCCGCGGACATAGACCATGCCGTTGATCGAGGAGGAGCCGCCGATCACCTTGCCGCGTGGTGCGGTGATGCGCCTGTTGTTGAGTTGCGGTTCCGGCTCGGAGAGATAGCCCCAATTGTAGCGATCCATGCTCATCGGCCAGGCGAGCGCCGCCGGCATCTGGATGAAAGGGCCGAAATCGCTGCCGCCGAACTCCAGAACGATGACCGAATGCTTGCCGTCTTCCGACAGGCGGTGAGCCATGGCGGAGCCGGCCGAACCCGAGCCGACGATGACGAAATCTGCTTGTTGCATATTTATCTCCCTGTGGCCGCCCCGAAGGGCGAGGTCGAGCCCCGAGGTCGCATCAATAAGGCGCCTGTACCGGTCCCATACCGACATAAACGGTCTTCAATTCCGAATAGTGCTCCAGTGCCGCCAGCGAATTCTCGCGGCCGAAGCCGGATTGCTTGGAGCCGCCGAAGGGGATTTCGACCGGGCAGAGATTATAGGTGTTGATCCAGAGCGTGCCGGCCTCGAGCTGGTCGACGACGCGGTGAGCGCGGGTAAGGTCAGCGGTAAAGACGCCGCCGGAGAGGCCGAATTCGGTGGCGTTGGCGCGGGCGACCACCTCGGCCTCGTCCTCGAAATCGAGAACGCACATGACCGGCCCGAAAATCTCTTCGCGCGCGATCGTCATGTCGTCGGTAACGTCGGCAAACACGGTCGGCTGAATATAGTAGCCTTCGCCCGCGACATTGTTCGGTATGCCGCCACCGGTCAGTAGCGTCGCACCCTCGGCCTTGCCCTTTTCGATGTAGGCGAGCACCTTCTCACGCTGCGCCCAGGAGACCATCGGACCGATCTGCGTCGCCTCATCCATCGGGTCTCCGATGAGCATGGCGTCGGTGCGCACTTTCAGGCGCTTCAGGAATTCGGACTTGATCTTGCGGTTGACGAAGACGCGCGTGCCGTTCGAGCAGACCTGGCCGGTCGAATAGAAATTGCCGAGCATCGCGCCGCCGATGGCGCTGTCGATATCGGCATCGTCGAAGACGATCAGCGGCGACTTGCCGCCAAGTTCCATGGTGACGTGCTTGAGGTTGCCCGCGGCAGAAGCCGCGACCTTGCGGCCGGTCGGCACCGAACCGGTCAGCGATACCTTGGCAACGTCAGGATGGTTGATGAGCAGCGGTCCCGTTTCGCGATCGCCCTGAATGACATTGTAGAGGCCTTTCGGCAGGCCAGCCTCGATCAGGATTTCGGCGATCTTCAGCGCGCCGAGCGGTGTGTTTTCCGAAGGCTTGAACACCATGGCGTTGCCGGCGACCAGCGCCGGCGCGCCCTTCCAGCAGGCGATCTGCTGCGGGTAGTTCCATGCGCCAATGCCGACGCAGACGCCGAGCGGCACGCGCTTGGTATAGGCGAAGTCGCCGCCGAGCGGTATGTAGGAGCCGTTGAGGCCGGCTGCCGCGATGCCGCCGAAGAATTCGAAGCTGTCGGCGCCGGAGGTGGGGTCGGCGACGATGGTTTCCTGGATAGGCTTGCCCGTATCCAGCGTCTCCAGCTCGGAGAGCTCGCGGTTGCGCTCGCGCATGATGTCGGCGGCTCGTTTCAGGATGCGGCCGCGCGCCGTCGGGCTCATGGCCGCCCATTCCGGCTGCGCACGCTTGGCAGCGGCGATCGCCTTTTCGACGATGGCGGGCGTTGCCGCATGCAGGCGGGCGATCACCTCGCCGGTCGCAGGATAGATGCTTTCGATAACGGTGCCGTCGGTGTCCTCGACATATTCCCCGTCGATGAAATGCGAGGCTTTCGGTTGTGCGCGCATTATAGAACCCTCAATTCTTCATAGGACACCATGACATGCTCTTGGAAAGCAGGCCGCTCGGTGAGGTTTTCGTAATAGCGCCGCAGCCGCGGATGGTCGGGGCGCCGGATGTCGATGTCGAAATAGCGGTGGAGAACATGCCCGAATTGTATGTCGGCAAGCGTCAGATTATCGCTGGCGAGGAAGCGGTGCCGTCCGAAACGCGACTCGGCGATGTCAAGCTTCGTAGCAAGCGCGGCAACGGCCGCAACGATCGCTTTCTCGTCTCTGAGGGCAGGGGCTGTGCGCACCACCCGCCAGAACACCGGACCGGTGAAATTCAGGGCAATGTTGATCTTGGCCCATTCCGCCCATTTGTCGATCTGGGCGCGCTGCCGTTCATCCTTTGGCCACAAGGCGTCGTCGCCATATTGTGCTGCGAGATAGCGCAGGATGGCGCCGGTTTCCCACAAGGGGTCGCCATCGCCGTCGCGCAGCACCGGAACGGTGCCGTTCGGGTTCATTGCGAGGAATTCCGGCGTGTCGTTGACGCCGTAGGTGAAGCCGGCATCGATGCGCTCATAGGCAAGGCCGAGCTCGCCGATGCACCACATCAGCGCTTGCACGTTGGATGACGATTTGCGGCCCCAGACGGTCAGCATGGCCTTCAGCCTTTCAGCGCGTTGAGATGGGTCGTCAGATAGTCTTCCGTCAGCGCGATCGAGGCCTCGGTGCTGATCGGCGCGGATCCGAGGCCCTGGCGGATATAGAGCCCGTCGATCATCGCAGCCGCGCCCTCGGCGATGCGCTCCGCGTCGCCAGCCGGGCACAGGGTCTTGAGATTGGCAACGAGGTTCGAATGCAGCCGGCGCGCGTAGATCACGAGAAAACGGCGCGTCTCCTCCGAACGTTGCGCTTCGGCGTAGAAGGCGAGCCAGGCGGCGATCGTCTCCGGTGCGAACTGATCGGCCTGGAAGCTGACGCGGATGACGGCCGAGAGCTTTTCGCGCGGCGTCTCGGCCGCCTGTAACGCTGTCACGACGCTGTCGCGCAGCCGCTGCAGATGCACGCGGACGGTCTCGATCAGCAGCTGTTCCTTGCTGCCGAAATAGTGATGCGCAAGGGCGGGGGAAACGCCTGCCTGCTTGGCGATTTCGGACATGGTGACGGTCAGCGAGCCGTGATCTCCGATCACGCGCATCGCTGCATCCACCAGCGCCTTACGGCGCACCGGCTCCATTCCGACCTTCGGCATAGGTCAACCTCTCAAAAACAACGCAAATGTATTTTTGATTGACTGATCAATCAATAAAAAAATCACGCGCCGGATGATCCCGGGCGAAAAACCCGTCGCCTCTTTCCGCGAAGCATTTCTGTGCCATACTTCCGTAGAGGAGGAGGTGCAGTCATGGTCGATATTCTTGATGAAGTTCCCCCATCCGCAATGCGCAACAAGTGGGGCTGGTTTGTTGGTCTTGGCATCTTGCTGCTGATCTGCGGCGGCATCGCCCTTGGCAATCTGTTCATCGCCACCGTGGCATCGGTCTACTATATCGGCATACTGATGCTGATCGGCGGCATCGTGCATCTGGCCCATGCCTTTCAGGTGAGGGGGTGGGAGCATGTCCTGTTCTGGGTGCTCAGCGGCATGCTCTATACGATTGCCGGTGTCCTTGCCTTCGCCAATCCGCTGCTGGCCTCCGAAGCGTTGACCCTGTTTCTCGCCATCGCGCTGCTCATAGCCGGCACGTTTCGTGTCTGGGTCGGACGCAAGCTGAAGCCGCAGCGCGGCTGGGTCTGGATCGTCATCAGCGGCCTTGCGACCGCTGTCGCCGGCATCGCGATTGCAGTCGGCTGGCCGGTCAACAGCCTCTGGATCCTCGGCCTCTTCCTGGCCTTCGATCTGATTTTTCAGGGCTGGACGCTGGTGGTTTTCGGGTTTGTGCTCAGGCGATAAGGGAGTTCCTTGCAGGAGGTAACGAACCCCCCACTCTTTGACAAGGAGCGTGAGCGGCGTTACTCTCTGGCCCGCTGCCGTCTAGGGCGGAGCGGCGTCGAATTGATGTAGCGACCGTGCCATTATCTGGAGCGCGCATGTCTGAGGGACATGCCTTGGAAGCACCGGTCGAGGCCGCGGAACATATCTCCAGCGAAAATTCCGCTTGATAACGTCAAGGGAGGAATATCATGCCGATGGTAACGGTTTCCATCTCTCCACTTCAGGCTGCTGGCATTCGCGCCGCAATCGACAACGGCACCTATGCCTCGAGCAGCGAAGTCGTGCGGGAGGCGCTTCGCATGTGGGATGCGGCCCGTAAGCGTGGCGATATTTGCGATGTGCCGCATGCCGCCAACGATATAGGCGAGACTGCAAGGGACAGTCGTTGCGTTGCAGACATGTTCGCCGACTATGAGGCGGAACGGCATTCGCACAGCTAGCTTTGAAGCCCTCGGGCGGCGCATTCAAGCCGTCTGTTTTTTGTCTCTGCGAATGGTTAACATTGCTTTACCATTCATGAAACTTTCACATACGGGAAAGGTTTCGTTGACATTTTATGGCGCATCTTGGGTCGAAATCGCGATAAATCCAAAGTTTTACTTAAATAAATTAGAACAGAATCCGCAAGTGGAGATGGGCATGTCCCTGACTGCCGCAGTCGAGCCGGGCGTATTGCGCCGCTATGCCAGCGACCAGATTGTCACTCTCGCCAAACTCGTGATCGAAAATGCATTTCAGCCGATCGTTGAGGCCGGTACCGGCGCGGTTTTCGGCTATGAATCCCTGATGCGCGGGCATGAACGCATCGGCTTCAACAGCCCGGTCGACATCCTCGATGAGGCCGAACGCACAGGCCAGCTTTTCGGGCTGGAGCAGATGATCACGAGCCGGGCGCTGGCGAAGTTTGCCACGCTGCCCAATATCGCTGTCGCAACCCTTTTTCTCAATCTGGATGTCCGCCTGATTCCGCAGGGTGCGGTATTGGTCGACAGTTTGCTGCAGCATATGAGAAAGGCTGGCCTCTCGCCGTCTTCCGTCTGCTTCGAATTCTCCGAACGCTTCGATAATACCATCGTACCGGAATTTTCCGCACTGGTCGGGAAAATGCGCAATGCTGGCTTCAAGCTGGCGATCGACGACTTCGGTGTCGGTCATGGCGAAATGAAGCTTCTGTCCGACTACCCGGTCGATTACCTCAAGATCGACCGGCATTTCATTGTCGATATCGACCGCAGCGCCCGCAAGCGCCATATTCTCCGAAATCTCGTCAACATCGCCCATGTCCTCGGCACGCGCGTTATCGCCGAGGGTATCGAGACCGAGGCGGAATTCCTGACCTGCCGGGAATTCGGTGTCGATCTCGTGCAGGGCTGGTTCATCGCGCGGCCAACCGTGCTCGTCAATGAACTGAAGCCGAGCTTTCCGCATCTTCAGGATCTGGGCAAGACAGTGCGCAACAGCCAGTCGCTCGATGAGATCCTGATCCGCAAGCAGATCGAGGTGCTGCCGACGATCCGCGAAAGCGACAGCATCGACAGCGTTTTCGAGCTCTTTCGCCGGAATCCGCGCCGCGCCTATTTCCCGGTCGTCAACGCCAATGATGAGCCGCGTGGGATCATTCACGAATACCAGCTGAAGGAATATATCTATCAGCCTTTCGGCCGCGACCTTTTGAAGAACAAGGTCTACAAGCGGTCGATCTCGCATTTCGTCGAGATGGCGCCGATCGTCGGGCTTGATTCCGATGCCGATACGTTGATGACGATTTTCGCCAATATGGAAAGCAGCGATTGCCTGATCGTGACCGAAGGCACGCATTATGCCGGCATCGTCTCCGCTGCCTCTCTCATCAAGGTCATCAACGAAAAGCAGCTGAAGATCGCACAGGACCAGAATCCATTGACGGGCCTGCCGGGCAATCGGGCAATCCACGACTTCATGCAGAACGCCGGCCGCGATGGCGATGAGATCAGGCATTTCTGCTATTGCGACTTCGATAATTTCAAGCCGTTCAATGATGCCTACGGCTTCCATCTCGGCGATCATGCCATTTCATTGTTTGCGGCACTGATGCGCCGCTATTTCTTTGCTGAACGCCATTTCCTTGGTCATGTCGGCGGCGACGACTTCTTTATCGGCGTCACCGGCTGGAACACGCAGGAGCTTCACGAAGTTCTGGATCGGCTGCTTGCCGATTTCCATGCCGATGTTCTCGAACTTTATTCGGCGGAGGATCGTGCTGCCGGCCGCATTCACGGCCATGACCGCAGCGGCGCCGAGGCTGAATTCCCGTTGATGCGCTGCTCGATCGGCATCCTGCAACTGCCCGAGGGACTGGTGATCGACAACATCAATCGGGTCAGCACTTCCATCGCGGGCATCAAGGCGAAGGCGAAGGAAAGCGTGATCGGCGTCGCCTTCCTCGGCTTGGCCGAGACGAATTGACGCCCTGTCCCAATCGATCCTTTTCAAGCGCGTGCGCTAAACTATCTCCACTGCTTTGCTGGGAGAGGAGATTGCGCCATGCCCTTGCCGTCTGAAATGCGTTTCGTGGATCTGCCATCCTTCGGCGGGCCTGAGGTCATGACCATCGGCCGCAAGCCTCTGCCGACCCTGAAGCCGGGCGAGATCCTGGTTCGAGTGGAGGCTGCGGGCGTAAACCGGCCGGATGTGGCGCAGCGGCAGGGCACTTATCCCCCTCCGAAAGAGGCAAGCCCTGTTCTGGGTCTCGAAATCGCCGGCGAGGTCGTGGACGTCGCCTCCGGCGTGACCGAATTCGCGATCGGCAACAAGGTCTGTGGCCTCGCCAACGGCGGCGGCTATGCGGAATATTGCGTGCTTCCCGCCGGCCAGGCGCTCCGTTTCCCGAATGGTTATGATGCCGTGCGCGCAGCCGCACTCCCGGAAACTTTCTTCACGGTGTGGGCCAATCTCTTCCAGATGGCGGGCCTCACCGAAGGCGAAAGCGTGCTGATCCACGGCGGCTCCAGCGGTATCGGCACGACGGCGATCCAGCTTGCCCGCGCGTTCGGTGCGACGGTCTATACGACCGCCGGCTCGAAGGAAAAATGCGAGGCCTGCGAGAAACTCGGCGCAAAGCGGGCCGTCAATTATAAAGAGGAAGATTTCGCCGAGGTCATCAAGGCCGAGACGGAACACGGCGTCGATGTCATCCTCGATATGATCGGCGCGGCCTATCTGGAAAAGAATCTGGCCTCGCTTACCCGCGACGGCTGCCTTTCGATCATTGCCTTTCTTGGCGGCGCTGTCGCAGACAAGGTCAACCTGCAGCCGATCATGGTCAAGCGCCTGACGGTGACCGGCTCGACCATGCGCCCGCGTACGGCGGAGGAAAAGCGGGCCGTCCGCGACGACCTTCTCTCGCAGGTCTGGCCGCTGCTGGACGAGGGCACGGTTGCCCCCGTCATTCACAAGGTCTTTTCCTTCGACGACGTGGTCGAAGCGCATCGGCTGATGGAAACGGGCGACCACATCGGCAAGATCATGCTGAAGCTGGCTTGATCGTGAAGGACAGAGCGATCGCGATCAGACCTGGCAAGGCCATCAGGGCGTAAAGCCAGGTCGCGGCCGAGAGGCTGCCGGCAATTCCGCCGGGATGGGTGAGGCCAGCGCCGTTGACGATGACGCCGGCCACGGCTGCGCCGAATGCACCGCCCAGCGATTGCGTCATCGAAATGGCGGCCGAGGCCTTGTCCTGTTCGGTTCTCTTCGCGATGCCGATGATCCTGGTCACCAGATGCGCCCAGCCGAGACCGACGCCGAAGCCCATCAGGAACATGCCGATGACGGCAGGCGCGAACTCTGCAAGTTCGATGAAGGGCGTTGCGGTTGCCAGAAATGGGATCAGCGATGCTGTTGCTGCTGTCTCCAGGATGCACCCGGTTATAATGGCGATTGCAGCCTGTCTTCCCGAAAA
The DNA here is from genome assembly GCA_900468625.1 of Hyphomicrobiales bacterium. Taxonomy (GTDB): domain Bacteria; phylum Pseudomonadota; class Alphaproteobacteria; order Rhizobiales; family Rhizobiaceae; genus Rhizobium. The sequence continues at coordinate 48,381 of UBUL01000043.1, forward strand.
CGATGCGCTGAAGAAAGCCGCGATTGTCCAGCCCAGTGCGACCAGCGCGACGAGGTAGCCCGAGATCAGTGGCGTTACGCCGTGGAGTGTCTGCAGGAAATACGGAATGTAGATGTCGCTTGTCAGCACCAGCATCAGTGTGAATATCGTCAGATAGAGCCGCGCGATCGGATTGCCGAGCATGACGGCACCGTAGGGAAGGAGCCGCACCTCGCTCTTGCGCTCGATCAGCACCATCGCGGTCACGAGTGCGATCGAAACGGCGATCAGCACGATCTTATAGGATCCATGCTCGCTCGTGCCGGCAAGGCTCACGAAGAAGACGGCGGCAAGCAGAAGTATGATCTGGATCAGTGGCGTCCGAGTATCGATCCGATCATCCGCGACATCGGGCAGCAGCCAGCGTCCCGAGACTGCCATGAGGACAGTCAGGGGTACGAGAATGATGAAGGCCTCCCGCCAGGCGCCGCCCGCGGCGAAGAGGCCGCCGAGCGTCGGTCCGAGCACCGTCGCCACACCCCATATGGCAGCGTAAAGCGTCGATGCTCTGCGCCAGAGCGGTTCGGGATAAACGAAGCGGATGAAGGCATATGCAAGGCCGGACAGCATGCCGGAACCATAGCCCTGAATGGTGCGGCCGATGAGCAGCACCGGCATGGCCGGCGCGAGGGCGCAGGCCAGGCTGCCGATGCCGAAGATAAGCGCCGCCACGACGTAGACGGCACGCAGTCCCATGCCCTTCGGCCGGGTCGCGACCGTGATCGATCCAAGCACACCGGCGGCGACGAAAAGCGTCGTCATCCATGAGAAGAGTTTCAGGCCGCCGATGTCCCTTACGATCGAAGGGGCGATCGTGGCTGTGATGTAGGATTCGACGGCATAAAGCGTGACGCCGCCGCCAAGCATCAGCGTTGCCGGCAGAAGTCTTGGCGAGAACAGCGTGAAGATGGAGGCTGATTTGAGGGAGGCGGTGTTTTCGATGCTGGACATCGGACGATCCTCGGTATTTTCCCTAGCGGTTGATTATTTTCCAAGTTATAATTTGGAAAATTACATGGTCGTCCAATTAAAACAAGAGAAAACTTGGAAAATGCGTCAGTCACCCGTCAATCGAATCCTGATCCTGTTGAAAACCGAGGGACCGCAATTGGCGGCCACCATCGGAGGCGCACTCGGCATATCGTCCGAGGCGGCGCGTCAGCAGCTGACGAAGATGGCGGAGGAGGGATTGGTCGAGCCGGTCGCGGAGGCCTCGGCCGGCAGGGGCAGGCCACGGCAGTTCTGGCATCTGACCGCCGCCGGCAACCGGCAATTTCCCGACGGCCATGCGCATCTGACCGCCGCCTTGCTCGCGACCATGGTCAGCCAGCTGGGGCAGGATGCCGTCGACACCGTCATCTCGGCCCGTGAAACCGACACGCTTCGGCGCTATCGCGGCGAAATCGATGCCGCCGCCGATCTGCCTTCGCGCGTCGCGAGACTAGCGGCCATTCGTACGCAGGAAGGCTATATGGCCGATCACTGGCAGGAGGATGACGGTTCGCTGATGCTGGTAGAAAATCACTGCCCCATCTGCGCTGCCGCCAGTGCCTGCGCCGGCTTCTGCCGGTCGGAACTGGAGACTTTCCGCGCAGTGCTCGGCGCGCAGATCGATCGGGAAGAACACATCCTTCTCGGCGCCAGGCGATGCGCCTACCGAATCCGGACTGCGCCTGCGCCGGCGGCATAAGCTTTACTCTTGGGTCCGACGTCTGGCTTGTCGTGTCGCGACATGCTGCCGCACGATCCTGTATTCGTGCCAGATCAGCGCCATCACCACGAGGTCGAATACGGTGAGGACGATGAGGCCGATGCCGTGCGTGTCCGTGAAGCGATACAGCTGATAGACGATGAAAAGCCCGAGTGCCACCAGCGAGGCCGGATAGGCCCACATCTTGCCCCTGAGCAGGCCGATGACCAGCAGCACCTTCACCAGCCCGTGGCTCAGCAGATAATAGGCATAGAAGTTCTTTGTGCCGACTGAAAAATCCTGCGCCGAGGCGAGCAGATGTGCCGCGATGAAGTCATGCGGATCGTTGAGAAGTTCGGGCTGCGTAACCCTGTTGGCCAGCCGAAGGATGGACTCCGTGCTGACGAGCGCGAGGACAATGCCGCCAAAGCATTCGATCAAGGCATGCGCGCCCTTCAACAGAACGCTGATTTCGAAGAGCTGATGAATGCGGCGTTCGTTCATGGGCGATCGTAACCTCTGAGCACATTGAGGTAAGCTTGATTGGCGACGACCGCAAGACAAAGCGATCACCGACTGTATCAGGGTGACGGCAACGCAAATCCTCGCGTGAATTTACCTCTGTCTGTCGGGCGTAGTGGCGGCGTCAGGCCAGGAGGATCGGCATCTCGGTTTCCCGGTAAGGCATCAGGCTTTCTTCCGGAACATCGGACGGCACGATCAGGCCGGAAACGCTCTTTGTCGGCAGGATCTGGCATGGCGAGGCCGCATCGAGTTTCTCGGCTGTCGCCAATACATAGGTTTCGGCCGAGCATTGCGCGATATGCCGTTTGATAGCCGCTTCCTCGAAATCACCGGTCGAAAAACCGCGTGCGGGATGGATGGCAGTGACGCCCAGAAAGAAGATGTCGGCCCTTATGGATGCGATCGCCGCCATGGCGACGGCACCCGTTGCCACCATCGAATGCTTGTAAAGCTTGCCGCCGATCAGGATTACCTCGGTCAGGGGATGATGTTCCAATTCGCCCGCTATCGTCGGGCTGTGGGTGACGATGGTGACGGCGATATCCTTCGGGAGGTGCCGGGCGATCTCGGCATTTGTCGTGCCGCCGTCGAGAAACACGGTCTGGCCAGGCTTGATCATGTTCGCGGCATAGGCACCGAGCCGCCGCTTCACATCCGATGAAACCGCCTGCCGGGCGGTGAAATCCGGCAGCTCCGGGGACAGCGGCAACGCGCCGCCATGCACCCGCTTCAGCAATTTCTCCGCCGCCATCTCCCGCAAGTCTCTGCGGATCGTGTCTTCGGACAGGCCGAGATCGTCAGCCAGTGCTTTTGCGATCACCTGGCCGTCCCGGCGCAATCTGTCGAGAATGAGGGTTTTCCGTTGGCTGGTCAGCATGCCGATCTCTGCACGTTATTTCACGAATAATCGTGAATTTATCAGAATAGATTCGACATTCAAGAAAATATGCGCATATTCGTGCGAATTCCTGCAGTAAGCAGGGACTGAAAACGGAGAAATGACATGTTGATCCTGATTGCGGGACCTTATCGATCCGGCACCGGCGATGATCCGAGGAAGATGGCCGAGAACCTCAAGCGCCTGGAGGAGCCGTCCTATGCCCTGTTCAAGGCCGGACATCTGCCCATGATCGGCGAATGGGTCGCCTTGCCCGTCTGGCATGCCGCCGGCGGCAAGAGCATAGGCGACGATCTCTATGAAGAGATCTTCCACCCGACGGCCGGCCGGCTGCTGCAGCTTTGCGAGGGTGTCCTGAGATTATCAGGCGATTCCAAAGGCGCGGACAATGATGTGCGCATCGCCCGCGAGCGCGGCATCCCCGTCTGGTACAGGCTGGAAGACGTACCCGGCTGCGCCTGAGCATCAGAGTTGCCCATCCTTGGCGCCCGTGCCGCAGGGATGGGCATACGTTCCGATCGATCAAAACCTTTTGTAGCGTCTATCAGCGTCAGCCACTTCCGTATTGGCCGGGTTGCCTTTAGCTTCCTCACGCAATTCAATCGAGGAACGGAACATGCTGACATTCTATTTCGCACCCGGAAGCTGCGCGCTCGCCAGTCTCATCGCCTTGGAAGAATCCGGTCTCGCCTATGAGCCCCGCCGCCTCAACCTCGCCAATGGCGATCAGCGCCAGCCGGATTATCTGGCCATCAACCCCAAAGGTCGGGTTCCGGCCCTGTTGACCGATCGCGGCGTCGTTACCGAGAATATCGCCATCCTCGCCTATATCGCCCAGATCGCGCCGGCCGCAAAGTTGGCTCCGCTCGACGATCCCTTCGAATTCGCGCAGATGCAGTCCTTCAACGGCTATATCGCCTCCACCGTTCATGTGAACCATTCGCACAAGGGGCGCGGCTATCGCTGGACGGACGATGCGGCTGCCATCGAGACGATGAAGGCCAAGGTGCCGCAGACCATGGCGGAAGCCTTCGCCCTGATCGAAGACAAGATGCTGAAAGGCCCCTGGGTGATGGGCGAGCAATATACCGTTGCCGACGGCTATCTCTTCACCATGGAAACGTGGCTGCCTGGAGACGGTGTCGATCGCAGCCAGTTCGCGAAGGTGAACGACCATTATCAGCGCATGCTCGAGCGTCCCGCCGTCCAGAAGGCGCTTGCCGTCGAGAAGGGTTGATCATAACAGGCCAAATGCCACCAAAAGCTTTTTCGGGGCGCGGTATCGCCACGCCTCGATCAGTCGTTGCTGCAGTTCCTCGTCGCCGATCGCGGTGATGCGCAGCGGCAGGGAAGGCCAGCCGACATAATGATCCGTCTGGAAATAGATCCGCGGTGCCATTTCCATCAGCTGCTCCTTGCGGTCGATCGGTAGCGACAGCACGATGGTGTCGTTGTTTTTCACCGTCACGAAGGCTTTGCCGCCGACTTTGAAGGCCGGCAGGCCGTAATGCGTACCGGGCTCCACGACCGGCAGGCGGGCTTGGGCTATGAGCCGCTGCAATCGTTGCGCGATGGCGTCCATATCGATAGCCGATGTGTTTGGGCGTATGGAGTAGGTCTCTCTCATGCACATTCTTCCGGCTGAACGGTCCGTTTGTCCATGGGCCGCCCCAGATTTTCCGGCATGAGCGGCAGGTCGGCCAATTTCTCCAGCGACATGCTGGCGAGCATTGGATGCTGTAGAGGATCGCTTTCCCCTTCGCGATCCTCTTCCAGCAAGTGACTGAAGAAAAGCTTCAAGATCGACATATTGTTGCCTCTCTGGTTCTTCGTATCGATGCAACCGCAGGGACATCGGCCGGCGAAGTGACGGCGCTTTTCAATTTCATGCTGCAGCAATCGCGCGTTTCACTGCTCTGCGCAATTGAGAATGACGAGATACTGATATAGATATTCTATAATGAAAAACCTCAATCACGTTCATCTGAATGGCTTGCGCGCCCTTGAGGCGGTCGGACGCCTCGGCTCGCTGCAGGCGGCAGCCGATGAACTCGGCGTGACGGTCGGCGCGGTCAGCCAGCAGGTCATCAAGGCCGAAGCGCAGCTCGGTCGCCCGCTTTTCGAGCGCACGTCCAAAGGCATGATCGTCACGGCATCGGGGCTGGCGGTATTGACCAGGCTCGGCGAAGCCTTTCAGGCGCTATCGGCAGCAGTCGCCATTGCGCAGCATAAGGATGAGAATATCCTCACCATTTCGGTTGCGCCGGTCTTTGCAGCCCGCTGGCTGGTCTATCGGCTGGATCGCTTTGCCAGCCGCCATCCGGATATCCGCCTGCGCATCGATGCCACCACGCGCCTGATCAATCCGGCGACGTCGGATGTCGATATCGGCATTCGGGTGGGCGGCGGACAGTGGCCGGGTGTGAAGTCCGAGCTCTTACTGGCGCAGGAAGTCTTTCCGGTGGTTACGCCGCAGATCGCTGCCACACTGCGCGAGCCTGCCGATCTTCTGAAGGTGCCCGCCGTCGTCGACGGACATGCGATGTTCGGCTGGGAGGTCTGGCTGCGCAAGGTTGGGCTTTCGGGCCATTGCATGGAAGAGCGGCACATCTTCAACGATGCGTCGCTCTGTCTGGACGCGGCTATGGCGGGGCAGGGCGTCATGCTCGCCTGGCAGACGCTGGCCGCCTATGCTCTCGAACAGAAATGTCTCGTCGATCCCTTCGGCATCCGCGCAAAGACGGGCTTCGGCCATTACTTCGTCACGACCCCAGGCGTGCGCGAGCCGAAGAAGGTCACTGCCTTCAAGGCCTGGATTCGCGAAGAGATGGAAGAGAGCATGCGTCTCTTCCGATAGGATGGATCAGACCGGCTCCTTGCCGCGCGTCGCCTGCATGGCCTTGTAGGCGCCGCGCGACTGGCAGCGCCCGATCCAGGCTTTCATCTTCGGACGCGCGTCGAACAATTCCTGTTCTGTCTGGGCGTAGCGCAGCACTTCGGCCAGATTGAGGTCGGCGGTCGTGAAGCGGTTGCCGACGAGATAGTCCTGATTTTGCAGGTGCTTTTCCAGCACGTCGAGCGGCTTCTTCAGCGAGCGGCAGGCGACGGCGATCCCAGCCTTCCCAGACTCGCTGTTTTCCTGGCCATTGTCGTAGATGCGGACAAGCGCGACGCTATAGGGCTCGACTTCCGTTGCCGCCCACATGGTCCACATCGACACCTGTCCCTCCTCCTCGACCGTTTTGCCGGCAAGCGGGCCGCCATATTTGCGCGCGAGGTAAAGATTGATGGCAAGCGACTCATGCAGCATGAGATCGCCGTCCTTGATGCAGGGGATCATGCCCATCGGATTAACGGCCAGAAACTCCGGCGACATCGTGTTGATCGGGGCATCGGCGGCGAGCGGATCGGCAAGCCGGCTGGCCTGGACGACAGGCACGGATTCGAACGCGATGCCGAGCTCCTCAGCCATCCAATAGTTGCGCGAGGCGCGCGAGCGATAGACACCGTAGATCGTCAGCATGTAGGTCTCCCAGATTCGAGTGAGCGCGACCTTACGAGGTGAGTCGGATGCATAAAACCCCTTGCTGCCGATATCTCCGATGAAAGCTTGTGATGGATGCTTGCACGCGATGCCTGCAAGCACGAAAATATCCGTCAGATGCCCCAATTCTTTACAAATCATGCGGCCGACGCACAGCCTTCGTTCGGAAATTAGCGCCGGTGCATGTTAGAATTCCGCCATGATTTTCGTTGGAAGCGGTAGGAGGTTTCCGGCGAGAAGACAAAGGGCAATTGGTGACTGCGATCTCGGGAGGAGAGCAGATGCTTGCGACCAGTGTATCGCTAGACGACAAATACACAGCAGGGGAAGGCCGCGTTTTCATGACCGGCCTGCAGACGCTGGTGCGGCTGCCTATGACGCAGATGCGGCGCGACCGCGCCGCCGGCCTCAATACCGCAGCCTTCATATCCGGCTATCGCGGCTCGCCGCTCGGCGGCTACGACCAGCAGCTTCTGAAAGCCAAGACCTACCTCGACGCTCATGAGGTCACCTTCCAGCCTGGGATCAACGAAGATCTGGCCGCGACGGCTGTCTGGGGCTCGCAGCAGGTCGGCCTTTCCCCCGGCGTGCGCAAGGACGGCGTGCTCGGCATATGGTATGGCAAAGGTCCCGGCGTCGACCGTTCGGGCGACGTACTGAAACACGGCAATGCCGCCGGGACATCCAAGCACGGCGGCGTCCTCTGTTTCGCCGGCGACGATCATTCCGCCAAATCCTCCACCATGCCGCATCAGACCGACCATGATTTCATGTCTGCAGTCATCCCGGTCATCTATCCCTCGTCCATCCACGAATTCCTCGAATACGGCCTGCTCGGCATCGCCATGTCGCGGTATTCCGGCTGCTGGGTCGGCATGAAGTTCATCGCCGACACCATCGAAACGACGGCGGCCGTCGATCTCTCGGGCGAGAGGCGGCAATTCGTCCTGCCGACCGATTTCGAAATGCCGCCCGGCGGCCTCAATCTGCGCTGGCCCGATCCGCCGCTGGTGCAGGACGATCGTCTCCAGACCTACAAGGCCTATGCGGCCATCGCCTTCGCCCGTGCCAATCGCGTCGATGAAATCACGCACAATGTGCCGACCGCCCGCCTCGGCATCATCTCGTCCGGCAAGGCCTATGAGGATGTGCTGCAGGCGTTGCGCGAGCTTGAGATCGGACCAAGGGAGATGGCCGCGATCGGCCTGCGTATCCTGAAGGTGCGCATGCCCTGGCCGCTGGAGCCGGAGGCTGTCAGGCATTTCTCCGAAGGACTGGACGAGGTTCTTGTCGTCGAGGAGCGGCGCGAGATCATCGAAAACCAGATCAAGCAGCAGCTCTTCAACTGGCGCGCCGATGTCCGTCCGCGCATCGTCGGCAAGTTCGACGAGCACGACAAACCCTATCTCAGCCTGTCGGCGGCACTGACCGTCGGCGCCGTCGCCAGAGCCATCGCAGGGCGCATCGTCAAGCTCGATCTCGATCAGGGACTGCATGACCGCATCGCCGCCAAGCTCGCCTATCTTGCCGAGCGCGGCCAGATCAGCCGCAGTCACGTTGCGCCCCTGAACCGCACGCCCTTTTTCTGCTCCGGCTGTCCGCACAATACGTCCACCAGGGTTCCCGAAGGCAGCCGCGCCATCGCCGGCATTGGCTGCCACTACATGGTCACCTGGATGGACCGGAATACCGAGACCTTCACGCAGATGGGCGGAGAAGGCGTACCCTGGACGGCGATTGCGCGCTACACCGATGAAAAGCATATGTTCGTCAATCTCGGCGACGGCACCTATTTCCACTCCGGCATTCTCGCCATCCGCCAGTCCGTGGCCTCCAAGGTCAACGTCACCTACAAGCTGCTCTACAACGACGCCGTCGCCATGACCGGCGGCCAGCCGATCGACGGATATCTGACGCCGCAATTGGTAACGAAGCAGCTGCATGACGAAGGCGTCAAGCCGATCTACCTGCTGTCGGACAATCCGGATGCCTATCGGACCGCCTCCGAACTGGCCCCTGGCGTCAAGGTGCTGCATCGCGACCATATCGATCAGGTGATGCTCAAGCTGCGCGAAACCGAAGGCTGCTCGGCGATCGTCTATGTCCAGACCTGCGCGGCCGAGAAGCGCCGTCGCCGGAGCCGCGGGCTGCTGGAGGATCCGGCCAAGCGCGTCTTCATCAATCCGGCCGTTTGCGAAGGCTGCGGCGATTGCTCCGTGCAGTCCAACTGCATCTCCGTCGAGCCGCTGGAGACGGAGTTCGGCCGCAAGCGCCAGATCAACCAGTCGAGCTGCAACAAGGACTTCTCCTGCGTCAAGGGCTTTTGCCCGTCCTTCGTGACCGTTCACGGCGGCAAGCGCCGCAAGCGCAAAGCGCTTGATCATGTCGATGTCGACGTGCCGATGCCCGAAATTCCCGTCATCGGCGATCGGCCGTGGAACATCGCGATTGCCGGCGTGGGCGGCACGGGTATCCTGACTGTCGGTGCCATCCTCGGCATGGCTGCGCATCTCGACGGCAAGGTGCCAATGATTCTCGATATGGCCGGTCTTGCCCAGAAGGGCGGCGCTGTCATGAGCCATCTGCGCATCGGTCATAATCAAGCCGATGTGACCTCCTCGCGCATCGTCAACGGCGGTGCCGATCTGCTGTTCGCCGCGGATGAGGTGGTGGGCGCCTCCAGGGATGCGATCACGCTCTGCTCACAGACGCGAACCACGGCTATCGTCAACACCGGGCTCATGCCGGTCGCCGATTTTGTCCGCAACCGCGATTTCGATTTCAAGACCGGTTCGATCCAGCACACGATCGCCAAGACGGTCAGCGACAAATCCGTCTTCCTCGATTTCGGTCATGTCGCGACGGAGGTGACCGGCGATGCCATGTCGACCAATATCCTGCTGACCGGTTTTGCGTGGCAGCGCGGCCTTCTGCCTCTCTCTCTAGAAGCGATCGAAAAGGCGATCGAGCTCAACGGCGTCGCCGTCAAGGCGAGCCTCTCCGCTTTCCATTGGGGCCGGCTCTTGGCGCATGATCCGCAGGCCGTGCATGCTCTGATGGCCGAGCCGGCGGCCGGTAAGACGCTTGCGGAGATGAGCCTCGATGAACTCGTCAAGCATCGCAAGGCGCATCTGACGGCCTATCAGAATGCTGCGCTTGCCGAGCGCTATGCCGGCTTCGTCGCCCATGCCAATGCGCTTGCCGCAAAAGAGCGGCTTTCGGACAAGGTGCCCTTTGCCGTTGCCGTCACCTATGCACGCGTTCTCGCCTACAAGGATGAATACGAAGTCGCGCGCCTTCTGACCGATCCGGCTTTCGAAGCACATCTGCGCGACGAGATGGAAGGCGACTTCAAGCTGGCTCTCAACCTCGCGCCGCCTATCCTCGGCGGCAAGGACCCGAACGGCCGGCCGAAGAAGCGCGAGTTCGGCGCCTGGATCTTGCCGTTGCTGCGCGCCCTTGCACCGATGAAGCGTTTGCGCGGCACCCCTCTCGATCCCTTCGGCTATATGGCGGAACGGCGGCTGGAACGTCGTCTGATCGCCGACTACGAAGGCATCGCCGCGCGCGTACTCGCCGGCCTGCGCCACGACAACGAGGCGGAAGCCCTTGCCATTCTCTCGCTGTTTGATGAGATAAGGGGCTTCGGACCGGTCAAGGAGGAGGCCGCCCGCAAGGTCATGGCGAGAATTGCCGAGAAGCTGAAGGCCTATGAGACACTTCAGGAGAAGCAGGGCAGCCAGCCTATGCCCGCCGATGCCGCGTGACGGTATCAGGCAAAACTTGAAGCGGGCATGAAGAGGTATAGGTTCGTAAGGAACGCGCGTTCGGGACGATCGGGAGGAGAAGCCGGATGTTTGAAGGGGGACTGAACTTCGCGCTTGGAGAGGATATCGAGGCGCTACGCGAGCAAGTGCGCCGTTTTGCCACCAATCGCATCGCACCGTTTGCCGATGAAATCGATCGTAACAACAGTTTCCCGATGCATCTGTGGCGGGAGATGGGCGATCTCGGCCTGCTCGGAATCACCGCCAACGAAGTCTTCGGCGGCTCCGGCCTCGGTTATCTCGCCCATACGGTTGCCATGGAGGAGATCAGCCGCGCGTCGGCTTCCGTCGGCCTAAGCTATGGCGCCCATTCCAACCTCTGCGTCAACCAGATCCATCGCAATGGCACCACGGCGCAGAAGGAGCGCTATCTGCCGAAGCTGATCTCGGGCGAGCATGTGGGCGCCCTGGCGATGTCGGAACCGGGCGCCGGCTCCGATGTCGTCTCCATGAAGCTGCACGCGGAGAAGCGCGGCCGTCACTATGTGCTGAACGGCAGCAAGATGTGGATCACCAACGGCCCGGACGCCGATGTTCTCGTCGTCTACGCCAAGACTTCGCCGGATGCCGGCCCGCGAGGGATCACCGCCTTTCTCGTTGAGAAGGGTTTCAAAGGATTTTCGGTCGGCCAGAAGCTCGATAAGCTCGGTATGCGCGGTTCCAACACCTCGGAGCTGATCTTCCTCGATTGCGAGGTGCCGGAAGAGAATGTTCTCGGTCAGGTGGATGGCGGCGTGCGCGTGCTCATGTCGGGCCTCGACTATGAGCGCGTCGTCCTCTCCGGCGGCCCCATCGGCATCATGGCCGCCTGCATGGATGTGGTGCTGCCCTACATGCATGAGCGCAAGCAGTTCGGCCAGTCGATCGGCGAATTCCAGCTGATGCAGGGCAAGCTTGCCGATATGTATGTCACCATGAATGCTGCGCGCGCCTATGTCTATGCGGTTGCGGCCGCCTGCGATCGCGGCGAGACGACCCGCAAGGATGCGGCCGGCTGCATTCTCTATTCCGCCGGGAAGGCGACTGCGCTGGCGCTCGAATGCATCCAGGCGCTCGGCGGCAATGGCTATACCAATGATTATCCCGCCGGACGGCTGCTGCGCGACGCCAAGCTCTACGAGATCGGCGCCGGTACCTCCGAAATCCGGCGTATGCTGATCGGCCGCGAGCTGTTCGGCGAGACGGCCTGATTTCGAATACCATTCTACTCGACCGAGTGAGACCGCATGACCGTCCTGAGATCAGAGATATCGACGCATTCGGATCGCTTCCGCGACAATCGCGCCGCGTTGCTGGAGGCAATCGGCCTTGCCGAGGCTGCGGCGTCGAAGGCGGCGGAAGGTGGCGGTGCCCAGGCGCGTGAACGGCATGTGAGCCGCGGCAAGATGTTGCCGCGTGATCGCGTTGCCGGCCTGATCGATCCTGCCACGCCATTTCTGGAAATCGGCGCGACGGCAGCGCATGGAATGCATGGCGACGAAGCGCCGGGTGCCGGGCTGATCGCCGGTATCGGCCGCGTTTCCGGCCGTGACTGCATGATCGTCTGCAACGACGCCACGGTCAAAGGCGGCACCTACTATCCGATCACGGTGAAGAAGCATCTGCGGGCGCAGGAGATCGCGGCGGAAAACAATCTCCCCTGCATCTATCTGGTCGATTCCGGCGGCGCCAACCTGCCGAACCAGGATGAGGTGTTTCCGGATCGCGATCATTTCGGCCGCATCTTCTACAATCAGGCCAATATGTCGGCGGCCGGCATCCCGCAGATCTCCGTCGTCATGGGTTCCTGCACGGCAGGCGGCGCCTATGTGCCTGCCATGTCGGACGAAACCATCATCGTCGAGAAGCAGGGAACGATCTTTCTTGCCGGTCCGCCGCTGGTCAAGGCGGCGACGGGGGAGGTTGTCTCGGTCGAAGATCTCGGCGGCGGCGATGTGCATACGCGTCTCTCCGGTGTCGCCGATCATCTGGCGCGCGACGATGCCCATGCCCTCGCGCTCGCACGGCAGGCCGTCGCCAATCTCAATCGCCGCAAGCCGGAGAGCGTTGAACTTCGCACGCCGGAAGCGCCGCTCTACGATCCTGAAGAAATCCTCGGCATCGTGCCTTCCGACTTGCGCACGCCCTATGACGTGCGCGAGGTCATCGCCCGCATGGTGGACGGCTCCCGGCTCGATGAGTTCAAGGCGCGTTACGGCACGACGCTGGTCTGCGGCTTCGCCCATATTCACGGTATTCCCGTCGGAATCATCGCCAACAACGGCGTTCTCTTCTCGGAATCGGCGCTGAAGGGGGCGCATTTCGTCGAGCTTTGCTCGCAGCGCAAGATTCCGCTGGTTTTCCTGCAGAACATCACCGGCTTCATGGTCGGCCGCAAATACGAGACGGAGGGCATCGCCAAGAATGGCGCCAAGCTGGTGACGGCCGTGGCCACGACCAAGGTCCCCAAGATCACCATGCTGATCGGCGGCTCCTTCGGCGCCGGCAATTACGGCATGGCCGGCCGGGCCTATTCGCCGCGCTTCCTCTGGACCTGGCCCAACAGCCGCATATCCGTTATGGGCGGAGAGCAGGCGGCGGGTGTCCTTGCCACCGTACGCGGCGAGGCCCTGGCGCGTGCCGGCAAGCCTTGGACGAAGGATGAAGAGGCCGCTTTCAAGGCGCCGACGCTCAAGATGTTCGAAACCCAGAGCCATCCGCTCTACGCCTCGGCCCGCCTTTGGGACGATGGCATCATCGATCCGCGCAAGAGCCGCGACGTGCTGGCTCTGTCGCTTTCGGCAGCACTCAACGCACCGATCGAAGACACACGCTTCGGTCTGTTCAGGATGTGAGGAGACGGACATGAAACGCGATGCCATCAATGCCAAGAATGCGCCGCAACCCCGCGGCGGTTATGCGCAGGCCGTAAAACTCGAAAATTTCGAGCGGTTGCTTTTTATCAGCGGCCAGATACCGACCGATGTCGATGATGCCTTACCGGAAGGTTTCAAGGCGCAGGCTCGCCAGGTCTGGCACAACGTCGATGCCCAGCTGAAGGCGGCCGGCATGACCAAGGACGATATCGTCAAGGTCACCACCTTCCTTGCCGACCGGCACCATACGATAGAGAACCGCGAGATCCGCAGCGAATATCTGGGCTCTCTCACGCCGGCCATGACTGTCGTGATTGCCGGTATTTTCGATACGGCCTGGCTGCTCGAAGTCGAAGTCATTGCCGCGCAATAGGGTCCGCCGATGTTTTCGAAGATACTGATCGCCAATCGCGGCGAAATCGCCTGCAGGATCGTCCGCACGGCGAGGCGCCTTGGTATCCGCACGGCTGCCGTCTATTCCGACGCCGATCGGGATGCGCTGCATGTGGCGCTGGCCGACGAAGCCGTTCACATCGGCCCGGCGGCGGCGAACGAAAGCTATCTTTCGAAGCAGACGATCATCGCGGCGGCTCAGCAAACCGGCGCGGAAGCCATCCATCCCGGCTACGGCTTTCTCTCGGAGAATGCCGATTTCGCCGAAGCGGTCGAGGCCGCGGGTCTCGTCTTCATCGGTCCGTCGCCGGTCTCAATCCGGGCCATGGGGCTCAAGGATGCGGCCAAGGCGCTGATGGAGCGGGCAGGCGTGCCGGTCGTTCCCGGCTATCACGGCGATAGGCAGGAAGCCGGCTTCCTTGCCGAGCAGGCGGTGGCTATCGGCTTTCCCGTTCTCATCAAGGCACGGGCGGGCGGCGGCGGCAAGGGTATGCGGCGCGTCGACCGGCCGGAGGATTTCGGCGCTTCTCTGGAGGCGGCGAAGCGCGAGGCGAAATCCGCCTTCGGCGACGATGCCGTGCTGATCGAGAAATATCTGATCAAGCCGCGTCACATCGAGATCCAGGTTTTCGGAGATAGCCATGGCAATGCCGTGCATCTCTTCGAGCGCGATTGCTCGCTGCAGCGCCGGCACCAGAAGGTGATCGAAGAGGCGCCGGCACCGGGCATGACGGAGGAGATGCGCAGCGCCATGGGCGAAGCGGCCGTTCGCGCCGCCCGCGCCATCGATTATCGCGGCGCCGGCACGGTCGAATTCATCGCCGATGTCTCCGACGGCCTGTCGCCGGATCGCTTCTTCTTCATGGAAATGAATACACGCCTGCAGGTCGAACATCCGGTCACCGAGGCGATAACCGGCGTCGATCTGGTGGAATGGCAATTGCGCGTCGCAAACGGCGAGCCGTTGCCGAAAACGCAAGCTGAGCTCGCCATAAACGGCTGGGCCTTCGAAGCGCGGATCTATGCGGAAGACCCGGCCCGTGGCTTCCTGCCGGCAACCGGCACGCTCTCGCACTTACGCTTTCCCGGCGGCGATGCCCGCGTCGATGCCGGCGTACGCGAAGGCGATACCGTCACCCCGCATTACGATCCGCTGATTGCCAAGCTCACAGTGCATGCGCCGGATCGTCAGGCTGCGCTTGCCAAGCTTACGCGCGGTCTGGAGCAAACGCAGGTCGCCGGAACCACCACCAATCTCGATTTCCTCATCCGGTTGAGCCGCCAGCTGGATTTCGCCGCCGGTCACCCGGACACCGGGTTGATCGATCGGGACGTGGAGGCGCTGACTTCGGCGCGGCAGCCCGACGATGCGGCTCTTGCCATTGCCGCCATTGTCGAAGCGGGCGGATTTGGCCGAAGCGATGGCAACGACCCCTGGTTCTCACTCGGCGCCTGGCAGCTCTGGGGGGAGGCGAGCCGTCCCGTCACGCTGCATTTTGCCGGCGGTCAGAGGCGTGCTCGCGTGATCGCAAAGGGACGCACACTTTTCGACGTTGCCTTCGATGACCGCACCATCCCCGTCCGTCTCCTCGAAGGAGATGATGTTTCCCGGCGTGTCGAGATCGGCGGCAGGCAATCGCATGTCGATATCTTCGAGACATCGTCAGATGTGACCTTGTTCCTCGACGGGCAAACCCATCATTTCCATCGCCTCGATCTGCTTGATGGCAGAGAGGAGGCCGTCGCTGGCGGCGACCGCGTGGTTGCGCCGATGCCGGGACTCGTCAAGATCGTCCGTGTGCGCGAAGGCGAGACGGTGGCAAAGGGCCAGGCGCTGATCGTTATGGAAGCTATGAAGATGGAGCTGACCCTGACGGCCGCACGCGACGGCATCGTGGAAAGCCTGCATATCGGCGAGGGCGACCAAACCAGCGAAAGCGCTGTGCTTCTGTTGCTTCGACCGGAGGATGCGGCATGACGGACAAGCCTTCCAATTACGTCACCATCGTCGAGATGGCGCCGCGCGACGGTCTGCAGAATGAAAAGCAGCAGGTCGATACCGCGCGCAAGATCGAACTCGTCGATCTGCTCTCCGATTGCGGTTTCGAGCGCATCGAGGTCACGAGCTTCGTCAGTCCAAAGTGGGTGCCGCAGCTTGCCGATGCCGCCGATGTCATGGCTGGGATAAAGCGGCGTTCGGGCGTCCGTTACGCAGCGCTGACGCCCAACATGCAGGGCTTCGAGGCTGCACTTGCGGCCGGCGCCGATGAGGTGGCGATCTTTGCGTCTGCCTCCGAAACCTTTTCCATGCACAATATCAATTGCTCGATTGCCGAGAGCATCGAACGCTTCCGGCCCGTCGCGGCGGCCAGCAGGGATGGCGGCGTTCCATTGCGCGGCTATGTCAGCTGCGTCGTCGAATGCCCTTATGAGGGGGCGGTGCCGCCGCAGAATGTCGTCGATGTCGCCTGGCAGCTGCGTGCCCTCGGTTGTTACGAGATCAGCCTCGGCGATACGATCGGCAGAGGTTCGCCGGAAGCCGTCGACCGGATGCTTGCCGCGGTGCTGGGCGAACTCCCAGCCGCAGCTCTGGCAGGTCATTTTCACGATACGTCTGGTCGCGCTCTCGACAATATCGCCGTCGCCCTGGAACGCGGTCTGCGCGTCTTCGATGCATCAGCCGGCGGCCTTGGCGGTTGCCCCTTTGCCCCTGGTGCCAAGGGCAATGTCGATACCGTAGCGGTCTGCGATTATCTGGAGACGCAGGGATACGAAACCGGCCTGGACAAGGACAAGCTTGCGGCCGCCGCCGCCTTCGCCTGCAGCCTCAGGAGTGCCGCATGATATCGCAAACGATCCGCATCACCACCGACGAACGCGGCGTCGCCTATCTGACACTCACTCGCGCCGAAAAGCACAATGCTCTGTCGGCCGAGATGATCGATGACTTCACCGCAGCAACCTATGAGCTGGCCCATGACAAAACGGTTCGTGTCGTCGTGCTCACCGGCGAGGGTGCCAGCTTCTGCGCCGGCGGCGATCTCGGCTGGATGCGCGCCCAGTTCGACGCAACCCGCGCTGGGCGCGTGGTCGAAGCGCGCCGGCTCGCCATGCTGTTCAAGACGCTGAACGAATTGCCCAAACCGTTGATCGCGCGCGTCCAGGGCAACGCCTTCGGCGGCGGCATCGGCATCCTCAGCGTCTGCGACATGGTGATTGCGGCATCGACCGCCCGCTTCGGCCTGACGGAAGTACGTCTCGGCATCATCCCCGCCACCATCAGCCCCTATGTCGTCGCCCGCATCGGCGAGGCGAATGCCCGCCCACTTTTCCTCTCCGGCAAGATCATCGATGCCTGGCAGGCGCACGCCGCAGGTCTCTTGTCGCGGGTTGTGGCGGAGGAGGCGTTGGATGAAGCTGTCGAGGCGGAGGTCCGCCATTTTTTGGCGGCATCGCCGCAGGCAGCTGCTCGTGCCAAGGCTTTGGCGCGTTCCGTAGGCCGGCCGATTACCGACGGCATGATCGATCATGTCGTCGAACAATTGGCAGATGCCTGGGAAACCGAGGAGGCGAGGGAGGGCGTCACCGCCTTTTTCGAAAAGCGGCAGCCGAACTGGCGAATGATTTGAAGCGCATGCCGTTATCGCAAAACCGCTGCACACTTTTGCGCGGCATGCGTTAAACCAATCTGTTGTTTTCGATGGTCAATTGCGGGAACTGCATGCTTCCCCCGATCAGATCGCCGGATGCCGGCTTGTCCCAGCGAAAGCCCATGATCGCGGCTTGCTGCATTTCCTGAAAAAGGTTGCCGGCAATTACAGCCGAGCCGGCGCCGTTGGCGACCGAGACGACGCAGCCGATGCCGGCGTGTCTCACGATATTGCCGGTCGCGACGACATCGCGGAGATATTGCCCCCAGCCGAGCCGCAGGCCCCAGAGCGGTGCGTTCTCGATGACATTATCGGCGACAAGCGTATCGGCTTCCGCCGAAATGCCGATGCCGAAGCCGCCGTCCTGCGCGTAAGGTGCTGTCAGCGACATGTTGCGGATGACATTGCCCGTCACCGAGGCGAGCCTTCCGCCCTTGTCGAAATTCGTCACCGAGATGCCGTTTGCTGCGCCATCGACCAGATTGTTGCTGATCGTGGCGCCGACAAACTCGAATTCGCAATAGATCGCGGTTTCGCCCGAACGCAGGCATTGATTGTTCGAGATCTGCACATTCGATGCCGAGTTGGCGCGGATGGCGGTAAAGGCGCAATCGGCGATTTGGTTGCCCGAAACCGTCACGCCGTCGGCGCGGAAGACATTGATGCCATTGCCGTTCTGGCCGGTGCCGCCGCCATTGGCGCGGATGCGGGAAATGCGGTTGTTGACGACGCTGCTGCCATCCTCGGCCTTGCTCCAGCGATGGATCAGGATGCCGCCATTGCCGCAATCCTCGATGCGATTGCCGGTCACCGTCAATCCGACGGACTGGACGGAATAGATGCCGGCTTCCGCGGCACCCGAAATACGGCTCCGCTCGATGCGCCCGCCGCAGCGCTCCAGCTGCAGCCCGTGTTTGCGGCTGCCGGTAACTTCGCAATTGTCGATCAGGACCTCATCGACGCCGGTAAATTGCAGGAGGCCGCCGGCATAGTCGGCGAGCCAGCGATTGCCGCCGTCAAGCACGAGGCCCGAAAGCTCGACGCGCCTGGCCTTATCCGCATTCATCAGATGACCGTCACCGCTGTAGACGAGCCGCGAAGCGCCGGGAACGCCGGTGATCCGCGTATTGTCAGGCAATGTCAGGTTGGAGATGTTGTACGTGCCGGGCGGCAGGAAGAGCGGCATGTTGGCGCGCGCGGCATTGTCGATCATCGCCTGCAGCTTGCCGCTCTTGACGTCGCTCGCTCCCGGCGTCGTCTTCACCGCAACGGCATCGATCGGCCCCCGCAGCTCGGCGCCTGTCATCTTGGCCAGAGGCGCGGCGAAGCTGTGGGGCGCAAGCAGGCCGGCCGCCGCCGAGGCGGCGATGGAAACGATGAAGGTGCGGCGTTGGATCATTGCGAACTCCGTAGATGACGCCGCCGAAGCAGAAATCATGCCAAGCCCATTTGTGTCGTTGTGATACAGGCGGCTCATCAAACGCGCTGGACCGGCGAAGAGCCAGAATTGTTCATATTTCATTTGCTGGTTCAAAAAGGGCTGAGTCCTCGTCTTCGATTTGCCCGATCGGCAACCCGAACGCGGACCTGCTCAAAAAGCTGCCGTTGTCGCTACCTAATCGTGCAAATCGCGCTATCCTCTTGCATCATGAGACCGGAACAACTGCTTTATCCCGCGCCTGAAGGACTGTTCTGCCCGATCGGCGGCTTCCATATCGATCCCGTGCAGCCGGTCGAGCGTGCGCTCGTCACGCATGGCCATTCGGACCACGCCCGCTCCGGCCATGCCCATGTGCTCGCCACGCGCCAGACCCTCGATATCATGCGCATTCGCTACGGTGACGGCTTTGCGGGATCGGAGCAGGCGGTCGCCTTCGGTGAGGAGGTGACGATCAACGGCGTCAAGGTCCGGTTCCACCCGGCGGGCCATGTGCTCGGCTCGGCGCAGATCGCGGTGGAGAAGGATGGACTGCGGATCGTCGTGTCCGGGGACTACAAGCGCCGGCCGGACCCTACTTGCGAACCCTATGTGCCGGTTTCCTGCGATGTGTTCATTACCGAAGCCACGTTCGGCCTGCCGGTCTTCCATCATCCCGATCCATTGGCCGAAACACGTAAGCTCCTGGCCTCCCTTCGCCAGTTTCCGGAACGAACGCATCTGATCGGCGC
Organism: Hyphomicrobiales bacterium; assembly: GCA_900468625.1. GTDB lineage: Bacteria > Pseudomonadota > Alphaproteobacteria > Rhizobiales > Rhizobiaceae > Rhizobium. The sequence continues at coordinate 67,971 of UBUL01000043.1, forward strand.
CTATGCGCTCGGCAAGGCGCAGCGCGTCATCCGCCTCTTGCGCGACGCCGGCTATGACAAGCCGATCTTCATCCATGGCGCGCTGGAAACCCTGTGCGACTATTATGCCGGCCAGGGCATCGCGCTCGGGGAGCTCAAACCGGCGACCGTCGAAAGCCGCGATCAGTCGATCTTTCACGGCGCCGTCGTCGTCGGCCCGCCCTCTGCGTTCCAGGATCGCTGGGCGAGGCGGTTCCATGATCCACTTCCGGCTTTCGCCTCCGGCTGGATGATGGTGCGCCAGCGCGCCAAGCAGCTCGGGGTCGAGCTGCCGCTGGTCATATCGGACCATTGCGACTGGCCGGAGTTGACCGAGACGATCTCCGATCTGAAACCGAGCGAGGTCTGGGTCACCCACGGCCGCGAAGAAGCGCTGGTGCGCTGGTGCGAGCTGCAGGGCATCGCCGCCAAGCCGTTGCATCTCATCGGCTATGAAGACGAGGGAGACTAGATGATGAGGGTCGTCGTTTGTCTCGCCTTCTCCCCGGCGGGGAGAAGGTGGCCCGAAGGGTCGGATGAGGGGGATTTCCGCGATATTGCAACGCTGCAGTCTATGTGTGGCGTGCGGGATTACCCCTGCTCCCCCTCATCCGCCCTCCGGGCACCTTCTCGCCGAGGGGAGAAGGAGGTGCACAGATGAAAGCCTTTGCCGATCTTCTCGACCGCCTGGTGCTGACGCCGAGCCGCAACGGCAAGCTGAAGCTGCTGATCGATTATTTCCGCGATACGCCCGATCCCGACCGCGGCTATGGCCTGGCAGCGATTGCCGGTACGCTCGAGGTGCGCAACGTCAAGCCCGCCATGCTGCGCGAACTCGTTCTCGAGCGCATGGACGAGATACTGTTCCGATATTCCTACGATTATGTCGGCGATCTCGCGGAAACGATCTCGCTGGTCTGGGATAAGGAAAGCGACATCGAACGTCCCGCCGGCGAGCAGCCGAAGCTCGGCGAGGTCATCCGCCGCATGAATGCGCTCGGGCGGACCGAGGTACGCAGTTTCGTTCGAGATCTGCTGGACCGGCTGGATACGTCGGGTCGTTTCGCCTTCCTGAAGCTTGCAACTGGCGCCCTTCGCATCGGCGTCTCGGCTCGGCTTGCCAAGCAGGCGCTGGCCGAGCTGAGCGGCAAGGACGTGACCGAAATCGAAACGTTGTGGCATGGCCTGCAGCCACCCTATGAAAGCCTGTTCCATTGGCTTGAAGGCAAGGGCGAACGCCCGATATTGGTGACGCCGGCGATCTTTCATTCCGTCATGCTCGCCAATCCGGTCGAACCCGGCGATCTCGATGGACTCGATCCCGGTGATTTCGCCGCTGAATGGAAGTGGGATGGCATCCGTGTCCAGCTTTCCCGCTCTGGAGCGACAAGCAAGCTCTATTCGCGCTCCGGCGACGATATCTCAGGCGCCTTTCCGGACATCGTCGATGCGATGAACTTCGAGGGCGTTATGGATGGCGAGCTGCTGGTCGGCGGCACGGTGCGCTCCAACAGCCCGACGCGTACATTTTCCGATCTGCAGCAGCGCCTCAACCGCAAGACCGTGACCGCAAAGATGCTGGACGAGTTTCCGGCCTTCATCCGTGCCTACGATCTTCTGTTCGACGGTGCCGAGGACGTGCGCGCCCGCGACTTCCTCGGCCGCCGCGAGCGGTTGACCGAGATCATCGAGGCGGCGCCGCATGATCGCTTCGACCTGTCGCCGCTCGTGGATTTCTCCTCCTGGGAAGAGCTTGACCGGTTGCGAACCTCGCCGCCCGATCCGGTGATCGAAGGCGTCATGATCAAGCGCCGGGATAGCGCCTATCTTGCCGGCCGCGCCAAGGGGCCTTGGTTTAAATGGAAGCGCGATCCCTACAACGTCGATGCCGTGCTGATGTATGCCCAGCGCGGTCACGGCAAGCGCTCCAGCTATTATTCCGATTTCACCTTCGGCGTCTGGGCGGCGACGCCGGAGGGCGAGCAGCTCGTGCCTGTGGGCAAGGCCTATTTTGGTTTCACGGATGCCGAGCTGGAAGTGCTAGACAAGTTCGTGCGCAACAACACGGTCGATCGTTTCGGCCCTGTGCGGGCCGTGCGCGCCGATCGTGATTTCGGCTTCGTGCTCGAGGTGGCCTTTGAAGGCATCAACCGTTCCACCCGCCATAAATCTGGCGTTGCCATGCGTTTTCCGCGCATCGCCCGGCTGCGGCCCGACAAGCCGCCCTACGAGGCCGACCGGCTGGAAACTTTGATCGCGATGATTGACGCCAAGGCTCCGGCTGTCGATGAATAGGGCAAGGTGATTCCTCACCACAAAGTGAGTTGGCCTTGCCTTTCAACCCGTGCAGATTTGTGCCGCGCCGGGATATTTGGACGAGCCTATGACCATGTCTGACGATAACGCATTCCGCCCCAATCGCCGCGGTGTTCTTGCCGGTCTGGCGGTCACGCTTTTGGCTCCCTCCATCGTCAGAGCTGCCGACGACAGTACGGCTGGCAGCAAGCCCGCCGACAGCAAGAGTGCCGCCCAGAGCGATGAAAAGGCTGCGGATGCGCCGCCGCTGCTTTCGGGCGACTATGCCAAGGAGCGCCGTCTGTTTCGGACTGACCTCTTGAGCAAGGGGCCGGCTCCCGACATCTACGAACCGCTGGTCACGCCCTCGACGGCGGAGCGGCTTTTCTATCGCAGCGGCGTTGGCGAGGAGCTGGAGCTCGTCGCCTGGGTTTCCCGCTATACGCGCTCGGAGAAGCCGAAGCCGGCCGTGCTGTTCCTGCATGGCGGCAATGCCATCGGGCAGGGGCACTGGCAGCTGATGAAGCCCTATGTCGAAGCCGGCTATGTCGTCATGATCCCCTCTATGCGTGGGGAAAACGGCCAGAAGGGCAATTTCTCGGGTTTTTACGATGAAGTTGCCGATGTGCTGGCCGCCTCCAACCGGCTGCGGCATCTGCCTGGAGTCGATCCGCATCGCATGTTCCTGGCCGGACACAGCATCGGCGGTACACTGGCCATGCTGGCCGCCATGTCGACGAAGCGGTTCCGCGCGGTGGCGCCGATGTCGGGCAATCCGGACGCCTATGCCTTCTTCGGCCGCTATCCGCAGGATATCCGCTTCAACACCAAGAACCCGCGCGAATACCAGATGCGCTCGCCGCTCTGCTATGCGCACAGCTTCAGGAGCCCGATAAAGCTGTTCCACGGCACCGAAGAGGCACATTTCGACTCGCGCCTGGCGCTGCTCACAAAACGGGCAACCGCCGCCGGCGTGAAGATGGAGATGGCGACTGTAACCGGCAGCCATAATTCGGCGCTGCCGGGTGAGATCGAACAGAGCATCGAGTTCTTCAGGAGCGTGGCCGTCTAGACCGGCTCCGTAAGGGCGGCGTGGGAGATGAGCCGAACTGCTCCGCACGTCGCTGCTTACGCCATCAACGTCTCGATCAGCGTTGTCGCCGCTTCCGCGATCACGGTTCCGGGTGGAAAGATCGCGTCGGCGCCGGCGGCCTCAAGCGCTGCGAAATCCTGCGGCGGAATGACGCCGCCGACGGCGATCAGCACATTGCCGGCATGACGGCGTGCAAGCGCCGTCTTCAATTCCGGCACCAGCGTCAAATGACCTGCGGCCAGCGACGATGCGCCCACGATATCGACGCCCTCGCGCACGGCGACATCGGCAACTTCTTCCGGAGTCTGGAACATCGCGCCGACGACAACATCGAAGCCGAGATCAGCAAAGGCCGTGGCGATCACCTTTTGCCCGCGGTCGTGGCCGTCCTGACCCATCTTGGCGATGAGGATGCGTGGCTTTTCGCCCCGCGCCTTGCGGAATTCTTCCACTTTGCTCACTGCCGCATTGAAGGCCGGATCTTTTGTGCCGACTTCCTTGCGGTAGACGCCTGAGATGGTCCTAATCTCGGCGACATGGCGGCCATAGGCCTTTTCCAGCGCCAGCGAGATTTCGCCGACCGTGGCCCTTGCCCTCGCTGCCTTGACGGCAAAATCGAGCAGATTGCCTGTGCCGTTTCGTGCGGCCTCCGTCAGCGCATCCAGGGCTGGTTCGACGGCAGCGGTTTCGCGCGTGCCCTTCAGCTGCTGCAGCTTGGAAAGCTGGCGTGCCCGCACCTCGGAATTGTCGACCTTCAGGACATCGACTTCGATGTCCTTTTCCGGTTTGGAAAAATTGACGCCGACCACGGTCTGATGGCCGCTGTCGATGCGTGCCTGCGTGCGGGCTGCAGCCTCCTCGATCCGGAGCTTCGGAATGCCCTTCTCGATCGCCTTCGCCATGCCGCCGAGCGCTTCGACCTCCTCGATATGGGCCATCGCGCGGGCGGCAAGATCATGGGTCAGGCGTTCGACATAGGCCGAGCCGCCCCACGGGTCGATAATGCCTGTTGTCCCCGATTCCTTCTGCAGCAGGATCTGGGTGTTGCGGGCGATGCGCGCGGAATGATCCGTCGGCAGTGCCAGGGCTTCGTCGAAGGAATTGGTATGGAGCGATTGTGTGTGTCCCTGCGTGGCCGCCATGGCCTCGACCATGGTGCGGATGATGTTGTTCATCGGGTCCTGCGCCGTCAGCGACCAGCCGGAGGTCTGGCTATGGGTCCTGAGCGCCAGGGATTTCTGGTCTTTCGGCGCGAAATTCTTCTGCATCAGCGCGGCCCAGATCAGCCGTCCCGCGCGCATCTTGGCGACTTCCATGAAGAAGTTCATGCCGACCGCCCAGAAGAAGGAGAGGCGAGGGGCGAAGCTGTCGATATCGAGCCCGGCTGCGACACCCGCCCGCGCATATTCTATGCCGTCGGCGATCGTATAGGCCAGCTCCAGATCCGCGGTCGCCCCAGCTTCCTGCATATGGTAGCCGGAGATCGAGATGGAGTTGAACTTCGGCATCCTCTGGCTGGTATAGCTGAAGATGTCGGAGACGATGCGCATCGAGGGCTGCGGCGGATAGATATAGGTGTTGCGAACCATGAACTCCTTGAGGATGTCGTTCTGGATCGTACCGGAAAGCTTATCCTCGGAGACGCCCTGTTCCTCCGCCGCGACGATATAGAGCGCCATGATCGGCAGCACCGCGCCGTTCATGGTCATCGACACGCTCATCTCGTCGAGCGGAATGCCGTCGAAGAGCTGGCGCATGTCAAGAATGGAATCGATCGCCACACCCGCCATGCCGACATCGCCTGATACCCGCGGATGATCGCTGTCATAGCCGCGATGAGTGGCAAGATCGAAGGCGACGGAAAGACCCTTCTGACCGGCCGCGAGGTTGCGGCGGTAGAAGGCGTTGGATTCTTCGGCGGTGGAGAAGCCGGCATATTGGCGGATCGTCCAGGGCTGCTGGACATACATTGTCGGATAGGGGCCGCGCAGGAACGGTGCCGCGCCGGGATAGGTGTCAAGGAAGTTCAGTCCGCCGAGATCGCTTTCGCCGTAACGACGCTTGACGGCGATGCCTTCGGGAGTTTCCCAGATTGGGGCGTCGGTTGGTGGAGTCGTTGCCTGTGGCTTGGCCCAGGGGATGGTGGTGAAGTTGGGGATCTTGGTCATGGAGCGGCGGCCTCCGGAAATGCGGAACCTGCGATACCCCCCTCTGTCACTTCGTGACATCTCCCCCACAAGGGGGGAGAT
>UBUL01000044.1 GCA_900468625.1 Hyphomicrobiales bacterium
GAGACGAATTCTCCCTTCTCTATTTGGACGGTGAATTCCTCGACGACGGATTGGCTTCCAAATGACTTACTAATGTTGATCAGGTCAAGAAAAGCCATTTGCAAAAAAGCGCCCGATGTTTGCCGCGATATTTCAGCAATTTCTTTGTCACAAAACTGTCATGAATTAAACGCTTCGGACAAGCGACACGCCTCCTCCGCCGGAATCAACGCGGCTGCGAAAGTCTTGGATCGCCGAACCAGCGGAGCAAAGGGCAACACTGCGGCCCAGCATCTGCAAGCATCGCGCCGCTACCCTGCTCACCGCCATTGGCTCAATGAAGGTATAGCACTGTCTGTGAACCCACACCCAGTATCTTGCCGCGGTTTGCAGGAGACTAGCCGGCGATCGAGCTTTGACATACTTTTGAATTGTGCCTCGAAGGACAGAGTGGCTCTTGCTGGGGATGATGATCATGGACGTCGATAAAGCGATTGCGGTCGTCACCGCTGCCGGTCTCGAATTGACGGACCGGCGCCGCACCAAGTCGGATGATGGCTGGTCTCTCAGCTTCTCAAATGGAGCCGAGCTGGAAATAATCGATGGTGGCCGTGTGACGGTTTCTGGCAAGGGAGTCGAAATCGTGACTGACCTGCTCGGCCCAGCGGCCAAGTCGAGGCATTGGACGAAGCGTGACCGCTCAACACCTCATTCAGATGATTCGTAGTCATCGGTGAGCGTTTGGAGGAATGCAACGACGTCATCGATTTCGGTGGGATTGAGCGCAGGCTCAGCTCCTGCCTTGCGATCGAAGGGCGGATCCATGTTTACGTTCGCCTTCGCCGCCTCCGGCAGGTCATCATACTTGTCTACGCTACCATCGGGCCTTCGCGGATACCAGCGCTCTGGATGGGTTGCCCGCTCGACATAAAACCGTACGGCGTCCCGCAGAGAATGGATGCCGCCATTGTGGAAGAAAACCTTGCGCAGAGCGACGTTTCGCAATGTCGGCGTGCGGAATAGCCCGCAATAGTCGTCACGGCCGATGAAATCCTTCCGCAGTGGACCGCACAAGCCAAGATCGTAGAACGCTGGATCCTTGTTGGAGGGAATGTCACGATTGCGAGGCACACCGATGGCGATCAAGCCATAGTCAGTGAACTGTGGCGGCGTGCCGTCATTCCCACGCTGGCTGACGTGGCAGGAGGCACAATTGCCTTTCTCGGGTGCATTGAACAGTTCGAGGCCCCTTGCCTCCTGTGGACTAAGCTCAGCCTTGCCGGCCAGCACCGCGTCATACTTGCTCGAATAGGGATAGAAGGTCTGATAGTCCTGCTCATAGACTTCCAGTGCCTTCAGCGCCGTGCGATAGGCGATCTCTGGGTCACCGTCGGCGTTCGGTCCGGCAATATCGTCGATCGCCTTGCCGTAGCCCGCCCTGAGCACATGACGGCCAACTTCAGCTTCGCTTTTATTACCCATCTCGAAATCGGAAAACAGCGGGATCTTGGCTTGTTCGCGGCCGCGATCAACCCGACCGTCCCAGGTGAGCCCGCCGGTCGGCCCGTTGTCTATGCTTTCGTCTGCCTCATCCTCGGATTCGAAAAAGTGCTCTGTGAAGGGCGGGATGGCCTGCAGATATTTGAGCGAGGGCACTGCCCGCAATCCGGACTGATGCAAATCGCCGCCACCAAGCTGTACCGCCAGATCATTGGCCGGTCCAAAGGCGTGGCCGGGATCATGGCAGGAAGAGCAGGCCGTCTTGCCAGACGCCGATAGGGATGGATCGGAGAAGAGGGATTTGCCGAGTGCTGCTAGAGCCGATGCTTGTCGCCGCACCTCGGTGCGCGACAAAGCGTGCCCAGTGTGAACCGATGTCGTTAGCAAAAGCAGTGCAGCGCCCGCCCCAGCTCCGACCCCGAGCCATCGCTTTTGACGTGGTTCCAATTGTATTTCGATGGCCTAGTCCTCTCGCTGCGACGTCAGAACTCATCCGGAGATTATCGTTAGCCGGATTTTAGAACCATTTCAATTAACGCTTGCGTTGCCTATTCGCCCGGATAAGCTGCCCTATCGAGGTGGAGGCGCATCCACTGAAACCTGAGGAGGAAAGTCCAAATGAAGTCGATTGCCGCTACGACCATCTGTGCTTTAGGTCTTTCTGTGGCTGCCTTAGGCCCTGCCATTGCCGGCGACTCCGCCACTAAGATGGAATCCAAAGGGAAGACCACCGGCGATCTAAAATTGATCGACACCGTGGTGGTGATCTATGCGGAAAACCGCAGCTTCGACAATCTCTATGGCGGCTTCCCGGGCGCCAATGGTCTATCAAAAGCGTCGGCGAGCGCGCGCCTTCAACGCGATCGCGATGGTAAGCCGTTGCGCGAGCTGCCTCCGATCTGGGATGGCCTCACTGCGAAAGGCGTAACGCCACCCATAACCCAAGCACAGACGGAGCACCTTCCCAATCGACCGTTCCGGGTAGACGATCCCAAGGGGTTCAACCTCGGCCTGGATACGATTACCCACGATCTCTGGCATCGGTTCTATCAAAACCAGATGCAGATCGACAGTGGGCGCAACGACAAATTCGTTGCCTATGCCGATTCAGGCGCAATGCCGATGGGCTTGTGGGATGGCTCGAAGACACCGATGTGGAAGGTCGCCCAGAAATACGTGCTCGCCGACAATTTCTTCATGGGCGCCTTCGGCGGCTCCTTCTTCAATCACCAATGGCTGATTTGCGCCTGTGCGCCCTACTACGCCAATGCCGACACCAGTGCCGCCAAGCCTTCTATTGCCATAGTCGAACCGGATGGCGTAACGCTAAAGGCTGCCGCAAATTCACCCAAGTCAGCCATCGACGGTATTCCGAAATTTGCCGGCGACGGCAATCTCACGCCGGATTTTTATGCCGTCAATACCATGCAGCCACCTTATCAGCCAAGTGGAAATGGTCCCGCACCGGATGGGGATAAGGCGTTGGCGGACCCCAGCAAGCCTACGACATTGCCGCCACAGACTGAACCCACCATCGGCGATATGCTGAGCCTCAAGCATGTGAGCTGGGCTTGGTACGGCGGCGCCTGGCAGGATGTGCTCGACCATGGCAATAAGGAGCCAGCGCCGAATTTTCAGTATCATCATCAGCCCTTCAACTACTATGCCAATTTCGCGCCAGGCACAGCAGCCAGGACCGAGCATCTCAAAGACGGCGGCCTGGCCGGCGCCGAGTTCATCAAAGCGATCGATGCCGGTTCGCTACCGCAAGTCTCGTTCTATAAGCCGCAGGGCAATCTTAATGAACATTCCGGCTATGCCAGCATCGAGGCTGGCGACGCCCACCTCGCGGATCTGATAGCGCATCTTGAGAAGAGCCCGCAATGGCCGCACATGCTGGTCGTGGTTACCTATGACGAAAATGGCGGACTTTGGGATCATGTTGCACCGCCAAAGGGAGATCGTTGGGGTCCCGGTTCGCGTATTCCGGCCATCATCGTCTCGCCCTATGCGCGGCATGGTTATGTCGATCATACTCCAATGGACACGACCTCGATCCTGCGCTTCATCACGCGCCGTTTCGAGCTGCCGACCCTGCATGGCATCACCGTTCGCGATGCTGCAGTCGCGGCCCATAAGCAGAAACCGCTTGGCGATCTGACCAGCGCGCTCGTGCTCAAGGACAAATGAGATCGGAACGCCAAGTCCGTCGTGGAGTTTCAGCCTGGCTCGGCTCATCCGCACGCAATCAATTTCTTGAGCATTTCACCGAGCTGAGATGGTGCCAGTGCCGCTTCGCATTCTATAGCCGCAGCTGTGAACCATCTTAGTTCGGTATGTTCGTCATCGGCAAGGCGCGGCCATTGGTGCCAATTGTCGACGTGGTAGAGGTGGAACGTGGTGGATAGCTCAGGCAAGTCTGCGGATACGAAGCTTCCGATTAGCTGGCAATGCATCGTGGTCACGCCTATCTCTTCCATCGGAAAACTCCAGCCTTCGCTGGTCCAACGTTTGGGGGCGGTTCATAATAGGCCGGACTCTAATCCATTCTGGAGGAAATTCTCAGTGGCAAGTCACGACCGATCTTTGCCAAAGACGTTTTCATCGGATTTCTCACCGTGCAGAACACGCCTTCATTTTTGAGTGGTAGCTGCTTTCTTCGCTACGCTAGTTTCTTCACGGCCTCGAGCGCTCGCAGTCTGCCATAGCCATGGTCGACGATTGGCCTTGGATAAGTCTCACCGAGTACCATCCCGGCGGCCGCCATTTGTGAAGTTGAGGCTTCCCAGGGCCTATTGATAAGGCTCGCCGGGAGACCTGCCAACTCGGGCAACCAGCGCTTTACGTAAGTTCCGTCAGGGTCAAATTTTTCACCCTGCAACACCGGATTGAAAATCCTAAAATACGGCGCCGCATCTGCACCGCTACCCGCCACCCACTGCCAGCTCGCGCTGTTGCTGGCTTGATCCGCGTCCACGAGGGTATCCCAAAACCATTCCTCGCCTTTTCTCCAGTCTATGAGCAGATGCTTCGTCAGGAAGGACGCGACAACCATGCGCACTCGATTGTGCATCCAACCCGTGTGCCACAATTCTCGCATGCCCGCGTCGACCAGCGGATAACCAGTGCGGCCTTTGCGCCAAGCGTTTAGATCAGCGGCATCGTGCCGCCACGGCATCTCCTCGAACGCCGGCCTGTAACTACGATGCGCCAGATCCGGAAAATGATAGAGAAGGTGATAGGAGAATTCGCGCCAACCAAGCTCCGAAAGAAATTTTTCCAGGTTTCGCTCCACGCCTTGCTCCGTTCTTGAAGCCGAAGACATGAGGGCCGCATGCCACACTGCCCTGGCCGAAATGTTTCCGAACCGCAGATAAGGAGACAACTGCGAGGTCACCGAACGATCAGGCCGATCACGCTCCGTGGCATATGTGTGGAAGCCATACTCAAGGAAACGCTCCAGCGTGGCCTGCGCGCCGGTCTCCCCCCGTGACCAGCTTTGTCTCAGGCCGGAAGCCCAATCCGGCTGGGAAACCTCTAGTCCAAGTTCGTCAAGCTCAACACGCCCGACTGCTGATCCTCTGGACCCACGATGCGGCCCGAGCCGGCGCGGCGGCGGTAGCGGATGAGGCGGTGTGCCTATAGTCCGGGCGGCGCGCCAGTAGGCGGAGAAAACGCGAAACGGGCCGCCTTCGGTCGTTTCAAGGGTCCAGGGCTCGTTTACCAGATTTCCGCTGAAGCTCTTCGCGGTTTTCCCTTGGCCACGTAAAGTGGCCTTGATTTCCGCATCAATCCGGCGCTCCGCAGCTCCATATCGACGATTCCAGAATACGGCGGATGCCCCGAATTCTTGGGCGATGCGCGGGATAAGCTCGATTGCCATACCGCGAAAGATCGCCAACCCATTTCCGAGACCGAGAAGTTTCTCATCCAAGTCCCTCAACGCGCCATGAAGCCACCAGAGTGCGGCTCCACCGAGCGGGCGAACACCAGGGCTTTCCTGGTCATGCACGTAAACGCACAGAACCGGCGTTTCGCTGTTGGCCGCTTCCCAAAGCGCCTCGTTATCGCAGATCCGCAGATCTTCACGGAACCAGACAATGATTGGCGTTTGTTCTTCAGTCATGGACGCTATCGCCTCCTTGAAGGTGGTCAATTGAGGAACCAGATTGCGAAATTCAGTGCGGCCGCAAAGGAGACCCACGCTGCGAGCGGCGCGAGGCAAAGTGCCGCTGTCTTGTCGACGCGCCAAGCCTGCACAATTGTTGCGAGGATAAACCCGATTTGCACGATGATGTTCACCAAGCCAGCGACCGGACTTTGCATGGCGAAAAACATCCAGGACCACAGCGCATTGAGAGCGAGCTGTATGAAAAAGAGAATCAAGGTCGTTGACCTGCCCGGCGTGCTCGCAGGCCGACTGAGGAGCCGCCAGGCAGCGTAAGCCATGAGGATGAAAAGCGTTGTCCACACCGGCGCGAACACCCAGTTCGGAGGATTGAAGCTCGGCTTCTCTAGCGCTGAATACCAACTCTCAATGTTCGGATAGGTCGCAAATTGCCCAATGATCGATGTCGCGACGACGGGCAAAACCGCGAGAAGAAGTGCTGGGATCCCGCTACTGTTTTGGTTCGAAGTTCTCTGTAGCATTCTTGTATCCTCAATCCCGCCATCACCGCTGACCAAAATTCGTCGTTTTGCGTTCTGAGAAAGAGCCGCCGAGAGTTTTACGGCGCGTCGATGCGCTGCTTAGTTTCCATATACGAACGAGCCTGGTCATTGGATCAGCGAATTGAAGATGAGAACCTTGCACGGGGCGGCAAGCGCCAATCCCATTCGCGCTCTTTCACCGAAACCGTCTTCTCTTCCACGTCGGCTTGCCGCGACGCCGGTTGAAATGACATTGGGCGCAAGGGTGATCCAGTTGCATCAAGACGCCGTATCGAAAGTGCTAGATAACTTCTGGCGAACACCAATTGGGAGCGCCCGCATAGTGCCGGGCCTGCAAGGAGGAATGAACGAAATGAAACGGTCCCTCAAGAGCACCGCCGCGATCGCGTCGATTTTCGCTCTCGTAGCTTTCACCGCGAATGCCGACAATCCCATGGTCGGTGGAGCTGCCATGTCCGAAAGCAAGAACATCATCGAAAACGCTGTGAATTCAAAGGACCACACGACACTCGTTGCAGCAGTGAAGGCTGCAGGTCTCGTGGAACGCTTTCCGGCGATGGCCTTGAAGGCGCGGCGAAGGGGTCCTCGCTCGCATGAGCCGCTACAAGCCGTTCACCCGACTACCTTGCATCTTCCTGATCCTGATCTCGGTCCATGATACTCGATCCCGTACCTAGAGGAGCGAAATTGGGGATGGCCGATAAATTTCAAGAATAGCTGTTTTTCAATTGATCCAACAAATGGAACAGTTTTTCCGATTAGGAAAGCTTCGTCATATGGCCAATGCCAAAATTAAAACTTAGTACGTTATATCAAATCAGATCAACATCTGCCTTGATATTCTCGCCAAAGCTGCCACTCACTGGATCCTTCACCGGCATTGTTCTATCTAGACCCAAATACCACTCGTGCTGTTACCCGTTTAACTCCATAACGAAATGATCAGAACGAATTATTTTTCCAACTAAACCACTGCCAAAATCCAACGGCATTAGCATTCGGTCAAAAGCAATCAGATGCCGGCGAAAGGCCTGATCAACCTTCCAAGTAATCCCTTGAAACGGACCTGTCCTTCGATCGCCGCCAGGGATATGCACTCACCGTCGCTGCCGATCACCGGACTATGATCCGTCTCGTCGTCTCCCTCGACGAAGTCACCCGGCTCGTAACGATTATTGCCATCTGAAAAAGATCCTTTCAGAACCTGCGTTACCTCCAGGTCCGTATGCCCGTGCGCCGGCATGTGCTTATTCGCTTTTACCTTCAGCAGAATAACGTTCGCTTTCGGCGCGTGAGGCACACGAATGCGGCTAAGCCTCACCCCCGGTCCCACAGGACGCCACGGACCTACGTCGCAACCAGCCAGTGGGCTTGGAAGAATAATGCCATCGATGGAAGGCGGTGAGCGGCGCGGCGCGATATGGCTCGGCGTCCCAACTACATCCAAACGCGCAAGCGTTTGTTGAAGAGCGCGAGTAGAAAGCGCCTGAGGTTCCGTTCGGATCAGCATCTCCCCGCCAACGGCCTCAAAAGTCGCCACGCGTCTTTGACAGAAAGGGCAACCACTCAAATGAGCGGCAACGACGAGTGAAGGACCGGCCGGCAGCGTGCCTGCAGCAAAACGCAGTAGTGTCTGATCGCTGGGATGATGCTTGTTCGTCATAATGTTTCTTCCAGCATATCCCTGAGTTTTCCAAGCGCGCGCCTGATCCGAGACTTCACAGTGCCGAGCGGCAGGTCCAATTCCCTAGCAATTTCAGAGTGAGGACGATCACGGAAAAAGGACAATCTGATGATCTCTTCCTGTTCGGAACTCAGCGCCTGAAGCGCGGTACGAACCTTTTCTTCATCCACTCTGACAAACAAAATCTCTTCAGGCGTGGGTTCAGCAGCCTGCATGACCTCAGTTTCGTCGCCATACGGCTGATTTGACGACCTTGACTTGCGTTGAAAATCGATGCGCAAATTGCGGGCGATTGTGAAAATCCATGTCATCGCACTGGCGCGCGCCGGATCGAAATAAGTGGCCTTGCGCCAGACCGCAAGCATCGCCTCCTGGGCGATTTCTTCGGCAATTTCAGCCGTCGAGCCCGAGCGCATCATGAACGCCTTGATCCTTGGCGCAGCAAAATTGAAGAGCTCGGCAAAGGCCTGACGATCCTGACGGGTTGCTATCGTAAGAACAAGTTGATTGACCGCTTCGCGCGACAATGGATCGTGCTCGTGCAAAGTCGTCACCGCCCGTCTCCTTTCGAAGGAGATGATGCTGTTCTGTTTGCCATGGCTATCGATAGGCGGTGCTGAAACATTCATGCGCTTTCTACGATGGGCAATGCCGCTTGGATCCCATGATCCGATCCAGAAAAATCCACGTATCAGATTTGAAGAGCAGGAACAAAGGCTTCGGTTTGGCAAACGCCGTGCAGGAAGCGGGCCAGAAGAGAGATTATGATGCCCCGAAAAACAGTGGACCAACAAAAGCCTTTGGTGAAGGCCGGCCTGGCAGTGATCCCGGTCATCCTGACCCTTCTTCTTGGACAGTGGGCGACCTTGCCGAACATTGAAGGTTGGTACGCGGGTCTTGCCAAGCCGGCATTCAATCCACCCAATTGGATCTTTGGGCCGGTCTGGACCTGCCTTTATGCACTTATGTCCTTTGCGGTCTGGCGGATATGGATACTTCCAGGAGACCAACCGCAAAGACCGCCGGCGCTTATTTGCTTCTATCTGCAACTGGCGCTCAATGCCGCGTGGTCATGGGCATTCTTTGCGTTACATAGCCCGCTGCTTGGGCTTATCAACATCGTTCTGCAATGGATTTTGGTCCTCCTCACAATCTTCAGGTTTCGCCTTCTCGACCGAATCGCTAGTTACAGTCTTGTACCTCTCGCTGGTTGGGTTGCTTTCGCGATAGCGCTCAATTTCCAAATTTGGCGGTTAAATATTTGAATGTGCAGGCTATCGCGAATAGAACTCACCCCTGATCCTCAGCCATGTGTAAGAGTTCCGACGATACGCGCCGTTATCCATTGCCCGCAACCGGCAGCAAAGCCTGAGAGGGCCGTTCCCCAAAAAATATCAGCTAAGGTCAGAACGGTCGACCAGTTCTTGAGTGTCGCCTGATTGGTCAGATCATAGGTTGCATAAGCCGTAAATCCAAGCATCGCGCCGCACACTATCGCAGTCTGCGTCGACTCCCCGATCAACGCAGGTCGGACGGCGAGAACCGCAAGTCCGAAAGCGTAAATCACGTAAAAGGCGACGGCGGGCGCGAGCCGGAAGTCCGCTGCCAGCATCTCTCCCATTACAGGTCGGTAAAGACGGTCGGTCATGCTGCTAAGCCAGATAAAATCGATGGCGACGAACATAATCAGTGTAACTATATAGGCAACGACGTAGGTTTTCACCACATTCTCCATAGCGCCCTTCCTTAGGTCGATCAGCGGATGCGTGTCCAGTCGACACCCCGGCAAATCAGGCCAGCAATAACACAGCCCCTCGTAGACATCCGGTCACCATCCACTTTCACTGTGATCCGGTAGCTCAAATCACGTTGGGGATCGAAAGCCTCACCGGAATAGGCGCCATCTTCACTGGGCTTGATCGTCATCACCAGCTTGTCCCCGGCTTTTTCGCTCGGCGTTCCCGGCTTGATCCAGGTATTGGTCGCACAGATGTCCGATCCGCAGGGGGCAATTCTCACTTTTGCGTTGCCATCCCCTCGCGCCCACTGGCCCTCCATCCCGGCCGCTTGTGCGTTGCCTGCAAATGCTGCGGTCAGATAGACAATCGCTCCAATCATCGCTCTCATGCCCGGATTTCCTTTTGACCGCCGGCCTTCATGCGTGTTCAAGAGTATAAAGTCCGACGTCGATGCTCCCCTCCTCAAAGCCAGCTTCGCAATAACAAAGGTAGTAGTGCCAAAGACGACGGAAACGCTCATCAAAGCCTAGGGCCGCAACGGTGGCCCAGCGCGCATGAAAACGGGTGCGCCACTCAAGAAGTGTCCGTGCGTAGGATTTGCCGAAACGCTCTCTTGCTGTGAGCCTGAAGCCTGCCTTTACAACAGCCGCCTCCAATGCGATATCGGAGGGCAGAAAGCCGCCGGGAAAAATATACTTCTGGATGAAATCGGAGCCGCGCCGATAGGCATCAAAACGCCTTTCATCAATCGAGATCACCTGCAGCACGGCCTTGCCGCCGGGTCTCAAGCAGCGTTTCAGCGTCGAGAAATACTCCTGCCAATAGGTCTCGCCGACTGCTTCGAACATTTCGATCGAAACGATCCGATCGAAATGCCCATTAAGATCACGGTAATCTTGCAGGAGCAGGTCCACTAGCTCTGTCACGCCGGCATTTGCGGCCGTCTGCCTTGCCCAGGCAAGCTGTGAGGGTGACAAAGTGATGCCGGTCACTTTTGCCTTGGCACGGGCTGCCATGAATATGGAAAGAGCACCCCAGCCGCAGCCGATCTCCAAAACACTATCATCACGAGCGAGTTCAAGCTTTTGCAGAATATGGTCAAGTTTCTTTTGCTGGGCAGCTTCGAGGGTGTCTGTAGAAGTGTCAAAAATTCCCGATGAATAGAGCATCGTCGGATCGAGCCACTGCTTGTAGAATTCGTTGCCGAGATCGTAATGTGCCTCGATGTTGCGACGGCTGCCATTCTTCGTATTGGCATTGAACAGATGTTTTGCCCTGTTGAAGAGCCGCATCATCGCGCGGCCTTCTATAGCCGGCCCTAACACGTCATTGTTTTTGACCGCGAAGCGGATGACTGCGGTCAAATCGGGAGTCGTCCAGTCCTCGTCGAGGTAACTCTCCGCAAAGCCGATATCTCCTGCAAGGATCAGTCGAGGTAACAAGCGCCAACGCTTAATGTTGATGATAGCCTCTGGGCCCGGCTCAGCGCCGTATTTTTCGACGACCTGCCCTGACGGCATCGAAATCTTTACGTGGCCGTAGCGAACGTCGCGCATCAGCCTCATGAGAAGCCGACCGATGAAACCAAACCCCTCGGTGCTATCGGACGCACGCGTCGACGCGCAGGAGAAATCGTCAAATTGGCTCATGAACTTCAACCTTGGAACTGGGTGTTTTTCCTTCAGCGGGAGAGAGGCGAACGAACGAAACAGGGCTTTCGGGAGGAAGGGGGCGTACCCGCAATCCGATACCTTTCAGCCAGATCTTCATCGCTTCCCAATGAATGCCTCCGACGACACGAAGCGTCAGAAAAGGGATGGCGAAAAATGCCTTTAGCAGTGCGCGGTCCGTAAGCTCGCTGCGACGCGCCAGATGCCTGGCTGTCAATACCGGCCCATCGCGATCGAAAGTCTCGATACGGATGGAAAGAACGTCGGTGGGTGGCGACACGCGAAACTGATACCGCAGATCCATGTCCATAAAAGGCGAGACATAGAAGGCCTTGTTGCACTGCTGGATAATTTCAGGCGCATCGCTCGCCTCGACCGGGATCATATAGCCATGCCGCTCACCGAACGTATTGTCCACTTCCCAGAGGATGGCTTTTAGCGACCCATCCTTCGAATAACAGAAGAACACGCTGAGAGGATTGAAAGCCCAACCGAACAGTCGGGGCATCGTCAGCAACCGCACCGGACCGCCATCCGGTTCGATACCGGCGCTTCGCATATTCCTCTCGACCTGTTTCCTCAGATCGGATCCAGACCGGTCGCCTCGATCCTTGCGATAGAAGGAGAAAAGGTTGAAACGATCGATGGAGAGAAGGCGGAACCGCCGATCGATCTGGTCAAGCTCATCGAGATCGAGCAGCAGAGAATAGATCCGGTAGCTAAGCCTGTGCTGCTTGGGCCTTACACGAGCATGTGTGACCAGGCCGGAAAAAAGCGCAGATTGAAGTTCCGCACTCATGCGGTAACCTCCACGCTTGGCAGCAACTTGACAGGCCGGCTAACCGGCTGACGGACGATACGACCACTTTCCTGCGAGACTTGCCAGGGCCGCCGAAAGCCACCGAGATCCTCAGCCGCCGCAAGGCCCGCCTGGATGCCATCCTCGTGGAAACCAGAACCGAAATGCGCGCCACAAAACCAGATATTGCGGATGCCTTGAAGCGACCAGATTTCCTTCTGTGCGCGATCGGTCTTGAGATCGAAAACTGGATGTTCATATATCTCACGGCAGATGACGGTTTCCTCCTTTGGCGCTCGGCGCGGATTGAGGGTGACAAAAGTCGGCGGCGCTAAACCCAGCGGCTGCAGCTTATTCATCCAATAGGTGATGGAGGGTTGGCTCGGTCCGTCGCGCGTATCAGCCATATAGTTCCAGCTAGACCAGGCAGCGCGCCGTTTCGGCATGAACGAGACATCGCTGTGCAGGACCGCTTCGTTGCGCGAATAGCGGAAGGCACCCAGAATACGTCTTTCATCGGTGCTTGCATCCACAAGCATTCGAAGCGCCTGGTCGGCATGGGTGGCAATCACGACATCGTCGAAAGCGTGATGGCCGCCGGTACTGTCCTCAAGCTCTACGCCTTGTGGTCCGCGTCTTATCGCCTTCACTGGCGTCGATAACCGGATGCGGTCGGCAAAGCCGTGGGTCATGCGGGCAATGTATTCGCGGCTGCCGCCCCTCACAGTGCGCCAAATCGGCCGATCCCATAGATTGAGCAAGCCATGATTGTTACAGAAGCGGACAAAACTTGCCGCTGGATAAGCGCCGATCTCCATCGCAGGAGTAGACCAGATCGCCGCGGCCATGGGGTAGAGATGGTCGTCGCGAAATGCGCGACCATAGCCGTTGCATGAGAGATAGTCATCAAGGGAGATGCCATCCGTGTCGAGCAAGTCCCGCGGGGCATTGCGATAAAAGCGCACCAGATCGCGCATCATCGACCAGAAACGGGGGCGGACAATGTTCGATTTCTGCGCGAAGAGACCGAGGCCCGTGCCACCGGAATATTCGAAGGCACCATCATTGATCGAAACGGCAAAAGACATATTGGATGCAGCCGTTGGAACGTCGAGTGTGCGGAACAAGGCCGTTAAGTTGGGATATGTAACCTCGTTGTAGACTATGAAACCGGTATCGACGGATACAGGACCCGCGGCGCTTTCGAATGTCACCGTATTACTATGGCCGCCGAGCCGATCGCTTGCTTCGAATACAGTCACGTCATGGCGATTTGAGAGAAGCCAAGCTGCCGACAGTCCCGAAATGCCACTTCCTATAACTGCAATGTTAAGTCGACGGCTGCCGTCGTTTCGATCGTATCGACCCATCAAATACCCCCGGTCTCCCGCAACAAGCTCTCGGCTTTCAAGACAGATACGGAGGTAGGCGACCGCCGGTTTCGCACGACGTGAGATTTTTTCCAGCAGCACGAAACCAGTTCAAAGGACCGTCCGTAAATAACGTATCGCGACACAAAAGCGCATCAATGCGAGCAAACGGATGGATTTGTTTCTCCTAGCAATCGTGGCAGCCGGCATATCGCTGGCGATGGCCGGAGCCTGGATCGTGCAGCGTACAACCGGCATGAGCGGCTGGATCGACACCATTTGGTCTGCGGCCGTCGGCTTGGGCGGCATCTTCACTGCCGGCTGTGCAGAAGGCCCATTCTCGCGCCGGATGACCGTGATAATCATCGTGGCAGCCTGGGCGCTGCGGCTCGCCGGGCATATTGGAGTTCGCACCAAAGGCGGCGGAGAAGATCCACGTTATGCCAAACTGATGAAGGACTGGGGCGCCGGTGCCAGCTCGCGGCTCTTTATCTTTCTGCAGGTTCAGGCGCTTGCGGCTTTCGTCCTCGTATTCGCCATCTATCTCGCGGCGATCAATGACAAGGCCTATCCGGTGGTAACGGATTTCCTGGCCGTGTTGCTTTCCGCCACAGCCCTCGCTGGGGAGACGCTTTCCGATGCGCAGCTTTCTCGATTTCGCAGAAGGCCAGAAGCCAAGACTGAGGTCTGCGAGACGGGGTTGTGGCGTTATTCCCGCCATCCCAACTATTTTTTCGAATGGCTGTTCTGGTGCTGCCTGCCGCTATTTGCCGTTGCAAGCTCGTCAACGAGCTTGTTATCGCTACTTGCACCGGCGTTGATGTATTGGCTGCTGGTGCATGTATCCGGAATTCCCCCGTTGGAAGAGCATATGCTGCGCTCGCGCGGCGATAAATTTCGTGCACTGCGGAAGCGTGTGAACGCCTTCTTTCCAGGCCCTCGCAAAACCGAATTCGTTTCCCAAGGAGAATAGTCGATGAATATGCTGGCATTTGCGATCAACGCCGCAGAGCGCGCACCGCTTACGGACAGCATGACGCTGGCTGGGATAGATTTTCTCTGTGCACGCACCAAACACCGTCTGTCGCTGACTTCGCAAGATGAGGAAAGCGCGTTTGTCGAGGCAATGGGCAGATTTCCGATAGCGACGCACACCGATGAGGCCAACCGACAGCATTATGAAGTCCCGGCGGAATTCTTCAGCTTAACCCTGGGACCTCAACGAAAATACTCTTGCTGCCTTTATCCATCCGCTCATACGACGCTGGCGGAAGCCGAGACTTATGCACTTGCCGACACTGTAGAGCACGCCGAAATCAAGGATGGAAACAGTATCCTGGAACTGGGTTGCGGCTGGGGTTCACTATCCCTCTATCTTGCACAGCAATTTCCCAATTCGCGAATTACATCGGTTTCAAACTCCGCCTCGCAGCGCGAATACATTCTCGCCATGTCGCAGAAGCACGATCTCGGCAATCTTACCGTCATCACGGCAGATATGAACGACTTTACGACCGATGGAAGCTTTGATCGAGTGATCTCGATCGAGATGTTCGAGCATATGTCCAACTGGCGAACCTTGCTGGAGCGTGTCCGCGAATGGCTCAATCCGCATGGCAAGCTTTTCCTCCACGTCTTCACTCACAAGGACCGTTCCTATCGCTTCAACCACCAGGATCCGGCCGACTGGATTGCCCGTCATTTCTTTACCGGCGGCATCATGCCGGCACATGATCTGCCGCGTCGCTTTGCCGATCTGTTTTCAGTCGAAAAGGAATGGCGCTGGTCGGGGACCCATTATCGCCGAACGGCACTCGACTGGCTCGCCAATTTCGACCGTGAGATCGACCGCATCCAGCCGATCTTCGCTCAGGTCTATGGCAGGGACAGCGCGCTTTGGCAGCGCCGCTGGCGGCTCTTTTTCCTCGCCACCGCGGGCCTCTTTGGCCATGACAACGGTGATGTCTGGGGGGTAGGTCATTATCTTCTGAGGCCAGCGGGATGAGTCGGCCTGCGCTGGATCCAAGGACCGGAGCAACGGTTACCATTGCCTGGGTCATCATAGCCAATAAACCTTTCTACCCATTTTACGTCTGGTGGCTGATTGGCGATGGCGTCGGAACGTCAGCCATAACGCTCGCCGCCATTCCCTTTTTTCTGGCGATCCCTCTGGCGGCCAGAAAATCTCCGTTTAGTGCCCGGCTGGCGCTACCGCTGATCGGCACGGCGGACACCGTATGCGAATCCATCCTGTTCGGGAGGGGTTCCGCAACGCTTCTGTTCCTTGCACCGTGCATGGCGCTGGCACTCGTCTCATTCCATCCCATTGAGAAATGGTGGCAGCGGGGCGTTGTTTGCATCATCTTTGTTTGCTTTGTGGCATGCTGGTGGAGTCTCAAGGAACCCGTTTTCCCATGGACCGGCGACCAAATCGCTACCTTGTCGAGCATCAACGTCTTTGCAATCGCCAGTCTTATGACGCTTATCGGCATTCGCTATGCTGGCATGTCGTCATAACATGCCTCTTTGGAGCGAGTTAAGCTGTATGCGCCGTCCACGACCCATTGATTTATCAGTTGCAGCAGCTTGATAGTCTTGCGGGAGGGCCGGATGTGAGCTCATACGGAGCGGCAAGACGGGATGTGATGCCCACTGGCGAACATCGATCGCATAAAGCCCTGAACAATCGCGCGGAGAATTCCCACGTGCCGCTTCGAAAACGAGAACTAATGATGCAGGGCTTCCGATCTGTCGGAGGCTTGCAACGTTTCATCTCGGTTTTTTCCGCAGTCAGAAATCTCTTCGTCGCACCCATCACAAACGCTCAGCCCTGGCCACCCACATTCATCGAATTCGCGCAATGGCGCCGTGGAAAGTCGTGACCGCCGCTAATGCATAAGTTCACTGACAAACGCCTGGTCTGGCTTTGGTGAAACAACGTGACATCGCCCTTGCCGTCGATGACGAGATCGGTGAAACCTGCGGTCTGTTCGAGGTCGAGGATCTCGCCGGCGAGCAGGTCAGTTGCGGCCCGGGCTGGTCGCAATCCGGTGCGGGGCACTCACATTTGCGCTGGACCTGTGGACCGGCATTCTGATCTATGACGCTATCGGCATCAGTCACGAAGTACATCAGCAAACGTTGAACCGAGCGGCGCGGCAGGACTTCGTATTGGAACGTGACTTTCAATATGGCGAACTATGGATTCCAGCCGGAAGCCAAATCCAGCGGTACGACCCCTTTGATAACGGCGAGAAAGACCTGCCACTTGCGTTGCGTGGCCTGCGCGCGGTCCATTTCCCTCACCCGTTACAGGTTGCCGAAAACGCGTCGTCGCGGATCACGGTCGGCGAGGGCTCGCACCATTGCAGAGCTGCGCGCTTTCTCCTATTCCTGTCCGGCTACCGGTACGGTGGAATTCCGCCGTGGGTCAATTGAGCATCGGCACCGAGGCGTTCGGCAGCATGGTAGTCGGTAATTGTCCGTTCCATTTTTCCGCCTGAGTGAGGAAGATTAGGTTGGGGTTGTCGCGCAATGCATCGCCACGAGCTTTGATCGCTTTTGCCTCTGCATCCCCACGAAGTTGGATCGCTTGTGCATCGGCTTCCGCCTGCAATCGCACGGCGTCGGCCTGTGCCTCCGCATCAGCCCGGCGGGCATCAGCGGCGGCTTGGGCCTGCGTAACGGTGATCTGTGTTGAGTTGCGCGAGATTTTAATCCGCATTTTCATTTTGCGCTGAACCAGCTTGGAAAAACCAACCATATGAAACGATTGATCATTCCAAGTTTTTGCTGGATCTTGGTCAAACGCAAAACCGGGTTAAATCATTACGGAAATCAACACACTGAACGATAGTCACACATGCCGACCAGCATGGTCGGCACGTCGACTCTGCTACAAGGTTTGTTGTCGTTTTGCATTTGATCGGGTTTATCCTCAATTTCTGTGATTCAGAGGCAGCATTCTTACAATTAGATGCGAAACGACACCATCGACCCGAACGATCTCGTCAAGCCGATCCATGAGAAGGCATGCCTGTCCTGCTGCAGACGAAGGAAGAAACTGAAATCTGGATGCGGGTGCCATGGGAAAAGGCAAGGCATCTTGCTCGACCACTACCGAACGATGCATTGACCATTCTGGCGCGTGAACCCTATGGATCATCGATCGTATCGAAGTCTGGCGAACCGGTGGAACAAGGCAGCCTGCTGTAATCCGTTGGTCCTTCAACTGGGCGCATTCACTTCGCTTTCCGCTTCTTCAGCGGTTCGTCCGTCAATTCGATCCAGACCGGGGCATGGTCGCTCGTGTGCTCCCACCCGCGCACGTGCTTGTCGACCTCCGCCTTCGACAGCCTTGCCGCGGCTTCGGAACTCAGCAAGAAATGGTCGATCCGCAACCCGGCGTCGCGCGCGTAGGCATTGCGAAAATAGTCCCAGAACGTGTAGATGCGTTCGCCCGGATGCAGATGGCGTAGCGCGTCCGTCCACCCTTGGTCGACGAGTTTCCGATAGGTCTCCCGGACTTCGACGCGAAATAGTGCATCGTTGGTCCAGCGTTCCGGCTTGTAGACATCGAGCTCCGTCGGCATGACATTGTAGTCGCCCGCGAGCACGACCGGAACTTCAAGCTCGAGCAGCTCCGCCGCATAGTCGTGCAGCCTCTTGAACCAGCGGAGTTTGTAATCGAATTTCGGGCCGGGATACGGATTGCCGTTCGGCAGGTAGAGTCCGCCGATGACGATGCCGTCGACGATCGCCTCGATGTAGCGGCTGTGTTCGTCTTCCGGTTCGCTGGGCAGACCTTTTCTCGTGAGGTGAGGCTCCTGACCCCTGGCAAGGATCGCAACGCCGTTCCAGGACTTCTGGCCCTGCCAGACGGCACCATAGCCGGCGGCTTCGATCGCTTTGATCGGGAACTTCTCCTGCGGCGCCTTCAGCTCCTGCAGGCAAACGACGTCTGGCCCGGCCTCCTCCAGCCATCGGAGAAGGATTTCGAGCCGGCCGTTGACGCCGTTGACATTATAGGTCGCGACCTTCATGGCCTAGTGTCGGCCGATTTCCTGCTCGACCTTTTTGCGAGAATTTCCAGCGTTTTTCACGATTTTCTTCACCGTGTCCGTGGAAACACCTTCCTTCGTCGCCTCGTAACGAACTCCATCTTCCTGTCCGGCTGCGACCTTGGCCCGATCCTGTGCTCTGCTTCGGGAAGTGGTTGCCATTTAGAGTCCTCCTAGTAATTTCGGTCACCGGAAAACGAACGCCGATTCAAGAAGTTCCGGCCGCCCGCGGTGAACAAGTCAACCACCAGGCCTATATGCTTTGCGCAGCAACGATCGATCCCGCGAAATCGGCGAACGCGCGTGCCTTTGCACTTGCCAGCCTGCCGGTGGCGAACATCGCCCAAAGATCGATCCTCGGAGGATCCAGTCTTCTAGGACGCGCAGCGGCTGCACTTCCGGTTTCCATCGAGCCTGCGGTTGGTCGGGGAGATGCTGCTGGAGCGCGGCATTGTCGTGTCCTACGAAATGATCCGGCGATAGGCCGCAAATTCGGGGCGGCTTATGTGAAACAGTTGCGCCGAAAGAAGCGCCGCGGAAAGATATCTGGCATCTGGACGAGGTCGCGATTGCCATCGGCGGCCGGAAACATTGGCTTTGGCGCGCCGGTGATCAGGACGGCTATGTTCTCGACGAGATCGTCCGGGCCTACCGCGATACAAGGCTACCAGCGACTGCTGGTGAGGTCTTTGCAGAACGATCTTACGACAGAGCTTCAGCGTATCGGATGATGCTCTGATTTTGTACATTTTCGACCAACTCATCCGCACGCGATAAAATCCGGCGCAGCAAGGGAGAGGAATTTGCTTCGCTGTATCCCAGAGTGAGATCGACCGTCGGAGGCACACCTTCGAGCGCTCTGGCAACGACGTTTGGTGCCAGTATATTTTGCGCGTAAAGCGGGACAAGAGTAACTCCGCCAGTGGATGCGACGAGCGACATTGCCGACGATATGTTCTCGCCTTCGTATTTTGCCTTGAGCACGATCCCCGCACTCGCTGCATAATCCTGAATCACGGCTTGCAATACCGGAGACGTTCTCGCCGAACTGACATAAATTTCGCGGGCAAGATCTTCCGGCCGAATCTTTTTGCGCGATGCCAAGCGATGGCTCGCCGGCAGCACGGCAAGCAGAGGCTCTTTCGCCAGCAATTTGAAGGACAGACCCAAACTCTGTTTCTCGGGGCGAAGGAAGGCTAGATCCAACCTCCCGCGCATTAACGCAAGGGCAAGCTCCGGGGAAGATAGACTACACAGCGTGACTTCGGTCTCCGGCGCTTCCTCACGGATCATGCGCAATAGGTGAGGCAGCCATGTGACCTCCAGCCCAACCAGAAACCCCATAGCGAGTGCGGGCCTTTTCGGCTCCGCCGTTCGCCGAGCGCCTTCGATCGCAGCCTCGACTTGCAGAAGCGCCAGCCTGGCATGATCGAGAAACACCTTACCGGCGGCCGTGAGCGTCACGCCACGCGGCTGCCGCTCCAGCAGTTTCACACCGATTTCGGTTTCCAGATCGCGAATTTGCCTGCTGAGGGAGGGTTGAGAAGTATGTAGCCGTCGCTCTGCTGCGGTCAACAAGCCGCCCTCCTCCGCAACAGCAACAAAATAGCGCAAATGCCTCAGTTCCATCAGTTCCTCGCTATACTTTCAAGGCATAGCTCGAACGTACAAGGTATTTGTCTTTGATATAAGGGGGGATTTAGTTGACGTCGCAATTTTGGGATATGATCAAACCGCCTCAACGGAGGTATTTGCCAATCAATTGTGTCCAATCGGAGAAGGAGCGACGCGATGCCTACGATCACCACCGCAGACGGCGTAAACATCTTCTACAAGGACTGGGGCTCGGGCCAGCCGATCGTATTCAGCCACGGCTGGCCGCTGTCGGCGGACGACTGGGACGCCCAGATGACCTTCCTCCTTCGACACGGCTATCGGGTAATCGCACACGACCGGCGTGGGCACGGCCGGTCCGACCAGCCCGGCACGGGCAACGACATGGACCATTGGGTTGCTGACCTCGCGGCCCTGACCGAGCACCTCAACCTGCACGACGCGATCCACATCGGCCACTCGACAGGTGGCGGCGAAGTGGCTCGTTACGTCGCCCGCTATCAGGAGCGCGTCGCGAAGGCGGTGCTGGTCGCTTCACTGACGCCGAACATGTATAGGAGCGAGAACAATCCCGCCGGTCAGCCGCCGGAATGGTTCGAAGTGATCCGCGCGGGCGTGCTGGGCAACCGGGCAGAGTTCTTCCGTTTCGTTCCTGAGAATCCATTCTATGGCTACAATCTGGATGGGGCCAAACCTTCGGAGGCAGTGATTGCGAACTGGTGGCGTCAGGGCATGGCCGGCGGCGCCTTAGCACACTATGCCACTGTCGACGCCTGGCTCGAGGATTATACTGACGACCTCAAGAAGATCACCGTGCCGGTGCTGGTGATGCATGGCGAAGCCGATCAGGTCGTCCCGTTCGCAAGTTCCGTGCCGCGTGCGGTCGATCTGCTCAAGAACGGGTCGCTGAAAACCTACCCCGGCTACCCGCATGGCATGCTGACCACGCATGCGGATGTCCTCAATCCCGATCTGCTCTCGTTCATCAGATCTTGATGACATCCACCGGACCGCGGCTATCATCAACGTCGGACGGAGGATCCGTCACCCGGCACTGCCGGGTGACGGCTGTTGGTACGTGGAGCGTTCCCGAACTGTGCTTTCGACAGCCGCAATTTGCTTGGTGCGTCGTGAAAGATGCAATTTGTCGCGCTTCAACCTTTCGATGCGATGGCCGATTTCTCCACGGGTCGAAATATCTCGGCTTCCTACCTTTAGGTAACCTCAGGCTGGCGTTGCCGTCGTCTTCGAGCTTTATTGCGCGGCGACAAACAAGGTGAGACTCAGCGTCAATCAGGATGAGACTCTGCGGCGGGGGTGTGACGAAGGGAGGGCGTAGCCCGACCGGGGCATCGTAACGTTAACTGCCCGGCGATTGGCCTGTGCAATTTTGCGTTATGACCCAAACCGTTCGTGATCCCCTTTATCGCCGCCACCGGTTCCCAGCCGAAGTGATTGCTCATGCGGTCTGGCTATATCTTCGTTTCCCGCTCAGCTTGAGCATGGTCGAAGATGTGCTGGCGGCTCGCGGGATCATTGTCTCGCATCAGACAGTGCGCCTTTGGGCCGAGAAATTCGGTCGGCTCTTTGCGAATGAAATCCGGCGGAAATCCGAAGGCCGGCTTGGCGACAAATGGTATCTCGATGAAGTCGTCATCTCCATTGGCGGCAAGAAGCAATGGCTTTGGCGGGCCGTCGATCAGGATGGCTTCGTCCTTGACGTGCTGGTGCAGAGCCGCCGGAATACCAAGGCTGCCAAACGTCTGATGCGAAAACTTCTGAAAGGACAGGGCCACACGCCGCGCGTCATGATCACCGACAAGCTGCGATCCTATGGCGCTGCAAAGCGCGAAATCATGCCCGGCGTCGAACATCGTTCGCACAAGGGATTGAACAACCGGGCAGAGAATTCCCATCAACCGACACGACGTCGAGAGCGCGTTATGAAGGGTTTCAAGTCAACCCGACATCTCCAGCGGTTCGTCTCCATTCACGACCCGGTCGCCAATCTCTTTCACATTCCACGCCACGATATCCCCTCCGACCATCACCGCGAGCTGAGAACCGCCGCCATGCAAATGTGGAGCGAGATCGCTCGTCTGCAAACCGCATAAGCAAAAGCGCACGCCAAGATTTTTGATCGGAGTTCGTTTAGTTTACGGTACCCTAGCGAGATCTCAGCGTTCAAGGCGATCGCTGGACGGCATAAGAGATCGCGAGAGCCTCAGAACGTGCGCTATTCCGCAAAGGATAATTAGGGCCATCGCACGCAAGCGCCGACTGGACGCACATATCATCGCTGTTCGCGATCCCTAGACAGAGGCAGAGGCCTGGCGTTAAGCTTCAGCTTTGCAACAGCGATGCCAGAACCATGAACATGATTGGATCCCCCGGGAAATCGGGAGAAGACAACGAGGAAAAGATACTGACCAATCCGGCGCGGCTTGGAGGCCGTCTGAGGCTCGCCAGGCAAACCCGGGGCTTGACTCTCAAGGCTCTCGCTCTGGCTGCGGATTGCTCCGAAAGCCTGCTGTCGAAAATTGAAAACGGCAAGGCTTCGCCCTCGTTACCGATGCTGCATAGACTCGTCGGTGTTCTGGGTACGAATATTGGCTGGATGTTCGAGGAGGCCGACGGTGAAGAGGGCATTGTCTTTCGTTCGGGAACAAGGCCTTTGATTGGACTCGACCCATTGCGCCGAGGGGAAGGCATCTCCCTCGAACGGATTATCCCCTATTCGCAAGGTCATCTGCTGCAATGCAACATCCACCACATCGAGGCCGGGGGCCAAAGTGCCGGGCCGATCCAGCATGTGGGTGAGGAGGTTGGATACGTTCTTGCCGGCGAAATCGAACTGATGGTTGGTGAACGCACGTTCCGGCTTTCCGTCGGCGACAGCTTTGTCTTCAACTCCGAACTGCCCCATTGGTATCGCAATGTGGGAGCAGAGCGCGCGAGTATCTTCTGGGTCAATACGCCAGCGACTTTTTAGCGCCTACCGCTATCGAGAGAGCGAAGTCATGATATCTTCAATTCAAGTCACTTGACAATCATTCAAGTTACTTGAATACTCCCCTTGCAATCCAAAAACATGGGGAACGATCATGCGTCTTAAGAAATATCTGTTTGGTTGCGCGATTGGCGCGACCCTTACACTTGCTGGCAGTGCCGGCGCCGCGATGGCAAATACGCTGGCTCTCGTGACGATCAACCAGCAGGCTCTGTTTTTCAACCAGATCAATGACGGCGCCAAGGAGGCGGCAAAGAAGGCCGGCGCCGATCTTGTCATATTCAACGCCAACAACGTGCCCAGCGCACAGAATGATGCCATTGAGAACTACATCACCCAGAAGGTCGACGGCATCATTTTGGTTGCCATCGACGTAAACGGCGTGAAGCCGGCAATCACCGCCGCCAAGAAGGCCGGCATCCCGGTCATCGCCATTGATGCCCAGATTCCGAACGGCGACAACATCGCCTTCGTGGGGGTCGACAATACCAAGGCGGGCGAGGAGATCGGCAAATTCTATTCCGACTACGTCAAGGACAAGCTGGGCGGCAGCGCCAAAGTCGGCGTGGTCGGCGCACTGAACTCCTTCATCCAGAACCAGCGTCTTGACGGCTTCAAGGCTGCGGTGAAGGCTGGCGGCCAAAAGGTCGAGTTTCTTGATACCGTGGACGGTCAGAACGTGCAGGATGTCGCGCTCAGCGCAGCAGAAAATCTCATTACTGCCAACCCCGACATGACAACCCTCTATGCGACCGGCGAGCCGGCACTCCTTGGCGCCGTTGCAGCCGTCACCAGCCAAAGTAAAACGAGTAAGGTGAAGGTCTTCGGCTGGGATCTGACCAAGCAGGCGATCGGGGGTATCGATCAGGGTTGGGTGACAGCTGTTATCCAGCAAGATCCGGCCGGCGAAGGCAAGGCGGCCGTCGAAGCGCTCGTCAAGGTGAAAAAGGGCGAGAAGATCGATCCGATCATCAATGTGCCGGTGACCATCGTCACCAAGGAAAATGTCGACAAGTTCCGGGGCATGTTCAAATAGCTCCCGCATCTCGTCACGTCATGGCCGATCGCATCGGCCATGATGTTGTGACATCATGGCTGAGGCCATTTCCGCAAGGCAGCATTGATATGACAAACGCTGATACTTACCGCGTCAGGATGACCGGCATTTCCAAACGCTATGGCGCGATGCAGTCATTGGACAATGTATCGTTGACTTTGAAGCCGGGCGAGGTTCTTGGTCTCGTCGGCGATAACGGCGCCGGCAAATCGACCTTGAGCAAGGTTCTATCAGGCGCGGTGATCCCGGATTCGGGTACGATCGAGATCGACGGCAAACCGGTTTCCTTTACTTCGCCAGCCGACGCACGCGCCGCGCATGTCGAGATGGTCTACCAAGACCTATCCCTTTGCGACACGGTCGATGTGGCGGGCAATCTCTTCCTTGGGCGAGAACCGAAATGGAAGCTCGCGGGCATTCCGATCCTCGACAAGAAGACGATGCATGAACGGGCGCGCCATATGCTGGAAGGGCTCGGCATCGTCATTCCGGACACACATCTGAAGGTCGAGAATCTTTCAGGCGGCCAACGCCAGTCGATTGCGATCGGACGCGCGGCGTCGTTCAATCCGTCAGTGCTCATCATGGACGAGCCGACGGCGGCGCTTGCAGTTGCCGAAGTCGAGGCGGTCCTGGAGCTCATCCGCACGGTCAGCGCCCGCGGCGTCAGCGTCATTCTGATTACGCATCGGCTGCAGGATCTCTTCCTCGTCTGCGATCGCATCCAGGTGATGTATGAGGGGCAGAACGTCGCCGAGCGCCTCATCGCCGAAACGAATATCGAAGAAGTCGTCAACCTGATCGTCGGTCGCAAGTTCTCCGCGCGCTCGGCCGGCCAACATACAGAGCGAGGCGCTTCCGTATGACCATGACATCCTCTCACGCCCAAACCGCCCCCTCATCCCGTTTGCGCAAGACACGCCTCTATGACAAGGCCATCGCCAATGGCGGCATTGTTTCGATCGCCCTGTTTTTCATCGCGGTCTGTATTTTCTTCGCCCTCTTTACAAACGTCTTTCTGACGGCTCCCAATCTCTTGAACGTCGTCAGACAATCGGCACCCTTGTTGATCGTGGCAGCCGCCATGACCTTCGTCATCACGACAGGCGGTATCGATCTTTCTGTTGGATCCGTATTGGCCCTTGCCGCAACGCTTTCGGCTGCCTGCCTGCAGGCCGGTATCCCATGGCCGCTGGTTGTCGTTCTGATGATGCTTCTTGGTGCGGCGACCGGCCTGATTCAGGGATATTTCATAGCTTACGAACGTATCCCCGCATTCATCGTCACGCTGGCTGGGCTATCGGTCATCAGGGGTCTCGCACTTCTCATCACCGGCGGCTATTCGATCCCGGTCGCTCCGGAAAGTCCATTCACGGCGATCGGCCAGGCTTGGTTCTTTGGTATCCCCGCCCCCGCGCTGATCGCGATCGTTGCCCTCGTCGCGGCCTATATCGTCTTCAACGAAACGCCGTTCGGGCGATATGTCACCGGCATCGGTGCCAATGCCGAGGCGGTGCGCCGTGCCGGCGTCAACACGCGGCGTGTGACCTTATTCGTCTATGTGATATCGGGCGTCGCAGCCTCTGTCGCCGGCATCATTCTTGCCGCACGCCTGGGGTCCGGCTCCTCAAATGCCGGGCAAGGCTTCGAGCTCGACGTCATCGCCGCGGTGGTGCTGGGCGGCACAAGCCTGTTCGGTGGGCGCGGCTCGGTGGTCGGCACGGTGCTCGGAGCGCTGACAGTTGCCGTTATCGCTAACGGCCTGATCCTCTCGCACATGTCACCCTTCTTCACGCCGATTGTAACCGGGGTCATCATCCTCGTGGCGATCTGGTTGAACTTCCGCCTCTTCAAAGGCGCAGCAAGGGGCCGCTGAGCATGATGGATCATCTCTTTGCCGAGGGGGCCAAAACGCGTCATGCCATTGGCGTGCACGCCGGATGCGCCATGACCGTACTTGGCCCCATCCCGGTCACGGAAATGGGCGTGACGCTCATGCATGAACACATCTTCCTTGATGGAGCGACCTCATGGAAGTGCCCTTGCCATCCCGACGAAAAGGCGATCGCCGAACAGCCCGTTGGAATAGAGATCATCGGCGAGTTGCGGATGAACCCCTATATGAACCGCGACAATGTCTCGCTGGATGATCGGGATCTGGCGCTAGCCGAACTTTCACGCTTCCAGAAGCTTGGCGGCCATACCGTTGTGGAAACCACCAACTTTGGCATAGGGCGCAATGCTAAACAATTGGCCCGCATCGCCCGCATGTCCGGTCTGAAGATCATCATGGGGACCGGCTTCTATCTGGAGCATACGCATCCGGAGTGGCTGAAGGGCATGGATCTGGATGAGGTCACCGCCTTCATCGTCAACGACGTCGGCGGCGGTGAGACCCAGCCCGAGATCATGGCAGGCATTATCGGCGAGGTCGGCGTCAGCAAGGACTTTACGGCAGAGGAGCAGAAGTCCTTGAGGGCATCGGCGCGAGCCTCGCGGTTGACAGGCCTGCCTCTATCCATCCATTTGCCGGGATGGGAGCGCCTTGCCCATCGCGTCCTGGACGTGGTCGAGGAAGAAGGCGCGGACCTGCGTCACACTGTGCTCTGCCACATGAATCCCAGCCATAGTGATCTTCAATATCAAAAGAGCCTCGCAGAACGCGGCGCCTTCCTGGAATATGACATGATCGGCATGGATTATTATTACGCCGATCAGGATGCTCAATCGCCATCGGACGAGGAGAATGCCAGGGCGATCAGGGCGCTCATAGACCTGGGCTTTGCCGATCGGCTGCTTCTGTCTCAGGACGTCTTTCTCAAGATCATGCTGACCCGCTATGGCGGCTTCGGCTATGGCTACATTCTCAAGCATTTCCTGCCGCGACTGAAGCGTCACGGTGTCGATCAGCAGGCGATCGACCAAATGCTGATCACCAATCCCCAATCGGTATTTTCCGCCTCGGCCTGAAGGTCGGGTGCATCCAAGGAGCAGACATGAGCAAGAAAAAGGTTCTTCTGGCGGGTGAATCATGGGTTTCGACCGCCACCCATATCAAGGGTTTCGATCAGTTTCCGACAGTGACCTATCACACCGGTGCCGACGAATTGCTAAAAGCGTTGAAGGACAGTGCCTTCGACGTCACTTTCATGCCGGCGCATGAGGCGCAGCGCGATTTTCCGCTGACAGCCGAAGCACTGGCGGAATATGACGCGATCGTTCTCTCCGATATCGGCGCCAATACACTGCTGCTGCATCCCGATACATGGATTCATTCCAGGCGGACCCCGAACCGGCTGAAGCTGCTGCGCGATTACGTTACAAATGGCGGCGCTCTGCTGATGTTGGGCGGCTATTACAGTTTCCAAGGCATCAATGGCGGCGCTCGCTATCATAAGACGCCGGTGGAGGACGTGCTGCCGGTAACCTGCCTTGCCATCGATGACCGCGTCGAAGTTCCCGAAGGGTTTTCGCCCGTCGTAACGGGCAATGACACCCACCCGGTTCTCAAGGGCCTCGGGAAGGATTGGCCCTACCTTCTCGGTTTCAACGAGGTGAAGGTGAAGCAAGGAGCTGAGGTGCTTGCGACGGTTTCAGGCGAATATGGTTCGCAGCCACTCTTGGTGACCGGCACCTATGGCGCCGGCAGGACACTCGCCTGGACTTCGGATGTCGGTCCACACTGGCTGCCTCCGGAGTTCATTGCCTGGAATGGCTACAAGACGCTCTTCGAGCAGATGCTGGCCTGGGCAACGCGCAAGGACTGACGCCCATGCGCCTCCATGTCGTCGGCAATGTCTGCGTCGATACGAGCTTCCGTCTTCAGCGCCTGCCGCGTCCGGGGGAAACGCTCAACGCGAGCTCGATCGTTGAAGGCATAGGGGGTAAGGGTGCCAATCAAGCCGTCGCGGCGGCGCGAAGCGGGGCAGCCGTGTGCTTCTGGAGCGCACTTGGCGACGATGACATGGCCGGCGGCGTGACCGAGGTGCTGAAGAGCGACCTGGAAGTTGATCGACTGATCCGCCTGCCTCTTTCCACCGACCGTTCGACGATCCTGTTGGAAGAAGGCGGCGAAAATGCCATCGTCAGCGCCGTCGCCTGTGCGCGAGCCTTCGATCCGATCCGGCAATCGGCCTTGGCGCAGGCCTGGGGCAAGGGCGACATCCTTCTGATGCAGGGCAACCTTTCCAGGGACGTCACCGCCACCTGTCTGGGACTTGCCGGAAGAGCAGGTCTGAAGACGGTTCTCAATGCCAGTCCGCTGTCGGATATGACGGTCGAGGATCTTGCCGATGTGGATCTTGTCATCGTCAATCAAGGCGAAGCCTCGGCGCTGACCGACACTGAAAGCCTAACTGCTGCGGCAAACGTTCTTTTCGGCAATGGAGCAAGAAGCGTCGTCGTGACGCTTGGAAGCCAAGGCAGTCTCATATGGGATCGGGCGGATCATGCGCCTGTTATCCTCGCAGCGTCCAAGAGTGCGGTGGTTGACACCAGCGGTGCGGGTGACTGCTTTGCGGGCGTCCTCGTTGGCCTGCTCGCACAAGGAAAATCCCTGACTGCAGCTGCGAAAGTGGCAAGCAAGACCGCCGGCATCTCAGTCGGTCGCCTTGGGACGCTCGCCTCCTACCCCTCACGGGCGGAAATTTTGGAAATCATCAAGAGATCAGAACTGGAAAACACATGACCGGGACAACGAAGCCGATCGGACAGGTAGCAGGCAACGCGCTCATCGAGCTCTTCGGACGTGACAAGGCGATCATCGGCGTCGTTCACCTGGCGCCGCTTCCAGGATCACCGCGCTATTCAGGAGAGGCGATCGAGACAGTCTACCAACGGGGTCTCGACGACGCTCGCGCCTATCTTGCCGGCGGATGCGACGCCGTGATCATTGAAAACCACGGCGACATCCCATTTTCGAAACCCGATGATATCGGCCCAGAAACCTCGGCCTACATGGCGGTCATCTCCGATCGCATCCGCCGCGAGCTCGGCGATCCGATTGGCATCAATGTTCTTGCCAATGCCGCCATTCCGGCGCTGGCAATCGCCAGTGCGGCAGGAGCGGGCTTCGTGCGCGTCAATCAATGGGCGAACGCCTATGTCGCCAATGAAGGTTTCATCGAAGGAGAAGCGGCTCGCGCAATGCGCTATCGCGCCCGGCTCAATGCCCATGGGATCCGCATCTTTGCCGATGCGCATGTCAAGCATGGAGCGCATGCCATCGTTGCGGATCGACCCGTCGAAGAACAGGTCAAGGATCTCGTCTTCTTTGACGCGGATGTGGTTATCGCCACCGGCCAAAGGACAGGCCACGCAGCCGATCTCGACTACATCAGAATGATCAAGCAGGCGGCGGGCCTGCCGACGCTCGTCGGCAGCGGTGTGACGCCGGAGAATGGTAACGACATACTTTCGGTAGCCGATGGCGTGATCGTCGCAAGCTCATTGAAGTATGACGGCGTCTGGTGGAACGCAGTCGATCCGCAACGGGTAAAAGACTTCGTGACAGGCGTCCATCGATGACGTCATCCCCCCAAATCAATGCGCAGCGTCTGCTACAGCGCATTGCCGATTTTGCATCGATTGGAGCAACGCAAGCGGGCGGGGTGAACCGTCAAGCATTGAGCGTCGAGGATAGGGCGGCCCGACGCCTGCTTGCGGAATTGGCCTTTGCCCGCGGGTTCAACGTTTACCAGGATGCGATCGCCAACCTGTTCATTTCGCGCGCGGGACGCGATCCGTCATTGCCACCCGTTTTGATCGGTAGCCATCTTGATAGTCAGCCCACTGGAGGCAGGTTCGATGGCGCTCTTGGGACGCTATCTGCGTTCGAGGTACTGGAAGCCCTGCAGGATGCTGGCGTCGTCACGGAGCGATCCGTCGAAATGGTGTCGTGGACCAACGAGGAAGGTAGCCGCTTCTCCCCCGGCTGCATGGGATCGATGGCTTTTGTTGGTGTGGGCGACATTGCCGGGTGGCGGGATACACGCGGTACCGACGGGACAAGGCTTGGCGATGAATTGGCGGCGACATTGAAGGCACTGCCGGAAGCTAAGATGCAGCCGGTCGGCCATGCCGTATCTTCCTTCGTTGAGGTGCATATCGAGCAGGGACCCGTGCTCGAGCGCGCGGGCATCCCGATCGGCCTCGTCACCAGCGTACAGGGGACCAGGTGGCTTGAAGTTTCCTTTATCGGCGAGGCGGCCCATGCCGGCACGACGCCATTGGAATTTCGCAAAGATCCGATGGCGGCTGCCGTCGCGGCGATTGCGCAACTGCAGCTAGTCGTCATGCCGGCCGATCCAATGGCGCGGTTGACCGTTGGCCGAATGAGCGTCGAACCCAGTTCCGTCAACGTCATTCCGAGCAAGGTCACATTCACCATCGACATCCGCCATCCGTCGAAAGAGCTGCTTTCTTCCATCGAAGCCCGGATCGACGCGGAATGCCGCACCTCGGCCAAGCGCCATATGGTCGACGTGCTCATCGAAAAACGCTTCGACCTGGCACCTGGAAAGTTCGACACGACAGTTGTCGATGTAATCGACAGTGCATGCGAAAGGCTCTGCGTTCCCAACATGAAAATAGTTTCCGGCGCCTTTCACGACGCACTATTCGTCAGCCGCGTTGCACCGACAGCGATGATCTTTGTTCCATGCCGAGACGGCATCAGTCATAACGAGGCCGAATTCGTCACCTCGGAAAATATAGAGACTGGCGCAAAGGTGCTGCTCGAGACCGCCCTTTCTTTGGCCCGAGGAGCAATGACAAGCTATTTCCCATCAGCCAGACGCCCGAGGCACTTGCCTATGTCGAAACGAGCCGTTCGAAAGGCAAGGTCGTGATCAAGTTGCAGTAGCAGCTTTTTCTATTGGAGCAGTGAGACAGTAATCCTGCAGCGCGCAGTTCGACCACGCCGCTGCAGGTTTTATGTGATGGTCACGCCACCACATAGCTGGCTCAGCCTCGCTCGGGCAGAAAAGACGGCGTATCGGAAGCTGCCCTCGCGTTCATGGCATCGGACCATTCAAGCGGCGCTGGCGAGTAATTTGAGCGCATCAGTATCGCAAATGGTAGCCGATCGGAAAGAGAGGTTTACGGGTGTCGTGCGGCACATCCGGTTTCTGCACGCGTATGTCGTCCATCGATGAAGGAAGCTCGAAAGGCAGCCTACCTTCCGCTTTCTGCTTGCCCTCGATCGCATCGAACAGGGCCGCGTCGCTTGCGCCGAAATTGGCGAGGATGGCAGCAGCACGCTCGCGAATTCCGGTGAGGATCGCCGGACGTGCCAGAGAGATGGAGACAATTGTCGGAACCTGCTTCGCCGTCTCCTTGAACGCCTCGAAGTCCGCATTGCCATCCTTGAAATCGAGATCGCCCTCCTGGTGACGGGAACCGAAGAAATAATTCATGTGCGGCTGCTGATAGGGTGCATTCAGCCGCACCAGCGCGAAATCGGCTTCACCGTCTGTGGCAACGACTGTAAACCCTCGGGCGGCCGCCACTTTTGGATCGACGCCGTAAACGAACACTTTCTTGCCGCTCTGAACCGGCAACAGCTTGGCTTTATTGTCGAGCAGCACCATTGCCCTAGCCTGCGCGGCGTTCGCTTCTGCCGCAAATGCCGGATTGCCGACGATTGCCTGCGCCTTTTGCGGGTCGACATAGGGATTCTCGAACAGGCCCTGCTCGAATTTCTGGACAAGAATACGAGTTGCGGATTGATCGATGCGCTCTTTGCCTATCTTTCCGTCCTTCACCGCTTCGACAAGAAGGTCCGAGGACGTCACTCCGCCAAACTGATCGACACCGGCATTGACGGCTTTGGCGAAGCGGTCGACGCGGCTCAAATCCTCGACACCCCAAGGCATGCCGAAGGTTTCCTCGTTCAAAGTCGGCTTTACACCGGGCTTCTCACCGTCCAGGCAGGCTCCCTTACAGTCGTTGGTGATGAGCCAATCACTGAGGATGACACCGTCGAAGCCATATTTTCCGCGCAGGAGGTCGGTCAGAAGCTGCTTGCTGTATCCGGCACCCACTGGCTCCAGTGGCTTGCCGTCAAGGGTCACGCCATCCAGGATCGAGTATGTCGGCATCACGCCTCCGACCTTTGCTTTGAAGGCTCCCTCGAAAGGAATGAGGTGCTCGGCAAAATTGTTGCCAGGAAAGGTCGCGTGGCGGCCATAGGCGTTGTGACTGTCGTACCCGTCCTTTGCCGCGCCATAACCGACCCAGTGCTTGGCGACCGCGATCACACTGTCTTTGTTGATGCCGTTCTCACCGTTCTGGAACCCTGCGACATAGGCTTCCGCCATGGATTTGGAAAGTTGCGCATCCTCCCCGAACGTGCCGTTGATGCGCGGCCAGCGAGGATCGCTGGCAAGATCGACCTGGGGAGACAATGCCTCCTGAATGCCGACGGCGCGATATTCCTGACGGGCAATATCGCCAAACCGCCGCATAAGCGCGGCGTCGCCGATCGCCGCGAACCCGAGGGTTTCAGGCCACTTCGAGAAGCCCCCAGCCGCAACGCTCGCACCCAGCACGAACTGAAAGTGATTGCGCGGATCGGTGCTGATCGTCGCCGGAATACCGAGCCGCCCAGCCTCCGAGATCTCTTGGAGCTTGTTGTTTTCTTCAGCCAGGGCAGCAGGATCGCCGGCCAGCCTGGTGATGAAGGTGACGACCTTGCGCTTATCGATCATGTCCTTGGCACGGCCAAGATCATATTCGGTCCCGACCCCCATGCCGGAGCCGGGGCCTACGGATGGAGCCGTGCCATGCATCATGAGCCCGGCCTTTTCCTCCAGCGTCATCTGCCTGACGAGATCGGCGGCGCGCTCGGCAGCCGGCAGGCGCCAGTCCTCGTAAGGATCAAGTTTGCCATTGCGATTGAGATCCTTGAAGGAAAGCCCGTCAATGGTCAGCGTCCTGGCGACGCGAGCCGAAAGTGCCGGCTGCTCCTGCGATAAAGCTGTTGAAGCGAGCAGCGATATAGCCGCACACAAGGCAATGACCTGTTTCATGGCATTCCTCCCGAAAGAATTTCAATCGATCCCGGCAAATTGAAGGGGCGCAAACCGCGCCGCCTCATCTGCTTTGGCGGACCCTGTCGGCTCGCCGGCCCCCATCAATTCGCAACCGCGAACTGTAAGAATATACTAACCTAGTTCGTCGACGATCGGGTTGCTGAGAATGCCGAGCCTGTCGATCTCCACCTCCACGACGTCTCCCGGCTTCATCCACAGCGGCGGCTGCCGCTTGGCGCCAACCCCGCCTGGTGTGCCGCTGACAATGACGTCACCCGGCTCCAGGCGCGTGAAGCTGGAGCAATATTCGATCTGCCGGGCAATATCGAAGATCATCTGACCGAAGATAGCGTCCTGCACGACAGCCCCATTGAGACGCGTCTGAATGCGAAGATCGGGCAGAGGACCGAGCTCATCCGGCGTCATCATCCAAGGCCCGAAGGCGCCCGTATCGGGGAAATTTTTGCCCGGCGTGAACTGATGCGTGTGACGCTGGAAATCACGCACGCTGCCGTCATTGTAGCAGGCATAGCCGGCAACGTAGCCTATGGCCTCGTCGCGGGTGATGTAACGACCTGATTTGCCGATGATGACCGCCAGCTCACCTTCGAAATCGAGCTCGGTCGATACTTTCGGGCGCACGATCGGGGCGAGATGGCCGGTCTGGCTATTGGCATAGCGGGCAAAGATCGTCGGATTTTCCACCTCTGCACGCCCCGTCTCCTTGCGATGCATTTCATAGTTCAGGCCGACACAGAGGATCTTGTCGGGATTGGGGATTACCGGCAGCCATTCGATTTCACCGAGCGGCGTGGCGGCAGCGGAGGCGGCTGCTTTGGCAACGCCGGCAAGACCGGCTGCCACAGCCGATTTGAGATCGGCATAGCGCGATGCGAGAACCGCGCCGGCATCGAGGAAGCGATCGTTTTCGATGACGCCCCAGGTCGTGCGGCCGGCGATCTTGACGGTGGACAGTCTCATGGTTCTTGCTCCTGTAGGGGTCAGACTGGGTGGCGGGCGCTTTCACACCCGCTGCATTTGATCGGCGAAGCGCGTTATCCTGCCGAAGCGTTCAATGGTGCGATCCGGAAAGATCAGCGCGAAGGCGGAAATTGCGCCGATGATGAGGATTGCAGCCGTGAACAACATGGCGTTTGCATAACCGGCCGCGACATGATCGGGTCCGGCGGCCTGTACGATCATGCCCGTGACGGCGTTGGATGCGAGTGCGGACACCGCATTTGCCGAATAGATCACGACGATCAGCCGGCCGCGCTGGACGGCGGGTGCGACGCTACCGAGCGTGATCGGGCCGTAGATCGTCGTAAGACTCGGAGCGGCAAAGGCGATCGCGATCAGCGCCAGTTGCAGCGGGCCGCTAACATGAACCGAGGCGATCAGCGCCAGGCCACTGACGAGAAGCGCATAGCCCGAAGCGCTACCGAGGGCGGCGCGCTTGCTCACGCCCTTCTGAAGCATGCGCTGCGCAATCCACGAGCCGACCAGCAACAGCGGCGACTGGAAGATATAGACGGCCGAAATGATTGAGCCAGTCTGGGTCTGTGAATAGCCGAGACCCTGCTGCAGGAGGGGCGGCAGCCATGTGGCCGACATGCCGACGATCCAGTAAGACATGGTCGACATGATGATAACGCCGATCACGGTCGGGTCGAGCCAGAGCTTGTGGGCTGGAATCGGGGTCTCGCCCGCCACGGCTCGGGCCTTTTCATTCTCTGCGACCGCATGCGGCCCCTCACCGCCGATGAGTAGCCACGCAATGATCCAGGCGACGCCGATCAGCCCGCAGAAAAGGAAGCCCGAACGCCAGCCATAATTGACGATCACATAGGTTAGGATCGGTCCACCGGCGAGCAGGCCGACACTGATGCCTTGCAGCACGACGGCGCTCGGGACGCTCCGCTTTTGCGGGCTGAACCAATTATGGCAAGCATGCAATGCCGTCGGCAGTCCGGGTCCCTCTCCAAGGCCGAGCAAAATGCGGCAGGCGACCAGAACGGTGACCGAACTGGTGAAATAGATCGGGATCTGCGCGATCGACCAGATTGCCGCGAGGATGACAAGGATCCATTTGACGGGGACGCGACCGATCACGAAAAGGCCGACGAGAACGCCAGAAATGGAGAACAAAAGAAAGAAACTGCTGCCGATCAACCCGAACTGCTGTGGCGAAATACCAAGGTCTTTCATGATCGACACCGCGGAAAGGCCGAAGACCAGCTTGTCGAAGAAGTTCAGCGTCTGGAACAGGAAAAGCAGGATAAGGACGGCAAAAGGTTGCCATTTATTGGTTGTATCGGCGATTGACTCGGACATGTGTTCCTCCCAGAACCTCAATGAAAACTGCAATTGCCGACGCTGCCTCAAGCGAGACGCGTCCGTAGATCGGCGATCTGCTGGCGAAGCGCCTCGATGCTGCGGGCAGCGCCAAAGACATAGTGGTCAGGACGCACGAGCGCGGCGACCGCGCCATGCCGGTCGAACCAGGCGGAAAGCACACCGTCCTTCTCCCGGAGTGCCGACGGGTCGATTGCATCGGCATCCTTGGGCACAACAGCCTTCACCACGATCCCGTCGATCGTTTCGGCCAGTGTCTGTCCTTCTGCCACGCCGATCTGGCGGCCATCGAGAACCAGCCGCCATTCCGGCCCGGTGAAGGCGTCCATCAGGCGCTGACCCGAACCTTCGACGATCGCAGGCTGCGGAAACAGCAATCCGCGTGCCGGCGTGCCGTCCTCGGCGATCAGGCCGTCCTCGATGGGCGGGACGA
This sequence comes from Hyphomicrobiales bacterium, assembly GCA_900468625.1. Classification (GTDB taxonomy): domain Bacteria; phylum Pseudomonadota; class Alphaproteobacteria; order Rhizobiales; family Rhizobiaceae; genus Rhizobium. The sequence continues at coordinate 35,974 of UBUL01000044.1, forward strand.
TTTCCTGGCGAGTCATGGTCAGTGGCTGACCGCCGCCCTCTGCAAGAATGCGGGCGTCGCGCGCGGCGGCGGCGACGGGATCGCGTTCACAGATCGTCTGGCCGATCGCCTTGATCTTGCCGGTCAGCGCCTGCACATGCCGCTTGCGTTCCACCGTGTAGGTGTCCAGCAGCGCCTCAGAAGATTGTCCCTTCAGGATGCGATCGAGCCGCCAGACGAGATTGGAAACGTCGCGCAGGCCCTGGCACATGCCCTGTCCGATAAAGGGCGGCTGCTGATGCGCGGCATCGCCGGCGATAAGCACCCTGCCCCGCCCCCATACGTCGGCAACGAGTGCATGAAAACGGTAGGCGGCGGCACGCCACAGCTCACCGTCTTCGGGTAGCAGCCAGGGCGACAGCAGCCGCCAGACATTGTCGGGCTTTTCCATCTCGCGTGGGTCCTCGCCCGGCAGAAGCATGATTTCCCATCGGCGGTGGTTCTTTGGCCCCATGATGTAGCTTGTGGGGCGCGTTGGATTGCAGAACTGGGCTGAAGTCTGCGGCAGATTGGCAAGTGCTGCCTCGTGCACCTGCACATCGACCACGAGCCACGGCTCGTCGAAGACGAGATCTTCAAGCTTCATTCCGGACAGTTCGCGCACGCGGCTCCAGGCACCGTCACAGCCGATTACATATTTTGCGGCGACCTTGCGACTTTTGCTGGACAAATCCTGAAGCGTCGCGACCACCTCATCCGCCCGTGGGTCGAGATCGACCATTTCCGTGCCAAGCTCTGTCGTCACGCAGTCGAAGCTCTCGGCATGACGCCTCAAGACGGCCTCGACAGGAGGCTGGGTAAACACCATGCTCGGTGTGTATCCGAGCGGATAAGGTTCAGGCACCATGTCGATGCGGCGGATGAGTTGTCCCTCGACGCCGAAGTGCTGAGATGCTGTGAATGGTGCGATATGGGGAAGCACCTCGTCGGCAATGCCCATATTGTCGAAATGGCGCAGGATTTCATGGTCGAGCGCGATGGCGCGCGGCTTGTCGTAAATATCGATCAGCCGATCGACGACGAGTGTGGAATGGCCTCGCGCACCGAGCATGCCGGCGGCCACGGCTCCAGCCGGGCCGAACCCGACCACCAGCACATCATAGCGGTTCGAAATATCATTGTCGTTCTTCACGGGGCATGCCTCTGCAAATGTCTATGGGGCGCATCAGGCGCCGGAAAAGCCAATGGAAATCTGCGCCTTCTTGCAGGCGTCACTCTTTGGAGGCGCAATGCCCCAGTGGTCAGTCCGGCCAGGTGGCCAGACCCACTCCTCCGGGCCTCGAGCCCGGTAGCCGTCGTCCACCTGCAGGACTTCCGCGGTGTATTCGATCACCACACCCTGCGGATCGACAAAATAGGCGAAGACATTGTCGCCCGGCCCATGCCGACCGACACCCCAGCCGATCGGATAGCCGTGATCGACGACGCGGCCCGAGCCTCGCATGACGGATTCGAGATCGGGCATCAGGAAGGCGACATGGTTCAGCCCGTTTGACGGCGCTTCAGCCAGCACGATCGCATGATGGTCGTCGTTGCAGCGCAGGAAGGCCATAAGCCTCGATCGATCCGTCAAGCGAAAACCCAGGACATCGCGATAGAAGGCCGAAAGTGCCTCGATCTGACTGCTGTTGATGTTGACATGAGCGAGACGCCCCGGCCTGCTGGCAACCACGCGCCCCTGCTTGCGGAGGTCACCGCACACAAATTCCAGCACAGAGCCTTGTGGCTCGCGGATAACGAAGCGCTCGCCGTGCGCAGGCCCGTCGGCGGGTCCGATGTCGCGCAGGACAGTACAGCCTGCGGCAATCGTCTTTGCGAAAAGCGACGCCAGCGCTTCAGCCGAACCGACGCGAAAACTGATCTTGCGCAATTCCGAACGGTTGCTTTGCTTTAGCTCCAACACATGAAAATCAGCACCCGTTGCCGCCAGGAAAACCTTGCCCTCCACTTCGGCGACGACATCCAGGCCCCAGACGCGGGTATAGAAATCGACAGACGACGCGAGATCGGGCGTACCCAGTTCCACGCTGCGCAAAGCGATGACAGGAAATTCAGTCATAAGGTCAAACCTCGTCCAAGCCCAGAAACGCTCGCGCGTTCGCGAATGTCAGGCGCTCGCGCAACTTTTCGTCGGCGAACGCTTCCTGGATGCGAGCGACAGGCTCGTTCTCACGGAAATTGAAGGGATAGTCGGTTCCGAGCAGCACGCGCTCCTCACCGAAGACGGCGACGAGATGGCGCAGCATGTTCGCGTCAAAGACCAGCGAGTCCACATAGAAACGTCGCGCCTGCATAGCAGGGCTCTCCGTCATGATCTCGTTGAGCGCCGGGAAAGCGGAATAGCCCTGCTCCAGCCGCGGCAGCAGCGAGGCAAATGTGCCGCCGCCATGACTGAAGGCGATCCGCAGCTTCGGGAGTTTCTGAAGCAGCCCGCCGGTAATCATGGATGCAGCCGCCAATCCGACATCGGTCGGGTAGCCGAGCACCTGCTGAAGCGGCCCCGGCCCGAGCAGCCTGTCCATGCCAGCCGGACGCACCGCATGTACGAAGACCGCAGCGCCAAGCCTCTCGGCTTCCGCAAAGAATGGGTGGAAACGAGGATCGCCGATCGGCACGCCATTGATATTGCTGCCGATCTCAACTCCACGAAAGCCGAGCTCGCCGACGATGCGATGCAATTCGAGAATTGCAAGATCAATATCCTGAAGCGGAACACCTCCGAGCCCGACGAAACGCCCCTCACTCCCCCCTGTGATCGCCGCGATCGCATCGTTGACGTATCGAACAAGGTCGCGGGCTGCGTTCGTTTCGATCCAGTAACTGAACAGTTCCGGCATGGGAGACAGCGCCTGAATGCGGATGCCGGTCCGGTCCATCTCCTCCAGCCGCCGCTCGGCGACCCAGCAGGCATCGCTGACAGTGCGATAGCGCTTGTCGTCGATGACGACCGTTGCGTGGCAGGTATCTGCGGCAACCATCGAAGGCCAGCCACGGATCGAGGCACCCCCTGCCGGAAACGGAAAATGGGCGGGCACAACGTGACAGTGGATATCAATGCCGCAGCAAGCGCAGCCACTCGCAAAGGCGCCTGTCGCTCCCCCTTTCGCTCCGCTCATCGAATCCTCCGTCGTTAACACCCCTCATAATGTACAAAATTTTTGTCGTAAAGATAAAATTTATAAATTTTGCGCCGACACTTCCTCGTGTATATAAAAAGCGATTTGCAAGCCAGAGATCACCATGAACGTCAACTTGCTGAAGAATGGGGCCGAAAGCCCCGCGACATTGGCAACCAGCATCTATGAGCAGCTGAAGGCCGACATTCTCTCAACGCGCCTGGAGCCTGGCCGCAAGCTGCAATTGCGCTTTCTGATCGAGCATTACGATGCCGGCCAGACACCGCTACGCGAGGCGCTGAACCGACTGACGACAGAGGATCTCGTCATCGGAAAGGAGCAGCGCGGCTTCTTCGTCAAACCCATCAGCCTGGATGAATTGCATGAGCTGACGAAAACGCGCTGTTGGGTGGAGACGCTGGCGCTGCGGGAATCAATGGCGAATGCAACGCCCGACTGGGAAGAGGCGCTTCTGGTCGCCCATCACCGGCTGGAGCGCATCCCACGTTCACTCAACCCGGAACACTTCGAGGACAATCCGGAATGGGAAAGGCTTCATCGCGCTTTTCACGCGCTGCTGATCGGCGGCTGCGGATCGCGGCCGTTGATAGGCTTTTGCGAGCAACTCGCCGATAGGCTCTACCGCTATCGTGCACTTTCGATCCGCAAGGCCTTTCGCGTGCGCAAGGTCAGTGACGAGCATGCGCGTATCCTCAAAGCCGTACTTGATCGGGATGCCGCGGAAGCTGAACGGTTGCTGCAGCAGCATTACGAGAAGACAGCTGAGATCATCCGAACTGATCTTGGCGCGACAAATAACGACGCTGCCGCCACAATAGATGGCTAAGCCGCAATCAAAGCGCTGGATGTCGATTCTTACCTAGCGCAGGTAAGAGGAGCTTGTTCGATCCTTTTTAGTTAAAAGGGTGAACCAAAGACCCTGTTCCTTCGTAACCGGTGTTCCGCTCCCATGTTGTAGTTGCCGCCGTGATCGGCTTTTCATGGACGAGCAACGAGCGTTTCTCCATAGACCCCGGCTCAAGGGCCGCATCGATCAAACGCTCCTTCTCGATAGGATCAGACCACCGCTTTCCATTGCGAAGAACCTTCGTCACCCGAAGCGACCCGGATGAGCCCACGCCAGTCAATGTCATTATGTCCACAGTCTCCGTTGTGGACATAGAATCAATCAAGGCCATCCCAATGAACAGGTGCAGGGATTTGCGCGCTTACAGTTCGACGACGGCGCTGAAGACGTGATCACCACGGCCGACCTTGAGAAGCTTACCCACGGCTGGGCGATCAGCGTCCACAAGGCTCAGGGATCGGCATTCAGACGGGTCATCATCCCTGTCGTCCGGTCAAAGCTGCTGGACCGGACCATGCTCTACACTGCGATAACTCGAGGCATAGAGGCCGTCGTTCTCATCGGGGACAACGACCTCATCAACGAAATAATCGAAGCACCGTCAGCGAGCTTGCAGCGCGACTAGTATCTCGATCTGAACCCGGCAATTAGCTCCGTTTAATCGTACCCTGATGGAAAAGCATCTGCCACCGATGTCCGTTACGTTTCCAGATCGAGCTTCGCAGAACGTGCCGCTTTGTCCCGTCGGGCTGAGTGCGTTCGCAAGTTCGCTGAACCCCAGCACGGCAACCGCCGTCACAATCGCGTCCCAGTTCTCGAAGTGCGAATAGAGCACGGGCTGGCTGTATTCGATCTCCTCGGCGAGCCGGCGAATCGTAACCGCGCTCCACCCCTCCCGCTCGGCGATCTCGCGCGCTGCTGTCACGATGCGCTGCTCGCGCTCGGCCCGCTCCCTGACCTTTCTCTCTGCCACACCCAACGTTCGGTCTCCTCTTTACGCGTTCATAATAGCACCACTTGACTAACTAGCAACGCTAGAATATGTATCGTCCAACAAGGAGACACGGACATGTACTGGTTTTCAAATGGAGTGGCGCTCTTGGCGTCCGCCGGCATCATTGTGATGGGCGGCATGTATATCTTCAATCCAAGAGGAGCGACGCAGAGCTTCGGCTTGCCTCTGCCTGAAGAAGGCGCGAACGTTGCCTGGTGGCTCCGCCTGAAAGGCGTCCGCGATATCGTGGCTGGCCTAGTCGTGCTGGCGATGATGATCTGGGGAAGCCCGCGCATCGTCGGCATCGTGCTGTTGATCGAATCCTTCATCGCCGTCGGCGACATGTCGCTCATTTTGGCCGCCAAGGGATCGACGAAGGCGGCGCTCGGAATGCACGGCCTCACCGCCGCTCTGATGATCCTGGCCGCGGTGCCCCTGATCATTGGAGCAGCTTGAGATGCTCCACGACCTCACAATCTGGCTGCTGGTCGCCGCCTTTGCGGGTGCTGGCCTGTTCAACGCCATCGGAACGTCAGCGACGCAAAGCAGCTTCGCGCGCTGGGGTTACTCTCGCTGGTGGACTCATATCACCGGCGCGTTGGAGATGCTGGTCGCCGCACTGATCGCTACTCCAGCAACGCGCAACGTTGGTTTGATCTTGGGAGGAATCATCATCGCGGCTGCGGTCCTTACCGTGCTGCGTCACCGCGAGCCCTCTCATCTCGCGCCACTTGGCGTCTTTGCGGTCTTGCTCGCGCTTCAGCTCGTTGCCTGAACGTCAAAGGGACGGCGGCCTTCCCCGCCAGCCGGCCGCGGTCATTCACTCATATAGGCGGCCAGTTCGTCGGGGGTTCCTTTCGGAAACGCCTGTCTCAGATACTCCAGAAACGCCGACACCCGCGCGCTGAGCAGTCGCCTGCTCGGATACAGCGCCCAGAGCGTGGTCTCGACGTCTTCGATATCACCCCAGTTCACGAGCCTGCCGGAAGCCAGATCGGGACTGGCGAGCGAAAGCGGCAATCGTGCTGCACCGATACCCATTCGCACCGCGTCGCGCACCATCACCAGCGACGACAGGCCGAGTACAGGCGTCACCGAGAAGCTCCTTCTTCCGGCCGACGTCGACGCCTCCCAGATTTCGGGCTGTCCGACGGGTCCCCGCACGACCGCGGACACTGGTTCGTTATCGGGTGGCAGATGCAGATCGGGACTGGCAACCACGACCAGCCCGTCATGCAAAAATACGCGCCCAACTAGGTTGGCGTCCGGCTCAGGATTGACGCGGATCACGAGGTCATAGGCTTCCTCGATCATGTCGACAGCCCGGTCTTCGCTTGTGAGCTCGAGTCTGACGTCGGGAAATTTGCGCGCGAAGCCCGCCGCCAACTTGGCCATCGCGGTCTGGGAAAAGAGCAGAGGCGCGCTGATCCGCAATCGGCCGCGGGGACTATGTCCGCCCGACGCGATCGCCGTTGCCGTCTCCTCGAGTTCCGTCATCAATTGCGCCGTTCGCTCGTAAAGGGCCCGTCCTTCTTCGGTGAGCTTCAGCGTCCTGGTGCCCCGCTCGAACAGGCGCAGATCGAGGCTCGCCTCCAGCTCGGCCACGCGCCGCGACAG